>CAWAQN010000019.1:0-487947 GCA_963784225.1 uncultured Gammaproteobacteria bacterium
GGTCGGTAACGATCATTTCACGCCATGCATCAAGCGCTGGATCAACGGCGCGATCAAGAAAAGCACGGCGCCAGATCCGACCAGGGCCCAGAAGCCGAAGGTGTAGCCCGACAGCGCTGAACTCGTGGTCATGCCAGCCTCGCCACTGACCACGCTGGCGAAGATGCCCGAGAGATTGTTGCCGATACCGGTGGAAAGAAACCAGCCGCCCATGCCAAGTCCGACCAGCCGCACCGGAGCCAGCTTCGTCACCATCGACAGGCCGATCGGCGACAGACAGAGCTCGCCGACCACTTGGATGACGTAGGTGGCGATCAGCGTCCAGAACGGAATCTTCCCCCCGTCACTCACCAGGTTCGACAGCGCGAACATCAGCAACAGGAACGCCAGGCCATTGAATAGCAAGCCGAGGCCGAACTTGCGCGGAATCGAGGGATTCAGTTTGCGCTTCGCCAACCACACCCAGAGCCAGGCAACGATAGGCGCGAGCACGATGACTGCAAGCGCTGAAACTGACTGAAACCAGGCGGTGGGGAAGACGAAGCCACCGAGAACCCTGTCGACGATCTGGTCCGCGAGGAATGTGAACGAGTTGCCGGCCTGTTCGTAGAACATCCAGAACAGGATATTGAAGGCAAAGATGATCAACATCGCGATGGTCCTGTCGCGGGCGATCGCGCCGTCGCGAATGCCCTCGATCATCAGCATCGCGGCGAGACCGACGAACAGCGCGGTCAACACGTACTGGAGCCGTTCGGCGCCGAGCGTAAGCAGTGAGTAGATCAACGGGATCACGCACAGCGCGCCGATCGCGACGTAGCCCATCCGCATGCGGCCGGGCGCGTCCGCCGGCGGCATGCCGATGTGCTGCAGTTGGCGCCGACCGTAGTAGAACCACACCAGGCTGATCAACATGCCGATGCCGGACGCGCCAAACACGTACTGATAGGCGGGGGCTGCGTCCGTGCCGAAAAGCGAGGTCGCCATCCAGCCGGTGATGATGGGTGCGATGAACGCTCCCATGTTGATGCCCATATAGAAAATCGTGAAGCCCGAGTCGCGACGCTCATCGTCGATCGAGTAGAGCTTGCCGACCATGGTCGAGATGTTCGGCTTAAACAAGCCATTGCCGACGATGATCGTAGCGAGACCGAACCTGAACAGCATCGGGTCCGGCAACATGATCATGAACAGGCCAGCGGACATGAATGCTGCCCCGATCAGGATCGAGCGTTGGTAGCCGATGATCTTGTCGGCGATGTAGCCTCCGAAGATCGCGCCGGCGTATACCAGCGCGAGATAGGATCCGTACGTGAGGTTGGCGTCGGCCTGGCCGGATTGATTGCCACCGTAGAACTGCGCCACGATGTAGAGCACCAAAGCCCAGCGGATGCCGTAGAACGCGAAGCGTTCCCAGAATTCCGACATGAACAACATCCAGAGCGGGCCGGGATGGCCCATGACCTGCTTGAACTCGGGGATCGGGCTCCGGTTCGGCGAGTTCGTGGCTCCGCTCATGCGGTATCTCCGGGTGGGATTGGAAAGAGTCCGCTTGATGTAACTGCCGGGCGCGCCTGTGTCAAAGCCATCTGCGCGGCACCTGCCGGCCGATCTCCGGGGGAGGACGATAATGCGATTCTTCTGGCTGTTCGCGCTGCTGCTCGCAACCACGGCCTGCGGGCGGTCCTCCAGCTTCGATGCGGCGGCCGAGGAGGCCCAGATTCGCCGGGTCATCGCCGATATGGAAGCGGCGTGGAATCGCGGCGATTTCCGCGGCTACATGGCCGGCTTCAAGAATCCCGACGTCGTCTTCGTCTCGCGCGGCGAGATCCAGCGCGACTGGCAGGGCACGCTCGACCACTATGTGCGTGACTATGGCGGCGCGCCCGAGCGGCGCGGGCAGCTTCATTTCTCAGACATCAGGATCGAGATGCTGAGCCCCGACGCGGCCCAGCTGATCAGCCGCTACCGGCTCGAGCGACCGCTCGATCCGCAGGACGGCATCAACACCCGACTGATGCGCAAAGTCGACGGCCGCTGGGTCATCGCGCTCAACCATGTGAGCTCGAAGGAGCCGGCGCGATAACCGGTGACGTAGATTTAGTTGCTTGCGTCGCTGGCCTCCGTCCTCGCCAGCAGATCGATCAGCTCCTGGCGCCAGAACCGCGCCCAGGTATGGGTGCCGTGGCCGCGCGTCTCCGTGGTGGCGCGGATGAGGATGTAGCGCACGCTCGGCATCTGGCGGGCGGTCTCCTCGGCGATGCCATAGTCGGGCGGATTGATGAAATCGTCACCGCTGTTGACCCAGGCCATCGGCGTCTCGATCCGGGCGAGCTGCGGACGCGGGTCGTAGGTGCGCGAGGCCTCGAGCTGGTAGATCAGGTCGTTGGCGTCGCGGGTCGGGATGTCGCGGGCGATCCGCTCGACGATATAGGCCTCGGCGCTCTCGCGGTCCGGATAGGCGCGCTGCAGGTAGAGCGGGGCGAAGCCCGCGACCTGAAGCAGGCTGGTCGCGGTGCGCAGGCCCTGCACCGGCTGCGTCGTATAATTGCCGTCCTGCCAGGCGGGGTCCTGACGGATGCCCTCAACCGCGGCGCGACGCCACATCCGGTTGTGGCCGGCGATCTCGACCGGCAGGCAGGCCATCGGCATCGCCGCCTGGAGCGAAATCGGGATGGGCCTCGGCCCAGACGAAGCCGTGCATGCAGCCCATCGACGTGCCCATCAGCAGGCGCAGCCGGGTGACGCCGAGGCCCTCGACGAGCATCCGGCGCTGCGCCTCGACCATGTCGGCATAGTCATAGGCCGGGAAGCGCATGCGCAGCCCGTCGCTCGGCTTGGACGAGCGGCCGTGGCCGATGCCGTCGGGCAGGATGATGTAGTAGCGGCTGATGTCGAGCGGCTGGCCGGGCCCGTAGAGCTCGTCCGCGAACTGCGGCTGGAGGAACTGGCGGCCACTGCCGCCGGTGCCGTGCAGCACCATCACCGCATTGACGATGCGCCCGGCGGCGTCGCGCCGGGGCGTGCCGAGCGTCGCATAATGGATGCGCAGCTCGGGCAAGGTCTCGCCGGTGCCGAAGCCGAAATCGCGCAGCATGACGTCGCCCTCGGTGAGGCGCGACGCATAATCGGTCTGGGCCAAGGCGGGCGCTGCGGCCGTCCCAAGCCAGGCGAGGAGGAACAAGGTCAGCCTACGCATGAGATACTCGGGTACTTTGCGCCGGGGCAGTTCTGTACAGCAACTCTAGGTGTTCTAGAGAACTTGGATGGAGATTTTTGCAGAATGGCGAAGATCGTTTTCGGAATGAACCTGTCCCTGGACGGCTATGTCGACCATGAGGCATTTGGGCCATGTCCCGCACTCTTTCGTCACTTCATCGAGCAAGCGCGCGGCCTGACAGGCAGTGTGTACGGCCGCCGCTTGTATGAGGTCATGCGCTATTGGGACGATGACCATCCTGAGTGGACCTCGGAACGCCGCGAATTCGCGGAGGCGTGGCGGAGCCAACGGAAGTGGGTCGTGTCGCGCTCGTTGAAGTCAGTCGGCCCTAACGCCACCCTTGTCGACGGATGACATCGAGGCGGTGATACGCGGGCTGAAGGCTCAGCTCGCTGGGGAAATTGAAGTTGGCGGACCTGACCTGGCACGAAGTCTAACCGACCTTGGTCTCATTGATGAGTATCAGCTCTACTTCCACCCCGTCGTGCTTGGTCGCGGCAAACCGTTTTTCGCCGGTCCCCGGACGCCGCTCCGCCTTGTGGCCAGCGATCGAATCGGCGAGGACGCGATTAGGTTGACGTACGTTCCTGCTTAGTCACGCAATTCGACCACTGACTGCGCCGACGCGCCAGTCCGCTTTAGGATCGAAGGCTAGTGTGAAAACTCTCCGCTTCCGCTGGCGACGAACATTATCATCGCGACACACGGGAGGGTGCGCGGTGACGAGATTCATCGAAGGTCGAGTGCCGAACGCAAGCGGTGTTATTCCCGCGAGCGGCTCGATGACTGGATTCGCGGGCGACACACCCGTGGACATCCGCAGGCGATTACGATGCCTTCGATCTGTTCGCCAACTTTCGACTTGCAACGCACCCGGGGTCGAAGGGGCCGAGCCTCGATTCGGGACCGGCCGGCCGGCAGTACCACCCGGCGACGCTGCTGAAGATCTACATCTACGGTTACCTGAACCATGCCCAAGCGAGCGCGCCGGCTGGAGCGCGAGAGCGCAGACGCAACGTTGGAGCTGATCGTGGCTGAACGGACGCGGCTGAGCGCCGGACTTCAAGACCGATCGCTGACTTCCGCAAGGACAACGGCGAGGCCATCCGCAAGGTGTGCCGCGAGTTCGTGCTGCTGTGCCGGCGGCTCAAGCTGTTCGCCGAGGCGATCGTGGCGATCGACGGCAGCAAGTTCAAGGCGGTCAACAACCGCGACAAGAACTTCACGCCAGCGCAAGCTCCAGGCGCGCATGCAGCAGCTCGAGGAGAGCATCAGCGCGCTACCTGGCCGAACTCGACCGCGCCGATCGCGATCCGACGTCGTGGTCCCGAGGCGCGCGTCGAGCACCTGAAGGAGAAGATCGCCAAGGTCAAGGAGCAGATGCAGCGTGCTCGATGAGATCGAGCAGCAGCTGCAGGCGCTCGCCGAAGCGGCAGGTCTCGCTGACCGATCCGGACGCGCGCTCGATGGCGACCAGCGGCCGCGGCACCGGCATCGTCGGCTACAACGTGCAGACCGCGGTCGATGCGAAGCACCACCTGATCGTCGCGCACGAGGTCACCAACGTCGGCCACGACCGAACGCAACTGGCGGCGATGGCCGAGCAGGCGCAGGAGGCGATCGGCAGCACGCGACCTGACCGTGCTGGCGGATCGCGGCTACTTCAAGGGCTACGAGATCCTGAAGTGCGAACGACGCCGGCATCGCAGCGCTGGTGCCGAAGCCGCTGACCTCGAACAGCAAGGCCGACGGGCGCTTCGACAAGCGCGACTTCGTCTACGACAGCCGACGACGAGTACCGCTGCCCGGCCGGGCAGACGCGCCATCTACGCGCTTCACCACCGTCGAGGCCGGCATGACGCTGCACAAGTACTGGTCGTCGGCGTGCCCGCAGCTGCCCGCTCAAGCCGCAGTGCACGCACGGCGCAGCTATCGCCGCATCGCGCGCTGGGAACACGAGGACGTGCTCGAGGCGGTGCAGCAGCGCTTCGATCAGCATGCCCGGAGGCCGGCCGACTGCGACGGCAGACGGTGGAGCATGCATTCGGCACGCTGAAAGCCTGGATGGGTGCGCCCACTTCCTGACCAAGACGCTGCCGCGAGTGAGAACGGAGATGAGCTTGCACGTTCTGGCCTACAACCTGAAGCGAGTGATGCAAATGATGGGAGTCGGCCCGCTCGTCGCGGCGATCCGGGCAGCTTGAGAACAGCGGACTTGTCGTCCGCTGTTACTTGAGTATCAGTTCGCGGCAATCGAGTTATCACACGGCCTCGGTCGGAAGCAGACTCCGGTGATGTCGTGTGACGTGACCAGGGTTGTGCGCGATAGTTAGGTCTGCTGCCGGCGTCAGATCGGATTTCGAAACGTCTGCCCGAGAGCAGACAAACATGACTCACTACGGCGCCACCGTGGGAGATCTATCCGACGGAACCGCTAGAACGGCCGACGCGCGTCGCCGAGGTGACGTCCGCGACCTGCGGTGATTTGGCGTCGAGCCGTACGGCGTCGTGACGACGGCGGCCACAGGCTCACTGCGTATTCACAGCACCTCGTTGAACACGTAGTAGAAATTGTCGATCAGGCGATGCTTCCAGCCGCGTCTGCGCCACGCCTCGAGTTTGATCTCGTTGGCGCGCGCCGCGTACTTTTCGAAGATCTGGTCGAGCCGCTCGGTGGTTGCTGTATCCCTGAAGCCGAGCGTGATCTCCTCGTTGGTCTCGAACGACCGGTCGTCGAAATTGGCCGAACCAATGGTGCACCACGTGCCGTCGACCGTCATGACCTTCTGGTGCAGCAGCGTATGCGGGTACTCGAACAGCCGCACGCCGCATCGCAGCAGCTTCTCGAAGTTGCGGTGCCCCGCGTGCTGGACCATTGGATTGTCCGATCCGCTGGTCGACGGCATCAGGACGCGCACGTCGACGCCGCGCGCCACCGCTTCGCCGAACGCGTCGATCGCCGCGGGCTCCGGAATGAAGTAGGGATTCTGAATCCACAGTCGCTTGCGCGCGATGCAGATGACTGCGTGATGCAACAGCTTAACGGCCGGAGCCGAACCTTCGGGCTTCACGTAGGCGGCGTGAGCGGTGACATCTCCAGCGCGCTCCAGCGGCGGGAAGACTTCGTCGCCCATGAACAGCTCACTGGTTTGTCCGACCCAGTTCTCGCTGAATGCCGCCTGCACGCTGTGCACGATGGGGCCGCGCAGCCTGACGCTGACGTCGGCAAAGTTCTTCCCGTCCTCCGCGCAGCCGAGCCAACTGTCGACGATGCAGTGGCCGCCGAGGAACGCCGTGCGACCGTCGACGACGACGATCTTGCGGTGATCGCGCTCGTTGAAGACGCCGATGTGGCGCCAGTCGAAAGGGTGGAACTTCTTGAGCTTGCAGCCGGCGTCCTTGAGCTGTTGCTCGATCGCTTTGCCCATCTTGCTGCTGCCTTTCGCGTCGAGCAGCGCACGAACAGTCACGCCGGCCCGCGCGCGCTCGCAAAAGGCATCGGCGAGGCGCTTGCCCAGCACGCCTTCCTCCCAAAGAAACGTCTCGAAGTGCACCGAGTGGCGGGCCGCGGCAATCTCCTCCAGCAGAACGTCGAAGTACGCGCCGTTCTCGAGTATTTCGACGCTGTTGCCGTCCACGGAAGTGCCGAGCGAAAGTCCGGCAAGCGACGGAATCAGCTGGTCGACCGGCGCGTCGCACTCGACATGCAGCCTCGGGTCACGGTGTCGCTTGATCGACCAGATCACCAGGACGAACAAGAGTATGACGCCGAGGACGATCAGCGTGATCATTGCATCTGCCTCCAACGCGCAACGCGGTTGGATCATCGCATTTCCCGCCGGCTTCGGTTAAGTTGCTCGCACCGGCAGTGGGATAGCCACCTCGCGCATGGTTGGTGAACACGGTTTCGAACCACCTGCAATACGGCTGCTGACGCTGAACGCCCACCAGGGCTTCAACGCGTTCCGTCGTCGCAAGCTGCTTTCCTGCATCCGCGACGCGCTGCGCGCGTCCGGTGCCGACCTGGTCTTCCTGCAGGAAGTCGGCGGCGACCACGGGGAGGACATCCCGCAACAGCACTACGAACTGCTGGCCGACCAGGTGTGGCCGCAGCACGCCTATGGCCGCAATGCCGTCGCGACCAGCGGTCATCAGGGCAACGCGCTGCTGTCGAAGTTTCCGATCGTTCGCTGGCAGAACGTCGATGTGTCGGTGGACGGAGTCGAGCCGCGCGGGATGCTTCATTGCGTGCTGGACGTGCAACAGGCGGGGCCACCGCTGCACGCAGTGTGCGTGCACCTGGGCCTGCGGGAGGCGCAACGTCGGTGGCAGGTCGATCGGTTGCTCGCACTCGTGGCCGACGCGATCCCGCGCGACGCGCCGCTGGTGATCGCAGGCGACTTCAATGACTGGCGCGAGCGCGCGCACAGGCGGATGCTCGCCGACCCATCACTCGCGGAAATCCACGCCAGCGCGAGCAAGCGTCCGGCCCGCACCTTCCCAGCATGGTGGCCGTGGCTGCGGCTGGATCGGATCTATGTACGCAATCTGCACCACCGGCCGCTCGAGATGCCCCGCCGTCCGTGGTCCGAACTGTCAGACCATGCGCCGCTTGCCGGTGAAATTCGCCTGGGAGCGACCAGGGCGCCTGGGCCACGATCAGGCCGATGACGTCACCGGTCTCGAGCCGAAGCGGCTTCGGGAACGTGAATACGACTCGGAACATCCGAGCCGTGCAGCTGCTACCTGGCCACAACAAGTTGGAGAGCACAGTCGGGTACCTCGGCATCGAGGTGGACGCCAACTCGAAAACGAAGGACAGCTTCGGGGTCGACGGCCATCAAGTCCGTCCGTTCAAGGCACGCTGCGGACGATCTCGCACCCAGCCGCGAGGTCTGCGTTGACGTGGCCATTGCCCAGGCACTGGTCGCGTTTGCTACCGCCGTCGAGCACGTCGTCGCCGAATCCGCCGAGCCCGCTGATGATGTCGTCGCCCGGGGTGCCGTGCAGTGTCCCGTCTGCTGAGGGCCCAAATGAGTGAGCCCGAAGCGTCGCGTTAGCGATGTTCGGGCTCCGGGCTACTGGAGATTCTTTCGAACCTCTTCGTAGCTTCCGCGTAACAGTCTCACAGTCAGCGCGCAAGCTGGATCGGTTGAACCCGCATCGCGCTGTCAGAACTTTTCTTATAGGCCCCTCGCATGTTTCAGCACCAAGGCATGGTCTATATCAGTCGGCGCGACCATGATGAAAAGCTCGATAAGTGTGGGAAGGGCGCTGGCACGAGCGTTTTCTCGGACGCGCGCGGCGCAGTTCGTTGGACTAAGCCTCCACCAGCGCCAGCAGTTCTGGGTAATCGTTTTCCGGCTTGTTGACTCGCTTGGTGACCCGGTGTGCGCGCATCAGCTCGGACGGGTACGGAACCAAAAGGGCCGTTGCCTGCTGAGGCGTTCCCGCGCCCTGGGTAAGTGGTACGAATCAGTCGCAGACGAAGTCACCGGCTCCCTTGGGGCGGCATTTGTCCGGCCAGCCCCGCGCGCGCCACAGCTGCTCGAGTCCAACGGCGCCGACGAGCCGACGAAATTCCGCGGTCGTACGGAACGGTCGGGCAAGGTCCCACCACATGACGTTGTCCATAACGTCCGTGCCGCGGTCGAGGTCATGGACGACCCGCGCTGCCCGATCAGCGTCGCCGAGAAGGACGCTCGCGTAGAATACGAACTCATCCGGTGGCAGATCATCGGTGGCCGCCAGCGCACGGGGGCGCCCGCGCGGATCAGCGACTGCCTCGACCACGAGCTGTGGGGCCTGCGTCCGGATGCCGCGCCGCTGGAAATAGCGGTTCCAGCTCTCGACTGCCCCGGCCGCGTCACCCTGCGCCAGACGGATCACGCCGCGAACAAAATCCGCGAAAGCTGCGGAGCCCAGTTCCTCGCCCTTAGCCACCTCCGCGAGAGCTGGCTCAAATTGACCCTGCGCGCCGTAGCTGCAGACCGAGCAAGCGATGCAGTGCGCCGTTCGTCGGATCCAGGGCCAGGGCACGCTGCAGATGCGGTCCAGCCTCCACCAGGTAGCCGGCACGGAACAGCATGACAGCGTGCCAGTACTGCGAGGTCGGATCCTCAGGGTCGAGGGCGAGCGCCTTCTCGTACAACCGATCGGCCTCGACCCAGTCGCCACGCATCTCATTCAGACTCGCAAGGAGTGTCAGCGGCTCCGCCATGGCGGGATCGAGCTCCATCGCCCGGCGCGCCGCTTTCTCGGCACTCTCGAACGTCTTCTCCGGTTTGCCCGATGCATATGTCGGAAGGAGATTCAGCACGATGGCCAATGCAGACCACGCGGCCGCGTATTTTGGATCGTGATCGAGAGCCTGCTCGAGCAGCTTGCGGGACTCGAGCAGCGCCGGCTCGTTCCGCTGCTGCATCAGGTGACGGGCCTGCAGTAGCAGATCGAATGCCGTGGTATCGCTCGTGGTCGGTCGTGGGACCAACTCGACACGCAACTTCTCCGCGATTCGGCCCGCGATGTCCGATTGGACCGCGAAGATGTCTTGGAGCTCCCGGTCGTAACTCTCGGACCACAGGTGATACCCGTCGCTGGCCTTGATCAGCTGAGCGGTGACTCGCACGCGCGAGCCCGAGCGGCGCACACTGCCTTCCAGGATGTGGGCGACCCGAAGTTGCCGTGCGATCTCGGATACGTCGCCCGTGCGATCCTTGTACTGGAACGATGTGGTCCGCGCCGCCACCTTGAGCCCGTCGATCCGCGTCAGAGAATTCAGCAGTTCCTCGGCGAGTCCGTCGGAAAAGTACTCGTCTGCCGGATCACCGCTCATGTTGGCGAAGGGCAGAACTGCGATCGAGGCATCGGTCGGAATCGCAGGTTCGCTCGGTGCAGCCGGAGAGGCAACCGTCGAGCTCTCCAGAGCGTGTTGGTAATACCAGAACACTCCTCCGCCGAGCAGCAGGAGTAGGGTAACGATCGTAAACTCGGACGTGCTGATGCGTTGCTGCCCACGATCACCGTGGTACCACGCAAGAACTAAGACGATTGGCAGCCCGATCAACAGAGCAAGGGTCGTGAGCTGCTGAATCTGACGCGGCCAGTCGAAGGTACTGCTGATGTACGCCAGCCCTTGCAAGAACCCCCAGGCAGCGGCGACGTAGACCACTCCCCACTGCACCACCTTGCGCCGGCGCAGCTTCGTCCAGGCGCTCGAGTCTTGACGCTCTATCGGCGTGTCGTTCAAGGGCGGCCCCCTTGGTTTCCAGTGTAGCGGCGAACCGCTTGAAGAACTCGAAGCTCGCGTCGGCTTCGTCTCCGATTCGCGGCCAAGTGGTGGATGTAGAAAACGACGAGCCGATCGAGGGCTCATCCTACTCGGGCGACCAGACGTACGCCCCCAAGACTGCCGCTGCCAAAGAGCCGGAACACTACCGTGTAGAACGTGTCGAGCTGGGTGTAGATCTGCTCGCCATGCACCCGCACGTGACGGGGACGGTCTGCCTGCCATGCTGCCATGCGTGCGCCGCAGAAGGTTGACCAATCCTCGCTCAGATCCGTGGCCGTGATCTCGGTGAACCCGGCCTCGTGCAGGTCACGGACATAGTCTGCGATACTCGTCAGCGTCACGCCGAAGATGGTGTGGCGCACATCGGGCAGATCGGACTGGGCAAACGGCGCGCGCTGGAAGAGGTCCTCGATGTAGCACTGCCCGCCACGCCGCAGCATGCGGGCTAGACGCGCCAACAGACGCGGACGCTCCGGGATATGGAGGAGGGCGAGCCAACTGACGATGGCGTCAAACGTGGCATCGGGGAAAGCGGCGGTGAGGGCATCTCCGCACACGTGGGTGACGTGCTGCCCGAGGCCACAACGGGCTGTGAGACGGGTCGCCATCGCGTGTAGATCGCTCTGCAACTCCAGCGCTGTGACGTGGCAGCCGATCGTGCTGGCCAGATAGCGCGCCGGACCGCCCAGGCCGGAGCCGACATCGAGGACGTGACTCGCGGAACCCAGGCCGAGCAGGTGCACGGCGGCGTGCACCGCGTCCGTGCCGTGGTAGTGGTACTGGTCAAAGGGGAACAGTTGCGCAGGCGTGAGCGCCTCGTCGACGCCGATTCCCAGCGCCGCCAGCTCGTTGTTGATACGTTCCACGTCCACGTAGAGCGGCATCGACTTGATCGCATTCTGCTCATGCATGAGACAGCTCCGATTTCGCCTTTACGTAACCAACATCACACCGCGGAATCTGCCCGGCTCAAGGGTGGGGATCGCCGCAACGGCAAGAGCATGCGTCAGCGATGCGGGTATGGCTGTCTAACGTCCCGCATGAGCGCCGCGCACGCAGCGCGTGACTGTGTCGGATTATGGTCCACGCGACTCGACTACACAGCTTCAGTGGGAAGCAGCCGTCCGCCAACGACCACCGGTCGGGTTTGTCCGAGACATCGCCGCGTCACTTGCTGACGTCACTCGAGGACGGGCGCGGGTTTAGACTGGGCTCATGCGGAAATTCGTCTTGTTCGCCCTGTCATGCGTTTTCTCGGCGGTGGGAGGCCCAGTCATGGCCATGGAAATATCTTCAAGCGCGTTCGGTCCGGGCGCCGCCATTCCGTCTCGGCACACCTGCGAGGGGGGCGACGTGTCACCGCCCCTGCAGTGGCGCGGCGTGCCGGCGGGTGCTAAGTCCCTGGTGCTGATCGTCGACGACCCGGACGCACCGGATCCTCGCGCCCCGAAGATGACGTGGGTGCATTGGGTGCTGGCGAACCTGCCGGCCAACGTTGGTGGTCTTCCCGAGGGCGGCGCAAAGACTCCGCCCGCAGGGGTTATCCAGGGACTCAACGACTGGAAGCGCGAAGGCTATGGCGGCCCCTGCCCACCGGTCGGTCGTCACCGGTACTTTCACAAGCTCTATGCACTCGACGTCGTGCTCCGCGACCTCGAGCAGCCGACGAAGGCACAAGTCGAAGCCGCAATGAAGGGCCACGTGCTGGCCCAGGCTGAGCTCGTAGGCACGTACGAGAAGGGACGCAAGTAGATGGACATATCTGCGGCGACTGCGACCGGGCTATGCTTCCGACGAATAGTCGGAAAGCGCCAGCCTATTCTCGCCGCACCTCGCGCGCGCTCTTGTCCGAACGCAGACCCAGAAACGCGGCGTGTCTCAGCCGACCCTCCGCAGTCCATTCCACGAACCGTATCTGGGCCACCAGCTCCGGCCTGACCCACTGCATCTCCCGCATCTCGTCAGCGGTCACGCCGCCGCCCCAGCGGGATGACTTCGAGCTCGGCAGATCGACGAAGGGACAATCATCGACATGAGTGAGGCTTCAGCGCCTTGAAGACTTCGCGACGCAGATGCGGCACGAAGCCAGCTCTCACCTTGCCTGCGAACCGCAGGCCGGTAGTCGTCGTAGTAGCCGACGAGCAGAGCATCGATGCCGTTCGATCCGGGACGATAACCGCCGATCACGAACTCCTGCTGATTCTCAAGCTTCAGCTTCTGCCAGGCGTCGCTGCGCTCTCCGGGCTCGTACAACGAGTCCTTGCGCTTCGCAATCACGCCTTCGAGCCCGAGGCCGCGCACGGCCTCAACGATGGCTGCGGCGGTGCCGGGCAACTCCTGCGAAGGCAGGAGGCCCGAACCTGCGAGCACTCGCGCGAGCCGCGCTCTGCGCTTCAGCAGCGGCTGACTAGTGAGATCCGTTCCGTCGAGGTGCAGCAGGTCGAAGGCGTAGAAGACGATCTGATGGCCGGCGTGTGAACCTCGATGCTGGAGCGCCTGGAACGATGGGCGGCCCTGTGCGTCAAGCGCGACGATCTCACCGTCCACGACCACCTGGTCGGCATTCAACCTCGATCCTGCCTCCGCGATTCCCCGATACATCCCGGCGAGGTCCTTGTTCTTCCTGGATCGAAGCTCGACGTGCTGCTTGTTCTTGATGATCAGCGCCCGGTAGCCATCGAACTTGAGCTCGTAGATCCAGTCGTCGCCCTCAGGGAGCCTCTTCACGACCTGTGCAGCCATGGGCATGACGAATGCGGGAGGCTTCCGCGTCGGCGCTGAACGCAGGGTACGAGCGGGCCGCGGCTTTTTTTTTTGTGTTGTCATACGCGCCAGCGAACAACGGACACTGTGTGCCGAACGGCACAAAGACGCAATCGTCCCTAAAGGGATATATTTCGGACGATGGGGACTTCCCTTTCTGGCTATAGATTCTTCCTTCTTGGTTGGTGATGCATGTCCAAGTGCCGCCGTGGGTTCGGCGGCGCCGCTTCAGGCTTTTATCATGCGAGGGCATTTCCAGATGCGATTCGCGTGCCGGCTCCGTCACGTTGGAGGCAACGATGCGTACCAAGCTTAGTCACGCCGCGAGTTGGGCGATAACATCCGCGAGTCTCATACTGGCTACCATACTGCTAGTTCATGCGGATATCCCATGGATCACCGCATCTGCCGAAACCCCAGAAACTGCCGCAACCGCCGAAGCCGCTGCGCAGGACGTTTGGATCCGCTGCCTGACAGGGCCTGAAATCTACATACCTCCACCTGGAAATGGTGCCCGTACGCTGGTTGTGAACGCCACTAACAATACGGACACCTGGCGTAGTTGCACCGTGAAGTGTCAATACAAAAGGAGGTCCGATGGCTCGAGGCTTACCTTCGAGTGCAGTGGCGCCGTCCCGCCGAAGCTGATCCAGCAGCACAGTCTTTTTTGCGCGAAGACACTCGCACTCAAGGACTTTGTAGAGGCAGGGGCAACAGGCAAGCGGGCTTCCTGTACCAAAATCTGAGTGGAGTATCCGACGCACCTACACGTCGACCCGCGACCCGTGAAGCGGTCCGGTTGGTTTAGTCCATTGGTCGAGTCGCTTTACGCCTAGCGTGCGACGAGGAAGGAACTGACAGGTGCGGCATGGCCCGTCGGCTTTCAGTCACCTGGGCGGTCTGTAACGCTACTGCATGCCAAAACGAATAGTTACAGACAAAGCACCGGCGTTATCCGCCATCGAACCCATGCGGTTCGTCGAGCGCGGGATGCCGTTCGACGACGCCAACTTCATTCATGAAATGAAGTTTGACGGCTATCGGGTCCTGGCAGAGGCCGCGGACGGGCGGGTAACGCTTAAGACACGCAACGGCTATGACGCGACAGGCTGGTTCCCTGAAATCACCCGAACGCTATCTGATATGAAAGGCGGGCCGCACGTACTCGATGGCGAGGTTTGCGTGCTCGACGAATGGGGCCGATCAGACTTTGATCGGTTGCATCGGCGGGCGAAAATACAGGGATACGTGCCCGGTGCCGATGCGGTAGTGTTTTGCGTTTTTGATCTACTCGTGCACCGTGGCAAAGACATTCGCGCAGAGACGCTCGCCAAGCGAAAAGCCGCGTTGAAGAACCTCCTACGCAAGAAACGTGACTCCATTTTGCTTATCGAAGGCGTGCCGACGCAAGGCGGATGGCTTTACCAGCAGGCGTGTGCGCTGGAACTGGAAGGCATCGTATCCAAGCGGCTCGATTCGCCTTACTTGTCCGGTGTACGCAGTGTGGACTGGATCAAGATCAAACGACCAGGAGCGGTGCCGGCAGAGCGCTTTAAACTTTAAAGCGCACTAGGCAACGATCTCAATCATCCTACGCTTCATGTCGGGCGGCCGGGTCCGACCGCGCATTGAAAGTCGTCGCGAGTGCCAGTCGTCGGACGGTGCGTCCAGCGATGCGGCAGCGCCCCTAAGGGTTTACGCCCGTCCCTTGGATGTTGCGCCAGATCACCGCGCCGTTCGCCAATTCCACGCGAAGCCGCGCTTTCTCGAGGCCCAGCGACGTCGGCCTGAAGGTGATCACGTAGTTGCAGGTCACACCGGGCGCGATTGAATGCCCGCAGAGATTGGTCGGCAGGAACTGCGTGCGATTCGTGCCGCGGATGCCGATGCGCGCGATGTTGATGGTGCTGCTGCCGCTGTTCTTGAAAAAGAACACGTCGGACTGCGAACGCGGCGATGCTCCCCAAGTCGATCAGGCGGCCGAGGATATGGCCGGGCTGGCCCAGCAGGCGAGCGGACAGTGACCCTTTTGATGCCGGTTTAATTTACATATCGCGATCCAACAAGCCACGTTGCGGATGTCCCTTAGGCGGAAGTCATTGATCCTGTTCAGATCCCGTGTTGGTGGCGCAATTCTTGCGTACATAATCAGTACCGGCAGCCTGGCTCTGCTCGGTCGGCCGCACCGGTCTGGTAGGACCATCGCCGGAAGGGTAAGCGACACCTCACTGCGGTAACCGAACCGAAGCGGCGTCAAGCGGCCCTCAATAGTCGCGCGTCGGCAACGAGTGCCGACGTCAGGAGCCAGACATGGAATCAGTCGTCACGAATATATCGGGGATGCCCCGCCGCGTGATCTCGACCCAGAATGTTTTTCGTCCATCCAGGCACAACGACCAACGCAGCTGCCTGACAACTGGAGAACGAGATGTCCACTTCAGCGCCGATCGTCGATCTCAGCCCGCAGGTGCGCGACGCATTCGATGAAGGGTGTCGGGCCGTTTTCAAGACGCATTTGCAGCGTCCGATGCTGGAGTACAAGTCGCGCGATCTGTTGCAGCGTTTCGCTGCGCACTACCAGCACCTGAGCGCCTTGCCACGACGCATGCGCCGCACGCTCGAGCGGCGCTGGAAATGCACCCTGAGTGCGATTGCGTTGTTGATGACGCTGGGACAGGCACCCGCGTTCGCGGCGATCTTGCAGGTCGCACCTAACACGCCGCCGGCCATCAAGGCTGACGGGAAGTGCTCGCTTATCGAAGCGATCGTCAATGCCAACAGCAATGCACGTCCTCACCTCGACTGTGTGGCGGGCGCGGGCGCTGTGGACACGATCTTCCTGCCCGCAAACAGCCACCAGGTACTTAACGCGGAGCAAATGTTGCCGACGATCACGTCGCCCATCGTGATCGAAGGCAACGGCACCACGATCCGCCGCGATACAAGGAGGGATCTGACGTTCTTCTCGGTCGCCACGAGCGGCAACTTGACGCTCAACGAGACGATCGTGACCGGCGCGAACGCGGGAATCTTCACGGGCGGCCAAGGCATCACCAACAGAGGCCGTCTCGTCCTGAACGACAGCACCCTGGCGGACCTTTACAATGGCCTGACGAACCTGGGAGGCGCGGCGGTCATCAGGGACAGCCGCATCCTCAGCAACGGCGGTTACGAGGACGGCGGCGGCATCGATAACCGTGATGGTGGCACGCTCAGCGTGACCAACAGTGTGATTTCGAGAAACAACGGGTATTTCAAAGGCGGCGGAATCTTCAACGGCACTGGCTGCAGCGCGACAGTGACCGACAGCGTCCTGTCGGAAAACTTCATTGGTTACGAAGGCACCGGCGGTGGCATCGAAAATTACGGCACGCTGGTCCTGGTGGGGACCACCGTCACGCATAACTCGGCGGAGTTCGGTGCGGGCATCGTCAACCGGGGTACCGCGACGATCCGGCGCAGTACCATTTCCGATAATCAGATCAACGTCCAGTACGACTATCAGGGCGCCGGAGGGATCGGCAACGTAGGCAAGTTGACCCTCGTCAACAGCACCGTTTCTGGCAACAAGGCGCCCGGATATGGCGGCGGAATCACCAGCGGCGGTAGCAACAGCACGTTGACGATCGTGAGCAGCACGGTGACCGGCAACGTGCTCGATGCAGGCTCCGGCTACTACCAGAAAGGCGGTGGAATAGCGGTTTTTAGCGGCGCCTTACTACTGCAGCGCTCGATCGTATCGGGTAACACCGCGAGCACCGTGCGTGAGATCTGGGTCGACACTGATGCCGTCCCCAAAGCCAATGACTTCAACCTGTTCGGCCGCGAGGGCGACGCCGGCGTCGCAGGCTTCACGCCAGGTTCCACCGACATCGTGCCGAACGAGCCCATCGGCAGCATCCTGCTGCCACTCGCTGACAACGGCGGCGACTTCGACACGCGCACGCACGCGCTCGCGATGGGCAGTCCGGCACTCGATGCGAGCCCGGACGACGCGACCTGTCCAGCGGTCGATCAGCGCGGCAGCCTACGGCCTCGCGGGCCGGCGTGTGACATCGGTGCGTTCGAGGGAGCTGCGGTGCTCTGCAATGGCCGGGTCACGACGATGGTCGGCACCGATGGGCCCGATGAGTTGACCGGCACGGCGGGGGTCGATGTCATTGCCGGGTTGAACGGTGACGACGCCATCGGCGGGCTAGGCGGCAATGACACCATGTTCATGCGCGACGTTTCGACGCCGCCGGAACGCCGCAAGGCACGGTCATCACCGTCACGGATCCGAGCCACGGAATCGTCGCCGAGAAGCCCAAGGTGGCGATGGATGGCGACGGCGACTTCGTGGTCGTTTGGCCGACGGTGAACTTGACTACCGGAAACTTCAGCGTGTTTGCGCGCGTGTTCAGCGCGGCCGGTGTGCCGAAAGGCGCGGAGGTAGCCGTTGACCCCAACGGGGTCGCCCCGCGCTACCGCATTCCGGACGTCGCGATGGACGGGGGCGGAGACTTTGTCGTGGTGTGGGCGCAAGGCCGGGCCGGCGCAACTGGGGGTGAAGCCGTGTTTGGCCGACGATACAACGCTGCGGCCGTCGCTCAGGGCGGACGGTTCCCGGTTTCGACCGCGTCATCCGGGACGGGGGTTCCACTACGCGACCGCAGGCGTGGCCATGGCCGCGGATGGCAGGTTTACGGTTGTGTTCCCGCGCGTCATCAGGGAACCGGACGGAGTTCCGTCCGCGTCGGTGGGCATCTTCGGGCGCCGGTTCGACACAGCAGGCGCGCCGCTAGGTGGAGAGTTCCGCGCCTCCGCGGTCGGGCGTTCGACCTTCCGGGGTGAAATCGACGTCGCGATGGACACCGACGGCGATTTCGTCGTGGGCTGGATCGAGCAGGAGACTGATCCCGGCGAGACCAACTTGCACACACGCCTGTATGCCGCGTCGGGCACGCCGTTGACGCCCGATCGATCGTACGGCTTCGGCCACGTGGGGCCGCGTGACGAAACGGTGGCAATGGACGGGAAGGGGAACTTCGTCGCGACGTGGAGTGCACAACAGCGAGGATCCGGACGGCAACGGAGCCAACCCGAACATATTCGCCCAGCATTTCGCGGGCCCCGACGACACGCGCGCGGGCTGCGCCGGATTCATCCCAAACATCGTCGGCACCCTGGACATCGACTCGCTGCAGGGCTTAGCAGCAGACGATGTGATCCACGGACTCGGCGGCAACGACGACCTGAAGGGAGGCGGCGGCGCCGACATCATTTGCGGCGGCGCGGGCGACGACCAACTCTTCGGCGAGCGGGTACCGATCACCTGCTGGGGGGCCCGGGGACGACGTGCTCGACGGCGGCAGCGAAAGCGACATCTGCAACGGCAACGGGCAGACCAACGCGGATACCGCGCTTGCCTGCGAGACCGTGCTGCAGGTGCCGTGACCGCTGATTTCAGCGACACCTCAACGCGGTAGCCGAACCGAAGCGACCTCAAGCGGCCTCAATAGCTCGCGCGTCCGCAGGGAGTACGGACGCCTGGAGAGCGAGACATGGAATCAGTCGTCACGGACCTTTGCCGCCGCTTGCGCCCGACATCCGCGTTGAGTAACTGGCAACATCGCTGTCGACGCCGCCGTTACCACGCACATGAACCGCAACCAGCCAATCGCATGATCTCCGACCCAGAGTGTTTTCTCGCTCTAGCCAGACACAAGGACCAGGCAACAGCTGACAACTGTTTGCATGGGAGAACGACGATGCCCACTTCAGCGCCGATCGTCGATCTCAGCCCGCAGGTGCGCGACGCATTCGATGAAGGGTGTCTGGCCGTTTTCAAGACCCATTTGCAGCGTCCGTTGGTGGAGTACAAGTCGCGCGATCTGTTGCTGCGTTTCGCCGCGCACTATCGGCACCTGAGCGCCTTGCCGCGCCGCATGCGGCGCGCGCTCGAGCGGCGCTGGAAATGCACCCTGAGTGCGATTGCGTTGTTGATGACGCTGGGGCAGGCTCCCGCGTTCGCGGCGATCATGCAGGTCGCACCAAACACGCCGCCCGCCATCAAGGCCGACGGCAAGTGCTCGCTCATCGAAGCGATCGTCAATGCCAACCGCAATGCGCGTCCTCACCTCGACTGCGTGGCGGGCGCGGGCGCTGCGGACACGATCCTCTTGCCTGCGACAGCCAGCAGCGACTAAGCGGAGCGGAAATGCTGCCGACGATCACGTCCCGGATCGTGATCGAAGGCAGCCGCAGCACGATTTGGCGGAATACCAAGCGAACCTGAAGTTCTTCAACGTCAGCGCGACCGGCGACCTGACGCTCAACGAGACGACCGTGAGCGGCGCGCTCGCAGGTATCGTATCGGGTGGCTATGGCGTTCAAACCGGGGGCATCTCACGCTGAATGACAGCAGCCATCGCGGACACCGGCTCGGCCTGCTGAACTCCGGCGGCGTTGCAGTCCTGAACGACAGCAGCGTCACCGGCACACAATCGGGTCCCGATGACGATGCGCATGGCGGCATAAAAACCGCGTTGGGGGAAGCCCTCATCGTAACGAATAGCGTCATCTCGGGGAACGCTGCCCGTATCAACGGCGGAGGCATCAACAACAGCCAGGGCGCGACGGCCACGATGACCGACAGCATCGTGTCGGACAACAGGACAACTGGCAGCATATTCGAAGGCGGCTTCGGTGGCGGGATATTCAATCACGGCACGCTGGTCCTCACGGGAAGCACATTGCGGGTAACGGGCCCATTTCGGGGCCGGTATCGCCAACCAGGTACCGCCACGATGCGGCGCAGCACGATTTCCGGGAATCGGGTCTGCACACACACCGAGTCGGCCGGCGGCATCGGCAATGAGGCAAGTTGACCCTCGTCAACAGCACCGTGTCCAACAATGAGGCGCGCTCGTACGGCGGCGGGATCAGCAGCAGCGACGGCACGTTGACGATCATGAGCAGCACGATGACCGGTAACAGCCTCGCAGCCCGCTCCGATTACTAACCAGGAAGGCGGCGGAGTGTTCGTGCGTTCAGGGACGCTGACGCTGCAGCGCTCCATCGTGTCCGGCAATAAGGCGTACACGGGGCGCGAGATCAATGTTGAGCGCGGCGTCGTCGGTCAAAGTCAATGACTTCAACCTGTTCGGCCGTGAGGGCGACGCCGGCGTCGTAGGCTTCACGCCAGGCTCCACCGACATCGTGCCCAACGAGCCCATCGGCGGCATCCTGCTGCCACTCGCCGACAACGGCGGCGACTTCGACACGCGCACGCACGCGCTCGCGATGGGCAGTCCGGCACTCGATGCGAGCCCGGACGATGCAACCTGTCCGGCGGTCGATCAGCGCGGCAGCCCACGGCCTCGCGGGCCGGCGTGTGACATCGGCGCGTTCGAGGGCGCGGCCGTGCTCTGCAATGGCCGGGTCACGACGATGGTCGGCACGGACGGACCCGATGAGTTGACCGGCACGGCTGGGGCCGATGTCATCGCCGGGTTGAACGGCGACGATGACATCGCCGGCCTCGGCGGCAATGATCTGATCTGCGCCGGCGGCGGCGCAGACAGTGTGTTCGGCAGCTTAGGAAACGACGTGCTCTTCGGCCAGGGCGGGAATGACCGGTTGTTCGGTCACGCTGGCAACGACACGCTCAACGGCGGGACTGGTCAGGACCAATGTGATGGCGGAAAGGGGCAGGGGATACCGCCGCTGCCTGCGAGACGATCAGCAACGTACCCTGAGATTGGAACGCGCTATTCGCCGAAGCGCGGGCCACACTCAATGCACTTGTGCGACCAGCGTTTCATAGCGGTTGGCGCAGGCGTGATTTTTGTTAGCCTTCTGCTTAGCAGGCTGACGGCAACTTCTCGCCGATGCCGCGGAGTGCCTCGTGGGCGCGAGAAAGGACTATCCAGATGATCGTTCACCTCATCGACGGGACGTATGAGCTGTTCCGGCATTTCTACGGGCAGCGACGGTTCAACAAGGGTAAGGACAAGCCATTCGGGGCAGTCGCGGGCGTGTTGCACACCGTGCTCGAAACGATCGAGGGCGGCGCGGCGCATGTCGGTGTCGCAACGGATCACGTGATCGAGTCGTTTCGCAATGAGCTGTGGGCCGGCTACAAGACTGGCGACGGCATCGATGCGGCGCTGTTCGCGCAGTTTGATCCGCTCGAGCGCGCATTGGCGTCGATGGGCGTGGCGGTTTGGCCGATGGTGGAGTTGGAAGCGGACGATGCGTTGGCGTCGGCCGCGTATCTCGCGGCGCTCGACGAGCGCGTGCAGAAGGTGTGCATTTGGACGCCGGACAAGGATCTCGCGCAATGCGTGCGCGGCGATCGCGTTGTGCAGGTCGATCGAAAGTCCAAGAAGATTCGGGACGCGGCGGGCGTGCGGGAGAAGTTCGGCGTGGAGCCCGAGCGGATTCCGGATTTTCTCGCGCTCGTGGGAGACACGGCGGACGGCTATCCGGGGCTGGCCGGTATCGGCGCGGTCGGCGCGGCGCGCCTCGTGACGCGCTTCGGCAAGCTCGAGGATTTTCCCGAGAGCGTGTTGAGCGGTGAGCGGCGCGAGCAGGCGTTGCTATTCAAGGCGCTGGCAACGCTGAAGACGGACGCGCCGCTGTTCAAGACCATCGACGAGATTCGGTGGCGCGGCCCGATGCCGGATTTCGCGGAGCGCGCCGCTGAGATCGGCGATGCGCGCCTACATGATCGCGCGCGCAGGGCGCTTGCCATTTAACGCTGCAGCACGACCACCCAAGCGGGCGCTGAGAACGCACCGTTCGCGCCGCCCACCTGCGTCCGGAGTACGATGCGTTGGTAACGTCTTGGGCTAATCCGCGCCAGCGTCACGAGTGAGAGCCGCCATGCCAAACATATCGCAGCCATCAACGTTCAAATCAGCGATCGACAAGCTCCGCGCTGACTACGAAGCCGCAGTTACGTCAAATGCTCCAAGCGCGATGACACCGCTTTTGGCGGATGGAGCCGTGATGGTGCGACCCGGTGGGCCAGATTGGGACGCAATGGCCGCGATCGCGTCATGGGCTCCTTTCCCGCCAGGCACCAGGATCAAGATCACGCCTATCGAAGTCGTTGCCTTGAGCGAGGAGTGGGCATACGAGTTTGGCACTGCGATTACAACTTACACGCCGGAGGGCGCGAAGGAAGAACGGCAGTTGCGCGACACCTATCTGCTCCTGCTCCGAAACACAGGCAGCGGGTGGAAAGCGTTCCGCGAGGTAGCCAGTTCGTCCCCACCGCCGAGCGGCTGGCCAACCAATTAGCATTACTTCATCCGAACGCGAACGCTCGCCCTTGATCGCAGGCTGTTTACGGGCTCCAGCCGCACCGGTTGCCGAGCGTAAATTGCACGGCTAATCGCCCACCGCCAACGGCGGTTCCGGCCGTTAGCCGACCTTGTACCTGTTAGTAGGCCGAGGTGGCAAAGCGATTAGCCGGGTCTCCTTCCGATCCCGAAGCTGACGCTTCGCGTCGCGGTTAAGGCAGGCAGTCCATAAATTTGCGACCCAGACACAGGACCATCGCTACCTCAGCGACTGCAACCTTGATCGCGCCCAATGCATCTCAAGGTTTGTCATCCCGATTGTCGGACCGCGAGTCAATCAAGTCAGACGTGCCTAGGTAAAGTGAAACATACGGTGCAAGTAGTGAGATCCAAAAACCACCTGAGGTGCGCGGGCGCCGCGCTCCTCGTGGCGCTCGGCAGCGTGGCACACGCTCAAGTGTCGCCTTCGGGCCAGCGCGCTCCGACCCCCTGCGAAGTCGGTAGCTATCTCATGGCGGATGGCACGTCATTAGATATCGGCCCTGGCGCGCCTGGCCAACTTCGCTGGAGGCGCTTGGATGGGCGCACCGGTGCACTGACTCCGCAGGGGAATGGTCGCTGGACTAGCACACTCGGCTGGACGGACCGGTCCGACGGCCACCATGTCACCATTTCCGACTGCACGCGTGGCGAGATTCGTTTCGACGACGTCGCGGGCCAGCGAACGCCCTTGATCCAGGTCGACACGAGCTTTCAGGGTAGCGGGGTCGTGCTGGCCGGACGGTTGACGTTACCACCTGGCGAGGCGCGTGTTCCGATCGTCGTCTTGATTCACGGAGCCGAGCACTCGTCGGCGCTTGAGACCTATGCATTGCAGCGTCAGTTCGCCAGCGCAGGCATCGGCGTGTTTGCCTATGACAAGCGCGGTACAGGTGCTTCGGGCGGCCGCTACTCGCAGAACTACCTGTTGTTGGCCACCGATGCGGTTCTCGCCATGCGCGAGGCACGGCGTCTTGCGGGCGTACGCGCGGGACGAGTGGGATACCAGGGCGGTAGCCAGGGGGGCTGGGTGGCGCCACTGGCCGCGCGCATCGAGCCCGTGGACTTTGTCATCGTGAGTTTCGGACTGGCTGTCTCGCCGTTGGATGAAGACCGTGAGGCGATCGCCTTCGACATGGAGCGCGCCGGGTACGGTCCGGAGATCAAGGCCAAGGCCACGGAGGTTGCTGATGCGACGGCGACGATTGTCGCGAGCAACTTCACCGATGGTTATGAGCAGCTTGAGACTGTGAAGCGCAAGTACGGCCAAGAGCCTTGGTTCAAATCAGTCCGTGGCAATGTCACGGCCTATCTGCTTGCCACCTCAACCGAGACATCGCGCAAGGAAGGTCCAAGTTTGCTCGAAGGGGTGCCAGCTCAGTACGACCCCTTGCCAGTGTTGGCCAACCTCGAAGTGCCGCAGCTATGGATACTGGGAGGCCAGGATCGCGATGCGCCCCCTGGAGAGACCCTCCGTCGCTTGGCTGCGCTGCGAGAGTCTGGTCGTCCGATCACGACCGTCGTCTTTCCCGGTGCTGATCACGGCATGTACGAGTTCGAGACACTTCCAAATGGAGAACGCGTCTCTACGCGACAGCCGGAAGGCTATTTCGCCTTGATGAGGGACTTCATCAAAGGCAGAGCGGGGCAAAGGCAAGCTGGCGATCCCACCGTCCGCTTCTGGCCGTTAGCCGAGCTTCGACCAGTATCCGTCCCGGCCACGCAATCGCACAAATATCGGTTGAATCCGCAACCCAAAGCGGACAGATAACTCCGCAGTGAGGACGCGCCGGGAATCGATTCCGGAATCCCCCGGGGTTACTGCATGGGTGTGATGTCCTCAAACTTCCAGCTCTTATCGAAGAACGGCTGCGCGGGGCTGTAGAAGCGGAAGATCGGAAACCAGCCCTTGCCGGCAACGGTCTTGATCCAGTTGCCTATTTTGGGTTGCGAGATGCTCGTGTACCACACGAGCATGCGCAAGCGGGGTGGCGTTCCGGAGACTGTCAGCTTCTGGCCCGGAAGCAGACGGCTGCTTGCGCAACCCGAAGCAACCGTTCAGGGTCGCTGCAATTGCCGCTCGATTTATTGACGTATAACGAGTCGCGTGGTCTAGCGATTTCATGGGGTTCTGGGTGCGGCCTACTTATAGTTAGGCGGCGCACGAGCCTGCCGCTTCTCTCCGCCTCTTCGCTTCGGAGACATTCATGCATGAAGGCTCATGCCATTGTGGCGCAGTACGCCTGACACTCCCGTCGACACCCACCGTCGCCACCAAGTGCAACTGCTCGCTGTGCCGGCGCAGTGGTGGGCCATGGGTGTACTTCGAGTTCGGCACCATCAAGATCACCGGACATCCAGAGTCAACGACTGAGTACATCTGGGGTGACCGGACGCTCCGCAACATTCGTTGCAAGACTTGTGGGTGTGTCACTCATTGGGAGCCGCTGCCGCCTCAGCCTGGAGCCAAGCATGGCGTGAACCTCGGCAACTTCGATCCGGGACTCATCGCCTCAGTGCGTGTCCGTCGCTTCGACGGGGCCGATACATGGCAGTTCCTCGACGATAAGCATCGAGGTCGCAAACGTCCGTATATGGACCCCTCCTCGTTTGCAAGCTAACCGGTTTTGGCTTCGAGGTACGACTGCTCACGTATATCCGGCCTCTTACTGCACATCGAATACTCGATGTCGGGCCATAATGGGCTATTCGCGCGCCAGCTCCCCATCGCTTTCTTCGGGCTTGATGGCCCCGGACATTTCGGGTTCTTCCGGCGCCGGTTCGACCTGTGAGCCATCAGCGGCTTGCCTTGCAATCGTGGTTAAGCCTCGGTAGTCGGGTCGTAGTGCTAGGTTAAGGGTTCGGTTGATATTCCGTGCCGTTTTTCATCATCGCCCAGGCAATGCGCGCCATTTTGTTGGCCAAGGCAACTGCCGCCACATTGTGGTGATGGGTCTCGGCCAATCGGCAAGACCCACCGACTAAGCCGGTCATCCTTGTTCTGTCGCCGTCCTTAACGCGGATCGAGCGCCATGGATCAGCAGCGTGCGCAGATACTTGTCACCGCGTTTGCTGATGCCTAGCAAACGCTCCTTTCCCCCGGAGCTGTTTTGCCTCGGCGTTAACCCGATCGATGCGGCCATCTGGCGGCCGTTGGTGAATTGCTTCGCATCGCCGACGGTCGCCACCAGCGCCGTCGCGATCAGCGGTCCGACACCGCGCAACTGCTGTAGCCGCCGCACCGCTGGATCCTCCCCAGCGATGACGGCGATCTCGCGATCGAGCTCACCATCCGATGATCGAGCTGCTCGTAGGTCGTGATGCCAGCGGCATTGAGCAATCGTCGAAAGCGTCCGGTCAATCCGTTCGTCGCCATCCTCGAGCCACATCGGAATCGCCACGCGCAAGTGCAGCCAACTCCTTCGGCGCTACCAAGCCGTACTCGGAGACCAAGCCCGCGAATTTGATTGGCTTTCGCCTTCCGCTGGTGCTCAGACTCAGCACGTACACGATGTGCGGCCTGAAGGTCCTGTTGCTCAACTGATCTTCACCGCCACAAACCGCATGTTCGGCCGGCTCATCGCCTCGCAGATCGCTTCCGCATCGTTGGCATCGTTCTTGTTGCTCTTCACATACGGCTTCACGAACTGCGGTGCGATCAGCTTCACCCGGTAAAACCATGCGCCTGCAGCAGCTCGCGCCCAATGGTGCGCGCCACCGCATGCCTCCATGCCGACCTCGCAACCTGGCTCAACCGTACCTCGAGAACCGCGATCCAGCGCGCGCGCGTCAGCTTTCGGCGCCATACAGCCCGCTCGTTGCGATCAACTCCATGAACCTGGAAGACCTGACTTTGCCAAATCGATGCCAACACGCATAAGCTTCATGGTGGACCTCTCCTCTTCCGTCGACTGGTCGATGACACTTCCAGTCTGGCACGTTGATGCCGTTCAGGTGAGGAGGGGTCCATCCCATTGCTTGTGGCCGCACCCGGAAGTTCACGATTGTCCGCTTTTTATGCGTGCGGGGCTTTGCTTTCCAATAAGCGACTTTTTCGATTTGACCGCATATCGATCGGCAACGAAGTCCAGGCCGGGTCGTTGGGGCTTTCAGCGGCCGTCCGGAACGTGGTATTGCCGCGCATGTCCGCGACCGTGGTTTCCAGATCGGCGAATCGCTGCTGCAGGGCGGGCAGTATGGCGTGGTTGGTCTCGAGTGCCTTTGCCGCCTTATTTCAGGTCAGGGCACCCGCGATAGAAACGCGTCGATCGCCGCGATGCTTTCCGGGGGTGTCCCATTTCACATATTTCGCTCTTCTGTCGGTTGTGAGCAGCTCTGGGTGATGCAGCGTCACGCATTGCAAGCAACCACGCAGCCATGCGAAACGCTCGATGCAACATAACCCGGCCTGGCCGGTTTTTTTTCGGGTCTGCAATTGGAACCCGGAAGCGTGGTCATCAACAGTTCAGACGCCAGTAGCATGCAGGCACCTCGGGAGGCAGTGCATTTCCCCTGATCTCGCGGTAAATTCCAGCGTCGGAATCAGCCTGCGCCCCGTAGACCAAAAAGGAACGGCGTCATGCTTGAGCTTTGGGTTTTCAGTTGGTTCGTGCTGGGCGTCATTGTCCTCGTCCTCGTTCTCTCCCGAATTCTGCCGTCCAACTCCGTCCTTTCGAAAAAGCGAGGAATGGAAAATCGTTGGCGGTCCCTGCCGACCCTCGAGAAATACACGATCAGGAATCCAGGTTGTCGGACAGAGGAAGGAATTCAGTGCGTGCGCTGCAAATCACACAGCATTCACGAATGGGGCATGACAACTGGAGCGGACAAACGTCGAAAATTTATTTGCGCTGGTTGCGGCAAGACGTTGTACCGCAGTGAGGGTTAGCCCAATGACCGCTGTGACTGTCCAGTGGCAGCTGGTCGATGTGGGGGTAAGGTAAGGGGTAATCAAAGGCGCGCACCCGTCAGTACGCCTCGAGCCCCTCCGAGCGAAAGATTGCGCAAGCGGCTTGGTGCGCTTCCGCCGTGGGTGGTTGCGTGTCCTCGAGCTTGTAGCGCATGCCAAGCTCGTGCCACTTGAAGCGTCCCAGCTGGTGGAAGGGCAGCACTTCAACGCGCTGCACGTTGCCGAGGCTGGCAGCAAAACGCGCCATCTCTCGCAGGTCGTTGGGGTCGTCGGTAAGTCCCGGTACCAGCACGAAGCGGATCCATACGGGCTTGCGCGCGGTCGCCAGTCGCCGTGCGAATTCGAGAGTGTGCTCGGGATCGCGACCTGTCAGGGTCTTGTGCTTCTCCGCGCCCCACGCCTTGAGCCCGAGCAGCACGAGGTCGATCTGCGCGAGGTCGGTCTCCGTCAACTCGTTCGACAGGTAGCCGTTCGTCTCGATCGCGGTGTGGATGTCCATCTCCTTGGCGGCGGTCAACAGCTTCATCACGAACAGCCGCTGCATCAGCGGTTCACCGCCGCTCACCGTGAGGCCACCCGACATCACCTTCAGTCCGTGGCGGTATTTGCCGAGCTGTTCGATCGCATGCCCGACACTCACCGGGATGCCGTTGCGCATCGTCCACGTGTCGGGGTTGTGGCAATAGAGGCAGCGCCACATGCAGCCCGTGGTCCAGGCGACCACGCGCACACCCGGCCCATCGACCGCCGAACCCGTCGTGAAGGAGTGCAGGAATCCCATGTGACCGTCCGCGAGCGCCGTGCGTACGTCGGTCTCGGGCACGTCGTTCCCGAGGTTGACGCGCATCTCGAACGGACTCTGGGCATCGAGTCCGATATCTGGCTTCGCCCCGGACACGGGTTCCTTCGCCATCTCAGGCCCCATGGAACGTCCGATTGATCACGTCCATCTGCTGCTCGCGCGTCAGGCGGACGAAGTTTACCGCGTAACCGGAGACTCGGATCGTCAGGCTGGGATACTTTTCCGGGTGCTCCATTGCATCGATCAGGGTCTCGCGATTCAGCACGTTGACGTTCATGTGGTAGCCCGTTGAGCCGAAGAATGCGTCGAGGATCGAAGTCATGTTCTTCGTTCGGTCGGCCGGCACGCGTCCCAGTCCTTCCGGCACCAGCGATGCCGTCAAGGAGATACCGTCCGCGGCGTCGCGATAGGGGATCTTGGCCACGGAGGCCGCTGACGCGTGAATGCCGTGCGTGTCGCGGCCGTGCATCGGGTTCGCGCCGGGCGCAAAGGGTTCGCCCTTGCGACGTCCGTCGGGCGTGTTACCCGTGGCCTTGCCGTAGACGACGTTCGAAGTGATCGTCAGCACAGATTGCGTGTGCAATGCGTTGCGATAGGTGGGGTGCTTGCGTAGCTTGCCCATGAACGTGCTGACGACCCATACCGCCATCTGGTCGACGCGGTTGTCATTGTTGCCGAACAGCGGGAATTCGCCTTCGATCTGGTAGTCGACGACGAGCCCGGTACCGTCACGCACCGGCCGGACCTTCGCGTAGCGGATGGCCGACAGGCTGTCTGCGATCACCGAGAGCCCGGCGATGCCGAACGCCATCGTGCGCAGCGGCGCATAATCGTGCAGCGCCATTTCGATTCGCTCGTACGCGTACTTGTCGTGCATGTAATGGATCACGTTCATGGCGCTTACGTACACGCCCGCGAGCCAGTCCATCGTCCGGTCGAACCGGTCGACCACGTCCTCGAACACCAGCAGGTCGCCCTTGACTGGTTCGAACGGTGGCGCCACCTGGTCGCCGCTCACCTCGTCGCGACCGCCATTGATGGCGTACAGCAGGCACTTCGCCAGGTTCGCGCGTGCGCCAAAGAACTGCATCTGCCGGCCGACCAGCATCGGCGAGACGCAGCACGCGATTGCGCCGTCGTCGCCCCACGCAGCACGCATCGTCTCGTCATTCTCGAACTGCAGCGCGCTCGTGTCGATCGCGACCTTGGCCGCGAATCGACGGAAGCCCTCGGGCAGGCGAGGGGTGTACCAGATCGTGAGATTGGGTTCGGGCGCGGGCCCCAGGTTGTAGAGCGTCTGCAGGAACCGGAAGCTCGTCTTCGTGACCAGCGTGCGGCCGTCGTCGCCCATGCCGCCGATCGATTCGGTTACCCACGTCGGGTCGCCGGCGAAGAGCTCGTCGTAGTCTGGCGTGCGCAGGAAACGGACGATGCGCAGCTTGATCACGAAGTCGTCGATCAGTTCCTGGGCCTGTTCTTCGGTGATCGCCCCGGCGGCCAGGTCGCGCTCCAGGTAGACGTCCAGGAATGTCGATACGCGGCCGAGCGACATCGCCGCGCCGTTCTGTTCCTTGACGGCGGCGAGATAACCCAGGTAAAGCCACTGCACGGCTTCGCGCGCGTTCGCCGCCGGGCGCGAGATGTCGAAGCCGTAACTCGCTGCCATCTTTTGCAGCTCGTCGAGCGCGCGCAGTTGCTCCGAGAGTTCTTCGCGGTCGCGGATGATCGAGTCGCTCGAGGGCTCGCGGTCGAGCGCTTCTTTCTCGCTATTTTTCTTTTCGATCAGCCGCTTGACGCCATAGAGCGGTACGCGCCGGTAGTCGCCGATGATGCGGCCGCGGCCGTACGCGTCCGGCAACCCGGTCAGGATGTGCGAGCTGCGGCATTTGCGGATGTCGGCGGTGTAGGCGTCGAACACGCCTTCGTTGTGCGTCTTGCGGTATTTCGAAAACGCCTCGACGATGACCGGGTCGGGCTCGTAGCCATAGGCCTTGAGCGCATTGAGCACCATGCGCAGGCCACCGTTCGGCATGATTGCGCGCTTGAGCGGTGCGTCGGTCTGCAGGCCGACGATGATTTCGTCGTCGCGGTCGATATAGCCCGGCGCGTGCGAGGTGATCGTCCCTGGAATCTGCGAGACGTCGAGCACGCCCTTCTTGCGTTCCTCGACGAAAAGCGACTGCAGTTTGTCCCAGATTCGTTTCGTTCGCGCCGTGGCGGGTGCCAGGAAGCCTGTCGTCGCCCTCGTACGGCGTGTAATTCCGCTGGATGAAATAGCGGACGTTGACGTCCTTCTGCCACAACCCCGGTTGGAATCCGCTCCACGGTTGTTGTTCGGTACCGGTCAGCGTTTCGAGGGGTTCGGTCGCAGCCATGTTCTCACTCCTGTCGACGCGGCTCAGGTAGAAACCGCAGCGAGTTCCAGTACACGCCCGGTGTGTCGGGCGATCATCAGTTCTTCGTTCGTGGGCACCACCCACACCGGCACGCGACTGTCATTGCGCGAGATCAGCGACGGGCCGCGCGGCGCGGCGTTCGCCGCATCGTCCAGCGCGATGCCGAGCCAGCTGGATGCCTCGCAGATGCGACGTCGGATTTCGGGCGCGTTCTCGCCGATGCCCGCCGTGAACACGAGGCCTTCGAGCCCGCCGAGCGCCGCGGTCATCGCGCCAATTTCCTTGGCCGCGCGGTAGACGAAATAGTCGACGGCGAGCCGCGCCGCCGGCGCGTCGTTCGTCAGCAGATCGCGCATGTCGTTGCTGATCCCCGAGATGCCGAGCAGGCCAGACTTCTTGTAGAGCAATTCCTCAACCTGCTTCGGCGTCAGTTTCAGCTCCTGGAACAGGTAAAGCACGACGCCGGGATCGAGCGCGCCCGGTCGCGTACCCATGCACAGGCCGTCGAGTGCCGTGAATCCGAGCGTGCTGTCGACGCTGCGACTGTCGTGCAACGCGCAGAGGCTTGCACCGCTGCCCAGGTGCGCGACGACCACGCGTTTCAGGGCGATGTCCGGTGCCACGGACGGCAGTGTCGACGCGATGTATTCGTACGAAAGGCCGTGAAAGCCGTAGCGCTGCACGCCGCGGGCCCGGATGTCGGCGGGCAGCGGCACCAGCTGCGCGACGGCGGACTGGCCGCGGTGAAACGCCGTGTCGAAACACGCCACCTGCGGCACGTCGGGCATTCGTTCCGCGAACGCGTCGATGGCGGCGAGATTGTAGGGCTGATGCAACGGCGCCAGCGAAGTCAGTGCGCGTAATTCGTCGAGCAGGGCAGGGGTAACGCGCGCGGGCGCGGCGTGGTTCGGGCCGCCGTGCACGACGCGATGACCAACGCCGAGAATGCGCGCCTGGCCGAACGCGCCACGCAGCCACGCGCCGAGAATATCGAGCGCGACATGACTGTCCTTGACGCCGGCCGCATCCAGCGACGGAGCCGACATCGCGGCGCCCTGGGCGTCTTTTGCCGACATCTTCGGGTGCGGGGTGCCGATTCCCTCGATTTGTCCGCGTGCCGCGAACGACCAGCCGGTGCCGTTGTCGGTACGCCGGCACACGGCGAACTTGAGGCTCGACGAGCCCGCATTGATCACGAGCGCAAAGTCATCCATGCGTGCGTACCTTCGCGCAATGCCGACCGTTCGTCGCGACCATCAGGATTGCCGTGACGAGCTCGTGCGTCGCGCATGGGCCGCGAGCATCGCCACGGCACAACTTGCGATGCGGGCCCGCACGCTGTCCGCGCGACTGGTGAGGATCACCGGCACGCGGGCGCCGAGCACGAGGCCGGCGCTGTCCGCATTCGCGAGGTAACTGAGCAGCTTCGCGAGAATGTTGCCTGCCTCGAGGTCGGGCGCAAGCAGAATGTCGGGATCCCCGGCGACCTCGGAAACGATGCCCTTGGTGCGGGCCGCCTCCAGGTTGATCGCGTTGTCGAAGGCGAGCGGTCCGTCGAGCAGCCCGCCCTTGATCTGCCCGCGGTCGGCCATCTTGCACAGCGCCGCGGCGTCGAGCGTTGCGGACATCTTCGAGTTGACGGTCTCAACGGCTGCGAGGATTGCGACCTTGGGGCGCTCGCGTCCGAGCGAGACCGCGAGGTCGATCGCGTTCTGGCAGATGTCGACCTTGTCCTCGAGCGTCGGTGCGATGTTGATGGCCGCGTCGGTGACGATCAGCACCTTGTGGTACGTCGGCACGTCAAAGATGAAGACGTGGCTGATGCGGCGGCCAGTCCGGAGTCCTGAGTCACGCGCCACGACGGCGCCGAGCAGGTCGTCGGTGTGCAGGCTCCCCTTCATGAGGACCTCGGCCTTTCCGGTTCGGACGAGTTCGACGGCCTTGGCGGCAGACGCAAGAGCGGTCGGTGCATCGACGATCGCGGCCCCGTCGAGCTGGATGCCGGCGTTCCTGGCAACCTCACGGATCTTGTCAGCCGGACCGACGTAGATCGGCAGGATCAGCTTGAGATCCGCGGCCTCGAGCGCACCCCGCAGCGCGGTTTCTTCGCACGGATACACGACGGCGGTCGCAATAGGCTCGAGCGAATGGCATCGCTCGAGCAGGTCTTCAAATTTGCCCGTGCCCGTATCTGTAGTCATGCGGCCTCCGTCGTCGTTCCTGTTGTCGTTGCCGCGCGCACCGCGGGCCCGGTCTCGCGCAGGATCAGCGTCAGCACGATCGCGATCGCCACACCCACCAGTAGCGGCAGGAACGCCTGCTGGTAGTGCGCGAGCTCCATTTCCTTGGCGCCGGCTGCGGCTCGCATGAGGAGGGTACCGAAGACCGGTCCCAGCAGCGCGCTGAACGTGAAGTTGATGAAATTGATCACACCGGTCGCGGTGCCGCTCATGTGCGGCGGATTCGCTTCCTTGATCACGCTGTACGGAATCATTGCGGCGCCCGAGGCAATGCCCGCGATCAGACCGAGCACGTAGGGCGGCAGGATGTCGGTGGGCCCATACAGAATCCACGCGAGGCAGCCGAGCAGGACAATCGCGCCGGCGAGGATCACGGGACGGCGTCGACCGATGCGGTCGGAGACGGCGCCGAGCAGCGGACAACCGATGATCCAGCCGAGCGGCACCGTGGCCGAGCGCATGACGGCCTCGCCGTATCCCACGCCATGCGCCTCCTGCAGGTAGCGGACGCCCCAGACCATGTCGAAGATCGTCGTGGGGATGAACAGCAGGCCCGCGATCATGCCGCAGAGGATCGACTGCGGATTGCGAAACACCGTGAGGAGCGACCCCCCTGCCTCGCGCAACCAATTGTCCTGGTTGGCTGGCGCCTCCGAGCGTGGCAACAGTACGAGCAGCAATGCGCCGATCACGATACCGGCGCAGCCCATGCCGATCCAGAACGAACTCCACGGCATGCCCGCCGCGATGGCGGGGCCGACCATGAACTGTCCCGCCGAGCCACCCGCCATGCCGAACATCTGGGTTGCCCCGATCAGCGTAGCCGCGCGCGAAGGTGGAAAATTTTTCGACGCAATGTAGACAGCACCGACGAGCGCGAAGACACCGCCCGCGCCTTGCAGCAAGCGGCCGACGCTCGCGAGGCCGCTGTCGCCGGAGGCGAACATCAAGGCGCCGATGCCAACAGCCGCCGCGCCGATGGGAACCACCTTCCGCGGCCCCCAGCGGTCGAGCGCCACGCCCGCCACGAGGCTGAACGGCGAATAGCCGTAATAGAACAGCCCCACCATCGACGCGACGCCCATGGCCGTGAGGCCGAAGGCGTCGGAGAGCTGCGGCATCATCACCGCGGGCGCAGACCGCAACGTGTACTGGTAGAAGTAATATGTCGCGGTGATGAGCCAAGCCACGGTCGCCGTCCTTGCGACCGTGGTCTTGAGGCCTTCGCCTTGCGTCACGTCGGGCCTGTCGCGTCAGCAGAGGGTGACGGCGACCGCGAGGCCGCCTTCCGACGTCTCCTTGTACTTCGTGTTCATTTCCTTCGCGGTCAAGGCCATTGCCGCGACGGTCGTGTCGAAATCGAGACGACGGTCCGCGGGGATTTCATTGCTCGCGATCATGTAGCCCGTCCACGCCTTCACCGCGCCGAACGCGCACCGTTCGATGCAGGGCACCTGCACGTAGCCTGCGACCGGGTCGCAGGTCATGCCGAGGTGGTGCTGCAGCGAGGCCTCGGCCGCATTGGCGACGACTTGCGGCGGATACCCCATGGCTTCGGCCACGAGGGCCGCACCCATCGCTGACGCGACGCCGATTTCCGCCTGACAGCCACCTTCCGCGCCCGACAGGGTCGCGTTGTGCTTGCACAGGTAGCCGATGTTGGCTGCCGCGAGCAGGCCATTACGCAGTTTGTCCTGTGGCAGCTTGCGGCCGCCTTCGCCCAGCGCGTACGCGACCGCAGGGATGACGCCCGCCGAGCCGCCAGTCGGAGCAGTGACGACGAGGTGCCCGCGCGCGTTTTCTTCTGACCCGGCGAGCGCATAGGCGGCCACTACCCCGATGCCCCGCTCGCGCTCGAACTTGTCCTCCATCGCGCGCTTGTAGACCTCGCCGGCCTTGGTCTTCAACTTGATCGGGCCGGGCAACGTAGCGGTCGGCGCCTTCAGGCCCGCCTGCACGATGTTCATCATCGCGTTGTGGATCTTGTCGACAAACGCGAACACCTCGGCCTCACTCTTGCCGGACACAGCCACCTCGTTCGCGAGCACCAGCTGCGAGATGGTCAGGTTGTTCGACTTGCAGTGCGCAAGCACCTGTTGCATCGTCTCGTACGGGTATTTCGGCTGACCCTTCTTCGGCGGTGTGTAACCTTTCCATTCGATGAAGCCGCCGCCGACCGAGTAATACTCCTGCTCGAGCAACACCTTGTCACCCGCCATCAGCTTGCAGGTCATCGTGTTGGGGTGCGGAAAGTTTCCCTTCGGCTCGTCGTAGATGACGTCCTTGAGCGAGGCGTCGATGGTCTTGTCGCCGAGCTTCACCTTGAAAACCTGGTTCGGGTCCGACGCGAGGCCGTCGAGGAACTCGGGCTCGACCGTCGCTGGCTCCTTGCCGACGATGCCGGCGAGCGAGGCGCGCTCGGTGCCGTGACCCTTGCCCGTCGCGCTCAAACTGCCGAAGAGGTGCACTTTGAGCGCGGTTGCCTGGTCGAGCTGCGCTTTCGGCAGCTTCAGGCAACGCTGATAGAAGTCGTAGGTGATGCGCATCGGACCGATCGTGTGCGAGCTCGACGGGCCCGGGCCCACTTTGTAGAACTCATCGATCGTGGTCATGATCGGGCCTTTCGAGCGCCTGACCACGTCGAGCGTCGGCGACATGCCGGTCACCGGCGCAGTCTGCGGAGCAGTTGCGGCGGCCGCGCGCGCTTCCTGCGTGAGCGATCGACCCGTGATGACCGCCATCGCGCTCATCAGCGCGCTGCGCATCAGAAACGCCCGGCGGTCCAGACCGGAAGGCGCTTTGTCGCGAGTCAGGTCGGCGAGGGCGCTCGTGTGTGGGTCGTCCTTGGTAGACATGGAAAGTCTCCGTTTCGGTTGAAATGCAGGCAGGAATCCACGGCCGCGAGCAGAGGTTCGCGGTCTAACTCAGCGACGAGGCTGCGGGCTTTTTATGGTAAATGCAAGATTAGCGTCACAGGAGCCCTGAGGCAAAACCTACCGAAAACGTCTGCGCAAGACCAGCTAGGCGACCTGGTCTGGTGCCGCGCTTTGCCGTCCGAGCAGCGGCCGGATGTGGTTCGTGTTTCCGCGAGAGGATGCTCCTCTTGCGCGGTGTTTTCTTTTGATAAACGGACAAACCGTTGACGTCAGTTCAGCGGGGCACTGGGCCAGTGTCGTTCCAGCACCTTCTGGTCCGTTTGAGGTTCCGGGCCGGAACGCCGCGCCACACGCGCCACCCCGGCTGAGCGCGAGGCATCTAACAGCCTCGTTTTACCTCGGCGACCCCGCTTTACGACTCGGCTGCCATTTGCAATGACACGACATTGCTCGGGGTGGCGGAGCGTTCCTCGGTGCGGTCGGCGACAAATTCCAGGCGGCCCTCAACCCGGGCACCGCATGCCATCTGCAAGGCCCGGTACCTGATGGCGCCGGTGACGTGCGCATTCGGCTGCAGTTCGATGAAGTTCGCCACTTCGATATCACCGCAGATCGTGCCATTGATGACGGCATCGTGCACCTGCACGTTGCCTCCGATGCGTCCTTTCTCGCTCAATACCAGCAGGCCGCGCGCGTCGGGCCTGGAAAGCACGTTGCCCACGACATGGCCATCGATGCGTACGCCGTCCGTCACGATCACGTCACCCACGATCTCTACCCCCGCGGCAATGAGGCTCGACAGCCGCGCCACGTCGATCGAGGGTTGGTCAGTCTTTCTCCGGAACATCGAATAGTCCTCAGTTGGTAACCGCGCCGTCGGCAGTCGCCCCGGTCATTGGGTCCTGGCCGCGCGGCCGCTTTGTGCATTGAAAAAATCGAGCTGACTCTTGAGCTCAGTCGCTTCCTCGCTCAACTGCGCCACCTGACGGGCTAACGCAGCGCGCGTCGAACGCTCGAGTTCGAGTTCGGTCTTGACGCGTGCCAGATTCGCTCGCAGCGCCACATTCTGCTGTTGCAGTCCCGCCAATGAGGTGGGTGCATGGCTGTCAGCATAGAGTTGTCTGCCTATGGCGATGACCAGGATGATCAACGCGGTCGAAGCGGTCAGGTGCAGCATCGTCACTATGCGGGGGTCGCCGCCAAGCACCAGGCGCGTCGTCGCCAGTTTTCGGGTGCGCAAGGTGCCGGTTACCGAACGCATCAATTCGGGGTCCGCGGCGGCAGCACACTGGCAAGCACTCGGCCCGGTTCAACGCGGACACCGTCTCGAATCACTTCGAAATGCAGGTGAGGTCCGGTGGAACGGCCTGTCGACCCAACGGCGGCGATTTTTTGCTGTGGCATCACGAGGTCGCCCTGGCGCACGTAGAGCTTCGAGCAGTGCCCATACAGGGTTTGCAATCCGTCGCCATGATCAATGACGATCGCCTTACCGTACGGACCACGAACTCCAGCAGAGCGCACGCGACCGCCACCGCTCGCAAGGATCGGGGTACCGTGAGCCGCGGGAATATCCAGCCCCATGTGTCGAGCGAGTCGGCCAGTGAAGGGGTCGCTGCGAACGCCGAACCCCGAGCTGATCTTGGACAGGTTGCCAGGTACGGGCGGCCGATTCGGGTAGGCCATGCCGGTCAGGTCGCGGTCGGCGACGATGCCCGCCATGCGTTCCAGCGAAGTCTCGAGCAGTGCGATCCCGGCCTCGAGGTGCGATAGCCCCATGGTGTAATCACCGGTCGCGTGCCTTGCGGCAGCACTGGAAGGGGAGGCTGGCAGCCATGGACCTCCACTGGCTTCGGCCACGGAAATACCTGGTTGCGCATCGTGTCCTTGTTGTGGAATCGATCGCGCCGCAGCCGTTCTGGACAGCGCCGCAGCATTGGCGCGCGGCGCGACGCCGACCCGTTGCGCAAGCTCTGCGGCCTCGATCTCAAGTCGTGTGAGTCTTCCCGCGAGTTCTCCGACCCGGTCTATCAGGACGCGGCCTTCGGGACGCTTGAAATCGAACGCGTTGCTGCCAGTGACGTGCTGGACGGTGGACGACCCGCTCGACTGGGCGATCCGGTACCCGAGTGCAACGCTGACGCAGATCAGCACGACGGCGATCGCAATCACACACACCAGCACCGGCCCGGCGCCGAACGTGCGCATGCGGCAGTCGGTCATGTGACCCGGAGAGACAATGATAAAAGCCAACGTTGAACTCCCGGAGGGGCGGCCTTCTACTTAACTCGCCCCGCCTGTCGGGACAACGATTGCACGCGAGCGTGCGTCAAGGTGTGATGAAGTCCGCAGGTTCAACGGCCGATCTGGCTATGACATAAAGCCCCGCAATGGAGCCTTTCCGCGAGCCACTAAGGCACCGAAGACTCCGCTGACGACTCAGGCGGTTCGTTTGGCTGTTCGTGCCTCGACCTGCCGTATAGAACATATACGGCCAGCAGCGCGACTGTCACGACCACCGCCAGCACGCCAGTCAGGCGTTTCCGGTTCCGACTCGAATTCATTTGCGTTGCCCGTCTTACAGTCCAAGGTTGGATGACCACCGAGTGGCATGACGTTGCCTTGGGCTACACCTCGTGAAAAGACGCTTTGAACCGCGCCAAAAGGTAGGCGCAGTGCTCCTGTCGCAGCCCGATGCCGCGGCGCCCGACAAGCGCCTTTGCTCGCAAAGCTGGACTTGGGCCTCGCCGCTATCGGCCTGGACCGCCGCCGCCCTTCTTTACGCGGACAACACTCAAGCACTAGCCGCGCGGCAGGAGATGCTCGTTAGAAGCTCGTCAAGGTCTATCGGTTTAACTAAATGCGCATCAAAACCAGCCTCGGCGGTCCTGCGCTTGTCGTCGTCCTGGCCGTAAGCGGTGACTGCGAACATCTGCACACCGGTCAAGGCAGGCGATGAACGTATGCGTCTCGCCACCTCGTAGCCACCCATGATGGGCAGACCGAGATCGAGGAGAATGAAATGCGGCTGGAAAACCTGCGCGAGCGCGAGGCCCGCCTCAGCGGTATGAGCAGCGGCAGCCGTATAGCCCGTGAATTTAAGCAGCATTACCAGCGAATCCGCTGCATCGATATTGTCATCGACGACAAGGATGCGTTTGGGCCCGGTCGATGAATCGATGTTCATCGTCTGTTGCACCTGTTATGTAAAACGGCGACGAGGTCTCTTAGTGTCAGCATATGGGATCTTGCCGAAGGGGTATGTCGCCAGGTGGCCTCACCCATAGGGCGACGATGCCGGGCTCGCCTGCTGATGGCCACCTACATTACTGTTGCGTTCATGCTGAAAAAAACACCGCTGGCCGCCATGCTGCTCGTAGAGCGAATAGGGATGTTGCGTCTGTCACCAGATAGTGTCGGCGCGTGAAAGATTGGTCCGACACCACGCAACCAACAGCCGCCGGGTATCGCCCCAATACGTTTGCTTTTGCGGTCCGTGCTTGACGCCAGGTGGTTCAGATGTACCCGGGTGTTTCGATGCACGCAGTGTCGCTTGAACCCAACCTCAAGCAACCAGGACGGTGCGCCTCGCTTGGTCGCCAACCCAGGAATGTCCCAATCGCTGATACCTATCCGAATGTCCCAATCGCTGATACCTATCCGACGAATTCACTGTAAAGGTGAAGGACAAGGAGTGTTGCCATGGACGGTCAGAGGCGTAGTGCAATCTTTGGTGCCGCCACCGGCGTTGATATGCGAGCCGTTTTACTCGGGCTTGGCCTGATTGGCGCTGCGCTACCGGCGCAAGGTGCGCCCGGCGATACCGAACTCGTTTCGGTTACTGTCGATGGGAAGGGTGCCGGAGGGTGGGCGATGGGTATCAGCCCGGATGCCCGCTTTGTCGTGTTCAGCGCGCAATCAACCAATGTCGTCCCCGGTGGTAACCCGCCGTATTCCTTGTTTCTGAAGGATCGCCTTCTTGGCACAACGAAGATCGTCGTGCCCGGTGGCGGCGTCGACTTCGCGAGCGTAAGCGCCGACGGCCGCTATGTCGCCTTCGTCTGTTATACGAGCCTCGTGCCAGCCGATACGAACGACGAGGCAGACATCTGCGTTCGCGATCTACACGAAAATCGGACATTCCTCGCCAGCGTCAGTTCAAGCGGAGCCCTGGAAACCAGTTACAGCGACGCGTCCGTAATAAGTGCCAACGGCCGCTTCGTCGTATTCGAAACCGAGTCGACGGGACTCGTCCCGGGTGACACCAACAGTGAAACCGACGTGTTCGTGCGCGACATAAAAAACGGCGTTACCGAAAGGGTGAGCGTTTCCTCGAGTGAAGCCCAGGCCAACGGCGGATCACATAACAGCTCGATCAGCGCAGATGGCCGCTTCGTCGTGTTTCACTCTTACGCGAACAACCTCGTCGCAGGCGACACGAACGGCGAATCCGACGTTTTCATTCGGGATCGGGTAGCTGGGACAACCGAGCGAATTACCGTCGACTCGAGTGGATCGCAGGCGAACAGTTACTCCTACGTGACCGCTGGCGAACCCAACACAGTCAGTCCGGATGGCCGCTTCGTCGTTTTCATCTCGGACGCGAGCAACCTCGTCGACGGTGACACGAACGGCGAATGGGATGTGTTCATACGCGACCGGCAACTGGGACTGACCGAACGAGTCAGTGTCAGCTCCGCGGGTGTTCAAACGACCGCTATCTCTTTTGCCGGGTCGCTCAGCAGCGACGGGCGCTACGTCGCATTCGAGTCGACTGCCGCCAATCTCGTCATCGGCGACCTGAACAATAAGGACGATATTTTCGTGCGCGATCGCGAGGCACACACGACGGTTCGCGCCAGCGTGAGTTCGGTGGGCGTCCAGAGTGACGGCGACTCATACCTGGCCTGGATCTCTGCGGACGGTCAAAGCGTCGTCTTCAACAATACCGGAACCAATCTCGTCGACAACGAGACGAGCCCCGGTGTCTTCGAGGTCTACCTGCACGAGCTCGGCGGTGTACCCAGGGGGCCGCCCTTCGTCGTGGACCCTGAACAACTCGACATTGGCAGCGCGACCATATGGGCAGACACCGCCAGGACCTTGACGTTCACCAACACCGGGTCAGCTGCGATCTCGATTGGTGCGCTGACATTGAAGGGCACCGATGCCGCGCAGTTCACTGCGAAGCATTCATGCGGTTCCGTTGTGCCCATTGGTGGCGCGTGCCTCATCACTGTAGATCTCAAGCCGACCTCGACTGGCGCGAAGACTGCGCAACTCGAAGTTGCGGCAGGCCACACAAGCCAGACGGTCGAGCTTTCCGGCAACGGTACCTTGGCAGAGTTCTCGCTTACGACCACGGCCATGAGCTTCGGCAATCAGCCGGTCAATCACGTTAGCGGCTGGTACTGGGTGCAGGTGCGTAACACCGGGCCTGGCGTGCTTCCAATCAAATGGGTCGGGCTCGCGGGTAAGGATGCAAGTCAGTTCGACCGCCACCGCTATTGCCCGGGAACGCTTGCCCCCGGCAAAGTGTGCAATGTACCGGTGTGGTTCCAGCCAACCTCGGTGGGGTCAAAATCTGCCCAGCTCGTCATATCGCCGGGACCATCGGGAACTCCGAAGTCTGTCGCTCTGACCGGAACGGGAATCTGAAGTTGCGCATGTCGCGATCTATCCAGCCGAGCACGCAGGCGCAGAAAAAACACAGCAGCAATCCGACCAGCAGGGCGCAATGCACGGAGCAATCCGCCGCGATCTTGTCGCAGCGTACAGATGAGCGTGGCCTCGCGTAGGATCGACCTCAACGAACGAACCGAACTGACAGGTCCCGGTGCGGTCTGATGGTGTTCCTGCCCGGAGAAAACATGCTTGAACATGCAGCGAATTTAGGAGGACTGCGCAGCGCCATCGCGCTTTGCTGCGTGCTGGCCGTGGGTTGTGCCGGCACGCCACCGACTGAGACCGGAGAGGTCGCGCAACCTGCCGAGACGTCCACCCCGACAGGTGCACCCGACAGCGAAAATTCCGTCGAACCACCCGTATCCGAAGCGGCCGTTGCACCGCCTGCATCGACTGCACCGCCGGCATCAACTGCGCCATCTGCATCGACTGCACCACCTGCATCCACTGCGCCATCTGCATCGACTGCACCGCCGGCACCAACTGCACCGCCGGTATCAACTGCGCCATCTGCGTCGACTGCACCGCCGGCATCAACTGCACCGCCTGCATCTACTGCACCGGTGGCACCCGCTGCGCCGGTTGTCCCTGCTTCGCCCGCTCCATCGGTGCCCGCCGCACAAACCACGCGTCCACCGACTCCGGTGCCTTCGCCGCGAACGCCGGTAGCGAAGGCGCCGATTGACAACCGGTCACCGAGCCAGGTGGTTGCTCCCGCACCGCCAGCGACCGTCGCCACGACGCCCGTCCCGTCGGTTGCGCCAAAAACGGTTCCCACGCCGGTCACCACTGAGCCGCCAGCGCCGTTAGACCTGAAGTCGCTGGAAACGCGGTTGCGTCAAACCAAGGCCATCGGTGTGCTCACGAAGCTTTCATTGAAGAACCAGGTGGACGATCTGCTGGACAAGTTTCGCGCGTATCACAAGCGGCAGGCGACGGCGACTCTGCCCGAGTTGCGCCGGTCATACGAGATGCTGCTGCTCAAGGCGCTGTCGCTGTTGCAGGATGCAGACCCGCCGCTCGCGCGCGACATCGTCAAGTCAAAGGCGGCCATCTGGAGCATTCTCGCGGACCCCAAGAAATTCAGTGAATCCAATCTCATGGCAGGAGCAATACAGTGAGCAAACGTATGAGCGCGGGAATTTATGTTCCTGCTGCGGTAGCGATGGTGTGTTTGGTGACGACGGTCGAGGCTCAGGAGAGCAGCGGGACGGACACCAAGGACCTGACAGCCGTGATTGCACTGCAAGGATTGCCCTGTGGCCAGGTCGTCAGCGCCAGCAAGCAGGGCGACGACGACTACGTCGTCTCGTGTCAGGACGGCAACCGCTACCGGGTTGTCGTGAACAAGGATGGCCGGGTCGTCGTGGAAAAGCGGTAAATAGTTGAGTCCGCTGCGAAAGTGTTCGACGGCGTCGACGGGTCAGCCAAGGTCGCACAGGGTCTTTCGTGACGCAACTGCGACACACGGACTGGCCTGATCGTCTATGGATCGTTCGGCACGGCCAGAGTGCCGGGAACGTCGCGCGTGACGCTGCTGAAACACAAGGGCTCGAGCTCATCAACCTATCCACGCGTGACGCCGACACACCGCTGTCGGACCTTGGTCATCAGCAAGCGGCCGCGTTGGCGAGGTGGTTCGCGACGAAAGAGCCAGCTGAACGACCCAACGTGCTGATGTGCTCGCCGTTCGTGCGGGCGCGACAGACATCCGATGCCGTGGCAATGGCGCTCGGCATCGATCCGGATGAAGTTCAAGCGGACGAGCGGCTTCGCGAAAAGGAATTTGGAATTCTGGATCGCCATACGAAGCACGGCATCCAGGCTAAATTCCCGGAACTTGCCGCCCAGCGCGCGCTGGTTGGTAAGTTCTATTTCCGGCCGCCCGGCGGCGAAAGCTGGTGTGACGTGATCCTGCGCGTGCGCAGTATCGTTGAAGTCCTGCGGCGCGATAATGTCGAGGATCGCGTGTTGATCGTGGCTCACCAGGTCATCGTGAACTGTTTCCGATACCTGCTCGAGTGCATGGACGAAGCGAAAATCCTGTCCGTAGACCGCGAAGCCGACGTCCCCAATTGCGGGATCACGGAATACGGACTTGATCGAAAGCTGCCGGACGCCCGATTCGCCTTGCGCACGGCCAATCTGGTGCTGCCCCTGGTCGAGGCCGGCGCTCCCGTGACCACTGCTCCGGACAAGCCTGCTGGGCCGAAATGAAGGCGCCGGCGATCAAAGTCACGTTGGCACTACTACGAAAGTGGCCGCTTCCCGATCCATCAGACAGCGAAAGCAAGGAAGACCGGGGCCGTGTCCTGGTCGTGGGAGGGAGCCGTGAGACGCCCGGGGCGGTTCGGCTCGCGGGCATCGCCGCGCTCAGGGCCGGTGCAGGCAAGCTGCAGATTGCATCCGGATCGGACGTCGCCGTGGCGCTGGCGATCGCGATGCCGGAAGCGAAGGTTGTCGGATTGGCGGTCGATAAACGCGGACAGATTGCATCCTGCAATAACGAGGTGCTGAAGGCGGCTAGTCAGACCGACGCGTTGCTCATCGGCCCGGGCATGAACGATTGCAGTGCCACCGGTCGTGTTGCTGCAAAGCTGTTACGCGCAACCGGCGGGACGACGATTCTGGACGCCGGAGCATTGCGGTCATGCCGCGAGACGCGCACTGCCGCTGTCATCCTGACCCCGCATCTAGGCGAGATGGCCTCGATAGCCGATATGTCCGTTAGCCTGATAAGCCGCCGTACAGCCGAGTTCGCACGAGACTTTGCGCGAGCGGAGAACGTGACGCTCGTGTTGAAGGGCCCATGCACTCATGTCGCGAGCGCCGATGGCCGCGTCTGGATCCATGATGGTGGATCGGTGGGGCTTGGCACCTCCGGCTCTGGCGATGTTCTTGCTGGCGTAATCGCGGGACTCGCCGCGCGAGGCGCACGCCCGGAGCAAGCAGCCGTATGGGGCGTCTGGTTGCACGGCAAAGCAGGGAAGGCGCTTTCCAAACGGCAAGGCATGATCGGCTTCCTTGCTGGCGAGATCCCGGGCGAGATTCCGGCGTTGTTACGCTAAATAGCGGGTGCTCGCTCACCCCCCGAATAGAGCGCCTCCTCGCGTCGAGCACAACTGCCAGCCAAACGAGCCGCACCGTCTTATAGACAGCGGAGCGCACAATAGGCAGAGTCAACCCAAACGGGCAGTCAGCCTCCACCGGAATAGCAGCCGCCCGTCAGGTGGTAAACCCATGCGGTTGGCCGATTTCATTCTGCGCGACATGGCTCGAATCCTGGCGGCCTGGGAGCTCTTCGCAACGACCCGTTTGCCTGCGGCCGCGCAGATGGGTTCGAGCGAACTTCGCGATCACATGCGACAGATCCTCGAGGCTGTAGCCGCCGACCTGTTGACCTCGCAAACGCCGGCGGCACAGGCCGCCAAATCCAAGGGGCTAGCGCCACATCGCTTCGAAGCCCCGGAGACGGCTGCGCAAACGCACGCGGTGCTGAGGGCCAAAAGCGGCTTCGACGTTGCACAGCTTGCATCCGAATACCGCGCATTGCGCGCAAGCGTTCTTCGACTCTGGTTCGATGACTGTCGGCCTAATCAGCCGGAACTCGATGACGTGATTCGCTTCGGCGAAGCGATCGATCAGGCATTGGCCGAATCAATCACGTTCTTCAGTGCGCAGGTCGAGCAGTCGCGCAACTTGCTGCTTGGGATGCTGAGCCACGACTTGCGCAGTCCCCTGCAAACCATTCAGATGACAGCGCTGTACCTGCGGGACCTGGAAGCGCGCGCCGAAGTCTCGGAAGCCGCGGGGCGACTGATCAACAGCGGTTCGCGTATGCAGGCACTGCTGAACGATCTTCTCGATTTCAATCGGATGAAGCTGGGCCTGGGCATTCAGGTCGCGCCGGAGGACGTCGATCTGGGACGGCTCTGCTCGGATGAGGTGGACCAGATTCGGGCGGCCCATCCAGATCACAGGATAGAGCTGTCGATCGCGGGAAACTGTCAGGGCACATGGGACGGGAAGCGAATCCAGCAGATGGTCAACAACCTCGTCGTGAACGCGCTCAACTACGGCACACCGGGCCATCCCGTGCGTGTTGCGGTGGAGGGCGGCGAGGCCGATGTTCGGGTCATTGTCGCGAACTCAGGGCACACCATCGAGCCAGAAACGCTCGCGCGCATATTCGAGCCGCTCACGCGCGGACCCGCTCAAAGACAGAGCAAAGACTCGGGGCTTGGCCTTGGCCTGTACATTGCGTGCGAAATCGCCAAGGCCCACGGCGGAAAGATCGAAGCCGAATCTGAAAGCATGGAAACGGTGTTCACGGTTCACTTGCCACGCCGCCGATAAACGCCGCGTACTCGTTCCGTCGTAAGTCTTCGAGGCAGGGTTGTCCGGCGTACCTGACCGTGGGGTGTTTCCGCCACGTGACCGACTTGCCGCCCTAAACGGTGTCGGTAAATCTTACAAATAACGCCCTCAGCGTCAGCGAAACGGCCGCCGTCAGACAAAACCCCATGTGCGGCGTCCCTTTTCGGCCATTGGTCCGTTTATTGCTACGTAGCCAGTACGGATCTGACTAAGGAATTTTTACAATCTTATGTTCGGCGCCGCACCGATCGGTGCCACAAGCAAGAATTATGCTTCGCTTCGGTAGATGTCGACGGCAGGGGAGTGCCGAAGTTGTTCCTTAAAGCGCGGAGAAAAGGTAAATGGAAACGCTGAGTATGCCCGTCGAAGCCCCGTCGGCCGGTTCGTACGGACCGGAGCGCAGGCGCTCCCAAAAACAAGCCATCCCCAGCGCGCCGCAGGTGTTTCTGGATGCGGACGGCTTCATCCAGATCCTCGCGCATGAACTTCGCGGACCGCTGGCACCCCTCCGTAACGCCGGAACGCTGCTGCGCCGTGCCGGCTCCGACCCGCAGCGGGTCGCGCAGGTGGCGGATATCCTCGACCGCCAGGTGAGCACGATCGGGCGCCTGATCGACGACGTCATGGACGCATTTCGACTGCGACTGGGTCACGTTGCGGTTCATCTGGAACGCATGAACCTGGCGTCGGCGGTTGTGACCGCAGTCGAATCGACACGCGGATTCGTCATGGCGCGTGGGCACGAACTGATCACGACCCTGCCCAACCGAACACTCGAAGTGGCGGGCGATCCTGACCGGCTCTGCCAGGTAATTGAGAACCTCGTGACCAATGCCGCCAAATATACGAACCACGGTGGCCACATCGAGGTTCGCCTCGATGCATTTCGCGACCATGCCGTGATCACCGTCAGTGACGACGGCATCGGCATGTCAGCCGCCGACATCGGCTCCGTCTTCGAACTCCATGGGCAGGCGGGACAAAGCGGCACACGTCGCTCGGAAGGAGGTCTCGGCATAGGCCTGTTTGTCGCGCGTAGCCTCGTGGAAGCTCACGGCGGCACGCTCGAGGCCTTCAGCGCCGGTCGAGGCCACGGGAGTAAATTTGTCGTCCGGTTGCCGCGCGCTCCTGCCGCTGCCAAGTCGCTGGTCAAACGAAACTAGGATTCACCCCCAACAGACGCTGCGGCCTGAAATGCCCCAGCGCTCAGGCCAACGCCCCCGCGGACGAAGCACTGGCTGCCGCCGCGCGGCGCTGGGCGCGGCTTTTCTGTTCCTCACGCACTTGCTCGATTTGCAGATCGGTACTCGTCGCGACGAACTGCATCAGCGGGTGCCTCGGGTCGCGCGGTAGTGCCAGCCCGTGGCGTCGCTCCCACAAGGCGATCCGCACTTCAGGCGTCGAGTCGACCGCGGTCTGCCGGGCCAGATTCTGGTCCTTGCGTGCCTGCATCTCGGCCTGCTGGGCGGCAATCTGCTCCCTGCGCTCTGCGGCAACCTCACTGGCGGGCCTCGAGTGAAAAGTATTGCCGTAGACCTGGTATTTGTCGTCCATCGTTCCTGCTCACTTGTTGGGGTGCAATAGATCCGCCATACAGCGCTCAAGATGCGCGCATAGCAAGCAAAAATTTACAGGCCCAGCAGGGACCCGCTAACTGGCGCGCCGCCGCGCACCCTCGAGACGTTGCTCGCCCGAATATACATTGAAGCGCTGGTCGCGCACGAACCCGAACAGCGTCACGCCAAATTCGCGCGCCGCTTCGATGGCAAGGCTCGAGGGCGCTCCTACGGCGCAGACGATAGGGATGCCCGCCATCACGGCCTTCTGCAGCAATTCGAAACTCGCTCGCCCGCTCAGGAACAGGATCGAGTCGCTTGCAGGCAGCGCGCCCGCCAGGAAACGCGAACCGATCAACTTGTCCACGGCATTGTGACGACCAACATCCTCGCGAAGTGCGATCAGGGCTCCGCTGTGCGTGAACAGGGCGGCGGCATGCAATCCGCCCGTGCTCTGGAAGGTCTGTTGCTGGGCTCGAAGCCTCGCAGGCAGTTCGTCTATGGTTTGCGCGGTTACCGTTGTCGCATTGTCGGACGCAATCTTGCGCGCACCGGTCGCCAGTGCTTCCAGCGACGTCTTGCCGCAAACCCCACAACTCGACGTCGTATAGAAATTCCGCTCGAGCCGCTTGAAGTCGACCGTAATACCGGCCGCCAGGTCGACCCGGACCGTGTTGGTGGGCTCGGACCCGCGGCCGCAGTGCTTGATGCCGGCCACCTGCTCGCGCGACACGATGATGCCTTCCGTAAACAAGAACCCCGAGGCCAATTCGAAGTCGTCGCCGGGCGTGCGCATCGTCACCGAGACCGCCTGCTGGCGCAGGAGCCCTTGCTCGTGAAGGCCCATGCGGATTTCCAGCGGTTCCTCGATCGCTACGGCATCCATCGCCGTTTCAGTGTCATGCGCGGGGTCCACCCGCATGACGGGCACGAGACACTTGGCCGGGTCTTCGTTTTTCGCCGGGGGGCTTTTACCTGCTGTTTCCACGAGTGGCATCTTACCAACCATGGCCGGCAGCGAGGCGCGCTAAGTTGCGCGATTCGTGAAGCGCCGGGCCGGGAGTATGTCGCCCCCGTATTCGGCTGCAGAGGCCGCCAGCCAGCGCCACCAGCTCTGGAAATAAGTACGCGTGACGAGCAGGCGGTATCTGGGCGCATCTGCAACCTGCCAGAACTGCACGACGATGTGTGAGACCGACGTCAGCGCCGCATGTCCGGTGCCAAAACTGCGCGGGTGCAGGTCGACAGCCATGCCCTTAGCAAGCGTTTCGCGGACGTTCCGACCGCTCAACTCAAGCATCACGCGGGCATCGCTTTGATCGAACACCGAAGCGGTTGGAGCCAGCGGCGCGAGGCGCGTTTCGATATCCGTTGCCGTCGCCTCGGCCATCGCCAGCCAATGACCCGGGCCAGACCACACGAAGCTCACGTCATCACCAGACGCGATGGCCGGTGAGACAGGAGGTCGAACCCCGAACGCGTCCATGGCTGCATCCATTGCCAACGACGCCTGGCCGCGTTTTGCGATTACGCTCGCCAGTGCGAAATCCAGGCATTCGTGGATCGACACGCCGGCCTCACCGTGAGCCCGGCCGAAGCGGCCTGTCTTGAACTCAAAGCCCATCTCGTCAGACACGAAGGCGCGCTCCCTCTGGGTCGACGAAGACGGGCGCACAGATCTCGACCACGGTCTGTTCGCCGCGTAGAAGATCGACGACGGCCACCTGCTCGCCGTGGCGCTCCGGGCCATGCTTGAGCAGACCGAGGCCTATCCACTGGTTCAGGATCGGCGAGTAACAGACCGACGACACGTGGCCCTGGTCGTTTGCAGCCGTGGGCGCGGCCTCCTTGGGCACGAAATGCATGCCACCGGCAAGGCGTGCCTTGGGATCGAGTGTGCGTATGCCCGACCAGCCGAGGCCGCGCCGGTTCGAGCAAACTCGCTCGTCGCGCCATCGTGGCGCCGACGTAGTCTTTCTGCGTCGAGCACATGCGACCGAGGCCGAGGTCGTAAGCGGTCGTCTGGCCGTTCAATTCGTTGCCCGTCATGTGGCCTTTCTCGATGCGCATCACGTTGAGCGACTCGAGCCCGTAAGCGGTGACGCCCATGTCCGCGCCGGCCTCGAACAATTGCCGGATCAGCGCCTCGCCGCTGCGTGCCGGCACCGCAATTTCATAAGCCATCTCGCCCGAAAACGAAATCCGGAACAGGCGGCCGCGCTGACCGTTGGCGAGGGTGATCGCCCCGTTGGCCATGTATGGAAATGCGGCATTGCCGATGTCGCAGCGACTGTCGAGCACACGCTCGAGCAACTCGCGCGACCGCGGACCGGCCACCGCGAATTGCGCCCATTGATCCGTGACGGACACGAACTGCACGTCGAGCTCGGGCCACAGCACCTGGTGACAAAAATGCATGTGCTGGTAGACGCGGACCGCGTGCGCGGTAGTCGTGGTGATCAGGTAACGGGTCTCGGCGAGGCGCGCGACCGTGCCATCGTCCATCACGAAACCGTCTTCGCGCAGCATGATGCCGTACCGCGTACGTCCGACCGCGAGCGAGGCGTAGCCGTTCGCGTACAGCCTGTCCAGGAACCTGGCCGCATCAGGGCCCTGCACGTCGATTTTTCCGAGCGTGGAGACATCGCAGACGCCGACGGAAGACCGCACGGCGCGAACCTCGCGGCACACGGGTTCCAGCCAGCCCGACTCGCCTGCGCGCGGGAACCATTGCGCGCGCAACCAGGGGCCGGTCTCGATGAACACGGCGCCCTGTTGCCGTGCCCAGGCGTGAGAAGGCGTCAGGCGCGTCGGGCGGAAATCCGCGCCGCGATGGTGTCCTGCAAGCGCGCCCATCGTCACGGGCGTATACGGCGGCCTGAAGGTCGTTACGCCGCTCGCCGCGATGGTTTTTTCGGTGTGTTCCGCCATCAACGCGATGGCCGTCACGTTCGAGGTCTTGCCCTGGTCCGTCGCCATTCCAAGCGTCGTGTAGCGCTTCAGGTGCTCCACGGACCGGAAACCCTCGCGTCCCGCGAGTTCGACGTCGTCCACGGTAACGTCGTTCTGGAGGTCGACGAAGCTCTTGCCTTTGGCATTGCGCACGCGCCACAGCGGCACACCGCGGACCGACTCCTCACCAGTGGCAGGCAGCGGTGCCAGTGTTCCCGTGAAGCCGGCTGAATTTGCAGCCGCCAGCCCAAGCCTTTGTCCTGCTGCGAGCGCCTGCGAGAGCTTGAAGTCGCCATTCGCCGCGCCAGCCACTTGCAGCCCGGGAGGCAATTTGTCCGGCACAAAGATCGAGCGCTCCGGATCCCAGCGTGGCCGGTGACCTTTGTGCGAAGTGAGGTGCAACGTCGGTGACCAGCCACCGGAGACCGCGAGCAGGTCGCAATCGATGTTTCGACGCGTGCCGCCGCGCACTTCGACCTCTACGGCCGTTACGGCCTGGCCTCCTAGCCGCGCGCAGCACTTCGCCGTTCAGCGACTTCGACCTGGGCATGGCGCCGCGCGAGTTGCATGACGATCGCGGGGTCGCGCGGATCGACGACGGCTGCAACCTTGCCACCGCTCGCGACGATATCGGCCGCGGTATTCCAGCCATCGTCGTTGTCGGTAAAAACGACGGCGTTGCGACCGGGCGCCACCGCATATCGATTCAGGTACGTGCGCACGGCACCTGCCAGCATGACGCCCGGCAGATCGTTGTTGCCGAAGACGAGCGGGCGCTCGATCGCACCGGCCGCAAGGACGCGTCTGCTTCGCGACGATGCGCCAGAGCCGCTGCCGAGGCTCGAATTGCGGGGGAACGGCAACGTGATCATTGACGCGCTCGACGGCGCCATACACGCCATCGTCGAAGCTGCCGAACACAGTAGTGCGTGACAGGAGCCGCACCTCCGGCATCGCGCGCAATTCGGCCACCACTTCGGCAGCCCAGGCCGCGACCGGCTGGCCGCCGATCGTGCGGCGCTCCGCGAGGCAACGGCCGCCGAAAACGAAGTCTTCGTCTGCCAGCACCACACGTGCGCCTGTTCGAGCCGCCGTGAGCGCTGCCGAAAGCCCGCCGGACCGCCACCGATCACGAGCACGTCGCAATGGGCCCAGCTTTTTCGTAGTGGTCCGGATCGGTTTGCCGGGCCGCGCGGCCGAGACCCGCGGCGCGCCGGATCATGCGGCTCGTAGACCTTCTCCCAGAAAGCCGCCGGCCACATGAACGTCTTGTAATAGAAGCCCGCCGACGAAGACGGCGAGAAATAGCGGTTGATCGCGAGCACGTCGAAGCGCAACGACGGCCAGCGGTTCTGGCTGCGGGCCTCGAGGCCGTCGAAGAGTTCGATGACCGTCGCGCGTGTGTTCGGCTCGCGCCGCGCGCCACTGCGCAACTCGACGAGCGCGTTGGGTTCCTCCGGCGCCTGCGCTCAGACAGCCGCGCGGGCGGTGGTACTTGAACGAGCGGCCCACCAGCCGCACGCCATTGGCGAGCAGTGCCGAAGCGAGCGTGTCGCCGGCATAGCCCTGGTACGCACGGCCATCGAAGGTGAATCGCCGCGGCTGTTGGCGGTCGATGCAGGCCTCCTGTCGCAAGTGCGAGTTGTGTCACGCCATCGCCGGCACTCACCGCGGCTGCTCGCCTGCGGTCACGCGTGCCGGCGTCGCACCGAAGATCGCGTGCGTGCGTGTGTCGCGTTCGACGACGAGCCAGGCGTGGCAACCAGCCGCGTGAAACCACAGCTCGCTATGCGGCCCGGCCGGGTTGTTGCGCAGGTACACGTACTCGTAGACATCGCGTTCGCGTGCCTGTCGGCCGGGCCTGCCGGTGCGGCTCCGGGTCGACGCGCAGCGTCGCGTCGCCGTGGTAGACGAACTCGTCGTGGCTGCGGAGACCGCAGTAGGGGCAGGGGATGCGCATGCAGTGTCAGTGCAGGTTGGGTTGGGCGCCGGCGCCGCGTTCGTCGATCAGCTGTGCCCGTCGCGAACCGGTCGAGCCGGTAGGCCGCGCCGACCGGATGCGACTCGTCGCGCGCGAGCAGATGGGCGAAACACCAGCCCGAGCCGGCGTCGCCTTGAAGCCGCCATAGCACCAGCCGGCATTCAGATAGAGACCGTCGACGGGCGTGCGGTCGATGATCGGCGAGCCATCCATGGACATGTCCATGACGCCGCCCCACGAGCGCAGCACGCGCAGGCGACTGATGCACGGCATCAGCGCCACGCCTTCCTCGCACACTTCCTCGACGATCGGCAGGTTGCCGCGCTGCGCGTAGGAGTTGTAGCCGTCGATGGTCGCCGCCGAAGACCAGGCCGCCCTTGTCGGACTGGCTGATGTAGAAATGGCCGGCGCCGAAGGTGACGACGCAGGGCACGATCGGCTTCAGGCCTTCGGTCACGAACGCCTGCAGCACGTGGCTCTCGATCGGCAGGCGCAGGCCCGCCAGCGTCGCGACGCGCGAAGTGTTGCCGGCGACAGGCGAGGCCGATGCGCCGCGAGCCGATGAAGCCGCGCGTGGTCTCAACGCCGATGACGGCACCGCCGTCGCGCCGAATGCCCACGACTTCGCAGTTCTGGATGATGTCGACGCCGAGATTGCTCGCGGCGCGCGCAATCCCCAGGCGACGGCGTCGTGCCGTGCCGTGCCGCCGCGCGGTTGCAGCAAGCCGCCCAGGACCGGAAAGCGCGCATTGTCGAAATCGACCATCGGGACGAGCCGCCGTGCATCGCCTGCGATCGAGCAACTCGGCGTCGACCCCGTGCATGCGCATCGAGTTGCCGCGGCGTACGAACGCGTCGCGCTGCGCGTCGCTGTGGAACAGGTTCAGCACGCCGCGCTGGCTGACCATCGCGTTGTAGTTGATGTCCTGCTCGAGGCCCTCCCACAACTTCATCGACCATTCGTAGAACGGGATGTTGCCGGGCATCAGGTAATTCGAGCGGATGATCGTCGTGTTGCGCCCGACATTGCCACTGCCGATCCAGCCTTTCTCGACCACCGCGACGTTGCGCACGCCATGCACCTTTGCCAGGTAATAAGCCGTTGCGAGCCCGTGGCCGCCACCGCCAACGACGATCACGTCGTAGGCGGATTTCGGCGTCGCGTCCCGCCACGCCGGCTCCCAGCCGCGATGCCCGCTTGCGGCTTCGCGAAGCAATCTCAATATTGAATAGCGCGATGCCATGTCCACCCCGTTTCCGGACACTCAATTCCAGCCGACGTGACGGCCCATCCCGTCGCGTCACGAATCATGGTTCGCCGCCGCCGATCGCCTCGCGTCGCTTTGCGATATACGCGTTGAGTTCTTCGACGATGGCGGGCTCCATCGCCGGTTGCTCATAATCGTGCAACGCCCGCTGCCAGATGTCCGTCGCGCGTTGAGTGGCATCCTTCGCGCCCGCCAGTTCCCAGTTTTCGTAGTTCTGCCAGTTCGAGACCAGCGGCTGGTAGAACGCGTGCTCGTAACGTTCCATGGTGTGCGGGTCGCCAAAAAAGTGACCACCTGACTGCACGCGGCTGATCGCATCGAATCCCAGCGACGCTTCGTCCACGACGATCGGTTCGAGGAATTCGATCATCATCTGCAGCATCTCGACATCGAGGATGAACTTCTCGAACGAAGCCGTAAGCCCGCCCTCCTGCCATCCTGCGGCGTGATAGACGAGGTTGCCGCCGCCCAGCACCGCGCCCCAGAGCGACATCTGGGTCTCGTATGCGCCTTGCGCATCGGCGACGTTCGACGCGCTCGCGTTGGACGTGCGATAGGGCAGGCGATAACGCCGTGCGAGTTGGCCGCTCGCGACGTTGGCTTTTGCATTCTCGGGCGTGCCGAACGCAGGCGCGCCGGAACGCATGTCGACGTTGGACGTGAACGCGCCATACATGACCGGCGTGCCGGGCCTGCACGGCCTGCGCAAGCACGACACCGAACAGCGCCTCTGCATTCTGTTGTGCCAGCGCCGCGGCAAGTGTCACAGGTGCCATCGCGCCCATCAGCGTGAATGGCGTGATCACGACGGGCTGGCCGTGCTCGGCCATCGCAACGAGGCCGTCCGACATGGCCTCGTCGAAGCGCCGCGGGCTGTTGACCGAGATGATCGTGATGACGCCGGGGCTGGCGGCCATTTCCTCCAGCGAACGCCCCCGGGCGATGGCCATCATCGCGATGCCGTCGCGGGCGCGACCCGCACCGATGGCCGTGCAGTGAAAGGCCCGGTCCGAATACATGAGATTGGCGCGGATAGGTATCGAGGTGCCGCGTGTTGGCCGGCAACTCGACCGGTGCGCACAGACCTGGTTGCCGATCAGGTGCACGACATTGAAGTACTGGGCGAGCCGGATGAAGTCGCAATAGTCGTTGTAATTGCCCGGACGGCGTCCGCGCTTGCAGATCGTGCACGTTGGGCGGGCCGGCGACGAGGCCGAATACCAGGTGATCGCCGCCGAGCGTCACGCTCTGAGCGGATTGCGTGGTGTAAGCGTGAACGAGGCGGGCGTCGCTGCCGAGCGCACGTTCCATGATCGCCGCGTCGAGGCGCACGATGCCCGTCGCTTCGTTCGTCTCCGCGCCATACGCCCGCATCAACTCGCGCGCGCGTGGCGACATCAGCTCGATACCGAGTTCGGCAAGGATGCGCAGCGACGTGTGATGAATGACCTCCACCTGGTCGGCCGAGAGGATCTCCATCGGCGCGTATGGATTCCTGACGTGTTTCCAGGGCAACTGCGGCAAGGCATCGCTGGCCGAGCGTCTCGGCCGGCCTCCTTCGCGTCGTTTCCTTGGATCGTTAGTCATGCGGGCTCGCTCGGACTAGAACGGCGCCAGCCGGTCCACGGCGCGCAAGGTCATGTCAACGTCGTCGGAAACTGCGGGCCCCGTTTTCGGGTTTCTCTCTGTCACCTTGGCCATGCGAATTGCAACCACGCGACCCGGGAACAGGATTACCTCGTTGTCGCCATAGCCTTGCATCGTGGGTAGGTAGTGACGAATTCGTGCAGCTGCTGCCTGCGTACGGCGTGAAATGAAACCCCATCTTGTATAGATGCAAAGGCGCGGCAGTGCGTGTCGACCGGTGCGGTTCCGGCCGACGCGTCGCCGTGCTTGTCGATGGCTCCGCGCGCTGCCAGCAGGTCTGCCGTGAGACCGCGGTGCAGGAGTTGCCTGCCGGCGTGCGCGCCGCCATCCTGGTACAGCAATGCGATCTTGGCCAGGTCGTCGAGCGTCGGGTAATAGCCCGCGTTGAACCAACGGGAATCCGTCCCGGTCGGCGTCCTCACGCGTGCGCACCGCGGGTGCATGGAAAATGCCGATGGGCTCGAACACTTCCTTGCGCAACACGTCCCAGGCATCGGCGTCGGGTCCACGAATCGACTTCAGGAATGCATCGATGGCTATTCCGAGCAGGTAGAAATCCTGGTCACGGTAGCGCATGACCGTGCCGGGCTCCCACGGATAGGGCTTCAGGTGCTCGTTGATGTGGCGGATCTTCGCGGCGTTAGAATGCGCCGTGTACCAGCCGTCGTAATCGGCGTCGAGGTACCCATCATTGATGTCGTTCGGATGAGTCTTGAACGTGCCCGTGCCGCCAAAACCCGTCGCCATGTTCGCGGCGTCGATGAAAGCGGATGCGTTGCCACTTCGGATCGAGCCCGGGCACGTAATCGCCGATGCGCAACGAGAGCACATAGGGCCCGTACACCTCGGCCAGGTGTAGCAGCGACAGCGGCACGGCCACGCTTTTCATGACGGAGCGAACGCCGAAACGCATCTCGAGCGGGTACGGATAGTCGCCGTACGCCGTTGGCTGCGCCTCGTAGTACAAAGTGTCCTTGTGCACCAGGCCAAGCGCCACCTGCCACTCGGGTTTGACGGGGCCGCCGAACCCGTCGAGCGTGCCGCGGTGCCAGCGCCGCACGAAGTTCCGCGAGGGGCCGGCCGGAAGCCGTGCCGTGAGTTCGGCTTTAGCCGCCGTGCGGGCGGCGTCGACGTCTGCAACGGTACTCGCGGCCACCTGCAACGGCACGACTCCCCAGAGCACGCAATACGGGCTCAGCAGGTACGGCGCGGTCTGTTGCACGAACTGCACACGCAGCGCGCTCACACGGCCGTCCTTGTAGAGAAATGTCGCCAGCCCCTGGTGCGCGTGATTCTCGGTGTCGTTGACCAGCATGAGCGGCAGGGCAGCCCGCGACCAGCCATCGTCGGCAGGTTCGCGCCAGATGCGACCGAACTGTGGAATCACGCGCCAGTAACTGCTGGTCTTGCCGGGCTTGTTTTCGCGGACCATCTCGCCGCGCTGCTCCGGCACGAGCGTATCGCCCAGGCTGAGCAGGCTCAGTGAGATGGCTGGAAACACGAGCGCATCCCGGCCGTCAATCACGTGCTTTGCGAGCGCCGGCAGGCTTTGCAGCGGTGCAGGAGACGTTTGCAAGACGCCGGTGAAAGGTGGCGCCGGCTGCGCATCGTTGCCTGGCGTGAACGCGGCGTTGTCGAGCGGGGCGGCCGTCACCTGCATTTGCAGCATCATCTGGCTCGGCAGGATAGCGGAGGGTTTGCCGGCCGCGCAGATTCCCGGCAGCAGCAGCACCGCGCACAACAACACAGCCAGGGTTCGAGTCATGACGGCGGCACCGTGGCATCGAGTGAGCAGTTGCGTGTTTCGGGCGCCCAGGCGTAGCAGGCGATTCCGCCGATAGCAAGTACGGCGACGCAGGAGGCGAGGGCTGCATGGACACCGTAGATGCTGACCACAACGGGCAGCAGGAACGTGCTGGCCGCCGAGCCGATGCGGCTCGAAGCAATCGCAAGCCCGATCCCGGAGGCTCGCAAATGGGTGGGGAACAGCTCCGGCAGGTACACGTAGCAGAGATTCGACGCAGCCGACAGCACGCCTGCGAACACGGCGAACAGCGCAATGATCGTGATGCGCGACGGCTGCGGCAGCACGATCAGCAGCAGCATCGCCAGCGCCGTGACCGCGAAGCTGCCGATTAAAAACGTGCGACGTTGCATCCGATCGACGACCAGCAGGCCCAGCACGGCTCCCATGAGCAGTGACAGGTTGTAAGCGAGTCCGCCGACAAAGCTGTCGCGCACCTGAAGCGCATCGAGCACGCGCGTTACGAATGTGCCGACCGCGAAGTAGGGTATGACCTGGCACGTGAAGAAAATGCAGCCGACGAGCGTGCGCCGGCGCCACTGACGCGAGAAGAGCTGCGCCCAACGCCCGTGCACGAGCGAAGCCTTCGCTGGTGCGGCCGGTGGCGCAACGAGCGGACCCAGCCTGGCCGCAACCACCTTCGCGGCTTCAGTGTTCCTGCCGTGCGCGGCGAGCCACAGACGGCGACTCCGGCAACGTCAGGCGCAAAGGCAGGATGAGCAGGCAGGGTAGTGCGCTGCAGGCGAGCATCCAGCGCCATGCGTCCGGACCGTTGTCGCTGAGCATGTAACCGATGAAGTAGGCACACGTGTAACCGCCCGCCCATGCAACCGAGAGCGTGCTCATGACGCGGCCACGGAATGCGCGAGGCGTGAATTCGGTCAGAAGCGCCTTGCTGACGACGTAGTCGGTGCCGAGCAGGAAACCGATTACGAGCCGTAACGCCAGCAGTTGCGCGGCCGACTCGATGAAAAATTGTGCGCCTGCGCAGAGGGCGAGCAGCAGCATGTTGTAGGCGAACACGGGTCGCCGCCCAAACCGGTCGGCACACGGACCGGTCAGCAGCGCGCCCAGAAACAATCCCGCCAGCGACGCTCCGCCGAGCAGCCCGAGCCAGAGTGGCGTGAGGTGCAGATGCGGTGCGGCACCCGCGAGCGCGATCCCGATGATGCCGAGGCCGAACCCGTCGCTGAATACGCCGCCAAAGCTGGCGACGGCCACTCGCAGGTGGAACGGGCGCAACGGTGCGTCGTCGTACGCGCACCGGGCTGAGCCGGTCACCGTTTCGGCTGTGTAAGTCATTGTCAGGAGTCGGGCCGGTCAGTCCGGAATGATCGTTCCCTTATTCATGATGTCGTTCGGATCGAACGCCCGCTTCAAGCGCTCGACGATGTAATAGGAGGAACCGTATTCCGGCTTGACCCAGGGCGTGCGTGCCTTGCCCATGCCGTGGTGGTGCACCACGGAACCGCCCAGCTTCAGCGTCTCTTCGCAGATGATGCGGTTGATCTCGGTGCGGTATTTCGCAACCTCCTGCTCCGGCGGGCAGTTCACGTTGTAGTAGTAAATGAAATACATGTTGGTGCCATTGACGTAGCTGTGCGAGGAGTGGCCTGCCGGCGACAGTGATGTCCGGCATTTCGGCCCTGAGCCGGCGCAGTGCGTTTTCGTAGATGTCGCAGATCGAACTCCAGTCGGCCGAGACCTCGGTGGTGCGACCCATGGTCTTCGTTGCCACGATCTCCTTGCGCTCGTTCGCGATCTTGTCGGCACCCCAGTTCAGGTCGGCGAACCACTCCGCGAGATGGTGGCTGTCCACCTTCCTGCATTCGGGGAACTGCGCGACGATGGCCTCGATCCCGGCAATGTCGCCGCAACCACGCCCGCCGGCCCTTCAGCCATGAACAGCAGCACGCAGTCGTCCTTGTCGGCGAATTTTGAAAAATGGAACGCGCCATCCGGCGGATCGTAGAGACGCGCGACCGAGGGCCGATAACCCTCGACCATCACCTTGCGCAGCGCCTCGAAACCGGGCCGCATGTGCTTGAGCGTGTACCCGACAAAGGTATTGTTCTGCGGCAGGTACGGGAAGAGCTTCACCGTCACTTCGGTGATGTAGCAGAGGGCGCCCTCGTTACCGATGACCACATGCCGGATGTCCGGGCCGACCGCACGGCGCGGCACATTCTTGATACGCGTGACCGTGCCGTCGGGAAACACGGCCTCGAGGCCTACTACCATGTCCTCGATGCCGCCATAGAGCGTCGAGAACTGGCCGATGCTGCGTGTCGCAACGAGTCCGCCCATCTGCGCAATCGGTTTTGACTGTGGTGAATGCCCGGTCGTCACGCCGAGCTTGCGGGCTTCGTCTTCGAGCACCTGCAGGCACACGCCGCACTGCACGGTGGCCTGCATGTTGTAGGTGTCGATCCTGATGATGTCGTTCATGGCCGAGCCATCGAGCACGATCGAATCAGGCACGGAGGTTTCGAGCCCGCCTTCGGTCGCGGTGCGTCCCGTGCGCGGCACGACGTTGATCCGATGCTCGTTGGCGAACTTCAGGACCTGCACGACATGCCCGGTGCTGCGCGCCATCGCCACGGCTGCAGGCAATGGCTGCGTAAATACACCATGCACATCCTCGTACAAGCGAAGGCGGTCGATGCTGCTCTGTTTCAGTTCCATGCTCGTCCGTGATCACGTTCTGCGGTCCCAGGATGTCCTGGAGACCCTGGACGATGGCGGTTCTGCTCAAACCCATGTTGCGATCCTTGTCTCGTGCCGGCGGTGTGGATCAGTGGAAGATCGGAAAGGACCTTTCGAGGACCTGGTCCGTGGCGTTGCGGATATCGCGATAGACCGTTGCATTCAGGCGCCGGTAAGTCTCGACGGTGGCAGGCTGCGGGACGAAAACCTGTCGCGGTTTTTCCATGCGCGCGACGGCCGAGGCGAAATCCGGGTACACACCCGTGCCGACGGCGGCACAGATGGCGGCACCGAGGCTTGCGCCGCTTGGGCCCGTAGCGCGGGAAGCGGGGATGCCGAATGCGTCCGCGAAAATCTGCATGAAGAGCGGACTACTGGAGCCGCCTCCGGAAACGACGATCTCACGCAGCGTGGTGCCAAGCTCGTTGCACATCGCATCGACGCGATCGCGCATGGTCATGGCGATGGCTTCGAGGATCGAGCGGTAAATGTGTCCGCGCGTGTGCCTCGCATCGAAACCGAGCATGACGCCCTTGCGAAACGGACGGTCGGTCGGTGCAAGCCAGTCGAGGACCGTCAACAAGCCGTCGCTGCCGGCGGGCGTCGCTTCGGCCTCGCGCTCGAGCACGTCTTCGCGGGAAACGCCCGCTGCCTCCGCCGCAGCTGCGAATTCCGGCCCCAGCAGGTCCATGAACCAGCTCAGCGTCCACATGCCGCGCCGGATGCCGTGGCTTTCGTAGAGGTACTTCCGGGGCACACAGCCGAAGTTGGTCCAGAATTGCTGCGCGTCCTGCCGGTTTTCGCGCCCATGCACCATCGCGGCCACATAGGTGCCGAGCGACACGAGCGCGGTGTGTTCATCGAGCGAGCCCGAGCCCAGCGCTTCGACAGCTTTATCGTTGGCGGTGGCTATGACGGGAAGACCGGCCGGCAAGCCCGTGGCCGCCGCCGCCGCCGCGGTTACGTGACCGAGCACCGCGCCCGGCATCACCAGTTCGAACAGCATCTCCCGGCGTAACCCGGACTGATTGAGCAATGCGGTATCGTCGCTCCATTGCCAGGTATCGGTGTCGATGGGCCACTGCAGCACGATGCTGTTGGCCGCGGTATCGCGAAACTCGCCCGTGAAACGATGCGTGATGTAGCCGGACGACGTCGTTGCGCGAACCACCGTTGCATCATCGGGAACGTAAGGTTGATACGCGCGCGTATCCATCCAGCTCATTACCGGCTCCGCCAGCGAGCCGTCCGCTCGCAGGAAAGCCTTGCAGCAGCGAATCGTGCAGAGGCCGACGCCGATGATTTCGCGCGGGTCGCCCGCGAAGGCCGCCAACGCCTCGCGACTCGCCGCGATGATCGAACTCCAGAGATCGTCGTCGGGATGCTGCACGATTCCTGGCCGCGGTCGACTCGCCGGACGCAGGGCCTGGCGGCCTTCGGCAACTGCATTGCCCACCAGGTCGTAGATGACGACTTTCGTGCTCTGCGAACCGTTATCCACGCCGATGAGGTAGCGGCCGCGCATGGAGTGTGCTGGTCTCAGCGAACCAGGTAGCCGCCGTCGACGACCAGCAAGTGACCATTCACATAATTGGAAGCGCGGCTCGACAGGAATACCAGCGCACCCATCAAGTCGACAGGCTCACCCCAGCGTTCGGCTGGAATATGGTCGAGCACGCGTTGGTTGGTCTCGGGATTGCTGCGCGTCTGGCGTGTAATCTCCGTTGCGTAATATCCCGGCGCGATGCCGTTGACCTGGATGTTGTGCATCGCGAGTTCGTCGCAGTAGGCCTTCGTGAAACCGGCGAGGCCGTGCTTGGTCGCCGCGTAAGCCGACGACCAGCGGCCGCCGAGGAACGAGAACAGCGAGCAGATGTTGATGATCTTGCCGCTGCGCTGCGGAATCATGCGCTTCGCCGCCTCGTAGCTGAGTTCGAAAGCCGCCGTCAGGTTCACGGCGACCGTGGCGTCCCACTGCGGGCGCCCGAAATCGAGCACTTCCGCAAGTGGACAGATGCCGGCGCTGTTGACGAGGATGTCGATGCCACCGAAACGATCCACGCAGGTGTCGATCACTTTCGCTGCACTGCCGGGCGCGGTGATGTCGATCTTCAGGAACTCGTAGCGGCTGCCCGCAGCCGTGACGAGCGGCCCGGTCGTCCCGTCATCGTCCATCATGCTCGGCACGAACACCTCCGCACCTGCGCTTGCGAGTGCCAGCGTGAAAGCCTGGCCGAGGCCGGTGTTGCCGCCGGTCACGATGGCCTTCCTGCCCGCCAGCGAGAAGAAATCCATGCTGAAATCGGTGATGTTCATCGCAGGCCTCCCCTGGCGCCCGGGCTGCGCGCCCCGAAAACGGGCCGGCACTTGGACGTGAAATTGTGTTGCTCTTGTCGGATATTCACGTCGCGCAAAGTATAGCCTGTGGCGGCGGGCAGAATCATCGCAGGGAATCGAACGGGGTGTGTTGTTTGACGGGCCACGTCCACCCTGTTACCAATGCGTCATACGCACGCAGAGGCGAGTCGAGGGAGACTTGATGGAGAGCCGACGCTTCGTTCGAGCATCTGCCTGGCGGGCCTGCAGCCGAGCCGGTGCGGCCATTGCCGCAGTCGTGGCCTGCCTCGTTGTCGCGCCGCCGCTGCAGGCAGCTGCTGCACCTGTGGCCGCCGATCCTCCCGCCTGCCGTAACGTGCGTCTCGCCGACGTCGGCTGGACCGCCGAGACAGCCACGACGGCTGTATTCGCGCAGATCGTGACCGAACTGGGTTACCAGACGCAGACAACCGTGCTCTCGGTTCCGGTGACGTTCGAGGCGCTCAAGAACAGCGACATGGACGTGTTCCTCGGCAACTGGATGCCGGCGCAGGCGGCGCTGCTGACACCCTTTACGGACACCAAGGCGATCGACGTCGTTCGAAACAATCTCACGGGCGCGAAGTACACGCTGGCCGTGCCCGGCTATTTGCACGAGGCAGGCCTGCGCGACTTCGCGGATATCGCAAGATTCCGAAAAGAGTTGGGCGCATCGATTTACGGCATCGAGCCAGGTAATGATGGCAACGGCCTCGTGCTGGAGATGATCAAGGAGAACGAGTTCGGTCTCGGCGGCTTCAAGCTGATCGAGTCGAGCGAGCAGGGCATGCTGGCGGCGGTAGAGCGGGCGGTGCGCGACAAGAAGCCCGTCGTGTTCCTGGGCTGGGCGCCGCACCCGATGAATACGCATTTCGACATGCGTTACCTGACAGGCGGCGATGAAACGTTCGGCCCTGATTTCGGCGCGGCGATCGTGCGCACGTTGACGCGTCCTGGCTATGCGCAGCAGTGCCCGAACGTCGGCCGCCTGCTGGCCAACATGGAGTTCAACGTCGGCCTCGAAAACGAGTGGATGGACGCAATCCTGGCCAAGCACGTGCGCGTGACGGACCTGGCCAGGGATTGGGTGTCGCAGCGGCCCGCGCTGATGCTGCGCTGGCTCGAGGGCGTGAACTCATTCGATGGCCGTCCCGCGACGGAAGCGCTTGCGGCGACAGGGCCGGTCCATTCGACCTCGAAGTTCGAAAGTTGGGTCTCTACCCGCAAGATTCCGGTCGGCGACAGCATTACGCAGTTCGTCGAGTACACGAAACAAAACGCGCGCGGCGTTTTTGACGGCATCTCGCTGACGCTGGGCGGCAGCATTGCCGCGGTGGACGGCTTGCTGCGCGGCATTCCGGCGCCCGTGTTGATCGCCGGCATTGCATTGCTCGCGTGGGTGCTGCGCCGTTCGGTCGGTCTCGCAGTGTTCATCGTCGCTTCGTTGCTGTTCATCATGAACCAGGGTTACTGGATTGCCACCCTCGAGACGCTCTCGCTGGTGCTCGTGGCGGCCCTGATCGCGACGTTGATCGGCGTCCCGCATCGGAATAGCCGCGGCCAAGCGACCGCGCCTGTACGCCGCGATGCGGCCAGTACTCGACCTGATGCAGACGCTGCCGACGTTCGTGTACCTGACGCCGACGCTCGTGCTGTTCGGCCTCGGGGTGGTTCCCGGGCTGATTTCCACGATCATCTTTGCACTCCCGGCGCCGATCCGGCTGACGCAGCTCGGTATCTCGTCGGTGCCGACGACGCTGCGCGAAGCCGGGCAGGCCTTTGGTGCGACGCCACTGCAACTGCTGGTGAAAGTGGAGTTACCCAGCGCAGCGCCAATGATCCTGGCCGGCATTACGCAGTGCATCATGCTGAGTCTCTCGATGGTGGTCATCGCCGCCCTGGTCGGCGCAGGGGGCCTGGGCGTTCCCGTGGTGCGTGCCCTCAATACCGTGCAGGTCGGCATGGGCTTCGAAGCCGGCATCGCCATCGTGCTGCTGGCGATCATCCTCGATCGCATCAGCCGGCCTGCAGAACGGAACGATCACCAATGAACACTGCATCGTGAACGCTGCACTCGAGTTCGCGAAGGTAGACGTCCTGTTCTCGCAATGCGGACGGTCGCAAGCGCACGGCTGCACTGCAGTCGGCGCTGTCGATGCTCGACAGTGGCAGCGATCGCAGCAAGATAGAGGCGGCAACGGGCGTCGTCGTCGGCGTCTGCGGCGCGGACCTGGCGGTGACACGTGGCCAGATATCGGTGCTGATGGGCCTGTCGGGGTCCGGCAAGTCGACGCTCGTGCGCGCGGCGAACGGACTCAATCGCGTCACCCGCGGTCGGGTGCTCGTCAGCGACGGCAAGGAGCAGATCGACGTGGCCCGCTGCAATCCGGCGACCTTGCGTCGCCTGCGCCGCCACAGCATCGCGATGATTTTCCAGCAGTTCGGGTTGCTGCCCTGGCGCACGGTGCGCGAGAACGTCGGGTTCGGCCTCGAACTGCGCAAGGAACCGGCCGCGCAACGCCGCCGCATCGTGGACGAGAAACTCGAACTGGTCGGCTTGTCGAAATGGGCCGATCGATACGGGCACGAGCTGTCGGGCGGCATGCAGCAACGCGTCGGCCTGGCTCGCGCGTTCGCGACCGATGCCGACATCCTGCTCATGGACGAACCGTTTTCGGCGCTCGACCCGCTGATCCGCAGCAAGCTGCAGGACGAACTGCGCTCGCTGCAGCAGCGCGTCAAGAAGACGATCCTTTTCGTGACGCACGATCTCGACGAAGCCCTGAAACTGGGCGACCAGGTTTCCGTGCTCGAAGGCGGCCGCATCGTGCAGACCGGCACGCCGGCCGACATCGTGCTGCGGCCGGCCGATGCCTATGTCACTGAATTCGTGCAGCACATGAACCCGTTGTCCGTGCTGACCGGCCGCATGGTCATGCGTCGCTGGAGCGACCTGCCGCAGGATTCCGGGCAGCGCTGGCTCGACGACGAACGCGTGCACGTCGCGCTCATGAACGGTGACGGCCGGCCGCACGGCGTGCAGTCCGGCGGGCGCACGCTGACGTTACGCAATGCCACGGAAACCCTCGACGATGGCGTGATCGGGGTGGCCGATGCCGATACGCCGCTGCGCCAGCTGATCACATGGTTGCGCGTGACCGGTCGGCCAGTGCTGTTGACCGATGCCGGCGACGTCTGCGGCGTCTGTGGCTCGCAGGAAGTCGTACGCGCGCTGGCGGGCAGCGTCGCTCGCGAGCCGCGCTCTTAGCAACAATTCAGTCCAGGAAGGGGGATTCCGATGCGTTCGCGACAACCAAGCGCTGGTGCAGGCCGTCTGGTGGAGAAAGTTCGCTCGGTGGCGGTATTCGCCGGGCTGCCAATCTGGGCAGTGGCGCAACCGACTGCTGCCGCAGCGGCCGACGACCCGGCGTTCGGAATCGAGGAAATCGTCGTCACGGCCCTGCGGCGCGAACAGAACCTGCAGGACGTCGGCGTCTCGGTCACGGCACTCGGCAGCGAGGCGCTGACCGATCTCAACATCACGACTGCGACCGACATCACGCGCGCCGTGCCCAGCCTGAAGATGAACGCGTATTCGACGTCCCAGGTCGTTTTCAACGTGCGGGGTGTCTCGCAGAACGACTACGGCGACCAGCAGGAACCTCCTGTAGCCGTCTACCAGGACGACAGCTACGCGAGCTCGATCAACCTCGCCAGTTTCCCTGTGTTCGACCTCGCGCGCGTCGAGGTGCTGCGTGGCCCACAGGGCACGCTGTTCGGCCGCAATGCCACCGGCGGTGCTATCCAGTTCATATCGAACAAGCCGACCAAGGAATTCGAAGGCTACGCGACGCTGACCGTGGGCAGCTTCAATCAATGGATCACCGAGGCCGCGGTGTCGGGCCCGCTGAGCGACGGATGGCAAGGTCGCCTCTCGGCTATCCGTAACACCGACGACGGCTACATGGAGTCGGTCATCCCGGGCGTCGACGATCGTGGCGGCAACGACCACTACGCCTTACGCGGGCAGCTCGCCTGGCAGCCCAGCGACGCGACGGACGTCAACCTTGGACTGCGCTACATGAAAGCGGACGGGGAGACGCAGGCAGGGCTCTATTCGCACGAACCGGCCTGCCCGAACGACCAGTTCCAGGGAGAGTTCACGCCGGCGGACGTATCGTGTGCATTCTGGGGGACGGGCCCCGGCGAGAGCGGCACGGGCTATCGCAACGATGCAATCATTCCAAGCCGCGGCGGCGACCCATGGGCCACCGCGGAAACCCAGGATTCGTACGTCGACCGCGAAATATTCGGCGCGACGCTGCACGTCGATGCCGACATCGGCAACTTCGACCTCGTTTCCGTGACCGATTACCAGAACGCCGAAAAGTTCTACCTGGAGGGCGGCGACGCCTCGCCCGACGAAGGAGTGCTGTTTTACCAGGGCAGCGACCTGGAACAGTTCTCGCAGGAATTTCGCCTGTCGGGTCTTTCCGGCGAGCACCAGTGGGTGGCGGGCTTGTATGGCATGAAGGTGGACGGCGAGTACACGGGCAAATTCGCCGATCCTTTTTACGGCTACGACCCGACGGTGGAGATGACGCAGACGACGACCTCGTTCGCTGCCTTTGCGCAGGACGAGTGGCACTTCGCCGAGGCGCTGACGCTGACTGGCGGGTTGCGTTATTGGCACGATGAACGCGAGGGCAGCTATTTCGGCGTGGCGCCGGAAGTGCCGGGCCTCTCGGCCCCCGTCACGATCATTTTCAACGATCACGAAGTGTCGCCGCTCGGCAGTGCGATCACGCCGGACGACGCCACGACGACCTTCGATGGCATCACGGCACGCGTGCAACTCGACTGGAAGCCGTCCGACGACGTGTTGACTTACGTGAGCTACAACCGTGGCAGCAAGAGCGGCGGTTATACCTTCTCGACGGGCACGCCGTACGACCCGGATGGCAGCCAGACGATTCCGCGGGCATTCCTCGAAGGCATGCCGTTCGACGAGGAGACGCTGGACGCGTTCGAAGTCGGCGTGAAGGCCACGCTCGGCGGCACCACTACCGTCAACGTCAGCACGTTCTACTACGATTACAAGGATTACCAGGCCTTCGCCCAGTTTGGTCCCGTGCAGACCGTGATCAACCTGGATGCGGAGGAGACCGGTCTCGAGGCCGAGATCAATTCTCGTCCGCTCGACGGCCTGACCCTGCAACTCGGTGTGTCGTTCCTCGACTCGACGGTCAAGGACGTGCCGCTGCCCGACGGGGCCACGATCGAGGATCATGAGCTGCCGCAGGCGCCCGAATATTCGGGCAATGCGCTCGCGCGCTACGAATTCGAGCTTGCGGGTGGCACGCTCTCGCTGCAGGGCGACGTCCAGTTCTCGTCGGACTTCTGTTTCACCGTGCTGTGTGCGCCGGTCGAGGAGGAGGAAAGCTACGCGGTCGGCAATGCCCGTATCGGCTACGACAGCGGCAGTGCCTGGAGCATTGCGGCCTTCGTGAACAATGTCACTGAAGAGGAATACCGCGTGTACGCCTTTGACAGTTCACTGTTTTCGGGTGTCGTCGCCGGGGTGTATGCGAAGCCACGAACCTGGGGTGTTACGGGCACCTATCGGTTCGGCGCGAGCCGCTGATACCGGGGGCCTGAGTCGTCTCCAGCCGGGCCGCCTGGGGGTCCGGGTGACGCGCAGGGGCAAGTCGATGACGCAAATTGATCAGCCGCCCGGTGGGCCGGTGACCATACTGGCCGCCTGATCAGCCGGGAATCGTTCAACCATGTCCAGCGCTGACGAACAGCATCCCTCCGGCGAACGCCGCGCACTGCGTCACGGCCGCGAAGCCAAGCGTGCGGCCCGTGCCGCCCGTGCCGCCGTATCGGTGCCGTATATCACGCGCTCCGTGCCGTACTACGAGATCGTGGGCGAGGCGGGGCTCGAATTGATCGAGCGCAACGCCGACACGATTCTCGAAGAGATCGGCATCATCTTTCGCGATGACCCGGAGGCCCTGCAGGTCTGGAAAGACGCCGGGGCCGACGTCACCGGCGAACACGTGCATTTTCCGCGCGGCATGTGCCGCCAGATCATCCAGCGCAGCGCGCCCCGTGAGTTCATCCAGCACGCCCGTAATCCGCTGCGCAGCGTACGCATCGGCGGCGATTCAACGGTGTTTGCACCGGCGTACGGTTCGCCGTTCATCTACAGCATCGACGAAGGCCGGCGCTACGCACGGATCGAAGACTTCCGCAATTTCGTGAAGCTCGCCTACATGGCGAACTCGCTGCACCATTCGGGCGGCACGATCTGCGAGCCGGTCGACCTGCCGGTCAACAAGCGACACCTCGACATGGTGTACAGCCACGTCAAGTACAGCGACAAGCCATTCATGGGCTCCGTCACGGCTCCGGAGCGCGCTACTGACAGCGTGAACATGGCGCGCATCGCGTTCGGTGACGACGGCATCGACCCGTTGACGGGTCAGCCGCGCACCGTGCTGGTCAGCCTCATCAACGTCAACTCGCCGATGACCTATGACGCGACGATGCTTGGCGCATTGAAAGTGTACGCGCGCGCCAACCAGGCGACGATCGTGACACCGTTCATCCTGTCGGGTGCAATGTCGCCGGTGACCGTGGCCGGCACGGCGGCGCAGACGCTGGCCGAAGCATTGGCCGGCATGGCGTTCGCGCAACTCGTCAATCCCGGCGCGCCGGTCGTGTTCGGCAGCTTCGCGTCGTCGGTCTCGATGCAGTCCGGGGCGCCGACGTTCGGCACGCCGGAACCCGCACTGGTGTTGTACCTCATGGCCGCGCTCGCGCGCCGGCTCGGCGTTCCGTTCCGATCGGGTGGCAGCTTGTGTGCGGCCAAGATTCCCGATGCCCAGGCCGCGTTCGAGTCGGCGCAGACGCTGTTGCCGACCTGTCTCGCCGGGGTCAACTTCGTACTGCACACGGCCGGATGGCTCGAAGGCGGCCTGGCCATGGGCTATGAAAAATTCATGATGGACGTCGACCAGGCCGGGATGATGCACACCCTGCTTGCCGGAGTGGACCTGTCCGAAAATGGACAGGCGATGGATGCGATTCGCGAAGTGGGTCCCGGCAACCATTTCCTCGGCTGCGCACATACGCAGGCGAACTTCGAGAACGCGTTCTACCGCTCACCGCTCGCCGACAACAACAGCTTCGAGCAATGGCAGGCCGAGGGCTCGCTCGACATGGCGCAGCGTTCAAACGCGAGCTGGAAGAAGCAACTGGCAGAGTATGTCGAGCCGCCGCTCGACCCGGCGATCGATGAAGCACTGCTGGACTACATGCAGCGCCGCAAGGCCGAAGCACCGGACTCGAACGTCTGAGTCAATTCAGGCAAGGCGCCGGCTAGGAAGCTACTTCGCTCGGGCGTGCAGCCCCAACCTTCCGGCCCAGCAGCTTGAGCAGCTCCTGCGGGTTGACCGGCTTGACCAGGTGATGATGAAACCCGGCCGCGGCGGTGCGGTCACGGTCCTGCTGCTGACCCCAGCCGGTCACGGCGATCAGTAACACGCGGTCACCCCAAGGTTTCCCACGTATCCAGCGCGCGACGTCCTCGCCGGAAATGTCGGGCAGGCCGAGGTCGAGCACGGCGATGTCCGGCCGGAACTCGTCGACTGCCTGCTTCGCGCTCGAACCGTCGTAGGTGACCCGCACGACAAACCCGTACAACTCGAGCAGCTGAGCCAGAGAATCCGTGGCATCGACGTTGTCGTCGCAGACCAGCACGCGTGTTTCGCTGGCTGGGCGGCTCGATGGCCGCTTCCGGTGGCCTGCCCGGTCGAGCGGGTGCAGCTGCGCGCGGAAAGCACAGTACGAACTCGGTGCCGGCACCGGGACCGGCGCTGGCGACCGAAATGCGGCCGCCATGCAACTGCACGAGGCGCCGGACCACGGCGAGTCCAATGCCGAGGCCGTTGCCCGGGTGGGTGTCGGGCCGGCGGATCTGCGTGAAGAGGTCGAACACCTGCGGCAGGTCTGCACTGGCGATGCCGATGCCGTTGTCGCGGACCCGTAGTTCCAGCTCGTCGTCGCCGCTGCTCAGTGTCACCTCGATTCGACCGCCGGGTTGGGTGTACTTGACGGCATTGTTGAGCAGGTTACCGACGATCTGGTGCAGCCGTGTCTCGTCGCCGACGACCCACGCGGACGCGACGATGTTTACGTCGATCTCACGCGACAGCTCCGTGAGCTGCATCCGCAGGGCTTCGACTTCGTGACGCACGAGCCGGGACATGTCAACGGGCTCGCGGCGCAGTTCGATCACGTCCCTCGTCACCCGGCTCATGTCCAGGAGTTCGTCCAGCAACTGACCCATCTGTGCCGTTTGCCGTTCAATGATGCGGGCGGATTCCTCGACCACCGACGCGTCTGTGCGGGTACGCAGCACCATCGCCGCATAGCGCATCGGTGCAAGCGGGTTGCGCAACTCGTGCGCCAGCGTCGCGAGAAAGACGTCTTTCTGGCGATCCATGCGCTCGAGTTCACGTTGCGCCTGCTTGAGCGGCGTCACGTCCGTGTGAACGCCGATTGCGCCGCGAACCTTACCGTCGGCATCGAACAGCGGCGCGGCGCTGGAGAGCAGGTGCAGGACTCGCTCGTCGTCAAATACAAGGTCGAACTCGAAATCGTGGACTTCGCGACCCGTTCGTGCCGCCACCTGCATCGGCAGATCGTCGCCGGCAATTTCAAGCCCGTCTCGCATGCATCGGTATGGCAATTGCTCGCGTTGATCGCCGCTGCAAGGACGCATTGGCGTCTTCGCCAATCCCAAGGATTCGTGCAAAGCGGGAACTGACCGTGATCTGGTTGGCACTTGCGTCTTGCGCCACGGCGACACCGGCCGGGATCAAGTCGAGCAACGTGCGCAATTCCTCGCTGCTGCGCCAGCGATCCAGTTCCGCTTTGCGCACCCCTGTAATGTCCATGACTATGCCGTCCGCGTGCCGGCGGCGGCCCTGGGCATCGCGCGTGATTTTTCCGCGCACCAGCAGCCAGCGCCAATCGCCCGCCGGCGTTCGCAATCGATATCGCACCTCGTAACTCTCGCCGCGACGAGCTTCACGCAGCGACTGCTTCAGGGCGGCCGCGTCCCCGGGATGAATGTTCCGCTGCCATTCCTCGAGGCTCGAGTGTACGAAGCCGGCGGGCTGGCCAAGCATCGGGCCGACATTCGAGGAGTACTTCAACGCACGCGTATCGAAGTCGAAGTTCCACGATCCGACTTCGGCGGCCGCCAGGGCCAGGTCGAGCTCGGCTCGCGCCCGCTTTGATTCCTGCGCGAGCCGACGCGCGCTCTGACCGACATAGATCAAGAGCGCACCGAGCAAGAAGTAGCCGAGAAACACGCTCGTTCGTATCGACAATGAGTCCGGCAGCGACGTCGACCCATCGACCATGCGCCAGATTGAAAGGGACAGTCCGGCAGCCAGCGGAAGCATGGCCGGTCCGCGGCCGCTGACCGCCGCGATCGTAGCGATGGCAACGATGAACGGCAGGTGCGAAGCTGCTCCCGCGGCTGGGTACATCAGCGTTTGCAGCGCAAACGCGACCAGCACGGCGGCGACGGCTACCAGCCATCGTCGGGCGGTGGCCCCATCGTCGATCATGGAATCCTCCCCGATCCGATCGTCATCGCCATAGTACGCCCTGATGACGAACTGGCCTGCGGCGACCTTTCGTCGTGGGGTCAGGCGGGACGGGTGGTCGTCGGACGACGACTGCGAGCACGCCCGTCGCCGGTCGCCTGCGGCATTATCTTCGGCGGTGGCAGGTCCACTACCTTGCGCAGGTTCGGGTACTGCGCCGTCTTGTGCGGAATCGACATCGCTTCGACGAAATGATCCTGGAAGCGTGGCTCGATCGCCGTTTCGATCTTTTCGACCCGACGCACGAGCGCCTCGATCGTCGGCCGCGACCGCGAGTCGAGCAGCGCAATCCGCGCACCGGTGCCGGCCGCGTTGCCCGCCGACGTGACCTTGGTGAGGTCGCAATCCGGGATCATGCCGAGCACGGTGGCGTACTTCACGTCGATGTGCGCGCCGAACGCGCCGGCGAGGCGGATGCGATCCACGCTTTCGATTCCCAGTCGCTCCATCAGCAGTCGGATACCCGCCAGCAGCGCGGCCTTGGCCAGCTGGATTGCACGCACGTCGTTCTGGTAGATGCTGAGCGTCTGCGCGCCCTCGTGCAGCACATACGACCAGGTGCGTCCTGCTGCGACGACGCGCGGACTGACGCGCGGCGAGCGAGCCGTCGATGACGCCGTCCTGCGTGATCACGCCGGCGAGGTAGAGTTCCGCCAGCACTTCGATGATTCCCGAGCCACAGACACCGGTCACGCCGGTGGCGGCCGTCGCAGCAGCGAATCCCGGATCGTCGGACCACAGGTCCGAACCGATGATCTTGAAGCGCGGCTCCAGCGTCTCGCGGTCGATGCGAACGCGCTCGATGGCGCCGGGTGCCGCACGCTGGCCGCAACTGATCTGCGCGCCCTCGAACGCAGGGCCCGTCGGGCTCGAGCACGCGACGAGACGCTTGCTGTTGCCGAGCACGATCTCGGCGTTCGTGCCGACGTCGACCAGCAGCGTCATTTCATCGGTGAGGTCGGGTCGCTCGGCGAGGATCACACCGGCCGTGTCGGCGCCGACGTGCCCGGCGATACAGGGCAGGGCGTAGACACGGGCATTCGGGTGCAGGGCGATGCCGAGTTCGGCGGCCGTTACCGTGACGGCGCGATCGATCGCAAGTGCAAAGGGCGCGCCGCCGAGTTCGACCGGGTCGATGCCGAGCACCAGGTGATGCATGATCGGGTTGCCCACCAGCGTCACTTCGAGAATCGATTCGAGTTCGACGCCGGCGGCGGTCGAGACTTCGACGGCGAGTTCGCTCAACGCCTCCCGTACGGCTGCGGTCATCAGCGCCGCCCCGCCCGGGTTCATCATCGAATACGAGACGCGGCTCATGAGGTCTTCGCCGAAGCGAATCTGGGGATTCATGCGCCCGGCCGAAGTGACGACTTCGCCGCTGACGAGATCGCAAAGGTGCGCCGCGATCGTCGTCGAGCCGACGTCGACCGCAAGCCCGAAAGCGGTTTCATGGAAGCCGGGCCAGACCGCGATGATGCGCGAGGCGTCATGCACGGCAACGGTGACCTGCCAGTTACCGGCCCGCAACGCCGCTTGCAGCTGTTGCAATACGGACAGGTCGCACCCGAGGTTATGCAACTGCCACTCGCTCGCAAGCGCGCGCTCGAGCCGTTGCAGGTCACCCGTAGGATCGTGCATGTCGGGCTCGGCTACCTCGACGTAGTGCAGCTTGACCAGCGGGTAGAGCTCGATGTCACGCGCCTCGGCTTCCTTTCTCACGACCTGCCGATGCACCTGGCTGTTGGCCGGTACGTCGACGACGACGTCTGCCTCGACCTTGGCCTGGCACGAGAGGCGACGGCCTTCGGCGAGCTCCTTGCGCGCGCCATAGCGCTGTTCCGTGTCGGAGACCGGCGACAGGCTGGCCGCGCTCGAACGCACGCCATGCTTGGCGAACTCACCCTCGGCCACGAGAATCTGGCAGCGGCCGCAGATCGCGCGTCCGCCGCAGACGGAGTCGATATCGACGCCGAGCGTGCGGGCCGCGGTAAGCAGCGGCGTGCCGACCGGGAAGCGGCCGCGCTTGCCCGAGGGCGTGAAGACGACGAGTGGGTCCTGGCGGCTCACGATCGGTCCCTAGACGGCCCCGGCCGGTCGTCGGCGATGGCCGCCTTCACGACGGCCACGTGCTTCGCCCGCGACTGCTTGTGCGCCGGTCGTATTCGGAGGCGTTGCATCGCGAAACCGGCGTATCCAGCGCGCGCAGTCGGGGTCGTGACCCATCATCACGTCGGCGGCCATGCACGCCCGCACGATGTCGCCATGCAACGGGTTGGTAATGGCCGAGGTGAGGCCCGAGGCGATCGCCATCGTCAGGAACCCACTGTTGATGCCGTCGCGCGCCGGCAGCCCGAAACTCACGTTCGAAGCGCCGCAGGTGCTGTTCACCTTCAGCTCTTTTTTCAGGCGTGCCACGAGGCGCATGACCTGCACGCCGGCCTGGTTGATCGCACCGATCGGCATCACCAGCGGATCGACGATCACGTCAGACGCCGGGATGCCGTGGTCCATCGCGCGATGCACGATCTTCTTCGCCACTTCGAAACGCACGTCCGGATCTTCGGAGATGCCGGTTTCGTCGTTCGAGATCGCGACGACCGCGGCGCCGTATTTCTTTACCAGCGGCAGCACGGTCTCGAGACGGTCTTCTTCACCCGTCACGGAATTCACGAGCGGCTTGCCCTTGTAGACCGCAAGGCCCGCGGCCAGCGCCGCCACGATCGACGAATCGATCGACAACGGCACGTCGGTGATCGACTGCACGAGCTGCACGGCGCGCGCGAGGATCGCGGGTTCGTCGGCAAGCGGGATGCCGGCATTGACGTCCAGCATGTGCGCGCCGGCCGCGACCTGCGCCAGTGCGTCTGCTTCGACGCGGCTGAAGTCGCCGGCCGCCATCTCGGCCGCGAGCAGTTTGCGGCCGGTCGGATTGATGCGCTCGCCGATGATCACGAACGGACGATCGAAGCCGATCACGACTTCGCGGGTCGCCGAACTGATGACGGTGTCGGTCATTGGATCTTCCTGTCTAAGTTGGTCTGCTGGTCTCGACCGGGATACCAGGGCCTGCGCCCGGCGAGCACGCCTGAGCGGTCGATGACCTCCGCCACGGATTCTTCCTGGCGATACGCCATGACGTGCACCCCGCTCACGCCCTTGATCGTGCGGATTTCCTGGATCAGCTCGATGCAGAGATCGAGGCCGGCGCGAGTCTGGTCCTGCGCGCCCTTCAATCGGTCGATGACGGCGTCGGGAATGTGGATGCCCGGCACGTGCGTCCGCATCCATTCACCGGCCCTGGCCGTGCGTAGCGGCCCGACGCCGACCAGGATGAAGACTTTGTCGAGCAGTCCGGCGTCCTCGACCGCGGTCATGAATCGTCGCAGCAGCGGCAGGTCGTAGCAGTACTGCGTCTGCACGAATTGTGCGCCGGCCGCGATCTTCTTCGCGAGGCGCATGGCCCGATGCTCGACCGGCGATACATTGGGATTTTCGGCGGCGCCGAGCAACACGCGCGGCGAGAACGTGATCCTGCGGCCGCTTTCGAAATGATGGTCGTCGCGCAGGCCGCGCGCAATGCTGAGCAGCGAGGTGGAGTCGAGATCGAACACGGGCTTGGCCTGGGGATGGTCGCCTGCCTGCACCCCGTCGCCCGTGAGGCACAGCACGTTGCAGACGCCCATCGCTGCGCCGCCCAGGATGTCGCCCTGGATCGCGATGCGGTTCTTGTCGCGACAGGAGATCTGCATCACGGGCGCGTAGCCGACGCGGGTCAGCAACGCGCAGACGGCAAGGCTCGACATGTGGCAGTTGGCGCCGCTGCCGTCGGTGGCGTTGATCGCGTCGACGTAGCCGTCGAAGACGCGCGCGCGACGATAGACGTCGTCGGGGTCGGCCGAATCGGGCGGGGCGAGCTCCGCGGTAATCGCGAACGCACCGGCCCGCAATACCCGCTCGAGTCGTCCGGGCGAGGTATGGCCGGGCAGGATCGGCAGCGGGTAGCCGGGAACCGGTTCGTCTTCGAAGATCATGCCGGCGTTCCGCGCTTTTCACGCACGACACGCAACCAGGCCGAGGTGCCCTCGAGTCGGCGATCGACCGGAGGCTGGACCTGCTGGATCGCCGCAAGCCCGCCAGGGATGCGTTCGGCGCCGCGCCAGGCTTCGACCCACACGCAGCGCATTTCAGGCTTCACTTCGCAGTTACCGTTCGCGCGCACGCCGCCGCACGGGCCGTTGCGCAATTGCTTCGGGCAATTCATCGGACACGCCATGCCGGTCGAACTGAGCACGCAACGGCCGCACATCTGGCAGTCGAACAGCAGGCCCTTGACGACGCGCTCGGTCGCAGCCACGGGGCGCTCGAGGCGCTCGTAACCAATCCACTCGAGCAGCGGCCCGGCCTTGACCAGCAACGCCTCGAACGCGGCGTAAAAGCGCGACAGGCCGCGGGCGTGACGCACCGACCAGAGGCGCACGGCGTACATCAGGTGGTTCCGTCGTCCTGGGCCGGCACAGGTGCGGGCGTTGCCGGCGCAAGTTGTTCGTCGCGTCCCTTGGCGCGGATGATCCGCAGCAGGTCGTCGTCGCTGTAGCGGGACTCGATCGCCGCCGCGGCCGCTTCGGCCTCGGCCTGCAGGTCGTCACCGCAGGGAACCGGGGCAGCGCGTTTCCAGTCCTCGAGATAGGCGTCGGAACTGCCGCGACCGGCGCGCATGGCCGCGCGATCGACGGCTTCCTGGAAGCGCTGCGACAACTGCACCTTGGCGACCTCGCGGCCACGCTTGACGATGACCTGTGCCGGCACGTCGCGCCACGAAATTACGATCAGCGATGCCATGCAGGGGTCTCTCCGTTGTCGTTCGACGATGGCGCATTCACGGCCGCGAGGCTCGTTGCGAGATCGCCATATCCCGTGAACCGTTGCTCGTAGTCGAGCCCGAACTGCTGCGCGATGTCCCGTGCCATCTTTGCCAGTTGCGGATCCTTCGACTGGACGAAGTAGACCATCCGGCGATAGTTCCGGAAGTACTCGTTGGCGAGCTCAGGGTGTCGATCGATGCCGAGCCCTTCGACGACGAGGCGCTGGAAGTGCCGCACCAGGAAATCGGTCAGGTAGAACGTGCCGGGCTCGGCCTCGCTCATTTCCGCAAACACGCGCGACGTCGCAAAGAATTCATAGCAGTGGGCACCGGGCAGGCGCTCGATGCCTTCGGCTTTGAGAACGGTGTCGAGCAGGCCACCCGTGCCGCAGTCGGCGTAGGCGACGAAGATGCGCGAATAGTTTTCACGGCCGGCGGCGATGGCTTCGCGGACGGCCGCCGGAATGCGCTCCGGGCGGTTATGCAGCTCCGGTGGCAGGCACTGCACGTCCATGGCCGACCAGCCGTTGATTTTTTTCAGCGCAACGACTTCGCGGGCCAGGGCTCCGCAGGCGATGATCAGTACGGGTGCGTCACTCGGCATCGTCCGCGTGTCAATGCATCGCCGCACGCCGTGAGGCGATGAGCGATTTGGCAGTCTCGACGGCAACCGCGGCATCACGGCAGTACGCATCGGCGCCGATGGCCTTGGCGAACTCTTCGTTCAACGGCGCACCGCCGACCAGCACGATGTACTTGTCGCGCAGGCCCTTCTGCTTGAGCGTGTCGATGACGACCTTCATGTAGGGCATCGTCGTGGTCAGCAGGGCTGACATGCCGAGGATGTCGGGCTGGTGCTCTTCGAGCGCCGCCAGGTACTTTTCGACCGGATTGTTGATGCCGATGTTGATGACTTCGAAGCCGGCGCCTTCCAGCATCATCGAGACGAGGTTCTTGCCGATGTCGTGGATGTCGCCCTTGACCGTGCCGATCACGACCTTGCCGATCGGCTCGGCGCCCGTCTCGGCGAGCAGCGGCCGCAGGATCTCCATACCCGCCTTCATGGCGTTCGCGGCCAGAAGCACCTCCGGCACGAACAGGATTCCGTCGCGGAAGTCGATACCAACGATCCGCATGCCTTCGACGAGTGCGTCGTTCAGGACGCGGTCGGGTGCCCAGCCGCGGCCCAGGAAGATGTTGGTGGACTCGATGATCTCGTCCCGCAGTCCGTTGTACAGGTCGTCGTGCACCTGCTCGACCAGCTCCTGGTCGTCGAGGCTGTTGAGATCGAAGACTTCCGCTTGCTCGTCACTCATCAGTTTGCTCCCGAGGGTTCCTAGATCGGCACGCCCCAACATCCCGGACACGCCCGGAGACACCGCGATGTTACTGGCGACCGCTCGCGGCCGGTGATGCTACGGCGACATCCACTTGTCACGATGCGACATTCGGTTCGGGCTGTAAAGGGGTCGCGGGGGTGGCGGTTCGCCAGCCTGCCGCGGCAACCCTTAATCTATTTTCTCGCTAGGTCCATGCTTTCTACCATTCGACGGCCCAGCCATTCGCGACGCGGTGCGCGCTGTCGTGAATCCCGCTTGCTTCGGGGCGTCGCATTCTGACAATCTCCGCGCCGGGCGGAGCGGGCATCCGCTGCGCGCGGCCGACGGAGAGCTGGCATGACTTTCGACATCGAGCACCCCTACGTATTGACGGCGACGTGTGCCAGCCGCATGGGCACGACGGCGGCTGTCACGACGTTCCTGGCCACCCGTCGGTTCTACATCGTCGAGATGCAGCAATTCGACGACACGATCTCGCAGCGCTTTTTCGTGCGCGTCACGTTCTGTGGCGTGAAGGGAGAGCCGGTCAACCTGGCTACGTTGCGCCGCGAGTTCGAGACCGTCGCGACGGCCGAGGACATGGAATGGCAGATCCACGATTCGCACGATCGGGCGCGCGTGCTGATCATGGTCTCGAATTACGATCACTGCCTCGAAGACCTGCTGTACCGGCATCGCATCGGCGAACTCGCGATGGACATCACCGCGATCGTCTCGAACCACGTCACGATGCAGCCCGTTGCCGCGCAGAATCGAATTCCGTTCTTTCACCTGCCGGTCAGTGCCGCGACCAAGCCCCAGCAGGAGCAACGCCTGCTCGAGTTGATCGAGTCGACGCGCACCGATCTCGTGGTGCTGGCGCGTTACATGCAGATTCTCTCCGATGACATGTGCGGGCGGCTGCGCGGCCGCGCGATCAACATCCACCATTCGTTCCTGCCCGGGTTCAAGGGCGCCAAGCCGTACCATCAAGCCTACGACCGCGGCGTCAAGGTGATCGGGGCCACGGCGCACTACGTGACCGCCGACCTCGACGAGGGGCCGATCATCGAGCAGATCGTCGAGCATGTGGATCACGGCTACACGCCGGAGAGGCTGATCGCCGCCGGACGCGATTCCGAACGCCGTGCACTCTCGACAGCAGTCCGGCTCGCCACGGAGCACCGCGTGTTCCTGAATGGCAGCCGGACAGTGATTTTCCGTTAGCGTCTCTTCGGCACCACTTCATAGCCGGCGGATTTCGGCAGGTCGTCCACGATCGTCGCGGGAAAGCCGGTGCCGAGGACCTCGATACCGCAGGCTTCCTCGAGACGCTTGATGATGTTCGGTGAGTGCTCGCGCGGGCCGTAACGGTGCTGGCCATCCTTGAAGATATCGACCACCAGCGGCGAGATCTCGAGCGGCACGCCGTGGTCGCGTGCCAGCGTGTCGAAGAGCCCGACATCCTTGAGCACGAGGTCCATCGTGAAGCCGATGTCCCGGCTGCCATTCAGGATCACCTGCGACTCGGTCTCGTGCACGAACGAATTGCCCGACGAAATGCGGATGCCCTCGTAGGTCGTATTCATGTCGAGGCCGACGACCTTCGCCACCGCAAGCGCTTCGGCGAGCGCAGCCAGGTGCACCGTGCAGAGGTAGTTGGTCAGCACCTTCAGCATCGACGCCGAGCCAATTTCGCCCGTGTGAAGGATCTGGTGCCCGAGTGTCGATAGCACCGGCAGTGCCCGTTCGAACGCTGCGCGTGAGCCGCCGGCGAAAATCGAAATGTTGCCCGTCGCAGCGCGATGGCAGCCGCCCGATACTGGGCAGTCCATGGCAGTGGCGCCCCTGGCCTCGACCTTGGGTGCCAATCGCTTGATCTCGGCGGAATCGGTCGTGCTCATTTCGAGCCAGAGCTTGCCGGGGCCAAGCCCCTCGAGGAGTCCATCGGGACCTTCGACGACCTCGGCCGATACCGCCGGCGAGGGCAGGCACGTGATCACGATGTCGCAGGATTCGGCGATCGCTCGCGGCGACGCGCCGTGCCTGGCACCCTGCGCCACGAATGTCGCAACCGTTGCTGCGTTGAGGTCGCGCACCGTGAGATCGGCGCCATGCCGGAGCAGGTTACCGGCCAGCGCAGCGCCGACGTTGCCGAGCCCGATGAAGCCGATCCGAGTGATGCTCACGCGCATTCCTCCAGCCGGAAACGAGTCGTAACCGCGGCCGTAACGGTATTGCGACTGGCAGGCTAACGGCTTCATCGCGGCAGGAACAGCAAAATAAATCACCGCATCCGAAAGGATTATTGCGGACGCGCGTGCCTGCTTTGCGGCCGCAAACCTGCTGCAAACAGCAGCCTGCGCTGGTATCCACCGTCGAATTTCAGTACAACTGGTTTCATCGCGCGGACCCTCCGGGTCCAGCCCTGCCGTCGATCAGACCGGCGGGTGACGAAGCGCCGGATTCCGGGGGAGGCTCGATGGTCGCGAACGCAGAGGCAAGCGCCCAGGCCGCCGATGGCGGGGTTGGGACAGTGGTCCAGCGCTGGTACGTGTTGATCGTCATGGTGATGGTGTACACGCTCAGCATCGCGGATCGGTACGTCATATCGACCGTGCTCGAACCGATCCGCCTCGAACTGCAGCTCACCGACTCCGGCATCGCATTCCTGACCGGCGTGTCCCTGGCATTGTTCTACGTCGTGCTGGGGTTCCCGATCTCGTGGCTCATCGACCGCGGCAATCGACGCAACATCATCGCGTGGTGCCTGATCGGCTGGTCGGTGATGACCGCGTTCTGCGGTCTCTCGCGCACCTACTGGCAATTGCTGCTGTCGCGCATTGGGGTTGGCATCGGCGAAGCGGGTGGCACGCCAGGGGCCAATTCGATCATCTCCGATTATTTTCCGGTGGCGCGCCGGCCGATGGCGCTCACGGTCTTCTCGCTCGGAGCGCCGATCGGCGCCTGGCTCGGCGCGGACATCGCCGGCATGATCAACGACAAGTTTGACTGGCGAACCGTGTTTCTCGTGCTCGGTGTGCCGGGCGTCCTGCTCGGCATGTTGATCTTCTTCACGGTGCGCGAGCCACGCCGCGGTCAACTCGATCACCTGGCCAGGAACTGCGAACGCAATGCCTCGTTCCTGGAGAGCATGCGATACCTGTGGACCCAGCGTTCGGCCGTGCACGTGATAATGGCGAGCGCGCTCACGGCGCTCTGGGGATGGGGGCTCGTCTGGTGGACACCGACATTCCTGATGCGCAATTACGGGCTGACGCCGGGCCAGGCGGGTGCCATCCTCGGGCCAATCCATTTGTTCGGTGGCGGCGCTGCGACCCTGTTTACGGGCTGGTGGCTGGCCCGGCCCGCGATGAACGACCCGCGCCGCATAGTGCGAATGATGGGCTTCGGTATCGGCGCCGCGACACTGGTGTCGTTCTGGATCTACTGGACCCACTCACTGCCGCTGGCGAAGGCGCTGTTCTGGATTTTCATCCCGTCGATCTATTTCTACATCGGGCCGTGCTTCGGCATGCTGAACAACCTGTGCGAACCTCGGATGCGGGCCATGTTCTGCGCGTCGACCCTGTTCGTGGCCAACGTCGGCAACCTCATCATCGCGCCACAGGCCGTCGGCTTCCTGAGCGATGCGTTCGCGCCGAACCACATTGCGAACGGCGAGTCGCTGCGCATGGCAATGCTGTGCCTCGTGCCGGTGGGCGCCTGGGCCACCTGGCATTACTTTCGCTCCGCGAAGCAGATTGTCGAGGACCAGGAACGCGCAACGGGCGTTCGACCCGCGTAGGAGATGCCGTCGAGGTGGTCCTGAGGTGGAACTAGTCCTACCCGGGTTCGCGCACACCTACAGGCGCTTGAAAAGCCTCGCGCACATGCCAACGATGGCCGCTCCTGTATTTCGCGCAAGGGGCAACCATGGATGGGGTCACGGTGCAGTCTGCGCCTCGCATCCGCGTCGGTATTTCAGGTTGGCGCTACGAGCCTTGGCGCGGTGTCTTCTACCCGGACGAGCTGCCTCAGCGCCTCGAACTGCAGTATGCGTCGAGCATATTCAGCACGATCGAGATCAACGGCTCGTTTTACTCATTGCAGCGGCCGTCCAGCTGGCAAGCGTGGTACGCGGAGACACCCGACGATTTCGTCTTCACCGTCAAGGGGCCTCGTTTCATCACCCACATCCTGCGGCTCAAGGAAGTGGCCACACCACTCGCCAATTTCCTGGCGTCGGGCTTGCTCGCGTTGCGAGAAAAGCTGGGGCCGATCCTGTGGCAGTTTCCGCCGAACCTGAAATTCGACGAGGGGCGATTCGCGGATTTCCTGGCGCTGTTGCCACAAGATACGGAAGCCGCATTGAAGGTCGCGCGACGTCGCGACACCCGCATGCGTGGCCGCAGCGTGCTGTCGATCGATGAGCCGCGTCCAATGCGTCACGCCATGGAAATCCGCAACGCGAGTTTTCTGGACGAGCGCTTCATCAACCTGCTGCGGGAACACAACGTCGCGCTGGTGATCGCCGAGACGGCGCGACAGTGGCCGATGCCGAGGGATGTCACGGCGGACTTCATGTACTTGCGCCTGCACGGGGACCAGGAGCTCTATCGCAGCGGCTACAAGCCTGCAGCTATCGCGCGTTGGGCGGGGCGCATCAGGCAGTGGCACGCGGGCGGCGAGCCGGCACGACTCCCGCAAGGGGCCGTGCGGGTGTCGAAGCCTGCGTCACCTGCGCCTGCCGGTCGCGAGATCTTCTGCTATTTCGACAACACAGACGTGAAGCTGCGTGCGCCACAGGACGCACAAAGCCTGATGCGCAGCCTCGGATTGTCCGTCGGGCAATGGCAGGGCGAGGCAGAAGCGCCGAGTCGCAGGCGGGCTGGCTGATTCGCCGAGCGAGAACTGGAGGGCGACCCTGACTAATGCTCAGCTGCGGTGTTCAGGATCCGGCGATGGTCGCAGTGCCTCGCGCAACGGCCCGAGCCAGGGTTCGAAATTCTTCCACTGGTCGACGCCCTCGCGGTTGACGGGCCGGCGCACCTGCTCCGAGCTCGCCGTATGGACGCGGCGCTCGGTCTTGTGGAACTCGATGCAGGCCGGTTCAAAGTCGAGCCCGCAGAAATCCAGGATTCGCCGCACGCTGCCCTCGAGATCCTCGATCACGTCCTCGTGCTGGACCCGCAAGACCCAACCTGGCAGAACCGCGTCCCAGTGATCCATGAGCCGAACATACATCCGATAATATCGACCGATGTCTTCGAAACTGTAGGTAAATTGCTGCCCGGACGCGAAAAGCTGTTTGAAGTTGCTGAAGCAGCAGGCCATGGGTTCGCGCCGCGCGTCGATGATCCTGGCATTCGGCAACATCAGGCGAATCAGGCTCAAATGCCGGAAATTGTTCGGCAACTTGTCGATGAAAAACCGCTTGTTGCCCACTCGGTACTCACGCGTGTCGCGTAGGTACGCTTCGCCGAAGCCTCGATAATCTTCCGCCGACAGCACCGCGAGGGCGCCGGGATAGCGCGCGCCGCTGTCGTGCACATCGATGGAACTCACCAGGCGCGGGATGTTGGCCAGTTCCATCGTGCCTTCGACCTGCGAGTGCGAGGCGAGAATCTGCTCCAGCAGCGTCGATCCGGCCCGGGGCAACCCTACGATGAATATCGGCGACGGATCATCGCAGCCGTAGTCGTGGCGCTGGTCGAAGAACTCCGTGGTGCAGAGTTCGATCTGCTTTCGCACCGTTCGTTCCAGGGCGTCAGGCTGGTAGTTGCACTCTGCTTTCTTGAGTGCATTTCCCCGCGCGTAGAAATGGAACGACTCTTCGTATTGCTGGCGATCCTCGTAAGCCTTCCCAAGTGCGAAGCACAAGTGGAACCGGTCCGGCAGGGGAATTCGCGGTGCGTCGACCTGCTCACGCATGGTCGCGATTTCCGCGTCCGTGAACCGGTAGGTCTTGAGGTTCGCGAGACTCCAGTAGGCGTCGCCGAGGCTGGGGTGGCGTCGTGCCGCCTCCTTGTACTCCTGCTCGGCTTCCGCGCGTATGCCCTGGGTCTTCAGGGCGTGACCGAAGTACATGTGCAGTTCCGCGTCCTCGGGATGCTCGTGCAGCAACTGCCGGTACAGCTTGATGGCCGCGTCGGTCGAACCCTGGCTGACCAGGATGCTCGCGAGCGTGCGGCGATGCGTAAACTCGCCCGGTTGGGCCCGCATGAGAATTTCGATCTGCTCCCGGGCCCTTGCGTGCTGGTGTGTCGCCAGCAACGCAATCACCAGGTCCTGGCGTGCGGCGTGGTAATCGGGAGCCCTCTGCATCACGTCGTCCAATATGATCGTCGCGTCCTTCGAAAACTCGCTCTGGTGCGCGACCATCGCGAGCAGGCGCAAACCTTCGACATCGTCGGGCACGCGTTTCACGTAGGGGCGAATCAAGGCGTCCGCTTCCGCCAGATTGCCGTCCGCAAGCATGCTGCGGGCGGTCACGACCTCGGGAGCGAGCGTGGCGAGCTTGGCAACGTGCTGCCCCGCGATTTCGGCCTCGGACCTGCGCCCGACCATCGCGTACAGCGATGCGAGCATCCGCCAGCTCGCCGGCAAGGCAGGGTTGATCTCGACGGCACGCGAAAACGCCTGGATTGCCTCGGGTGCCTGCCGCAGGAATACGTGGCAGTGCCCGCGTTCCTGGAACAGCCGTGGGTACGTCGGATGCAGGTCTTCGAGAAGCTCCAGCGTCGCGAGCGCCTCGGGAACGCGCTGCAGGTGCCGCAACGCCACGGCGTGCATGTAGAGCAGGTCGCGGTGTCCCGGAAACCGGCCGAGCAGGCGCTCGGAGGCTGCCAAAGCGTCGTCGAAATGCCGCAGTTCGATCAGCCGCTGGAGCTCGCGCAGTTCGGTATCGATATCGGCGAGGCTGTACCGAAGTGGCAGGCGTGGCGATGGATTGCATCGTCAAATGATGAAGGATTGAGCGCGCCAATGAAAACGAGCCGGTGGGTTGCCCCACCGGCCCGTATATCGACTTCGGTCGATCAGTGCCGCCGAACTGGTAGCCGAGACGCAGGCCGATGGTTCGCGGCCGCATCGGCACCTCGGCGAGGATGAACTGAGTGTGCGTCGAGTACACGCTCTTGTTCTCGTCCGTCAGGTTGACGACGTAGAACTCGGCGGTCCAGTCATCCTTGCTGACACCGAACGACGCGTCCATCGTGGTCCAGTCGGGCATCAAGTTCCGATTGACCAAGGTGGCCGACGAGAACGACTCGTCCTGGTACTGCACCGCCGCGCCGACAAACGGGTTGTAGTCGTCCCAGGACCACTCGTACCGCGCCCGCACGTTGAACTGCAGCTCGGGGGAGTTGGCCATTTCCGTTCCGGGCGTGCCGAACAGGTTTTCGACACTCGCAACTGAGGTGCAGGTATGCTGGTCGTGTCGAAGAAGAGGCACGACTCTGTAACCGGCTGGCCGAAGGTCGGGCTGCCCGGGACGTTGCTGATCACCTGCGGTGAGTTCTTGAGTTCGCCCTTGTTGTACGAGCCGGCCGCCGTGATCGTCAGGCCATCCATCGGCGCCACGACGAAGTTGACTTCGATCGCCGTTGACTTCGTACTCGGGGCCGTTCAGGAAGGACTGCAGGTTCGGAAAGCCGAGCTGCGGCGCGAACAGTCCGGTCTGCGCCTGCTCCCACTTCTCCTGGTAGATCGCGCCGTTGAACTGCGCGCGTCCGTCCCAGAACGTCGTCTTCCAGCCGGCCTCGATGTTGGTCAGGTCATCCGAATTGTATGAGAACGGGAAGCACCACTGGTTGACGCCGGTCACCGGATCTTTCGCACCGCAGGCCGAGCCGCGATTGAAGCCGCCGGGCCGGTAACCCTCGGACCACGTTGCATACAGCAACACGTCGCTCGTGGATGCTCCAGGTCAGGTTGGCGCGGCTGCGGAAACCGTCAGACTGGTTGTGTTGTCCGTCTGCTCGTTGAGGTTGGTGCCGTAGGGGGCCACTGCATCTCACCGTAGCCGTAGAGCGCGCCGGTGCAGGGGCCCGTCTCGCCCGTGCCATACACTTTGCAGAAGAAGCTGCCTATGTTCGCGCCGCGCATCTGGTTCTCGATGTCGTAGTAACGCGTGCCGAGGGTCAGGGTCAGGTTCTCGAGAATGTCGAAATCGACCGACACAAACGCGGCGGACTGCGTGTATTCGCGTTGGAAGTCGTTGAAGAAGCCGACGTTCGAGGCACGACGGTTCGGGTTGTTCATGTCCGGTACCGCCGACTGGAACTTCGGTGCGGCGCGAGGATCGAGGTACAGGAAGCAGCTGCCGGTGGAAACTCCGGTGTCCGGACACTCCGGCACCGACTTGTAGAACCAGTCGGTCGTTGCCTCGAGCTTGCGTTCTTCGTAGAACAAGCCACCGACGAAGCGCATGCGCCAGTCCGAGGGACTGCTCAAGCGGATTTCGTGGCTCATGTTGGTGCTTTCGGACGTGTCGTTCCAGATGCTCGAAGGTGTGTAGCACTTGTCGACCGAACTGCCCGAGTAGCCGGTGCACTGGTAATACACGCCATACCTGCCGCGCGCGTAGTTCGTGTAGTCCTGGACAGTTTCCGCGTCGCGCGAAAGGTAGGCGCCGCTGTAGACGAGGTCGAGCGTACCGACCTTGCCGTTGATGGTCAGCGCGGTGTTCGTGAACTCGTCGTTGTTACTGCCCTGGTTGAAGATGGTGACCTGGAGCGGCTTGAGGTTCTGACCTTCGGAACCCGTAGGCAACTGGTAGAAGACGCCCTCGGTTTCGATCTCCTGGTAGGCCACGCTCAGGATGGCATCCCAGTCTTCGGTGACCTGCCATTTCAGGCTGCCGCGAATGCCTGTGTACTCGGCCTCGTTGATGTCCTCGCCAACGAGGCCGGCATTATCGATCACCAGCGAATCAGCCGGAACCACGCCACCGGTGACCGCGGTGAAGCCGAGGTCCGTGCCACGCCGGGTGAATGTGCTGTAGACGTTGTCGATGTAACCTCCGCGGTGGTCCTGGTACACCACGACGCGCGCGGCCAGCGTGTCGTCGATGAGCGGCAGGTTGAGCACGCCTTCGACGTTGTAGCTGTCATCGCCATCAGCCGTATTCGCATATCCGGCGTTTATGCTCGCCGACGTCTCATTGAAGACCGGCTTGTTAGTGATATAGCGCAGCACGCCGGCCTGGGCGCCGGCGCCGAACAACGTGCCCTGCGGGCCGGTCAGCACTTCGATGCGCTCGAGGTCGGCCGCGTACAGGTCGAGGTTTCGGCCCGGAGTCTGCGTCGATTGCTCGTCGAGGTAGACCGCCACGTTCGGCCACGGCCCATTGGTGCCCGAGCCCTGCGTGCCGAGCGTTCCGACGCTGAGGCCGCGCATGTAGATGTTGCTTTGACCCGGGCCGAGGTTGGCCGTGGTGACGCTCGGGAGGAACTTCACGAACTCGTCGATCGTCGAGACCTTCAACTCGGAGAGCGTGTCACCGGTCATGGCCTGGATCGCAAGGGGGACGTCCTGCAGGCTTTCCGACCGGCGCTGCGCCGTCACGATGATCTCTTCCAGGCCGCCGGACGGCGCCGGCGTCTGAGCCTGGGCAGCAGAAGCCGCAAGGATCGCGGCGACGGTAGATGCGACTCTGTAATTCATGCGGTAGAACCCCTGGCGTTCGTTGTGTTTTGGAAGCAACTCCCGCACCGGCGGGATTTGCCGCTATTCCCGAGCCTGCACCTCCGGGCGTGCAGCTATTTTCGCGACATCCGACATTAACAAGGTAAATGCTACGCCGTCCACACCCGCCGCATCTGAAAAAGGCATTAACCGGACCGCAAAAAAAGCATTGCCGGTACTGTGGCAGATGCGCCACGCTTGGATTCCGGCGATGCAACGGCCGCCTCGGGCGGACAGGTCGCACCTGACGATTGAGATCCAGGCTACTGACGGCCGGCGAGGGCGGGGTAGTGGACAAAGTTCGTATCGACCGGCGATGGCTTCCCCTGAACGCCCTGCGTGCGTTCGAAGGCGTGGCCCGTTATGGCAGTTTCACAGGTGCCGCGAGCGCGCTGAACATTGCGCAAAGCGCCTTGTCGCGCCACGTGATCTCGCTCGAGAACCTGATCGGCGTCAAGCTCTTCGACCGCCGGCCGCACTCGCTCGTGCTCACGGCGGCGGGCCAGCACCTGTTGCCGGTCGTGTCGCGCTCGTTCGACCGGCTCGAACACGCCATCGACGAAATCCGCGACTCCAAGGCGCCACGCCTGCGGACGCTGCGCGTGCAGATGCCGCCGAGTTTTGCGGCGCACCTGGTCGTGCCGATCCTGCAGAAATTCCGCAGCGCAAACCCGGAGGTCGAGATCGACGTCGTGAGTCCTTACGGCATCGGCCCCCCAACCGGCGAAGTGGACGTGGCGGTGCTTTATTCGCGGCCCGCCGTCACCGACCGCGTCAGCGACCTGCTGTGGCCGGTGCGGCTCGGCATCGTCTGCCACCCGGACGTTGCGGCCCGCCACGCGGGTAAGGACCTCGAGACGTTCATCCGGGACAACGAACTCGTGCACATGCGCGTCGAGGGGCTGCCGCGCCGGCATTTCTGGTCGCAATTGGTGCAGAGCCTGGGGTTGAGCGGCCTGCAGGTCGAGCGCGGACTGGTGTTCGATACGGAAATCCTGACCGTCCAGTACATATTGAGCGGTGCGGGCATTGCGCTGGTCGACCTCGCGTTGTTCCGCGACCATCTCGTGTCGGGCCGGCTGGCCCGCCCCTACGACACGACGCTCGACGACGGCTTCGGTTACTACCTGGTCACCGATCCCGAAGCGCTGAGCGACACCGCGACGGCGCTGTTTCGCTCGTGGCTGATCGAGCAGTTCGGCCCGCATACGTTCGGATCAGTACCGTCTGCACAGCCAGCCGCGGTGGTCATCCCGGAGTTGCAGACCAATGACCGACATCGAAGTGACCGCCCCGCGGCGCGCACGGCGGCGACCGAGTCCCGTGTCCTCGGCACCGCCGGCTCCGGAACGGTCCCTCGCCTATCGCAAGCTCCAGAACCCGTTCGAGCCCCTGCGCATATATTCCGACGACCAGGTCGCGGCGATCCACGCGGCGGCACTGACAATCCTCGAAAATCAGGGCATGAAGGTGCTGTCGGCGAGAGCGCGGACCCGATATGCACAGTTCGGTGCGACGGTCGACGAGGCGACGCAGGTGGTGCGTATCGACCGCGGCCTCGTCGCCAAAGCGCTGGCGACGACGCCGAGCGAATTCACTTTCCAGGCGCTGAATCCGGACTTGAACGTCACCGTCGGCGGACGGCACGTGTGTCTTGCGCCCACGTCCGGTCCACCCAACATCATGGATATCCATGGCGGGCGACGTGCCGGAACGGTCGAAGACTTTCGCAACCTCATCAAGCTGTCCCAATCGTTCGACGTCCTGCACACGCTAGGTGGCGCGGTCGAACCGCAGGACAGCCCGGTGCACCTGCGCCATTTCGAGACGACGCGGTCGAGCCTGGTGCTGTCGGACAAAATCCCATTCCTTTTCGCACGCGGTTCGCAGCAGATCGCCGATTGCCTTGAACTGATCCGCATCGCGCATCGGGTGAGCGAAGAGGATTTCAAGCAGCGTCCATACGTGTGGACCGTCATCAATACCAACTCGCCGCTGCAACTCGATATCCCGATGGCCGAAGGCATCCTTGATTTCGCAGAAGCGGGGCAGGTGTTGATCATCACGCCGTTCACGCTCGCCGGAGCGATGGCGCCGGTGACGATCACGGGCGCGCTGACGCTGGCGCATGCCGAAGCACTGGCCGGCATCACGCTGGCGCAGAACGTCCGGCCTGGCACGCCGATCCTGTATGGCAGCTTCACGTCGAACGTCGACATGAAGTCCGGTTCACCGGCGTTCGGCACGCCCGAGTACGCGAAGGCGGCCTTCGGTGCCGGACAACTCGCACGGTACATCAAGGTGCCGTGGCGTTCGTCCAGCGCCACGGCATCGAACGCTCCCGACGCCCAGGCGGCGTACGAGGCGCAGATGAGCCTGTGGGGCGCGCTGATGGGCGGTGCCAACTTCATGCTGCATGCCGCCGGCTGGGTCGAAGGCGGCCTGTCGACGTCGTACGAGAAATTCATCATCGACGTCGAGATGCTGCAGATGTTTGCCGAGCTGTTCCAGCCGGTGGGCGCGGAAGCGTCGGACATTGCGCTGGAGGCGATTGCCGAGGTCGGTTACGGCGGACATTTCTTCGCCTGCGCCCACACGATGGAACGCTATCGCAACGCGTTCTATACGCCGCTCGTTTCGGACTGGCGTAACTACGGCCAATGGTCGAACGATGGCGCGAAGACAGCCACCGAGCGCGCCAATACGATCTACCAGGACACGCTCGCTCGCTATGTGGCACCCGAGCGCGACCCCGCCATCATCGAGCAGATGGATGCGTTCATCGCGCGGCGCTCGGCCGAAGGCGGCGCGCCGCCCCTCAGCTGATTTCGCCCGGGTCGTATTGACGTTCTGATTTTTTAGACATTTCAAAAATTCATCGGGGACGGGCATGCGGAATCAGGTGAGGGTGGCAGTGATCGGTGGCGGCGTGGTCGGCGCGAGCGTGCTGTATCACCTCACCAAGGCTGGCTGGAAAGACGTGCTGCTGATCGAGCGCGCAGAACTCACGTCGGGCTCCACCTGGCATGCCGCGGGTGGCATGCACACGGTCAACGGCGACCCGAACGTCGCGAAACTGCAGCAGTACACGATCAATCTCTACAAGGAGATCGAGGCAGTCTCCGGCGTGTCGTGCGGGTTGCATATCACGGGCGGACTCATGCTGGCGGGGACACCGGAGCGGGTCGACTGGCTGCGCATGGCCGTGGCGCGCGGACGTTATCTCGGCATGCAACTCGACCTGATCTCGGCCGCGGAGGCCAAGCGGCTGTTTCCGTTGCTCGAGGAGAAGCATTTCCTCGGTGCGATCTACGATCCCATCGAAGGACACGTCGATCCTTATGGCGTCACCCACGCTTATGCGAAAGCCGCGCAGATGGGTGGCGCGGAGATCGTGCGGCACAACCGGGTGCTCGATACCAGGCCACGCGCGGACGGCACCTGGGACGTCATGACCGAGCAGGGCACCGTGCACGCGGAGCACGTCGTCAACGCCGGTGGTCTCTGGGCGCGCGAAGTCGGCCGATTCGTCGGCCTGGAACTGCCGATCCTCGCGATGGAACACCAGTACTTCATCACCGACGACCTGCCGGAGTTGAAGGGCCAGCCCGAGCAACTGCACGTGATCGATTTCGAGGCCGAAATCTACATGCGCCAGGAGCGTGGCGGCATGCTGCTCGGCACGTACGAACGCGCGGGCGTGCCCTGGTCGGCGCATACGACGCCGTGGGATTTCGGCCAGGACCTGCTGCCGAACGATCTCGACCGGCTCGCCCCGAGTCTCGACGTCGCTTTCCAGCACTTCCCGCGGCTCGAAAGCGCCGGCATCAGGAAGATCGTCAACGGCCCGTTTACGTTTGCGCCCGACGGCAATCCGCTGGTGGGACCGATTCGCGGCTTGCGCAACTACTGGGTCGCCTGCGGCGTCATGGCGGGGTTCAGCCAGGGCGGGGGCGTCGGCCTCACGATAGCGAACTGGATCACCGAAGGCGATCCGGGCGCGGACATCTGGGCCATGGACATCGCCCGCTACGGTGATTGGGCAACACGGCCATACACGAACGCGAAGGTGCGCGAGAACTATTCGCGGCGCTTTCGCATTCGATTTCCGAATGAAGAACTGGAAGCGGCCCGCCCGCTGCGCACGACACCGATTTACGAAAAGCTTGCGGGCGAGAATGCGGTTTTCGGCGACTATTGTGGGCTCGAGCATGCGCTGTGGTTCGCGCCCAAGGGCACGCCGCCGCATGAAAATGCCACGTTTCGTCGTTCGAACGCCCATGCGGCGGTCGGCGAGGAGTGTCGTGCCGTCCGCGAGTCGGTGGGTCTTCTCGAAATCTCGAACTACGGCAAGTTCGAAGTCACGGGGGCCGGTGCCGCGGCATGGCTGGGCCGGATCATGGCTTGCCGCGTGCCGGCCGTCGGGCGCATCGCGCTGTCGCCGATGCTGAACGAGCGCGGCCGGCTGATCGGCGATTTCACGCTCTGCCGGGTCGACGAGGAACGCTTTTTCGTCGTCGGCACGTACGCCGCGGAAGTGTTTTACATGCGCTGGTTCGAGCGGCACCTGCCGCCGACCGGCGTCACGGTGCGTCCTTGTGCCATGCAATACGTCGGCCTGTCGATTGCCGGTCCGCAAGCGCGCGCGCTGTTGTCGAAACTCGTGGATAACGACCTCTCGACGGCGGCCTTTCCATTCATGTCGTTTGCCCGCATGGACGTCGGCGTGGTGCCAACGCTCGTCGGGCGCGTTTCGTTCACGGGTGACCTGGGTTACGAGATCTGGGTCACGACGGACTACCAGCGCGCGCTCTACGACCAGTTGACCAGCGCAGGACGGCAGCACGGCATCCGTCACATCGGCGGCCGCGCGCTGAACGCGCTACGCCTGGAGAAAAGCTTCGGCTCGTGGGCGCGCGAGTTCCGGCCCATCTACGGCCCATACGAGGCAGGCCTGGGCCGGTTCATACATCTCGACAAGCCTGATTTCGTCGGACGCGATGCGGCGATCGCCGAGAAGGCGGGCGGCGGCGAACGCAAGCTCATCACGCTGGCCGTCGATGCGAAGGATGCCGATGCGATCGGGGACGAGCCGATCTGGCACAACGAGCGCGTGGTCGGGTGGGTCACGTCGGGCGGCTACGGACACAGCGTCGGGAAGTCGATTGCGCTTGGCTATGTCGAAAAGGCGGTCGCCGGTGAAACGCATGGCTTTGCGGTTGAATTGATCGGCGAGAGGCGGGCAGCGGTGCGTAGCGAGGGCGCTCTCTTCGATCCTGCGGGGCTACGCATGCGGGCGTGACGTAGGGCGTTCTTTGTGCTCAACGCCGCCGAGGACCGCCTAAGTCGCCTGGGGACCGACTACATCGACGTCTACCTCGCGGACCGGCGCGACCCGCACACGGGGTCGTCTCACGGGTTTCGACTCCATCCCGTTCGATCGCGCGCGGCCATGGCAAACAGGACCATTCCAACGTCCGCAGCGGTCCCACACTACGTCTGATCACTGCTTCGGTGGCGCCGATTTGGGCTCAGCGGCGACGCCCGTCGCCAAGACGCCTCCCGCGACGGGAACCGGAACGCTGACCGTTGCAGTGACCGATGTCGAGGGCAGGCCCTTGGTCGACGCTCTTGTCAGCGTCTTTAACAGCAACCAGACAGCCACTGTTGGCAGTGGGCGCACAGGCAGCAACGGCACGGTCTCCATTGGTTCGGTTCCGGCAGTGGTGCGCGTGTACGTTAGTCATGAATTCGGTGTGCCATCCCGGAACGACGATGTCGCGGTCGCGACGCAGGGGCGTACGCTGCTTTCGGTGATTATGCCGGCGGATCGCCCGCGGCCCACCGTTGCGCTATTGCCGGTATCAATCAAGCCTGGCAGCGTTAGCGATGACCGCAGCGAGCTAACGTTGGAGGTCACACTCGTTGCCTCGTCAGCGGCACCGTTCACACCGGCGGGCTACGGAGACTATTCTTCCCAATCGACTCCGGCCCTTGGCCTTGCGCTCGGGCAATGGGACAAAGACGAGCAGCGACAATGTTTTGTTTGGCTCGATCGTATACGTACCGAACCGTCTTGCGGCACTCCGTGGGGGAGCGAAAGTCCCTATACAGTTTCGGTCGAGCGGTTTACTTACGACAGGAATGGAACAGTTCCGCGGCTCGGGACGCAGGGTCCGGCCAGCAGCGCGCTGTTGCTCATGGACCAGAGTCGACGCGTGGCGGAGCTCGATCCGGAGGCCAGACGCTCGTTTGCCTTGCGACACTTCATCGAACGTGCGATCGATCGGGCTCAACCTGAAAGTCTGTCGCTGGCAGGCTTCGCAGGCACTAACAACAGTACGTCGTCAGCGTTGCCGAGCCAGCCACTCTGGTTGCCGCTCGGAGAAGGAAGTCCTTTCTCGACGGATGGCGCCGTCCTGAAATCCGTTGTTGACATGCTGGAGCCTCATGTCGGTGGCACGGCGCCGGTGTTCGAATCGTTGCAGGCGGCGATCAATGTAGCGGCCGCAAGTGCTCCATCGGGAAATCGCGCCATTGTGGCCATGCTCGGGGGCGGTGATGATCGCGATATGTCCGAAGCAGCGCGCTGGTCGGCACTCGCGGCGTTGCGACAACAACGTGATGCCACCGGCATTCAATCCGTATTGATCGTTGGTGCGCCGACTTGGAGTACCGAGCGACTGGCAGTAGCGAACCTTGCAGCAGCCTTGCATGCGCCCGCGATCTCGCTCGGACTTTCCGCCACGCAGACCTGGGCCGCCGGCTCGTTTGCTGCGTTCGATCTCGCGGCTGACCTGATCGAGGGGTTACCGCTGCCGACCTTGTCCGCAGCGTTCCGCGTGAAAGCGAAATCGCCAACGACATTTTTGGCGGGCACGACGCTGTACGGCGTGGTCTATGTGGAGAGTGACCACTGCCCAATGGGTTGCGCGGAAGTTCCATTGGAGTTTGCGGTGGAGATTCCGTGAACGAGATCAGCGTGGGTTAGGCTGCTCTGGGTCGGAAGAAGCCAGTCAACGTTGAGCCTCGGCGCGACAGAGTGGGTGCGGAGTCGCTACGCTTGGTTGCCGGAAGTGCCCGGTTTACCCAAAAGAGTAGCCCCGTCCCGCAACCGGACAATCCAAGGTGCCGCGATCGCCATTCGATCATAATAGCGTGCATGCACATCCACGCAACGCGGTTACGGATGCCGTGAACGATACCGTCACAGCCATCGTCGGCCATCGTCTCGGGAAGGTCGAAGCGATTCGCCGTCTCAAGGAGGGCTTTGCGCGCACTAACGGTAACCTCGGACTGATCGGCATGGAGCAGGAGACCTGGGAAGGAGATACATTGCGCTTCCGCATGCGCGCCCTCGGCCAAACTGCGGCAGCGAGCATTGAAGTTCTGGAAGACGCGCTCCGCATCGAAGTGTCGTTGCCTTGGCTTCTGGCGAAGGCAGCGAAGCGCCTTCTTCCCATATTGCGCAAGGAAGCCACGCTGCTCCTGGAGAAGAAATAGCGCGGCTGCTTAGCAAGCAGACGCCCGGCGCCGCGCCTTGCCGGGCCGGACCACGAACACGTGCAAGGTCGACTAACGTCCGAACTTAGACTGTGAAGGTCGCAGGGTGTTGCCGCGCGTTTGATTGACGCCAAAAACAAGCGAGACCAGCCCAGCAGGCAAGCGAGCCGATGGAATGCTACGCCGCAGCAGCCTGAGCAACGACGCGCCGAGGTTGGCGCTCGAAAGTCGGCGGATGCCCGAACCGACCGCGGTAACACTTCGAGAAATGCGGCGGCGACTGGAAACCGCACGCCGTGCTGATCGCCATGATCGGCATCGAGGTCTGCAGCAGCAACTCGCGCGCCCGGTTCAGGCGCAACTCCAGGTAGTACCGCTTCGGCACGCAATCGACGTGACGTTTGAACAACCGCTCGATCTGCCGGCGGGAAAGCCCGGACTGGCGCGCGATCGTCTCGAGCGGCAGCGGATTCTCGATATTCGCTTCCATCATCGAGGCGACCGCAATCACGCTGCGATGCACGGGGCCGACCTGCGCGCGCAACGGCACATACTGCCGGTCGTTGCCATCGCGTATCCGTTCCACGATGAACTGTTCCGAGACCTGCTGCGCCACTTGCGGGCCCAGTTTTTCATCGATCAGGTTCAACATCAGCTCGAGCGGTGCAATGCCGCCCGAGCACGTGTAGCGGTTACGGTCGATCGTGAAAAGATGGTCCGATATCAGCACGCGAGGGAACTGTTCACGCAGGGCCGACAGGTTTTCCCAATGGATGGTCGCGTGATACCCATCGAGCAGCCCGGCCTGGGCGAGGGCATAACCCCCGGTGCAGAGCGCACCGATCGGCATGCGTTTGGAGGCCAGTCGCTTAAGGGCGGTCAGGAGCGCCGGCGAGACGGCGTCGCGCACGTTGACGCCGCCGCAGACGAAAACGAGATCCAGTTGACCCGCCTGGCTGAGTTGTACCGTCGGCGAGAATGTCAACCCATTGCTGGCGGGAACTGGCTCGCCATCGAGACTCACGACGAGCCATTCATAGGCGGTCTGGCCCGACACCCGGTTCGCCATTCGCAGCGGCTCGATCGCATTCGCCACCGCAATCTGCGAGTAGTCGGGCAGCGTCAGGAAGGCATAGCGTGTGGTGCGGGTTGCAGCATCGGGCTTCACTGGATCCTCTCCGGGCGGCAGCTGACGATGTGCTGGGAGTATAGGGGCGGCTGACGCATTTCCGTAAGGTGCTGTCGCAATCAGAGCGGTTGCAGTTCCTTCTCGTTGATAAACTCCGTCGCAACAATAAATTGACCGTGCGGGCGGATTCCGGACGGTCACCGGCCACGAGCAGAGGTATTCCCGGATGAGATCGCATGCGCGGGTGGTGGTGATCGGCGGTGGCGTCGTTGGCGTCAGTACGCTCTACCACTTGACCAGACGCGGCTGGACAGACGTGGTGCTGCTCGAACGTGCGGAACTGACGGCCGGATCGACCTGGCATGCAGCAGGCCTCCTGCCGCTTTTCAACATGAGTTACACCGTCGGGCAACTCCACAAATATTCCGTCGACCTCTACAAGCGATTGCCCGCCGAGACCGGGCAGGACGTCAGCTTCCATGTCACGGGCAACCTGCGCCTTGCGACGTGCCGCGAGCGCATGGACGAGTACCGAAAATACTGCGGTACCGCCAACACCATCGGCGTGCCTTTTCAAGTCATCACGCCGCAGGAGGCGCGTGACCTCTGGCCGCTGCTGGAACTCGGTGGCAGCGGCGACACCCCAAAGCTCGTCGGTGCGTTGTATCACCCCGACGACGGTCACATCGCGCCGGCCGACTTGACGATGGCCTTGCGTCGCGCCGCCCGCAGCGCGGGTGCCGAAATCCACGAGCAAACCGCAGTGACCTCGGCGCAGCAGACGGCGAGTGGCGAGTGGAAGCTCACGACCAGTCGTGGCGAGATCACTGCCGAGCACGTCGTGTGTGCCACGGGCAACTATGCGCGGGAGACCGGCCGCATGTTCGGCCTCAACGTGCCCGCAATCCCGGTCGAGCACCAGTACATCGTCTACGACGAGTCGCCCGAGCTGAAGGCCTATCGTGCCGGTGGCGGCCGCGAGTTGGCCGTGCTGCGCGAAGCCGACAAGTCGTATTACCTGCGCGAGGAGCGGCTCGGCTGGATTCTCGGTCCGTACGAAGCCGGCGCCCCGGCTCGCTTCGCCGACGGCGTGCCGGAGTGGTTCGGCAAGGACCTGTTTCCCGGCGATCTCGAGCGCCTGCTGCCGCACGTCGAAGCCGCGCAGCGCCGCGTGCCGGCGCTCGAGCACTGCGGCATCAAGGACATCGTCAACGGACCGATTTCGTACTCACCGGATGGCAGCCCGTTGATCGGTCCGGCCTGGGGCAAGCGCAATCTCTGGCTGAACGAAGGCCACAGCTTCGGCATTACGGCCGCAGGCGGTTCTGGCTGGCAACTCGCCGAGTGGATCGTCGACGGCGAACCCGGCATCGACATGCTGGCGGTGGACCCACGCCGCTTCGGCCCGTACACCAGCAAGCGATTCGTCGTGACGAAGAACGAGGAGACGTACCGTAACGTCTTTACGGTTCACTTCCCGGACGAGGAGCGCGCCGATGCGCGTCCCGTGAAGACGAGCCCGGTCTACGACAGGCTGAAGCGCATGGGTGCGTGCTTCGGCCAGCGCTACGGCTGGGAGCGCGCCAACTGGTTCGCGCCGGCAGGGCGTCGAGCCCAAGGACGCACTGGAGCTTCCGCCGCACCAACTATTTCGAGCACGTCGGCAACGAGTGCCGCCTGATGCGCGAGCGGGTCGGCGTGATCGACCTGACGCCATTCACGAAGCTCGAGGTCACGGGACCGGGCGCCGAAGCGTGGCTCGACGGCATGGTGGCGAACAGGGTGCCGGCAAAGATCGGACGCATTGCGCTGTGCCACGCGCTCACCCCGCGCGGTGGCATCCGCTCGGAGTTCACGATCACGAAGCTCGCCGACCAGCATTTCTACGTCGTCAGCGCCGGCGCGGCCGAGCGCTACGACTCCGATTTCCTGCTGAAGCGCCTGCCGGCGGATGGTTCGGTCATGCTCCGCAACATCACCGGTGCGCGCGGTTGCTTCGTGCTTGCGGGCCCGCGTGCGCGAGACGTCATGAGCCGAAGCTGACGGACGTGCCGCTCGACAATGCGTCGTTTCCGTGGCTGACCGGGCAGGTCATCGAAGTCGGCTTCGCCACCGACGTGTATGCGCTGCGCGTGAATTTCGTCGGCGCGCTCGGCTGGGAGCTGCATTTCCCGATCGAGTATGCGCACCACCTGTTCGAGGCGATCTTTGCCGCGGGTGCGGAGTTTGGCATCGGCATGGTCGGCATGCGCGCGATGGAATCGCTGCGCATGGAGAAGTCGTATCGCATGTGGGGCAGCGACCTGACGCGCGACTACACGCCGTTCGAGGCGGGCCTGGCGCGGTTCGTGCGCATGGAAAAGGGCGCGTTCACGGGTCGCGAGGCGCTCGAAAAGCAACTGGCCGCCGGCGTGCCGCACAGCTTCGTCACGCTCGAAGTGCACGGCGTCACCGAGGCCGATCCGCTCGGCAACGAGCCGCTGTTCGACCGCAACGGCAGCATCGTCGGCCGGGCCACCTCCGGTTACTACGGGCACGTGCTCGCGCAAGAGCCTGGCGATCGGCTACGTGAAGCCGGCGTTTGCGACGGTCGGCAGCGAACTCGAGATCGAGATTCTCGGTGAGCGCAAGCGTGCGACCGTGCTGGTCGATTCGCCGTTCGATCCGCAGAACCAGGAGCTGCGGGCCTGATGCAGAAGTTTTCGGCCTGGAGCGCTGCTGCGTGAGGCGTTCAGCGGCCAGCAGGGCTGGCAGCCGCAGTGGCGGCGCGCCGCACCGCAACCCGAATACGACGCGATCGTCGATCGGCGGCGGCGGGCACGGCCTCGCGGCCGCGTATTACCTTGCCGCCGAACACGGCATCACGCGCGATCGCGGTCCTCGAAAAAGGCTGGATCGGCGGCGGCAACACCGGCCGCAACACGACGATCATCCGCTCGAACTACCTGTTCGACGAGAGCGCGCGGCTGTACGACCACGCCGTGAAGATGTGGGAGGACCTGTCGCAGGTCCTGAATTACAACGTCATGTTCTCGCCGCGCGGCGTGATGATGCTGGCGCACACCGTGCACGACGTGCAGGTCGCCAAGCGGCACGTGCACGCCAACCGCTGCAACGGCGTCGACAACGAGTGGCTCACGCCGGAGCGAAGCCAAGGCGTTCTGCCCGCCGCTCAATATCGAGTCGCAACATCCGCTATCCGGTGCTGGGCGCCGCGTTGCAGCGTCGCGGCGGCACGGCGCGTCACGACGCCGTCGCCTGGGGCTATGCGCGGGCCGCCGACGCGCTCGGCGTCGACATCATCGAGAACTGCGAGGTCACCGGCATTGCGCGCGACGCGTCGGGCGGCCGTCGACGGCGTGCGAGACGTCACGCGGGCTCGATCCGCACGTCGCCGCATCGGTGTCTCGGCCGCCGGCAACACCAGCGTGGTGCTGGGCCTGGCGGGCGTGCGCCTGCCGCTCGAGAGCTTTCCGCTGCAGGCGCTGGTCTCGGAGCCCATCAAGCCGGTGATTCCGTGCGTCGTGATGTCGAACTCGGTGCACGCCTACATCAGCCAGTCCGACAAGGGCGAACTCGTGATCGGCGCCGGCACCGACGCCTACACGAGCTACACGCAGCGCGGCGCGCTGCACGTCAACTCGCACACGCTCGCGGCGATCTGCGAGCTGTTCCCGACGTTCCGCCGCATGCGCATGCTGCGCAACTGGGGCGGCATCGTCGACGTGACGCCGGATCGCTCGCCGATCATCGCGCAAGACGCCGGTGCCGGGCCTCTACGTCAATTGCGGCTGGGGCACCGGCGGCTTCAAGGCGACGCCGGGCGCGGGCCACCTGCTCGCGTGGACCATGGCGCGCGACGAGCCGCACCCGATCAACGCGCCGTTCACGATCGAGCGCTTCCGCGACGGCCACCTGATCGACGAGGCGGCCGCGGCCGCCGTCGCGCACTGAGCCGCGCGCATGCTGCTCATCCATTGCCCGTACTGCGGCCCGCGCCCGGAACTCGAGTTCAGCTACGCGCGGCCAGGCGCACATCGTGCGTCCGGCCGATCCCTCGAGCCGTCGACGCCGACGACTGGGCCGAGTTTCTCTACCTGCGTGACGAACACGCGCGGCGTGCATGCCGAGCGCTGGCGGCACGTGCACGGCTGCGCGCGCTTTTTCAATGCGCTGCGCGACACGACGACCGACCAGTTCCTGGCGACCTATCGCGGCGGTGAGCCGATGCCCGAGCCGCCGGCACCATGCGGCGAGACGCCGTGAGCGCGCGTCGCACCGCAGCGGGCGGGCGCATCGACCGCGCGGCCCGTGCGCTTCACGTTCGACGGCCGACGCTACTACGGGCTTTGCCGGCGACACGCTCGCCTCGGCGTTGCTGGCGAACGGCGTGCAGCGTGTTCGGCCGCTCGTTCAAGTATCACCGGCCGCGCGGGGTGCTCGCGGCGGGCTCCGAGGAGCCGAACGCGCTGGTGACCGTCGCGCCGCGACGCGGGCGGCAGCACGCCGAACCTGCGCGCGACGCAGGTCGAGATCTACGACGGCCTCGTCGCCGAGAGCCAGAACCGCTGGCCCGCGCTCGGCTTCGACGTGCAGGCGCGTCAACGACCTGCTCGTCGCCGCTGTTGCCGGCCGCGTTCTATTACAAGACGTTCATGTGGCCGCGGTCGGCGTGGCACCGCTGGTACGAGCCGGCGATCCGGCGCGCGGCGGGTCTCGGCGCGCGCCGACGCGACGCCGACCCGATCGCTACGCGCAGCGCTACGCGCACTGCGACGTGCTGGTCGTCGGCGCCGGACCGGCGGGGCTCGCCGCGGCGCTCGCCGCGGCCGAGCGGCCGGCGCGCGCGTCATGCTCTGCGACGAGCAGGCGGAGCTCGGCGGCTCGCTGCTCGACGACCGCGCGGCGACGATCGACGGACAGCCGGCGCAGCAGTGGCTCGCGGAGACGCTGTCGCGGCGCTCGCCGCCGGCCGAACGTGACGCTGCTGCCGCGCACGACGGCCTTCGGCTACTTCCCGCACAACATGATCGGGCTCTGCCGAGCGCGTCACCGATCACCTGCGCGGCGCCGCCGGCCGGCGCGCCGCGCGAACGGCTGTGGCAGGTGCGCGCCGCGAGGTCGTGCTGGCGACCGGGCGCGATCGAGCGGCCGCTCGTGTTTCCCGGCAACGACCGGCCGGGCGTCATGCTGGCCTCCGCGGCGCGACCTACCTGCACCGCTACGGCGTGGCGGTCGGGTCAGCGCGTCGTGCTCGTCGACTGCCTGCGATGCCGCGCTACGCGGCCGCGCTCGATCTGCATGCCGCGGCGCGAGTGTCGCGTTGATCGCCGACGTGCGCACGCGCACGACGGGTGCCGGCGATCGACCGCGGCACGCGCGGCGGGCATCGAGGTCATCGACGGGGCGACCGTGCTCGGCACGCGCGGCCGCCTGGGCATACGCGAGCGTCACGCTCGGCAGCGTCGTCGACGGCACGGTCGGTGGTCGACCGCACGCGTCGCGTGCGATGCGGTGCTGATGTCGGGCGGCTACACGCCGAGCGTGCACCTGTTCTCGCAGTCGCGCGGCAAGCTCGCGCTGGGACGACGAGCGGCAGGCGTTCCTGCCGGAGCGCTCCGCCGAGCGCGAGCGCTCGGCCGGCGCCTGCCGCGGCGTCGACGGCCTCGAGCGACGTGCTCAACGACGGCGCGCAGGCGGGCCTGCGCGCGCGGCACGTGCCGTTGGGCCGCGACCGGCGCGGCAGCCACGGCTATCACGCCGTGACGCGCGAGTTCGAGCATGCTCGGCATGCCGGGCGCGCTTGCTGCACATCGCGGACCTGCGGCACGCCGTCGCGCGCGTTCGTCGATTTCCAGAACGACGTCACGAGCAAGGACCTCGCGCTGGCCGCGCGCGAGGGCTTCGAGTCGATCGAGCACATCAAGCGCTACACGACGACCGGCATGGCGACCGACCAGGGCAAGACGTCGAACCTGAATGCGCTGGCGATCGTTGCCGAAGACTCGGCACGTCCGCTGCCGAAAGTCGGGCTGACGACGTTCCGCATGCCCTACACGCCCGTGACGTTCGGCACTCTTCGCCGGCTACGACCGCGGCGACCTGTTCGACCCGGTGCGCACGCACGCCGATCGCACGAGTGGGCGCGAGCGGCACGGCGCGGTGTTCGAGGACGTCGGCCAGTGGAAGCGCGCGCGCTACTTCCCGCGAGCCGGCGAAGACATGCACGCGGCGGTGGCGCGCGAATGCCGCGCCGTGCGCACGGGCTGTCGGCATGTTCGATGCCTCGACGCTCGGCAAGATCGAGGTCGTCGGACCCGACGCGGCGACGTTCCTGTCGCGCATGTACGTCAACGATTTCGCGAGCCTCGCGCGTCGGGGCGCTCGCGCTACGGCATCCTGCTGCGCGACGACGGCTTCATCTACGACGACGGCGTGATCGCCCGCATGGCCGACGATCGCTTCCACGTGACGACGACGACCGGCGGCGCGGCGCGCGTCTTCGCGCTGATGGAGGACTACCTGCAGACCGAGTGGCCGCGAGCTGCGCGCCTGGCTCACCTCGACGACCGAGCAGTGGTCGGTCATCGCCGTGCAGGGTCCGCGAGCGCGCGACGTGCTCGCCCCGCTCGTCGAGCGACGTCGATATCTCGGCCGCGGCATTGCCGCACCTCGGCGTCGCCGACGGGCCGCATCTGCGGCGTGCCGATGCGGCTGTTTCGGGTGAGCTTCACGGGCGAGCTGGGGTTCGAGGTCAACGTGCCGGCCGACTACGGCCAGTCGGTCTGGGAGGCCATCCACGCGGCGGGCCAGCGCATTCGGCATCACGCCGTATGGCACCGAGGCGATGCACGTGCTGCGCGCGGAGAAGGGCTACATCATCGTCGGTCAGGAGACGGACGGCACCGTCACGCCGGACGATGCAGGACTCGGCTGGGCGATCGGCAAGGGCAAGCCCGACTTCGTCGGCAAGCGCTCGCTCGAGCGCCTGCGATGCGCGCGGCGGATCGCAAGCAACTCGTGGGATTGCTCACGGCCGATCCCGCGATCGTGCTGGAGGAGGGCGCGCAGGTCGCCGCCGACGCCTGGGCAGAAACCTCCGATGCGACTGATCGGCCACGTCACCTCGTCGTATGCGAGTGCCGTGCTCGGCCGGTCGATCGCGCTCGCCATGGTGGTCGACGGCCGCGCGCGGATCGGCCAGACGACTCTACGTGCCGATGCCGCAGGGCGACATCGCCGTCGAGGTAACCGCGCCGATGTTCTACGATCCGGCGGGAGCGCGCCTGCATGTCTGAGGCGGCTGTCCGGCAACCGATCGCGATCGCGACCCCAGGCCTGGTGCGGCGTGCTGCCCCGCGCAACGCGGCTTGTTTTCCGCGGCGACAGGTCGGCGCAGGACGCGGCGGGCGCAGCGTTTGGCGTGGCGTTTGCCGTCGAGGCTTGTCGCGCCGCGAGCCGAGGGGCGCGCGCCGCGCTGTGGCTCGGACCTGACGAGCACCTGCTGATCTCGGACGACGACGAACGCTGCCGCATTGGCCGCTGAATTGGGTCGCGTGCCTTGCGGGCCTGCCGCATTCGCTCGTCGACGTCAGTCATCGACAGGTAGCCCTTGAAATACACGGCCCGCATGCCGAATGGCTGCTCGAGGCGCAGTGCCCGCTGCCGCTGAACCTGCGCGATTTTCCGGTCGGCATGTGCACGCGCACCGTGTTCGCGCAAAGCCGAGATCGTGCTGTGGCGGCAAGCGCCCGAGCAGTTTCGTCTCGAGGTGTGGCGTTCGTTCGGCCGGTACGTGGCGGAACTGCTGGGCGAAGTTGCCGGGAATTGCCGCTGAGCCCAAGGAATTCAGCCGGCCGCGGTTCTGAGGTCGGCGCGGGTGGCTCACGGATCAAGCGGCGTTCGGATCAGCCCGCAGCCGCGCATTCTCCGGATCGTAAAGCGGCTCCCTGGCGACGACGGCGCGACGCCGCTCGCCGAGAATTTCCACCTCGAGCACGGTGCCTGGCACGGCAAGATCGGTGCGGACGTAGGCGAGGGCGATGCTCTGCTTGAGTCGATAACCGTAGCCGCCGGAAGTCACGAGCCCCACCTGCGTCGGCGCCGTCATACACGATCGAAACTGCGGCCGCATCTGCATCCGCCGCATCGACGAGCAGCGGTACGAACCTTTCGCGAGGGCCCGTCGCCGCCTCGCGTCGCAGCGCGTCCTGGCCGATGAAGCCGCCGGGCTTGTCGAGTTTCACGAAGCGATCGAGCGACGCCATGAATGGCGTGTACTCGGTCGTGAGATCGCCTTTCCATGCCCGATAACATTTTTCGAGCCGCAGGCTATCCATGGCATAGAGCCCGTAATCGGCGATGCCGAGCGGTGCACCGGCCGCCCAGATCAGGTCATAACAGGACAGCACGTGCTCGGTCGGTACGTGCAATTCCCAGCCGAGTTCGCCGACATAGTTCACGCGCAACGCGACCGCGCGCGTGTACCCGATGTCGATCGTGCGCACCGTGAGCCACGGGAATCGCTTCGTTCGACAGGTCCGCCGCGGTCAGTTGCGACAACAGCTCCCGCGACCTGGGCCCCACGACGATCAACGAGCCGTAACGTGCCGAGAGATTTTCGATGTGGACCGAGCCGTCGGGCGGCAGGTGCTCGCGCAGCCAGTGCTCGTCGTGACGCTCGCCGGCCGCTGCGCTGATCAGCCAGTAGCGATCGGCGCCCAGATTCGTGAGCGTCATCTCGGTGACGATGCCGCCACTCTCGGCGAGAAAGTAATTCAGCGCCGTTCGACCCGGGCGCGGCACCGTGCCTGCGACCATGCGATCGAGCCAGGCGCTCGCGCCCGGACCGGTGACCTCGAATTTGGTGAAGCCAGGCAGGTCGAGCACCGCGACGCGCTCTTGCGCCGCCGCGCATTCCCGGGCGATCGCGGTGTGCCATGCCGGACGTCGAAACGAAGACTCGGGTCCCTGCGGGTCGTCTGCGTGTGGAAAATAGACCGCTCGCTCCCAGCCGCCGCGTGCACCAAAGCGTGCGCCCTTCGCGGCAAGCCGCAGATAGGCGGGTGAGCATTTGGCCGGACGTCCGGCCGGGCGCTCTTCGGTGGGATAACCGACACCGTACTCGTGCTGGTAGGTTTCGATGGCCTTCGCGAGCACGTATTTGCGGTTGGCGAATTCAAGATAGCGCCGCGAATCCAGGGGCCACACGTCCCACTCGGGCTGCCCGTTTGCGACCCACTCGGCGATGATCTTGCCGGCGCCTCCCGCCTGCGCAATGCCGAACGTGAACGCGCAGCAGTGATAGAACCCAGGCAGCCCGGGTGCGGGTCCGATCAGCGGATTGCCGTCGGGCGCATAAGGAATCGGGCCGTTGATCACCTTCTTGACGCCGGCCGTGCCGAGAATCGGCACGCGTTCGCAGGCCGCCTCGATGTATTTCTCGAGCCGGGCCAGGTCGTCGTCGAACAACTGGTGCGCAAACTCGTCCGGCAACTTGTCGAGCCAATGCGCAGTCGCCTGCCATTCGTAGGGCCCGAGAATCAACCCCTGCCGTTCCTGGCGCATGTAATAGCTGACGTCGGGATCGCGCAGCAGCGGCAGCCGCTCATTGCCGCGCGCGACGAGGGCCGGGATGTCTTCGGTAATCAGGTACTGGTGGGAGAGCGTGACGATGGGGAGGTACTCGCCGACCATCGCGGCCACCTCACCACCGCGGTAGCCCGCCGCGTTGATGACGGACGCCGCCTGGATCACGCCGCGGCTCGTGTGCACGCGCCACTCGCCGGACGGCACGCGCTCGATCGCGGTGACCCGCGTGTTGCGGTAAATCTGCGCGCCCGCATCGCGCGCGCCCTTGGCCAGCGCCTGCGTTAGCTGCGCCGGGTCGATATCGCCATCGCAGGGGTCGAACAGGCCCGCGCGGATGTCGTTGATGGTCACGAACGGATGCCGTGCCTGCACTTCGGCCGGGCTCAGCATCTGCAGGTCGAGGCCTTGCGCCCGCGCCTGCGAGACGACGTGCTTGAATTCGTCGACGCGGTCACGCGTGTGTGCGAGTCGCACGCTGCCCGTCACGTGATAGTTGATGTCGTAACCCACTCGCTCGCCGAGTTCGGCATATAGCTTCGTGCTGTGGCGCTGCAGCTTGATCACGTTCCAGGACGTGGAGAAATTCGGGCAATTGCCCGCGGCGTGCCAGGTGGAGCCCGCCGTAAGTTCGTCGCGTTCGACCAGCACCACATCCGTCACGCCGAGCTGTGTCAGGTGATACAGCGCGCTGCAACCGACGGCACCACCGCCGATGACGACGACCTGGGCATGCGTCTTCATTCGGGCTCAGCTCCTGATGCGCTGATTCGAAGGGTCGTACCAGGGCTGCAACTGCACGCGCGCGGCGTGGCGGACGCCGGCGACTTCGATCTCCCAGCGTCCCTCGGCGAGCCACGCCGGCGTGACGCCAGCATCGCAGGCGACGTAACCCATGCCGATCGAGCGTTCGATGCGATGTCCCCACGCGCCCGAGCGCACCGACCCGACGATACTGCCGTCGCGCAGGATCGGTTCCTCGTGGTAGAGCAACGGTGCGGCGGGGGACGAATCGTCCAGCATGACCTGCACGAGGCGCCGCTGCAGCGTGCCACGAGCTTTTTGCGCCAGCAGCGCGGCGCGCCCAACGAAGCCGCCCGGCTTGTCCCAGGCGACCGTGAATCCGAGCCCCGCTTCGAGCGGAGTGTCCTCGTCGGCGATGTCGTGGCTCCAGTGACGGTAGCCTTTCTCGACGCGGCAGGCGCCCATCGCGTGATAGCCGGCGAGCTTGAGTCCAAGCGGACGCCCGGCTTCGAGCAAGCGCTCGTAGACGTCGAGGCAATGCTCCGCCGGCAAATAGAGTTCCCAGCCGAGTTCGCCCACGTAAGTGATGCGGCTGGCGCGGACCCGTGCGTAGCCGATCTCGATTTCGATCGAGTGCCCGAACGGATGCGCAGCATTCGACAGGTCCGCGCCCGAAAGCGTCTGCAGCAATTCGCGGCTGCGCGGGCCCATGACGCCGAGCATCGCAACGCCGGACGTCACGTCGGTCACCGTGCAGTGCGCGTCGGCACGTGCCTCGATCGCTCGCTTCAGCCAGGCCAGGTCGCGCGTCTGGCAGATCGCAGAAGTGACGACCATGAACTCGCGCTCGGCGAGACGCGTGATCGTCAGGTCGGCCTCGATGCCGCCACGGTCGTTGAGCCACTGCGTGTACACGATCCGTCCGGGCGGCACATCGACGTTGCCGGTCGACATTGCATTCAGGAGCGAGCAGGCATCCGCGCCCTGCACGATAAACTTCGCGAAACACGTCTGGTCGAAGAGCGCGACCGCGTCACGCACGGCAAGGCATTCGCTGCGACACGCCGCGAACCAGTTCTGCCGGCCGTAGGAATACTCGTAACGCGGCTCGGACCCTGGCTCCGCAAACCAGTTCGGTCGCTCCCAGCCCGCCGTCTCGCCCATGCATGCGCCGGCCGCCACGAGCCGGTCGTGCAGCGGTGTGCGCCGTGCACCTCGCGCCGTCTGGTACTGGTAATACGGCCAATGCATCGCGTACAGCAGGCCCAGCGTCTCGACCGTGCGATCGTGCAGGTAACGCCGATTCGCCTGGAATGGCATCACGCGTCGAATATCGACGTCGGCCAGGTCGAGCGGCGGGCGGCGATCCTTGATCCATTGCGCCACGACTTTGCCCGCGCCGCCGCTGGCGGCGATGCCGACCGAATTGAATCCCGTCGCGACGAACAGGTCGCGCACCTCGGGTGCTTCGCCGATGTAGTAACGGTCATCCGGCGTGAAGCTCTCGGGTCCGTTGAAGAAAAGCTGTATGCCGGCCTGACCGAGCACGGGCACGCGCTGCACGGCAGCGTTCAGGATCGGCTCGAAATGCTCGTGGTCCTCGGGCAGCGTGTCGAAACAGAAATCCTCCGGGATGCCCTGCATGCCCCACGGCTTCGCAACGGGCTCGAAGCAGCCCATCAGGAGTTTGCCGGCGTCTTCCTTGTAGTACGCGCATTCGTCCTGCACGCGCAGCACGGGCAGGTTGCCCGGCAGGCCGGCAATGGGCTCCGTGACGATGTAGAAATGCTCGGCGGCGTGCAGCGGCACCGCCACGCCGCACATGGCGGCCATGCGATGCGACCACATGCCGGCACACAGCACGACGGTGTCGGCCGCGACATAGCCCGCGTCGGTCTCCACGCCAATGGCGCGGCCCTTGTCGACGACGATGCGCACGACCGCGGTATTCTCGTAAATCCGCGCGCCGCGCATCTTCGCGCCCTTCGCCAGCGCCTGCGTCGTGTCGATCGGGTTCGTCTGGCCGTCCTTCAGGATGAAGATGCCGCCGACGATGTCGTCGATGGCAAGCAGCGGCCAGCGTTCAAGAATCTCACCGGGCGCAAGGCGATCGATCTGCAGGCCGAAGTTCTTGCCCATCGACATGCCGCGCAGCAATTCTTCGAGTCGCGCCGGTGTCGTGGCGACACTGATCGAGCCGTTCTGCTTGAAGCCGGTGGCCTGGCCCGTCTCGGCTTCGAGCGAGTGGTAGAGATCGGCCGTGTACTTGGCAAGCTCCGTGAGGTTGCGGGTGGCGCGCAACTGGCCGACGAGGCCCGCAGCGTGCCAGGTAGTGCCACACGTCAGTTGCCTGCGCTCCAGCAACGCCACATCGGTGATGCCGATCCGCGTCAGGTGGTAGGCGATCGAGCAGCCGGCGACGCCGCCACCGATGATGACGACATTGGCGTGACTGGGCAGGCCCATGCAGCGGTAGTGCGCCGGCCGCGGTTACCCGCGAGCGACCCGCGGCTCGAGCGGTCGCTGGTCCGCAGACGCTGGTCGGAGCCAGCATTGCCGCGCGCGCCAGCCGCACCGGAAAGCGGCGCCGGATCTCCGCATCGACGGCCTCGGCGATGTGCGAAGGGAAATTCGTCGCGAGGATTTCCTCGACCTTCTTCATGGCGCGCATCGAGACATCCAGTGCGCCCTGCTCGAGCCACTCGTTCGGACTGCGCCGATCACCGACCGTCGGGTACAGGTACTCGGTCTGCATGAGTTGCAGGGTCTGGTCACTGCCGAGGAAATGTCCGGGCCCGTTCAGGCAGACGTCCTTGATGACGTCGAACGAGAGCCGCTCCTCGTCGACTTCGATGCCCTTGATCGTGCGCTGCGCCGCACCGATGATGTCGTTGTCCATCACGAGGCTCTCGAGCGAGAAGCCGAGCAGGCTGGCGTGCATGCCGGCCGATTCGTAAATCATGTTGGCGCCGGCGTTGCCGACCAGCGCGTGATTGAGCGCCTTCTCGGCACCGGCCTGCCCGTCGGGCACCTTTGAATCCGTCATGCCGGAGGCGGTGCCGCCCGTGAGGTCGTAGAAATGGGCCATCTGCGCGGCGGCCGCCGATAGCAGCGCCTGCTCGGGGCTGCCGCCCGACATCGCGCCGGTACGGAGGTCCGAAACAAAACACCACGTGCCAAAAATCGCAGGGTGCCCAGGCTTGATCGCATTGACGTAGACGAGGCCGGCCAGCACCTCAGCCACTTCCTGCGCCAATGCGCCGGCGAGTGCGGCAGGCGCGGTGGCGCCGGCCTGTCCGGCCGATAACAGCAGTATCGGCATGCCGCCTTCGACCGCGACCTCGAGACAGCGGCAGGCATCGGTCGCAAATTTCATCGGCGGCACGACGAAGCAATTCGACTGGCTCACGAACGGACGCTCACGCCACTGCTTTTCGCCACCGGCAATCGCATGCAGCATTTCGAGCGATGCGGTCACGTGCTCGGGCTGGACCCAGCTGCTGCCCACGTGCTTGGTCGTGCTCGACACCGCGGCATAGCAGGTATTGAAATCCATCTCGAACGGGTCAGGGATATCCCGCGGCACGACCGCGCGCTGGAAAAAATGGATGTGCTCCATGACGTCGACGATGCGACCGATGTCGAAAAGGTCCTTGATGGTCGATTCACGGTAACCCGTGCGAGGATCGACGATGTTGACGGCGGCGCCGGCCGTGCCGAAATAGGACCGCTTGCCCCACGGTTCCAGGTCATGCCGCGGATCCTGCCCGTGCAGCACAAAATGTCGCGCCGCCTTGGCCAGCGTGTCCTCGACCAGCGCCGCCGGGAACAACAGCCTGCCGCGCTCGCTGAGCGTGCAGCCAGCCCGGGTGAGGTATTCGACACCAGTCTCGGGAGCATCGGCGAGGCCGACCTCGGCCAGCAGACGCAGGGCTGTCCGGTGGATCTGCTCGATATCGCCGGCGCTCAACGGCCGGTAGCGGCCGCTCTCCATGCCCGGACGTACCGGGCGCAGGTGGTCCGGCAGGGGCGCCGCGCGTTGTGCCCGTCGGGCGTCGCGCCCGGACGGACGGCGTGACGGGGTCGGGTTATCAGTCACGAGCCACTCCGTTGTTTGCCGCGGGGTCGGTACCCCCACGCACGCCGGTAAGACTCGCACAGATGGCCGGGCCAACGCCTAAAGAATTATCTACCAATCGTGAAATCGTTTATCCCTGCGCCGACGCGCGGTCTGGCGGCCGCGCCCGGGCCGATCTCGCTTAATATTGCGCACCGGTCACCGCCTCCTGCGGCCACTGGGTTCAGGGGTAACAATGACTCAATCGCTCAGCTGCGCGGATTGGCAGCGCAAGGCCGCCGAACTGCGGTATTCGACCGGGCACTTCATCGATGGCGACCACGTGCCGGCACGGGGCAGTCGCTTCATGGTCGTGAATCCGGCCACGGCCGAGCCGTTGTGCGAGGTCGCTGCCGGCGGTGCCGCCGATATCGACGTCGCGGTGCAATCGAGTCGCCGGGCCTTCAAGGCCGGCAGCTGGCGCCACATGGCGCCGCGCGACCGGCTGGACGTGCTGAACCGCCTGGCGGCGCTCATCGAAGCACATACCGCGCATTTCACGCTGCTCGACTCGCTCTGCATGGGCAAGCCGGTGCGCGACATGCTTGCGGTCGACGTGCCGCAATCTGCGCTGACATTCCGCTATTTCGCGGAGCTGTCGGACAAGGTGGAAGGCTCCGTGACGGCCACCGCGATCGATGCCTTTCACTACACGTTGCGCGAGCCGCTCGGCGTCGTGGGCTGCATCACGCCGTGGAACTATCCGCTGATGCAGATCGCCTGGAAGATCGCACCGGCCCTTGCGGCGGGCAATTCGGTCGTGCTGAAGCCGGCGGAACAGGCGCCGCTCTCGGCCCTGCTGCTCGCCGAGTTGTTCATCGAGGCCGGCGGTCCGCCGGGTGTCTTCAACGTCGTCAACGGCTTTGGCGGGGACGCCGGCGCGCCGCTGGCGTTGCACGGCGACGTCGCGAAGATTTCGTTTACGGGCTCCACGGTCACTGGCAAGAAGATGCTGGTGTACGCCGGCCAGTCGAACATGAAACGCGTCAGCCTGGAATGCGGCGGCAAATCGCCGCAAATCTTCCTCGCCGACCTCGAGGACCTCGACCGTGCGGTCACCTATGCCATCAACGGCATCTTTGGCGTCATGGGCGAGGTCTGCAGTGCCGGTTCGCGGCTGCTGGTCGACAAGCGCATCGCAAAGGAATTCGTCGAGTGCTTCATCGAGCGCGGCCGCACGGCCTACGTGCCGGGCGATCCACTCGACCCGGAGACCAACATGGGTCCGCTGGTGACGGCGAAGCAGCACGCACGCGTCATGGAGTACGTCGCCAAGGGCCGCGCCGAAGGTGCCAGGCTGGAATTCGGCGGCGACCAGCCTGATCGCCCGGGTTATTTCATTGATCCGGCACTCTTCACCGGCGTCGAGCAACGACATGACGATCGCCCAGGAGGAGATCTTTGGCCCGGTCGCAGCCGTCGTCGAAGTGGATGGCCTGGAGGACGCGCTGCGCGTCGCCAACGACACGATCTATGGCCTGGCGGCCTCGGTGTGGACCCGCGACCTGCGTTCGGCCCACGCCGCGGTACGGGGTCTGGAAGCAGGCGTCATCTGGGTCAACTGCTTCGATCATGGCGATCCGACTCAGCCATTCCTGGGTCACAAGCAATCGGGGCAGGGTGGCGACAAATGCCTGGAAGGCCTGCTGAGCTACACGCAGATCAAGTCGGCCTGGATCCACCTCGGGCAAGAAACCCCACGATGAACGCTTCCGACGACTTGATGGCACTGCGGCCGGACACCGAGATTTCGGCGCGGACGTTTGGCGTGCCGAGCGACATGATGATTCCCGCGTTTTCGCAACGCAGCGAATACGTTCCCGAGCGCGACGACAGCGTATCGGTTCGATCCCGACACCGCGCTGGCGATCCTGGCGGGGTTCAAGCACAACCGGCGCGTGATGGTGCAGGGATATCACGGCACGGGTAAGTCCACACACGTCGAGCAGGTGGCCGCGCGCCTGAACTGGCCGCTGGTGCGCATCAATCTCGATGGTCACGTCAGCCGCATCGACCTGGTCGGCCGGGACGCCATCGTGATCAAGGACGATCGCCAGATCACGGAATTCCGCGAAGGGCTGCTGCCGTGGGCCCTGCAGCGTTCCGTCGCGCTGACGTTCGACGAATACGACGCCGGTCGTCCGGACGTCATGTTCGTGATCCAGCGCGTGCTCGAGGCGAGTGGCAAGCTCACGTTGCTCGACCAGAACCGCATCATCAGTCCGCACCCGTTCTTCCGCCTGTTTGCCACGACCAACACGATCGGGCTTGGCGATACGAGCGGCCTCTACCACGGCACGCAGCAGATCAACCAGGGCCAGATGGACCGCTGGTCGATCGTCACGACCTTGAATTATCTCGAGCATGACGCCGAAGCGGCGATCGTGCTCGCCAAGGCACCGGCCTACGACACGAGCGAGGGACGCCGCACGATCATGGCGATGGTTCGCGTCGCGGACATGACGCGCAATGGCTTCATGAACGGTGACATCTCGACCGTGATGAGTCCTCGCACGGTGATCACCTGGGCCGAGAACGCGCAGATCTTCGGCGACCTCGGGCTCGCGTTCCGCGTCACGTTCCTGAACAAGTGCGACGAACTGGAACGGCCGACCGTCGCGGAGTTCTACCAGCGCGCTTTCGCGGCGGAGTTGCCCGAGGCGATCACGCGCGTGAAGGTCGTTTGAGCACACCGGTCAAGCCGGCAGCGTCGGCACCGCAGGAGCGGTGCGAACGCGCGTTGACACAGGTCACGCGTGCCCTGGCCGGGATCAAGGATCTCGAGGTGACGTTCGGCGCGCCGGGGCCGGGTTTTGGCGACACGGTCATTCGACTGCCGGCCGTGGTGCTGCCCTTGAGCCCTGCAGACGCGGCGCGAATTCGTGGGCACGCCGATCACATGGCGCTGCGGCGCGCCTATCACGATGCCTCGACTACACCAGCGTTTTCGCCCGTCCGGCAGCCGGGCCCGGGAGATCTACGATGCGGTCGAGGACATGCGCTGCCAGGCCCTCGGCGCCAATGCGCTTGCCGGTGTTGCGCGCAATCTCACGGCCGCATTGACGGACGCGCTGACACGTAAGGCACCGGGCGTGGCATTCCGGAGTGCGCCCATGGTGCAGGCGCTCGCGTTGCTGGTCCGCGAACGCCTGACGGGCTTGCCTCCGCCGGCCGTTGCGGACGAGTTGATGACACGCTGGCGAGACGACATCGAACGGCGTGCCGCTCGAGGTCTCGCAGGCGTTGGCACAGGTCGCTGGATGACCAGCAGGCGTTTGCATTCGCGGCGCACGACCTCGTGAAAGATCTCGACCTCGGCCATGAACTCGGCATCGCGGCGGAGCGGCGTCGCGCGGCCGTCAAGACCGTGCAGGTCGCGCCGGTCGAAGAGGCCTCCGAGTTCACGGATGCCTCGCTGCAAGTGAAGGCCTTGAGCGGTGTCATGGAGCAGGACGCACCGCCAGTCGCGGGCGGCGAGGAAGTCGGCTCGAGGCTTGGCAAGGAAGACGCGGCTGTCCGCAAACCCGAGGCCGAATCGACCGGCGAGCGCATGACGCGCGAACTGCTGCACGACGATTCGGACAACCCGAACCGGCACTACAAGGTATTCACGCGCGCGCACGATGAAGTGGTCGAGGCCGCGGAACTATGCAGCCCGGCCGAACTACAGAAATTGCGCGCGCGACCTCGATCGGGACTCGCGTCCATTGCAGCCCGCCGTGGCGCGGCTCGCGATCAAACTCGAGCGGCTGCTGCTCGCGCGCCAGACGCGTCGCTGGCTGTTCGACCTCGAAGAGGGCGTGCTCGATGCCTCGCGTCTCGCGCGGGTCGTCACCGACCCGCTCGTGCCGCTGGCGTTTCGCGACGAGACGGACGCCGACTTCAAGGACACCGTCGTCACGATCCTGCTCGACAACTCGGGTTCGATGCGCGGGCGGCCCATACAGGTGGCGGCGCTCTGCGCCGACGTGCTGGCGCGGACGCTGGAACGATGCGGCGTGAAGGTCGAAGTGCTCGGATTCACGACTCGCGGCTGGAGCGGCGGCCGTTCGCGCGAGGACTGGCTGGCGGCCGGGCGACCGGCGGCGCCCGGGCGGCTCAGCGACTTGCGCTACATCGTCTACAAGGCGGCCGATGCGCCGTGGCGACGCACGAGACTCAACCTCGGTGCGATGCTGCGTGAAGACCTGCTCAAGGACAACATCGACGGCGAGGCGCTGCTGTGGGCGCACGAGCGGCTGCTGCGCAGGAACGAGCAACGCCGCATCCTGATGGTGCTTTCGGACGGCGTACCGCTCGACGAAGCCACGCTGTCGGCCAACGCGGGTGGCTATCTCGAGCAGCACCTGCGCAACGTCGTCAAATGGATCGAGCAGCGCTCCGCGGTGGAACTGGTCGCGATCGGTATCGGCCACGACGTCACGGATTTCTACGAGCGAGCCGTTGCGATTCCCGACGTGGCGTGAACTCGGCGGAGCGATGATCGAACAGCTCGCGAGCCTGTTCATGCAACCCACGATTCGAGCGCAGCAGCGGAGAAAACCTCGATGAGCGAGACACCCACATCGCGGCTCGTGCCTTTGCGGCGCTGTCGTCTATGAGGTCCACGGCCCGTTGCGCGACGTGATCGCGTGTCACTGCACGCAGTGCCGCAAGCAGACGGGACACTTCATGGCCGCGACGAGCGCGCGCCCGGACGATCTCGTGCTGGTCAGCGCGACGCATCTGCGCTGGTACCAGTCATCCGCAACTGCGGAGCGGGGATTCTGTGGCCAATGTGGCTCGGTGCTGTTCTGGCGGTCCGCCGCGCGGCCGGAGATTTCCATTACTGCGGGCACGCTCGACAAACCGACCGGCTTGACGACTGAAGGACACATCTTCTGCGCCGACAAGGGCGACTATTACGAAATTCCGGTCGAAGGCTATCGACGCGAACAATGGCAGTAGCCATGCGGTCCTCTAACGCTGTGCCGTTGCCCGAGACGATGCACGCAATCGTGTTGCGCGGTCATGGCGGTTACGAGCAACTCCAGTTTCGCGACGATGTTCGAGTGCCGGTTCCCGCCACGACCGAAGTGCTGATCCGCGTCGGGGCGGCTGCCATCAACAACACGGACATCAACACGCGCATCGGCTGGTATTCGAAGTCGGTCACCGCGGCGACCGATAAGTGCGCGCGCCACGGCGGCCGCGAACGACGACGGCAGCTGGACCGGCGCCGCGTTTGCCTTTCCGCGCATCCAGGGAACCGATGCTTGCGGCCGCATCGTCGCGGTCGGCGCAGGGGTCGATCCGGTCCGCGTCGGCGAGCGCGTGCTGGTCGATCCCGTGCTGCGCGCGGTCGACGCGATGTCGGCACCCGCGGGTTTTGTCGGCGCGGATCGAGACGGCGCGTTTGCGCAGTACATGACGGTTCCGGCCGTGAATGCACATCGCATCGAAAGCAGACTGACCGACGTCGAACTGGCCTCGTTCCCCTGCGCGTACTCCGCGGCCGAGAACATGCTCGAGCGTGCCGGTGTTGCTGCGGGCGAAACCGTGCTCGTCACCGGCGCATCGGGCGGGGTGGGGTCGGCCGCCGTGCAGCTGGCGCGGCGGCGCGGCGCCGAGATCATCGCCGTGGCGAATCCGGCGAAAGCATCCGCGCTGCGGGCGATCGGTGCGCGCGAGGTGCTCGCACGCAGCGTCGACCTGGCCGCCTGCCTGGGCCGTGAATCGGTCGATGTCGTGATCGACGTCGTGGGTGGCGAGCAATTCCCTGCGTTGCTGGACGTGCTGCGTCGCGGGGGCCGGTATGCTGTTGCCGGCGCCATCGCCGGGCCGCTGGTCGAACTGGACCTGCGGACGCTGTACCTGAAGGACTTGCGCCTGCTCGGATGCACCGTGACGACACCGGCCGTGTTCGAAAATCTGGTCCGCTATATCGAGGCGGGCGAAATCCGTCCGCTCGTCAGCGCAACTTACGCGCTCGCGGATATCGCGCAGGCCCAGGCCGACTTCCTCGAGAAGGCGCATACGGGCAAGATCGTGCTCGTGCCCTGACCTGGAGTATTCGTTGCGCAACAAAATCGATCTGCGAAAGCTGCCGCCGCTGAACGCGCTCAAGGGATTCGAAGCGACGACGCGGCGCGAGAGCGTGCGCGAGGCGGCCGAGGAGTTGTGCCTGACGCATCCGGCAGTCAGTTACCAGATCCAGGTGCTGGAACAGGACCTCGGCGTGCCGCTCTTTTCGCGCACCGGTCGCGCGCTCGTGCCGACCGAAGAAGGACGGTTGCTCTACAAGTACGTGCGCCAGGCCCTCGAGTTGCTGATCGAAGGCACCGAGTCCGTGCGACGCACGCGCGCAGGTTCGCCGCTGCGCGTACAGACCTACGTCACCGCATCGATCCGCTGGCTGGCGCGCAAACTGCCGGAATTCGTGGCGAGTCATCCCGACATCCGCTTGCAGCTCAGCACCTGCGCGTTCGAATGGGAATTCGACGATTCCATCGCCGACGTCGGGCTGGTCTACTGCGATACGCCGCCCGCGCCCGAGTATCACTGGGTTCCGCTCTTCGATTACACGCTCGCGGCCGTGAGCAGTCCGGAACTGGCGAAGAAGCTCGGCCCGGCGCCAACGCCCGGCGACCTGCTCGAGTTTCCGCTCGTCGAGATCTACAGCGAGCCGCATAACTGGGACATCTGGTTCGAAGCCGCGCAGCTGCCGTATTTGACAACGCCCTGCAATCGTCGTGGACACCCTGGCGGTCGCACTCGAGATCGCGCTGGAAGGGCGTGGCTTTGCGCTGATCAATGGACCCTTCGCGGACGACGACCTGGCAGCCGGTCGCCTGGTGCGACCGGTCGCGCATCAAGTCACGTGCCCGGGCGGCTGGGGCCTGATCTGCCGGCGGGAAGCACTCGACAACGAGCGCACCCGTGCGTTCATGGACTGGATCGTCAAGCAGGTTCCGCGCACGGGAAGTGAGTTCCGGATCAGTTCGTGAGTTTCTGTGGGTGCAGGCGCTGCCACAGTGCGCACTGCCGGCATTTGGGTAGACTGAGACCGGGATACCGGGCGGGGCATCGTGAGCAACAACAACATCAATAGCCGTGCTCCCGTCGGGCTCGTGATGCTGCTGTCGACGGCACTGCTGATCAATTACGTCGATCGCGGCAGCATTGCGACCGCGGCTCCGCTGTTGGAAAAAGAGCTGAGCCTGTCGGCCAGTGAGATGGGCTGGGTGCTGGCGGTATTCTATTGGGCGTACGCGCCGATGCAGCCCGTCATGGGCTGGTGCGCCGATCGATTCGGCCCCGCGCGTGTGCTGGCGACCGGTTTCGTAATCTGGAGCCTTGCAACCGCGGCGACCGGATTGGTGGGCGGGCTGGTCGCCCTCGTCGTGTTGCGTTTACTGATGGGCGTGGGCGAGTCCGCTTTCTACCCGAGCGCGCTCAGCTTGTTGTCGCGAAACGTGCTTGCGATACAGCGTGGCCGTGCAACGGCGACGATGCAGTTCGGCGCCGTCGTGGGCCCTGCGCTCGGCACCTTGCTCGGTGGCCTGATCATGGTGCGCTTTGGCTGGCGCGCGATGTTCCTGGTGATGGGGCTCGCATCCCTGGTCTGGCTCGTTTTCTGGCGCCGCTGGATGCGCAGCGAACGAAGCAGCGAACGAGGCAGCGCACCGGCAGCCATCGTCGGTGACGATCCACCCTATGGCCTGATCCTGCGGCAGCGTGCGTTATGGGGGGGCATGCTGGGCACGTTCTGTTCCAACTACGCGTTCTATTTCGTGTTCTCGTGGCTGCCGTTGTACCTCGTCAACGAGCGTGGCCTGTCGTTGGCCGAAATGGCGCCGGTCGCCACGGCGTTCTATGTGTTCGACGCGTGCGAGCGTGCTGGCGACGGGCTACCTGCTCGATCGATGGATCCTGCGAGGAGCGAGTTTCAACCGCGCCTACAAGACCGCGCTGTGTCTCAGCAGCGCGGGCGTAGGGCTTGTGCCTGATCACGAGCAGCATGGTGACGGGCCTGGCCGGGGCCGCCGTCATACTGCTGTTGACCGGAGTGCTCGACGGCCTGAACAGCCCGTCGAACCCTTCAGTGACGCAGACATTTGCCGGCCCGCTCGCAACGGGACGCTGGATGGGCATCCAGAATGCCGTGGGCAATGTCGCTGGCATGACTGCCCCGGTCGTGACCGGATACCTGGTGCAGCAAAGCGGTCACTACACTTCGGCGCTGATCGTCTCCGGGTGTGTCGCGATGTGCGGGCTGGTCGCGTGGCTCGTCGTCGTGCCGGTCGTGCGGCCGATCGATTGGAGTGCGGAAATGGCGCGTACCGGGCGCGGCACGGCGACCACGACTTGAACGGTAATTCACGAGTTGGACCCATGAAACGCGTCATCGAACCTTCACGTGAAATCGACGTCATCCACGAGACGGACGTGCTCGTGGTCGGCAGTGGCCCGGGCGGTCTTGCAGCCGCGCTTGCGGCCGCACGCGCAGGCGTGCAGACGACGCTGCTCGAACGCAATGGTTGCTTCGGCGGCAATATCACGCAGGTGGGCGTCGAGGGGTTCGCATGGTACCGGCACGAGGCGACCATCGACAGCGAAGGCATCGGCGTCGAATTCGAGGAGCGCGCCAAGGCCATGGGCGCGGCGACGCCGGAGCCGCAGTCGATCAGCCATGCGCTCGATGCCGAGATGTTCAAGTACGTCGCGGACGTGCTCGTCCAGGAAGCCGGCGTACAACCCATGTTGCACCGGCAGTTCGTGCTGCCGATCGTGCGGGACGGTGCGATCCGTGGCGTGATCACCGAGAGCAAGGCAGGGCGCGAGGCCATCCTGGCGAAGCGCGTGATCGACGGCACGGGCGATGCCGACGTCGCGGCGCGGGCCGGGGCCGTGACGCACAAGACGCCACGTGAGGAAATGATGTCGGCGTCGGTAATGTTCTCGATGACGGGTGTCAACAAGCAACGCTTTCTCGATGCCGTGAAGGCCGATCCCGCAGACCTACCGGGACTGGATGGGCGAGGGCGAATGGAACATCGAGACCACCGGCAAGGAAGACGAACTCTTTTCGCCGTTCCTGCGCAAGCCGTTCAAGCAGGCGGTCAAGGCGGGCCTGATCCCGGCATCGCTCAGCACGCTGGCGGGTACCTGGGGCGCCGTGAACGATCAAGGCGACCTCACGTACCTCAATCTCGTGCACCTGAACGCCTGCGATGGCACGGATCCGGCCGACCTGACGCGCGGTGAAATCGAAGGACGGCGCCAGGCCATTCATGCGGTCGAAGCCTTGCGTGTGTTCATGCCGGGTTGCGAGGGCGCCAAGTTACGCAACTTCGGCATGACGCTCGGTATTCGGGACACCCGCAAGATCGACGCGCGCTACAACCTGACCGCGAACGATGTGCGCGAGCAGGGGCGCTTCGACGATTCGATCGGCATCTTCCCCGAGTTCATCGACGGCTATGGCCTGCTGATCCTGCCGACCACGGGCCGGTATTTTCACGTTCCGTACCGGTCACTGGTGCCGCGCGGTGTCGACCACCTGATCGTCGCCGGACGTTGTATCGGGGGCGACAAGACTTCGCACGCCGCGGTCCGCAATATGATGTGCTGCGCCGTGAGCGGGCAGGGCGCCGGTGTCGCGGCGGCCATCTCGGTCAAGACCGAACAAGCGTTCGCGTCGCTCGACATCGCGATGGTGCAGGACGAGTTGCGGCGCCAGGGCGCGCGCGTCGCCTGAAATGCAGGCGAATCCGGAACGGCCAAGGGCGCAATGAGCAGGCAGCGGACATACGATTTCGTGATTGTCGGCGGGGGCTCGGCTGGGTCTGCACTCGCCAATCGTTTGAGCGCCGACCCCGGCGTATCCGTGCTCGTGCTCGAAGCCGGCAGGACCGACTTCATCTGGGATCCGCTGATCCACATGCCGGCCGCATTCTCGATGCCGATCGGCAAACCGCTGTACGACTGGCGCTACCAGAGCGAGCCCGAGCCGCACATGCACGGCCGTCGCATCGCGCACGCGCGCGGCAAGGTGCTCGGCGGCTCCAGCAGCATCAACGGCATGATCTTCCAGCGCGGCAACCCGCTCGATTACGAGCGCTGGGGTGCCGACCGCGGCATGCAATGCTGGAACTACGCGCATTGCCTGCCGTACTTCAAGCGCATGGAAACCTGCGGTGCCGGCGCCGATGCGTGGCGCGGCGGCGACGGACCGCTGCTCCTCGAGCGCGGCCCAGCCGACAACCCGTTGTTTGGTGCGTTCTTTGCCGCCGCGCGGCAGGCGGGCTATCCGCCGACCGATGACGTCAACGGCTACCGGCAGGAGGGTTTTGCGAAGTTTGATCGCAACATCTCCCGTGGTCGGCGTATCAGCGCTGCGCGAGCGTACCTGCACCCGGTCATGGGCCGCCGGAACCTCACGGTCCGCACGCTCGCGCACGCGACGCGCATCGTGTTCGAGGGCAAGCGCGCCACCGGCGTCGAATACGTGCATGCAGGCCGCGGCGCCCGGTTCGCGCGTGCCGGCGAAGTGATCCTGTGCGGCGGCGCAATCAACACTCCCCAGGTGCTGCAGCTGTCGGGCATCGGCAGTGCCGAACTGTTGCGGCCGCTCGGTATCGAAGTGGTCGCCGACCTGCCCGGCGTCGGGGCGAACCTGCAGGATCACCTCGAGGTCTACGTGCAGTTCGCGAACAAGGTGCCGGCGACCTCGGTCGACCCCGGCATCTCGCGGCTCAAGCGCCTCGGCGTCGGCGCGCAGTGGTTGTTCCTGCGCAAGGGCGTCGGTGCGACAAACCACTTCGAAGGCGGCGGCTTCTGCCGCAGCAACGCCGACGTGCACTATCCGAACCTGATGTTCCACTTCCTGCCGATGGCGATCCGTTACGACGGTACGCTGCCAACGGCAGGCCTCGGCTATCAAGTGCACGTCGGGCCGATGTATTCCGATGCGCGCGGCTGGGTGCGAATCCGGACCACCGACCCGATGGCGCGCCCGGCGTTGCAGTTCAACTACCTGTCGACCGACCAGGATCGCCGCGAATGGGTAGAGGCGATTCGAGTGGCGCGGCGCATCCTGAACCAATCGGCGCTGGAGCCGTACAACGGCGGGGAAATGTCGCCCGGACCCGGCGTGGAATCGGACGAGCAGATACTCGACTGGGTGCGGCGTGATGCGGAAACCGCTTTGCATCCGTCCTGTACCGCGAAAATGGGTCTCGGTGACGACGCCGTGCTTCGACCCGGATTCGATGCGCGTGCACGGGCTGGCAGGTCTCCGCGTCGTCGACGCGAGCGCATTCCCGTACGTGACCAACGGCAACATCTACGCGCCCGTGATGATGGTGGCGGAAAAGAGCGCCGACCTGATCCTCGGTAACACGCCGTTGGCGCCTTCGGATGCGCCTTTCTACCGGTTGCGGGACGGCAGTCCGCTCTATCCTCCCGGTGATCCCCGCAACGACACAAGAGCGACTTCATGACAGCCAGGATCATCGATGGCAGGCAGATTGCGGAGGACACACGCAGCGAGCTCGCGCACTCGGCACGGGAATTGAAAGATCGCACGGGAGTGGTGCCGCACCTGGCCGCAGTGCTGGTCGGAGACGATCCCGCGAGTGCGGTTTACGTCCGCAACAAGCAGGTCGCCTGCCAGAAGGCAGGATTCAAGAGCACGCTGCATCGATTGGACGCGAAAACGGCCCAGGCCGAACTGCTGAGCCTGGTAGGCCGAGCTGAATGCAGACCCGGGCGTGCATGGCATCCTGGTGCAATTGCCGTTGCCGCAAGGCATCGATGCCGCGGCAATCCTGGATGCCGTGCATCCCGCCAAGGATGTCGACGGGTTTCATCCGCAGAACGTCGGGCTCATGCAGCAGGGCCGGCCGCGGTTCCTGCCTTGCACACCCGCGGGCGTGATGCGGATGCTGGAAGTCTCGGGCATCGCAACGAATGGCAAGCATGCCGTCGTGATCGGCCGCAGCGATATCGTCGGCAAGCCCATGGCGGCGCTGCTCGCGCAGAAGGGCGCTGATGCCACCGTGACGCTGTGCCACAGCCGCACGAACGACATCGGCGCTTTCTGTCGCGAGGCGGACATCCTCGTGGCGGCGCTTGGGATGCCGCGATTCGTGAAGGGCGACATGGTCAAGCCCGGTGCGGTCGTCATCGACGTCGGCATCAATCGCGTCGGTGAACGGCTCGTCGGTGACGTTGATTATGCGGAGGCCGCGTTGATCGCCTCGGCGATCACGCCGGTACCCGGGGGCGTGGGCCCGATGACCATCGCCATGCTGCTGAAAAATACGCTGCAGGCAGCGCGCGACCTCGCCTGATCAGGCGTGGCCTGGAGGCGCCGACGCGGCGACCGGCTTCAGCAGCAGCACTGCGGCACGGGCCTCGTTCGAGAGGCCTTCGCCACCCGCGTGCGCATGCGCAATGATCTGGGCACGCATCCGCGGCTCCCAGAAGCGCGTGATGTGAGACGCGATCTGGTGCGGTGCTGCTTCCGCGCCGGCCTCCGAGAGGAAGAACGCGCCGATTTCATTCGCCATGGTCACGAGCTGCCGCACGTTCACGCGGATCGCTCCGGCGGCGTCATGGCCGTGCGCCTGGCCCGCTCGCCTCGCGCAACAATCCGAGTTGCTCCTCGTTGCGCTTGTGGAACCGTTGCTGCCATTCGGAGGGTCGCTGGACCTTTACGGCCTGCACGGCCGTGACCTTGTACTCCGGGCAGTTCGTGGCCCAGTCGGAGTTTTCGGTCGTGATCACGTTGGCACCAGAGTCGGGAAAGTGGAACGTCGTGTAGACGACACCCGGCTGGACCCGTTCGGTGACGAGCGCCCGCAGCACCGTCTCGCCCGCACGACTCGTCACGCCGACCCATTCGCCCGTCGTGATGCCGCGGTCTTCGGCGTCCTGCGGGTGGATCTCGAGCATGTCTTCCTCATACCACTGGCTGTTGGCCGTGCGCCGGGTCTGCGCGCCGACGTTGTACTGGGTCAGCACACGGCCAGTCGTCAGGATCAGCGGGAAGCGGGCGTTGACGCGCTCCCGAGTCGCAACGTACTCGGTAACGTAGAAGCGGCCTTTGCCGCGAACGAATTCACCGACGTGCATCGTCGGCGTGCCGAGCGGCGCAGCGTCATTGCAGGGCCACTGGATACTGCCGAGCCGATCGAGCTTCTCGTACGAGACGCCCGTGAACGTCGGCGTAAGGCGCGCGATTTCGTCCATGATCTCCGAGGGATGCGAGTACTCCATCGGATAACCGAGCGCGCGGGCGAAACCCACGGTGACTTCCCAGTCCGCCAGGCCGCCGAGCGGTTGCATGACTTTCCGCACGCGCGAAATGCGTCTTTCGGCGTTCGTGAATGTGCCGTCCTTCTCGAGGAACGACGAGCCGGGGAAGAAAATGTGCGCGTACTTGGCCGTCTCGTTCAGGAAAATGTCCTGGACGATCAGGCACTCGAGTGCGGAGAGCGCGGCGGTGACGTGTTGCGTATTGGGATCGGACTGGGCAACGTCCTCGCCTTGCACGTACAGGCCCTTGAAACTGCCGTCCAGTGCCGCCTCGAACATGTTCGGGATGCGCAGGCCCGGCTCTGCGTCGATCTGCACCCCCCAGAGACCGCCGAACAGGTCGCGCGTCGCTGCATCGGAGACGTGACGGTAACCCGCGAGTTCGTGCGGAAACGAACCCATGTCGCACGCTCCCTGCACGTTGTTCTGGCCGCGCAGGGGATTGACGCCGACGCCTTCGCGCCCGAGGTTACCGGTGGCCATCGCGAGGTTCGCAATGCCGAGCACCATCGTGCTGCCCTGGCTGTGTTCGGTGACGCCGAGCCCGTAGTAGATCGCCCCATTGCCACCCGTCGCGTACAGGCGCGCCGCGCCGCGCACGAGTTCGGCAGGCACGCCGGTGATCGTGGCCGTGGCTTCCGGCGAGTTCTTCGGCTGCGCTACGAAGTCACGCCATCGCTGGAACGGCGCCGGCTCGCAACGCTCGGCCACGTACGCCTCGTCGACGAGGCCCTCCGTGACGACGACGTGGGCAAAGGCGTTGATCAGCGCGACGTTGGTGCCGGGCAGCAGCGGCAAGTGGTAATCGGCCTGTACGTGCGGGGTGCGCACGAGATCGATTGCACGCGGATCGGCGATGATCAACTTCGCGCCTTCACGCAGGCGGCGCTTCATGCGCGAGGCAAAGACCGGATGGCCATCGGTCGGGTTGGCACCGATCACGAAGATCACGTCGGAATGCTGCACGGAATCGAACGCCTGCGTGCCCGCCGACTCGCCCAACGTGTGCTTCAGGCCATACCCCGTGGGCGAATGGCAGACCCGGGCACAGGTGTCCACATTGTTGGTTCCGAGCGCCGCACGCACGAGTTTCTGTACCAGAAACACCTCTTCGTTCGTGCAACGCGAAGACGTTATGCCGCCCACTGACTGGCGGCCGTACGCTTGCCGGATGCGTTGAAATTCCGCGGCCGCGTGCGCGAACGCTTCATCCCACGAGACCTGCCGCCAAGGATCCGTGATCTTTTGCCGGATCATCGGTTGGGTGATCCGATCGGCATGCGTGGCGTAACCATAGGCGAAGCGTCCTTTCACGCAGGCATGACCGTGATTCGCCTTGCCGTCGCGGCTCGGCACCATGCGCACGACTTGTTCGTCCTTGACCTCGGCTTCGAGCGAGCAACCCACGCCGCAATAGGCACAGGTGGTCGTGACCGCTTGCTGCGGGCGGCCGACAATGGCCAACGGTTTTTCGCTGAGAGCTGCGGTCGGACACGATTCCACGCACGCACCGCACGAGACGCACTCCGATTCGCGAAACGTCTCGGCCTGGCTCGCCGCGACGCGCGATGCAAAGCCGCGGCCTTCGATCGTCAACGCGAACGTGCCCTGCACTTCATCGCAGGCGCGCACGCAGCGCGAACACGCGATGCACAGCGTCGGGTCGAACGCGAAGTAGGGGTTGCTGGTGTCGCAAGGCGCATCGAAGTGATTGGCGCCGTCGAAGCCGTACGGGCTGGTCGTGACGCCGAGGTCCGCGGCGACACTCTGCAACTCGCAATGCGTGTCGGCCGGGCAGCCCTTGCAATTCAGCGGGTGATCGGAGACGTACAGTTCCACAACACCTTTGCGGAGCTGGCGCAACTTCTCGCTTTGCGTACGCACGTTCATGCCCGGCGCAACGAGCGTCGTGCACGAGGCCGGGTAGCCACGCTGACCTTCGATCTCGACCAGGCATACCCGGCAGGAACCGAAAGCCTTCAGTGTGTCCGTCGCGCAGAGTTTCGGGATTGCGCCACCGGCGGCCGCGGCCGCACGCATGATCGAAGTGCCCGCCGGTACGGTGACTGCCGCGCCGTCAATATGCAATGTGACCGGCTCACCCTTGGCGGCCGGTGTGCCTGCATCCTTGTAGTTGATCGCGTACATGCTCCGAACCTCGTGCCTCAGCGGTCGCGCGCAAAATCGGCCTGGGAAGTGCTTCAGTGCGCTCATGACCGGAAAAGGCGTCATGCCCCCTAGCCCGCACAGCGAGCCGTGCTGTAGCGTCTCACAAAGCGATTCGAGTTGCGCCAGGTTGGCCGTGCGTTGCTCACCGCGCATGATCCGGTCGATCACTTCGACACCCCGTGTCGAACCGATGCGACATGGCGTGCATTTGCCGCAGGATTCATGCGCGCAGAACTCCATCGCGTATCGCGCCATGTGCGCCATGTCGACCGTGTCGTCGAAGGCGACGATGCCGCCGTGACCGACCAGCGCGCCGATTGCCGTAAACGCTTCGTAATCAAGCGGCGTGTCGAACTGCGACTCGGGCAAATAGGCGCCGAGCGGACCGCCCACTTGTACTGCGCGGATAGGACGCCCCGTGGCGGAGCCACCACCGAAGTCATACAGCAATTCGCGTAACGTCACGCCGAACGCCTTTTCGACCAGCCCCCCGCGCTTGAGGTTCCCTGCCAGTTGGATGGGCAGCGTCCCGCGCGAGCGACCCATGCCGAAGTCGCGATAAAACGCGGCACCGCGCTGCAGGATGATCGGTACCGAGGCCAGCGAGATCACGTTGTTGATCACGGTCGGTTGCCCGAAGAGCCCCTTGATGGCCGGCAGGGGTGGACGGTAACGAACCTCGGCACGCCGGCCCTCGAGGCTTTCCAGCAGCGACGTTTCCTCGCCGCAGATATAGGCCCCTGCGCCCATGCGCACTTCGAGTTCGAACGTCTTGCCGCTGCCGCAGACATCGGCCCCGAGAAAGCCACGTTCACGTGCGGCAGCCAGCGCCTCGCGCAGTGTGTGCGCCGCATGCGGATATTCGCAGCGCAAGTAGATGTAACCCTGTGTCGCGCCGACCGCGATACCAGCAATGGTCATCCCCTCGATCAGGCAGAGGGGATCGCCTTCCATGAGCATGCGATCGGAGAACGTGCCCGAGTCGCCTTCGTCGGCATTGCAGACGATGTATTTTTGCGTGACGCCTTGATCGAGCACCGTTTTCCACTTGATACCAGTCGGGAAGGCCGCGCCGCCGCGGCCGCGCAGGCCCGAATCGGTCACTTCCTGGACGACAGCCGCGCCCGTCATCTCGAGTGCGCGACGCAGGCCGGCATACCCGTCGTGGGCCAGGTAGTCATCCACACTGACCGGATCGGTGACGCCGACGCGTGCAAATGTCAGGCGCTCCTGCTGGGCAAACCAGGGCAATTCTTCGACTCGACCGATACACGACGCGTGCGGTGCGGCGGCAAAGAGACCGGCCGCAGCGAGTTCGCTGACCTCCGCGGCGGTCACCGGACCGTAAGCCACGCGTGGTCCACCATCGACCTCGACCTCGACGAGCGGTTCGAGCCAGACCATGCCGCGCGAGCCGACGCGGGTCGTGCGCAATTCGATGCCACGAGCTGCGGCTGCCACTTGCAGGGCTGCTACCGTCTCGTCGGCTCCAAGTGCCTGCGCCGAGGCATCGCGCGACACGTAGATCCGAACGCTCACGAGCGGTTCCGCCAGTCGGCGAGCACTTCGTCGAGGCGCTGTGGCGTCACCCGGCCATACAGTTTTTCACCGACCATCATCGAGGGCGCGGCTGCGCAATTGCCGAGGCAATAGGCCGCCGCGAGCGTAAACACGCCGTCTGCACTCGTGCCGCCGTAATCGACACCGAGGCGCACTTTTGCATGCTGTTCAGTCAGCTCGCAGTGCATCGCCTGACAGGCCTCCGCCCGACACAGTTGGACGACATGGCGGCCGGCTGGCCGCTGGCGGAAGTAGTGATAAAAACTGATTACGCCATGCACTTCGGCCCGCGACAGGTTGAGCACCGCTGCGATCCGCCCCACGTGTGCTGGATCGATGTGACCAAAGGCATCCTGGATTGCATGCAGGACCGGGAGCAGGGCGCCTGGCTGATGGGCGTGACGCGCGATGATTTCGTCGACGGACGCCTCGAGGGGGAGATCGGTCTCGACCATGAACGCTGCAGACCTCTCGCGCCTGATTTAAGAGTGTGCGCAGGGATCTTACGACCTGCCACTGCAGGCTGCTACCAGCGCAACGGTCATGTCGTGCCATGCATTACCTTCGTCAAATCATGCTTTTTCTCGATCGATCTGCGCCTCGATTCAGGCGCAAGGCGACTTCTAACGAACGCGCTCAAGCGAACTGCAAGCACGTTAGCCGCGGTTGGTTGGACCGCTTTACGTCGGGTTGCCACGTAGCTCGCTTAAACGCGAATGATTCTCACTTGAGAGCAGCGCTAACTTCTTCGCAAAACAATGCACCGTCTTTTGTAACTATAATCAATCACTTAAAATACATTCTTATTGTGAAGTTTTGGACCCTTTTGCAAAAGAAAACATGCGGCGCGGCTATCATCGTCCTGCGCGAGTATTCGAAGCAGCGTCGGTTCGAGCGTCGCGTGGATGGCGGTAAAAAATTTCAAGCTCTCGCTCGAATACGCGCGGCGCCGGTCCGAGGAGTTCGAACTCGGGCCGCAGCAAAGGTCAACGTTTTGAGTTCGCTGTGCCTTCAGCCAAACCGCCAGAGGCCAGCGCAAAACGACATTCCCATACGTCCGCCTCAGGACCACGTCGCTGGACGACGACGCTTCGTGCCGGCACTCGTCAACCTCCGGGACGTCATTGCATTAGTACGCTAACTAGGCAAGGTGATCGAATAGGCAAGGCGATGGACCCGGAAGAATTCGAGTCGGAGCTGCAGTTCGCTACGTCTATGCAGACCGGTGCTCAAGACGCGCTGTATTGGAGTGGTTACAGGCGGGGCTTGCTACGAGCGCGTTTCGGTAGACGATTTTCGTCGAACCCGAACCACTTCGCATGGCGCGACTTCAAGGAGGACGACGACCCGCTCCTGGCGGAATTAGGCCGCGGTTATGTCGACGGTATCAATACAGTGGTCAATGGCAAGCCACCGGGCCCACGGCCGCTCCAATTAAAAGGCTCGGACTCGATCAGCCGGACAGCGCTACACGATCCATTGACCGTCTTCGTCGCTGATCAGGCACATCCCGAAGTCCCCGCAGAAGCGTTCGCCCAGCCAAATCGTCGTGTTGCACTGTGAACAACGTCGACGGCGACTGATGCCCCGGGCCGGAATTCGTCAGTGTGAGTGTGACCAGACACGTGCCCGCACGATGGCCGGTGAAGCACTTCGGCGGCCAGCGGCTGTTCCCTTCCATCTACTCTGGACGCCAAGTGCGCGAATGCTTCGTCATGAGGTCGCGACTCGTTAGCCGCCATACATTTGCTACGCCTTCTCGTCGGCCGCCCGGCGTCCGAATGAAGAAGCGTAGATCCGCTAGATCGTACGAGCGGTCAGGGCGGCTGCGTTCGCGCATCTATGCGCGCGTGGCAGATCACTACGTCGCCTGTGTTCGACGAGAAGTCTGTCCGAGCAAGCGGACCCGACGATCAGTCTGGGGATCGAGCGCACCGAGCCTAAGCGTGTGGACATCGCGCACAGCGCCGGATCGTCGATCTACCTTACAACCCCGGCATCGCCGATCGTTCGCTGTCACTAAAGTGACTGAAAATGCTGGCGCAAGCAGACGGCGGCATAGAGCGTGCATGAATTTGCGAAGCGCGGGCGTCACAACTGTTTTGTAAAGGAGAGCGACAAAGGCATCCGTTGGTAGCCTGTTGTTCGCGGCACAAACATTCGTTCGCGTTGATCTTCGCTGTTCTCTGCATTTTTCAATTCCACTGGAAGGAGTTAAAGATGAACCCGAAATTCTCTCCGCTGCGCCTGGCTGCAACGCTGGGCATCGCCGCGCTGACCACCTCGGTTGCGCTGGCCGAGTCCCTCCCCGAGGCCGATGAGGGTAGCGAGCCGGCAGCAATCAGCGCCGCGCCCGCGGCCAAGCATTGCGTGGCCGTGCTCGCACCCGTGGCCGGGGACGCGAAGATGTCGGCGATGGTGACGGTCGGCTGTTACACGACCTTTGCCGCCGCGATTGCCGCGGCGACGGACAACACCGTCGTGCTGTCGTCCGACGCCTCGCCGCAGTCGGTCAGCGAGGCGGACATCGCTCCGGCTGCGACCCGGGTGATCGGCATCGACTACGACGGCACCTACTACGGCGGCGCCAGCTATACCTGGTACGCGAACAACATCTACGGATGCTACGGCAGCCGCTCGTACCGCGCGAACATACCGAGCACCTTCAACAACCGCCTGACCTCGACCCGAGGCTTCAACGGCTGCCGCAGGAACACCAGTTACGACTTCTACTACCAGGCCGGCGATTGGGTGCGCTGCTTCCCGAACTGCGTCAACGTCGGCGGGTTCATGAACAACCGCGCATCGTCGAAGAGATGGCAGCCCTAAGCGGCACACAGGCAAGACCGTCGGGATGATGGCCACGACGGGAGGACTGCCGGATGCAAGACGGCAGTCCCCTCTACACCGGGTGCGTCGCGCCCACCTTCGCAGCCTGACCAATTGGCGTCGTGCATCAGAAGAGCGTGAACGCAACTGGTACTGTGTGGCCGGTAACCGCCGACACAGAGACGCTAAGGAGGCGAAAACTACGTTGACTGCCGCCGCTGTTATAGTTGACCTGGAATGCGGTAGGGATCCCCATGCTTTGGGAGGTCGAAAATGGCGCGCAGCGAACAAAAGGTACTTTGGCGCGGAGTAGCTGCCGGCACAATGGTGGGATTGGCAGTCGGGCTTATCCTGGCGTTGTCCATTGCGATCAGGCCGGAACTGTTTAGGGCTCTGATACCGTAGTTGCGCTGCTTCCGCGTCCTCGATCAGCTTCACGATGTCGTCTTGACTTAGATTTTCGGACCACAAGAAAATCACGAACTCCTGCGCCAACTCCAACCTAGCTACGGGCCTCTTTGGACCCCTATCGCGGCGTAGCCCTTGCTCCACAATCCGATCCAATTCCGCCTCAGTAATTGGTGGTCCCCGTAGTTCACGCATACGGCGATCCGATTCGCGAATCGACTCGTAGGTGAATTGCGGTCGTCCCAATTTGCCGACCTGACTCGGGTTCTCTACGGCTTCGAGAAAAGCCAGAGGGGGCAATAGTGATGCGCGGCGACATAGTGAATGATCAGGCGAGGGGCGACATACCAGATTCCGTCAGCCGCACGTACTCGAATTTCTCACCGCCGTCCGCAGTTATCCGATCTCGCCACACTCGCGACACCGCACACCGATAGGCAGCCGCATCGTTCCTTTCCTTGCCGCACCAGCCACGGCCGGCCATCGATCGCAGTCGACGCGGTAGGCGTGCAGTTCATGCTGCAGCATGATCAAAGTTCGGATTCATGTTTTGCGGCGAGTGGCACCATAAACATTATTTGCGCCGCCAGGGCGAAAAAGGCGTAATACGCTTAAAGAAAAGCGCCCTTTGTCTCAGGACGAATAAGCGCGGGGGGTTCGATGAACACATACGCGATTCGTTCGGCGTTGGTCGGCACCTTGGGCGTGGCGCTCGCGCTCGCCTCGGGCTCTGCGTTGGCGACAACCTATCGGCTGACCGAGCTCACGCTGGGGGGCACGCGGAGCCTCGGCGTGGCCATCAACGCCTCCGGGCAGGTGACGGGCTACGCCGACACGGCCGACGGGGAGACTCACGCTTTCCTCTGGGACGGCACCACGATGCAGAACCTCGGCACGTTCGGGGGCACGTCTAGTGTTGGCGTGGCCATCAACGCCTCCGGGCAGGTGACGGGCTACGCCGACACGGCCGACGGGGACACTCACGCCTTCCTCTGGGACGGCACCACGATGCAGGACCTCGGCACGCTCGGGGGCACGTTTAGTTCTGGCGTGGCCATCAACGACTCCGGGCAGGTGACGGGCTCCTCCACCACGGCCGACGGGGACACTCACGCCTTCCTCTGGGACGGCACCACGCTGCAGGACCTCGGCACGTTCGGGGGCGCGACTAGTGCTGGCAATGCCATCAACGCCTCCGGGCAGGTGACGGGCTACGCCGACACGGCCGACGGGGAGACTCACGCCTTCCTGTGGGACGGCACCACGCTGCAGGACCTCGGCACGCTCGGGGGCACGTTTAGTAATGGCGTGGCCATCAACGACTCCGGGCAGGTGACGGGCTCTCCGACACGGCCGACTGCTCACGCCTTCCTCTGGGATGGCACGACGATGCAGGACCTCGGCACGCTGACGAGCAGCACGGCACTAGTTATGGCGTGGCCATCAACGCCTCCGGGCAGGTGACGGGCTACGCCGACACGGCTGCCGCAGATTTACGCTTCTTTGGTCGTCAAGCCTTCCTGTGGGACGGCACGAGGATGCAGGACCTCGGCCTGCTCACGGGGCCTTACAGTCATGGCGCTTACACTTCTGGCGTGGCCATCAACGCCTCCGGGCAGGTGACGGGCTACGCCTACAGACTCGTTTATGGTCCTAGCGCATCTAGCCATCCAAACTTACCTCCGGAGCCAGACGTGCCGGAGCGCGTTAGCGCCTTGCTCTGGGACGGCACGACGCTGCACGACCTCAATAGCCTCATTGACCCAGCCGATCCGCTGCAGCCGTCTGTCCGTCTCGATGATGGCGTTGACATCAACGATCGCGGACAGGTCGTGGCCAATGGTTTCAACAATGCTCGCGAATACCACGCATACCTCGTCTCACCGCCAGCCCCTGCACCACCACCAGCCCCGACCCCACCGACCGTCGAACCCTCAGGAGGTGGCGGCGGTGCATTCGATGTAATCGTGGCGCTGGCACTGCTCGGCCTGCTTGGTCCCGCGCTCACGCGACGACGCAGCGCCGCGTAAGCGACACGCTCAACGCAGCACACGACCCCGGACGCGCGCCGGAGTTTTTATTTCTGCACGAACTCATGAGTAATTCGCTGAGACGTTTGCCACGGCCACGCGGCATCGTCGCGACATGGACAACGCCATCCGCCACGCACGCATCGCACAACGCTTTCTGCTAAGCCTCCTGCAGCAGTACGGGCCAGTCGCGCCGACGTTCCTGCGGCAATGGGCCGATGACTTGAAGCCTTAGAGGCTGAAATTAAAATGGTCGAGTGGCGGCGCTAACACCTGGCCGTAGCGATCGAACCAACTAGTTAGGCGGTGCCGCTGTCGGCGGCGTGATCCAACCTGCCGAACTGCGAGCGGGCATCGGCGGGCGCACCTGCAAAAGTCCTCGTTCGCCGCACTGACGACAACGTACCTTGAACGGCAGTCGCATCGCGCCTTTGCCGCACTGGATCAACCATCCGAGGTTGAGTGCACGCCAACGCTGACAGTGCGTGCAGTAGGCGTGCACGTCGTGCTCGCGTTCGTACAGGCCAGCGATGCTGCCTAATCCGATCATGCGGCGATGCTCCCGGCGGGCGAGGCTCACCGGATGAGCGTGTCGGATTAAGTTACATGCTGCGGCGCGGCGTAACTTAACAACTAGCTTATGTTGTTGATTTAGTTATAGCGCGATTCGCCGGCCTGGTTCTTGCACTGATTATGTGCAATCGCCGGGACGGCTCTGCGAACACGAACAAGAGGGGCGTGCGATGAAGGGGCCTCGCGGGACTCGGTCTGAGCCGACGACGCAAGGCAGACTGAGCGTCCGCTGCTATCACACAACGGCCGCGCGCCGTGCAACGAAGGGGGAGTTCCATGAGCAACAAATATCCAGGTTTAGCAGGTCTTGGCTTGGCGGCGGCACTCGTGGTCGCTCCGACAACTAGCTTTGCGGCCTTTGATGCATTTTTGTGCTTGACCGACCCAAGACCAAGTTTCTGCGATCCGGTTGCCGTTCCCGAGCCCGGCACGCTCGCGCTGCTTGCCCTCGGGCTGACAGGCCTCGCGCTGACTCGCCGTCGCAAACGTTAAGCAACACGCTCGCAGCACAACGACCCCGGCCACGGCCGGGGTTTTAGTTTCTGCACGAACGCATGAGTAATTGGCGGAGACGAATTGCCAGGTCACGCGACATTGTCGGTGCCAAGTTACGGTCCGATCAGATGACTCAGATGTGGTGCCCCGGGCCGGAATCGAACCGGCACGGCCTTGCGGCCAGCAGATTTTAAGTCTGAAGCGTCTACCAATTTCGCCACCGGGGCACGGCGCGCAGTTTAACGGGCTGAAATCGCGCGTGCCGCACTGCTTGCAGGTTATTCACTCGGCCGGGGAATCAACCGGCAACGACTTCAGTCATGCCCTGACAGGACTGCGTCTGCCTGCAGCGGTAGCCTGAGCTTCCGGGCCGGGCGGTCATCGTGCGCCTCCCGCAGATGGAGGCAATCCCGCATGAATGTCGAACAGGAACAGAGTCGTTCGCTCTGGATGGACCTGCCCGCCATTGAACTGCCGCCGCTCCTGCAGGACGTAAGCACCGACGTGCTCGTCATCGGCGCGGGAATCGCCGGCCTCTCCGCGGCGTATGAACTGGCGTTGTCGGGACGAGAGGTCGTCGTGGTCGATCGCGGACGACCGGCGCGAGGCATGACGGCACGCACGAGTGCACATCTCGCATTCGAACTCGACGACTATTATCACGAGCTGATCAGCACGCGCGGTCCGGAAACGGCGCGTCAGTATTTTGCGAGCCAGTCCGCCGCCGTCGATCGCATCGAGCAAATTTCGTCTGAGGAACAGATCGATTGCGATTTCGCACGTGTCGACGGGTTTCTCGTGCCGGCGTGCGCAAGAAGACGTAAGGCTGCTGCGCAACGAGTTGACCGCGGCGGGCCAGATTGGGTTCAGCGAAGTTGAATGGAATGATCATGGTCCCGGTCCCTGGGCGGCGTGGCCGGCGCTACGCTTTCCGCGCCAGGCGCGCTTTCACCCGCTGAAATACCTTTATGGCTTGCTGGCGTTGCTGCACGCGCGGGGCGCGGCGGTCTACGCGTCGACGCCGGTGGTCTCGCTGGACGAGAAGGACGGCACCGTCGTTGCGACATGTCAGCAGGGTCGCCGCATTTCGGCGAGAGCCGTTGTGGTCGCGACGAACTCGCCGTTCCACCTGACCATTCCGATCCATACCAAACAGGCGCCGTACCGCACCTACGTGCTCGCGGCGAAACTGCCCCGCGGCGTCGCACCGGACTCGCTGGTCTGGGACACGCTCGAGCCGGCGTACCACTATGTGCGCGTGCAGCCCGGCGCGGAGCACGACCTGCGTGATCGTCGGCGGCGAGGACCACAAGACGGGCGAGGCAGACGACATGGCGCATCGCTTCGCGCTGCTCGAAAATTGGTCGCGCGCATTGTTTCCGGAGATGGGCGACATTACGCATCGCTGGTCCGGACAGGTCCTGGAGCCTGCCGATTACGTGCCGTTCATCGGACCCAGTCCGCAGCACGAGCGGGTCTGGCTGGTCACCGGGGATAGCGGTGAAGGCCTGACCACCGGTGTTGCCGCGAGCCTGATCCTGCGCGACCAGGTCAATGGACGCTCGAGTCCCTGGGAGTCGCTGTACGACCCGTCGCGCTCCATGGTGCACGGGCTAGGCGAATATCTCTCGGAGAATCTCGATGCCGCCCGGCACTGGGCGGCCCACCTCGGCAGCGGCGAAGTGGAGTCGCCCGAGCTGCTTGGACCGGGGCAAGGAGCAATCTCAAGCGTCGATGGCGAAAAAGTGGCGGCGTATCGAGCGCCCGATGGCCAGTTGCACCTGCTGAGCGCTACGTGCACTCACGCAGGCTGCGTCGTGCGTTGGAACAGTTTCGAATGCTGCTGGGACTGTCCCTGCCACGGCTCCCAGTTCTCGATCGAGGGCGAGCCTCTGCAGGCGCCGGCCAATCAACCGTTGGCTCGCAAACAGCATGAGTGACGAGGCCGTTCGACTGCGTTGTCCCTACGCGGCGTCGCTCGACACCGTCGACGTCCCCACGCGCGTGTCGAGCGCAATCCCGGCAAGCTCGTAACCGCGCCGGAAATCCTGCACGTGCCGGAGCATCCACGACTCGGCTTCCGTTGGCTTGTGCTCGCGAATCGCTTCGACGATGCAGCGCTGGGCCACGAGGATGCGCGTGCGTCCCTGCGGCACACGATCGATCATGCGCCGCAGGGAGGGGGCGAGCAGGCGCGTAACGGGTTGCATCGCCAGCATCAGCACGCGGTTGCCGCTCAGCTCGGCGAGGGCACCAAAGAAATCGACGACGCGTTCGACGGCAGCATCCGCACCCCGCGCCGATCTCGACAGCCGTGATGATCGCGGAGAGCCGCGCAATGCCAGCGTCGGTTGCATGTTCTGCTGCTATCGCTGCGGTGCGTGGTGCCACGGCACGCATCGCTTCCCAGAGTTCAATGAAGGTCACGTCGTCGAGTGCGAGCGTGCGGCCGACGTGCGTTGCGGTCTCGGCGTGTCCCGGCCGCGTCACGCGTAATCGTTTGCTGCCACCGACGCGACCGACGAGACCCGGCGGACTCCAGTCGTCGCAGGGCCTCACGCACGGTCGACCGGTGCACGGCGAACTGCGTCGCCAGCTCGGTTTCGGTCGGCAGCGCATCGCCCGGTCTTCAGGCTGCGCCTGAGGATCTTTTGTTCGATGGCGGACGACACGCGATGGTAGGCCGGTTGCCGGGTCAACGGCTCGAACAGGGGCAGGCTTGGCACGGGGTCGGTTCGATCACGTGGTTCTCGTCCTTATTGACGGATAGTCCGATTGTCGGACAATATATCGCAAACCTCACGTCTGCAAGCACCGGAGTAGTTCCCATGCTCGATTTCGACTTTGGACTCGGGCGAAGACATCGACCCAGCTGCGCGAGACCGTGCGCGATTTTGCGCGCGAGGAGATTGCTCCGCGTGCCGCGGAAATCGATCGCACCAATCAGTTTCCGCGCGACCTCTGGCCGCGCCTCGGCGAATGGGGCTGCTCGGAATCACGGTCGAAACCGAACTCGGCGGCACCGGTCTCGGCTACCTGGCTCACGTCGTCGCGATGGAAGAGATCAGTCGCGCGTCCGGCAGCGTCGGGCTTTCCTACGGCGCTCACTCGAATCTCTGCGTCAACCAGCTGCGACGCTGGGGCACGGCCGAGCAGAAAGCAGCGCTACCTGCCGAAGCTGATCGTCGGGCGAGCATCTCGGTGCGCTCGCGATGAGCGAGCCCGGCTCTGGCTCGGACGTCATGAGCATGCGTACGCACGCGGTCAAGCGCGGCGATCATTACGTGCTTGAACGGCAACAAGATGTGGATCACGAACGGCCCGACGGCCGACGCATTGATCGTCTACGCGACGATCGACCCTACGTCGGGCACCAAGGGTGTTACGGCGTTCATCATCGAGCGAGGCATCAAGGGTTTCTCGACGGCGCAGAAGCTCGACAAGCTCGGCATGCGCGGGTCCGATACCTGCGAGCTGGTATTCCAGGACTGCGAAGTGCCGGTCGAGAACGTGCTGGCCGAGGTTGGCCACGGCGCCCGCGTGCTCATGAGCGGCCTCGACTACGAGCGCGTCGTGCTTGCGGGCGGGCCGATCGGCCTGATGCGCGCATGCCTCGACGAAGTGGTGCCATACGTGCACGAGCGCAAGCAGTTCGGCGCGCCGATCGGCACGTTCCAGTTCATGCAGGGCAAGCTTGCCGACATGTACACCGCGTTCAGTTCCTGTGCTGCCTACGTCTATGCCGTCGCTCGTGCCTGCGACGCCGGCAGGACGACCCGCATGGACGCGGCCGGGTGCATCCTGCTCGCGTCCGAAAAGGCCACGCAGATGGCGCTCGAAGCGATCCAGGCGCTCGGCGGCAACGGCTACATCAACGATTTCGCGACCGGGCGTATCCTGCGTGACGCAAAGCTGTATGAAATCGGCGCCGGCACGAGCGAGATCCGGCGCATGCTGATCGGCCGCGAACTGTATGCGGCCACCGGCCGCTGATCACTGACAAGACGGGGAGCGATACGATGGCGATGGGCGGACTCTTTTACGAGCAGTTCAGCGTCGGCATGCGCTTCGAGCACGTGCTGCGCCGCACGGTCACGGAGACGGACAACCTTTTGTTCAGTGCGTTGACGCACAACCCCGCGGCCCTGCACCTGGACGAGGAATACATGAAGGGCAGCGAGTTCGGCTCGAGAATCGTCAACAGTTGTTTCACGCTTGAGCCTGATGGTCGGGGTCTCGGTGGCCGACACGACGCTCGGCACGACGGTTGCGAATCTGGGCTGGGATGAGGTCCGGTTCCCGAAGCCGGTTTATCTCGGGGATACGCTGCGCACGGAAACCATCGTGCACGAGATGCGGCCGAGCAAGTCGCGGCAGGACGCCGGGATCGTCATGTTCGTGCACCGCTGTTTCAACCAGCGTAACGAGGAAGTGCGGTGCTGCAAACGCACGGCGCTCATGAAGAAAAGTCCGGGGGCTGCCTGATGCGATCAATGCTGTTCGTGCCCGGTGACAGGCCGGAGCGCTTCGACAAGGCGGTCGCCAGCGGCGCCGACGCGGTGATCTTCGACCTGGAGGATGCCGTGACACCCGAGGCGCGGCCCAAGGCGCGGCACGACATCGCGCACTACATCCGCAGTGCGCCGCGCAACCTGCCGCTCTGGGTGCGCATCAATCCCGTCGCGAACGCGCGATGCGCTCGAAGACGTCGCGGCGATCGTTTCGGCGCGCCCGGACGGCATGGTGCTGCCGAAGGCACGCAATGGCGACGACCTGCGCCGCCTCGATCACTGGCTGGAAGCGCTGGAAGTAACTCACCTGCACGAACCCGGCTCGATCAAGGTCGTCGCGCTCGTCACCGAGACCGCGGGGGCGTTGCTCAATGCGGCCTCCTTCGCGCAGACACCGGCCAGGGTCATTGGCTTCACGTGGGGGGCGGAAGACCTCGCGGCCGACATCGGCGCCTCGGGCAACCGCAGCGAATCCGGCGAGTACGAATTTGCATTTCGCATGGCGCGCGCCTCCTGCCTGGTCATGGCGGCAGCGGCGGGCGTCGCTGCGATCGACACCACGGACACGGAATTCCGTGACGTGGAGGCGCTCGAACGTCGCGCGCGGGGTGCGCGCCGCGACGGCTTCGTCGGCAAGCTCGCGATTCACCCCGCGCAGATCGGGCCGATCCACGCGGCATTCAGTCCGTCGCTGGAAGAGGTCGACTGGGCGCGGCAGGGTGATCGAGATGTTCGCAAGCTCGCCGGGGACCGGTGCGTTGTCGATGGACGGCCGCATGATCGACCGGCCGCACCTGAAGCAGGCCGAACGGATCCTGGCGGCACTCGCTCGCCGCTGATGATCGCAAGGGAGCTGCCGCGCATGACAGTACTCGAGACCCGTATCAACCGGGCCAGTCCGGAATTCGCGGCAAACGAAGCCGCGAATCGGCAGCTTGCACAGGAACTGTGCGGGCTGATTGCAAAGGTTCGCAATGGCGGTTCGGCCGCGGCGCGCACCCAGCACGAGGGCCGCGGGAAACTGTTCGTGCGCGACCGCGTCGATCGACTGCTCGATCCCGGCTCGCCGTTTCTCGAGATCGGCGCAGCTCGCCGGGCATGAGCTATACGACGACTGGCTGCCTTCCGCTGGCATCGTCGCGGGCATCGGTCGCGTGGCCGGGCTCGAATGCGTCATCGTCGGCAACGACGCGACGGTGAAAGGCGGCACCTATTACCCGATCACCGTCAAGAAGCACCTGCGCGCCCAGGAAGTCGCGCTCGAGAACCGGCTGCCCTGCATCTACCTGGTCGATTCGGGCGGCGCGTTCCTGCCGCGCCAGGACGACGTGTTTCCGGATCGCGAGCACTTCGGTCGCATCTTCTACAACCAGGCACAGATGTCGGCGCTCGGCATTCCGCAACTGGCAGTCGTCATGGGTTCATGCACGGCGGGCGGTGCTTACGTGCCGGCGATGTGCGACGAGTCGATCATCGTGCGCGAGCAGGGCACGATTTTCCTCGGTGGACCGCCGCTCGTGCAGGCCGCGACGGGTGAACGCGTGGATGCGGAGACGCTGGGCGGTGGTGACGTGCACGCTCGCCAGTCGGGCGTGGTCGACTACCTGGCCGACAACGATGCGCATGCGCTCTGGATGGCGCGGCGCCTGGTCGCGCAACCTGAACCGCGAGGGCGCCCGGCCGCCGCCGGGGCCGGCCAGTCCCCGAAGTATCCAGCGCAGGAACTTTACGGGATCGTGCCGCGCGACACGCGTCACCCCTACGACGTGCGCGAAGTAATCGCGCGCCTGGTCGATGCGTCCGAGTTCGACGAATTCAAGGAACTGTACGGCACGACACTCGTGTGCGGCTTCGCGCGTATCGCGGGCTACCCGGTCGGCATCATCGCCAACAACGGCGTGCTCTTCTCCGAATCCGCGCTCAAGGGCGCGCACTTCGTCGAACTCTGCAATCGCCGCCGCATCCCGCTCGTGTTCCTGCAGAACATCACGGGGTTCATGGTCGGGCGCAAGTACGAAGCGGGCGGCATTGCGCGCGACGGCGCCAAGATGGTGACCGCCGTGGCGTGCGCGTCGGTGCCGAAGTTCACGGTGATCATCGGCGGCTCGTTCGGCGCGGGCAATTACGCCATGTGCGGGCGCGCGTACGGCGGTCGGTTCCTGTGGACCTGGCCGAATTCGCGCATCTCGGTGATGGGTGGCGAGCAGGCGGCAACGGTTTTGGCGATCGTCAAGCGCGAGGGTCTGCAGCGTCGCGGCGAGACCTGGGCCGAGGAAGACGAGCGCGGGTTCCGCGACGAGATCCGCAGTCAGTACGAAACGCAGGGTCACCCGGCCGTATGCGAGCGCGCGACTCTGGGACGACGGCGTGATCGACCCTGCGGATACGCGTGACGTGCTCGCGCTGGCGCTCGCGGCGGCGACGTGCCGGCCCGACACGGGCGAGACGCCTTACGGCATTTTCAGGATGTAAAGCCCATGCTCAAGAGCGTCCTGATAGCGAACCGCGGCGAAATTGCGTGCCGCATCATGCGCACCGCGCGCCGGCTGGGCATCCGCACGGTCGCCGTCTATTCCGAAGCGGACGCGGCGCGCTGCACGTGCGGCTCGCCGACGAAGCGGTGTGCATCGGACCCGCCGGCGGCGAAGCGAGAGCTACCTGAACGTCGAGCGCGTTGCTCACGGTGGCCCGCGACAACGCGCTGCGAAGCCATCCATCCCGGGCTACGGATTCCTGGCCGAGAATGCCGCGTTTGCGCGGGCCTGCAGCGACGCCGGCGTCGATCTTCGTCGGCCCGCCGCCCGACGCCATCGACCGCATGGGCTCGAAGAGCGAGGCGCGACGGTTGATGGCCGCGGCGGGTGTACCCGTGCTGCCCGGTTACGACGATGCCGACCAGTCCGATCGGGCGCTGATCGCCGCGGCAGGCAAACTCGGGTTTCCGTTGCTGATCAAGCCGACCGCAGGCGGCGGCGGCAAGGGCATGCGCATCGTGCGCGAATCCACGCAGCTCGCCGAAGCGATGGCAAGTGCGCGACGCGAAGCCGCCAAATCGTTCGGCGACGACCGCCTGCTGCTCGAACGCTTCGTCGAGAACGGCCGCCACGTCGAGATCCAGGTCTTCGCGGACAGCCATGGCAATGCCGTGCACTTGTTCGAGCGCGACTGTTCGTTGCAGCGCCGGCACCAGAAGGTGATCGAGGAAGCGCCGGCGCCCGGGCTCACCGACGCCACGCGCGCAGCGATGGGCGCGGCGGCCGTGGCCGCGGCCAACGCCGTCACATATCGCGGCGCGGGCACCGTCGAATTTCTCTACGACGCCGGTTCGTTCTATTTCCTGGAGATGAACACGCGGCTGCAGGTCGAACACCCGGTCACCGAGATGATCACGGGGCTCGACCTCGTCGAGTGGCAATTCCGCGTCGCCTCCGGCGAACCGTTGCCGCTCGAGCAATCGCAGATTTCGCGGCACGGCCATGCCGTCGAAGCGCGCCTGTACGCGGAGGATCCGGAGCGGGGCTTCCTGCCGTCGACGGGGCGACTGGCACGGCTGCGGTTTCCGGCCGCGGCAGGAACACGTGCGCATCGATGCGGGCGTCGAGGAGGGCGACGAAGTCACGGTCCATTACGATCCGATGATCGCCAAGGTCATTGCCTGGGCACCGGATCGACTCGGCGCGATCGAGCGACTGCAGCGTGCGCTCGAGGCAACCGAGGTCGAGGGTGTGCGGACGAACGCGCGCTTCCTCTGGCAGATCCTCGGCGCCGAGCCCGTGCGCAGCGGCGACGTGAGCACGCGCCTGCTCGAGAGCGATGCACGACTCGGTCTCGGGATGGACGCCGAGGAAATCACCGCTGCCTGGCTGCTGGCCGCCGTCGCCCGGCTGCATGCGCTGCCCGGGGACGAGGGCGGGCGCGCCCATGCCGCAGCGAGTCCGTGGCACGCCGCGACGGGGTTCCGCATGAATGGCCCCGCCGATCGTGCGCGTGCCGTTGCGTCTCGACGTGCAGGCGCCGACCGCACCGGCCGCGCCTCGCCGACGAGACCGTCCAGCAACATTGGCTGCGATGAGTCGTGGCCGCGACGGTGTCAAGGTGCGGCTCGGCGAGCGCGAGCACCGCATCGACGTCACTTCGCAGCAGGCAGGCCGGCACTGGGCGGGTCGTCATCGACGGCAAGCCGTTCATGGCGCGCATCGAGATCGAACGCGACCGCTGCATCGTGCGCCGCCAATGTGTGCGATACGATTTCGTCGAGGATACCGGCGCCGAGCATCACGTTTCAGCGGAGCACGAAGGCCATTTCCGCGCACCGATGCCCGGGCACGTGCTCGACGTGCGTGTGGCCGCGGGCCAGGCCGTCGCCGCGGGCGCGGTGCTGCATGGTGCTCGAAGCGATGAAGATGGAACACTCGCTCACGGCGCCCTGGCCGGCCGAGCGTCGTGATCGCAGGTGCATGTCGAAACTGGACAGCGTGTCGAAGAGGGCAGCGACCTGATCGCTCGAGCCGACCGAACGTGACTGCGGTAAGTCCCGACACTGGCATGAGTCTGTTTTGCTAGACTTCGCGCCCAATCTGTCGCCATCGCACGTCGCGGTGCGGCGAGATCCAGCAAATGGCGCGGAGGCGGGATGGCATTCGACGGGGCCTGCTTCGAGGCCCGCGCAATCAATGCTTGGCGCGGAGACCGGCACGTCCTGCGTGACGTGTCCTTCAGCGTCCGGCCTGGCGAAGTCCTGCAAGATCACGGGTCCCAACGGCGTCGGCAAGACGACGTTGCTGCGCGTGATCTGCGGGCTGTTGCCCGCCGAGACCGGCGACATGCACTGGCGCGGCAAATCGATTCGCGGCGTCGCCGACGAATTCCATGCCGAGATCGCCTATCTCGGTCACCTCAACTCGCTGAAGGGCGACCTGACCTCACGCGAGAACCTCAAGTTCCTCGCGGGCCTGCGGCAGTCGCTGACGGCCGGCGATGTCGACGCCGCGCTCGATCGCGTCGGCATCTCGTCGCGTGGCGACCTGCCCGCGCGCTCGCTCTCGGCCGGCCAGAAGCGCCGGCTGGCGCTGGCGCGCCTGCTGCTGGCCGACGCGCCGCTCTGGATTCTCGACGAGCCGGTCACGAACCTCGACATGGCGGGCGTCGCAGCTCGTCGAAGAACTGATCGTCGAACACGTGGCGCAGCGGTGGTCTCGCGATCGCGGCGGCGCATCAGCGACTGCTCGACGACGCAGCGATCCTGCGTCGCCTCGAGCTGGAGCCATGAATCGCACATCTACGATCGCTGCGGCGAGGCTCGTCTTCCAGCGCGACATGACGCTGGCCTGGCGTCGCTGGGACGAAGTCGCGCAACCACTGATTTTCTACGTCGTCGTCACGACGATGTTTCCGCTCGCGACGACGCCGGACCTGTCGCAGCTGCGCGATCATTGCAGGCGGGATCGTGTGGGTGGCGGCGCTGCTCGCGTCGCTGCTGGCGCTCGAGATCGCTGTTCCGGGCCGACGTGGAAGACGGCACCACCGAACAATGGGTGCTGACGGGGCAACCGCTCGGTTGGCTGCTGCTGGCCAAGGTGGCCGCGCACTGGGTGCTGACGGGTCTGCCGCTGGTCGTCATGTCGCCGCATCGTCGGCACCGGCGCTCGGCTTGCCCTACGAGCGCCTGGGGCGTGCTGCTGCTGTCGCTGCTGCTCGGCACCGGCACGCTCAGTATCCTGGGCGGGATCGGTGCAGCGCTGACCGTTGGGCGTGCGCCGCGGCAGCGTGCTGCTGTCGTTGCTGGTGCTGCCGCTCGCCATGCCACTGCTGATTTTCGGCGCGCGCGCGGTCGGCATGCAGATGGACGGCGACTCGCCAGCCGGTCCGCTGCAACTGCTGGCGGCCATCTTTTTCCTGGCGCTGAGTCTCGGGCCGCTCGCGATGTCTGCGGCGATCCGGATCAGCGTCGAAAATTGACACGTATTTGACGCAACCGACTGAACGGAACGCACGTTGGGCAGTCAAGAGGGACAACATGTGGACCTGGTTCCATAAACTCGCATCGCCGCCGCACGCTTACCGCATCCTCGGGCAGACATGCCCCGTGGTTCGGCTGGGCGGCGCTGGCGCTGATCCTGCTCGGCAGCGTGGTGGGGGCTCGTCAAGGCGCCGGCCGATTACCAGCAGGGCGACGGGTTCCGGATCCTGTACGTGCATGCGCCCGAGCGCCTGGATGTCGATGTTCACGTACGTGGTCATGGCGGTCGCCGCCGGGGTCGGCCTCATCTGGCGCATCAAGCTGGCGCACGGCGCCGCGGCGGCCTGTGCTCCGATCGGTGCTTCGTTCACGTTCCTTGCGCTGGCGACCGGCTCGATCTGGGGCAAACCGATGTGGGGCACCTGGTGGGTCTGGGATGCGAGACTGACGTCCGAGTTGCTGTTGCTGTTCCTGTACCTCGGCTACATGTCGTTGCGGGCTTCGTTCGACGATCCGCAGCGTGCAGACCGGGCCAGCGCCGTGCTGGCACTGGTAGGCGTCATCAACATCCCGATCATTCATTACTCGGTAGAGTGGTGGACGACGCTGCACCAGCCCGCGAGCGTAACCAAGTTCGGCAAGCCGTCGATGCCGGTCGAGATGCTGATCCCGCTGTTCATCATGATCGCCGGCTTCCAGCTGTATTTCGGCTGGGCGATCTCGCGCCGGCTGCGGGGTGAGATACTGCGCCGGGAACGCAACGCGACGTGGCTTAAAGAAGCGAGCTGAATTCATGGACTTGCACGCTTTTCTTCAGATGGGTGGTTACGCAGAATACGTGTGGCCGGCCTACGGCCTCACGGCACTGGTGCTGCTCTGGAACTGGTGGTCGGCCCGCCGCAGCGAAACCGACGCCCAGGCGGCCGCCCGGCGTCGTGTCGAACTCGCCAGCGGAGGCCCGCTCATGACACCGCGTCAAAAACGCATGTTGACCGTCGTGGCGATCCTGGCCGGCGTCGGTATCGCCACATCGTTTGCGCTCGAAGGCGTTCAACCAGAACCTGCTGTATTACTACAGCCCGACGCAGGTGCACGCGGGCGAGGCGCCTGCGAGCCGCAGCTTTCGCGTGGGTGGCATGGTCGAAAAAGGCAGCGTCAGGCGCCTGCCGGGCAGCCTCGAGGTCAACTTCACGCTGACGGATTACGCGCAGCAGGTCGGGGTCTCGTACACCGGCGTGTTGCCCGATCTGTTCCGTGAGGGGCAGGGCATCATTGCGCGCGGCAAGCTCGACGGACGGCCAGTTCGTCGCCGAAGAAGTCCTCGCCAAGCACGACGAGAACTACATGCCGCCCGAGGTGAAGGAGAGCCTGAAGCCGCACATGGACGCCGCGGCAGGCGCGGCCGCCACGCCACCGCCTGGCAGCACCTGATCGCATGAGTCACTACTGCGTGCTCGCCGGAGCCACGTTCGCATGATCGTAGAACTGGGTCTTTTCGCGCTCGTCCTGGCACTGCTGCTGTCGCTGGCGCAGGCCGTTCTCGGCCTGGCCGGTGCGGCCCTCGGCAACCACCGGTGGATGGCGGCGGTGCGTCCCGCCGTGGCCGGCCAATGGACGTTTGTCGCGATGGCGTTCGCCGTGCTGGCGTGGGCGTTCTACAAGAACGATTTCTCGGTGGCCTACGTTGCCAATAACTCCAACAGCGCGTTGCCGACGTTCTATCGCTTCTCGGCCGTCTGGGGCGCACACGAAGGATCACTGCTGCTCTGGTCGCTGGCCCTGGCCAGCTGGTCGATCGGCGTCGCGGCGTTCAGCCGCAACCTGCCCGCAACGTTTGCGGCTCGAGTGCTCGGCGTGCTGGGTGTCGTCAGCGTCGGTTTCCAGGCCTTCATCCTGTTCACGTCCAATCCGTTCGAACGCCTGATCCCCGCCGCGATGGACGGTCGCGACCTCAATCCGCTGCTGCAGGATTTCGCGCTCGCCGTGCATCCGCCGATGCTCTACCTCGGCTACGTCGGTTTCTCGGTGGCGTTTGCGTTTGCCGTCGCGGCCCTGCTCGAAGGCAAGCTCGACGAGAAGTGGGCGCGCTGGGCGCGTCCGTGGACCACCGTCGCCTGGATGCTGCTGACGGTCGGCATCGCGCTCGGCAGCTGGTGGGCCTACTACGAACTCGGCTGGGGCGGCTGGTGGTTCTGGGATCCGGTCGAGAACGCTTCGTTCATGCCGTGGCTGGTCGGCACGGCGCTGATCCACTCGCTCGCGGTCACCGAGAAACGCGGACTCTTCAAGAGCTGGACGCTGTTGTTGTCGATCATCGCGTTCTCGCTGAGCCTGCTCGGCACGTTCCTCGTGCGTTCCGGCGTGCTCGTCTCGGTACATGCGTTCGCCAGCGATCCGAGCCGCGGCCTGTTCATCCTGATATTCCTGACCGTGTGCGTCGGCGGCTCGCTCGCTCTTTACGCCTGGCGCGGTCCGGCGCTGCGCACGAGTGGCGGGTTCGAGACCGTCTCGCGCGAGTCGTTCCTGCTGTTCAACAACCTGGTGTTGCTGGTTGCCGCCGCGCTGATCCTGGTCGGCACGCTGTACCCGCTGTTCCTCGACGCGCTCAACATGGGCAAGATTTCGGTCGGGCCACCCTATTTCAACAAGGTGTTCCTGATCCCGACGCTGCCGTTGCTCGCGTTGCTCGGCGTCGGCATGCACGCGGCGTGGAAGAAGGGCAGGCTCGGCGAGAAGAGGCCGGCCCTGCTCGTGATACTGGCAATCGCGGCCGTGCTCGGCGTGACCATCCCCCGCGTGGCCTATGGCGGGTTCCACCTGATGAGCGCCGTGGGTCTCACGGGCGGCTTCTGGGTCGTCCTGTCATCGCTGTACGAGCCCGTCAAGCGACTGCTGGGCCGGCAGGCGCTGACGCGCGGCCTGGTCGGCATGACGGTGGCGCATATCGGCGTCGGCCTGTTTGCGATCGGCGTTGCGGTCACGCAGAACTATCGCATCGAGAAAGACGTCGCGCTGCGCCCGGGCGACAGCATCGAGCTGAAGGGCTACACCTTCCATTTCAACAGCACCCGGCAGGTGGAAGGGCCGAACTACCAGGCCGAGCAAGCCGAAGTCACGATCACGCGTGGGCGACGAGCTCGTCGCGACGTTGCATCCGCAGAAGCGCGTCTACCGCGTGCAGCGCAGCCCGATGACGGAAGCCGGTATCGAGGTCGATTGGAACCGCGACCTGTTCGTCGCCATGGGCGAAGACACTCGGCGACGGGGCCTGGAGCGTGCGCGTGCAGTACAAGCCGCTGGTTCGCTTCATCTGGCTGGGTGCGCTGGTGATGGCGCTCGGGGGTTTCATCGCGATCACGGATCGTCGCTATCGCACGCGCAAAGTCACGGCAGACGACGTCATCGCCCCGGGTCGCGCGGCGCAGGCCACCTGAGCATGCGGCTGACCGCCTCCGCGTTGAAGTTCATCCTGCCGTTCGCACTGTTCGCGCTGCTCGGCGCGTTCCTGTTCGTCGGCCTGTTTCGCGATCCGTCTTACGTGCCGTCGCCGCTGATCGGCAAGCCGGCCCCCGAATTCAACGCTGCCGAGCGTGCAGGATGCGTCATACCCGGTCGCGTCCAAGTGAATTGCTTGGACGGCCCTGGGTGCTCAATGTGTGGGGCACATGGTGCGTGGGTTGCCGCGACGAACACGAGACGCTGCTCGCCATCGCACGACAGAACGCCGTGCCGATGATCGGCCTGAACTGGAAGGACGACAACGCCGCCGCGCAAGAGTGGTTGCGCGTGCTCGGCAATCCGTACGCCGCCGTGGCCGAGGACGCGGAGGGGCGCGTGGCGATCGACTGGGGCGTCTACGGCGCGCCGGAGACATTCCTGATCGGGCCGGACGGCAAGGTGCTGTACAAGCACATCGCGCCGATGACGATGGAAGTCTGGGCCAAGGAATTCCTGCCGCGCATCGAACAGGCCCGTGCGAGTCGCACTGCCCAAGCCTCCGGTTGAAGCGTACTTCCTCCATGAAAATTCCAGGCATGCTGCGCGTGCTCGCCGCGACCTTGTTGCTCGCGTGGGCTGGCGCTGCATTCGCGGTCGATACCGAACGCGAGTTCGACGACCCGGCCCTGCAAGCGCGCTATGAACACATCAGCCGCGAACTGCGCTGCCTCGTCTGCCAGAACCAGACCATCGCGGACTCGAACGCGACGCTCGCGAAAGACCTGCGTCGCGAAGTGCGCGAAATGATCTCTGCCGGCAAGACCGATGCCGAGATCCGGGAATTCATGCTGGAGCGTTACGGCGATTTCGTGCTGTACCGGCCGCGCATGACGGCCGCCACGTTCCTGCTCTGGGCAGGGCCCGTGATCATGCTGTTGCTCGGCGCGTTCGTCGTGCATCCGTTACATTCGCAAGCAGGCCGCCGAGGCCGATGCGGATAATTCCGGCCCGGAGGCCGGTCAATCTTGATGTCGATTTTCGTTGTTTTCTGCGCGGCCATGGCACTGCTGGCCATCGGCGTCGTGGTCTACCCGCTGGTGCGCCCCGTGCCTGTCGCGCGCAAGGACGCGGCCCCGTTGCGGAAGGCCAATGCGGTGGCCATCGTGCTCGCACTGGCGGTGCCGGTACTGGCAGCGTCGCTGTACGCCGGCATCAGCAATTTTCCCTGGAATAATCCGGCGATGATCGCCGCGCTGCCGCGGGAGGCTGGCACCGGCACGGAAGCGGATCCCATGGCCCAGGTCACCGCGGCGCTCGAACAACGGCTCGCGCAGAATCCCGGCGACGCGGAGGGCTGGCGCCTGCTCGGCCGCACTTACCTCATGGGCGGCTCTTCAGCGAAAGCCATGACGGCCTACGAGAAGGCGGCGCAACTGTTGCCCGAGAAAGACCCTGAACTGGAACTCGACATCGCCGAGGCGATGATCCTGGGCGACGAGCCTGCGCTGCAACCTCGCGCCAAGGAAATTGTGGATGCCGCGCTCGCCGCCGATGGCAACAGCCAGAAGGCCCTGTGGTACTCGGGCGTCATCGCCGTGCGCACTGGCGACAACGAGACCGCCAGGATGAACTGGCAGAAGCTGCTGGAACAGAATCCACCCGCGGAAATTCGACAAGTGATCGCGAACCAGCTGGCCGCGCTCGGCGTATCGGTGGCGCCGGCAGCGGAACCTGCTCCTGGCGCGGGAGGCCCGTCGATGACCGGCACGCCGGGCGATCCTGAGGCGGCACCCACCGGACGCACGATCCAGGTGGCGGTATCGATCGACCCGGCGGTGGCGGCGAAGCTCAGGCCGGGCATGCCGTTGTTCGTTTCCGCGCGCCAGCCCGGCATCCCGGGTCCTCCGCTCGCCGCGGTGCGTCTCACAGCTGATAAGCTGCCGGCGACAGTGACGCTGAGCGATGCGAATTCAATGATCGAGGGCCGCAACCTGTCTTCCGTAGACGACGTCGAAATCACCGCGCGCGTAGCCTTTGGCGGCACTGCAATTACCGCGAGCGGCGACCTGGTCGGTTCCGCCGTGCTGAAGAAGGGCGGTGACTCCAGGCTCGGCCGTCGTCATTTCCAAGATCCAGCCTTAGGTGGCTCACTCCGTACAACTGCGGTTCGCCAAACTGCCGTCCGCACTGGCGAGTTTTCCGCGCGCGCTCCTGAACAAGCGGCCGGATGTCACGACGGTCGCAGACCCGCCCGAGTTCCACGCGCGGGTCGAAAAAGTTCGAATCGATCCGGCGCACGTCGCGCGGTATGCGGCCGTGTGCGGCTTCGATGCGCTCATGGTGCGCAATGGCTACGTGCCGCTCACGTTCCCGCACGTGCTCGCGATGCCGCTGCACATGGGCATCTTCGCCAACGCGGCGTTTCCATTGCGGCCCTCGGGCTTGATCCACCTGACCAACACGATCACTGTCCCTGGCGAGCTGCATCCCGGCATGTCACTCGACCTGCATACGGTCGCGTGCAATTACCGCAAGACGGACGCGGGCCTCGCATTCGACATGGATACGGTGCTGACCAGCGAGCAGCAGGTGGTCTGGAGCGAGAACTGCGTGTTCCTGTCGCGCTGGCCGCCATCGACCGAGCGGCCGCCGAGCCGGCCAGCGCGGCCACCGAAGGCACCCAAGGACAGCAAGGTGCTGCTGGAACTCGACGTCACCTCGCGCCTGGCCTGGGATTACGCGCGCGTTTCGGGCGATTTCAATCCGATCCACCTGAGCGATCGTGCCGCCCGTTACCTGGGTCTGCGTGGTGCGATTTCTCACGGCATGTGGGCGCTGGCGCGCAGCATCGCCGAGACACCGATCGAAAAGGCCGTGCCGAGCGCGCGACTCGAGACGCAATTCCTGACGCCCGTGCAATTGCCGGCACGCGTCGCCATCAAGGAGTGGCAGGAGGAAGGACAACAGAAGCGCGCCATGTGCGATGTGCGGACAGGCCGCGTGCACATGTATGCGTACTGGGGCCTTGCTACTTCGGCTTGACCAGCAGCGCGTTGTCCACGCTCTTGACGCCTTCGATCGAGGCTGCGAGCTTGCCCGCGCGCTCTTTCATGCCCTGGGACGTGACAAAACCTGCGAGCTGGGTGACGCCATTCCTGGTCTCGACGTTGATCTGCATGCTCTTGATCTCACTCGAATCCATCAGCGCGGCCTTGACCTTGCCGGTAAGCAGGCTGTCGTCGAGCTTGGTGCCCCACGAAGTTTTCGGTTGCAGCGCGATGCTGTTATTGACCTCGCGAACCCCGGAGACACCCTTGGCCACCTTGCCGGCCGCTTCCTTCTCGGCCTCGGTTTCGACGAAGCCGCTCAACTGCACGACACCCTTGTAGCTTTCGACGTTGATCCGGCCCGCGTGCGTCTTCTGGTTGTCGAGCAGGCCGGCCTTGATGGTGGCGGCAATGGTCGAGTCATCGGCGACGTCGCCGGCGCTTTTCTGCGCATGGCCGGGCACCGCCAGCGCCAGCATCAAACTGGCGGCGACAATCCGAATCGTGTTCCGCATGCAAAGTCTCTCGTTCAAGGTTAACAACAGCCGTCGCGCGATGGTCACATGTCGGCAGGACATGGGATGATGTTCGCATGACTGCGACACGTATCTTACCGCTGCTCGGCGGTTGCAATTTCCGGGATTTCGGCGGCTACCCCGCGGCGGACGGCACGGTCGTGCGCTGGGGCCGGCTGTACCGGTCCGGCGTGCTTTCGCGGCTGACCGCCGGCGACCTCGACACGGTCAATGGGCTGGGCCTGCGCATGGTCTGCGATCTACGCCGCACGAACGAACGAGCGCACAACCCAAACCCCGATTTCGGCACGGCGGTGACGACGCTGTCATGGCCGACCGAGACCGAGACCTCGCCATTGCGCAGCGAGCGCTTCATGTCCGCCGATTCGCGCGAGACCGCCCGCGCGGCCATGCACGAGATGTACGTGCGGCTGCCGTACGCGCTCCGGCCCCGCCTGCGTGGCGTCTTCGAAGGACTGCAAAAAAGCTGCCCGGAAGCGGGCGCGTTCATCGTGCACTGTTCGGCCGGCAAGGACCGCACCGGCATCGCCGTGGCATTGATACTCACGGCGTTGGGCGTGCCCCGCGACGTGGTGATCGAGGATTACGCGTTGACGAATACCGCGGTGGACCTTCGTCAGCAACTGCTGGGGCAGGACGCGACCGGCGCTGGAATGGCGGTCACCGCGGCTCCGGTCCTGGCTCTTTCCGAGCCGGCGCGAGAGGCGATCCTGGCCGCAAGCCCCGATTATATCGTCGCGAGTCTCGACGCGATCGATGCACGGCACGGATCGGTGCTCGCGTACCTCGATGCTGAACTAGGCGTCGACCTGGCCGCAATCGAGCGATTGCGCGAATCATTACTGATCACGGCATGAGGCGTCTGCGCGGCACGCTGCGGACGATGCGGCGCATGACATGGGGAACGCTGTTGATCGCGATGGCTGCGGCGGCAGCACCCCCGACCATTCCCGAGGCACGCGACGTACCGTACGCGGGCACCATTCGCCTCGAAGTCGATGCGACCGACCTGGATCACCGTGTGTTTCGCGTACGGGAAGTCGTGCCGGTCGCAGGCGCGGGCCCGCTCACGTTGTATTACCCGCGCTGGCTGCCAGGGAACCACTCGACGACGGGGCCGGTTCAACTGTTGGCCGGGCTGCTGATCGCAACCGAAACCGGCCAGCGTCTAGAGTGGCAGCGCGACACCGAAAACATGCATGCCTTCCACGTCGACGTGCCAGCCGGCACCGCGCAACTGGTCCTGCAGTTCGAGTTCCTTACGCCTGTCGCGGGCGACTGGCCGCGCCGCGTCATGACACCGGACCTGCTCGGCCTGCAGTGGGAGAAAACGCTGCTATACCCGGCAGGACACTACGCGCGCCAGATCACGATCGAGCCGTCGATCCGGTTGCCGGCCGGTTGGCAGTACGCCACCGCACTGGATGGCGCAACGCGGTCGGGGGACGTCGTCGCGTTCGCGCCGGTGACACTGGAGCACCTCGTGGATTCGCCGCTTTTTTCCGGCCCGCATTATCGTCGAATCGACCTCGACACGAATGCAAAGGCGCCGGTGCGCCTGAACGTCTTTGCGGATCGACCGGCCGAACTGGCGGCAACCGCGCCCCAGATCGAGGCGCATCGACGCACGGTGCAGGAGGCGTTTGCGCTGTTTCGCACGCGACACTTCGCACACTACGATTTCCTGCTGGCGATCAGCGGCCACTTCGCATCGATCGGTCTCGAACATCACCAGTCCAGCGAGAATGGCGTCGGCCTCGGCTATTTCACCGAATGGGACGAGAGCTCGGCGGTTCGCGACCTGCTGCCGCATGAATTCGTGCACTCGTGGAACGGCAAGTTCCGCCGGCCGGCAGGACTCTGGACGCCGTCGTTTGAAATACCGGTCGACCCGCAGTTGCTCTGGGTCTACGAAGGCATGACCGAGTATCTCGGCCTGGTCCTCGCAACCCGTGGCGGTTTGTGGTCGCAGGAGTTTGCGCGCGACGCACTCGCTGAATATGTCGCAACACTCGATGTCGGGCGAGGAGGGCGTGAGTGGCGCAGCCTGCAGGACACGACCTATCAACCGGTCATCTTGTACCGCGGCGCGCAGAGTTTCCCGAGCTGGCAACGAAGCAGGGATTACTACACGGAAGGAGCGCTGCTGTGGCTCGAAGTGGATACCCGCATCCGCGAGTTGTCAGGCGGGCGACGTTCACTCGACGATTTTGCGCGTGCGTTTTTCGGCGTCAGTGACGGCCAGGTAACGCCGGTCTCCTATACGTTCGAAGACATCGTCGCAGGACTCGAAGCGGTGGCGAGCAATGACTGGGCTGCGCTACTGCACCAGCGCCTCGAGGGTCACGGCCCGCGTTTGCCTATGGAGGGCCTGACGCGTGGTGGCTGGCGCCTGATCTACGCCAGCGAGCCGTCGCGGTATACGCGTATCTCCAACGCCGCAAGTTCGCTCGACAACCATCTGTTCTCACTTGGCCTGGCGATCGGCAAGGACGACAACGTCGCGGAGGTCTATTGGGGCAGCCCGGCGTTCAAGGCAGGCATCGCTCCAGGCATGACGCTGGTCGCCGTTAATGCGCGAGCCTATTCCCCGGCGCTGTTGCGCGATGCGATCAAGGACGCGCAAACGGACAAGACGCGAAAAATCGACCTGCTCGTGCGCAAGTCGGATACGTACACGACTGCAACGCTGGAATATCACGACGGGCTGAAATACCCGAGACTCGAGCGCATCGAGACAGCGACGGACCGGTTGTCCGAGCTGATGCAACCGCTTGTGTCGCAGCGGAAAGCCCGGCAGTAGTTGCGTACACTTGACCTGCTCCGCGCCGATCGGAGAGCGCTCGGGTAACGAAACGATGAGGTTGATGCATACCTTGATTTTTCAGGTTGCGGCGATCGCCGGCGGTTTGTTCCTGCTGTCGGGTCTTGCCAGCGCCGCGCCACGTCCTGACGGCGGCGAAGCAGCTTTCCGGGCGCTCTACAAGGAGCTCGTTGAAACGAATACAACGCTCTCGAGCGGCAGTTGTACCGAGGCTGCCAATAAGATGGCGCGCCGCCTGCAGGCGAGCGGGATGCCCGCTGCATCGATGCAGGTGCTGGCGCCCGCAGAACACGCCAAAAGCGGTTCGCTCATCGCCTTGTATCCGGGGCGGGACCAGACGCTCGAGCCGATCATGCTGCTGGCGCATATCGACGTCGTCGAAGCGCGCCGTGAGGATTGGGCACGCGATCCTTTCAAGCTCGTCGAGGAGGGCGGTTACTTTTACGCGCGTGGCGCCATTGACGACAAGGCGATGGCGTCGATTTTCACCGACTTGCTGGTGCGCTGGAGTGAGGCCAGGTTCGTTCCGCGCCGCGGGGTGAGGCTCGCGTTGACCTGCGGCGAGGAGACGCCGGAGAACTTCAACGGTGTCAGGTGGTTGCTGGCGTCCCATCCCGAACTCATGCGCGCCAAATTCGTCATCAATGAAGGCGCCGGCGGCCTGCTCGATCCTGCCGGCAAGCCGGTGAGCCTCGACGTCCAGGCTGGCGAGAAGGTCCACCAGGATTTCACTCTCGAACTCACCCACAAGGGCGGCCACAGCTCACGTCCAACTCGTGAAAATCCGATCAGCAGGATGGCCGCTGCGGTGACCCGCCTGGCGGAGTACCAATTCCCGGTGGCTCTCAACGACGTCACTCGCGGGTACTTCCGCGCGCAAGCCGAATTCGCGCCTCCGGAAGTCGCCGCGGACCTGCAGGCGATTCTCCGGAATCCGGCGGACGACGCTGTCGCGCAGCGGCTGTGGACAGCGAACCCGACCTGGAACGGAATGATGCGCACCACTTGCGTCGCCACGCAGTTCGACGCGGGACACGCACCCAACGCCCTGCCGCAACGCGCGCGCGTCAACGTGAACTGCCGGATCCTGCCGGGTATCCCGGTCGATGCAATACACGCCGATCTGATACGCGTGATCGACGATGCCGCAATCGCGGTCCGCATCACCGGCGAAAAACGCGAGACCGCCCCGGTTCCCCCATTGACTCCGGCGATCATGGACCCGATCAAGACACTCGCGAGAAAATTCTGGCCGGAGGCGCAAGTGGGGCCAATCATGGCGACCGGTGGCACGGACGGCCGTTATTTGAATACCGCCGGTATCCCGACGTACGGTATCTCCGGCATCTTCACGGATGCCGAGCCCAGTGGTGCGCACGGCCTCAATGAGCGCGTACTGGTGCGGTCCGTGATGGATGCTCGTCGGTTCCTCCAGGAACTCGTGCGCGCGTATGCTGAGGACAAGAGCTGAGACATCGGCGTTTTTTCGAAGCAGTACTCCAAGGAGGGTCTCGCCATGGCGAACTATGTCGACGGATTTGTGTTGCCGGTCCCGAAGAGCCAGCTGCAGGCGTATCGCCGCATGGCCCGCAAGGCCGGCAAGGTGTGGCGCGAGTACGGCGCCATCGATTACGTGGAATGCGTGGGGGACGACGTCAAGCCCGGCAAGCTGACATCATTTCCGCAGAGCGTGAAGCTCAAGGGCGATGAGGTCGTGGTGTTTTCGTGGATCATCTACAAGTCCAAACGCCAGCGCGACAGCGTCAATGCCAAGGTCATGAAAGATCCGCGCCTGGCTTCGATGATGGATCCGAAGAGCCTTCCGTTCGACGGCAAGCGCATGTTCTGGGGCGGTTTCAAGGAATTCGTGCGGATCTAGCACTTGTCCGTGTCGGCGCGTTTATCTGCCGCGGCTGGCGTGGGACGCTGCATGGCGATCCTTGTCGTGTCTGGCTGCCAGGCCGCACCGCCGCCGACCGAACCTGCGACATTGTTGCGTGCGCGCGGCAATGAGCCGGGCTGGCACGTTGCGATCACTACCGACGCGCTGGAGTTCGGAATGCAGGAACGAGCATCCCGTGCGTCGTATGGTCGGCCGGTGGTTACGCGCATCGCAGGCGGTACGCGCTACGACGCGGGCGAGGGCGAGAGCGCCATAACGATCACCGCGTGGGATCGCCTTTGCGCGGATACCATGACCGGCATGCCCTACCCGTATGCCGTCGAGGTGGGTCGACGCGGCGACCCGCAGGTCTTGCGTGGTTGCGGCGGCGAGCCCGCCACACTGCTGCAACGCAATCAGTGGCAGGTCGCCAGCATCAATTCGGTCGACGTGCCGGCCGATGCGCGAGCAACACTTGTCTTCGGCAACGACGGTCGCGTCTCGGGCAGGGCGTTCTGCAACAGCTACTCCGGCACCTACGTGTTGACCGGCGAGGGACTCGGCTTCGCCCAGGGAGCCACGACGATGATGGCTTGCGCCGAGCCGCTCACGAGCCTGGAAGCCAGCTTTTTCGCCGTATTGGGCAAGCTGCAGCGCTTCGAGATCACACCGCAGGGCACGCTGGTCCTGCACGCAAGCGATGGCGGTAACATGACGGCCGCGCCAGCTGCGCGGTAGGTTCAATACCGGACGCAACGCTGGAGTTCCGACATACGCGGCACCGCCGCACACGAGGCCTGCATGAACGAATACTTCCTGAAGCTGCTGCGGCGCGCTGTGATACCCGTCGTCCTGATGGGACTGACCGCGTGCGCCACGCTGTCCGATCGCGATCCCTTGCAGGTTACGGTCGCCGGCATCGAATCGCTGCCGGGCGAGGGCATGGAGATGCGCCTGCTGGTCAAACTGCGGGTGCAGAATCCCAACGACACGCCGCTCGACTACGACGGCGTCGCCCTTAGCCTGGACGTGCAGGGCAAGACGTTTGCGAGCGGCGTGAGCGACGAGACCGGCTCCGTGCCGCGCTTCGGCGAAGCTGTCATCGCCGTGCCCGTGACCATTTCGATGCTGCGCATGGTGCGGCAGGTCATGGGCGTGCTCGACGGCAAGCCGGTCGAAAACATTACCTATTCGATGGCCGGCAAGTTGAACAGTTCGTCGTTCAGGACACAGCGCTTCCGTGCCAGTGGCGATTTCGCGTTGCCCTCGAATGCCGCGGCGCGCGCGGACGCGGCCGGGACGCTGTGATGGTGGTTGGCGCTCACGACAGAAAGCGAGAAGACCCATAGCCTGTGGCCGTGCAAGCGCTGTTTCCGACGCTGGTTTACTCCGCGAGGCTGCAGACGGCGGGCTGGGAGCCCTTCAATGCGCGCCTGCTGCAGGAATGCCGGCAATACAGCGCCGACGATGTGGCGGGGCAGGCGTGGTCAAGGACGCGTTATCCGGGAGGATATACGTCCTATGGCTCGTTGAGCCGCATGCAGACGCTGTCGCCCACCTTCGCCGCGCTGCAGAAAAAACTGCAGCGCCACGTCGCGGCCTTTGCGCGGGCGCAGGAATACGACCTCGACGGTCGCGAACTATCGATGACGGACTGCTGGTTCAACATCATGCCAACCAGCGTGACGCATGGCCTGCACCTGCACCCGCTCTCAACGATCAGTGGCACCTACTACGTGCGCACTCCGCGGGGTGCGCCTGGATTGAAAGTCGAAGATCCGCGTCTCGATCGGTTCATGGCCGCCCCACCGCGCCGGCAGGATTGCAGTCCGCACAAGCGGGCCTGGGTCACGATGCCGGTCGCCGCTGGCACGGTCCTGTTGTTCGAGAGCTGGCTGCGCCATGAAGTGCCGCCGAATCCCGCCAAATCCGAGCGCATCAGCATCAGCTTCAACTACAACTGGTTCTAGGGCAGCACGTCGCCTACTGGGACGGGGAAAATGGCAACACAGTCGCGGCAATCGTGGACAGCGCGCGGAAGTGACCTGTGACGACGAACTATCGCGCCGTCGTCGTGCAGCAGGCGACAGGCGTGCCGCGGCAGTTGTTCCTGCTGGTGCACGGCTGGGGTGCAAATGCCGACGACCTCGTGCCGCTCGGTCGCCGCGTCGCGAAGGCGTTTCCGGACAGCACCGTGGTCAGCATCGAAGCACCGGCGCCTGCCGGCACTACCGGCGGGTTCGAGTGGTTTCCGTTGGCGAACGTCGGCGATGCGAACCGCGGCGAGCGGCTGGCCGCAGTGCTGCCTGCGTTCCAGGAGGAGGTGCGAGGCTGGCAGCAACGCACCGGCGCCAGCGCGGCCGCCACGGCCATCATCGGGTTTTCGCAGGGTGCCATGATTGCGCTCGAGGCCATTGTCGGTGCCGACGACCTGGCCGCACGGGCGGTAGGCATCGCAGGGCGCTTTGCAGCGCTGCCACGGCGCGTGCCGGCGGCGGCAACGATCCACCTGTTGCACGGCAAGGAGGACACGGTGGTGCCCTACAGGCACACGATTGAGGCTGCCCAGCACTTGCTCGGCCTGGACGCGGATGTCACGGCGGACGTGGTGCCGTTCATAGGCCACGAAATCGACGAGGAGTTGGTAGACCTGCTGTTACAGCGGTTGCAATCGCACGTGCCCAAGCGGATCTGGCAGGAAGCCATGCGCGACGTGCCGGCGCCGGGCACCGACACCAGGAACTGACAGTAAGCCTATGGGAATTCAGCCCTGCTGGGGCGCGTCGGGCGCTCCCGGGTCACCCGGCTCGTCTTTTTTCTGCTGGCGACGCTGCTGCTTTTCCTCGCGCTTTTTCTTCGCAGCCTGCTCGCGTTGCTTTTTCTGGTGTGAATAGTTGGGTTTGGCCATGAACTCTCCATGCGGTTCGGGGTTGGGCAAAGGCTGCGTCAAGAATAGCCGAGATTGCCCCGCCACCTCGAAGATATGATCCCGGCGACCGGTAGAGGTAGCGATGGACCCCCTGTTGACGCTGCAGGTGCACCAGACCTTGCGTACAGCCGTGCTGGCAGGCGAGCCGTCCGTACGGTGTTCGCTGGATCTCGGCCGTACGACGGTCTCGGCATCGCTTGGACCGGAGGCCTGGTCGTCGGACGGGCGCCGCTTTCCCTATCTCGAAACCTGCAAGGAGCGGACGATCTATTACTGGGACGGTGCGTCGTTCGAACCCGCCATGCGATTCGCTGGCTCGCTGATCAAGCTGGTGCCCACGGAGTGGGGTGCACCGACGTTCGAAATCGACGGTATCAAGATGCTGCCCTCGGCGCAGGTGTCACCGTACGCGGACGCGGAACGCAAGGTCGGCCTGATCCAGCCACGCGGCAAGGTCGTGCTGGACACGTGTGGCGGACTCGGGTATTTCGCGGCCTGCTGCCTTGCAGGAGGCGCTGCGCGCGTGTGTTCGTTCGAGAAGAATCCTGACGTGCTGTGGTTGCGCACACTGAACCCGTGGTCGCCGGCGCCGAGCGAGCGTTTGCAACTGGTCGAAGGCGACATCGCCATTCGCATTGCTTCGCTCGCTGCCGACTCGATGGACGCCATACTGCACGACCCACCGCGCTTCGGCGTCGCGGGTGAACTGTATTCGCAGGCGTTTTACGATCAACTGGCGCGCGTGCTGAAACGCCGCGGCACGATGTTTCATTACACTGGTACACCGAACAAGCTCACGAGCGGACGCGATGTGCCGAACGAGGTGGCCCGGCGGCTGCGTAACGCCGGGTTCACGACCGAGCTGGCCATGGACGGTGTCCTGGCGCGGAGGCCGTGACGATTGGACGCAAAGGGCAGGACATGGACGAATGGCAGGATGATCGCGAACGACCGGCGCCAGTCGCCGTACCGTACCAGGAGTTGTCCGAGGAGGCGCTGCTCGGCGTGATCGAATCCTTCGTGCTGCGCGAAGGCACGGACTATGGCGAGCGCGACGTTACGCACGACGCGAAGGTTGCACAGGTCCGGCAGCAATTGCGGCGGGCCGAGGCCGAGATCCTGTTCGATCCGGTCACTGCCACGATCGACATCCGCATCGTGCCTCGTACGGGCAAGAAAAATGATGCTCGCTAATTCTTCCGAACGCTGGGGACCGGTCTCGCAATTGCTGCACTGGCTGATCGTGGCGCTCGTTCTCACGCAGGTCACGCTCGCCTACCTGGCGGCCGACCTGCCGCTGGGCCTGCAGAAACTGGCGCTGCTGGCGCGGCATAAGTCCTTTGGCATCACCATACTCGGCCTGGCACTCATACGGCTCGCCTGGCGGCTCGCAAGTCCCGGCCCTGAAGTTCCGACGAACCTGCGACCGCTCGAGCGCCTGCTCGCGCGCGTCACGCACGCGGGTCTGTATGCCTGCCTGTTCCTGATGCCGTTGTCCGGCTGGTTGATGTCGTCGGCGAAGAAGTACTCGGTAAGTTGGTTCGGGCTCGTGCAACTGCCGGACCTGGTCGCGCCCAGTGACGCCCTGTTCCAGTTCATGAGGACAACACACAAGTGCCTCGCTTACACGCTGGGGGCACTCGCGCTGCTGCACATCGCCGGGGCGCTTCGGCATCAATTCGTGTTGAAGGACAATCTCATGAAACGAATGCTGCCCTGCACGTGCCTGTCGCTGGCGCTGTTGCTGATGTCGTCGCCGAGGCTTCATGCCGAGGAATGGGCGACGGATGCGGCCCACAGCAAATTGACGTTTTCGTTCACGCAGGCCGGTGCCGTGAACACCGGTAAATTCGACAAGTTCGGTGTCGTGTTGCACACGGACGCGGAGACGCTCTCCGGAGGAAACCTGGTGGTCACGGTTGACGTCGCCTCGCTCGATACCGGCGATGGCGACCGTGATACGGCGCTGCGCGGCGCAGACCTTTTTGATACGGCGCGGATTCCGACAGGTCGCTTCGCATCATCGCGGATCGACCAGAAAAGTGCAGACCACTACGAGGCCAGCGGCACATTGACCCTGCGCGGGGTTTCGCGCCCGGTACGCCTGCCACTTGCTACACGACGCGTGGTCGAGGCGGGCAAGCCGGTCCTCTACCTCACGGGCAAGGCGACGATCAAGCGACTCGATTTCGGAATCGGGCAGGGCGAGTTGCAGTCGACCGAATGGGTTGGCAACGACGTTCCGATTTCATGGTCGGTACGTCTGATCCACCACTAGTCCACATCGGCGAGAGCTTCGACGCGGGCCGGGGTGGCTGCTACCCTGCCGGGCGAAGCAATCAAACAACGGACCGGTTACGACATGCTCATCGTGCATCACCTCGAGACGTCCCGCTCCCAGCGCATCCTGTGGCTGCTCGAGGAACTCGGTGTTCCTTACGAGATAAAAGTTTACCGGCGCGATCCGGTCACACGCCTGGCACCGGCGGCGTTGAAGGCAGTGCACCCGCTCGGCAAGTCGCCTGTCGTGACCGACGATGGCGAGGTGATCGCCGAATCGGGCGCCATCATCGAATACATCGTCGAAAAATATGGCGCAGGGGCGCCACCGGAGTTGCAAGCCCTGGAACCGCCGCGAGGCACTCCGGAATACCGCCAGTGCCGGTACTGGATGCACTACGCGGAAGGCTCGCTGATGAACTGGCTGGTGATGAAGCTGGTGTTCACCACGATTCCGAAGCGACCCATGCCGTTTTTCGCGCGGCCGATTGCGCGTGCGTTATGCGAGAAGGTGCAGGCACAGCTGGTCGATCCGAACCTGCAGGCCGCGCTCGGTTTCATCGAAGGCCACCTGTCACGCAACGATTGGTTTGCAGGACCCCAGCTGACGATGGCGGATTTCCAGATGAGCTTTGCGGTGGAGGCGCTGCTCGCGCGCGCTACCGAGACCACCTCGCAACCGAAGCTGCATGCGTATCGCGCCAGGATGCGGGCTCGTCCCGCCTACCAGCGCGCCGAGACGAAAGGCGGTCCGACCGTCATGACGAGTTGAGGCGATGTCGATAACTCCAATACCTTATTCGATGCTCGATCTCGTGCCCGTCACCGAGGGCAGCCACGCACGCACGTCCTTCGCGAATATGGTCGAGCTCGCGCGACTCGGTGAGCGCCTGGGTTACAAGCGTTTCTGGCTCGCCGAACATCACAACATGCCCGGCATCGCGAGTGCGGCAACGGCCGTGCTCATCGGTCACGTGGCAGGCGCGACGACGACGATTCGCGTGGGTGCAGGCGGCATCATGCTGCCGAACCATGCACCGCTGCAGGTAGCGGAGCAGTTCGGCACGCTGGCCACGCTTTATCCAGGGCGCATCGATCTCGGCCTCGGCCGGGCGCCCGGAACAGATCAAGCCGCCGCGCGTGCTTTGCGTCGTTATTACCAGGCGGCCGACGAATTTCCGCGTGACGTGATCGAACTCATGCAGTACTTCGAACCGGCGCAGCCCGGGCAGGCAGTCCGCGCCGTCCCGGGAGCGGGGGCCGATGTCGAAATGTGGATCCTCGGTTCAAGCCTGTTCGGCGCACAGCTGGCGGCGCAACTGGGCCTGCCGTATTCATTCGCTTCGCATTTCGCACCGGACTTGCTCGAGCCGGCACTGGCAATTTATCGCAGCTCGTTCCGGCCCTCGGCGCGTTGTGAGCGTCCGCACGTCATGCTGGCCTTGAATGTCGTGGTTGCGGACAGCGACGCCGAGGCGCGCCGACTGTTTACGTCACAGCAACTGGGTTTCATCAATCTGCGGCGAGGTCGCCCCGGGCTGGTGCAGCCACCGGTGGACGACATCGATGCGGTGAGCACGCCGGCCGAACGCATGGGCGTGGACGCGGCCCTGGCATGTGCCGTCGTTGGCAGCCGAGTCACTGCACGCAAAGGCCTCGAGGCATTCATTGAACGTCACAGCCCGGACGAGTTGTTACTCACCGCGAATGTGTTCGAGCATGCCGCGCGCCTGCGTTCGTTTGAAATGGCGGCAGCAATTTTCGATGAACTCAACGCCGTTTTACTTAATCCGATATCCGTGTAGGAGAGGGGCGACATTATTCTGATATGCAGTAGGCGTAGAGTGTGGTGGACACTAATAACAAGATGGTCCGAAAAGGACGGTCATGAAATCACGCCAGAAACCAGCGGCGCCCAGTGTGGAAACGCCGGACCACGATAACGATCTGCTCGACGCGCGAGAGTATTTCGACCCTGACGAGTCGGCGATCGTACCGAGCATCACACGGATGCCCGAGGGATACGAAGTCGAGGAGCATCGAGTGGGCCAGGCGATAGGCCAGTGGGTCCTGCAGTTGCGGTGCCAGTGCGGCCGGCGGTGGTTCGAGCTCAAGCCGGTTTCGACGACGACGTGCCCGCGGTGCGGCTTGCTCGTATGCGTCGAAATGCAGGAGTGAAATCACTCTCGTCGTTGCTACGCTCCGCTTCGCTCAATTCTGTCTGACGACCGGTTCCGCTATCCGTACCGAGCCTTGTGCGCAGCCTTCCGTCGTTGATAGTCGGTATCGGCCTCGACGCTCTTCCAGGCTCGCCAGAACACCGCCGCGGCCGCGGCTTTCTCGGCATCGGGTTCGACAGGAAGCACGTCGCCCGCGCCATCATATTTGCGACCAGAAGCGTGGTTCGCGTAGCGTCGGGCCCGCGTGTAGCCCATCTGCAGGAATTTTCGGGCCATGTCCATGCCGACAAAGTCACGCTGTTTTTTATAGGCAGCAAAAAGGCTGGTGATTGCCGCGGTGGACTCCGTGGCGATGGCGACACTGCGAAATTTCCAGTGCGGCAGGATCTCGCTCTTGTAAGGTTCTACCAGCAAAACGCCTTGCTCACCCCGCCCGACGCGATACAGTTCGGGGTGTCTTCGCAAGTCGCACTGCCCATAGTCCAGCGAGTAGTCGAACGTCTTGGACCGGTACCCCGGTTTACGAGAATGGCGTTGGGATGGTTTCGACTTCGCAATCACGGCTGCATGGGTGTCGGATCGGCCCGCCGATAAATGCCATCGAAGGCCGTGATCCAACCGCCCGACGCGTCGGTACTCTGCCAATGCTGTCGCACCGTGCCATCTGGCGAAGGCGTCCAGGTGATACGGTGCCGCGTCACGACGCCCTTATCGTCCGTGGTGCTGCCCTCGAGCACCATGTTGCTTCCCTGCATGCCGCCGTCCAGCAGCAATAGCGTTCCAGAGTTGTCCACCCACGTCTGGTGCCACCGCTTGCGACCAGAATCATAGGTATTCAGGCTTTCGCCCTCGTACCCCTTGGCCGTCTGGTAGTGCTCATGCAGGACGCAACCGCCGTATTCGCGGCTGATCCGGTTCGTGCCCGCCAACTGTCCGTCGGACTTGGTTACCCTCCATTCGCCAAGCCAGAAGTCGAATTGACGAAATTCAGGGGCATCGCACGGCGGCGCAGCTGTCGCGCCGACGCTAAACGCACTCGACACAACGAGAACCCACAGTTGCCGTGCGCGCATGGTCCACGTCTCCGTTTGATCCCACATCTGTAGCACGCGTTGCGTTGCATTGGCGAGGCTATCGCGTGTTTCGGCCTATTATCGGACACGCCGTAGGAGCGTTAGCCACGTCGTCGGGCTTTTCTTTCATTGCCGCAGGAGCACCGGCAGGGAATCATGTTCCAACGTGTGATAGCCACAGGATGTGACGCTATGGCCTCAATCCGACTTCCAACGTTTGTAGAACTGGCTGCGATGGCGGCAGTAACAGCGACGCCTTGCGTTGCATCCGCGCAAATCGCCTTCAGCGATGTGTCGGTGGAAGCCGGGGTTGCGCGGGCCGGCGAAAGTTACGGGGCGTCCTGGGGTGACATGAATGGCGATGGTTACCCGGATATCTTCGCCAGCAATCACCGCCAGCTGAACAGCCTCTACTTGAATCGAGGCGACGGCACCTTTCATGACACCGGGGACCAGGTTCTCAGCTGGCGCAATCGTTCGGGTGCCGATACTCACGGAGCATCGTGGACGGATTTCGACAACGACGGAGACCAGGACCTGCTGGTGAGCGCAGGCGTGGGGAACCTAAACCAGTTGCTGGTCAATGAGTTTGGCCGCCTGGTCGACAGGACCGTCGAGCGTGGACTTACGATGATCGACATCGGAGGCCGCCTGCCAGTATGGCTCGATTATGACGGCGACAGTCTCTCGGATTTCGTAATGACGCAGTACGCCGGCATCGCGAAACTCTTCAGGCAGGATTCGAGCGGCGTCTTCACGGAGACGACCAGCGACGCCAGACTGCTGTGCAGACGATTCCATTACGGCCAACTTATCGAGGTGACGTTCGACGGGCGACTTGATTTCCTGTGCGCCGACGAGACGGCGTTCCCGCAAAAGATTTTCGACACCGTACCGTTGCCCTGGTCGAAGGTTTACGACAACGCGAGGCCGGCGCCCTTCCTGCCGGTAATCCCACAGGTCGCCGATTCCGTCCTTGGGGACTTCGACAACGACGGGTCCATGGACATGTTCGTGCTGGGCGGCGTTCAGCTGCGCCCCACGACGGTGGACCGGAGGCAGCGGGACGTCATTCGAGGCGAATCTCACGGGCGGCAACAAGGGAGTCCGCTTCGTGTCGACGGGAGCCGTCACGCTGACTGTAGATTGGAACAAGCAGGACGAGCGTGCTGAAACGGACTTCACCAAGATCAATATCGGGGCCGGTGGCCGCAGCCCCACCTCGAATCCAATACTCCTCGACCCGGCCGACCCGAGCGCGTGGGGGATGCCGCCGGCTCCGGCATCGGACACGGACCTGCCCTCGATGCAGATTGGCTTCGATCCGGCACAGCAGCGGTGGACGATCCAGGTGGTGACAAAGCTGTCGCCAACCAGCCCCAGTGTTTTCAGCGAGGCCTATCTGCAGGTCACTTCCACAGCGCCCATCTCGAGTCTTGCCGGCATTGGGCGGTGGCCGTCGGACAAGCCGGCGCGCCCGACACTGTTGACGAGTTTCGGGGGTACCTTCATCGATAACACGGAGGCGGCGGGCCTCGGTGCACCGGTGCAGTGTGTCAGTGTTACCGCGGGCGATTTCGACAACGACATGGACCTCGACCTGTACCTGGCCTGCCGTACCGGCGCGGGCAATATCCCCAACATTCTTTACCAGAATCTCGGTAATGGGACGTTTGCCCAGGTGCCCGACGCCGGCGGGGCCGCCGGGCCGGTGGGCGTTGCGGTCGCGAGCGGGGCGGGCACGGCCGATACGGTGGTGACGGCGGATTACAACCTGGACGGATTCCTCGACCTGTTCGTTACCAACGGCTTCAACCTGCGGCCGCTGCAATTCGGCGGCCAGAACAAGCTGTTTCGGAATTCGGGCAATGGCAATCATTGGATCGAACTCGACCTCGTCGCTACGCAACTGGACCGAGATGCGGTCGGCGCGCGCGTGTACGCGACCGCAGGCGGCGTAATGCAATTGCGCGTTCAAAACGGCGCCTACCACCGCTGGGCCCAGGACATGCGACGCAGTCACTTCGGTCTTGGCGCCAACACGACTGTCGACTTGCGGGTGGATTGGCCCAGTGGCGCCGTGCAGACGTTCGCGGGCGTGCCGGCCAACCGGCTGTATCGCGTCATCGAAGGCGTGGGCATCCTTCCGGTTACGCCGGGCGTCGCGCCCGCTTACCCGTGTGGTGCGCCGCCGCTGGACGGTGCGGTCGATGCCGGCGTTTTCCTCTGGCAGGACTGCCCGAGCGGTGAATGGCGACTGAAGGCAGTCGCGGCCGGTGGCGCCATTACCTTCGCGGGATCGATCTACTCGAATACGGCCTACACGAGCGTCAAAGGTTTCGCGCTCGACGAAGGCGATGCCCTTGACTGGTTGACCAACCCGTATCAGATCGTATTTATGTTCAACGCCAGCGGCAACGGCATCGACGGGGTCAACTTCCTGCCGAAGGGCGGCGGCACCACCTGCTTGCACGTGAGCGCACCGCCCGGGACACCGGTTTATTACGGTCCATTTCGCGTCCCAGTGACGACACCCTTCAACGTCGATACTCAAGCTCCGTGTAACTGAGGGGCGACGCAGCAGGGCGGTTTTCGCTGCATGCGGGCTGCGAGACTCGAGTGACGTGGGGCGGCCCTGTTTTTCAGGGACTGCCCCACGCCGCATTTGCACCGGCAATTACGTCAGTTCCGACGTCATGTTCCGTTACGCCGCAACTCGCGTCGCCGTGCGAGGTGCCTGGTGCGCCTTGCAGTGCAGGTCCGCCACGTCGCGTGCGCGCCTGGCTTCTTCGACATTACCCTGCGCCTCGAATGCCCGCGCGGACAGCCGCCAGTTGAATGGGCTCGTCCGCTTGAGGTTCGTTCGCTCGGCAGCAAGTGCCGCGGCGAGCGCCGACTGGCCCGCTCGCAACGCCGATTCCACCAGCGTCAAATGCACGATGTCGCGCTGCGCGTGGCTGCCGCCGAAACGATGTGCGTTCGCACGCATCGGCATGATCAGGGCGACCGCGTCAGCGTAGCGTTCGCGTCCGAAAGCCGCGATGGCCCGTGACAGTGGCAAACCCACCTCACGCGACATCATCCCGTTGGTGCCAGGCTCGCTTGCGGCGCGTTCGAGGCTCGCGATCACGCGTTCGACGTTAGTCCAATCGCCGGCTCCGACGAAGGCAAGCGTCGCGTGCACGTCGTTGAAGGAATAGAAGCCTTCGTCCGCGAGCGGCTGCCACGATTCCGCAAGCGCCTGCCAACGTGGGCCGACGTCGACCCCGCGCAGGGTGAGGCGCCACAACATCGCGGACGCATCGAGCATTTCGAGCGCAGCTGGCGACGGGGTTGGCCGGATACGCGTGTCGTAGAGCTCGAGCACGCGCTCGTGGTCACCGAGTTCCAGCGAATGCAGCGCGAGGTGCCACCAGTTGTGGAAGGCGAGACCGTTGTCCGGGGCCCAGTCGGCCTCGCGGGATGTCAGCCAATCGATGCCGTCGCGAACCCGTCCCTGCATTTCCATCACGTGGGCGACGGCGTGCACGGCCCAGGGATCGCGTCGATTGAGTTCCAGCGCACTGCGGCCGGTGTCTTCCGCCCGGTCGTACAGGGCCGTTTCTTCGAGTCCAAACGCGTGCATGCCAAGCAGATACCCGTAACCCGGCATGCCGGCATTCCAGTGCGGCAGGGCCTGCGCAATGCGGTCGCGCAACATCGTCGACTGGCCCAGGAAGAAATCCCCAACGTGCGCCGTCTGCACGGCCAGCAGGTCGCGCGGATACTGCACGACGATGTCGCCATAGAGCTGGTTGGAACGCGCGAAATCGCCTTCCAGCCATGCGCGAGCTGCCGCTCCATGCATGCGCTCGCGTTCATTGGCCCGGGTCTCGGGCGCCGCGATGACCTCGACGCTCTCCGCAATCATCGGCACTGCACCGCGCTCCGTCGACATCACGCCCAGTGCGGCGCGCAAGCAATGCGCAATGGCACAAGCGGGCTCGAGTTCGATGGCCGCCGTGATCGTGGCCAGCGGATCGACGAAGTACGAGGTCGTCAAATCGAGGGCCGTTTCGAACTGGTCCAGGGCGGCCTGATTGCGGCTCGACACCGCCAGGCCGCGTCGGTCTTTGAATTCCATGGCTATCTCCTGTTGCAAAAGTTTATGCGCGATCGGGCGTGTCCCCCGACTGGTGAGGAAATTTATCGCCCGCTCGTGAAAGCGCCGTGTCGACAACCGTGAAAAAATCGTGAAAATGGCGTTGCCGGTCCAACGGAGCCAACAAGGACCGCAGGAGTCACGGCGTGCCGCGCGTACGGATCGACCTGGTCGGCGGAGTCCGCGTGCGGGCTCATGACGGAACCGAGATTCCGATCTCGGCCCGTAAGTGCCAGGCGTTGCTCGGCTGTCTTGCGTTGCGGCCCGGCGTGCCACTGCCGCGGGATTTCCTGGCGTCGCTGTTATGGGACGCGGCGGACCAGGAACTGGCGCGTTCGAGCTTGCGACAGGCCCTTGCCGCGCTACGGCGTGTCTTGCCGCCGGACACGCTCCGCGCGGATGCCAAAGCCGTGTGGCTCGACGAAAAACTGGTGACCAGCGACGTACGCGACCTGCACGAACTCGCACGCGACGAATCGCCGGGTGCCCTGCTGGGTTCGATCGACCGCTATGGCGACGAGCTTTTCGGCGCCATCGAAGTCCACTCGCTGGCGTTCGACCACTGGGCGCGCGATCAGCGCCAGCAATTCCGGCGCCAACTGGTCGACTTGCTCGAACGAGTCGCTGCCCATTCCACCGCTGCCGGCGATTTGACCGGCCTGCTGAGTGCCCTCGAGCGGCTGGTCCAAGTCGAGCCTTGCAATGAACATGCGCACCGTCGGTTGATGTCCGCGCTCGCGCGGCTCGGCCGTCACACGGACGCGCTGCGCCAGTACCGTCTCTGTCAGGAGGCGTTGCGGCGTGACCTCGATGTCGCCACCGAGCCGGCGACCGACGCGCTGCTGCGTGAAATCATGCGTCAGCGCCGTGCGCCGGCGCCGAACGAGCATGAGACTGACGGCACCGCTACGTCGGCAGATGTGCAGACTTTGCATCGAGTCGCGCCGACGTTGCGCGAAGCGGTCGTCTTGTGCGTCCGCTGTATCGCCACGGACATGGGCGACCCTGATCCGGAAATCGTCCAGCGCCGCTGGGTGGCCATGGAGGCCCAGGTGCGTGCAGCGGTCGAGCGCTTCGGCGGCCTTGTCGACCGCGTTTCGCAGGGCGAAGTCCTCGCCGTGTTCGGGCTGGCGTCGCTCGCAGGCAACGAGGCTGATCGAGCGTTGCGGGCCGCACGACAACTGACGACTGCGCCACCGCATGAAGTGTCGATCGCAGGATGCGCGCTTGCGTGCGGTATCGCTGCAGGACAGGTGTTGCCGGCGTCGTTGGAAGCGCCTTTCCCGCTGACGGGTCGCGCGTCTGGCGTCGCGCGCGAACTCGCTCGCCTCGCCGAACGCAACTCGATACTGGTCGCCACGGAAGTTGCGGATCGGCTGGAAACAAAGTGTGGTTTCGAACGGGTGGACGCGAGCGCGGGTCTTACGGCCCACAAGGTCGTCGCCTGCATCGAACCCGAGTCGATGCCTACGGCACGTCCGTTCGTCGGCAGGCGCGCGGAACTTGCGCTGCTGACCACTTTGCTCGAACAGGTACGGCGGTCCGGCAGGGCGCGCACGATCGCTGTTCGTGGCGAGGCGGGGATCGGAAAGTCGTCGCTGCTCCAGGCGCTGGTACGCACGGCGAGCGATCTCGGGGTGGCGGTTCATATTTTGAACGTCCTCGATTTCGGCCAGTCCGCCGCGGATCGACCTATACCCGCGTTGGCGTTGTATCTGCTAGGCGGGGAGGCGGAGGCGTCCAGTAGCGATCGGGCGGCTGCGGTCGAACGCGCGGCCAACACCGGACTCATTGCGCACGAGGATCGCGCGATCGCTTGCGACCTGGTCGGTGCCGCGCTATCCGAAGAGGCGGCCGCACGACTGGCCGCGATGGACAACGCGACGCGGGACCGTGGCCGCAGCCGGATGCTGCAGCGGTTACTCGAACACGCGGCGGATTCACCGTTGTTGCTGGTCGTCGAGGACGTGCACTGGGCGGCGGCCAACGAAATCGCGCAGTTGGCCGAAGTCGCGGCGAGTGCCGCGGTGCTGCCTGTCCTCGTAGCCCTGACGTCCCGGACCATCGACGACACTCTCGCTGCTGCATGGCGGGCCCGGGGCTGGGGCAGCCCGATCACTACGCTGGACCTTGCGCCGCTCGCGGAGGACGAGGCGCGCGACCTTGCGGCGGCGTACACGGGCGTTCCCGACGACGTCGTCGAACGCTGTCTCGGCACGGCGCTCGGTCATCCGCTTTTTCTCGAGCAGTTGTTGCGTGCGGCCAGAGTAGGGCAGATGACGATGCCGGGTTCCGTGCGCGGACTGGTACTCGCGCGCATCGAGCGGCTGCCGCCGGCGCTGCAGCACGCGCTGCAGGCCGCCGCAGTGCTTGGTACCCGGTTTCACCAGGAAGCCCTGCGGCACATGCTGGCCGATCCGCACTACGCCGCCCAGCCGCTCGAACAGGCTGGGTTGGTCGCGGTCGAGGGCGAAGAATGCCGCTTTGCACATGCGTTGATTCGCGACGCGATTTACGAATCGCTGCTGGGTTCGACGCGACGCGCCCTGCACCGGCGAGCGGCGACTTGGTACGAGGCGCGCGACAGCGGCCTGCAGGCTGATCACCTCGCGGCAGCCGACGACGACGGGGCCGCGACGGCCTATCTGCGAGCGGCGCTCGAAAATCAACGCGCGTATCGATTCGACCGCGCGTTCGCGTACGCCGAGCGGGCCGTCGAAACGGCACGCCAGCCCGGCGATCACTGTGACGCCCTTGCGACCTTGGGCGACGTGCAACTCGCCTCGGGCCGCACCAGCGATGCATGTTCCTCGTTTCGAAGGAGCATCGAGTTGGCCGGCACCGGTGCTGCCCGGGCTCGAGCGTGGCTTGGGCTCGCCACGTCACTGCGCATCGTCGATCGCTACGATGAAGCCATGCAGGCGCTCGATCGCGCCGAGGCCGAAGTAGACCCGGCGGACGCGAGGCGCCTCGCACACATCTGGACGTTGCGTGGCAACCTGCACTTTCCGCGTGGCGAGCTCGAACTGTGCCTCGACGCGCACGGGCGCGCGCTCGACTTCGCGCGTCGGGCCGATTCCGTCGAGGACGTGGCCCGTGCCCTTGGAGGTTTGGGCGATGCGCAATACCAGCGGGGCCGCATGCGGTCGGCGCTGGGAACATTTCCGGCAGTGTGTCGAACTGTGCAAACAGCACGATCTGGTCGGCCTGCGCCTCGCCTACCTGCCGATGGTCGCCGTAAGCGAAGGTTATATGGGCGACTACGCGCCCGCGCTGGAGACCTGTGCGAGCGCCGCCGCGGCTGCATTCGAGTTGGGCGACCGGCGCACGCGAATGCTGTGTCTCAGCATCCGTTCCTCGATCGAGATCAGTCGTGCCGAGTTCGCGTCGTCGTTGGCGGCGAGCAATCTCAGTCTGGCACTTGCGCGGGAACTCGGAGCGCGACGCTTCGAAGCCGAAGCACTGGTCCTCGGCGGTCTTGCACGACTAGGTCTCAACGAGATTGAAGCCGCGCGCGAGACTCTCGAACAGGGAGCATCGTTGGCACTCGAGGCCTGCCCGACGTACTGCGCACCGTGGGCCTTGGCCGCACTCGCGCATGCCAGCCACAGATGCCGTACGCATCCGCAAGCTGTTGGGGGAGGGCGAGCGCATGCTGGCGCGCGATTGCGTCAGCCACAACTATCTCGAGTTCTACAAGTTGGGCATCGACGTTGCACTGCGCATCGGCGACCTGGTGCGCGCCGAGAGTCTATGCGGCCGCGCTCGAGAAATACACGCGACCCGAGCCGTTGCCATGGGCGGACCTGGTGATTGCCCGGGGCCGCGCGCTGGTCTCGGCGGCTCGAAACGAGCGGGGTGCCGAAAGCGCACTGCAGGAGGCTTTGTCTGCGGCTCGCGCCATGCAGTGCGAAATCCTCGTGCCGGCGTTGCGTGCGGCCATCGACGCGCGTTCTTTGACACGCAAGTCAACCGATTCACCGGCATAGCGGGACCTGCTGGCATAGAGGGCCCTGCTGGACGACGTGCCCGAATGGCTACCCTGCGAGCGGCCCGTCCTGAAGCGTTGCCTGCTGGCGTTCGCCGAGCGGCACCAACTTCGTGCGAACCTTCAATATGCCGAATTCACCGCAGTCTTCGCATTGCACGACAGACGGCACGTGCGGCAGGTCTTGCCACTGCAGCAACATTTCTTCCAGTTCCAGCAAAGTCCATCTATCGCAGCAATGGCAGTAACCGTGCAGCTGGTGCGCGCCGGCGCGAAGTGTCTCGACATTCATGTTTTCCATGAACGCACCGTACCCAACGCCGCCGGCTTCGGCCATGCGAAGCGCACCCCACCGTAGGTCGGACTTTCCGGGCGAGCCGCGGTAGGACTACCGGAGCGGACGGCTTCCGAACTGGACATAACGCGGGCACCTGAGGGTGCGGGAAATGCCCGAAAAAGCCAGTAAAATCCGCATTTCAGTGAATCCCCGTCAATCTGGATGCAGTTTTTTACTGCTCGCTTGGCTGTTTGAGACACGTTCGAATTGAACAATGCGGGGGAGTGGCGAACACTCCGTACCGTCACTAAAGGGCAAACCCGTCGAAAGGCGGGGACGCAAAGCTTCCGGTCTAAGGGCGCAGAACGCCTACGACAGCGGGGTTGCCGGGGTTCTGACACGCCTCGTTACTAGCGGCCGCCATCTGGCGATCCGCGACCGGCAGCCTGCAGTCCGCGTTCTTTTCCCGAAGACCATTCCATAACGAACGGTCTGGGAGAACAACCGCGTGGGCAACACATTGAAGAACTGGGCACGGGGTCTGGGCATCGTGCTCGCACTCATCGCCACATCGAGCTATGGCTCGGGTAGCGCACCGCAGATCAGCGGCACGCCTTCCACCGAGGCGGTCGTCGGCCAGCTGTACAACTTCAAGGCTCGTACCGTCGACGCGGAGGGCGACACGCTCACGTTCGCGATCAAGAGCAAGCCCAGGTGGACACGTTTCAGCGAGAGAACCGGGCGGCTCTGGGGTACGCCACCCGAGCACCAAGTCGGCTCGCATCGAAGACATCATGATCACCGTAAGCGACGGCACGAGCACCCGCACGTTGCCCAAGTTCAATATCGTCGTCACTGGCGAACCGGTCGTCAGTCACTCGCGCAAAGCCAACTACGGCCATTACTTCGCCACGCGCTACGAAGACACGCCGGACGACCTTGCGATGCTCTGCGGGCAGGCCGGCGTAAAAGGCGTGGTGTGGCGCCGCACCTGGAAGGAGGTCGAGCCTTCGCCGGGCGTCTATGACTTCAGTACCTACGACGAAGTGCTGCGCGCGATCGCCGGCTCGCACAATCCGCGGTGCCAGCTCTGGATCTTCGTCGAGTTCAAGAGCTTCAACGTCAGCAAGGTGAAAAATCCCTGCCCCGTCTACCTGCAGGCGAAGCACTCTGCGCTCAATGCCGACCGGGGCAATGCCGCCACCTGTTTCATGTGGGAGCCGACCGTACTCAACGCGTATACCGCGATGATGAAAGCCGCAGCAGCACGCTATAACTCGAATCCGCGCGTCGAAGGCTTCATCATCCAGGAGTCGTCACTCGGCTTCAACGGCGAGTATTCACAGGACAAGGCCGCCGGCGGCACGTACACGGCCGCTGCCTGGCGCGATGCGCTGGTCGAGCTCGTTACCGAGTGCGGCGAAGCGTTTTCGCAGAGCCGTTGCATGGCGTACCTGAACTTCATTCGCGGCGGCCAGCAATACCTGCACGACGTGTCTGCGGCGATCGCGAAGGTGCCCAACAATCGAGGTTGCATGTCCGGCCCCGATCTTCTGCCGAACTCCACCGCGCTTTACTCGACCAAGGACAGCGTCTATGAAGTGCTGACCCGGCACGCCGGCTGCCGCTCCAACAGCGCGCAGAACAATTCGTACGGCGTCAAGAACTGTGGCCTCGACTGCATCTTCAAGTTTGCGGTCCGCGGCACCTTTGGTGACTTCGACAAGGAGTCCCCGCACACCAGCGGTGTTTGCGTGAACTCGTATCTCTTCTGGAATCACCGCGTCGGCGCGAGCTGGACCGGTCTCGACTGGACCGATGCGTTGTCGGTCATCGCCGCCTACCCGTACGGGCGCGAGTGGCAGGAGCAGTGCATCGGCGGTGGTACTACACCCTGAGCCGAACGATGGGGTGCCGTCGGGCGTAGGACCCGACGGCACCTGCATCAGCGGAAGCTGCATTTCGGTCCCACACGGGACGTCATCGAACCCGTCAGCTTCGTTCATTTCCAGTGCTACGAACCTGGTCCCGGCGGTACCGAGCCGATCAGTTGGTCGCGCTCATTGCACTCGTCGTCTCATTAATAGCCCCCGCGACATCGTGTCTCGGTAGGCTAAGGACGCCGACTGCGTTCAGGCGTGACGGGGCGGGCGGCGTGTCACTATGGCCGTCGCGCTCCTGTAACAGCCATAGCAGGCACCCAGATGATCCTACGAAAGACGATGCCCTTCGTCGTCATGCCAGTCCTTGCGGCATTGCTGCTGGTACAGGCTGGATGTAACAAACGCAGCACCGAAACGCAGGTGTCTGAAGCACGCCCAGCAGCGCCCGCGTGGCGCCTCGATGAAAGCAAGCTGGTTGCGCCGATCCGCTTCGGCATCAACGATCTCGACCCGACCAAGAGCGCCTGCAACGATTTTTCCGCATATGTGAACGACAAGTGGCTGGCCGCCAACCCGATCCCTGGCGACAAGACGTCGTGGGGGCCGTGGGACGTGCTGGCACTGCGCACACAAGGAATTCAACGTCAGCTCGCGGAGCGAGCCGCAGGCGAGGCGACGCCCACCGGTATCGAGAAGATCGTTGGCGACTTCTGGGTCTCCGGCATGGACGAGGCGCGTGTCAACTCGCAGGGAATGACGCCCCTGGACGATCGACTGGCCGCCATCGACGCACTTCGCGACGGACCGGCCATCGCCGAGTACCTGCGCAAGGTTGCTGCGCGCGGCGAAAATCCGCTGTTCAGTTTCTTTCCCACCGCCGATTTCAAGAACTCCTCGATGAACCTGGCGTACGCCGCTCAGGGCGGACTTGGGCTGCCGGACAGGAATTACTATTTCGATGCGGACAAGAAGCCGATTCGTGAAGCCTACGAGAAGCACATTGCCAAGGTGCTGGAGCTTTCTGGCACCGCGGCTGAGCAGGCAGTGCGCGATGCCAAAACCGTCGTCGCGTTCGAAACTCGCCTTGCCCGCGCTTCGAAGTCGCAGGAGGACCTGTCGCGGGACGTCTCGCTGTTTTACAACCCAACGACCTTGGCCGCCGCAGACAAGCTGACACCGAATTTTTCCTGGTCCGCGTTCTTCGAGGCGCAGGGCATCGCGGCGCCGGAGAAGTTCTCACTGGCCATTCCGGCATTCCACCAGGAAGTGAGCAAGATGCTCGCGAGTGTGCCGGTCGCACAGTGGCAGAGCTACCTGCGCTATCACCTGGTCGACGACGCGTCGCCGTACCTGAGCGACGCTTTTGCGACCGAGCATTTCGAGTTTCACGACAAGACCCTGGCAGGGCAAAAGGAGCAGCGCCCGCGCTGGAAGCGTGTGCTCGGCACGATCGACGGCGGGGCGGGGGAGGCCATGGGCCAGCTCTACGTCGACGTCGCCTTTCCCGCATCATCCAAGGTCCGAATGGAGGAGATCGTCGGCAACCTGCGGGAGGCTTTGAAAGTACGGATCGAGCACCTCCCCTGGATGACCGACGCAACGAAAAAGAAGGCACTCGACAAATGGTCCACGTTCACGCCGAAGATCGGCTATCCCGACAAGTGGCGCGACTGGACGGGCCTCGCCACGCAGCGCGAGAACTATCTCGAGAATGTCCTGGCCGCCCAGGCGTTCAACTACCAATGGCAGATCGGCAAGATCGGCAAGCCGGTCGACAAGACCGAGTGGGAGATGTCGCCGCAGACGATCAACGCTTATTACAACCCGTTCCAGAACGAGATCGTTTTCCCGGCGGCCATCCTGCAGGCGCCGTTCTTCGATCCGAAGTCCGATGACGCAATGAACTACGGCGCGATCGGGTCCGTGATTGGTCACGAGATGACGCATGGCTACGACGACCAGGGCTCGCGCTTCGGACCTACCGGTAATTTCGAGGAGTGGTGGACGAAGGAGGACGCCGCGAAGTTCAAGGCGCTGACCGGCAAGCTGGTCAAGCAGTACAACAACTACGAGGCCGCGCCCGGACTCAAGGTGAACGGCAACCTGACGCTCGGCGAGAATATCGCCGATCTAGGCGGGCTAAGTGTGGCCTACGATGCCATGCAACGCGCGACTGCAGGCAAACCAGATCCCAGGATCGACGGCCTCAGCCGGGATCAGCGTTTCTTTCTCGGCTGGGCTACCGCGTTCCGCACGAAGTTCACACCCGAGATGCTCAAGATTCTGGTCGCTTCGAATCCGCACGCGCCGGACCTCGTGCGTGCCAGCGCGGCACCGACGAACGTGCCGGCTTTCGCCACCGCTTTCAACTGCAAGGCCGGTGACCCGATGTTGCATAGCGGTGAGCAGCTGGTGGTCATCTGGTAGCGCTGGCGCAAGCGAAAGTCTTGATCTGCGCGCCGGTGCAGGTGTCGCTGTCGGGGATGAAGAGGCGGTCGGTGGCCAGCTGGGGACTTTCTAGCGGCGTGGATGAGTGTCTGAGCGGCCGCGTCCATCGCGGCGCGCTGGTCGCCCGCTCGGTTGGCGCTCGGTTCCCGCATTGCCGACGTCGTGTTCGTAAATCGGGGACCGCTGCGAGCTCCTGGCTGGTCTTTTCGCTAGGCAGTTCAGGAACCGACGCTGCAGTTCCTCGTGCGCGTCTGGCGTCATGGCGCCTACCCCGATCCACTCCAGCAACATGGCGTCCCAGTCCCTGTCGTCCGCGCGGCTCGCCTGACCCAGGCCCTCCATCAACAGACGCATCTGATGATCCCGGCGCAACTCCTCGTCGTCGGCGGGTGTCGGCGTTGAGCTGAGGATTTCCGCGCGAATACACAACATCCGCAGTGCTTTCTCCCGCGCGACGTCATCCGAACCGGATGCTGAGTCGGCGCGCGCCAATGCCTGCTGCAACGCCTGCAGGCCGCCTTTCGGCCAGCGCTGAACACCGGCGATGAAACCTTCCGCAGCGTTCCGAAGAGATTCGCAATCCGTCGGCGGGGCACCTTGCATCACGGCACGTTCGTAAGATGCGATGTGTCGCGCAGCCTCGAACAGGTTTGACTCGGCGGCTTCCGCATCGCGCAGGTCCTGGTCGGCCAAGCTCGTTTCGTAGCGAGAGATCGCTCGCTCAAACCGGTCTCGCAATGCGCGCGCGTCGGCTCGCGGCAATTCTTCGAGCGCGTCGAATGCGGCGTGCCACTCCCGGACCTTCGCGTTGGCTCCCATCCGCTCTGCGGCCGACGGGCTGACCGCCTGTTCGACCTGTTCGCACAGGGCAATGGCTTGTTCCTTCGCCGCTTCCAGGCCGGCGAAATACAGCTTGGAGGCCTGTTCGCGGCGCTTGTACACCGCTTCGCACAAGTCGTGGAATTCGTTCCACAAGACCTGGGCCTGGTCCTGCGACACCGGACCGGTCTCCTTCCACAGCGCGTGCAGCCGCTTCACGCCATCGATGGCCGCATTTGTGTCCTCAACGGTGGATAAGTGCCGCGCCTGCGTAATGAGCGACTTTTTCTCCGCCTCGTTGCGTTCGTGCCAGGACTTCAGCATTTTGCGCAGGCGGTCGAGCGTCTGGTGGAAGTCAGCTTCAACGGAGCGGCTGGCCTCACGATCCACCGGCGAATGGCTGCGCCACTCCTGCGGCGCCTCACGCAGGACGACGGTTAGAAGCCGGCGGTCGGCGTCCTCGGTTTCCTGGCTTGCTTCGAAGGCCTTCAGGCGCTCGAGCACTCGCTTGCGCGCGTCGAGGTTCTCCCTCCGGAAAGCGGCCAGAGTCGCGAAGTACTCCTGGCACGGCTTGTATGCCGCCTGAAACGCCTGCTGAAATCTCTCGGCATCCCCCGATTCGTCGCTCGCGATTCCCTTGTGTATCGTTCGCCACTCCTGCTGCAGCGCCCGGATATGCTCCGCGAGAGTTTCGGGATCTTCCGGCGAACCCACCAGCGCTTCCATTTCCTCGATCAGCTCAATGCGCTTGGGGGCGACGACATAGTCTTTCCACTGCCTCAGCTCATTCAGGTGTTCGTCGAGCTGCTGCAGGTTTCGCGCCAGGTAGGCCGGAAGTACCAGGCCTGTCTGCAACGCTTCCTCTACGGCCTGGCGAAACCGAGCCGCCCTTCGTGTGTTGCCTATGCGCACAGCGTCCGTGGAGAGACGTATCAAACTGCCAATCTCTCGGTGGGCCTGCGCTTCCGCCGCGCGCTGCTCGGCGAGCGCTCGATTCTCCGCTTCGCGAGCCGCGGCCACCGCGGCCAGGTTCTGTGCATCGGCTTCGGCCCGCTCCGCGAACGCTTGTTGTTCGGCTTGCTCGCGCTCGCTCGCGTGCTTCGTGAGCTTCGCGCTGCGCCGCTTGCTCAGCGGCTTGCCGCGCGACCTCCCGTTTATGCGTCGCAACGATCTCATGGCAGCGCTCGAGAGCTTGCTGGCCACGCTGCTCGACCTGTGGGTCCCCGTGCGACGGAAGCGCGCGCCACCGCGACGTCAATATCTCGAGCGTCGCCCCGTAAAGGGGATCGTGCGATCTTGCGCCGTGCCGCTCGAGCGCCTCACACAGCGCGATCGCCTCTCTGGCGGCTTCTTCAACCTTCCGCCGATCGGCACTGAGCGCATCGCACTTCTGCTTGATGACCTTGTAGACCGACTTGTCCTTCCCGCGGACGCGCGGCAGAAGATCGTATAACTGCGCCGGTTCATGGATCGCCGTCGCGGCCAACTGTCGTACTCGGCTCGATGGACCTTCCAATGCCAGTCTCGCGAGCACGGCCTGGTCATCCACGCGGGCCAGCAACTGGCGCAGGCGGTCGGGATCCTTGCACAGCGCGGCCACGGCCATCGCCTCCGGCGAGTGTTCGCGTCCCCTGCAGAACGTGTCGAAGTCGATCGCGCCTTCATCGACGAGTTGGGCCAGCCGTTGGTGTGCGGCGTGTCGTATCTCAGAAGGCGTGTGCGCACCTGCACCCTGAGGTGGGTCCGCGAGCCCGGCAAGCACCCGAAGGGCATCGCCGACAGGCAGCACGCGAATCGCGGCGACCCTCAGGTCCACGTCTCCGCTGCCTAGCGCCGTATTCAGGATAACGTCGACAGGCGCCTGCTGCAGCGAGGCAATGCGCTGCGACAATGTCGGCGGCGGCGGTGGAGGTGTCTTTCGAAATAGACGTGAGAACGGGTTCATCGCACGAGCCTACGCGCGAGAAATGCTCCGCACCAGAGTGATCGGGGGGGTGCTGCTGCTGACGTGCCTAACACCAGAAGACTACGGTGGTCCCCTCACTGGACCTGTGCGTTTTCCACCTTCCACTTCACATAGCGCAGGATCTCCGCGCTCTGGAAGGGCCCGAGCGACGTCGTCAGGTTCACGCTCTTGTGTGGCGGGATCGCATCTCGTCCGGTGCCCACGCGATCGGGACCATATGCCGTGCGGCCTGTCTGGTCGACAACCCCGACGAGGATGGTTACGCCGGTGATCGGGATCAGTCGTGCGATTGCCGACGGTCAACCAGACTCGGCCCTGGTTGTCGATCTGCGGCTGGATCGCCAGGTAGGTCTCGGGGTTCTGTGCGAGATCGAGTCGGGCAAGGCGGGCCATCGCCTCCGTGCCGAACGGCGACTGCGAGCCTGCAGCCATCTTGTAAAGTTTCACCGCCTCGGCGGTATTGCCGCGGTCCTCGTTCAGGCGGCCGAGGTAGTAGGCACCGGGTGCCGTAGGCATCAACTGCATGCTCCGCGTGAGCAGCGGCTCGGCAGCAGCCTTGTTGCCCAGGTCGTACTGCACCATGCCCGCCTGCAGGATCGGTTTGAAGTAGCCCGCGTCGAGCTGCTGTGCCTTGTTGAAGTCGCCGAGAGCATCCCTGGGATCTTTCGCGGCCATTTCGATTTCGCCGAGCAGGCCATGGAATCGCGACTCGCGCGGCTCCATCCGGATCGCTTCGTTGACGAGCGATCGCGCGGCGGCAAGGTCGCCTTTCTTGGCCGTCGCCAGTGCCTCGTCCGCCTTCGCATAGGCAGGCGCCGACTTCTTGAGCCCCGCCATCGCCTGCAGGTAGCGGTCTGCGCCAAGATCGCCCGTACCGCCCTGCTTCATCAGCGTTTTCCGGTTCTCCGCGACTCGTTCCGCCGATGGCGGGTGACTCGCGAACAGGCTGCTCGCCCGATCCTTGTCCTTGCCTGCTTCGGACTTGCGCAGGAACAGTTCCTGCAGTGTCACTGCCGCCTGCAGGTCGTAGCCGGCGCGCTTCATGTAAATCATCCCGTATTTGTCGGCCTCGAGTTCGTCCTCCCGGCCGTACTTGGCCTGCAGCAACTGTGCGCCGAGCATCGCGCCCTGGCCCACCATCTGGCCAAGGTCGGACCCGCCGTACGCCGTCGCGGCAACAGAGGCGACCGCGGCGCCGATCTGCATCAGCTGTCCTTTCTCGAGTTGCTGCGCGCCGTGCCTTGCGGCGGCGTGCACGATCTCGTGTGACAGCACAGCGGCGAGTTCGGCCTCGTTGCTGAGTTCCGTCAGCAGCCCGCGGTTGACCGCGATCTTGCCGCCCGGTAGCGCCCACGCGTTCAGTTCGCTGCTGTTGAGCACGACGAACTCGTACGGCAGCGGTCGGTCCGCGACAGCGGCGAGGCGGGCGCCCACCTGCCGCACGTACTCGGTTACTTTGGGGTCGGTCACATAGTCGCCACCTTGCGACTGGCGCCCCGGGCCGTACTGCTGCTCGCCGATCTGGACCTCCTGGCCCTGCGAGACCATCTGGAGTTCCTTCTTGCCGGTGACCGGGTTGGTCGCGCAACCGGCGAGCGACAGGAGAGCGATCGCGAGTAGCCAATGTCGCCGCATAACGAAAGCTCCTTGCTGGGAGGGTCGGGTGATGTCCGTTGCAATGTCAGCGCATGAATTTCCCGGCCATGCCGAGGATGTCGTCGAGCGGATTGCCGTCGCCGTCGAGATCGAGCATCGACGCGAGCCCGCCACCGCCGCCAGCGGCTTTGCCGCCACCCAGCATTCCGCCGATCAAGTCACCGAGCCCGCCAGTGCGTGCCGCAGGCGATCCCGACGCATGGCCTTGCTTAGCCATGTAACCGGCGACCAGCATCGCCACGACCGGCAGCATCTTCTTGAGCAACGTCGCATCGAGGCCCGTTTTCGCGGCGGCGTTCTGTGCGACCGTGCGGCTCACATCCTTGGAACCGAAGATCTGCCCGAGGATGTCGTTGCCAGGCCTGACGTTGGTCGGCTGGGGCGCGAGCACTTCGTCCATCAAGCCGCCACCGCCGAGCCCGCCCAGCATTCCGATGATGCTGTCCAGCCCGGCAGGTTGCGCCTGGGCCTGCTTCTTGAAGCCACCGAGGATCGCGGGGATCAGCGCCGAAGCGCCGTTCGCGGCCTCTGACTCGCTGACTCCCAGCTCGCGCGCCATCGACTGAATCCCGCCGGTCTGCCCGAGGACGTCCATGATTTGCATGATCATCGTGTCTCCTTACGATTCTGAGTTGAGCGACCACACGAGCGACCGTCAATACGTCGCCTGGTCGAGCAACTTCTTACCAAGAATAAGCCGGTGTCGCATGCCAACTTGTCAGCGGACGGGCGGTGGCGGCGTTGGGAAGGCGCATTCTTGACGACCGTCGCGCACGCTTCGGGTCGTCGTATGGACGGAAACCTCGTAGTGGCTGTATAGAGCTACTACAAACCCGGAACGCCGCCGGGTGACGCCGTGATGTGGAATGAAGGATCCCCAGGACCGGTTCGAACTCGACCGCTTCGTGAAGGCGCAGGAAGGCAGCGTCGAGACGGCATTGGCCGAGATACGCAGTGGCCGGAAGCGCTCGCACTGGATGTGGTACGTGTTTCCTCAGTTCGTCGGGCTTGGGCGCAGTACGATGTCACAGCGCTATGCGATCCGAAGCGCCGCAGAAGCGCAGGCGTACCTCGCGCATCCAGTGCTTGGGCCTCGGCTCATCGAATGTTTCGAGGCGACGCTGGGAGTGGAGGGTCTGTCTGCACACGACATCTTTGGCTCCCCTGACGACTTGAAGCTGCGGTCGTGCGCGACGCTGTTTGCGCACGTGACCGCTCCGGGGTCGGTGTTCGCACAGGTGCTCGAAAAGTACTTCGAGGGCGAGCGTGATTCGCGGTCGATGGCAGCAATGGCGTCAGTTGAGAGATAAGGCACATGCCTGTAACGCGACACGGCTCACCCGAATCGATACAAACAATTGCACGAAAGGGCGTGTAGCACATGAAATGGTTCCTGGAAGCGCTCACCGCGAAGTACGCGACGTTTGACGGACGTGCGCGACGCAAGGAGTACTGGTACTTCGTACTCTTCTACTGCCTGGCGCTGGTCGCACTCGTGATCGTCGACGGCATCACAGGCACGCTCGACGAGGAAGCAGGTGCCGGTTTGCTCGGCGGGTTGTTCGTCCTAGTCACGTTTATTCCGACTCTTGCCGTGACCGTGCGCCGTCTGCATGACACCAATCGCCGCGGCTGGTGGATCCTGATCAACATCATTCCAATCATCGGCGGCATCGTGTTGTTGATCTTCACGGTGCAGGACAGCCAGCCGGGCGCGAATCGGTTCGGGCCGAATCCGAAAGGCGTGATCGGTCCTGGAACTCCGATGCCCATCGTGGTGCGGGAATAGCATTGCATGATGGATCCCGTACGAACAGCGACCGGTTGGTTGGCCGGTCGCCTGATCGTGTTCCTGGTCGTTCTCGTCGTGCTCGTGGCGTGGGATGCGTTCAGGGACGAATCGGTGCTGATGGGCGCGATGCTGAAAGGCCTGGTTCCCGACAGGAATCTTGTGCAACGGCTCGAACGCGACCGCCTGGACCTGTTGAAGAATGCTCGTGCTGCGGAGAAGGCTGTCAACGAGCGCATGGGACGATTACAGGCACAGACCACGCAGGAGATTGACAACCGGATCGAGGTTCTGGATTCGGAGATCAAAACACGGGAAAGCCAACGCCTGCCCGCATGGCGCAAGGCCGTCGCGCTCGCGACCGGGCAAGGACTCAAGGAAGACCTGGAGAATGAACTCCAGATACAAGTGAGCCGGGCGGAGCGGGGTGGGCTGATGGGATTGAAGGGCGACACTTCAGCCGTCCGGGCAGCGACGGTCAGCGCCGAGCAGCATGAGCTGTCGACCAGGCAGGAACATCGCCGTAAGTGCGATAGATTTACGGCCGCGAAAGCCATTCGACAGCAGTACATCGAACTTCATCCGATCCTGACTTGGGTACCGGGAACCAGCTGCATACGACGACTTGAATCACTTGAACCGGATGGTCAGCTTGTGGGCGCATCGATGCGTTCTGGCATTTGATAAATACAACGCCGCCCGGTGGGCTGGTTACCGAGGCGAAGAAGGTGCGAACAGCTACTGCGCGACAAATAGTCGCAGCCAGCGAATCGACCCTTCAGCCGCTTGAAGACCTGATCGATCACAAGAAGGCCGCCGTGGATCTGGCAGAGCAAGGCGTGCAGAAAGTAATTCGATCCGCCCGAAAGGTCTTTCTGCAGGCATTTGGCATCCTCGTGCTGGTCACGCTGGCTCCGGTCGGGATCAAGGCGTTCTGGTACTGGGTCATGGCGCCTTATGCCGCGGGCAGGCCGCCGATCCGACTGTGGAACCGGGCCGCCGGTGCTGGGAAGAATGCGTCGGCAGAACGTCGGAACCGGCGGAACCAGGGCAGCCGGAAAGGTCTCGGCGGTATCCCAGGAAGATGACGATCGATGAGCGCGAGGAATTGCTGGTGCAGCCAGAATTTCTCCAGCGCTCGGCGAACCGCGCACTGAAAAAAACGAAATGGCTCCTTACGTGGGAATATCCGCTCACCAGTATCGCGGCAGGGATGGTGGCGTTGGATCGTTTGCGCGTGACGTCCCCGGAGTCATTTGTCATCTCCAGCAAGACCGATCCGTTCGCGGAGGTCGGCGTCATACCACTGTTGGCCGGCGAGATGTTCGTACTTCAGCCCAGACACCTGGTCGGTGTGGTGCAGGCTGTCGATCGTCCAATTCGTATTCACCGACGATGGCGGTTCAACTGGCACGCCGTGATCACTTTGCAGTTCCGGTTCTTGATGTTCGAGGGCCCCGCAAAGCTCATCGTGCAGGGGTGCCGCGGTGTGAGGCTTGAACATGCCGGTCGAGGCCGCAGCATCGATCAAGGTGCGACCATGGGATTCAGTGCGAATCTCGCATATTCGCCGCGACGGTCGGAGACGTTCAGCGCCTATCTCATGGGAACCCGGGCTCTGTTCAACGACAACTTTGCAGGCGGGCCGGGGTTCTACGTGTACGAGGAGATGCCGTATTCTGGAAAGCCATCCGGCATCACCGGGCGCGGGCTCGACGGGCTGACGGATGGGCTGTTGAAGATCGCGGGCATTTGAACATATCGTGCCGACGTCGGTTCGCCGCACGTCTCACACCAAGCCGACAGGAGCCACCATGAGCACGATGCGAGTCGCGCAAGTTACCCGTCCCGATGGCCCGTTCGAAATTGTCGAACGTCCCATCGCAGAACCCGGTGCCGGTGAAGTCCGAATCAAGGTTGACGCTTGCGGTGTTTGTCACAGCGATGCGTTCACCAAGCTGGCTATGTTTCCCGGCATCGCGCTGCCACGCGTGCCCGGCCACGAGGTTATCGGTCACATCGATGACGTCGGCACCGGAGTGCAGGGTTGGGCTGTAGGTGATCGCGTTGGCGTCGGTTGGCACGGTGGCCAGTGCGGTCACTGCGACAATTGTCGTCGCGGCGACTTCTTTGCATGCCAGATCTTCCATCGAATCACCGGCATTACTGCCGACGGAGGCTACGGTGAGTACATGTTGGCGCCGCAGTCGGCGCTCGCACGGGTGCCGAGTGGGCTTTCCGCGGAAGAAGCGGCGCCCCTCATGTGTGCAGGGGTTACAACCTTCAACTCACTGCGAAACAGCGGTGCCCGCGCCGGGGAACTGGTGGCGGTGCTCGGTCTCGGTGGACTCGGACACCTCGCCGTACAGTACGCCTCAAAGATGGGGTTCCGCGTCGTCGGTATCGCTCGGGGCGCGGACAAGGCGGCATTTGCGACTAATCTCGGTGCACACCACTACATCGACAGCCAGTCGCAGAACCCTGCTGAAGAACTGCTGAAACTCGGCGGTGCGAAGGTCATCCTGGCCACGGCTGCGAGTGCCGAGGCGATGCAGGCCAGCATGGGCGGCCTCGGTCCCCGCGGCACGTTTCTCGTGATCGGCGCGGTACCGAAACTCGAGGTGCCGCCGTTCCAACTGATCGGCGGCAACCAGTCCGTGCGCGGCTGGTACTCGGGAACCGCCATCGATTCCCAGGACACGCTCGAGTTCAGTGTCCTGACGGGCGTACGTTCGCTCAACGAGATCTACCCGATGGCTCGGGTCAGTGACGCGTACGACCGGATGATGAGCGGCAAAGCCCGCTTCCGAGTCGTGCTGAAGATGTAGTTGCCGCTGCGCTGGATCGTTGTATCGCGCGCTTCAACCCACGGCAGCGCCTTCATCTCGCGCATGGGCTCGCGCGAAGGCCGCTCGAGCAACGATCCGCTTCACATAGGCGTCGATGACGGTCGACTTCGGCATCATCGGGCTTTGTCAAAACATCGCGAACGTCGTACCGTAAAGAACATCGGCCGCGCTGAAGTGGTCACCCAGAATGTACCGCCCCTGGGTCAGTGCGTTGATCACGGCCGTCATGGCTTCCTCCAGGGGAACCCAACCTGCTGTTCCCCGCGGTACGGCCGTGTTCATGAACTTCGACATGAACGCAGGTTCCAGGACGCCCGTGTAGTAGGAGAGCCACGAGAGATAGGGACCGCGCTCCGGTTCGCCGACCAGGGGCCCGAGATGGTTCTTCGGAAACCGGTCCGTCAGGTACAGCGCGATCGCAGGCGATTCGAACACCACGATCCCGTCATCGGAGATTGCCGGCACCTTGCCGTGTGGATGTGGATTCGCGGCATCGACTGCGCCAGTACCGTCCGACCCTCGCGTCGTTACGAGCTTGAGTTGATAGGGCGCTTCGAGTTCCTCGAGAAGAAAGATGAAGCGCGTCGAGCGGCTTTTCGGACAGTGAAATAACGTAATCATAGTCAACCCTCGAGGCGCGAAACTGGCGCTGGATTGTCACATGAAATCCGGGGCTAACGTGTCAGCGGAAGACTGCGGCCCGTGGCCTTCGCGTAAAATGGGGCAACGCCTTGACCCAGACAGGAGTCGACATGCCGCTTACGGAGAAGCAGTGGACCACTCTCGCGGGCGACTTGCAGCGTGCGCTGGCACGCATTGCTCCTGAATGGACCGACCACAACACGCACGACCCCGGTGTAACAGTTCTGGAGGCACTCTGTTACGTGCTCACCGATCTGCAGTATCGCCGCGTTGCCTTGGACGACCATGCGCGCGGACTCGCACGGGTGCTGGCGGAGCGAGCGAGCATGCTGGCAGCGCCGGCGGCGAGCAACGACGATTGCGGCCACGGCTTGCAACGCGTGAACTACTTCATCGGGAAGGTGCTTGGCGTCGAGGATTTTAAAGCCGAGCAGGACTACCTGCGTGCCCGGCTGAGGCGGCGCAATCGAGTTCTGTATGGCACCGGCATCGCCACCGGGCTGGGTGTCACCGTAGAGCACACGTCCGCCGGCAGTCGAATCACAATTGCACCCGGTGTGGCGTTGGACCCGATGGGCGACGAGATTTGCATCGAACAAACCATGCAGCTTGCCTTACCGGCCCAGGGGGCAAACCTATTCGTGCTGCTTCGCTACGCGGAGCGTTCGTGTCGAATGGCACCGGTCGTTGCGGACGCATCTAACGATGCATCCGATGAAGGCGTGACTGCGCAGCCGACCCGGATCGTCGAGACCTTCAGCGCCGCGCTGTCCGCAGCGCCCGCCGCGGATTCGGTTGTCATCGCAAGACTACGAAAGGTGCGTGGTCGCTGGCGCGTCGACCCTCGCTTCAAGGCCGTGCGTCTGCGTAAGCGCTAGGCGCGTAGGTCTCGGTCTATATCGCGGGCCAGAAATTCGGCGCAGCATTGATACATCAACGTGACCAAGACCAGATCGCTGCTTGGGACCGCTCAGGCGCCAGTGAGGGCGCTTGGGATCTTGGCTTTCCAGCAGGAGAGGTCGGATCGACAATAGGGACGGTGCAGTCGCACGTCGATACCTCGGTCAGTTCTTTGAATTAATTTTCGCATGGAGGCGGAGTTGAAATGGCACAGCGACGGATTGTGAAGGAAGAGCCGGAGAGCAAGCTGATGACCAGCCTGCTCGACAAGGCGCTCGGTGGGATCCCGCCGCTGTCCAGTGCGGAGAGCCTGGCGACCGAGTATCTGACCGATCAAAGTTACGCGAGCCATGACGAGCGGGTCGCCTCGCTCGTGAAACGGGAGACGACCAAGAATTTTGCGACCGGTTTTTTGACCGGGCTCGGGGGCGTAATCACGCTGCCAGTCGGGGTGCCGGCGGCGCTCGGAGCGTCATGGCTGATCCAGGCGCGGATGGCCGGTGCGATTGCGCGGATCTACGGCCACGACCTGAGTGACGGTCGCGTACGCACGATGATACTGCTGAGCCTCGCCGGTGATGTGGCCAGGGAAGCGATGGAGGACCTCGGGATTGATCTTGGTGGCAAGCTGCCGAATCGGGTGATCAAGCAAGTGCCGGGTCGCGCGCTGGTCGAGATCAACAAACGGATTGGACGGCAGCTGCTCACCAATGCGGTCAGCCGCAGTATTTCGAGGTTTCCAAGGTTGATTCCCGTGGTTGGAGGCGCCGTTGGGGGCGCGTTCGATGCGGTCGTCTGCCGCATGGTCGGGCGCGCGGCCAAGTCGTTGTTCCGACCGCCGTCGGGTGAAGTGTTGAACGGCGAGATTGTGGCCGTCGCGAAGCGAGCGCGGGTGGATTAGGCGGACGCTCGCGGCGCCGAGCTCCACGCATTGCGCAGAGCCCGTGCCGCCGCTGATCACGACTTACCCGTTGTGCGATTCAGGTCACTCCCCGCCACGTTGCTGCCGCCAGCTGTCCCTGCGTGCGTCCCGCTTGGTTCGCTCAGTCGCGACGATGCCGGGAATTTGCGCGCGCTGGTCCGGGGTGAGTTTCGCGTAAATCTGCGACCACAGATCGCTCATCAGCTGGATCTGTTCCGCCGCGTTCGATTTGGCGAACGCGAGCTGGCCGGCGTAGGTCGGATCGGTTGGCGGCGTGACCACGAGTTGTTCGCGGTTGGCGCGGCCGCTTTCGTGCGCGGCCTCGAGTTGTGGTTTCGCCTGGTCGAAAGTGCGCGGATCTGAATCTTCTGTTCGGCGGTCAGGTCGAGCTGATCGAGCACGCGATGAAACGTGCCATCGGGGCCGCCTCGACCGCCGTATCCGTGATTGTGCACCGAGGCATCGTTCGACGTTGCGGGTGTTGCGGCTGAAGTTATGGCGGCGGCGCCGAGGGTGACGGCGAGGCATGCGACATAGAACGTGATTCGAAGCGGCTTCATGGAGATACCTGTATTTGAGGGTAGGGCAGGCCAGCCGTCCGTCGAACCGAACGGGGCATCAGCGACTACAAACGCCGGCACGCCGCATTCGTTGACAGGGTTCGCGGGTCACCTTGCAGGACGAACGACGAGGACTAGACTGCGTCCATAACGATTGTGCACGGGGAGGCACATGAGCGGTCAACTTCAGGTGTGCGCCGCCCTGTTGGTTTTCAGTTCGGCAGTTACTGCGCAGACCATAGCGCCGTTAGCTGCGCCTGCGACGCAAGCGACAACGCAAGTGGGCAGCCGGCCACCAACGATACCAGCCGCTGTTTTTGCGAACCGACCTGCCTACACCGACTTGGTTCTTTCACCGGACGGCGGGTCCGTTATCTCGACCACCGTGGCCAATGGTAAGGAAGGCATCGTAATCCACGATCTGGCGTCGGGTAGAGGAAGACTCCTTCCCCCGCCAACGGGGGAGATCGTGGGTTATCGGTGGGCCGGTAACGGACGAATCTTGATTAGCGTCGGTTGGACTAACCCAAGGCGCGGTGATGAGGTCTACGCAACAAGATTATTCGTGTATGACCTTGCGGAAAACCGGATTCAACTGATCGGGAAGAAAGACGGCGGACTCGAAGGTGATGACGTGCTGTACGTCGATCCCAGGGGAAGCTGGTTGCTGCTGGCGTTTCAGAAGTCCCTGTTCGAATATCCCGCCGTGTATCGAGTTGATCTCACGACGACTAATCTGCAGTTGGTGAACAAGGCGCACGACCACGTGTGGGAGTGGTACGCGGACGATGCTGGTGTCGTGCGTGCCGGGATCGGATTTCTAAGGAACTCCTGGTTCATGGTCTACCGGAAAACGGGCGAAGAAGAATTCCACAGGCTCGGCACTGCACGGTACGACGACGACAAGGCAGCGCTCGATATTGTCCGGCTCACGAGGGATTCCGACGACGGCTTCGTCCTGTCAAACGAAAAGACGGGCCGCTACGCACTGTATCGGTTCAATTTCGCGACGCAGGTGCTCGGATGACCTTGTCTTTGAAAGTCCGACCAATGATCTGGACAATTTTTACCTCAGCCGCGACGGCGCGAGCGTCATCGCCGTAACGTACTCTGACGATCGCGAGCGTGTGGTGTGGCTGGAGCCGACGATGAAGCGATACCAGCAATCGCTGGAGACGAAGTTTCCCGGCCGCATCGTCAAGATCGGCTCGCGCAATGCGGATGACAGCCGATTCATCGTCTGGGTCGGTGCGGCCGAAGACCCTGGAACCTTTTATGTGTACGTGCCTGCGGCCGGGGCGCTGGCACCCATTGCGATAGTCAACGACAAGCTCGATCCGGCGCAATTAGCACCGACAAAATATATCCATTACAGCGCACGCGATGGCCTCGATATACCGGCGTACTTGACCCTCCCGGCAGGGCGAGACGCAAAGAGCCTGCCGCTGATCGTCCTACCGCATGGAGGGCCGTACGACGTGCGCGACACCCTCGGCTACGATCCACACGTGCAGTTCCTGGCGAATCGAGGTTATGCCGTGCTGCAACCCAATTACCGTGGGTCATCCAGCTACGGTCTGGCTTTTTTCGAGAAGGGCGAGGGGCAGTGGGGTCGCGCGATGCAGGACGACCTCGATGATGGCGTGGACTGGCTGGTGAAGGAGGGCGTAGTCGACGGAAAACGCGTGTGCATCGTTGGCGGTTCTTATGGTGGCTACGCCGCCTTGTGGGGAGCCACGCGCAATCCTGAACGATATCGCTGCGCCGCGAGCCTGGCGGGGATTTCGGACCTTGGGCGACAGTTAAAGGAGCAGCTCAACCTGCTATCGAGTCGGTATCGCAAGAACTGGCGTGCCACGGTGCAAGGCGCTACGGACTTCAACCTCGATGGGATATCGCCCCTGAAAAACATTGATCGTCTCCGTGTGCCGGTGCTTGTCGCACATGGTGATCAGGACACGCGTGTTCCGTTGAAGCAGTCGACGCTTTATGTTGCCGGATTGGTAAAAGCGGGCAAGCTGCATGAGTTCCACGTCTACGAGGGTGAAGGTCATGGGCTGAACGATCCTCAGAATATTGCCGATTGGCTGGAGCGTCTTGATAGCTTCCTCGAAAAATACAATCCCGCGAATTGATCATCGATGGCGACGGTCCTTGTTCCGATTCCCCATGCGGACTTCGATCCGACCGAAGTGGCAGTGCCGTGGAAGTTGCTGCGTGCGCTTGGGCATGGGGTGGTGTTCGCAACACCGGACGGAGCGCCTGGCAAAGCCGACGAGCGGATGCTGACCGGACGCGGGCTGGGCGTTCTTGCGCGCCTGCTGATGGCAGATGCGAATGGTCGGCGGGCTTACTCCGAGCTGGAGTTAAGTGAAGAGTTCCGGCATCCGCTCACCTACACCGCGGCGCGGCTCGAGGATTTCCAGGGTTTGCTGCTGCCCGGTGGGCACGCAGCAGGAGTCAGGCCGTATCTCGAGTCCACGGTCTTACAATCGCTGGTTGCGGCTGCGTTTGCGGCACGCATTCCGGTCGGTGCCATCTGTCACGGCGTGGTGCTTGCGGCGCGATCGCAGTTTGTGAATGGACGCTCCGTGCTTTTCGGACGGAAGACCACCGCCCTCACGAAGCCGATGGAACTTACCGCATGGTCATTGACCTGCGTCTGGCGGGGCAATTACTACCGCACCTATCCAGCGACGGTCGAGGACGAAGTCACGGCCGCACTCGCTTTTTCCAGTGATTTTTCGCGCGGCCCGATGAGCACCAGGCGCGATGCCCCGGAGCACCTCGACGTGGGATTCACGGTGCGGGACGGACACTATCTCTCGGCGCGCTGGCCCGGGGATGCACATCGGTTCGCGGCCGAGTTCGCAGGCATGTTGCACGTTAGATGACGGCGGAAAATGATTCCGAGCTTCAGGTCGTACGAGCCTTTCGACTGGCGTCGTTTGTTTCAGCGGCGAGTTGTTCTTCGGTGAACGCGCGCAGTCAATCATCACGTCCGACTTAACCAGATTCTTTCCGCGACGAGGCCGGATGCGGAGTCGCGTCGATCAAGTCAATGCAGTCTGATTTGTTGCCGCTGCGGAGAGCCGGGCGCTCACAGCAGTTTGGCGAGCGCGTGGCCCTGCTGCACCGCGAACACGATCCTTCGCGCCGCATAGGCGTCTCCGAGCACGTGCAGTTCCGGTACCCGATCTTCCAACTCTGCATGCAGGCCCGAGCGTGGCACCCCTCCGCAAGCAAGAACGACGCTGTCGAAGTCGTGATGCGTGGAGGCACGCTGCGAGTAGACGTGGCGCGTGTGCACGGTCGGCAAATCGATCGCCGTCACGGCCTCCATGCAGATCAACCGAACCCCGGCTTCGGAAAGCCTGCCGAGCAGCGTTCCGGCCGAGTAACGTGAAACCAGCGGCGCCGGGCCGTGGGTCTGGATGAACATCGTCACGTCTCGTCCCTGTCGGGCCACGAAGTCGGCGAAGGCGAGCGGGGCGACGTGATCGTCCTGGACGACGACGGCCACGCGTTGTCCGAGCGAAACGCCGGTCTCAAGCATCTCCGCCATCGTGAAGACGCCCGACGAATCGACGCCCTCGATTCCGGTTGGACGGCGAGGCTCTGCACCGGTGGCACACGCGACGACTTCGGCACCCGCCGCGACGACCTTGTCCGCGGTCGCGTTCGTGCGGAATTTCACTGCGACTCCCAGCGCTTGCATTCGTTGCTGCTGCCAGTCGATGAACGCCGAGAAATCCTGCTGGCCCGGCAGCTTCGTCGCCAGCAGCATCTGCCCGCCCAGCCGATCCGACCGTTCCCACAATTCCACCGAATGCCCGCGCAGCGCGGCGGTAATCGCCAACTGCATCCCAGCGGGTCCGCCGCCAATCACCAGCAGGCGGCGTGGCCGGTCCGTGGTCGCGAGTGGCACCGCGGTCGTCGGTGCCGAGCGAAGGGTTGACGGCGCAGGCGAATGGCAGACCTTCGGCCACGCCACGATTGATGCAGTCGTTGGTGCCGATGCACAGCCGCAGCGGCACCGGGCCGCCCGACGCCTTGCGCACGAAGTCGGGATCGGCCAGATGTGCGCGACCGACCGCCACGACGTCTGCATGCCCGGCCGCGACGATCTGCTCGGCAACTTCAGGCCGATTGACGCGACCCGCATACACGATCGGCAATCGAAGTTGCGCCCGGAACCGGCCTGCCATCTCGGCCCACTGGCCTGGGCGAAAGTGCGCGGTCTGGATGTAGCTGGGATAACCCCAGCCCGTGCCCATCACCAGGTGCAGGTAGTCGGCGAGGCCTCCGGTCTCGACCAGTCCGGCGATCGCGAGGCCCTGCGGCTCGTCGTACCCGCCCGGTTCTGTTTCGGCCATGTTCAGCCGAACGCCGATCGTCAGCCGGTCGCCGACACCCGCGCGAATCTCGCTCAGGATTTCCGCGAGAAACTTCATGCGGTGCTCGAGCGAACCACCGTATTCGTCTGTCCGCCGGTTCGTGAGCGGGGAGAGGAACCACTCGATCAGGTCGTCATGATTGGCGTGCAACTCGATGCCATCGAGTCCGGCGCGCAGCGCCTGCTCCGCCGAATGGCGGTATTCGGCGACGAACACCCTGATTTCCTTCCGTGTCAGCGCGTGCGGCAGGTTGTTGATGACCGGTCCGCTAAGCGAGTGCGAGGGTCCGTGCGGCATGCCGCCCTGCATGATCAACTGCGTGCTGATGCGGGCGCCGTGCGCATGTGCATCGGCGGCAAGCCGGCCCATCCGTTCGACGAACAGCGGATGCCGGAAGACGCCAGCCTTGCGTGACCCGACGCCGCTCGGGTCGAAGCCGGGTGGCACGAAGTTCTCGACGAAGCCATTCAGTGCGATCAGCCAGCCGGTGCCACCTTCGGCGAGCGAGCGCCAGTGGGCGATGTAACGCTCGGCCTCGTCGTCAGTGCCGACGATGCTGCCGAGCATCGCCGCGTGTGGTGGCGCAGCGATGCGATTCTTGAGGGCCATCCGGCCGATCGTGATGGGCGTGAGGATCTTCATTTGCAGATGCCAGCCTCGGGCCACGCTCAACTCGGGAGATCGTTACGACGGTCATCGGGAGGTGGCAGATCGCCGTCATCGCTTGGCGCAAGCTTCGTTGCGGCCCAGCGCCTGAATTCACGCACCTTGTCCGGTCCAGTGCCCGGGTTACGGAGCAGGGATTCGACGCTGCGCATGACCGCATCGACCTCCGATTGAGGCGCGTCCACGCCGGGCGCCGCTACGCCCCATAAGTTGATCTGGTGTTCGCAGCGCTCGCCGAACCGAAGCACGGCGTGGAACCATCGTGGCTGTCGCCAGTTCCCGACCAGCACGTCCAACGCTGCAGCCGCGAGCGACACCGGGATGAGCGCGAGGTCCAGCACCGTCTCCATCCCCAGCTTGATCTGAAACACCGCGACATCGCGCACGAGTCGCCAGCGCGTATCGTGGTCCGACTTGTCGGTCATCGCCGTCCTCCGCTTGTCGTCGTCAGCGGTTGCGGTGCCTGCAATGCGTGCACCTTGCAAGTTTAAGCGAGAAGACCGGTCCTGAGGCTCAGGATTCTGCGGGACACGTGAATCCCGCGGCACTGCTTTCGGGGCCGACATGGTCGAAGAAATCAAGACGACCAGGAACGGCAGTCCGCGGTCGTTCTTCGACCAGGCGTCAGCGACTCTCGATTGAGTTTGAAGCAATCCAGCTGGCGAGCTGTTCTTCGGTCAGGTCTCCGGCGGCAAGGGATTGGAAGGTGTCGACCGCGTCCATCTCGTCGGCCGTCAACTCGAGACCATTCAGGCGAAGGAAGACATCGACGATGGCGAGCGCGACGCGCTTGTTGCCATCCGGGAAACAGTGACCCCGTGCCAGCGCGAAACCGTAGGCAGCCGCGAGCCGCTGAATAGTTGGTGGGGAGTCGGAGTACGCATGGAAATTCACTGGACGGCCCAGCGCCGCCTCGAGGTCGCCTTGTCGCGGCGGCCCCGTCAGGCCGCCATGCTCGGCGATCAATTCCCTCTGGATAGCGATGACAGCACGAAGCGGAACCCAAACGGGATTCGTCACCGCGGCGTGCTCACCGGGTTACTTCGCCAGCGCGCGCAGCGCGTTGCGGTATTTGCGCCGCGTCTTCCCGAACGCTTCCATGGCGGCTTCGAAGTCGGGATTGAACGGCGTCAGGTGCAGGCCCTCGCTGTCGACGACGTAGTGAATCGTGTCGTCCTCGCCAACGTGCAGCTGATCCGTCACTTCCTTGGGCAGGATCAGACCCAGCGAGTTGCCGATCTTCCGCAGCTTGATCTTCGCGGCCATGGAATGTTCACTTCCCGAAGAGGTAAGCCGGGAGTTTAACTAATGTTATAACCTCTAACCAGTGAATTTGTCATAATATACATTATGCGTACTGTGCTGGGTCTTGTAGATCGAGTTGTGAACGGCGTCTCGTGCGGTCCGCGCGGGCCTCGCCTAGCATCGACGGCATGCGACAGGCTCACAACCTCGAACTCGACGTGGACCTTCGGCTGCAGGTCGAGCATATCTGCCTCGAATCCGAGGAGCCCTCGGTCGCCGGGCGCCCGGGGATCATTCGCATCGGACGGACTTTCAAGTTTGCGTCCCGGCTGTGTGGCGGCAAGACAGAGTTCGCGTTCTCCACGGACCACTGCCTCGTGGTCCGCTTGGACCGACCCGGCAAGACGATTCGCAAGTACGTCGTTGACCTTCGATTCATTCACGCCGAGGCCGAGACCCGAATCGCCTGGCGCTTGTGGTTGGCGACGGCGGCGCTGGCGGCCCTCGGCACGCTCATCTACTGGCTCGCATCGCACGGCTGGCATCAAATAGGGTCGCAGGCGTCGATCGTCGTCGCGACAGCCTCCGTGTGCGTCGGCCTGCTGGGTCTGTACCAGACTCGCGTGACCATCGATTTGCGCAGCACGCACGGCGACGCGCAACTGGCCGAAGTGATCGGCAGCCTGGGCAACACTCGCCATGCGAGATTGTTCATCGACGAGCTATCACAACGCGTCGAGACGGCCCGCGGATTACCTGCGCAGTCGAAGCAGCATTTCCTCCGCGACGAGATGCGTGAGCATTATCGGCTGTGGAGAGAGGGCGTACTCTCGGAAGCCGCCTATGAAGCCAGCAAGCGCCGGATCCTGGCGGCTCACGTCTGACGGCCGCTGCCGCCCGACACCACTAAGAACACGCGTGACGACGGCGAAGCCCCCCGAGGTCTCAGTCGCAAGCCACCGTTATCGCCTTCGTCCGATAGGTCTCGAAGCGAATCGGAAAGACCCTGGCCGCCGTGCCGTCGACCTCGAGCGCCGGCAGTTGCAGCTCGAAGAAGCCCACCACGGGAAGCGATGTTTGTGTGCGCGGTCCTTCCGCAACCCAGGACAACGCGAACGTGCGGGCGCTTGCGGCGTCGGGGCCCGCGGTCAGCGCGGCACCGGAAGCGTGGCGGCGGCCTTTCCAATTACGAGCTAGTGCAACACCGGCAGAGTGACGATCACCCGCAAGCCGCCCTCGCGCCGATTGACGAGTTGCACGTCGCCGCCATGATCGAGCACCACGGCACGTACGGTGCTGAGTCCAAGGCCAATCCCGCCGGTCGCCCGATTGCGTGACGACTCGGCGCGAAAGAAGGGCTCGAAGACCCGTGCGTGCAAAGCCTCGGGAATGCCCGGACCGTCGTCATCGATTTCGAGGCGACAGGCGCCCTCCTCTTCATGCAGCGCGAGTCGCGCGCGCTCGCCATACGTGACGGCATTGTCGATGATGTTACCCACTGCACGTCGCAGCGCGACCGGATCGCCCAGGAGCGTGATCGGTGCACCGCGTTGCAGGCACACGTCCAGACCCACGTCGCTGCGATCGTCGACGATGCTCTCGACGAGCAGGCGGAAATCCAGTCGCTGACGTTCGCCGTGAATCGAACGGTCGCGGAGAAAATCGAGCGCCGCGGCGATCATCGCATTCATTTCTGCGATATCGGCTTCGACCCGGCCGGCCAGCGGTTGCGGTAGACCCTCGAGACGGAATGCGAGCCTGGCCAGCGGCGTGCGCAAATCGTGCGCGATCGCGCCGATCATCTGCGTACGCTCGGCGAGCAGTCGATTCAGCCGCTGTTGCATGGCATTGAAGGCATCCGCGGCAGCGCGCATTTCCACTGGACCATCGCGTGCGAGTGGCGGCGCGTGTGGGTCCGAGCCCAGGCGCGTCGCAGCGTTCGCGAAGCCACGAATCGGCGCGGACAGCGCCCGAGCGAACATCCAGGCAATGGGCACGAGCAGCGCGGCACCGAGGAGTACCAGCAGCAGGACCTGGCGCACGAACGGATTCAGCAGGCCGCGCGGAACGCTTTTGGCGACGCGCCAGCGACCATCCCCCTGCTGCCACGCGGCGACGACTCCTTCGCCGAGTTCGCCGCGAGGCGGTGGATGCGATTCGCGTGGCACGGACACACGCACGCGCGCCGGATCGCTCGTGAGCAACTGCGCGAGACTGACAGTCAGCGCTTCGGACAGTGCCGCGTCCTCGTTGGGCACCGGATTCGGCGCGACATCGCGGATCGTGAGACGCCATTCCCGGGGCATCGGGCTCTCGGGCGCCTGGCCGGTTGCTTCCCCACTGCCCTGCGCGCCGGCCATCAACATGCGCGCGACTTCAGCCAACGACACCGGCATGTTGCGAACCGGCGGTCGTGTGACCAGAAGCATGGCCCCGATGCCGACCGCCAGCACCAGGGCGGCGAGCGTCAGGATGAGCGTGCGCTGGAAGATCGACATCGACTAACGACGGGCGACGGCGGGCAGCAGCATGTAGCCCTCGTTGCGCACAGTGCGAATCAGTTCGACGTTGCCGCGCTCATTGAGCTTGCGGCGCAGGCGACTCATCTGGCTGTCGATAGCGCGATCGAACACCTCGACTCCCGGCCGGCGTGCGAAGTCCAGCAGCTGGTCACGACTGAGCACACGCTGCGGGTGCTCGACCAGCGCGCGCAACACGGCGAACTCACCGTCGGAGAGCTCGATGTGCACGCCCGCGGGATCGTGCAGCTCGCGGCGCAGCAGATCGAGACGCCAGCCTGCAAACTCGTAGCGATGGCCGCTGGCAGACGGCTCGGCGATCGACCTGCGTCGCAACTGCGCACGCACGCGCGCCAGCAGTTCGCGTGGATTGCAGGGCTTGGGCAGGTAGTCGTCGGCGCCCACTTCCAGACCGACGATGCGATCGGTCTCCGAGCCCAGTGCACTCAGCATGATGACCGGCGGCCCCCTCGACTCGGCGAGCGAGCGCGCCGCGCTCAAGCCATCCTCGCCCGGCATCATGACGTCGAGCACGATCAGGTCCGGCGTTTCCTGCTGCATCAGCCGCCGCATTTCGGCGACGTTCGGTGCCATCAGCACGCGATAACCGTGGCCGGCCAGGAAATCGGCCATCAGCTTGCGCAGATCGGCGTCGTCGTCCACGACGAGGATTAGCGATTGCAGGTCCACGTCGTTCGCTACCAGGCTTTTCATCCGCACGTTGTAGCAGCCGAGTCTACGTGGCGTTTGTCAGCGCTGCCACACACCGGCAACACCCCGACAAACTGCAGCCATATCTACTGGGTAGCGTGACACGCATCGATCCAACCACATCGAGGTCAGCCACGTGAAGAGCAAGGGTCTGCAGTCCGATATCGCCATAATGGCGCAGCGCCAGCTGCAGCGACGTCGCGTCTTGGGCTGGATGCTGGCGGGGGGTTCCGCTGCGCTGCTGGCCGCCTGTGGCGCTGGTGACGATGGCACAACGACGCCGACGACGCCCACCGGATCCGGCACGGGTACGGGTACGACGGGTACGTCGACCGGCAGCGACTCCTGCGTCGCGGTCGCGTCAGAGACCGCGGGGCCCTATCCGAGCGACGGCTCGAACACGGTCAACGGCATGGCGTCCAACGTGTTGCAGCAGAGCGGCGTCGTGCGCAGCGACATTCGCTCGAGTTTCGGCGACTCGACGACGGTCGCCGACGGCGTGCCGATGAGCCTGACCCTGACGCTCAGCAACTCGAACAATAATTGCGCCCTGCTCGCCGGCTACGCCGTCTACCTCTGGCACTGCGATCGCGCCGGCAACTATTCCCTGTACTCGAGCGGCGTGCAGGACGAGAACTATCTGCGCGGCGTGCAGGTGGCGGATGCCAATGGCCAGGTGACATTTCAGAGTATTTTTCCGGGTTGTTACTCCGGTCGCTATCCACACATCCACTTCGAGGTCTATTCGAGCCTGTCGGCCGCGACGTTGTACACGAACCGCGTGTTCACGTCGCAGATCGCCCTGCCCCGCGACGTCTGCAGCACGGTCTATTCGAACGCGACGGGATACAGCGCCAGCACCTCGAACCTGTCAGGCGTGACGATCGCCAGCGACAATGTTTTCCGCGATAACACGACGGCCCAGATAACGGCGATGACCGCGGCCCTGACCGGCAGCGTCGATGCTGGCTATGCTGGCACGGTGGCAGTCGGCATTCCGGCCTGAGGTCGGCGGCGAACGCGGCCATTTGGATTGGCCGCAGGTCGTGCCGTGTTGCGGATTACCCCTCACCCTCAGCTCCGATCCTTGGTGTCGTCCGGAGCGAATATCGGCGGATGACATTCGCGATTCGACCGCGTGCGCTGTCGTCGCCGGCAAACAGCATCTCAAACTTTTCGTCCCCAAACGAACTTTCTCGACCGCACGGGTACGTTGCCGGGTGATTGCGACGCCGCGTCCCTTTACACTGTTGTCCGCAAAGGTTGCCCTCGCCCGCCGCCCCAGGAGACCCGCATGCAGATCGCCTCACTCAAGAACTCCGTCAGCGCCGACGAATGGCAGCTTCGATGTGACCTGGCCGCGTGCTATCGGCTGGTCGCTGCCTACGGCTGGAGCGACTTGGTCTTTACGCATGTCAGTGCGCGCATTCCGGGCCCCGACCACCATTTCCTGATCAACCCCTACGGGCTGATGTTCGACGAGATCACGGCCTCGTCGCTGGTGACCGTGGACCAGCACTGCAACAAGCTCAGCGAGTCACCATTCCCAGTCAATCCGGCTGGCTTCGTGATCCACAGCGCGATCCACGCGGTGCGTGAAGACGCGGGCTGCGTGTTGCACACGCATTCGCGCGCGGGTGTCGGCGTGAGCGCGCAGAAAGGCGGCGTGCTGCCGATCAGCCAGCAGTCAACCTTTGTGCTCGCCTCTCTCGCCTACCATGAATATGAAGGCGTGGCACTGCGCGACGAAGAGAAGTCGCGGCTGCAGGCCGATCTGGGCGATGCCACCTTCCTGATGCTGCGCAATCACGGGCTCCTGACCGTGGGCCGGACCATTCCGGATGCGTTCCTGCACATGTACATTTTCGAGAACACCTGCCGCATACAGATCGATGCGCAGGCCGGCGGTGAGCTCGTGCAGGTGAATCCGGCGATCGTGCAGGGCATGGCGCAGGTCATGAAGACTGCAACGGCCGGCCTTGGCGCGCAGCTCGCGTGGCCCGCGTTGTTACGAAAGCTCGACCGGCTCGATCCCGGCTACAAGACCTGAGCGTCGACGAGGACGTCGTACATACCGGCGTGAAAAAACCCGTAGCTCGAAACCACAAAGGTCGGCAGCCGTGGCGCAATACTCATTCCGCCACGCGCCGTCCATTCGCTTTGCGCCAGATCTTCATGACCACTTCCACGACCAGCAATGCAACGGCGCCGGCGACGATGCCCACGATCATGTTGCCGAGTACAGGAACCATCGCGGCCAATAGCGTCTCGATTGCAGACATCCCTGTATCGGGCCTGACGATGCCCCTGATCCAGTGATCCAGCCAACTGAACCCGTGCGACAGGATGCCGCCGCCGACGAGAAACATCGCAGCGGTGCCCGCGATCGATAGAAATTTCATGAGCCACGGCGCGAACGCAATGATGCCGACACCCAGGCCGCGGCACAAAGAAGACATCACGTCTTTGCCACTGCGCTGGGTCAGGTACAGCCCTGCGTCGTCGAGTTTGACGATGCCCGCGACGAGACCATACACGCCGACGGTCATCAGGAGTGCGATCCCGACCAGGACCGCCACGCGTACGCCGAACGTCGCCGCGGCCACGGTGCCGAGCGTGATCACGATTATTTCCGCGGAAAGAATAAAATCGGTTCGCACCGCGCCCTTGATCTTGTCCTTCTCGATGCTGCGCAAGGTCGACCGCCGGGTCTGCGAGCGCCTCATGCAGCTCCTTGCGGTGTTCCTCCTCCTCCTCGCGATGCATCAGCTTGTGCCAGATCTTCTCGAATCCTTCGTAACACAGGTACAGGCCGCCGATCATCAACAGCGGCACGATCGCCCACGGCGCAATCGCGCTGATCGCCAGCGCGGCGGGAACCAGGATCGCCTTGTTGACCATCGAGCCCTTCGCGACCGCCCAGACGACCGGCAACTCGCGGTTCGCCTTCACACCCGCGACCTGCTGCGCGTTCAGCGCCAGGTCATCGCCCAGGACACCTGCGGTTTTCTTGGTGGCGGCCTTGGCCAGCACGGAAACGTCGTCGAGGACGCTGGCAATGTCGTCGAGCAATGCGAACAGGCTTGAGGCCATGGCGATACCCAGGGTTGCGGTTAGGCGCCATGGTAGGGGTCGCGGACGCACCGCGCGAGCATTGGATAAACCGCTTCGTTATGACGAGCGTTACTGGGCCGCGATCGCGGCCTTGCCCGCACGCAGCACGAATTTCTGGATCTTGCCGGTGGCCGTCTTGGGCAATTCGGTCACGAACGTAAAAGCGGTTGGTACCTTGAAATGCGCCATGACGCTGCGGGCATGTTCGCGCAACTGCGCCTCGGTCACGGTGGCGCCCGGCCGCAGCACGACAAACGCGTGGGGCGATTCTCCCCATTTTTCGTGCGGCATGCCGACCACGGCGACTTCCTGCAACGCCGGATGTCGCAGCAGCGCACTTTCCACCTCGATCGAAGAAATGTTCTCGCCGCCGCTGATGATCACGTCCTTGAACCGGTCGCGTATCTCGACATACCCGTCGGGATGAACGACCGCGGCGTCGCCCGAATGGAACCAGCCGCCCTCGAAAGCGCGGGCCGTCGCAGCGGGATCATCGTAGTAACCCTGCATGACTACATTGCCGCGTGCGACGATCTCGCCCAGCGTCGTGCCGTCGCGAGGCACATCGTCCATGTCCTTGTCGACGACGCGCAGTTCGCCAGAGGTGATCAGTTCCACGCCCTGCCGTGCCTTGATCGTGGCGCGCTCAGCCGGGGCGAGAGCCTCGTGTTCCGGCAGCGACGCGCAAAACGAGATGAATGGCGCGGTCTCGGTCAAGCCGTAGGCCTGCGTAAGGATCCAACCGAGCTCGCCTTCCACTCGCTCGATCGTCGTGGCGGCCGGAGGCGCGCCCGCCGTCAGCACGCGCACTCCGCGACGCAGGTTCTTGCGTGCCTCGGCCGGGCCGCTCGCAATGCTGATCAGGACGGTCGGCGCCGCGCACAGCATGGTGATGTTTTCGGCATTGACCTGTTCATAGATGGACGGGGCGTCGGCCTTGCGCAGGCAAACGTGGGTCGCGCCGGCGGCCGTGACGATCCACGTGAACGTCCAGCCATTGGCGTGAAACATCGGCAGCGTCCAGAGGTATCGATCGCGCGGCGTCATCGGTGCGTGCACCATCGTGCCGACGGCGTTCACCCAGGCATTACGGTGCGTGATCATCACGCCCTTGGGCTTCGAGGTGGTGCCGCTCGTGTAGTTGATGGACAGCAGGTCCGACTCGGCGATCGCCGGCGCGCTGAAGCTGCCGTCGCTCGCGGCGATGAGTTCTTCGTACGCGAGCCAGCCACTCTTCGTTCCTTCCAGTGCCACGAAATGCTCGACGGTCTGCATGCGGTCTCGTACCGAATCGATGAGATCGAGATAATCCGAGTGCACGCACAACACGCGCGCACCACTGTGATTCGCCAGGTAAACGAAATCCTCGGCGACCAACCGGTAATTCATCGGCACGATGACTGCGCCAAGCTGCGGCACCGCGTAGTACTGCTCGAGGTGCTGGTGCGTGTTCGGCGCGATCGTTGCGACGCGGTCGCCCTTCTGCACGCCGAGTTTCGCGAGCGCCGCCGACCATCGATCGCAGCGGTTGCCGAACTCGGCATAATTCAGCCTGAGCTTGCCGTCGACGACGGCCTCGCGAGCGGCGTGGAGCTTGCGCGAACGGCGCAGGAACTCGAGCGGGGTCAGTGACGTTTCCATGTCGATTCTTCGTTGCAGTTGCTATCGGACGGCGTATATTTCGCCCGCATTCACCTGATTCTGCTCGACTTTCGGCAAAAGTCCACTTTTGAAGAATGAGTCGAGAAACCTACCATAAGTTATTGATTTTTAAGCGGCTAAAATGAGCGTGAGGCGAGACATGTCTGAACCCTGGACGCACTTTCAAGGTGCGATGCGCGTGCTGGTCGGCGCCGGCCCGATCAAGCAACGGCTGATTGAAGCATACCGGGGGCACCTCGCTGCGCTCCGCGACACGGACCTGCCCGAACACCTGCAGGCTGAATTCGCGGCATTGACCGCCGCCATGCACAACGCGCACGCCGCCGGCGGTCTCAGTGCCCCGGAAGTGGCCGTGCGCAAGATGTCGGACAAGAATGCCGGCGATCAGGCCGCGATTATTCTTGAATTGTTCGCTGCGCTGTCTGCCCTGCGGGAACGCGAAGCGCCCGCGCGCAAGTTGCGCGTCGTGGGTGAGCGCGGAGACGACGAAGACGGCGTTCCGGCGTTTCTCAGTCGAGCTTGAACTCGATCACGTCGAACCGCGTCGTCTCTTCGTGGCGCGCCTGCCGCTTGATGGCGTCCGCCAGCTGTCGCTGATCCCACGGCACGATGTCGTCCGCGAGCGCCTGCACCGCGGGCGCCAGCGTCTCCTTGCCGCCGAATGGCTCGAGCACCAGCACGGGCTTGTCAAACGCCTTGGCGCAATTCAACTGGAATTCGACCCAGTCCACGTTGCGTCGATACAGCGCGGCCGGAAGGATCACGACCTCGGCTTCGCCGATTTGCCTGCGCAGGTCGTCGCGCAGGGCTTCCTTGTCGCCCGCCGGGTCGCTTGTCCGGCGTGCTGGTGTTGCGGTAGAAAAAATTAGCCGTGCTCTCGAGATACTCGAAAATACGCTGATAATCGTCGTTGTCCTGCCAGACGTGACAGACGAACAAACGGATCGGATTCTGCTGGCTGACGCTGCTCACTGCACCTCCGTAAAGCCTGCCCCGGGCTTGCACGCGCTTTAGTTTAGCGCGTGAGTTACCGGTTCGCCCCTCCGACCCGTAGAATTGTGCGCTGATGCGCTTTTTGCTCTACAACATCCGCTACGCCACCGGCACGGGCGCCGCGTTTCACTTCCCCGTTCCGGGCGCCGGCTACCTGCGCAGCAACCCCCGTGTGCTCACGCAAATCACCCGCTTCATCAAGGGCCAGGATCCCGACATCGTCGGGCTCGTCGAGGTCGACACGGGCTCGATCCGCAGTGCCGGGGTCAACCAGGCCGACGTGATCGCCGAGTCGCTCGGCCACTTCTCGAGTTACCAGTGCAAGTACGGCACGAACTCGCTGAACACGTTCGTGCCGATCGTGAACAAGCAGGCCAACGCATTCCTTGCGGCGCCACGCATCGAGGGCGAGCGTTTCCATTATTTCGACACCGGCATCAAGCGCCTGATCATCGAGCTCGAACTGGACGACCTCTGCGTCTTCCTGGTGCACCTGTCGTTGAAGTTTCGTCACCGGGCCGTGCAGCTGCGTCATCTCTTCGAACTGGTGAAGCGCACGACGAAGCCGGTGATCGTCGCGGGCGACTTCAATACCTTCTGGGGCGAGCACGAAATTGCGCTGTTCATGGAAGCGGCCGGGTTGCGCAGCGCCAATCGCAGTGGCCTGCCCTCCTACCCCGCTCGAAAGCCCCGCATGGAACTCGATTTCATCCTGTATTCGCGCGGGATCGAGATCGATTCGTTCGCTATTCCGTCCGTGACGTTCTCCGATCATCTGCCGCTGGTGTGCGATTTCCACGTGACCGGTAAGCACCGCGCCGCCGACGCGGTGGGAGCCGGCGTCAGCGCGTGACGAGCGAATCGTCCAGTGAGGCATCGACGACGACCGCAGGCACGGGCTTGCGGCAATGGACGCTGGACGTCGATTCCGAGCGCGTCGCCTGGCTGAGCTTCGATCGTCCAGGCCACAGCGCCAATGCGCTCTCGCGCGCGGCGATGACCGAGCTGAACGAGTGCCTCGACGCGATCGAGGCGGCGCGTCCGGTAGGGCTCGTGATCGTCTCGGCCAAGAATGGTTTCATCGCGGGCGCCGACGTCACCGAGTTCGCCCAGGTTCGCGAGCCGGCCGAGGCTGTCCCCGCGATCCGGGCGGCCCACGGCGTACTGCTGCGACTCGAACGGCTGCCTTGCCCGAGCGTTGCAGCAATCAACGGTTATTGCCTGGGTGGCGGACTCGAACTGGCCCTCGCCTGCCGTCACCGGGTGTGTGCAGACGCGCCCGGCGTCGTGCTTGGCCTGCCTGAAGTGATGCTGGGCATCCATCCCGGGCTTTGGCGGCACGGTCCGCTCCGTGCAGCTGGTGGGCGTTACGACGGCCATGGACATGATGCTGACGGGCAAGAACCTGCGTCCCGCCAAGGCACTGGCCGCGGGGCTCGTCGATCGCGTCGTGCCGCTTGAGCAGCTGCGCAGTACCGCGAAGGAAATGGCGCTGCACCCCCGGCCCCGGCGGCGATCGCGCCTTTAGCCAGCGATTGCTTGGATTGCCGGGAATCCGCGGCCTGGTCGCAAGCAGGATCGAGCAGCAGGTGTCGCGCAAGGCCCGTCGCGAGCATTACCCGGCGCCCTATGCCATCGTCGACCTGTGGCGCAAGCACGGCGCGAGTCCACGCACCGGTTACGAGGCCGAAGCGCAGTCGGTCGCGCGACTCGTCTGCACACCAACGTCGCGCAACCTCGTGCGACTTTTTTTCCTGCAGGAGCGCCTGAAGGGTCTCGGCGGCAAGGACGTGCCGGCAGACGGTCACGTGCACGTCGTCGGCGCAGGTGTCATGGGCGGCGACATTGCGGCATGGTGTGCGCTCCGCGGCTTCACGGTGACGTTGCAGGACCGGGGCATGGAGTATGTGCAACCCGCGCTCGAGCGTGCCCGTGCGTTCTTCGACAAACGCAGCCGCGAGCCTGGCAAGGCTGACGCGACGATGGGAAGACTGCGGGCGGACGTCGCCGGCAACGGTGTCGAAAGCGCAGATATCGTGATCGAGGCGATCTACGAGAACGCAGATGCCAAGCGTGAGCTCTATGCGGCGCTCGAGCCCCGTCTCAAATCAGGCGCCCTGCTCGCGACCAATACGTCGAGCCTGATGCTCGAGACGCTGGTTGACAAGCTTGCCGAGCCCGCAAGGCTCGTCGGCCTGCACTTCTTCAACCCCGTGGCCCAGATGCCGCTCGTGGAGGTGATCGAGTCGCAGGTCACGTCGGCGCAGGCCAAGGCGACCGCGCTGGCTTTCACTCGGGCGATCGACAAGCTGCCGCTGCCTTGCCGCAGCGCCCCGGGTTTCCTCGTCAACCGCGTGCTGATGCCATACATGAGCGAAGCAATGCTGATAGCGCAGGAAGGCGTGCCGTTCGCCACGATCGACGCGGCGGCGGTGCGCTTCGGTATGGCCATGGGGCCAATTGAACTCGCCGACACCGTGGGACTTGATGTGTGCCTGCACGTCGGCAAAATACTTTCTGCGGCGTTCGGCGGCCCGGCACCGGAAGCGGTCGCACCACTGGTCGAGGCCGGCAAGCTCGGTCGCAAGACCGGACAAGGGCTCTACGAATGGCGGGATGGCAAAGCCGTGAAGCCGGCGACCAACGCACAGGCGGAGCCGGACGACCTCGTCGATCGCCTGATTCTGCCCCTGGTCAACGAGGCCATGGCCGTCTTGCGTGAGGGAGTCGTGGCGGATGCGGACCTCGTCGATGCCGGTATCGTCTTCGGCACCGGGTTCGCCCCATTCCGCGGCGGCCCGTTACGATATGCGAGCGAGCGAGGCATCGAGCAGGTGGTCGCGCGGTTGCAGGAACTGGAGCTGCGTTACGGCAGCAGACGTTTCCATCCGGACCCTGGTTGGCAGACGTGGTGCGCAGAGTCGCCCGAAATCGTGTGATAACATCAGCGACCTTTTTTTGCAGCACTCGCCCTGAAATGATTGCCGACGCGTACGAATCAAACGAATGAGCGAACCCGGTACAGTCGAACTCACCCAGTTGCGCGTGTTCTCGCCGCTCGATGGACTCAAGAACGAGAACCTGCGCGCGCTCGCCCGCAAGACCACCGTGCGCGAGTTGCAGCAGGGCCGGCTGCTGTTCAAGGAAGGCGACGCTGACAAGCGCACCTATTACCTGGCCAGCGGCGTCATCGAACTGATGTCCGAGGGCCGTATCGTCGGCACCATCCGCGGTGGCACGCCCGACGCGAAACACCCGATTGCCCCCGTGTTGCCTCGCCGCTGCTCCGCGCGCGTCGCGACCGATCGCATCGAATACCTGTCGATTGACAGCGACCTGCTGGACGTCCTCTTGACGTGGGACCAGACGGGCACCTACGAAGTCAACGAACTGCAACCCGGCAGCGGCAACGGCACCGGCGACGACTGGATGACGATGCTGCTGCAGAGCCGCGCGTTCCATCGCATTCCGCCGGCCAACCTGCAGGCGGTCTTCATGCGCATGCAACGCATGACCTACAGCGCGGGCGACAACGTGATCCGCCAGGGCGAAGAAGGCGATTACTTCTACGTGATCATGAGTGGCCGTTGCGCGGTCAGCCGCGAAACGCCGCTGAACCGCGAAGGCATCAAGCTGGCCGAGCTCGGCATGGGCGAGACCTTCGGCGAGGAGGCGCTCATTTCCGGGGCGCGCCGTAACGCCACCGTGACGATGCTCACCGACGGCTCGCTGATGCGGCTGGCCAAAGACGATTTCAACTCGTTGCTGAACGAGCCGATGTTGCACTGGGTGGACTACGAGGAAGCAAAGTCGGTGATCGAAGGCGGCGGGCGCTGGCTCGACGTGCGACTGCCGAGCGAATTCGAGCACTGCCGGTTCGACACGGCCATCAACGTACCGCTCTATTTCGTGCGGCTGAAGCTGAAGACGCTCGATCCGGCAGTGCGTTACGTGGTGATCTGCGACAACGGCCGGCGCAGCTCGGCGGCCGCTTACGTGCTGACGGAACGCGGCTACGAGGCCTATGTCCTGCGTGACGGCATCGCCGCCACGGAACTGGCCGATTCGCTGATCGCGACGAAAGGCTGATTGCCGGTTGCGGCCCACTCGGCCGCGCGCTGGCGGGCGCCGGATCTACATCGTATGAGTTGGCTTGTCGCCACCGAGCGCACCCGCGAGGTACGCCTCGATCTTGCGCTGTGTGTTGCCCCGGTCCTGCTCGCTGAACTGCACGCCGATGCCGGCGGTGCGCTTGCCCTGCGCGCCCTTGGGCGTCATCCAGATGACGCGGCCCGCGACGGGAAGTTTTTCGTCCTCGCCCATCAGGTTCAGCAGCATGAATACTTCATCGCCGAGCCGGTAGTTGCTGCCGGTGGGGATGAAAAGGCCGCCGTTTTTCACGAACGGCATGTAGGCCAGGTACAGTGCGCTCTTGTCCTTGATGGTAAGCGTCAGCAGGCCAGGCTTATTCGGTTGTCGCGCGGCGACCATCAAGCTTGAGCTCCAGTTTCAGCGAGGTTTGACCGCGGCCCGCAAATCGAGCAGCACGGTTTCGACCACCAGGGGCGCGGCCGCCGAGCCTTCCAGCAACCGGCGCGCCTCGCGCAGACGATCCAGAACCTGGAACGCTGCTGTTATGTTCAACTCGGCAGCCGTCCTTTGCAATAGAGAACCGCCTCGAAGCGTGAGCGGCTTCTCATCAATGGGAGCTGTCGCGTTGCGAATGGCTTCGCCCAGCCACGCTTCGAGCCAGTCCAGGCGGCTCGGCAAACCCACGCCCTGCATTTCGGCCGACGCACGGGTCACCTCGATGCGGTCGGTCAACAGCGATTCCAGCACGGCCGTCATCTGCTGTTCGAGGTCATCGAAATGCGGCGCCAGCGCCATGGCCTTGAGCGGTGCCCCGCCGGCGAGTGCCAGCAACCGGTCCGGCGCCGGGCCGCCGAGCGTGCCCTCGAGCCATTGCATGGCCAGCGTCGGCTCGGGACGCGCGATCTCGATGCGCTGGCACCGGCTGCGCAGCGTTGCCAGCAGTCCCGAGGGCCGTGCGGTCACCAGGATCAGCAGCGTGCGCGGTCCCGGCTCTTCCAGTGTCTTCAGCAATGCGTTTTGCGCGCTCGTCGTCATTTTTTCGGCTGGCACGATGATCGCGATGCGATAACCGCGACGCATGCTGGTCATGGCGAGCTGCTCGCAAACCTCCCGCACCTGGTCCACGCCAATCGATTTCTTGTCCTCGAGCGGCTGCACCCAGCGCACGTCCGGATGCGTGCCGGCGCGGCTCAAAGCGCACTCCTTGCAATGGCCGCAGGCCTCGAGACGCTCACCACGACCCGTGCAGAAGAGTGCTGCGGCAACGGCGCTCGCGAAGTGTTCCTTACCGACGCCGGCCGGGCCCTGCAGCACGAGACCATGTGGCATGCGCCCGGACGCGATCGCCGTGGTCAGGCGATCGCAGGCCGCGGCATGCCACGGCAGCAAGTCGATGGGTGGCGGCGCGAGTTCATCTGCGTCGGCCGGCTCGGCCGCTGTCTTCTTCACGTCTGCACTGCCGTGAAATAGGTCGATTCGAGTTGCGCGGCAATCGCCGACCGCACCTCGTTGACGGGCGACTGCGCGTCGACGATGCGGATTCGCGTCGGCTCGCGTCGCGCCCGCTCGAGGTAACACTGCCGCACGCGCTCGAAGAATTCGACGCGCTCCGTCTCGAAGCGATCCGGTCCGGCCGTACCGTTGCGCAGGCGGGCACGTTCCATGCCGACTTCGATCGGGGCATCGAGCAGCAACGTCAGATCGGGCTGACGACCGGGATGCACGATGCGCACGAGCGCATCGATGTCCCGCTCCGCCATGCCGCGACCGCCGCCTTGGTACGCATAGGTGGCGTCGGTGAACCGATCGCACAGCACCCATGCGCCACGCGCCATGGCAGGCTCGACGAGGTTGGTGAGGTGAGTGGCCCGCGCCGCAAACATCAACAGCAGTTCGCACGCTTGCGACATCGATTCATCATCACGTTGCAGCAGGATCCTGCGCAGCAGCTCGGCGCGTGGCGTGCCACCGGGTTCGCGAGTCGTCACGACCTCGACACCGCGCGTTCGCAGCCACTGCGCGGCCAGCTCGATCTGGGTCGACTTGCCGACGCCCTCGCCGCCTTCGAACGTGATGAACTTGCCGTGCACGAAACCTCAGCGCCCCTTGCTGACGTTCTGCTGGCGGTACCGGACCAGGTATTGCTTCACCGCGAGTTCGTGCTCCGACAGCGTCCGTGAAAATGCGTGACTGCCATCGCCCTTGCCGGTTGCGACGAAGAAGATCTCGCCGCGATCCTCCGGTTGCACGGCCGCCCGCAACGACTCGGCGCCCGGTAACGCGATGGGGGTGGGCGGCAGGCCCGTGCGCGTGTAGGTATTGTACGGGCTATCGCGATCGAGATCGGCGCGTCGCAGGTTGCCGTCAAATTTTTCACCGAGTCCGTAGATCACGGTTGGGTCTGTCTGCAGGCGCATCTGCCGGCGCAGGCGCTCGACGAACACGCCGGCGATTCGCGGCCGCTCCGATGCCGAGTGCCGTCTCGCGTTCAACGATCGAGGCCAGGATCAATGCTTCGTAGGGGGTGCTGAACGGCAGGTCGGCCTGCCGCGCGGCCCACGCTGCGTCGAGTTCCTTGCGCATGCGTTCGTGCGCCCGTCGCAGGATGTCGATGTCGGCCGTACCCTTGCCATAGAGATACGTGTCCGGAAAGAAAAGCCCTTCCGGATGTCGCTCGGCATCGCCCAGCATGGTCATGACGTCGGCATCGCTGCGACCGGCGGTCGTGTGCTCGAGCAGTGGCTCTCGCGCCAATGCGCGGCGCAGCTCTCGGAACGACCAGCCTTCGACCACCGTGACCGAGTGCTGCACCACGTCGCCGCTCACGAACAGACCGCAGCAGGCTGCGCGGCGTGGTTCCTGGCGGCACGGCATATTCGCCGGCGCGAACGCGCTGATCGGTCTTCGTGGCGCTCGCATACATCGACAGCAGTCGGGGATGATCGAGCACGCCGCGGTCCGCAAGCGCGTGCGCAACGGCTGCCAGTGGCTGGCCGGGCATTATTTCGACCGTCAATGGTTTTTTCGAGATCGCAAGCGGTGCGTCGAGCCAATGGCGAACGTAAACCGTCGTGCCGGCTGCCACCGCGGCCGCAGCCAACACCAGCACGGCGAGTCCTCGACGCAGTCCCCTCATGCAGGGACGGCCTCGAGGGCCTCGTCCAGGCGCGCGGTGACCGGTCCGGGCGGCAGCTGCAGCAACGATTCGATCGTGCGTACCGGCCGTATGCCACGCACTGCGTTGGTCAGGAAGATCTCTTCGGCCTGCAGGATTTCTTCAAACGGTACGTCGCGCACCTCGACCGGCAGGCCAATGCGTTCGGCCGTATGCAGCACGACTTGGCGCATGACACCGGAGACTCCGCAGTCGGTGATGCGCGGCGTAACCAGGACGCCGCCGCGGACCATGAAGACGTTGGCAGCAGTTCCTGATATCAGGCGGTCGTCCGTGGAGAGCATCAGGCCTTCATCGACCTGCGGATGGCGCAACTCCGCGCCGGCGAGCACCTGCTCCAGGCGATTGAGATGCTTCATGCCGGCCAGGCGTGGGTTGCGCCCCAGGCGCGTCTCGCAGACCCGGACCGTCAGGAAAGGATCCGACACCGGCGGATGCGCGGCCGTCGCCGCGATGACGCGCGTCAGGCTGGCTTCGAGCGGTGGTGGATACCCGCGCGGGCCAGGGCCGCGCGTCAGGATCAGTTTCACGACGGCCGAGCCCAGTCCCTCCAGCGCTTTTTCGCAGTCGCTTTCGATCTGCGCAATCGAGGGCGCCGGCATGCCGAGACGGTGGCAGCCCTCGACCAGGCGTGTCATGTGCAGGTCGAAATGACGGATGCGGCCGTCGATCACCGCCATGGTCTCGAAGAGACCGTCGCCATACTGCAGGCCGCGATCGTCCGCGGAGATGCCCGCACCTTCCACGCCGTTGACGAGCCTGCGTCCGATCACGTCGCACCTCCCAGTGCGCGCAGCACCCCGCGCGCCTTGGCGCGGGTCTCTGCGAGTTCTGCCTCAGGATCCGAGTCTGCCACGATGCCGGCCCCGGTCCGGAATCCGATCTCGCCGTCCCGCACCGTCAGCGTTCGGATCAGGATGTTCAGGTCCATCGAGCCATCGAGTCCGAGGTAGCCCAGCGAACCCGTGTAGGCGTCGCGCGGCTCCCGTTCCAGTTCGGCAAGGATTTCCATGCAACGGACCTTCGGGCAGCCGGTGATCGTGCCGCCCGGAAATACTCCGGCGATCGCCTGGCCGGGCGTGACGTCGTCACGCAATTCGCCACGTACATTCGAAACGATATGATGCACCGTGGCGTAGGTCTCGATCGTCATATATTCATCGACCTGCACGGTGCCTGCCTTGCAGATGCGACCAAGGTCGTTGCGCTCGAGATCCACCAGCATGATGTGTTCGGCCCGCTCCTTCTCGTTGAGGCGCAGTTCGATCATCAACGCCGAATCCGCCGCCGCATCACCGCCGCGCGGGCGCGTTCCGGCGATCGGACGCGTGCTGGCCACACCGTCGCGAATCTGCAGCAGCCGCTCGGGTGACGAACTCAGCACGGCGAAATCGCCGAACTGCGCCAGGGCCGCGAACGGCGCCGGGTTGGCCGTGCGCAAGGCACGATACAGGTCGGGCACGGTCGCCGACGGCGCCATGCGCGCGTGCCACGAGCGCGACAGGTTCGCCTGGTAGACATCGCCGCGACCGATCGCCGCCAGCACCTCCGCGACGCCCTGCAGGAATATCTCCGGCGGCTCTTCCCGGACGTCCTGCGCGAGTTCCCGGCCCGGGCCCAGTCTGGCGTTGCTTCGTGAGATGGGCCGGCACGATGCCAGTTGCTCCAGGTCTGCGCGCAGGTTCGCTTGCAGCCGTGCAAGGTCGACGCTGGTCTCGGCGACGCAACTCATCGCGCCGGTCTGTCGATCGCGCAGCAACGCGCCATGCATGCGCCACGCCAGGGCACGCGGCAAACGCGACGGCGGCAGGCGCAGTTTCGGTTCCACCTCGCCTGCCAGTTCGTAACCGAGGTACAGGAACCAGCCCGTGCTGAACGGCACGTCCCCGGCAGGCGCAACGATGGACGCGGGATTCGAGTCGCCGGCATACCAGCGGTCGAGTGCCGCCAGAAATCTGCCCGATGGCCTCGGTGACGCTCGGTGCGTCGCCCGTCAGGCGCCCGTCCGGTTGCTGCACCAGCCGCGCGCCCGGCAACGCCAGCAGCAGGTCGTATTGACCGAGCGGTGGCTCGCCGCTGACGCTCTCGAGCAATACCGGGTAACGGTCGGGAAAGCGCTCGTGCAGGGCGAGGAGATCGGCGTCGCGCAGCGTTGCCGTCGCGCCCACTCAGGTGAGCGCGCGGAAAACCAGGCTGCCGTTGGTGCCGCCGAAGCCGAACGAGTTGGACAGTGCCACGCGTACCGGCGCCTGCCGCGCTGTACCCGGCACGTAGTCGAGATCGCACTCGGGATCGGGATTCTCGAGGTTGATCGTCGGCGGCAGCACGCTGTCGCGGATCGCCAGGATCGAGAAAATGGCCTCGACCACGCCCGCGGCTCCGAGCAAGTGCCCGGTCATGGACTTGGTCGAACTGACGGCGACAGTTTTCGCGGCCTCGCCGAACGCACGCTTGATCGCAATGGTCTCCGCGCGATCGCCGAGTTCCGTCGAGGTCGCGTGCGCGTTGATGTACTGGATGTCGCCCGGGTTCAGGCCCGCATCGCGAATCGCATTCGACATCGCGAGGCGCGCGCCCTCCCCGTCCTCGGGCGGCGCCGTGATGTGGTGTGCGTCGCCGCTCATGCCGAAGCCGACGAACTCCGCGTAGATTTGCGCGCCGCGCGCCTTGGCGTGCTCGTATTCCTCGAGCATGATCGCGCCACCGCCCTCCGCTATCACGAAACCGTCACGATCGCGGTCCCAGGGACGGCTGGCACGCGCCGGCTCGTCATTGCGCTGCGACAACGCGCGAGCCTGTGCAGAAACTGCCGATCCCGAGCGGCGTGAACGCCATTTCGGCGCCGCCCGCCACCATCATGTCGGCGTCGCCGTACTGGATGCAGCGTGCCGCGATGCCGATCGAATGCGTCGATGTCGTGCAGGCGGTAACGAGCGCGAGGTTCGGCCCGCGCATTCCGAAGTGGATCGAAACCTGTCCCGCCGCCGCATTGATGATGCTGCCCGGGATGAAGAACGGAGAAATCTTGCGCGGCGATTTCGCTTCGAGCCATTTCGCCGTGTTCTCCTCGATCGTGCTGAGACCACCGATGCCCGCGCCGATCGCCACGCCGATGCGGGGTGAATTGGCTTCGGTGACTTCGATGCCCGAATCTTTGACGGCCTGTACGGCCGAGGCGAAGCCGTAGGGCACGAACGGATCGAACTTACGCACGTCCTTCGTCGACATGTAGTCCTCGGCCGTGAAGCCGGTGACCTCGCCGCCGATTTTTACGGGGAAGGCGCTCACGTCCATGCGCTCGATGAGACGCACGCCGCTGCGCCCGTTCACGATGCCGTCCCAGGCACTCGCGACCGTGCTGCCCATGGGCGACACGATGCCTAAACCGGTGACGACGACTCTACGCTTGGACAAGCTGAGCCTCCTCGAGGGTTGGACGAACCAGACAAAAAAATACCGGAACCGCCTTCCATGGCGGCACGGCGCGAGACGCGCCTCAGGTTTGAGTGCGACGCTCGTTGATGTAATCGATGGCCTGCTGCACGGTCGTGATCTTCTCGGCGTCTTCGTCGGGAATTTCGGTCTCGAATTCTTCTTCGAGCGCCATCACGAGTTCTACAGTGTCGAGCGAGTCAGCACCGAGGTCGTCGACAAAGGATGACTCGTTTGTCACCTCTTCTTCCTTGACGCCCAGTTGCTCGGCGACGATCGCCTTCACCCGCTGTTCAATACTGCTCATTTTCGTTGGAATCCTTTAGAGGAAACAAAATCATGCCATTGAACCGGTCCCGCGGGGGCCCGGCATGGGGCGCGTATTCTATGTTAGCTGCCGACAAGGGTCCAATTGACACGAAAAACGAGTCATATCATATACATACCGCCATTTACGTGCAGGGTTTCGCCCGTCACGTAGGCCGCCTGGGGAGACGCGAGATAGGCGACGGCGTGCGCAATGTCTTCCGGAGCGCCAAGGCGACCGAGAGGAACCTGTCCCAGCAGGGCCGCACGTTGAGTTTCGCCAAGGGCTTCGGTCATGTCCGTCACGATGAAACCCGGAGCGACGACGTTCACGGTGATGTTGCGTGAGCCGACTTCGCGCGCGAGGCTCTTGCTGAAGCCGATCATGCCGGCTTTTGCAGCGGCATAGTTGGTCTGGCCCGCGTTGCCCATGACGCCGATCACCGACGCGATATTGATGATGCGTCCACGGCGCGCCTTCATCATCCCGCGCATGACCGCCTTGCAGGTGCGGTAGACCGCCGTCAGGTCGGTGTCCAGCACCGTCTGCCAATCCTCCGCACTCATGCGCATCAGCAGACCGTCACGCGTCACGCCGGCATTGTTGACCAGGATCGAAGGCGTGCCCTCCTCGGCTTCGAGCGTCTTGAAGCAGGCCTCGAGGGCCGGCGCGTCCGAGACGTTCAGCACTACGCCGCGCCCTCTGATTCCGGCATCGGCCAGGTAAGCCGAGATTGCCTGCGCGCCGGCCTCGCTGGTCGCCGTGCCGACGATGCGCGCGCCGCGGCGGCCCAGTTCGAGCGCGATGGCGCGGCCGATGCCGCGCGTCGCACCGGTGACGAGCGCGAAGTCGTTCTCAAGCATCTCCGGTCTCCTTGCAGGCAGCCAGCGCCGCATCGATCGACGCCGGGTCTTCGAGCGCGAGCACGCGCAGGTCCGGGCGACGCTCGATGCGTTTGTTCAGCGACGTCAGCACCTTGCCGGGGCCGCACTCGAGCAACGTCGTGACGCCGCTGGCGAGCATCGCGCGCACCGTATCCGCCCAGCGCACGGGTTTGAACAATTGCTCCTTCAGCGCAACGCGAATACCGTCGGCGCTTGCATGCTTTTGCACGTCCACCGTGTAGACGTCGCGCACGTCGGGCAAGCGGAACGGCACGGTCGCGAGTCGTTCGGCAAATTTCTCGGCCGCGTTCCGCATGAGGCTGCTGTGCGACGGCACGCTGACCGGCAGCAGCACCGCTCGCTTGGCGCCGCGCTGCTTCGCTGCCTCGATCGCACGCTCCACGGCACGCTGCGTTACCGGCGATCACCGTCTGTCCCGGCGCGTTGAAATTCACCGGCTCGACGACCTCGCCCTGCGCCGCTTCGCGACACGCTGCATCGAGATCGGCGTCTTCGAGGCCGAGAATGGCGGCCATCGCGCCCTGCCCGAGCGGCACGGCTTGCTGCATGACTTGTCCGCGATACCGCACGAGGTCGATCGCCGTCGGCAAAATCGAGCGCGCCGGAGCATACGAGCGCCGTGTACTCGCCGAGGCTGTGCCCTGCCATCGCAACCGGCCGCGGGCCATCACGGCCGATCCAGACCCGCCAGGTGGCGACACCCGCAGCGAGCATGGCGGGTTGCGTGCGCTCGGTCGCACCGAGGTCCGCTTCGGGTCCCTGCTGGCACAACGCCCAGAGGTCGTAGCCGAGCACAGCCGAGGCTTCGGCGAAGGTCTGCTGCACGATCGGATTCGGCAGCGCCCGAGCGACGCGAGCATGCCGACCGACTGCGAGCCCTGGCCGGGAAATACGAATGCCAGTGACATCTGGGCGTGGTCCTTATTCGGGCCGCGGCGGGCCGGACGCGCGATTATAGCGAGCGACGTCGCGATGCTGCCGTCGGGATTCCAACCAGGCCGCTGCCGCGAGCCCGCCGATCGCGCCATAACTGTGTGCCTCGTAGATGACCGGCAGGTCGAGGGATGCGGCCGTGAACGGCAGCGGACCCACGATGTGCTCCCAGGCGAGCTTCGCCGCGAAGATGGCCGCGACAATCCACGTGACGGTATCGCGCGTCCGCACGAGCCACGCGTACAGCCCGGCCGCCATTGCGCCGTGCAGTACCCCTGAAAACCCTACGTACCAGTCCAGTTCCGGCATGAACACGAGGAACCCGGCGTCGATCGCGACTGTCGAAGCAGCCAGGACGAGCAGCCATTGCTGCGTGCTGTACTCGGCAGCGAAGAGCCAGGTGACGAGCGCCAGTCCGGCGAGGTTCCAGGCGAGATGAGCCGGTCCGTCGTGGACGAGATGCGCGGTGACGAGGCGCCAGGCTTCGCCGGCCATGATGTCGCTGCGCTCGTAGCGCAAGGCGTGCATGACGTCCGGCCCGGCCAAGGCAAGCACCGCAAGCAGTGCGGCCAGCGCAAGCGGCGCGCGCCAGGAGCGGACAGTCGAAATGTGTGACGCGGGCGATACTCATGCGCACGGACGGTGACGAAGTGGCCTGTTTGCTATGATCCAGGGAATTTACCGTCATTACCGGTCGTACAGATGAAGTTTTTCACAGGACTCGAGAGCCACTTGCCTGCGCACCGCTGCAATTACGCACCGGCGCACCGCCACCGCGGCTTCACGCTGATCGAGATCATGGTCGTCGTGGTGATCCTCGGCATCCTCGCCGCGCTCGTCGCGCCGAACGTGATCCGCCGCATCGACGATGCGCGCGTGACCAAGGCCAAGCAGGACATTCGCGCCTACGAGACGGCACTGAACCTGTACCGCATGGACAACTTCCGCTACCCCACGACCGACCAGGGCCTGCAGGCGCTCGTGACGCAACCGGCGGATGCGAACGTGCGCAACTGGAAGCAAGGCGGATACATCGACGGCATCAGGAAAGATCCGTGGGGCAACGACTATGCCTACATCGCGCCGGGCACCCGCGGCGAGTACGACATCTACACGCTCGGCGCCGACGGCCAGCCGGGCGGCGAAGGGCCCGATACCGACATCGGCAACTGGAGCATCGAGTAACGCGACGCAACGCTTGCGCATGCGCGCCACGGCGGGCGGCTTCACGCTGCTCGAACTGCTCGTCGTCATCGTGATCATCGGCATCATCACGACCATGGCGACGATCTCGGTGCGCGTGCTCGGCGGCGACCATGAAATGCAACAGGAAGCCGAGCGCCTGCAGGCCATCCTGACGCAAGTGCGCGAAGACGCGATGCTGCAGGGTCGCGACATCGGCCTGCGAGTTGACCAGCACAGCTACGACTTCCTGCGAATACGACGCGCGCGTCGAGTTGTGGCGCGAGGTCGAAGGCGACCCGTTGCTGCGCGCACGCGCGCTGCCCGAAGGGCTCAACGTCACGCTGCGTCTCGAGGACCGTGAGGTGAAGTTGAAACCGCGCGCCGCGGCGACCGAAAGCGAGCCGATCCTGCCGCAAGTGGTCGTGCAGGCTTCGGGGGACCTGGAGCCCTTCGACATCCTGCTGAGGCGCGACGGCACCGAAGAATCGCGACGCATCAGCGGCACGGTCCTCGGCGCGATCGAGTTGCACAACGATGCGCAGGAGCAACGCCGGTGACGACTTCTCGTTGCGTAGCAAGCCCGTTCATTCTGCGAGTGGGCATGGGAGACACGCCGTGAATCCGTCCCTGGAGGCTCGCACGCGCCGTCCATGGCGCGTGACGGTCTCCCAACCCACTCCCAGAATGAACGGGCTCGCTACGCAGTCGCGCAGTCGCGCTCATCCGGCGCGGGCTTCACGCTGATCGAGGTGCTGGCCGCGCTCGTGATCGTCGCGCTCGGCATGCTCGGCGTGATCGAGGCCGTGACGCAGGCCGCGCGCAACGGCACGTACTTGCGCGAAAAGACCCTCGCGCACTGGATCGCGATGAACCTGATCACGGAGCGACGACTCGCCGGCGCCCCCCGATGTCACCGAGACCAGCGGCGATCTCGAATACGCCGGGCAGCGCTGGCACTGGACCTGAGCGTCACGCAGACACAAGTGGAAACGATGCGGCGCATGGACGTCACGGTGCGCGCGGCCGACGCGGCGGAAGGCACGTCGCTCGCGACGCGCCACGGGCTTCTACGGCACTGCGATCGGGCCTGCAGGAGGCGGATTGGTAGCGTGGGCAGGCTACCGGCGGCGCGCCTGGAACCGGTGGCACTGGCCAGGAACGGCGACGACGGCAGGCGGACGACGGTTGACTTCGGCACCGAACCAGATGTGACCGGCGACGACCATATGGGTCCGGCGACGAACGCAGCCCGACGACACGACCGTCCCACCCACCCAGCCGTCGGAACCTGTGGACGACGACGACTGATGCGTTCCCTGTCCGCATCGCTCGATCCGCATATGGAGGTGCGTTCGCAATCGCGGCTTCACGCTGGTCGAGTTGCTGGTGGCAATGGCGATCTTCGCGATCGTCGGCGTGCATGGCACTCAGCGGCTACACGCAATTGCAGAAGCAGACCGAATACACCGAGCAACGACTCGAGCGCACGCGCGAGGTACAGCGTGCCGTGCAGACGATGGTGCAGGATCTCTCGCAGATCGAGCCCCGGCCGATCCGTGAGCCGATCGGCGAGCAATACCTGCCCGCGGTCGCTCGCCGGCGAGTCCGTCGAATACAAGCTGGAATTTACTCGCGCCGGCTGGAGCAACACCGCGGGCCTCCGCGGCCGACGTTGCAGCGCGTGGCGTACCGCACTCGACCAGGACGGGCTGTGGCGCGATCACTGGCGCGTGCTCGATCGCACGCAGGCCGCCGAACCGATCCGCACAAACTGCTGACCAGGCGTCCGCAGCGTGACATTCCGTTTCATGACGTCCGAACCGTCAATGGGTCGACCGTTGGCCCGCGGGTGCCATCGTCGGTCCGAGCACCAGCGATGCCGAACGCGCGCGGCCGGCGGCCATCGAAGTCACGCTCGACCTCGAAGACTGGGGCGAGATCAAGCGACTCGTCGAGGTGGCGGGCTGATGCGCGTCTCCGGCCCGTTCTCTCGCGCGGAATGCGCGCGCGCACCCGGCAGCGCGGTGTAGCGTTGATCACGGCGGTGCTGATCGTCGCACTCGCCACGATCCTTGCGATCAACGTCACATTTCGCGGCATGGTGGACCAGCGCCGCAGCGCAACCTGTTCGCACTCGATACGGCGTACGAGAGTCGCACTCGGCGCCGAAGCGTGGGCCGCGGACTTCCTGCGCAAGGATGCGCAGGAATCGCAAACCGATCATCTCGGCGAAACCTGGGCCAAGCCATTGCCGCCGTTGCCGGTTGGCGAAGGCATCGGTGTCGTCGAAGGCCGGCTCGAGGACATGCAGGGCCGTTTCAACATCAACAGTCTCGTAGTTCGGACCGACGGCACCACGAATCCCGTTGCCGTCAAGCAACTCGAGCGACTTCTCGCCATGCGTGGGATCGAGATCGAGCCCACGCTGGGCGACGGCTATCGCCGACTGGATCGATTCCGACGTGCAATCCCGGCTTTCCCGACGGCGCGGAGGACAGCGCCTATACCGGCGAGGATCCGCCGCACCTCGCCGCAAACATGCCGATCACGCGCGTGAGCGAATTGATGGTGCTGCCAGGATTCGGCGTACGAACGTTTTCGCAAGCTGCAGCCTTTCGTCACCGCGTTGCCCGTGGGTGCGAAACTCAATGTGTGCACCGCGCCGGGCGTGGTCATCGACTCACTGTCCGACGGAGCGCAAGTTCAGCGATCGATCCGGAGGACCTCGCGACGCGCCGCAAGGAGCTTGCTTCCCGACGCTCGAAGATCTGCGCGGCACGCTCGGCCAGGCTGAATACGACCAGGTGAAAGACATCTCGTCTGAAACGAGTATCATACTTCCGCGCGACGGTGTGGGTCACTATTGGCACTACCCAGTTCACCCTGTACAGTCTGCTCGCGCGCGGCGGGCAACGGTCCCGTGAGGCCGATTTTGCGCAGTTTCGGAGCCGAGTGACCGTATGACAGAAACCCTGGTGATCCGTCTCCGTGCGTCCGAGGAGGCGCCGGCGTCGTGGCTCATCGTGGACGGCAACGGCGCGCGTTCCGGGCCCGTGCAGAGCGGCCCGGTCGCCGATGCGCTCGCGCTGGCGCAAGGCCGGCGCACCGTCATTATCCTGCCCGCCACCGAAGCAACGCTTGCCGCTCCGGAACTGCCGGTGCGCGGTGGCGCACGCATCGCGCAGGCCGTGCCGTTCGCGCTCGAAGAACAACTGGCTTCGGATCTCGAGTACGATGCATTTCGCCGTCGGCACGCGCAGCGCGACGACCGTCGGCAGCGGCACGCCGGTGGTCATGGTCGTCGCGCCCGTTACTCGACCGCTGGCAGGCCACCTGGGAAGCCGCCGGCATCCACCCCGACGCGGCCTATTCCGAATCTTCGCTGGTTCCTGCCGCGCCGAATGCCACGCGTGCTGGTGCTCGATGAAGCCACGCTGCACGTCAAGCGGCCGGACGCCGTCGCGTATGCGCTCGACGCGCGAGCCACTCGAACGTCGCGCTCGATCTGGCGCTCGACGACCCCGCTGAATCCGGTCGACCACGTCACGTTCTACGCGACGCCTGCCGACTACGAGACGCACAAAGCGATGATCGAAGGTCTGCGGGCGCGCACGGCCACGTTGCAGGTCAAGTTGCTGCCCGATGGCACGCTGCCCCTGCTCGCGGCGCAGATTCCCGTCGCGCACCCCGTCAACGTCCTGCAGGGCGCGTACGCGGCGCCGTCCTCGTTCGGCACGCAGCTCAAGCGCTGGCGCCTGCCCGCGGGCCTTGCCGCCGCAACGCTGCTGGCGTTCCTCGCCGCACAGGGCGTTGAAGCTCTGGCAGTTGCACAAGGCCGAGAGGCAGCTCGACGCCCAGATCACGCGAGGTCTTCAACCAGTTGCTGCCGGGTCAGCCGATCGTCGATCCGCGCGCGCAGCTCGAGGGCGTGCTGCGCGCGCGCCGGCGGTGGCCAGGGCGCGCTGCTGCCCGCGATTTCGCTGCTCGCGCAGGCCATGGCGCGAGCGCCGGCCGCGCGCATCGAAGGCATGATCTATCGCGCGGGCGTACTCGAACTGCGGGTCATCGCGCCGAACGTCGAAGCGCTCGACAGCATCAAGCAGGCCATGAGCCAGAACGGCGCCACGGTCGAACTGCAGTCGGCGAATCCGCGCGACAAGAGCGTCGAAGGCCGCCTGCAGGTCAAGCTGGGGGCCGCATGAACTCAGCTTCGCGACTGGCTCGCGAACCTGTCGGCGCGCGAACGCAACCTCGTCTAGCGGCGGCCGGCACTGCTCGGGCATGTTGCTGCTGTACCTCGATGCTCGTGCTGCCGTTCCAGACGGCGGACGCGCGAGCATGCGGCAAGCGCGTCGAACAGAAAGCCGGCAAACCTCGCCTGGATGCGTGAGCAGGCGCCGCAGATCATGGGCCGCCGCTGGCATCGTCGCAGGCTCGCAGGGCGGCGAGTCGCTGGTCGTGCTCGATCGACCGCACGGCGCGCGAAGCCGGGCTCGGCACCTCGCTGCGCGACCAGAGTCCGAACGGTGAGAACGGACTGCGCCTGCGCCTCGAAGCGGCCTCGTTCGACACGCTCGTGACCTGGCTCGCAAGCCTGCAGCAGCAATACGGCGTCGGCGATCGAAGCGGCGACGGTCGATGCGGCGGCCCCGGCCTCGTCAATGCGACGTTGACGCTGTCGCAGGCGCCCGCTGCGGGTTGAGCGCCGTCGCGACCACGCCGGAATTCCTCGACGTGAAACACTTACGGCTGGCTCATTGCGCTGGGCATCCTCGCCCTGCTCGCGTTCGTGCTCGCGACGTTGCCCGCGAGCGTCGCCGGCGGCCAGCTCGGACGCATGGGTGTGCAGGCGACGGCATTCGACGGCTCGGTCTGGTCCGGCACCGCCACGGGCGTGGCCTGGCGCGGTGCCCCGCTCGGTCGAATGACGAATGGACATATCACGCCCGCTGCCCTGCTGCGCGGTCGCGTCGCGGGCACATCGCGACTCGTCCGCGACGGACGGCACGCTCGCAGACCGGACTTCAGCGCCGCGTGGTCCGGCAAGGACGTGCTGCTGTCGGGCACGAATGTGTCGCTGCCGATCGAGGCTTGAGCACGTTGCCGCTCGGCATGCCAAAGGGCTGGCAGGGGCAGCGTCTCGGGATCGTTCGACGGAAATCCACGTCGCAGACGGCTGGCCGGTGGCCTTGCGGGGCGCGCTCGACCTCGATGGGCTCGTCGCGCCGCCACCGCGCAGTGCCCCGCTCGGCAGCTATCACGCCGTGTTTCCACATCCGCGACCGCAAGCTTCGGTAACCACCGGTGCCGCGCTGGATCCCACGGCGATCACGGCACAGGTCGCCGACAAGGACGGGCCGTTTTCGGTCGACGCGCAATTGACGTGAGTCGTGATCGCAGCGTTCCTGCTCGAAGGCATGCTGGCACCGCGCGGGCCGGTGCCGCCGGCGCTGGAGCGTTCGCTGCAGATGCTCGGGCCCGCCGATGCCTCAGGCCGGCGCCAGTTCAGCGTCGGCGGCACGCTCTGAGCGCCGACCTCGCCCGGCGCCCATTCGCGCCACGCCGACAGCAGCGGAAAATACAGGCCGACGCGCATCGGCTCGTCGCCGAGCGGCCGCATCAGCGTGGCATAGCGTTCGAGTTGCGGGGCATAGCGCTCGCGCTCGCTGGTCCAGGAATTCCTCGAGGCCGGCGCCTTCGTGCGAGCTGGTCTTGTAATCGACGATCCAGCGCACGCCTGCCGTCGTCGACAAACGTGCGGTCGATAACGACGCTGACGATGTCCCGCCCGAGCACGGCCCGTCAGCGCGAGCTCCGATATGCGCATCGCGATGCTGCGAGCCGAGCAGCCAGCGGCCCCGCGGATCGGCGCAGGGTGCGCTGCACCGCTTCCAGCACGCGCACGGCGGCCGTCTGTCGTCGATCCTGCGGCACGCCGAGTTCCGCCAGTTCGAGTCGACGAAGCGTGCCTGCAACGCGACGAATTTGTCGGCGCCGGGCAACGCGACCTCACCGCTGCGGGCCAGGCGCTGCAACTCGCGATGCACCACGGTGCCGACGTGCCGTGCGGTCTCTGTCGCCCAGTCGAATTCGACCTGCGCGACGTTCGCCGCGGGTCACGACCTCGGTCGCGATGATCGGGGCGCTGCGGCAACATCCGGCAACGCCCAGTCCGCCGGTAGGCGGCGCAGGATGGGATCGCGTGAGATTTCGGGAGGCTGGCTCGCCCTCGATCCCGCCGACGTCGGCGAGTCGCCGGCTGAACGCATCGCTGATCGGCCGGCTCGGCCCATAGCAGCCCGAGCGCAGTGCCCGCAGCTGGCTTGACGCACCGACAATTCGCCCGTCGCCTTGTCGGTATCCACGGCGCAGGTGCCGAGCAGGTGCAGCGAACGTTCGGCGCGTGTGGCCGCAACGTACAGCAGGCGGCGGCGTTCGTGGTTCAGCTTCTCGCGCTCGAGCCGCTCGAGCCACGCGTACAGGGGATTCTTCTCGGCGCCGAATCCGCAAGCGGTGCGACGACGAGGTTGCGCCGCGCTTGCCCCGGCAGCTTGAGCCAATGCAGCAGGCGTGCGTCGTCGGTGCGACCGCGGCGCTCGAGACCGGGCACGATGACGGTATCGAACTGCAGGCCCTTCGCTTTGTGAATCGTCAGCAGTTCGACGCGCGTGTCCGGGCGCGGACGCGACGGTGCGTAGAGCTCGCGCAACCCTTCGGACAGCCGCGCAAGGTCTGGCGGCGCGCCGGGCGTCTCCGCCTCGATGTCGGCGAGCGCGTCGAGATAGGCCTGCGCCTCGTCGAGTTCGCGCTCGCTGCCGAGTGTCGCGGGCCCGCCGAGCGCATGCCAGGCGCGCTCGACGGTGTCGCGCAGTCCGAAGCGGCGCAGCTCCGCCAATGCGGTTTCGAGCACGCGCAGCGTGCGTCGCAGGCGCGATTGCGCCGCGGCATCCAGCTGCGATTGGCGGCCCGGGTCCTGCAGCAGCTCGAGCAAGGTCGCGTAACGGTCGTCGCCGATCAGCACATGCAGGTCTGTCAGCGTCAGCCCGCACCACGGAGCGCGCAGCACACCGAGCCATGCCGCGCGGTCCGCAAGGTGCGCAAGCGCGCGCGTCAGCGCGAGCAGGTCGAGCACGGCAGGCCGCGCACCGAGCGGGATCGATATCCGTCGCGTTGAAGCCGATGCCGCGCCGCGCGAGTTCGCGCAACGATCTCGATCAGGTGGCTGCGTCCCTGCACCAGGATCGCGATTCTGGCCGTGTGCACTCTGGCCGAGTCGTTGCTGCCGCGATCTCGGCGACGCGCTGTGCTTCCAGCGCGCGGCTGCGGCGCAGGAAGGCATGCACCTGCACGCCGCCCTCCGCGCCTGCCTGCGTTGCGCGGCGACGCTTTCGGCAAAGCTGCACCGCCCCGCGCAGCAGGTCGTCACGCTCCGGCAGCACGCGCTCGAAACAATGGTTGACCCAGTCGACGAGCGGCTGGGTCGAGCGAAAATTGACGCGCAAGGTGAGCGGCTCGCAGCGTCGAGCGCGCCCGAGCCCGCGGTCGCGCACGTCGAGGAACAGCCCCACTTCGGCGTTGCGGAAGCGGTAGATCGACTGCATCGGATCGCCGACCAGGAACAGCGTGCGGCCGTCGCCGGCTTCCCAGCCGGCCGTCAATGACTCGAGCAGGCGAACCTGCGCTTCGGAGGTGTCCTGGAATTCGTCGACGAGCACGTGACGCAGGCGCGCATCGAGCGCCAGTGCGGTATCCGTGGGCTCGTCTGCGCTGCCCAACGCTTGCCGAGCCGCTGCTGCGAACTCCGGGTAGTCGGCCGCGTTGCGCTCCGCGAAAACGTACTTCAGTTCGCCGGCGCCGAGCCGCAGCACGACGAACAGCGCCTTCAGCACGCGCCATTCGTCGTCGTCGTACGCGGCGGGCGGCAGGCGCGGCGTCGCCGCGAGCAAATCGCAGAGGTCCGCGTGATGCTCGAGTTCTGCGACCGCTGCCGCGATGTCGCGCTTTCAGTTGCGCCAGCGCCGGACCGTCGCTCGCAGGACGCACGCCCTGGGTGATCGTCAGGGATTTGCGCGGCTTGCCCTTCTCGGTCAGCAGGAACGACGCCAGGCCGCGCCAGAGTTCGACGGCGGCCGGCTCGACATCCGGTTCCGTCGTCACGCCTGACCAGGCGATGACAGGCGTCACACGGCCCTCCGTCAACAGCACGTCGGCCGCGCCGCGGACGTAACGGCAGTATTCCTGCAGCAGTCGAGGAGGAAAGGATTCGCTGCAGTCGCTGCAGGTGCCGGCGCACGATCAAGCCGCGGGCATGCTCGAGTTCCCGTCTCGTCGCGGCTTCCTGCCCGTCGGCTTCCACGTCGGCGGGCAGTTCCGGCAACCAGGCCTCGCGTCGCGCCAGCATTTCCGCCGCGAGTCGCATGAACTTGCGCACATCGTTGTCGACGTGCGCGAGCAATGTGGCGACGGCCTCGCGATCGCGGGGCGTGCCGTCCGGCAAGTGCAGCAGCAATCGTTCAGCCGCAAGTTCGTACAACTTGCGCGCGTCTTCTTCGATGCCCAGGCCGGCGCCGATGCCGGACAGCACGGGCAGCCGCTGTGCGAGCGACTGGTTCAACGCGTCGATCGTCAGCAGGCGCAGGCGACTCGGGATTCTCGAGCAATGCCCCAGCCGAACCGCGCATCCCGCGCGAGCACCGCACGCGCCAGCTCGCGCGTCCGCACGCAGCAAGTTTTTGGCAGCTCCGGAGGCGTCATTGCAATGACGCAACGCCTCGAGAATGCGGTTACGCATCTCGGCCGCCGCCTTGCGCGTGAACGTGATCGCAAGCACCGACTCGGGCGTCTCGACAATGGCTAGCAGCGCCAGGAATCGTTGCGTGAGCAGTTCGGTCTTGCCGGAGCCTGCCGGCGCCTGCACGATGAAACTACGCGTGACGTCGAGTGCCGCGGCGCGTGCCGCCGCATCATCGCGGTAGCAGCTGGTCAGAGTCCGTCATCGACCTGCTCCGCCCCTTCTTCGACCCCTGCTTCGCTCGATCCGGCACAGCGCCGGCAGGTGGCAACGCCGACATGCCGATTTCGGATCGGGTGCCAGGCGAGCGTCGCCCGCACCGTATTCGTCGGCAAGCCGTCCAGCCGCCGACGCCACGCAGCGAGCAGCTCTGCCCAGCTGGCGTAATCCTGGAACGGTTTCTTGTTCGGCACGAAGCCCTGCAACCCGGGGAACACCGTGTGGTCGCGCGCGTAACCCGTGTATTGCGTCGCACCCGTGCGTACTCGGGCGAAAGCAATCGCACTGACTTCTCCGCGTCCAGCGCACGCACGTACAACGGCAATTGCGGCGACCTGGGCCGCTCGCCCATCCAGTCGGCCGGCGCCGCATTCGCGCCGGTCTTGTAGTCGATGATGGCCAGCGAGCCGTCGCCGAGCCGGTCGACACGGTCGAGTTGCAGGCGTACCTGCAGTCCGCCTACCTCGACGCTCGCCGCAAGCTCGGTGTCTGCAACCGCAAACGGTGGCCGCGCGAGGTCGACGTCGAGCAATTCCATGATGCGCGCCTCGAGCCAGCGCTGTTCGAGTTCGAGCAGGTGTTGCAACACGCCGCTCGCCGCAGCACGCAGCGGCGCAAGTTCGCGCTCGATGTAGCCCTGGACGAGCTGCAGGCGTCGTTCGCGGCTCAACGCGGCGAGCACGCGTTGCTCCCGCAATTCGTCCCACAGTGCCTTGAGCACCGCATGAGCCACATTGCCGCGCTCGGTCGCGTCGATTCCGGAAGTCGGTTCTTCAAATTCGCGACCGCCGAGGCGCAACTCGACGGCGGCTCGAAATGGACACGCGGCCTGCAGTTCGATCACGCGAGTGCCGCCGTGTGCGAGATCGTATGTCGCGATGCCTGGCAGGGCTCCGTCGGTAAGGCGCTCGAGTGCGGGTCGCGCCGCAAACACGGCAGGTGCGACTGCCAGGCCGTGCCAGAGCGGCGGTTTCTCTGCGGGAGGCAGGCTCAATACGAGCGGACTTGGCAGCAGCGGCGTCGCGTCCTCGAATCCAGGGATGCTGAATATCGTCTCGCCACCGTCGCGCTGCAGGCGCGCCAACGTACGGTGCGCGGCCGCGGCGGCCAGTTCTGGCGACGCGCCCGGGACGCCGCGACGCACTTGCCAGTCGCGCGGCAGGAAAGGGTCCGCTGCCGCAGGCTCTGGCCAATGCGAAGCCTCGAGTCCCGTCACCCAGGTTGCATCGAAACGCATGCCTGCACACGTCTGGGGATCGATCACGACGAGCGGGGCCTTGATCTCTTGCGGCTCGAACAGCGCATCGTCAGCCAGCTGACGCAGGTGTGACAGCGCCGATCGCACGGTCAGCGGGCCGGTCACGTCGTCGCTTGCGCCGAATTCCGCCAAGCAGGGATTGCCAGCGTTGTATTGCCTGGTGCTCCGTCGAATCGGCGCGGGATCCGGGCCAGCCCAGATCGAGTGCCAGCGCCGCAAATTCGCGCACCCAGTGGCTCGGTAGACGCCGTCGCGCCCAGCTCTGCGTGCGATCGAGGCCACGGATGCAGTAAACCGGCAAACTCCGCGCAGCCCCGGCCAGTCGCGTATTTGGCCAGCGCGACAAGCGTCAGTTCGGCCGACTCGTTACGACGCAACCACGCATCCAATGCTGCGCGTGCCAGCGATTCGGACGCCGCGGCCCCATCGAAAGCATTGCGTAGCAGCGCGGTGCACGTCGCGAAAGTGGCTTCGCCGGCAAATGCGTCCAGCCACCCGAGCATTGCAGCGATGACCGGACGCTCGGCGAGCGCACGAGCCGCGGCCAGTTCATAGGCGGCCGACTCCGGGGCCGGGCCTCCCGTCGATCGTTGCGGCCGGCACGAGCACACGATCCAGGATGCGCCGCACGCGCTGGCGCTCTTGTGCCAGGCCACGCACGACGATTGCGATTCGCTGGTCCGGCATGTCCTGCAGGCGCTGCGCCGCCCAACGCGCCGCCGTTTCGACTTCGTCCTCAAAATCATTGCAGGTCACGACGCGTGGCACGCTCGGCGCAGCCGCCGAGGGCGCCCGGTGCTCGACCACGACGCCCGCGGCCACCATGCGCTCGAAGAACACGGCCTGCTGCGGCGTGAGGACATCGAAGCCGGCCAGCATCAGTCGAGTTCCCCGTGGCAGCGGCCCGACTTCGGCGGGCGCCTCCGCGGCGTCGCGCCAGTTGCCACGCCGTAGCCAGCGCACGTACTCGGCGTCGCCATTGCGCGAACACCTGGCACTTCGGGACTCGCGGCCTCGGTCGAGCGCATCGGTGGGAATCAGGTATTCGTGCAGCAAGGTCCAGACGCGCAAAGCCATCGCGCCGATGCCGGCCGGCGCAATGACCGATTGCAGCCGCTCATCGCTCGCGGACGATCTGCTGCCAGACGAGTTGCGCGTGCGTGGGCGCGAGCCACCGGCACGTGGTGCGACCCGATGTCGCGGTCGGCGTCGAACGCCCGCCGCACGAGTTCGGACCAGGTCGCTATATCGGGCGTCTGCCAGGCCTGCAATCCGGCGGCGAGGCACGCGGCATCGTGACGGGCGCGCAGGTAGTGTGCGAGGCGACGGGTTGGCGTGACGAGCGTGACGTCGAGCGGGAGTTCGTCGGTGGCGGCGTCGAAACCCGTCATGGTGTCTCGCGGTTAGGGATGGGGATCATCCATTCGTGTGGCCAAGGATCCCCGGCATGAGGCTCAACGGGTGAGCCCGTCGGCCATGCGACAGCTGATGTCACAGAAATTTCAGTAGCTTTTTACTGAAAAATCAAATATCTTACGTTGTTATTCTAATCCATAGGTCATCGAACGATCTCGACCGCACGCAACGGGCGTCGGCCGCGAGACGGGGTGATCACCCGCCGCATAGTTCTCGAGCAGCTCTTCCATGCGCCCGAACACGTCCGCCAGCACGCTCGGCTCGGGCAGGTTCGTCACGCGGAAGTGCGTCTTGTACGGCACGTTGAAACTCGTGCCCGGCGCGACCAGCACGTGCTTGTGCTCGAGCAGGTCCATCGCGAAGCGCTGATCGTCGAAGTCCGGCAGTCGCTCGGTATTCACGCCGACAAACGCGTAAAGCGCTCCCATCGGGCGCGACCAGTTGCAGGTAACGGCTGCGGCTCGACCGCGTAGACGATGGCTTTGCGCGACTCGTACAGCCGTCCACCCGGCGTCACGAGCTCGCGAATGCTCTGGTAACCGCCGAGCGCCGTCTGCACGGCCCACTGCCCGGCCACGTTGCTGCACAGGCGCAGCGACGACAGCAGTTCGAGCGCCGAGAGATACTCACGCGAATTCTCGAGGTCGCCGGAGAACGCGGCCCAGCCGACGCGATACCCGCAGGCGCGATAGACCTTCGACAGGCCGCTCATCGTGCGCGCAAAGCGTGTGGTGCACGAGCGTCGCCATCGGCACGAACTCGGCGCCGTCGTAGGTCATCTGGTCGTAGATCTCGTCCGCGAACACGACGAGATGATGCTTCTCGGCGATGCGCGCGATGGCCTCGAGCACAGCGCGCGGATACACGGCGCCAGTCGGGTTGTTCGGGATTGATCACGACGATCGCGCGCGTGCGCTTCGTGATCAGCGCCTCGATCTCTTCCGGGTCCGGCACGAAGCCCTGTTCGGGCCGGCAGGGATAGTGCACGGCGCGGCCGCGATTCAGGTTCACCGCGGCTGTCCAGAGCGGGTAGTCGGGACTCGGCACCAGCACTTCTTCGTCCGCCGCCAGCAGCGCGCGCAAGCGTCAGGTCGATGAGCTCGCTGACGCCGTTGCCGATGAAGACCTCTTCGGCGGTCACGCCGCGAACGCCGCGCTCCTGCTGCTGCATGACCACGGCTTCGCGGGCCGGGAAGATTCCCTTCTGGTGGCAGTAGCCCTCGGCGGCCCGCAGGTTCTCGATCATGGCGAGGCGCATCGTCTCGGGCGTGCGGAAGCCGAAAGCCCCGGGATTGCCGATATTCAGCGACACGATGTCGTAACCCATGCGCTCCATTTCCTGGGCGCGACGGGCAAGCTTGCCGCGGATCTCGTATTTGACGTTGGCGAGGCCGGGGCTGGGGCGGACGAGTCGGGTGGACATGGCGATCCTGGCGCATGAGGTCTCCGCGCATTATCGCATTCTCAACGATGCAGAAACACGATCCGCTTCCCGCAATGGCTCAATCTGCCTCGCGCAACGGCGCGGGAGGCCGTGAAGCCAACCGCCATTGGCATCGTGATGGCGGCGTCGTGGTCACCGGTGCAGGCGTGGGTCCGGCTCCGGCACGGCCGCCAGCAATTCCCGCGTATAGGCTTCGCGCGGCTGCGTGAAGATCGCGTCGCGACTGCCCTGCTCGACCAGCCGGCCCTGACACAGCACGCCGATCTCCTCGCACAGATGCCGCACGACGGCCAGGTTGTGACTGATGAACAGCAGCGCCATGTCGTGGCGTTCGCTGAGGTCGCGCAGCAGGTTGACGATCTGCGCCTGCACCGAGACATCCAGCGCGCTGACGGCCTCGTCGCAGATCAGCAGCCGCGGCCGCACGATCGTGGCGCGCGCGATTGCGACGCGCTGGCATTGACCGCCGCTCAACTCGTGCGGATAGCGGTACGGCGAAGGCGCCGTCCAGCCCGACTTCGTGCAAGGACTGCTCGACGCGATCACGCACATCCTTCTGTTCGCCGCACGGTGCTCGTGGCCTGCAGTGCCTCGGCAACGCTCTCGCCCGCCGTCATGCGCGGATCGAGGCTGCTGAACGGGTCCTGGAACACGACCTGCAGTTGGCGTCGCAATGCGCGCAACTGGCGCGCGTCGTCGTAATCGACCGGCGCGCCATCCCAGAGGACGAGCCCTGAGGGCGCCCGGACGAAGCCCAGCACGACGCGCGCCAGGGTCGACTTGCCCGAGCCCGACTCGCCGACGATGCCGAGGCGGCCGCCCGCCGGCAACCTCAGCGAGACGTCGTCGAGCGCATCGAGCGCGCCTGCCGGCTGCCGCCAGCCCGATGCCGCGCGTGACGGTAGCGCACGCCGAGATCGCTGCACTTCCAGCAAGGACGGCGTGCTCATGCGTCGGCAGCAACCAACGATTGCGCGGAGCGGTCGATGGCAGGCCACGGTGCGTGACGTGTCGCCGGCGACCTCGAGTTCGGGGCGCACGGTCATGCAGTGCGCATCTGCCTGCGGGCAGCGCGGCGCGAATGCGCAGCCCATCGTGACCTCGCCGGGCCGCGGTGGTTGCCCTGCGATGCTCTCGAGGCGAGCCGACTGCGGCCCGCGCAATCGCGGCACGGCGGCCAGCAGCGCGCGCGTGTACGGATGCGCCGGTGCATCGAACAGCTGCAGGACCGGAGCGCATTCCACGAGTCGCCCGGCGTACATGACCGCGACGCGGTCGGCGATGGCCGGCGACGACGCCGAGGTCGTGCGTGATGATCAGGATGCCGATGCCGCGTGTCGCGCACGCGGCGCAGCAACTCCAGGATCCTTGCCTGCACGCTGACGTCGAGCGCCGTGGTGGGTTCGTCGGCCAGCAGCAGTTGCGGCCTGCACATCAGCGCCATCGCCAGCGCCACGCGCTGACGCATGCCGCCCGAAAGTTCGTGCGGGTACTGCCGCAGGCGCCTTGCGGGTTCGGGGATCTCGACCTCGCGCAGCGACTCGAGTGCACGTGCGCGCGCCTCGGACCGGGTCGGCGAGGCTGCGGTCGAGCAGCACTTCGGTCAGCTGGGTCTCGATGCGCAGGTGCGGCGTCAGCGAGCTCATCGGATCCTGCGACAGCAGCGCCGATGCCGATGCCGCGCACGCTGTTCAGCTCGCGCTCGCTCGCTCCGATCAACTCGCGTGCCCTCGAACTGCACCGAACCTGACGGCGCGTCCGTTGTCGGCGAGCAGGCCAAGGCACGCGAGCAGCAACTGGGTCTTGCCGGAGCCCGATTCACCGACGACGGCCACGCACTCGCCGGCGCTGCACGTCGAGCGACACGCCCGACACGGCACGCACCGCGCCGTGCGCCGTCGTCGAAATCGACGCGCGAGGTTGCGCGACCTGCAGCAGCGACGACGTCGGCGGCATCGTCAGCGCTGCCTCGGGTCGAGCGCATCGCGCAGGCCGTCGCCGAGGAAGTTCAGGCACAGCAGGCACCGTGGCGAGCACCGCCGACGGCACCAGCAGCAGCCAGGGCGAGCTCTCCATTTCGCAGCGCGCCCTCGGCCACGAGCCGGCCGAGGCTCGTGAGCGGCTCCTGCACGCCGAGGCCGAGGAAGCTCAGGAAACTCTCGAACAGGATCACCTGCGGCACCGTCAGCGTCGCGTAGACGATCACCGTGCCGAGCACGTTGGGCACGATGTGACGGAAGATGATCGTGCCGTGCCGGCAGCCCGAGCGCAATCGCGGCCTCGACGAATTCGCGGTGGCGCAGCGCGAGCGCCTGGCCGCGCACGATGCGCGCCATCGTCAGCCAGCCCACCGCGCCGATCGCGAGGAAGATCAGGACCAGGCTGCGCCCGAACACGACCGTCAGGATGATCACGAAGAACATGTACGGCAGCGCGTAGAGCACGTCGACGCAAGCGCATCATCCAGTCGTCGATGCGACCGCCGAGGTAGCCCGCCGTCGCGCCCCAGGCGACGCCGATCACGACGACTGACCAGCGTCGCGAGCAACGGCGACCAGCAGCGAAATGCGCGTGCCGATCCAGACCCGCACGAACAGGTCGCGACCGTTCGCATCCGTGCCGAACCAGTGGCCGTTGGCGAGCGACGGCGGCGTGGCGAGCGCGCCTGCGATCCAGTCGACCTGGTCGAGTGCGTACCGCTGAAGACGGGCCCGACAGCGCGGCGAACACGACCAGCGCGCCCAGCAACGACGAGCGCGACGCACGCGTCGCGCGACTGCGCAGCAGGCGCAGCCACGCATCGCCCCAGAGCCCCTGGCGGTCGCCGCATGGCGGCGACCACCGCTTCAACCATGGCGAATCCGCGGGATCGAGCCAGCCATAGAGCAGGTCCACGAGCAGGTTCAGCAGCAGGATCAGCGCGGCATAGAAGATGACCATGCCCATGACGAGCGTGTAGTCACGGTTGATCGCGCCCTGCACGAAATAGCGACCGACGCCCGGCAACCCGAACACCTGCTCGACGACGAGCGAGCCCGTGAGCAGCGCCGCCGCCGCGGGCCCAGGAAACTCACCACCGGCAGCAACGGTCGGCTTCAGCGCATGGCGGCGCAGCAGCGCGCCGCGCGAGAGCCCTTTGGCCCGTGCGGTGCGCAGGTACGGCGCCTGCAGCACCTCGAGCAGGCTGCCGCGCGTCAGCCGCGCGATGTAGGCGACGAACGGCAACGCGAGCGTCACGACGGGCAGCACCAGGTGGCGCACGCTGCCCGGCTCCCACCCGGCGACCGGCAACCAGCCAGCTAGACGCCGAAAACCAGCGCGAGCACCGGTGCGAGCACGAAGTTCGGCACCGCGATGCCGACGCAGCGCGGCCGACATCACCGCGTGGTCGGCGGGACCGTCGTGCCGCAGCGCCGCCAGCATGCCGAGCGGCACGCCGAGCGCCCACCGCCAGCAGCAGCGCGAGCACACCGATCGTCAGGGTGACCGGCAGTCCGCGGGCGATCAGTTCGGTGACGCGGTAGTCCTTGTACTTGAACGACGGCCCGAGGTCGCCGTGCAGCAAGGCCCGCCGAGATAGCGCCCGAACTGCACGATGCACCGGCTGGTCGAGGCCGTAGGCAGCTTCGAGGTTCGCCTGGATTTCCGGCGGGATGGTCTGCTCTTCGTCGAACGGTCCGCCCGGGGCAAGCCGCATCACGAAAAACGCGGCGGTGACGATCACGAGCAGGGTCGGGATCATGCCGAGCAGGCGCCGCAGGGCGTACCGCACCATGTCGTCACTCTTGCGCCCGAGCAGTTGCAGGAAGGCCGTGCTCGTCGACGATCGTCACGCCCAGTTCCTGCGCCTTGCTCTAGTTTCGAGCCCGCCTCGGCGCCTGACCACCAGCACCGTGGTCTTCTTCGACACCGAGTCGGTGACCGTCGCGCCGGCGTGCGCGCCGCGGCGCCGTCGCCTCCTCGCGCGACATGCGTGGCAGCGTAGCCGGTGATGACCAGCACTTGCCCCGTCAGCGGACCTGGCCGCCGCGGCACGCGGCACGCTTGATGACGGGCCAACGGACGCCGCGCTGCGCGCAGCTGCGCGATCGACCTTGCGATTGCGCTCCTCGTCAAAGAATTCACGCACGTGCGCCGGCGACCACCGGTCCGACGTCGCGAACCTGCTGGATCTCCTCGAGGCTCGACGCCTGCAGCGGCGTCGAGGTCGCCGAAGTGCTCGGCCAGCGCAAGCGCCGTGGCCTCGCCGACGTCGCGGATGCCGAGCCCATAGCAGGAAACGCGGCAGCGTGGTCTGCTTGCTCTGCTCGAGTGCAGCGACCAGGTTCGCCGCCGACTTCGGCTCCCATGCGATCGAGGCCCGCGAGTTCCTCGGCGGTCAGCGTGTAGAGGTCGGCCGGGGTCGCACGCGTCCGGACGTCGACCAGCTGCTCGACCAGCCGCTCGCCGAGCCCATCGATGTCCATCGCGCGACGCGACGCGAAATGCCGCAGCGAGCCGAGCCGCTGCGCCGGGCAGACGAGACCGCCCGAGCAGCGCGCAACCGCCTCGCCTTCCGTGCGGTCGACGTGCGAGCCACAGACCGGGCACGACGCGGGCAATTCGACGCAGTCGCGCATCGGGCGGACGCTTCTCGGGGACGACGCGCACCACTTCGGGAATGACGTCGCCCGCGCGGCGCACGATGACCGTATCGCCGATCCGGACGTCCTTGCGCAGCACCTCGTCCATGTTGTGCAGCGTGACGTTGCTGACCGTCACGCCGCCGACAAAGACCGGCACGACGTGCGCGACCGGCGTCAGCGCGCCCGTGCGGCCGACGTAGAACCTCACGTCGTGGACCGTCGTGGTTTGCTTCCTGCGCCGCAAACTTGTGGGCGATGGCCCAGCGCGGTGCGCGCGCGACGAATCCGAGGTCGCGCTGCCAGTCGAGCCGATCGACCTTGTAGACGACGCCGTCGATGTCGTAGGCAAGCGCGTCGCGCCGGTCACCGATGCGCGCGTAATACTCGAGGCAGCCGTCGACCCCTTCGACGACCGCGATCTCCGGGCAGGTGCGCAGGCCGAACTCGCGCAACGCGGCGAGCACCTCGCTGTGGCGCGCCGGCAGCGTCCAGCCTTCGATCGCGCCACACCGTAAAAAAACAGGTCGAGCGAGCGGCGCGCGGTGATCGACGGATCGAGTTGCCGCAGGCTGCCGGCCGCGGCATTGCGCGGATTCGCGAAGGTCTTTTCGCCGCGTTCAGCTCGCTCGTTCGTTCAGCAGCGTGAACGAGCGCCGCGTCATGAAGACTTCGCCGCGGGCCTCGAGCACGGCCGGCCAGCGCTTGCCGCGCAATTGCAGCGGCACGGAGCGGATCGCGCGCACGTTCACCGTGACATCCTCGCCCCGCGTGCCGTCGCCGCGCGTCGCCGCCTGTACCAGCCGGCCCTTCTCGTAGCGCAGCGTGATCGCGAGCCCGTCGATCTTGGGCTCGGCCGAGTAGGCGATGCGCTCGACGTCGAGCCGTTCGCGTGCGCGGCGGTCGAAATCGAGGATGTCCTGCTCGGTGAACGCGTTCTCGAGCGAGAGCATCGGCACCGCGTGCACGACCGCGCGGAACTCCCGCGAAGGCATGCCGCCCACGCGCTGCGTCGGCGAGTCGGGGTCGGCGAGTTCGGGATGCGCGGCCTCGAGCTGCTGCAGCTCGCGCATCAGCGCGTCGAACTGCCGCGTCGGAGACCTCCGGGTCGTCGAGGACGTAATACCGGTAATTGTGGTGGTCGATCTGCTCGCGCAGCTCACGCGATCGTCGTTGTCGCCTGGCGCGTCGCCATGCGCTGGACTCAGGCCGTGCCGGCAGTGCGCTCGAATTCGAGCGCTTCCTCGCGCAGCCGGCCAACGCGCCAGGCGCGGTAAGCGGCACGCCACGCTCGTCGGCGAGACGCGCCGCCGAGCTGCGCCGCCAGTGCGCGCGCCGTGAATACCATCTCGTCGATCGCATCTGCGGCGGCGGCCGGGCCCGGCAGGACGACGAACAGCGCGACGCCCGGATACTGCGTCGTCGCCATGGCCTCGAGGTCGAAGGTGCCCGGCTCGCGCAGGCTCGCGACGCTGAACACGGGCCTGCCGTCTGCGATGCAGGCGGTGGAAGATATCGTAGCGGCCGAACTCGAGGCCCTCGGCGAGCAGCGCCTGCTTCAGGCGCGCGCCGTCGAGGCGTGCGGCGACGGCACCGCATTGACGCGCATGGCAATGATCTTCTGCGGTGGCCGTTTTTGCGGTCGCCGGCTGCGGCGCTCGCGCAGCCTCCGGTTCAGCGACCTCGTCGTTCGAACTCGGCGTGCCGGCTCGTGCTCCGGCTCGAGTGGCGGCTCGATGCGCGGTGTCTGCCCGCCCGCGGCGGTGTACCGCGGCGCCGGCGCGGAATCGTCCTGCGCGGACCACGTTGGCTCGCGCCGTGCATGCGCCGGCCGGAGTCGGTCGAGTCCGGCCGCGGACCGCCGGTCGATCATCGCTGCGGCTCGAGGTGCGTCGAGCGCACGCTCCGGCTCGATCGTCGCGCTCGCGCGCGGCGGGCTCTCGATCCTTCATGGCGGGCGACCTCGCCGCTCGAACGAGTCGGCCGTTCCGGTGAAAACCGCCGGCTTGCGTGCCGCTGGATCGGCGGCGCCGCCCGCGCGTGTACGCGAGCGCATGCCCCAGATGTACAGGCCGACGATCAGCAGGATTCCGGCAATCAGCAGGATCCAGCGCAGTTCGTTCATCAGTGCACGCGTTACATCGCGGCCATGCGGACGGCTTCGTCGACGTCGACCGCGACGAGGCGTGAGCAGCCGGGCTCGTTCATCGTCACGCCGAGCAACTGGTTCGCGAGTTCCATCGTCGTCTTGTTGTGCGTGACGAAGATGAACTGCACCTGATCGGACATCTCGCGCACGATGTCGCAGAAACGGCCGACGTTGTTTTCGTCCAGCGGCGCGTCGACCTCGTCCAGCAGGCAGAACGGCGCCGGGATTGAGCTCGAAGATGGAGAAGACGAGCGCCACCGCCGTGAGAGCCTTTTCGCCACCGGAGAGCTGGCTGATCGAACTGTTCCGCTTGCCCGGAGGCCGCGCCATGATCGCGACGCCGGACTCGAGCACGTCGTCGCCGACCAGTTCGAGGTACGCCTGGCCGCCGCCGAACAGCCGCGGGAATTTGTCGCGCAGGCCGGTGTTGACGCGATCGAACGTATCCTGGAACCGCGTCTTGGTCTCGCGGTCGATCTTGCGGATCGCGTCCTCGAGCGTCGTCAGCGCATCGGTCAGGTCGGCAAACTGGCGATCGAGGTATTCCTTGCGCTCGGTCTGCTCGGCGAATTCGTCGATCGCGGCCAGGTTGACCTGCCCGAGGCGCTCGATCTTCTCGGTGGTCTCCGCCAGGCGCTGCTCCCAGGCCGCGCACGTTCGCATCGGCGACGAGCGCCGCGACGACGTCCTGCAGCTCGAGCCGGGTCTGCACGAACTGCTCGAGCAGCGTCTCGCGCCGTACCTTCAGTTCCTGCACCGAGAACCGCACGTTCTCGAGCGCCGACCGGGCCTCGTCGACGGCGGCCTCGGCCGTCATGCGTCGCTCGTCGAACTGGCGCAGGTTCGCGTCGACGGCTTCCATCGTCTTGCGCGCCGTCGGCCAGTTCGGCCTCGACCGCGACTCGGCGCTGCAGTGCTTCCTCGAGCACGGTCTTCAGCTGGGCCTCGCCCTCCTCGCCCCCGGCGAGCTGGCTTTCGAGGTCGGCACGCCGGGTTTCGAACTGGCCGATCTGCGCATCGAGGCGCGCGATGCCCGCCAGCAGCGACTGGTGGCTCGTGCGCCGCGATTCGACGCGGATCGCCGCCTCGCGCGCGGTATTGCGCTCGGCCTGCGGCGCGCTCGCGCGCCTGCGCCAGACGGCGCGCGCAGCACTTCGCGTTCGGCCTCGAGCGCGACGCGGCGGTCCTCGAGCTCGGCCATCGGCGTTGACGGCTTCCTCGAGCCGGCCCCGCGTCGGCGCGATTGCCGGCGTTGGCGATCTCGAGCGCGTTTTCGACTTCGGACAACTCGAACGCAAGCTGCTGCATGCGCTGGTCGCGCTGCTCGGCGCGCGCGCGCAGGCTGTCGAGCTGCGACCGCAGGCTCATGTGCGCGGCACCCGCTGCGCGAGACCTGTGCCTGGTGCTCGGCGATGCGGTCCTCGAGTTCACGCACGCGCGCGCGCAGCGCTTCGAGGTCGTTCTCGGCGGCCCGGTGGCGCGCTTGCTGCGCTTCGAGCGCCGACGCGCTCGGCGCGCAGGCGCTCTTCGCGCTCGAGCACGCCTTCGTGCGCGTCCTTGTCGCGGCTGACGCGCAGCCAGTCCGGACCGATCCAGATGCCATCGCGCGTGATGACGGACTGGCCGGGCTGCAATTGCGGCCGCAGGCGCAATGCCTCGCCAAGCGTTTCGGTCGCGATGATGCCGGCGAACAGCGCGTCGAGACCGGCCGGGCCGCGCACGCGGGCACGCAGCGTATCGCCCTCGTGGCCCGAGGCGACCGGGCCTTCGGCGCCGGCATAAAACGTGACCGTGCCGGCATTGAGGCTGTCGAGCATGCCGGCGACGCCGTCGATGCGAATCGACGCAGACGGCCTCGAGGTAGCCGCCCAGCACGGTCTCGACGGCGCGGTCCCAGCCCTTGTCGACCGACAGCTGTCTGCGCCAGGCGCGGCGCTGCGCTCGAGACCGCGGGACTTGAGCCAGTCGACGACCTTGCCCTGGCCCTGGCCGAGCGCGGCGCGCTGCAGTGCCTCGAGCGACACGATGCGGCCTTCGACGTCCTGGGTTTCGCGCCGCGCGGCTTGCGCGGCCTCGGACAGTTCGCGCTCGCGGCCGCGTTCGGCCTGCAACGTCGCGACGAGCTCGTCCATGCTGCGACGCGCACGTTTCGAGCTTCGCCGCGGGCCTGCCGTTTCCTGGTTCGTCCAGGCCTGCGATCGTCGCGGCGACGTCGGCCGCCGAAAGCGTGCCGTGTTCCTGCGTGGCGCGGTCGCGCTGGCTGACGAGGCCGGCGCAGCTGGTTGTCCATGACTTCGAGTCGCGCGCGCTCGGCGCCCGCGGCGGAGGAGGCGCCGCGCAGGGACTGGTTGAACACCTCCCAGTGCTCCTGCCAGCCGCACATGGCGGTTTCGGCGGCCGTGAGATCACCGGCCGCGGCCTGCTCGGCCACGCGTGCGGCTTCGAGACCGGGGCCCATTTCGGCCAGCGCCACCTCGAGGTCCGCGGCCAGCTGGCGGTCGCGGACGCGGTGCAGGTCGGCGTCCTGCATGCCCTGCGTGACCTGCTCGAGCTCCTGGCGTTGACGCGGGCGGATTTCGCGCGAGTGGTCGATCGCCTGCTCGGTGCGGGAGATCTCGGCGCCGACCTGGTAGTAACGACCCTGCACTTCGGAGAGCACCGCCGCACTGCGCGTCGTGCTCCTGTCGTGCGCGCTCGATGGCCGCCTCGATCGAACGCTGCTCGGCGACGGCGGCCTGCAGGGCCAGGTCGCGCTCGTTCATGATCGCCTGGCGCGCACCCGATTCGGTCTCGACCTCGCGCAGCTTCAGCGCGAGCAATTCGGCGTGCGTCTGCCGCTCGTCTGTCTTCAGCGCCTGGTAACGGCGCGCCGTCGCGGCCTGGCGCTGCAGGTGACGGAGCTGCTTTTCGACTTCGTCACGCAGGTCGCCGAGACGCGCGAGATTTTCACGCGTCTGGCGCGATGCGGCTCTCGGACTCCTTGCGCTTTTCCTTGTATCGCGAGATGCCCGCGGCTTCCTCGAGGAACGCACGCATGTCGTCGGCCTTGGCTTCGATCACGCGCGAGATCATGTTCTGCTCGATGATCGCGTAGCTGCGGGAACCGAGCCCCGTGCCGAGGAAAAGCTGCGTGATGTCCTTGCGGCGGCAGCGCACGCCGTTCAGGAAATAGGACGAGCTGCCATCGCGCGGCGACCAGGCGCTTCAGCGAAACTTCGGCATAACTCGAGTACTCGCCGCCGAGCTTGCCGTCGCTATTGTCGAACACGAGTTCGACCGAGGCCGTGCCGACGGGCTTGCGCGAGCCGGAGCCGTTGAAAATGACGTCGGCCATCGAGTCACCGCGCAGGTGCTTCGCCGAGATTTCGCCCATGACCCAGCGCACGGCGTCGATGATGTTCGACTTGCCGCAGCCGTTCGGGCCGACGACGCCGACCAGGTTGGTCGGGAAACCGACGGTCGTCGGATCCACGAATGACTTGAATCCGGCCAGTTTGATCTTGGTCAGGCGCATCGCTTACCCAGGGAGAATTTCGGGCTGTCCCGTAAGCGCCAATTCTAAAAGAATCGGACGTGGCCCACAGCTTTTCGAGTGATTGTTTCCCAACCGCCAAAAGCGTGCAAGAAAGCAAGTATTGCCGGGCTGGACCGCCGCGCCGCCGTCTGTATAATCCCGCGTCCTCCATAGGAGTGGGGAGTGTGAAATGTCCGTAAAGAAACCGTCTGCCACGCCAGTCAAGGCCACGAAGACTGTTTCTGCGAAGGCCGCAAAGCCTGCGCCGAAAGCCGCTGCCACGGAGAAGGCCGCGCCGCGCAAGGTCGTGTCCGTCGCAAATCCTGCTGCCGCACCGGCCGCAGCCACGAAACCTGCAGTCGCCAGGCCCGCGACGAATTCCCGGCCCGGCTGCCGCCGGAGAAGATCGTCGTGCGCGTCCAGCCTGATGTGGTCGCGGACGCGTCGCGCGCCGACGAGTCCGATTTCGAAATGAGTCCCAGCCTGCTTTCCGGCCCACGTAACGTCCAGCCCTACCAGATCCGGAAGGGCGAGGAGTACATGAGCAAGGAACAGCTCGACCACTTCCGCCTGATTCTCTCCAGCTGGAAGAAGGACCTGATGCACGAGGTCGATCGCACCGTCCTGCACATGAAGGACGAGGCGGCAAACTTCCCCGACCCGAACGATCGCGCGACGCAGGAATCCGAGTTCAGCCTCGAACTGCGCACCCGTGACCGCGAGCGCAAGCTGATTCGCAAGATCGACGAGGCGCTGAAGCGCATCGACGACGGCAGCTACGGTTTCTGTCTCGAAACCGGCGAGCCGATCGGCGTGAAGCGGCTCGAAGCCCGGCCCGTCGCGACGCTCAGCGTCGAAGCGCAGGAAAGGCGCGAGCGTCGCGAAAAGCAGTTTGGCGATCGGGACGACTTCTATCGTTGAGCGTGGCGCGCCCGCGATCTACCGCGGGCGCTTCGCTCCCTCGCCGAGCGGACCCCTCCATTTCGGTTCTTTAATAGCCGCCGTCGGCAGCTATCTCGATGCCCGTGCGCACGGCGGCAGCTGGCTCGTGCGCCTCGAGGACCTCGATACACCGCGCGTGAGAGCCCGGCGCAGCCGACCAGATACTGCGCACCCTCGAAGGCCTGGGCCTGCATTGGGATGGGCCGGTGATGCGTCAAAGCGATCGGCTCGGAAGCGTACGCGGATGCGCTCGCCCGGCTCGATTCCGCACAGCTGCTGCGGTCTTGTCCGTGCAGCCGGTCAATGCTCGCAGGCCTGACCCAGAACCGGACACGCGACGAGGATGCCGGCGGGGACGAGTTGTTCCACCCATCCGAGTGCGTGGCGCCGGACGCCGCGCGCAATGCAGGCAGCGGCGCTGCGCTTTCGCGTGCGCGCGGGTGACGTCGGTTTTGCTGATCGCAGCGTCGGCCTGCACTCCTGCGACGTCGCCGCGACGATCGGCGATTTCGTCTTGAAACGTCGCGATGGCGTCGTGGCGTACCAGCTGGCTGTCGTCGTGGACGACGCTGCGCAGCAGATTACCGACGTCGTGCGTGGCTGCGACCTGCTGGGCGAGCACGCCGCGGCAGATCCTGCTGCAGGAGGCCCTCGGCCTGCCCCGCCCCGCCTACCTGCATTTGCCACTTGCCGTGGACGACAGGGGCCGTAAGCTCTCCAAGTCGGAGGACGCCCCGGCCGTAGGGCGCTTGACTCCGGCTGGACAGCTTGCCGCCGTGCTCGATTTCCTCTGCCAGCAGCCGCCCGCCCGCCTTGGCGAGGAGCCGTTGCACGCGGTCTGGGACTGGGCCCACAGCCACTGGCGACCGGCCGGATTTGCAGGACGAACGACAGGCTAAGGAACAAGAATGATGGCAACGACGACGACGACGCAGAAGGCTACCCGGCACAAGCGCGCGAAACGGGCCGAGGGCAGCGAGACCAGCGGGGGGAAGAGCCCGCGCGTGATTCGCAAATACCCCAACCGGCGTCTTTACGACACCGTCGAGAGCCGCTACGTGACGCTCGCGGACATTCGCCGGCTGGTCGTGGAGCGCATCGACTTCGTCGTCCTCGACCGCAAGACGCAACAGGACATCACCCGGAGCATCCTGCTGCAGGTGATCGCGGAGCAGGAAGGCGGCGGCACCGAGTCGCTGATGAGCCGCGACTTCCTGTCGCAGGTGATCCGCAGCTACGGCAGCGGCCTGCACGACTTCGTGGGTCGCTATCTCGACGAAAGCATCCAGTTATTCGCGCGCGAGCAGCGCGACCTGCGCGATCGCTTCAAGAACGTCGTCGGCATCGACCCGCTCGAAACCGTGACCAATGTCGCGCAGCGCAACTACCAGCGCTTCAAGACACTGCAGGAAGAGGTGTTCGCGCGACTGCCGCGGCCCTGGAGCCGCGATGACAACAAGGAATAGGCTTCCATAAAAAAACCCTCCGGCACGCGCGTGCCCGAGGGTTTGTGATCGCGACGCCGACCTCCCCTGCTGCTGCAGGAGAGGCTGCAGGCATCAGGCGTCGACGCTGCGCATCGACAGCCGCACACGGCCCTGGCGATCCACTTCGAGCACCTTCACGCGCACGACGTCGCCTTCCTTGAGCTTGTCACTGACACGCTCGACGCGTTCGTCGGAGATCTGCGAGATGTGCACGAGACCGTCCTTGCCCGGCAGGATCTGCACGAAGGCGCCGAAGTCCATCAGGCGGACCACCTTGCCTTCGTAAACCGAGCCCACCTCGACTTCGGACGTGATCAGCTCGATGCGGCGCTGGGCCTCGCGACCCGCCTGGCCGTTGACCGACGCGATCTTGACGGTGCCGTCGTTCTCGATGTCGATCGTCGCGCCGGTCTCTTCGGTGATGCCGCGAATGACCGCGCCACCCTTGCCGATGACCTCGCGGATCTTCTCCGGGTCGATCTTCATCGTGATGATGGTCGGTGCCCACTCGGACATCTGCGGACGCGCGGTCGTGATGACCTTGGCCATTTCGCCGAGGATGTGCAAGCGCGCCTTGCGCGCCGAATCCAGGGCGACCTGCATGATCTCCCGCGTGATGCCCTCGATCTTGATGTCCATCTGCAGCGCGGTGATGCCATCGGCGCTACCGGCGACCTTGAAGTCCATGTCGCCGAGGTGATCTTCGTCGCCGAGGATGTCGGTGAGCACCTGGAACTTGCCGCCCTCGAGCACGAGGCCCATGGCGATACCTGCCACCGGCGCCTTCAGCGGCACGCCGGCATCCATCAGCGCGAGGCTGGTGCCGCAGACCGAGGCCATCGAGCTGGAGCCGTTCGACTCCAGGATCTCGGAGACGACGCGGATGATGTACGGAAACGAGGTCATGTCCGGCATCACCGCATGCACGCCGCGGCGCGCCAGGTTGCCGTGGCCGATTTCGCGGCGCTTCGGCGAACCCATCATGCCGGTCTCGCCCACCGAGAACGGCGGGAAATTGTAGTGCAGCATGAACGGCTCTTTGCGCTCGCCGGCGAGCGCATCGATGATCTGCGCATCGCGGCCGGTGCCGAGCGTCGTGGTGACGAGCGCCTGCGTTTCGCCGCGCGTGAACAGCGCCGAACCGTGCGTGCGTGGCAGCACGCCGGTCTCGACGCGGATCTGGCGCACGGTGTGCATGTCGCGACCGTCGATGCGCGGCTCGCCCGCGAGGATGCGGCGACGCACGATGTTGTATTCGAGCAGTCCGAACTGGTCCGACACCTTGCGCGCGTCGTACTTCGGCGTTTCGCCGGCCGCCAGGGCTTCGACGACGGCTTTCTTGATTTCGCCGATGCGCGTGTGGCGAGCCTGCTTCTCGATGATCGAGTAGGCCTTGCCGAGCTCGGTTTCGGCAAGCGCCGCGACTGCGTCGACGAGCCCGTCTGCGATCGCGGGCGCCTTCCAGTCCCAGGCCGGCTTGCCGGCCTTGGCGACCAGTTCGTTGATCGCCTTGATCGCGGCCTGCATCTGGTCGTGACCGAACACGACGGCGCCGAGCATCACCTCTTCCGACAGCAGCTTGGCTTCCGATTCGACCATCAACACGGCGTCGGCCGTACCGGCGACGACGAGCTCGAGCGCGGACGTCTGCAGGTCGGTGGTCGTCGGGTTCAGGATGTACTTGCCGTCGCGATAACCGACTTTCGCCGCGCCGATCGGGCCTTTGAACGGGATACCCGACAGCGCGAGTGCCGCGGAGGCGCCAATCAGTGCCGGGATGTCGGAATCGATCTCGGCATCGAGCGACACGACCGTGGCGACGACCTGCACTTCGTTGAAGAAGTTCTCAGGGAAAGAGCGGACGGATCGGCCGATCGATGAGACGCGACGTCAGCGTCTCTTTTTCGGTGGGACGACCTTCACGCTTGAAGAAGCCCCCCGGGATGCGTCCCGCAGCGTAGGTCTTCTCGATGTAATTGACGGTCAGCGGAAAGAAATCCTTGCCCGGCACCGCTTCGCGGCGACCCACCGCCGTGACGAGCACGGTGGTGTGGCCCATGGAGACGAGGACCGCGCCATCGGCCTGGCGGGCCATGCGGCCGGTTTCGATCGTGACGGCATTGGCGCCGTACTGAAAACTTGTCTTGTGGACGTTCACGTTTGGATGGGTCCGATTGTGTGTTCGATTGCCCGACGTGGGGCGAAAACGAATCCGGCCCGCAAAGCGGGCCGGAGGCTATTCTTCGGTTAGCGGCGGAGGCCGAGCCGAGCGACGACGTCCTGGTAGCGGGACGGCTCGGAATCCTTGAGGTAATCAAGGAGCTTGCGGCGCTGTGTGACGAGCTTCAGCAGGCCGCGGCGCGATGAGTGATCGCGCTTGTGGGCGCTGAAGTGCTCGCCGAGTTCGTTGATGCGGGCGGACAGCAGCGCGATCTGGACTTCGGGCGAACCCGTGTCTTCGGAGCCGCGCTTGAAATTGCTGACGATCTCAGCTTTGCGCTCGGTGGACAGTGACATCGGTGGATGACCTCGAAACCTTATGTATCTCTTTGAATGAGCCGCTTATTTTAGCCGGAGGATGGCCACCGACTCAAGGGCCCGGAGTCAGATAGCCGTGCCGGCCCCGGCGACGAAGAGTCGCTGGACCCGGACCTGGCGATCCGCGGTGACTTCGACGAGCCCGAGGAAGCTCCCATGCTCGTCGTAAACGCGCACGTGCGGCGCGACGCAGACATCTTCGGGCGCCGCCAGCACCCTGCCCTGGCGCAGGTGCAGCGAGCCCGAAGCATCGAGGCGCAGCGCGGGCAGATCCGGAAAGGCCCGGTCGACGGGCTGCAGCCAGGCGAGTGCTGCCCTCTCGGCGATGGCATCGGACGAAGCGCTGTCAAGGGCGCCGACCGAGGCTTCGATCTGCTCGATCGTGACCATGGGCGTCGCCGCAAACGGCTCGACCCAGAGGCGCCGCAGGGCGGTCAAGGTGCCCAAGCGTGCCGAGTCGCGCCGCGAACTCTTCCGCGAGCACGCGGATATAGGTGCCCTTGGAGCAGATGACGTCGATCTCGAGCGAATCGGCGGTGGCTGCAATCAGTTCGAGCCGTTCGATCGTGATGGCGCGTGCCTCGCGCTCTACCGATACGCCCTGCCGCGCGAGTTCATAGAGCGGCCGGCCTTCGCGCTTCAGCGCCGAATACATCGGCGGCACCTGCGTACGCGCGCCGCGCAGTTCCTGCATCGAGCGTTCCATGTCCTCGCTCGTGAACGCCGGGACCGGCAGGCGCGCGAGGATGTGCCCTTCGGCATCGCCAGTGTCGGTCGAGGCGCCGAGTTGCACCGTGGCGCGATATGCCTTGCGCTTGCCGAGCAATTGGCCGCAGGCCTTGGTGGCCTGGCCGAAACACAATGGCAGCATGCCCGTGGCCATTGGATCGAGCGTGCCTGCGTGCCCCGCCTTTTCGGCTCGCAGCAGGCGGCGCACTCGCTGCAGTGCCTGTGTCGAGCTTAGACCGGCAGGCTTGTCCAGCAGCACGATGCCGTCGACGGCGCGCCAACGCCTGCGCAGTGCGCCAGTATTCGCGTGGGCCGTCATGGTCACTGGTCGTCGTCTTTCGAACTGTCGTAGTGCGCGAGATCGTCGTCGTCCGGAAGGCTGGTATCGTTCGCTGCGAATTCGCCGGGCACCGGGTCGTCCTTGTGGCGCGCCGCGTCGTCGCGGACCGCCTGGGTAATCAGGTCGTCGAGCCGGTTGCCACGCTCGAGTTCCTCGTCAGGCTGGAAATGCAGGTGCGGTGCAAGTCGCATGCGCAAGGCGCGGCCGAGCGGGCCACGCAGGTAAGCAGCGGCCTCATTCAGGATCTCGCGCTGCAACGGGTCGTGCGAGTCGCCGGACAGCATTGAATAGTGGGCCCACACGTGCGTCAGGTCGGGCGAGACCTTGACGTGCGTGATCGTGAGCGGGCGCAGGCGCGGATCACGCATCTCGCGCTGCAACAGCTGCGCGAGAGTACGTTGCACCTGCTCCGCCACACGGCGGGCCCGCGGAATTTCGCGAGGCACCGCCGTTACGCGCTGCGCGCGACCTCGAACCGGGCAAAGCATTCGATCTGGTCGCCGGCACGAATGTCGTTGTACTTCACGACGCCGATGCCGCATTCGGTGCCGGCACGCACTTCGCCCACGTCGTCCTTGAAGCGACGCAACGAATCGATTTCGCCCTGGTGGATGACCACGTTGTCGCGCAGCACGCGCACGGGGTTGCCGCGCTTGATGACGCCTTCGACGACGAGGCAGCCTGCCACGGTGCCGAACTTGCTCGAGCGGAACACTTCGCGCACTTCGGCGAGACCGACGATCTGTTCCTTGATCTCGGGCTTGAGCATGCCCGAGACCAGGGCGCGGACATCGTCCATCGCCTCGTAGATGATGCTGTAGTAGTTGACCTCGACGCCCTGGTCCTTCATCGCGGTTCGTGCGGCGCCGTCGGCACGCACGTTGAAGCCGATGATGCGGGCCCGCGAAGCGGCCGCCAGCGAAACGTCCGACTCGGTGATGCCGCCCACGCCGCTCGCGATGACCTTGACCGATACTTCGTCGGTGCTGATCTTCGAGAGCGCGTCGCGCAGCGCTTCGGCGCTGCCCTGCACGTCCGCCTTGACGATGAGCTGGATCGATTGCGGCGCCGCGTCGCCCAATTGCGCGAACACGTCCTCGGTCTTCTTGGTCGCGCCGGCGAGTCGCACGTCGCGATACTTGCCCTGGCGATACAGCGCGACTTCCCGCGCCTTGCGCTCGCTCTCCACGACGAGCAGGTCGTCACCGGCATTCGGCGGATCGGACAAGCCGAGCACCTGCACGGGAACGGCCGGACCGGCTTCGGACACCTGCTTGCCGGTCGCATCGGACAACGCCCTGACGCGGCCGAATTCCTGGCCTGCGATGATCGGATCGCCGGCCCTCAGCGTGCCGCGCTTGACCAGCACGGTGGCCACCGGGCCGCGGCCCTTTTCGATGCTCGACTCGAGCACGACACCGACCGCCAGACCGGTAGTCGCCGCCTTCAGATCGAGCACTTCGGCCTGCAGCAACACGGACTCGAGCAACTTGTCGATGCCCTCGCCCGTGCGGGCCGAAACATTGACGAACATGACGTCGCCGCCCCATTCCTCGGGGATCACGTTGAGCTTGCCGAGATCGTTACGCACCCGGTCGGGATCCGAGTCGTGCTTGTCGATCTTGTTGACGGCCACGACGATCGGCACTTCGGCCGCGCGTGCGTGCTGCACCGCCTCGATCGTCTGCGGCATGACGCCATCGTCCGCCGCGACCACGAGGATCACGATGTCGGTGACATTGGCGCCGCGGGCACGCATGGCCGTGAAGGCCGCGTGTCCAGGCGTGTCGATGAACGTGATGAGGCCCTTCGGCGTCTGCACCTGGTAGGCACCGATGTGCTGCGTGATGCCACCTGCTTCGCCCGCGGCCACCTTGGTGGTGCGGATGTAGTCGAGCAGCGACGTCTTGCCGTGGTCGACGTGACCCATGATGGTCACGACCGGCGGACGCGGCAGCAATTCGATATTGGCCGACGAGGCGAGGAGCTGGTCCTCGATCATGTCTTCCTTCAAGCGCACGGCCGTGTGGCCGAATTCCTCGACGACGAGCTGCGCGGTGTCCTGGTCGATCGGCTGGTTGATCGTCGCCATCACGCCCATTTTCATCATGGTCTTGATGACTTCGTTCGCCTTGACCGCCATGCGGTTGGCGAGCTCGCCGACCGTGATGGTCTCCGGCAGCTGGACGTCGCGCTTGACCGGCGCGGTCGGCAATTCGAAGCCATGGCGGCTTTCGACGCTGACCTGCGCGGTGCGGCGGAAACGGTTCGGCGCCTGCTTCTTCTTGAAGCGCGCGCTGGCGTTGGCCGAGACGTGCAATTCCTGGCGGCCGTACTTCGTGGGCGCCGGGCGCTCGCCGGCAGCACGTTCGGGAGCCGCGCGTTCAGGCGCGCGTTCCGCAACGGCTACGGACGACGGCGCCGCTGCCGGTGCAGCGCGCGACGCGGCCGGCCGGATCGGTTTCGCCATGCGCACACCGACGGGCTCGGCGGCACGCCGCTCGCCGTCCTTGCGGTCGCGTTCGGCGCGATCGCGTGCATGCTGCTCGGCCTGGGCCGCAGCGTCGGCATCGGCGCGGCGCCGTGCCTCGTCGTCCGCCTTGCGGCGCGCTTCGGCCTCGAGCCGCTCACGCTCGCCCTGCTCGGCCGCACGGCGCTCGGCTTCCTGCCGCTCGGCTTCGAGACGCTGCGCTTCTTCAGCGCCCTTCGCGCGGTCGACTTCTTCCTGCCGTGTGCGCTGCTCTTCTTCGAGCACGGTGCGATTCAGGTAGGTCTTCTTGCGACGCACCTCCACCGCAACCGTGCGCGCACGGCCTTGCGTGGACGCGAGCTTGATTTCCTGCTGCGACTTGCGCTGCAGCGTGATCTTGCGCGGGGCCGCGGCCTCCGCGTCACGCCCGTGCGCGCGGCGCAGGAACGTCAGGAGTTCCATCTTCGCGTCGTCGCTGATGATGTCGTTCTCGCTGCCGACCTTGATGCCCGCTTCGTCGAGTTGCGTCAAAAGCTTGTCGACCGGGACCTTCAGGACCTCGGCAAACTGGCTGACCGTCACTTCCGCCATGGGTACTGGACTCCGCTCAGGCCTGCTGGCCCTGCTCGAACCAATGCTTGCGCGCGGCAAGGATCAACTCCCCGGCGCGCTTGCTGTCGAGATTGGTGATTTCGATCAATTCGTCGACCGCCTGCTCGGCAAGGTCTTCGCGCGTGGCGATGCCGTGGCGCGCGAGCTCCGCGGCCAGATCATCGTCCATGCCTTCGAGTTCGAGCAGGTCTTCCGCCGGGGCGGACCGTTCGATCGTTTCCTCGCTCGCGATCGCCTGCGTCAGCAGCACGTCGCGGGCGCGGTTGCGCAGTTCCTGCACGATGTCGGCGTCGAATTCCTCGACCGCCGCGATCTCGGACTGCGGCACGTACGCGATTTCCTCGATGCTCGAGAAGCCTTCCTGCACGAGGATCGCCGCGACGTCTTCGTCGACGTCGAGCTGTTGCATGAACAGGTCGCGCAGCGCTTTCTGCTCCGATTCGCTTTTTTCCTCGGCCGCCTGCTCGCTCATGATGTTGAGCTTCCAGCCGGTGAGCTCGCTCGCAAGCCGGATGTTCTGGCCGCCGCGGCCGATCGCCTGCGAAAGCTTGTCTTCCGCCACGGCGATGTCCATGGAGTGCGACTCTTCGTCGACGACGATCGAGCTCACTTCCGCCGGCTGCATCGCGTTGATCACGAACTGCGCCGGGTTGTCGTCGAACGGGATGATGTCGACGCGTTCGCCCGCAATTTCATTCGAAACGGCCTGCACGCGCGAGCCGCGCATGCCGACGCAGGCGCCAACGGGGTCGATGCGTTGATCGTTGCTGCGCACGGCAATCTTGGCGCGGGCGCCTGAATCGCGCGCCGCACCGAGGATGTTGATCAGGCCCTGTCCGACTTCCGGCACCTCGAGCTTGAACAGCTCGATCAGGAAATCGGGCGCCGTGCGGCTCAGGAACAGCTGCGGACCGCGCGGCTCGGAGCGCACGTCCTTCAGGAAAGCCTTGATGCGGTCCTGCGTGCGGACCGGTTCGCGCGGAATCATCTGGTCGCGCGGGATGAAGCCTTCCGCATTGCCACCGAGGTCGACAAAGATGCCGTTGCGATCGACGCGCTTGACCAGGCCCGACACGAGCGTGCCGACGCGGCCCTTGTACATGTCCACGACCTGGGCACGCTCCGCCTCACGCACCTTCTGCACGATGACCTGCTTGGCGGTCTGCGCAGCGATGCGGCCGAACGCCACGGATTCCAGCGGTGTTTCGACAAAACCGCCTGGCTCGGCTTCCGGCGAGACATCGAGCGCGTCCTCGAGACGCAGTTCCTTGTCCGGGAATTCGAGTTCGGTCGAATCGTCGGCGAACACCTTCCAGCGGCGATACGTGTCGTAATCGCCGGTCTTGCGGTTGATGGCCACGCGCACGTCGATTTCCTCGCCGTATTTCTTGCGGGTAGCCGACGCCAGCGCCGCTTCGAGCGCTTCGAAGATGATTTCCTTGTCGACGCCTTTCTCGTTGGAGACGGCATCCACCACCATCAGGATCTCTTTGTTCATCTGGGTCTTTCCTCAGACGTCAGGCGCCAGGTGCGCCTTTCGTATTCCCGCAATCGGCAACACATGCTGCCGACCGTCCACTGTCACTTCGATCGTCTCCGCGCCCGCTGCGACCAGCGTGCCCTTGAACCGGCGCCGCTCGTCGACGAGGTGCACCATCTCGACCATCACCTGCTCGCCGACGTACGGCGCGAAATGTCGCGCAGTCCGCAGCGGCCTGTCGATGCCCGGCGACGACACCTCGAGCGTGTAGTTGCCCGGGATCGGGTCCCTCGCATCGAGCACTTCGCTTACGGCGCGGCTCGCTCGCTCGCAGTCATCGACCGTGATGCCTGCGTGGCTCGCCGTGTCGATATAAATGCGCAGCACTGCGTTGCCCCGCCCCGGGGCGTACTCGAGTTCCCAGAGTTCGTAGCCCTGGCCCTCGATCACCGGTTGCAGCAGTTCCGTCAGCGACTCCCTGAGCATGCGATCGTCCCCGCCCGCGGAGCACACAAATAAAAAATGGGCCCGCGGCCCATTCATTCGCTGCGGCGGCCCTGCGATCCCCCGCAAATGAAAAATCCCCGCATGGGGGATTTCTCTGGCAAATCTCCCGCCGCCACGGCGGCCCGCATGCGTTACCGCGCGCTGGCAGCCGAACCGGGTCGAGCGTCAAAGCCGGCGCCGAAGCGCGACTGCAGGACCTCTCGGACCGCCGATTCTATAGCAAGACGGTAGGCTCCGGCTAGTCAGCGAGGGCTCGGCCGCGGGTCTCGGTAATGAACGGGACGAGCAGCAGGCCGGCCAGCGGTACCAAGGCGACGTACGCAATGGCGTTCATCGCCTGGTCCACGCCCCGTGCGGCGATGGCCCCGACCACGAACGGGCCTGCGGAGGCGAAGACCCGCCCGATGTTGTAGCAGAACCCCGACCCGGTGCCGCGCAGCCGGGTGGGAAACAACTCCGGCAGGTAGAACGTGAAACTGCCGAAGATGCCGAACACGCTCAACCCGATGAAGAAATACAGGTAGAGGCGCACTTCCGGCGGCCACTCGAGCCCGAAGGCAACGAAGATCGCGGCCGCCGAGAGCGCGAAGTAAATCGCGAACATGGGTTTGCGGCCCATCAGCTTGGCCACTGGAATCGTCAACAGCGTCCCGATCAGGCCGCCGAGGTTGAACGAAGCGGTTGCCGTCGTCTTCCACGACTCGATGAGCGCCTGGGTCGCCGCCCGGGTCAACCCCTCGGCCTGGGCGACCGTATTCGCGAGTCCGGCTGCAATCGTCGGGATGAACGCATTGCAACTCCACCAGGCGATCAAGGCCACGATGGCCATCAGGGTGCCACGCACGGTGATGCTGATCATGTCCGGTGCAAAGAGATCGCGGATACGCGGCGCGCGCAGTTTTTCGTGGACGGCCTTCCAGCGCTCCGGCTCCTTCACAAACAGCCGCACCATGAAGGCCACGGCCGCCGGGACGAGCCCGAACAGGAATACGACGCGCCACGAAGTCTCGGGGGTGTCGGCCATCCAGACCGCGGCGACCTGGTGATTCACGAACGTCGCGAGGAACAGGCCCAATGGCGCGGCGGTATAGAGCAGCGCACCCGCTTCCACGCGCTTCTCCTCGGGCACCACCTCGGCCACCATCGACGCGCCGGCCGCCCATTCACCGCCTATGCCGAGGCTCGCGATCAGCCGGAAAAAAGCCAGCGCCCAGATGTTCGGGGCCGCGGCGCAGGCGGCCGTCCCGAGCGCATACATCAACATGGTCAGCAACAACGTGCGCGTGCGGCCGATGCGGTCCGCGACCATGCCGAACAGCACGCCACCGGCGGCCCAGCCGAGCAGCAATAGCGAGGTCAACAGACCGGTCCAGTACAGCGTCGCCTGCTTTGCTTCCGGACTGCCGATTTCGAGACCCAGCAGCGCCGGCACACAGTTCGGTGCCACGTAGTTGAAGAGAAACGCGTCGAACACGTCGAAGCCCCAACCGAGCCAGGCGGCCACGAGCACGGTCCACTGATAGCGGTTCAGGCTGAGCATGAATGTCCCGATTATTTTTAGTTCTGTGTCGACTTTATCGCCAGCGGCTTCAGGCCAGCAGCCCGGCAAGGCTGTCGGCGACGTAAGCGACGTTTGCTTCACTGATGCCTGCCACGTTCATGCGTCCGTCGGGCGGCACATACACGCGATGCGTCTCGCGCAGTTTCGCGATCCGGGTCTCGTCGAGTCCGAGCAGCGAGAACATGCCACGTTGCCGGGCGAGCCAGCCGAAATCGTGGCCCGGCAGCCGTTCGCTCAGGTGCCTGCAAAGCAGTGCACGCAAGGACTTCATGCGCGACACCATGCCGGCGACCTCGGTCTCCCATTTCGTACGCAAGGTCGCGTCCTTGAGGACTCGCGCCGCAATCGCTGCCCCGTGGTCGGGTGGCATCGAGTACATGCGGCGAGCGAGGCGGGCCTGCTGCGTCGCCAGTGCGGCGCTGACCGTGGAATTGCGCGACAGCACGGCCAACGCGCCGGCCCGTTCACGATACAAGCCGAAGTTCTTGGAACAGGAAATCGCAAGCAGCAGCTCGGGCACCCGATGCGCAAGTATGCGCACGCCGACGACGTCGGAGCCTAGGTCGTCGCCAAACCCCTGGTATGCGAGATCCACGAAGGGCACCAGGCCGCGCCGTTCGATGACTTCTGCCAGCGAGCTCCACTGCTCAGGCAGCAGGTCGGCGCCGGTCGGGTTGTGACAACAGGCGTGCAACAGCACCAGGGCGCCCGCAGGCAAGCGTGCAATGTGATCGTGCATCGCCTCGAAGTTGACGCCGTGACGCACCGGATCGTAATAGGGATAACGCTCCAGACGCAGCCCCGAGCTGCCAACGAGTGGTTCGTGATTCGCCCAGGTTGGATCGCTGACATGCACGACGGTGTCGGGCCGCGCCACGCGCACCAGTTCCGCACCCAGGCGCAATGCACCGCAGCCACCGACCGTCTGGATCGTGGCGATGCGGTCCCGCAACTCGCTGGCCAGCGATCCCAGTGCGAGGTCGACGATGCGTTCGTTGAATTCGAGGTTGCCGGCCGGACCGACGTAGGCTTTCGATGTCTGGGCCGCAAGCAGGTCACGCTCGGCTTCGCGCACGGCAGCCGGAACCGGGGTATTGCCGAGGTCGTCACGGTAGACACCCACGCCCAGGTCGACTTTGTGCGGCGACGTGTCGCGGCGGAAAGCGGCGGTCACACCGAGGATCGGATCGGGGGAAGCCGGTCGAGTTCGTCGAACATCTGCGCACCTGGGGCGTAGCAACCGCCGCCATGATGCCCGACTTGACGTGCCGCGGTCAGCCTCGAGACGGGGTCTGTACGGGGCGCACGACTTTCTGGTCGATGGCGCCGAAGATGCTAGCGCCATCGCGCCCGAACATCTCGATGCGTACGGAGTCGCCGAACATCAGGAAGGTCGTCAGCGGTTTGCCGTGCTGGATCTGCTCGAGCGCGCGTTTTTCGGCGAGGCACGCCGAACCACGCGAGCGATCGTAGTTCGAGACCGTACCCGAGCCGACGATGGCGCCGGCGCGCAGTCGCCGCGTGTGCGTCACGTGCGCGATGATCTGCGCAAAATCAAACGTCATGTCGTCGCCGGCATTGGGCTGGCCGAACAATTGCCCGTTGATGTGCGATACCAGCGGCAGGTTCACTTTGTCGTCCTGCCATGCATCGCCGAGTTCGTCCGGCGTCACGGCGCAAGGCGAGAACGCGGTCGCCGGCTTCGACTGGTAAAAGCCGAAACCCTTGGCAAGTTCTGCCGGAATCAGGTTGCGCAGCGACCAGTCGTTCACGAGCATCAGCAGCTTGATGTGACTCCTCGCCTCCGCGGCGCTCGTTGCCATTGGCACGTCGTCGGTAATCACCGCGACCTCGGCCTCGAGGTCGATACCGAACTCTTCGCTCGCCACCAACACGTCGTCCATCGGCCCGAGCAGATCGTCGGAGCCGCCCTGGTACACGAGTGGATCGGTCCAGAAGCTCGGTGGCATCGTTGCGTTGCGCGCCTTGCGCACGAGCTCAACGTGATTTACGTAGGCCGAACCGTCGACCCACTGATAGGCGCGTGGCAAGGGCGCCATGGCCCTGGCGGGCTCGAACGCAACCGCGCCGCCACGCTCACCCGCGGACAGCCGTGAGGACACCTGCTCGAGCTGCGGCGCAAATCGTGACCAGTCGTCGAGTGCCGCCTGCAGTGTCGGGGCGACCTGCGGCACCGGCATGGCCCATGCCAGGTCGCGGCTGACGACCACCAGCGTGCCGTCCCGGGTTCCGTCCTGCAGTGTCGCAAGCTTCATTTGGGCTTCCAGCTGTCGACGTAGGCCTGCCACTCGACGGACTGGCCAGCTGCGGTTACGTCCAGGGGGTCCCGGGCATCGATCATCACGGCGTATTCATCGGTCGCGGGCTTCGTCTGCTCGAACATGCGCGCCAGTGCCTTGGGGTGCGGCCCGTGCGTGAATCCGCCCGGATGAAACGTAACCATGCCCGGATGAATGTTGTCGCGACTGAAGAAATCACCGGCGTGATAGAAGATGACTTCATCGTAGTCGTCGTTGTTGTGGAAGAACGGCACCTTCAGGGCTCGCGGGTCGGTCTCGAACGGGCGCGGCACGAACGTACAGACGACGAAACGGTCGGACAGGAACGTCGTGTGCGCCGAAGGCGGCAGGTGGTACCGGTGACTCATGAGCGGCCGGATGTCGCGCACGTTCAGCCGCACCGGCGCAAGTTCGCCGTGCCAGCCGATCGCATCCAGTGGATTGAACGGATACGTGATCGTCGAGACGGCACCGCGCCGCTTCACTTCGACACGCCACTCGCGCTCGCTCGATTGCTGGGCACGGAACGCATCGTCGATGCGCGGCGTGTCGAGGATCGCCGGATCGAAGATCGCGTGCGGTCCCACCAATCCTTTCTCGGGCAGCGTGTAGCTGGCATTGCTGGATTCGATCATCAGCACGTCGACCGGGCTGGCCGACTCGAGCCGCCACATCGTGCCGCGCGGCAACATCACATAGTCGCCCGCGACGATCTCGAGGTGACCGAAATCGCAGTAAAGATGCGCCGTGCCAGCGTGCACGAACAGCAACTGGTCGCCGTCCGCGTTGCGTGCCAGGTGATCCATGCTGCCGGGCATGCGCCAGTAACGCACCTTGCAGGAATTGTTGGCCAGCACCTCGGGCGCCAACCAGGGAGCCGCGACGACTCCCTGTAGCTGATTCAGGTCCAGCGCACGCGGGCGCAGCGGCCCCTCGAAATTCGACCAGCCCGTGGGCGGATGCCGATGATGGAAAAACGCGGCGGGACCGAAGAAACCTTCCTTGCTCATCTCGCGTTCGTACGTGCCCGTCGGCAGGTCGCAGTGCGCCTGGCGCGAGGCGGTGCCTTCGACCCGCGAGACTGGAATGTAACGTTTCATGTGCAGGCCTCCCTGGACCGCCGTGACGTTCAGATCACGCCGCGGCGTTCCTGGTCGAGTTCGATGGACTCGAACAGCGCCCGGAAATTGCCCTCGCCGAAGCCTTCATTGCCCTTGCGCTGGATGATCTCGAAGAAAATCGGCCCGATCACATTGGTCGTGAAGATCTGCAGCAGGATGCCGTCCTTGTCACAGCCATCGATCAGGATGCGCCGCCTCTGCAACTCCCCAAGGTCTTCATGGTGTCCGGTTACGCGCGAATTCACGCCTTCGTAGTAGGTGTCGGGGGAGTCCTGGAACGTGATGCCGTTGTGGCGCAACGCATCGACCGTCGTGTAGATGTCCTCGGTCGAGAGCGCGATGTGCTGGATGCCTTCGCCGTGGTACTCGCGCAAGTACTCCTCGATCTGCGACTTGTCGTCCTGCGATTCGTTGATCGGGATACGGATCTTGCCGCACGGGCTGGTCATGGCCTTGCTGAAGAGACCCGTCTTCTTGCCTTCGATGTCGAAATAACGGATCTCGCGGAAGTTGAATAACCGCTCGTAGAAACCCGCCCACTTGCTCATGTTGCCGCGATGCACGTTGTGGGTCAGGTGGTCGATCACCTGCAGACCCGTACTGCGGTGCGCACCCGTCTGTGGAACCGGCACGAAGTCGACATCGTAAATCGTGTGTTCGCCGTAGCGATCCACCAGGTAGACGATGCTGCCGCCGATGCCTTCGATCGCCGGGATGTTCAGCTCCATCGGTCCGACCGGGTTCGTGACGGGCGTGGCGCCGAGCGCAACTGCGCGCTTGAAGGCACTCGCCGCGTCCTTGACCCGGAATGCCATGGCGCAGGCCGACGGTCCGTGCTGCTGCGCAAAGCGCTGGCCGAAGCTGCCGGGCTCGGCGTTGATCACGAAGTTGACGTCACCCTGCCGGTGCAGCGTTACGTTCTTGCTGCGATGACGCGCGACGATCGGGAACCCCATGCGCTCAAACAGCGTCCGTAGCAGTTCAGTGTCGGGAGCGGTGTATTCGACGAACTCGAACCCATCCGTGCCCATCGGGTTGTCGAAAAGGTCGGCCATTGCAGTTCCCCGCCGAGATAGTTGCAAGTGAAAGCAGTTGGCGATGGTACCGAAAATCACTGTCGGGCACCACAAAGCGCCCGCCACGCGGCGCTGCAGTGCAACACGGCTCAGTACCGTCGCCTGGAAGCCAGCCCGACGTCATGGGTCGACGATCGCGTCCGGCGTGTACGTGTAATGCCACGGCTCTCGCGGCGAAGCGAGCGGTCCGACGAACTTATCCGTGGCAGCGTGCACGGCCGTTTCAAGCTTGCGAGCCCAGCCTTGGTTCTGCCACACGGAGTCAACGGTCCGCGAATCGGGGCCCGCAACGGTGCGTCCCTCACGTTCCACCTGGAAATCCACCGCCCGCATCTGGCCGTGGGGCGAGAGTCCCGGCGCAGCGACCGTGGGTGTCGGTTCGGGTACGTAGGCTTTTAGAAACGCTTCCAGCGTCTGGCGTGCACGCTGAGCATCGCGAGTGGGAAAGTTCGGCGATGTGAGCAACGCCTCCACGTCACCGAGCAGCCTCGCGCCGGCCTCGGTTACCGAGTCACTGCTGTTCCATTTTTCGATCTGGTCATCGATGCTGCGCACTGCAGGGTTCACGTACAACTCAAAGCCTGGATTCGCTTTGGCGAACGCTGCCCTCACGCGTTCGATCTCGAGCTGCAGCGCCTGCCGCTCCAGAGAATCCTCGTAGGCCGCGATTTGCTGCTCGGTCCAGCTCCAGCGTTCGCTGAGTTGCGGGCCCGCGCGCAGGTAGGATCGCAAGGCCAGCAACTTTGGCCCCTCCCCTTTTATCTGCGCGACGGCGCTCGCCACGCGCGCGTCCTGCTCGCCGACGATCGTCTCAATATGGTCGTCGATTACGTGCGGGCTCGAAGCCCACGACTCGACCGCGGTCGCCGACGCAATCCACGCACAGAGGACTAGAACGTGGCCGTATACGACAGGGAGCTCCTACTCGCCCAGCTGGACGAAATCGCCGTCCTGCCGAAGCTGGTACACGTGATTCGATTCCAGGTCCTCATAGACTGTGGAGGTGCCGTCAGGCCACTCCACCCTGATGTCGGCCGCGGTGTTGCGCGCCAGTCCAAAGTGCAAGCGCATGAAATTCTGTGACCAGCGATGATACCCCCCATTCTGCTCACGGTACTGCGTGATGCCCGCGGTCGTCGCATACACCCTCGCGCCGATGCCGTCGCGATTGGAGGTCGTGCCGACGAGATCGAATTCCATCCAATGGTTGGCATTGCCGAGGTTGTGAAACAACTGCTTCGGTCCGCCGATGTAAATTGGCCGCATGTTGAGCCCATTGACCACCATCAAATCCAGGAAGCCGTCGAGGTCATAGTCCGCAGTAACCACGCTGTCGCTGGTACCGGCCCCCTCGCTGACCGCCGCGCCGATAATTCCTGCTGCCCCGCCCGCATTCGGTGCCTCGGTGAACTTGCCGGCGCCATTGTTCAGGTAGAGCCGGTCCGGGAGGTTGTGCGCACCGCCCGTGCATGCAAAGAAAACATCTTCGTCCATGTCGTTGTCGAAATCGCCCGCGACTGCACTCTGGCAGCGAAGCGTCGTCGCAAACCCTGGATTCGTGATGGTGACGAATCCGGTCGGCGTGTTACGAATCAGATATGGCTTGGAGCCCTTATCCGACGCGCTTGCACCGGTGAAGGTCAGATCGGTGATCGGCGCCGTCGATGTCACCTGCACGTAGGAGTAGCTGTACGCCGAGGTGCCCTGCACGATCTGCCATTCGCCACTGGCGGCGAGATATCCCATGTTGAATCCTGGCGATCCCGAGCCGATGCCGGCGTTTTTCGGATCATTCTTGCTCAAGTCGAACGTCAGCGTCGTTGGGCTCCATGGGGCCGAACCGATATCGATATAGTCAGGATTGCCCTGCGGGTCGCTGCCGGCGCGCAGACTCGCCGAGACCGTCAACACGCCGTCCGACTTGAACTTGACCGACTTGGCCTTGTTCCCCGCCGTGATGAACTGGACCTCGAAATGTTCCGGCGACGGCTGATACGCGTCCGACGGCCGCTCGCCCCCCCGTACCAGTAACAGGTCGGGCCGGAGGTCCCGATCGTAGTCGAGCGAGATCGAGTCGGCGATGCGTGCGTACTGTGGGAAGTTCGCCGTGACATCCAGTACCGCGCCGTCACGAAACGCGTTCACCTTCGGGTAAGTGCCATTGCGCGTCGCACACACCAGTTCGAGCCCTGGGGTGGCATCGATATCGACCAGGTGCGCCCACTGTGCGTCAGCAAAACAGGCCATGGCGACTTCATGTTCCAAGCCATGGTTGAATATTCCGTCCGGCCGTTGTGGGGCAAACGAAGGAAGCGTCAAGGACAGCGACGCCAAGTCGAGGAGGCCATCGCCATTGAAGTCCAGAAATACATTCTGGCGGGTTGACCGATGTCGCAACTGGTCAACCTCATAATTCGTGGTGCGATCCGTCAACAACCCGGCATCGTTGATATGCAGTCGATCATCACTGCTTGCCACGGATTCATACAGATCCTGGTCGCCGTCGTTATCGATGTCAGCAAAGGCAGCCGCATGCGTATCGACGTTGGCGCGACCGCCTATCCAGCCAGGCGTCCTGGAGAGATCGACTCTTTTGGAAACGTCGCTGAACGTGCCATTGCGGTTGTTCAGGTACAGCTTGGCGCGCTGGCGATGGTTGTTGATGAACAAGTCCGGATAATGGTCACCGTTCAGATCGCCCCAGGAGGCGCCCCAGGTTTCCGTTGCGGCCGCGCCAAAGCCCGCAGCGACCGAGACGTCTTCAAAGGCGACCTGCGCGGACGCGTTCGTCGCAATCGCGCCGGCGAATGCCAACGAGAGCGCAACCACGGTTTGGCGGCGCGCGACACAAGTGAAAACTTTGATACACATGACTGAAGATTCCTTCGTAGCTTTTATAGCTTTTCTTTTTTTGCGTCAGTCCGCAGCCGAGACCCACGCTCACACGATAGACCCGTCTAAGCCCTTGTCGTGTCGTCATTTTCGCTATCTCGTGTCGGCGAACCGGCAGTGAACACTTTTGCGAATAGCCGTCCTCCGCAACGCGCCGCCGCGTTATGTGGTGCCGGGCACCGTATGTCTGTTTTTTTTAATTTTCGGCCGCGAAACGACATGAATTGTTAAAGGCGTGACTGCGAGTCTCAACCCAAACGCGCAGTTCGGCTCTCGTCGGCGATTAAGTTAAGTGCTTCGGTGCATGAGAGCGTGTCGTCGAGCGCAATGACGCTGATGCGCTTTTGCCGCAGGTTCCAATCGCGGGGTGTGCTACTTCGATTAGAAGCAGAGCCAGAGCAGACGATTGCATTTGAACCATGTCGTCATTGAATGGCGTACGATCCGTTGGTCGGGGCGAGACCCTGAGGAATTCGCAGCAATGATCCGTTCAGTCGCCTTGTCGTCACTTTGTATGATTCTCGGCGCCTGCACGACCATCAAGATCAACTCTGACGACACCTCGACGATCGAGTATGAAGGTAGTGCCGAAGTCGCAAAGGATCTGACTACTCGAGCTTGCCACCGAGCCGGCCAACAGAGTGCCGAGATCATATCGACAGTGAACAAGGATCCTGCGCTGCCCGCTGGCAGCGGCAAACAGGTAGCAACTTTTCGGTGCCTGGCCGCCGACCGGTAGCGGCGTCCGGGGTGGGGTCCGCCCAGGGCCAGATCCGTAGTAACACCCCCTTCGAGTTGACTAACCGCATTAGCGCGGCTGGAGTTGCGCCTTTCAACTCCGGAGCCGTTTCTCTTTGAGAGAACTGCATTGCGCGCATCGGCACACAAACAAGAAACCCGGCACTTGATGCCGGGTTCCGTTTTCGCCATTGATCAAAAAACCAGCGCGGCCAGGATCACGTGCCCGGCACGATACCAACCCTATTCATTGTCGACTGGCGTAGTGGACGTCGCTACCACCTGCCACTGCCCGCTCTTTCGGGTCCACACGTGCATGCTGTAGTGCGCGTCAGCACCCTTGGTACCGTGCGTCATGACTGCTGTGTCTTTATCTAAAAAAACCACCTTGTAGTCAGTCGGCTCGTATTGTGTGCCGGCCGGTTCAGGCTTTGTCGCAGCAACCTCTGCCTTTTTGTCAATTACGCCTTTGCCGCTGACCGAGAGCAGGTTGTCGGCAAGAAGTTTCGCTACGGCGTCGGCATCGCCCTTGGTGCCCGCAGCGCCCCACGCCTTGTCACGCTCGATGAGATCGGCCTTGTCGTCCGCGCTGGCAATCGCGCCGAACCCGCCCAGCAGTACGCCGGTCAGAGCCACGACAAAAGTGATTCGCTGCATGTGATCCTCCCGAAAGATTGAATGATCGAACCGGTCAACTTGGACGACGACTGATGACGCCGGCGTCATCAGCAGGTGTTTGTGAGTACCAAGTTGCGCGCCTACCGTATGCCTCGCTGCGGCGACTAGTCAACAAAGCACTGGGCTTCTGTCCCGCATGCGGTACCTTTCGGCGATGGTCACGGTCGACACCCGTAGGCCCACGTCCGATCGAAACCGGTGACATCATGACCGAGAGTAATGAGACGATCGCGTCCCAAACCGACAAACCCGCCGCCCGTCGTGACAGCCGGCTGTTCGAATTCGTCGTCGGTGCCGGCGTGCTGCTGATCTCGCTCATCTCGCTGTTCGTCGCGGTCAGCGCGAATCGCACGCAGGAACGCATGCTGGCGGCCAGTGTCTGGCCGTCGCTGATGTTCGGCACCAGCAGTGTTTCCCCGGAGGACGTTCCCGAGATCAGGCTCGATCTGTTGAACCGTGGAACCGGACCTGCGCGCGTGCGCTGGGCGGAGGTGCTCTACGACGGCACTCCCGTCCCTGATTCGCGCTCGCTGCTGTCGCGTTGCTGCGCACAGCGCCCGGAGTCGTCGCATGACGACAAGATCATCACCAGCGGCATCCAGAACCGGGTGCTCGGCGCCGACGAATGGATCACTCTGTTGCGCATGCCCCGGCCGAATCCGTCGACGCCCGTCTGGGAGGCGCTGAGCGGCGAGCGCCACAAAATCCGGTTGCGTGCCTGCTACTGCTCGGTACTCGACGACTGCTGGCTGCTCGACAGCGACCGCGACGACCCCGAATCGGTGCGGCAATGCCCGCGCAAGCCGGCGGTCCTCTGGGGAGGCGAGTAAGTGTGCGACACGCTTCGCAAGCACAGTTAGACTGGATCGCATGTTGCCTTACACGGCTTCGCAGGCAGTGAGCGCGATGGCCAAGCAATATTTGATGCGATCGGAGCGCAACAAAAAGAGTTGCTTTGGATCGAAGAATCTAGTTCGTCATAGTCAGTTTTGCGAAACTGACGGTGCCGAGGCTCGTGGTAACTGACTGCTCGCGGCAGTTCGAAAATAGTCGAACTAGTGCGTGTAAGCCATTGATTTATTGGTGGGCCGTGATGGGATCGAACCATCGACCAACTGGTTAAAAGCCAGCTGCTCTACCGCTGAGCTAACGGCCCGCCTGGGAAGGGCGCGAATCATAGCCGATCGACCCGGCGCGTTCACGCATAAGACGTCGGATCCGCCACACCGGCGTTCACAAAACCGGTCTTGCGCAGCCGGCACGAATCGCAGCGACCGCAGGCGCGCCCCCGGTCGTCAGCCTGATAGCAGGAAACGGTAAGGCTGAAATCCACTCCCAGGGCGACGCCGCGCAGCACGATCTCGGCCTTGCTGAGGTGGATCAGCGGCGTACGGATGCGCAGCGGCACGCGGTCTTCCACGCCAGCCCGCGTTGCCAGATTCGCCATCGCCTCGAATGCTGCGATGAATTCCGGGCGGCAATCGGGGTAGCCAGAGTAATCGACGGCATTCACGCCGATGAAAATATCGTGGGCATGCAGCACCTCGGCCCATGCCAGTGCCAGTGCCAGGAAAACGGTATTGCGCGCGGGCACGTACGTAACCGGAATTGCCGATCCACCGGGACCGCCAGCGTCAGCGCCCCCTTCCGGCACAGCGATACCGATGTCGGTCAGCGCTGAACCACCGAACGCGGCAAGGTCGATCGGCATTACCCGGTGCTCGACGGCGCCGAGACTGCCGGCGACTCGACCGGCGGCGACGATTTCGGCGGAATGCCGCTGACCGTACTGGAAACTGAGCGCGTAACAGGCGAAGCCCTCGGCGCGCGCCATGGCGAGGCAGGTGGCGGAGTCGAGTCCACCGGAGACCAGTACGACGGCCGGTCGCACCGGGTCACCGGTCATTGCTTGCAGCCTTGCTCGCCATCAATGTCCCGGCTCATTGCCCCAGAGATATTTATGCAGTTGCACCTGCAGGCGTACGTCGAGCCGGTCGGCGAGGATCCACTCGGCAAGCACGCGCGGCTCGATCTGTCCCCACGATGGCGAGAACAGCACCTGACACGGCAGAGACGCCTTCCTGTCACGCAGCAGCTGGCACGTCCACTCGTAATCGGCGCGCGAGCACAGGACCACTTTCACCTGGTCGCGGGCCGTCAGCACGTCGAGGTTTTCGAGCTTGTTGCGATGGGATTCGCCGGAATCCGGTGTCTTGATGTCGACGACGCGACTGACACGTGCATCGACCTGCGAGACATCGAGCGCGCCACTGGTTTCGAGAGAAACATCGAAGCCGGCATCGCAAAGTGCGGCGAGCAACGCGAGGCAATTCTTCTGCGCCAGCGGCTCACCACCCGTCACGCAGACGTGCCGTACGCCACTCGCAGTCGCCTGCTGCAGCAGCTCGTCCTGCGTGCGCCACTCGCCGCCGTAGAAGGAATACGTCGTGTCGCAATACACGCAGCGCAAGGGACAACCGGTCAGGCGGATGAACAGCGTTGGCCAGCCCGCAGCGTCGGCCTCGCCCTGGATCGAGACGAATGTCTCCGTGATCTTGAGGCGTGTCACCGGCCCTCGGCGTTCATCGACTCGATTCGCGTCTGCGCGTGCCTGGCGGCTTCCGACTCAGGGTACGTGGAGATCACCCTGTCCAGCGTCGTACGCGAATTCTTGAACGCCTTCAGTTCGTACTGGCAATACGCCACCTTCAGCATCGCATCTGCAAGGCGACGCGATTCCGGGAACGAACTGACGGCCTGGAACGATTTCAGCGCGCCTTCGAAATCCTGCTGCATGTACTGCGCTTCACCGAGCCAGTACGTCGCGTTGTCGGCACGAGGTCCGCGTGGATACTTTGCAAGGTACAGCTGGAATCCGCGGGCGGCCTCGTCGTATCGGCCTGCCTTCATCGCCGCAAACGCGTCGCCGTACGACGGACGATTCGTCAGCAAAGACAGCGTCGGGAGCCCGGGTCGAGCCGCCGGCCGCAACCGGGCCAACTGCCGCGCCATTCTCGATCGCCAGCAGGCGGCGGTCATGGTCCGCATAAAGATCGCGCTGCTGTTGACGCACGGTTTCGAGGTCGTGACGCGCTTCCTCGATCTGGCCGCGCAGCGTGCGCAATTCCTGCCGGGACACCTCGATCTGCTGCTGCAGCTCGATCAGCGACTGGTTCACCCGGCTCTCGAGCGTCGTAACGCGCGCGTCCGCCTCGGTGGCAAGGGCCTCGAGTTCTTTGTTGCTTGGGGCCGCCAGGACGGTCGTGCTGACGAGCACACCGGCCACCCACACGAAAACAGCGCTGCTGGATCGGTTCATGCGGATTACGGTCCGTAACTGATTTCGACGCGACGGTTCTGGCCGTAGGCCGCTTCATCGGACCCTTCGACTGCCGGGCGTTCCTCGCCATAGCTCACCGTGGTGAGTTGCGTATCGGGTACTCCTTGCAACTGCAACGCCCTGCGCACCGTCTGTGCACGACGTTCGCCCAGGCCGATGTTGTACTCGCGAGAGCCGCGCTCATCGGTGTGGCCTTCGAGCCGGGCGCGGGCAGTCGGATACTTCACGAGATACGCTGCGTGTGCCGCTACGACCTGGACGTACTCGGAGCGTATCTCGCTGCTGTCATATTCGAAGTAGATCACGCTGCGCGCCTTCAGCGCTGCCAGCGCCTGCTGCTGCGCCGAACCCGCGCCCGTTGCGCCGGCACTCGCCTCGTTACCGAGTCCGCTCGTCTGCGCACCGCTATCGGTCGTTGTCGCGGGCGGTTGAGACTCGGGCTTCACCTGCTTGTGCTTGCTGCACGCGGTGATGCCGACGGCCAGCACGATCAGGGCAAAGGCGTGATTCCACTTCATGTTGTTCCGGACTCCTGGGATAAAGGCCCGCGGCGCAGGCGCGGGCAGGCGCGAATGATACCTTGCGAATCGGCGGGCTTCACCGCGTTTGGGCGGGGAATGGCGACCAGACGGCCTCGCGCACATCACCCTTGTCCGAGCTTAGCCGCTGCTGAAAACGGCCGTCGGCAGAGACCATCGCCAGTGCGCCGCGGCCACCGCTCTGAGTGGCATAGATGATCACGGCGCCGTTCGGCGCGAAACTCGGCGACTCGTCCTGACGCCCGTCGGTCAGTACGTGCAGGTTGCGCGTCTTCAGGTCGAACGTCGCGATGCGGTAGCCGCCGCGGTCGAGCGTGACCAGGGCCAGCGATTGACCGTCCGGGGACCTGCGAGGTCGCGCGTTGTAACTGTTCGCGAATGTAAGCCGCTGCACGTCGGCCGCGCTGTTCGCGGCGACGCGATACACCTGGGCGTTGCCCGCCCGATCCGACGTGAAAAAGATCCCTTCGCTGTCTGCGGACCACTCAGGTTCCGTATCGATGGCCCCGTCGGTCGTGAGACGCGTCAGCCCCTGTGATGCGAGGTCGAGCACATAGATATCGAGATTGCCGTCGCGCGACAGGGTCAGCGCGAGCTTGCTGCCGTCAGGCGACCACGCTGGCGCGCCATTGATGCCGAGCCGGGCCGACACGCGCCGACGCTCGCCGGATGCGAGCCGCTGCACGTAAATGGCCGAAGATCGCCCTTCGAACGAGACATACGCGAGGTTCTGGCCGTCGGGCGACCAGGCCGGCGACATGATCGGCTCGTTCGATTCGGTCACGACGCGCGGGCCATAGCCGTCTGCATCCGCGACGACGAGACGGTGACGCTGCGTCGGAGCCCGGCCTTCCACCGACACGTATGCGATTCGCGTCGAGAACGCGCCCGGAATGCCGGTGAGACGTTCGAAAACGAGGTCTGCGACGCGATGGGCCGTTGCGCGCAGGCCTTTCTCGGTCGTGGCCAGGCGTTGGCTCAGCAGTTGCTGGCCCGTCTGCACGTTGAAGAGTTCGAACACGACGGCAAGGCCGGCTCCCGCGGGCTCAACCTGCCCGACCACGATGAAGTCAGAGCGCAGCACGCGCCAGTCTTCGAAGCGGATCGCAGTGCCGGTGGTGGGACGCGCGATCAGGTCGGCACGCTCCAGCGGGTTGAAGCGGCCGCTGAGGCGCAGGTCGTTGGCCACGACGGCCCCGATGTCGCCCGGCCCGCCCTCGGCCTGGCCACCGAACGGAATCACGGCAATTGGCACCGCATCACGCACACCCTGGGTGATGTCGAGCCGTAACTGCGCACTGGCGGGAGTGATCCAACCGAGCAGGCTTGCGAGCAGCAGCGTGGTCGTCGCGGCAAGCCGATGCGAACGTTGGCCGCGACAGTGTGCGCATTAAATTCATGGAGGGCTTTACTCTGTAGGCTTGAAGACGATGACCAGACGACGTTCGAACGCGCGTGGGTCGCGCGGCGCGGGCAACGGCGATGAACGATACACGGCATTGGCGACCGACTCGCGCACGGCCTGGTCACCGTTACAGTCGCCGAGCTTGACGTCGATCACCGTTCCGCCTGTTGCCTGCGTAACGTGAAGCGTGCACTCGAGACCTGCTTTCGCCGACGGTGGTCGAATCCAGTTGCGCTCGATGGTCTGCACCAGCAGGGCCCGATACTCGTCCATCACACCCGATTGCGCGACTGCCTCGCCCTCTTCCTCGTCGGCAATGGCGCGACGTAGTTCGGCCTCGCGTGCTGTTTTTTGCGCGGCCGCACGTTTGGCGACTTCCGCTTCACGCTGCTGCTGCGCCGCCGCTTCGGCCCGCGCCTTCGTATCGGCCGCTGCTTGTCGCTTGGCCTCCGCATCGGCCTTTTGCCTGGCCTCGGCCTCCGCACGCTGCCTGGCCTCGAGAGCCTTTGTCTCCTGTTGCTCGGCCTGTTGGCGTTGCAACGCTGCGGCTGCTTCTGCCGCGCGCCGCTCTGCGTCGGCTGCTGCCTGATCGGGTGCCGGCTCGATCTTGGGCGGCAATTCGACCGGCTGCGGCTCGGGTTGCTTGACCGGCGGCGCCGGTTGCGGTGTCACCTTCTCCGGCTCGGCCAACGGTCGGCCCGTACGAACGGAGCGTGGCAGGTCTTCATATCGAACGATGTTGCCCTCGATCGCGAGCGGCAACTGCGGCGGCTCTGAGCGCCAGCGCACGGCGGCAACCAGCACGATCGCAAGGAACAGCAGATGGAGCACCGCGGACCCCAGCAGAGGCCGCACGTGAGCGCGTGCGTACCAGGGCATCGCTTAGCGCTGCCCTGCCCGACGCTCGACCGCCTGCACGGGCTGGGTCACGAATCCGACTTTTCTAGCACCAGCCTGCTGCAGCAGCACCATGCCCTCCACGACGCGACCGTAGGGGACCGCCGTATCAGCCTTGACCAATACGGCGCGTGTGGGTTCCCTGCGCATGGCCGCAGTAGCGAGTTCGAGCAGCCGATCGGGAGTCAGTGCTTGCTTGGGATCGCCAAGGTTCAGGTACAGCAAGCCCTCGCGATCGATGCTCAGCAGCAGCGGTTCGAGGTCTTCCGGTTCGATCGGCTCCGCGGCGGCCTGCGGCAGGTCGACCTTGATACCCTGGCTCAACATGGGCGCGGTGACCATGAAGATGATCAGCAGCACGAGCATCACGTCGATGTACGGCACGACGTTGATCTCGCCCATCAACTTGCGGCGTCGGGTGCGCGACATGCGTTGTCTCCGTCAGTCCTGCGTCACGCCCGCGTGGCGCTGCAGGATCGTGGACAGTTCTTCCATGAACGTGTCGTAGCGCAGCTCCAGGCGGCCGACCTGGTCGGCGTAACGGTTGTACGCGATGACCGCCGGGATTGCTGCGAAAAGGCCCATGGCCGTGGCAATAAGTGCCTCGGCGATGCCGGGCGCAACGGTTGCGAGCGTCGCCTGCTGCACGTTGCCGAGACCCTGGAATGCCGTGAGGATGCCCCACACCGTGCCGAAGAGACCGACATACGGACTCGTCGAGCCGATCGTCGCCAGTGTCGAAAGACTTTGCTCGAGCCGGTCGGTTTCCTTCAGCTGCGCAACCCTCATGGCGCGCCGGCTGCCGTCGAGCAATTGCGCGCCCGCCAGGCCGAGCTGGCCGCGAAGTCGCGAAAACTCGCGAAAGCCCGAGACGAAAATGTCGGCCATGCCGGTATGCGTGCCGCGGTCCAGCGACTTGTACAGCGCCGCAAGGTCGCCGCCCGACCAGAATTCGCCCTCGAACCGGTCCGCTGCCTGGCGTGACTGGTTCAGCAGCTTGCGCTTGTTCAGGATGATGGCCCACGACGCGACCGACGCCGCGATCAGCAGCAGCATCACGAACTGCACGATCAGGCTGGCGTTCAACAGCAGGTCGATGATGGAGTGCTCGCCGATCATGCGTCGTTGTCCTTCTCAGCTCTCGAAAAGACCGAGCGTGCCGGGCCGCTCGAGCGCCGGCGGCGTCAGACCAAAATGCAGGTACGCGTTGCGCGTCGCGACGCGGCCGCGCGCGGTGCGCATGATATAGCCCTGCTGGATCAGGAACGGCTCGATTACATCCTCGATCGTGCCGCGCTCCTCTCCCAGCGCCGCGGCGAGGCTATCGGCGCCGACCGGTCCGCCCTCGAACTTCTCGATGATCGTCAGCATCAGGCGCCGGTCCATCGGGTCGAAGCCCTGTGGATCCACGTCCAGCAGGTCGAGCGCGCCGCGTGCAATCTCCGGCGTGACGCGTCCATCGCCTTTCACCTCGGCGAAATCGCGCACCCGGCGCAACAGGCGATTGGCGATGCGCGGCGTGCCGCGAGAGCGCGTCGCAATCTGCTCGGCCCCGCCTTCGTCCATGGCCACGCCGAGGATGCCCGCGGAACGCTGCACGATGAGTCTTGAGGTCGGCGTGGGTATAAAAGTCGAGGCGCTGCACGATGCCGAAACGGTCGCGCAGCGGCGAGGTGAGCAGCCCTGCCCGCGTCGTGGCGCCGACCAGCGTGAACGGCGGCAGGTCGATCTTGATCGAGCGGGCACCGGGGCCTTCGCCGATCATGATGTCGAGCTGGAAGTCTTCGAGCGCCGGGTACAGGATCTCTTCGACGATCGGGCTCAACCGATGGATTTCGTCCACGAACAACAGTTCATTCGGCTGCAGGTTCGTGAGCAGCGCCGCGAGGTCGCCGGGGCGTTCCAGCACCGGGCCCGATGTCTGCTTGAAACCGACGCCAAGCTCGTTCGCGATCACGTGCGCGAGCGTGGTCTTGCCGAGACCGGGCGGGCCGAAGATCAGGACATGGTCGAGCGACTCGCCACGATTGCGCGCCGCCTGGATGAAGATCTCCATCTGCGCCTTCATCGCCGGCTGGCCAACATAGTCGACGAGCGTCTTCGGCCGCACCGCGCGGTCATAGACTTCCTCGTCGCGCTGCGTTGCGGTGGAAATCACGCGGTCCTGTTCGATCGGCATCGTGTGCGCCCGGCCTGCTTCAGTTGGCCGCGGCGCGCAGCGCCTGGCGGATCAGGTCTTCGGTCGTGACGGCAGACGCATCCGCTTTCTGCAGCAGCCGGGTGACTTCCGCCGGTTTGTAGCCGAGCGCGACCAGGGCGCTGAACGCCTCGGCCTGTGGGCTCGCCGCCGCTGTCGCACCAGTGCCGACCGGTCCTTTACCGGTAGGAGGCGGGCCCGCCAACGCGTTCAAGCGGTCGCGCATCTCGACGATGAGTCGCTCGGCGGTCTTGCGGCCGATGCCCGGCACGCGCGTCAGCGAGGCTGCATCGGATGCCTCGACGCAGCGATGAAAGTCGTCGACGCTGACGCCAGAGAGGATGCCGAGCGCAATGCGCGGGCCAACGCCCGAGACCTTGATGAGCTCGCGGAACAGGCTTCGTTCACGCTCGGTGCCGAAGCCGAACAACACGTGCGCATCCTCGCGCACGACCAGGTGCGTATGCAGGCTCACTTCGGCACCCACGGCCGGCAAGCCATAGAAGGTGGACATCGGTGCTTCGACTTCGTAACCGACACCGCCGACGTCGATCAACAGTTGTGGTGGGTGCTTGGCGGCGATGCGGCCGCGCAGGTGACCGATCACGGCCTGCGATCCAATTTTTCGGCCGAGGCGGCAATCGCGTGCCGGGTGCTGCGCGAATACGCGTGGCACAACGCGATACCGATCGCATCGGCGGCGTCCGGGCCCAGCTCCCCCTGCAGTTTGAGTAACGTTCGAACCATCAGTTGCACCTGGACTTTCTGCGCGCCGCCCTGCCCCACGATGGCAAGCTTGACCTCGCGCGGCGCGTACTCGAACACTTCCGGGCTGGTCGCGAAGACCGCGCAGATCGCCGCGCCTCGCGCCTGCCCGAGCTTGAGTGCGCTGTCGGCGTTGCGGTGCATGAACACGCGTTCGATCGCGACTTCACGCGGGGCGTACTGCCGCACGAGTTCGAGCACGCCTTCGAAAATCTGCCGCAACCGCGGCGGAAACTCCGTACCGCTGGTGCGGATCGCGCCGCTGGCAACGTAACACACGTCGCCCTGGCGGCAGTCGAGGATGCCGAACCCGGTATTCTGTGAGCCTGGGTCGATGCCGAGGATACGGACCGTTTCACGGCCGCTAGCGGCTGCGCCTGGACCGAGTGCCCCGCCTCGACCACCGCCGTTGAGTCTCGGCAATTTTCACCCTGCAGCGAGCCCGGAAATCGGGCGTCGTATGATACCGTCTTTTACGCCGCATTCAGCATGGTTGCGCAGGACCTGCGCGGCCCGGGCACGCCCTTGAAACCCGCCGAAATCGACATCCATTCCCTCTCCCCACGAGTGCGCGCGGCGCTGGTGGCGACCAGCGAACTTGCGCCGAGCGAGCACGCGCTGCGCAGCATCGAGCTCCTCGCCGTGCTCTCGCAACTGCAGGCCGACGACGACGTGCTGCTGGCGGGCCTGCTGGTTCCCCTGCTCGAAGGCCGGCTCGTCGAGGACGCGCAGGCAGAGGCGCAGTTCGGTGCGGCCGCCTTCAAGCTGGCTACCGAGTTGTCGCGGATCGGTTCGAGCGGCATCCCGGCCGGCTGGAATCCGGGCGAGCACCTCGATGCCAGCCAGGCCGAGCGGCTGCGCAAGCTGCTGCTGTCGCTCGCATCGGACGTGCGCCTCGTATTGATGCGGCTCGCGCTGCAACTGGTGCGCATGCGCGGCTTGAAGACCGCCTCCGCGGATGAAACCCGCCGCGCGGCTCTCGAAACACGCGAGATCTACGCGCCACTCGCGAGCCGCCTCGGCATCTGGCAGGTGAAATGGGAACTCGAGGACCTTGCGTTCCGTTTCAGCCAGCCTGAAGACTACAAGCGCATCGCTGGCTGGCTGCGTGTCAAGCGCGGCGACCGCGAGCAGTACATCGAGGACGTCAAGCGCGACCTGCGGCGCGAGCTGGATGCCGCCGCCATTACCGGCGAGATTACCGGCCGGCCAAAACACATCTACAGCATCTGGCGCAAGATGCAGCGCAAGTCGCTGCAGTTCGAGCAAGTCATGGACGTGCTCGCGGTCCGTGTCATGGTGGGCACGATCGCCGACTGTTACGCGGCGCTCGGCATCGTGCACGGCCTGTGGCCGTATATCCCCGGCGAGTTCGACGATTACATCGCGACACCCAAGGACAACAACTATCGCTCGCTGCATACGGCCGTGATCGGGCCGGGCAAGTTGCCGCTCGAAGTCCAGATTCGCACCCACGAGATGCATGCGCATGCGGAACTCGGCGTTGCGGCGCACTGGCAGTACAAGGAAGGCCGCAAGGCCGAAAGCAGTTTCCAGCAGAAGATCGTCTGGTTGCGACAACTGCTCGAGCCGGCGCAGCGCGATGGCGCCGAACCCGATCTGCTCGCCAACCTGCAGGCGGAAGTGTTCGAGGACCGGCTGTATGCGCTGAGCCCGCGGGGCGAAGTCATCGACTTGCCAAAAGGCGCCACACCCGTCGACTTCGCCTATCACGTGCACACGGACCTCGGGCATCGCTGCCGTGGCGCCCGCGTGAACGGCCGCATGGTGCCGCTGAACCATCGTCTCGCGAATGGCGATACCGTCGAGATCATCCCGGCCAAACAGCCGCATCCCAGCCGCGACTGGATCGTGCCACAGCTCGGTTACCTGGCGTCGGCGGGCAATCGCGCGAAGGTACGGGCCTGGTTCCGAAAGCAGGACGAGGTGCAGAACCGCGACCAGGGCCGGCAGATGCTCGAGCGCGAACTCGACCGGCTCGGGGTGCGCGTTGCCTCCTTTCCTGAACTGCTCGCTGATCTCGGCTTGCCGAGCATGGAAGCCCTGCACAGGGGTCTTGGCGAAGGCGAGCTCACGCTCGCACAGGTGGCCGGCGCGATCCATCGACGCATCCAGGAGCGTGCGCCGCCACGCCCGCCGCGTGTGCCAACCAAGGCGTCCACCGAAGTGTCCTCGCCGGGCATGGTCGTGGATGGCGTCGGCGATCTCATGAGTTCGATCGCAAGGTGCTGCCGGCCGGTACCGCCGGAAGAAATCCTCGGTTTCATCACGCTGGGACGTGGCGTCAGCATTCACCGGGCCAGTTGTGCCAACCTCGTACGCCTGCGCGATGTGAATCCACAGCGGGTGCTGGCCGTCGACTGGGGCCGCCCGTCGGCGGAGCGCACGTTTCCGGTCGCGGTGCTGATCGACGCGTTCGATCGTCGCGGATTGGTCCGCGACATCTCCGGCGTGCTGGCCGACGAGCGCATCAGCATCGAAGCCATGAACACCACGACGAATGCGGCGGAGAACACCGCGCTCGTCGACGTGACCGTCAAGGTGCACGGACTCGATGAATTGAGCAGGTTGTTGTCGCGGTTCTCGTCACTGCCAAACGTGATCCGGGCGCGTCGCAAACTCTAGGCGCGCCGAACCGTCGAGCGCCGGGCAGGCTCACCCTACCCGGTGCAGGATCTCAGCGATTCGGGAAGTCGATCGCGCGCTTGTCGGCGCCCAGGGCCGCTTCGTGCAGCGCCTCGCTCAGTGTCGGATGCGCATGCATGGTGCGTTGCAGGTCTTCGGTGCTCGCGGAGTATTCGAGTGCCAGCACGGCTTCCGCGATCAGTTCACCCGCCATCGGACCGATCAGGTGCACGCCCAGAATCTCGTCGTCGTCGACCGCCGAGATGATTTTCGCGAAGCCCGCCGGTGCTTCCATCGCGCGGGCACGGCCGCTGGCCATGAACGGAAACTGGCCGACCTTGTACTTGCGGCCGCTCGCCTTGACCTCTTCCTCGGTTTGTCCGACCCAGGCAATCTCCGGAGCCGTGTAGATCACGGAAGGCACCGCGTCGTAATTGACCTCGGAGTGGAGGCCTGCGATCAGGTCGCCCACCATGACGCCCTCTTCCTTGCCCTTGTGCGCCAGCATCGGGCCGCGCACGACGTCACCGACGGCCCAGACGTTGCCCGCGCCGGTGCGGCATTCCTGGTCCACCTTGATGAAACCGCGCTCGTCCAGTTCGACGCCGGTCTTGTCGCCGAGCAGGCCGTCGGTAAACGGCCGGCGCCCGATCGCGACGACGACCTTGTCGACGATTACCGACTTCTCTCCTGCCGCTTCGGTGTACTTGAGCGTTACGCCGTCCTTGCCCACGGTCGCCCCGCTCACTTTCGCGCCGAGGCGCACGTCGAGGCCGAGCTTCTTGAAGTGCTTGAGCGCTTCCTTGGCCACCTGCTGGTCCGCCATGAAGAGGAATTGCTCCATGGCTTCGAGCACTACGACTTCCGAGCCGAGCCGGCGCCAGACGCTGCCGAGTTCGAGCCCGATGACACCGGCGCCGATCACGCCGAGGCGCTTGGGCACGGCGTCGAACTCGAGCGCGCCCCACGAATCGACGACCTGCGTGCCGTCGAACGGTAACGACTTCAGGGCCATGGGCGCTGAACCGGTAGCCAGCACGACGTGCTTGGCGACGAGCTCGCGCTTGCTGCCGTCGGCGGCCGTGAATTCGACACGGTTGCCATTCAGCAGCTTGCCGTGACCCTGCAGCGCAGTGACGCCTGCCGCCTTGAACAGCCCCGTGATGCCCTGGGTAGACGCCTTGACGATCTGCGCCTTGCGCTTCTGCATGACGCCGAGGTCGAACGCGAGGCCGCTCGCCTTGATGCCGTGCGCGCCGAATTCCGCGTGGGCACGGTGATACAGCTCCGAGGATTCCAGCAGTGCCTTCGAAGGAATGCAGCCCGCGTTGAGGCAGGTGCCGCCGAAGGCATAAGCACCGTCGAGGTTTTTCCACTCGTCGATGCAAGCGACCCGCAGCTTGTTCTGCGCGGCGCGAATGGCGCAGGGATACCCCGCCGGGCCCGCGCCGATCACGACGACGTCGAAGTTGGAATCGGACATCTGGAAACTCCGGGTTCTTATATTTGCAGCAGCAGCCGAGACGGGTCTTCGAGCGATTCCTTGATGGCGACCAGGAACTGCACCGCCTCACGACCGTCGATGAGCCGGTGATCGTACGAAAGCGCGAGGTACATCATCGGCCGCACGACGACCTGGCCCTCCATCACGACCGGTCGCTCCTGGATCTTGTGCATGCCGAGGATTGCGCTCTGCGGCATATTCAGGATCGGCGTCGAGAGCAGCGAACCGAACACACCGCCATTCGTGATCGTGAACGTGCCGCCCGTGAGTTCCTCGAGTGTCAGCGTGCCTTCGCGGGCGCGCGTGGCATACCCCACGACGGACTTCTCGATTTCGCCGAACGACAGGGCGTCCGCGTTGCGCAGCACTGGCACGATCAAGCCACGGTCGGTGGAGACTGCGACGCCGATGTCGTAGTACTCGTGATACACGACGTCGTTGCCGTCGACCGACGCATTGACGACCGGGAAGCGCTTCAGCCCTTCGACAACTGCCTTCACAAAGAAGGACATGAACCCCAGGCGGGCGCCGTGCTCTTTCTCGAAGCGTTCCTTGTAGCGGGCGCGCAGCTCATTGACGGCTTTCAGGTCCACTTCGTTGAACGTCGTGAGCATCGCCGCGGTCGACTGCGCCTGCACGAGCCGCTCGGCGATGCGTGCACGCAGACGGGTCATCGGCACGCGTCGTTCCGCGCGTTCGCCGCTCGCGGGAGCCTGCGTGACCGGGCTCGTCGGCTTTGCGGCCGCTGGTGCCGGGGCTGCGTCCTTGCCTGCCAGGTGCGTCAGTACGTCGCCTTTCGTAATGCGCCCATCGCGACCCGACCCTGGGATTGTCGCGGGCTCGAGGCTGTGCTCCTCGACGAGCCGGCGCACCGACGGCGCAAGCTTGTCGCCCTGTGACTTCGCCGGTTCGGCGGCCGAGGTTTTCACTTCGGACCTGGCCTCGGCCTTGGCCGCCGACTTCGGCTCGCCCCGGCCGTCCGCTTTTGCTTCGGCCTTCGCGGCGGGTTTCGCCGCCGCCGCGCTCGCGCCTTCCTCGATCACCGCGAGGATTTGTCCGCTGGTCACGGTGGCGCCGTTCTCGACCTTCAGTTCCCGGATCACTCCGCTCGCCGGTGCTGGCACTTCAAGTACGACCTTGTCGGTCTCGAGATCGACCAGGTTCTCGTCGCGATTCACCGCATCCCCCGGCTGCTTGCGCCAGGCGACCAGCGTGGCATCCGCCACCGATTCGGGGAGTTGCGGCACGCGGACTTCGAGCTGGGTCATGTTTTTTTCCTGCTGCTGCCGGTGGCACGCAATTTCGGGGGCGCAAGAGCAGAGTCATCCCGAGGTCCTGGCGGTGAGCGCAGCGCTGACGAGGCCGTGCTGCTGTGCGGTGTGCATCTGCATGATGCCCGTCGCGGGTGCAGCGGCCGGCGCGCGCCCGGCGTACAGCAGCTCCTGGTTGTACGCCAACGGCTCCTGCAGCCGATGCCGGACCTGGTACCACGCGCCCTGGTTCTGCGGCTCTTCCTGGCACCACACGACTTCGCGCGCGTTGGGATAATGCTTGATGACCAGGGCGTAGTCCTCGGCCGGGAACGGATACAGCTGTTCGATGCGTACGATCGCGACGTTGCGCACTTCGCTGGCTCGACGCGCTTCGAGCAGGTCGAAATACACGCGGCCCGAGCAGAACACGACCCGGTCGACGCCCGCCGGATCGACATCGTCGATTTCCGGGATGACACAGCGGAAACCGCCATGCGCGAGGTCTTCGAGCGCCGAGACCGACAGCTTGTGACGCAGCAGGCTCTTCGGCGTCATCACGATCAGCGGCTTGCGGAACGAGCGGATCATCTGCCGGCGCAGCATGTGGAACATCTGGGCCGGCGTCGAAGGCACGCACACGCACATGTTGTTTTCGGCGCACGACTGCAGGAAGCGCTCGAGGCGTGCGGAAGAATGCTCCGGGCCCTGGCCCTCGTATCCGTGAGGCAGGAACAGCGTGAGCCCGGAGATCCGGCCCCACTTGGCCTCCCCGGAGGTGATGAATTGGTCGATGACGACCTGTGCGCCATTCACGAAGTCGCCGAACTGGGCTTCCCAGATGACGAGGCAGTTCGGGTCCGTAATCGAATAGCCATATTCAAACGCGAGCACGGCCTCTTCGGACAGCAGCGAATCCGTCACGCGAAAGCGCGGCTGGCCGGGCTTCAAATGCTTGAGCGGGATGTACGGTGTGCCGGTCGACTGGTCGTGGCCGACCGCGTGCCGATGAAAGAAAGTGCCCCGTCCGCTGTCCTGGCCGGTCAGGCGAATCTCGAATCCTTCGTCGAGCAGCGTGGCGTAAGCCAACGTCTCGGCGAAACCCCAGTCGAGCATCTGCTGGCCCGCCGCCATCTTGCGACGATCGTCCATGATGCGCTGCACTTGCCGATGCAATGTGACGCCTTCCGGAAACGTCGTGGCGCGTGCCGCGAGTTCTTTCAGCACGGGCAATTTCACGCCCGTGCGAACGTCCTCATACCAGTCGACGTCGTGGAACTTGCTCCAGTCCACCGTGTGCTTGTTGCCGATCAGGCCGAGCACGTTCTTGTTCTGCAACTTGCCTTCATCGAGCTGGCGTCGATAGTCCTCGCCCATCTGCTCGACTTCCGCCGCGGTGGTGGCCCCCTCCCCGATCAACTTCTCGGCGTAAAGCTGCCGGGTCGTCTGCTTGCTGCGTATGGCGGCGTACATGACCGGCTGTGTCGCGGCAGGCTCGTCGGCCTCGTTGTGACCGAGCCGGCGGTAACAGACCAGGTCGATCACGATGTCCTTGTGGAACTTCATGCGGTAGTCGACCGCGAGGCGCGCGGCAAACACGACCGATTCGAGGATCATCCCCGTTCACGTGCAGGATCGGTGCTTCGATCATCTTCGCGACGTCACTGCAATAGAGCGTCGAACGCGTGTCGCGCGGATCGTGCGTCGTGAAGCCGACCTGGTTATTGATGATCAGGTGGATCGTGCCGCCGGTATAAAACGAGCGTGCCTGCGAGAACTGCAGCGTCTCCATGTTGACGCCCTGGGCGGCGAACGCAGCGTCGCCGTGGAGCAGCACGGGCATTACCTTGTCGCCGCGGTCATCGGCGCGGCGTTCCTGGCGCGCGCGCACCGAGCCTTCGACCACCGGATTCACGATCTCGAGGTGCGACGGGTTGAAGGCCAGCGCCACGTGCACGTCGCCACCCGGCGTACGCACGTCGCACGAGAATCCCTTGTGATACTTGACGTCGCCCGAGCCCTGCACTTTCTTGAGGTCGTACTTGCCTTCGAATTCCGAAAACAATGCGGCGGGCGACTTGCCGAGCACGTTGACCAGCACGTTCAGCCGGCCGCGATGCGCCATGCCGAAGACGATGTCTTCGACCCCGTTCATGCCGCTGCTCTGGATCAGGTCGCCGAGCAGCGGAATGACGCTGTCGCCACCCTCGAGCGAGAAACGTTTCTGGGCCGGGTATCGCGTCGCGAGATAACGCTCGAGACCTTCGGCCATCGTCAGGCCCCAGAGGATATTTATCTGCTCCGCGGGCGTGAAGTGCTGCCGCATGCGGCCGACCTGGAAGCGGTCGTGCAGCCAGAGACGTTCGGTTTCGTCAGAGACGTGCGCAAACTCGGCACCGATCGTGCCGCAGTAGATGTGCTTCAGCTGCGCGAGGATTTCGCGCAGCTTCAGGCGCGGCTTGATGGCCTCGTTGCGACTGCCCGTCAGGAATTCGGTGTCGAGATCTGCCTCGGTGAGGCCGAGGTAGTCGAGCCCGAGAACCTTCGGGACCGGCCGGACCATCAGGCCCAGCGGATCGATGCTGGCAATCAGGTGGCCGCGGTTCATATAGATCTGGATCAGGCGCGAAACGGCACCTTGCTTTGCCGCGGCCGACTCGCCGAGAGGCGGCGCGCCTGCGGATGTCTTGCCGGCACCCGCGCCGTCCTGTGCCCGGCGAGGCGACCTGGCGCGCCCGGCGAGTTCAGCAATCAGCGGTCCGTGTGGCGTATCCAGCGCCCCGCCACCAAGGCTCGCAAAGTAGTCCCGCCATCGGGCATCGACCGATTCCGGGTCCGCGAGATAGCTCTCGTACATCGCTTCGACATAGGCATCGTTGCCCGCCGCCAGCGGCGTGGCCGTCAGCATTGCTTTTGGTTCACTCATCGCCGCTGAACTTGCCCAGAGATTGCAAGGAACATTGCACCGTTGTGCTGTCTTGGTGTTCGCTGGCAGGGTCCGATTGGATCCCGGCCGGGAACGCTTGAATGGCCGGTTAGTGTAGCAAAACGACTAAGGCGGACACGACCGGGACGGGTCTGCCCTCCACGGTGCAGTGCGGCTTTCGGCCGAAGCGAAGCGAGACCGGGGCCGACACGCTAGACTTCGTCGGTGGCCGAACAGGGAGACGGATCGAGATCCGGCGCAGGCGACGTCGCCAACACGGATGATCCAACGCGTTCCTGAGTTACGCTAGGGCAGACCGGGCAAAGGCACGGAAGCTCGCAGAAGCGTCTTGCGTGCGGGCGACTCGGGCCCGTCTATGCACGTAACGATCCAATGCTCGATCCGCTCCGCAAGGACCCGCGTTTCGCGCAGTTGCTCAAACGCATCGGGTTCGACTAGTCTCGCCGTAGCTCGCAGCTATCGCGCCAGGTCACCGCAACCAAAGGAGAACCGGACCATGAAGCAAGTCAGCACCGCGATTGCGATCGCCGCAGCAACTTTGTTGCTTGCCGCGTGCGCCAAGAAGAGGAAGCGGCCGTCACGCCGGAAGCCACTCCTCCGGCCGACTCGATGCCGGCTGAAACCCCACCCGCAGATACCATGGCTCCTGCCGAAGGAATGGCTCCCGCTGAAGGAATGGCTCCGGCTGAAGGGACGGCTCCTACCGAAACCCCGCCCGCCACGACTGAAGGGGACGGGTCGCAGTAGGCGGCGAAGAGTCAGGCCTTAATAAGCTGAAGACTCGGTATCGCGGGTCGGCCCGGCCCGGCCCGCGAACCGCTCCAAGGCGTGAATGCGCTCGCGTTCAGGGCAGCGCGTTCCTTAGCCGGTCCAAGGCCATTTCCAGCTGCAACCCCTGTCCAGCCACGTGCGATGTTTTTCCTGGCGACCGCGGACGTGGACGGATGGCCGGACTGCTCTTAAAGGGGGGCAAACCTGGCTTCGTGCGGGTCGTTGCGGCAGACACGCTTGCGTTCCCAAGCTATGACGGCAACGGCATGTTCAAGAGTCTCGGCAACGTGCTGCGCAACCCGAAGGTCGGCCCACGAACCACCGGTGCCGGCATGGAAACAAATGGATGCGTTCAAGGATTACTTGCCGCGGCCAACTGGCATGAATGTGGACAAGCCGCCCCGGCTTAGCCTCATGGCTCCTCGACGACATACCCCCGCTCGCGCAACGCGGCAACATATCCCTTCGCCTTCAGGATCTCATCGATCGACAGCACGGCAACCGTCGAGGTATTGCGAGCCAGCGCCTGCTCGGCAGCTGAAACCCATGCGGCCTTGACCCGCTCCAGTACGTCGCCGTAACCACGCTCCTGCATGAACGACGATTCGAGCACGACGCCGATGCACGCACTTGCCCGCTCGACCGGAGCCAACTGCCGGAGGCGCGCCAAATCGCCCACGGACCACGCGTTCGCGCGCTCCCGCATGAGGTCCAGATCGGTCTCGAGCCTTTGAATGGTGCGCGCAAAACATTCGACGTCGGACAACGGCGTGCGCTTGAACTGCTTGATGGCGGCTCGCGCCTTTTCTACTTTCAGTTCAATTTCCGGCGTCGTGATCTTGACCCTTGATCGACGGGCCAGCTTTTCGACCTCCGGCCAGACGCCTTCGTACGGGACCAGCCCGGTCTTTTTCAAGGCCGCCCGGTAGAGCTCCTGTGCTGCGAAGATCGGGCGCCACTTTTCGACGGCGTCGTTCTTGCCAAGATACCGAGCCTTGAGCGCCAGCCAGCGTGAATAAAGGTCGGACGGCACCATCTCGATCAGACGCGCGTCGTCAGGATTGCGTCGCGCACCGATGAGCGACGGCAAAAGCGTTATCCCGCCGAGCGGGCCGAGCTCCGTGTTTATCGACGCAGGCGCGGGTACTTCCTGTGACGACGCGAGTACGGCTTCGAGTTCCTGGGAGCGCCACTTGAGCTTTCTCGGCAACGGGCTGTGGTTGCCGAGGATCCACAGCACATGTCCGTCAGCATCACCGACGCGAGTCACTTTCCACAGGCTCGGGCTTGGTTGCTGACCCGTGACGAGCACCTCTTCGAGCGGTGTTTCAGCCGCAGCCGGTATCGCAAACAGCAGGCCGGCCACGACGGGGATCAGGAGTTGGCGCAGCAGCAGAGCAATCATCGGGCCTGGTATGATTACAAATCCCACATGAAAATGCCCGCAACTTGCGTTGCGGGCATTGTCTTTATCACACCCAGACTCTGCTAGTGTTTTTACACGGACTGCTGGGCGGGGTTCTCGCGAGGACGAGGTGATTTAAAGGGTCTGCGTCAAGCAGCCTGCTTGCGACGACGCGAGTAGCCGAGACCCAGCAGGCCGAGGCCGAGCAGGACCATCGACGACGCCGGTTCCGGCACGTTGCCCGTAGACCCAGTCGAGCCGGTGGAACCGGTGGAGCCGGTGGAGCCGGTCGAGCCGCTGGAGCCTGTGAAGAGAGTCCCACCCGGAGAGGCCATAACCTGCGTCTCCGTTTGCAGGGATTGTAGATAATCCCCGAGAGACCGCTTACGAACCAAACCTCAGAACCATCGTTGGGTCCATCGTACTTCGCGAAAAGGTACGTGAAACCACCAGTACCCAAATCGACCGACGTACCCGCCGCTGGTGTCTCGAAGCAAGTACGGCAGTGGGGCACGGCGACCCGCAACTGACACCGGAACGAGTGAAAGTCTGTCCAAGGGCTGCTATCGCTTGAGTTCAAAGCCATGCCGATCAAGTGGTTTACGTAACTTGTTCGATCGGCATCACCCGAAGGTATGCCGAAGTGGATAGAGCCCAGCCAATCGTGGCCATCGCCAACCGTGAGTGCCGATGCTGGTCCCGCCAGTAGTACCGCGGCCAGCAACCCCAAGATTTTTAACTTCATAACGGCTCCCCTTGTTTGTGTTTTTATTCGCGGCCAAGCCGACGATAGCCTTAACAAAGCAAACAACGTGCCAGCATCGAAAACATGACTCCGCATAAGGGATTTCACGTCCCGGCGGAGATACTACGGCCGCAGCCTGGGCGCACCTTGTAAGTTACTCCGACACATGAACCGGCCATGCTCGGCAACTCCAGGGCACGTTGCTGACCGTCTCGCAGGCGGCCGCGGTATCCCCTGCCCCAGATGGGTTCCGCCATCACATTGGTCCTGACCGGTCCCGCCGTTGAGCGTGTCGTTGCCAGCGTGACCGAACAGCCGGTCGTTCCCGCCCTGGCCGAAGAGCACGTCGTTGCCTGAGCTGCCGAACACACTATCCGCGCCGCCGCCTGCGCAGATGAGATCGTTGCCGCCGAGGCCGGCGATGACATCGTCGCCGTTCAACCCGGCGATCACGTCCGCCTCCGGCGTGCCGGTCAATTCATCGCCATGCTCGGTGCCGACCATCGTCGTGACCCGGCCATTGCAGAGCACCGCCGAACCCTCGAACGAACCGATGTCACACGCCGGCCCTCGAGGCCGAGGGTTGCCGCGCTGATCGATCGCCGGACAGTCGGCATCGTCCGGACTCGCATCGAGCGCCGGGCTTCCGATCGCGAGCGCATGCGTCGCGCGTCTTGCCGCCGTTGTCAGCAAGGGGCAGCAGGATGCCGCTCGATCGGCTCGTTGGGCACGATGTCGGTGGAGCCCGGAGTGAAGCCTACGACGCCGGCGTTGCCCTCACGGCCGAACAGGTTGAAGCCATTGGCCGTTACGACGACGTCAGCGGTGACGGCGATCTCGCGAGCCGTGAGGGCGGAATTGCCAGACACGATGGAGCGCTCCAGCGTCAGCGTCCCGGATTCGACGAACACCCCGCCGCCGTGTCCCCCATACGTGGAGGTGGCGATATTCCCAGTCACCGTGCTGCTAACGATGTCAAGGTGCCGCGGCTGAACACGCCCACTCCAAATGCGTCGGTACCGTCGCCTAGAATCGCGTTGTTAGAAACGGTGCTGTTGATGAGAGTCAGCTTCCCGCGGTTGTCGATCCCGCCTCCCCTCGTGTAGGGAGAGTACTCGTAATATGCGCGATTATTCGAAATCGTGCTGCGGATCAGCGTAGCGGTACCTGTGCTGGAATTGTAGATGCCGCCGCCAACGGTAGCACCCTTGTGGTCAGAGACGGCGCTGCCAACGAGAGTCAGCGAGCCGCGCATTGAATATTCCGCCCCCGGGGTACTCGTAGCCATAGTGCATGCTGTTGCGCGACACGATGGTGTCGGTCAGCGTGGCGCTGCTGCTCTCGGAGTTGTAGATCCCGCCGCCGCTGAAGAACCCTCCAGTTGCCGGAGATGACGCTGCTCGTCACTCTGATCGTGCCGCCATTGCTGTTATGGATGCCACAGCCAACCCATACGCGCCCAGGTTGTCGGTGATGCTGCTGTCCCTGATGACCGCCACGCCCGAGTTCGCCAAGTCCATTGCGATAGAGTGCGTCACGCTGCTATCGTTCAGGGCGAGACGCCCCCTGTTCCTGATGCCTTGTCCGCCCGACTCGCCTCCTGCGAGAGCGCCGGTCACGACCGTCTCGTTGAGCGTCAGATCACCGCTCGCGCCGACGTCGAAGAACGTCAGCTCCGATTCGTGTTCCGCGAAATCGTGCTGTGGCGACCTTCGATCACGATGGGCGACGTGATCTGCGGCAACATTTGCTCCGCGTTGAGTACCTGTTGGCTGTTTGCGGGCAGGAGGATCGTGTCCACAGCGCCCGCGCCGGCCACACAGTCGAGGTGAGGACGCGCATTGCGGTTGGCATTGACGATCGCCTCGATCAGCGAGCACTTGCCGTCGGCCTTGATAGCAGGCGGCGTGTCGGGCGCGACCTGCAGGATCGCCGCGAACGCAGGTGCCTGTCCCAGCGTCATCAACAACGCAATTGCACTCAAAGTGCATTTCCAGCGCGCTCGAGCGTGCGCCGCATGCGGCGCGGCAAGGCACTCAGACGCTGATAGTGCGCAGCGAAACGTAGCAACAGATCGCGGGACTTGTCCTGCTGCACCAACGGACGCTGCGAGTGCGTCTTGAAAACGGCCCAACACCCTGCATCGAATGCGTCACGCACCTGCGGGCTGAGAGAGAGAGACGATCGGCACTGAGGGGGACACGTTCTCCAACAGATAGCTGCTAGGACCTAGCTTGGGCCTTGTATCTGGAAAGACGACAGACGACTGATTCCATGTCTCGCCCTCCTAGCGTCGGCACTCCATGCGGGCCGCTTTACGCCGCTTCGGTTCGGTCGTCAGGTTGGCGTGTCGCGTACCGACCCAGATCAGCGCGGCCAACCGAGCAGATCCAGGCTGCTGGTATTGATTATGGACGCAAGAATTGCGCCATAACGCCGCGGGATCCGAGCAGGATCAATTACTTCCGCACTAAAAAGCGCGTCCGCGCGTGGCTTGTACGATAGCGATATGTAAATTAAACCGTCATCAAAAGGTCCTGTAGTTTCGCCCGACGAGCCAGCCCGGCCGTATCTTCGTTCGGACGCGTGATCGACCTGTGGAGCATCGCCGGACTACACCGAGCGGCACATCACGTGCATTGATATTGCTGCTGCGAGCGTCGTCAGCTGCTGGACTTGCAGCGACTGGCGGACATCGGTGGAAACCACCTGCAACACGTTTACCGCTACGCGTGCGTTGCCAAGATTCGCTGCACGGCGGCGGGTTGCCAAGTGCCGTCGACTATTACTGCGCGGCCGGATACGCCACGCAGCACCAGGTAGAAACGGCCAGCTGGTATCGGTAGCCAATTGTGAAAGCCCGAGGCGGGCTCACGGTACGCCCAAGGCAACATCCAACGATCCCATCCGGCTGCCAGCGCAGTCCGGGCATTTGTCCGTTGATGACGTAACGGGCGATGGGGTTTGGGACGAGTTCGCGGGTGTCGACGTCGTACGCGCTCAGTGACCAGAATGCGTCCACCGGTGGGGGCTCGATTGCCAGCCCGTTATCGGGCCGAACCCGACAATGGCTGCCCGTCGCCGTCGGACGAGACGTGGTGTATGCACCGCTTTCTTCGCGCACGGTGGCACCGAGCCCGACGTAATTGGTCGATGCGCGATGCAGGTAGTTGAACCCGTACGCTCCCGAGCTCAGGGTGCGCCATCCCGTGGCCAGCTTCGCCACGCTGTTCGCGAACGCCTCGGACAAGTGCCAGCGCCGGTACGCAGGCGTGGCGGAGCACGATTGCGGATCGCATGTCTTCTCCCCACCCATGCACGTCCAGCGGTCGTGGCCAACCGATGCCCAGTGCGCGAAATCGATACACGAGCGGCATCCTGCGACGGGCGCCCGTTCGTGCGCAGGCATAGATCCAGTGCCTGCATGTAGAGCGCCGCGTCGAGACGCTCGGGATCCTGCGGGACCGGCAACCAGTCGCAAGCCGCAGCCGCGACCTCGGACTCTATTGGGCGGATACGCACAGAGTCTTGTAGTTCATGCACCGGCCGCAATGCCGTCTCGACCGCCCACGAAAATGCGCATCAGGAGCCAGGTGTAAGGACTGGCGAGGCGGAACACTCTGACCTCGTGCGGTACATCGGCGCGCGAGTCCGTCGTCGTCAGCCATACCGTGCCACCTTCGGGACCGAGGCAGTTCGGTGTCAAGGTTCGTCGCATTGCTGAAGCCGTCGAGGAAATGCAGGGTGTAATACCGGGCCGTGCATCGCCGGAACGTGCACCTCGATGGGGCCGGCGGTCAGGTTGAGCCAGGCGTGCGAATACAGCGTGTCGACATTCGGTGTCTTGAAAGCGTCGTAGCCGGGCTCGGCCAGACGCCATCGTGGCGAACCTGTTGAAGCCCACTAGGGCAGGGCTCTGCCGGGCTATCGCGACGCGTACATCTGCGTGTACTGGTAGACGGCCGGCAGGCCGTAGACCGTCGCTTCAGCCGGCAGTGAAGCAGGTAAGGAATGCAGAATCGAGGGATCGGCAGGCACGATGTCCCGCGCCGCTCACGGCCTGCATCATGTCAATGTCCGCAAGTTCGTGAGGCGGGGGCCGGCAAGAGGCGGGTACCCGGTTATGCGGGAGCGCCACGCCCCATGCCGGTCATTGATAGGTCCTCCGGATCGCTGGCGGGGTCCGCGTACCGTCGAGCGCGACGCGCTTCGGGGCGAACAGTCTTCAGCATGAGATAGAACGGTCCGGCCGGTGCAGGCAACCAGTTGATGTTCGAGACTGCCGGTCTGCAGTGGCCAATTTCGATTGTCGATCGGCCCGTCAGCAATTCGAACTGCGCGACTGCGGTCACCCGATAAGTGGATCCCGGGTTCCATCAGCGCGCGAGGAAACCGGAGCCATCGTACAGCGTCATGGACCAGAACGCTTCGACCGGTGGAATCGTGTCTCCCCAGCGGAGGTGTACAACGTGTCGGTGCTGACACCGACACCGGCGCCATAGGACGGGTCCGACATGCGGCACTGCCCAGACCGAGGTTGTTGATCGCGTTGCCCGGGTGAGGCATCGCCGCGCGGCGCGAATGGATCACCAGGCAGTGTACGGGCGTGCCGCAATCGCGTGGCCGCGACCCATGGATACCCCCAGACATAAGCCTGCCACGGCGCTCCAGTAAGGTCCTGAGTTGCCGGTGCCGAACAGTTCGGCGGATCCGGTACTTCGTGCGTCACCGACATTGATGTCCGCTCCCGCTCCGCTGTGCCGCCGAAAATCTAACTTCCCAGGTGCATTAGCTATTTAGCTATCGGCGGGACGACCATTGCTAACGCGCCCAAGCAGTCCAGTCGATCACGGATTCGACATGTGACTCCACCAAATGAACACGCGCGCAATCATCGCTCTCTGCTCCAGGTTGATTGTCCTGGGAAAAGAGCTGAATGTGTCACGCGTCAATTGGGACTCACAAGTCTTTGGTGGTGCCCCGGGCAGGAGTCGAACCTGCGACCTATCGCTTAGGAGGCGATCGCTCTATCCACTGAGCTACCGGGGCGGGTGGCGACGCGACAGCGGGGACAGGAAAAATGGTGGAGCGGAAGGGGATCGAACCCTCGACCTTCGCATTGCGAACGCGACGCTCTCCCAGCTGAGCTACCGCCCCACACGAGGGCGCGCATCATATCAGAGGCTTCAGAACTGGCAAGCCGGTTCTAAATTCAATGACTTGCGCCCTGTCATCTCCGGAGCAGCTTGAAGTCTAGCACGCACCAAGTAAGCCGGAATCACTCGATCAATGACATCCACCGGGGCAATTCCGACATGTCGTTGCACTGGAATTGCACCAGCGGGCCATACCGCGACGCAGCTCCAGAAGGGGACGGTCTTCCATCCGGTGGGCGCCCGTCTGATGAGCCGCTAGAAGTCGATCGAGGCCGAGACGACGAACGTGAGCGGTGCGCCGAGCACGAGGTACCCCTGCCCCGGGAAACCGCCCGCCGAGATCCAGTTGTTCTCGTCGGTCACGTTGTCGACACGGGCACGTATGGAGAAAGGCCGGCCGGTGAGCTCGGTGGCGTATCGCGCGCCGATGTCGAATCTGCGTCCACGAGTCGAGTTCAAGCGTGTTGTCGGTGTCGGCGAACTGCGACGAGGTATACATCGCGCGCGCCTCCAGGGTGACCCCCTCAATCGGCAGGTCCCACTCGACATTGACGTTCGCCTGCACCTCCGGCGTGCCGATCGGTTGATTGCCCTCCTCGAGGCCGACGCCGCCCTCGGTGTACTCCGCTTCGAGCCAGGTCACTCCGCCAATCACGCGCACGTTCTCGAGCGGCTGGCCATAGACGCCAGCCTCGACGCCGCGGTGCCGTACTTCGCCGTCGATGCCGTAGATGAGGTCCAAGAGGGCCGTGGCGGGATCTTCCGCGAGCGTGCCAACGGGTTTTTCGACGTTGAAGAGGCTCAGCGAGCCGCCGAACGTGTCGGACTCGAATTTGACGCCGACTTCGATCTGCTCGGCGGCGATCGGATCCTGGATTTCTCCTGCGTTCGTGACCGACAGGAAGTCCGGCGCAGGTCCCGTGAACGGCGCCGTGTCACCGGCGATAAGGCCCTCGATGTAATTGCGCGAAGATCGACAGTGAATCCGTCGGGCGGAACACGATGCCGCCGACCGGCGTTACCTCGCTCTCGTCAAAGCCCGAAAGCCTCGCGCCGGTGTTGTAGTCGAAGTTGTCGTTCTTGAGCGTCTGGTCGCGCGCGCCGAGCGTCAGGATGAACTTGCCGTCGGCGAAGGTCATCATGTCGGCGATCGCGTAACTCGAGGTATCGGTCTCGAACGTCGTCTTCGGATTGTTCAGGTTGCCGCCCGTAAAGAAGTCTGCGGGCGGCGCAAGAAAGTCGACTGGATCGTACAGGTCCGTCACGAGGGGACTGAAGAAGTCCGAAAACGCATAGGCGTTCTTGGACTCGATATTGAACATCGAGGCCGAGAGGATGATGCGGTGTTCGATCGGTCCGGTCGCGAAGTCCCAGCGCAGGCCGACTTCGCCGGAAGAGACGTCGTCTTCACGAGTGTTGTCGAATCGATACGCCGGTCATGAAGCCGTCCGGCGCCGCGGTCGGGTTGGCCAGCACGTTCGCTTCCTCGCCATGGCGCATGCCGTAGGCGGCCCAGACCGCGACGGCCGCGCTCAAGTCGTACTCTGCCCGCACGACGCCGAACAACTGTTCCTCGTCCGTGTAGGTCCACGGCTGGGCGAAGTTGACTGTCGGCGTCCGGCGGCTCCGGGATGCCGCCGAACGGCGTCACGCTCGGGCGCGGCTCGTCGATGCGGTGGTCCTGATAGCCGATGTCCGCCGCAAGCCGGAAATGTTCGCCCTCGTGGTCGATCCCGAACGAGAGAACCTTGAGTTCGCGCTTCCTGATCTTCGACCGCCGACTCGCCGTTACGGATGCGCGACATTGGCACGGATGCCGGTCGGATTGTCGAATCCGAATCGACGACCGAAGTCGCCGCCGAAGTAGACTGCGGCGGAACTTTCGTATCCTGCGGTGAGCCGCGCCAACGCCTTCGTCCGGCGCGCGCTTCGGCACGAGGTTGACCGTGCCGCCGAGGTTGCTGCCGCCCGGCGCCGCGCCATTCAAGAAGGCGCTTGCGCCTCGGAACAGTTCGACGCGTTCCATGAACTCGGAGGCGACGAACTGGCGCGGCAGGATGCCGTAGATGCCGTTGTACGTCATGTCGTCCGAGTAGGCCGGAAAGCCGCGAATGATGAACAGTTCCTGGAAGTTGCCAAAGCCACGCGCGACACGCACGTTCGGATCGTTCAGCAGCACATCCGCGACGCTCCTCGCCTGCTGGTTGCGCATCAGCTCCTCGGTGTAGTTCGTGCTCGAGAATGGCGTCTCGAGCGTGTCGAGGTTGCCGAGGATGCCGGCGCGGCCGCCTTCCGCTACCTGGCCGCCCGCGAACGGATTCGGCAGGAGTATCTGCGAGCCCGTGACGATGATTTCTTCCAGCTCGGTGTCGCCCGTCTTGGCGGCGTCTTGCGCAATGGCCGCGCCGGAGCTAAGTGCCAGGGCACAGGCGGTCGCCAGCAGGCGTGAGTTGCCTCGAACGCACGCGGGCCGGCGCGTCGCTGCCAATGTTCCCCGCGAATTCGCCATTTGTTTTTTTGAATACATCGTATTCCTCCCACAAGAATAAAAGCCGTGGAACCGGCCCATGCCGCTGGTCGCTAAACAACGACTGCCGCACTGACTTGCACGTAGATTGATCTTGCCATTGCCATCTGCATTCGATTTAGGGCCGGATTACATCGTGATTAGGCCAGCCCGTGCAATGAACTGTTGCGTGCTCGCTACCGCGCCGCCAGGCAAGCATAGCGACGGGGCGCGGACGGCAGCAGGTTTTCTTTTACCGACCGAGGCGAAACCCACCGTATCAGTTTCGAAAACCGAGCTCGTGCGGCTGCGCATAATTCCCTGTCATTCCAGCGCCGCCGCCGATGCCACGTCGCCAGGCAACACAGCGGCGCGACCACGCAACGTCGAACGATCGATGCCGTAAGCCAGGTAGAACCAGAGACCGGCCGCGGCATAAGTCCCGAGAATCGCGACGGGCAGCACCTGGCCACGCAGTGCCTGCGTGATGATATCGATGGCCACTGGCACCGCCATGCCCACGCAAAGCACCATCCCGCCGACGGGAACCCAGCCGAACCACACACGACCGATCCAGATTCCACCCAATGGCACGCTGAAGGGTCGCTTGAGGTCGGCGCGCGTGCTGCGTAACCAGATGACCGTGAAGCAGACGGTCGCGAAAGCCAACGAAACTCCAAGGCTGGTCAGGTCGCCCAGCAGGGACAGTGGCAGCAATGCAGCGCCGACGGCGGAAATCATGCCGAACACAATGATGCCAGCGGACGGTGTACGTACGCGTTCGCCGAGTCGACTGAACAGCGGCGGCAACAGGCCATCACGCGACATCGCGAACGCCACGCGCGACTGCCCGAAGGCGTTCACGAGCAGCACCGACGTGAGGCCCGCCAGTGCGCCCACCTTGACGATGCTGGCGAGCACCGGCATGCCCATGCGGTCGATCGCGAGAGCAATAGGATCGGGAACGCCGAGTTCGCGGTACGGCACGACGCCGGTGAGCACCGCCGCGACGGCGATGTAGATGAACGTGCACGCTGCCAGCGACCCAAGGATGCCGATGGGCAGGTCGCGTTGTGGATTGCGCGCCTCCGCCGCTGCGGTCGAGACGGTCTCGAATCCGATGTACGCGAAGAACAGCAGCGACGCGGCCCGCATGACACCCTGCCAGCCGAACGCGAACCCGCCCTCGTTCGGTGGTACGAGCGGCACCCAGTTGGCGGGATCGATTGCGGTGACGCCGACGAACACCAGGCCGCCAAGGACCGTAATTTTCAGCATGCACGAGGGTGTTGTTGACGAAAGCAGAAGCCGTGACGCCGCGCGCCAGCACCGATGTCACGGCCGCGATCGCCAGTGCGGCGACCAGGTTGATGGAGGAGCCTGTCGCCAGTACGGTGCCGCCGCCGCTCGAGGTCACGGCCCGGACGAGCGGAGTCGATAGCGAGGGCGGGATCTGGATACCGAAATCGGCAAGGAGGCTGGCGAGATAGCCGGAGAAGCCAGCCGCGAGCAATGCCGCTGCCAGGCCATATTCGAAGAGCAACAGCCAGCCCAGGGAAAAGGCAAAGATCTCGCCGACTGCGGCATAGCAGTAAGCGTACGCCGAGCCCGACACGGGCATGGTGGACGCAAGCTCGGCGTAACACAGCGCGGCCAGCGCGCAAGCTGAGCCGGCGATCAGGAACGAAATCATCACGCCGGGTCCGGCGAAGTGCGCGGCTGCGATACCCGGCAGCACGTAAATTCCGGCGCCGACGATGCAGCCGATACCGAGCAGCACGAGTTGCAGGGCGCCGAGTGTCCGCGGCAGCCCCGTCGTTACGGCGTCGGCTTGCAGCGATTCGATGGAACGGCGGTCGAGTAGCCGCGCCCAACCGCGTGCCGGCTCATGCAGCTCGATGGCCATGCCTCACCTCCGCCTTATCCACCACAAACCGAGCCCGAGAACCAGCATCGTTAGCAACCAGCATGCCACCGCGAGCGACACGAGCCGGCCAGGCAGGCCAGCCCACTCGCCGGTGTGAATCGGATACAGGTTGTCGATAAAACTGCGCGCAGTCGGGGCCCGCAGCGCATCTTCGGCGAGCAGCACGTTGCCATCGACGGCCGAGACGTAGACGACCGTGGTGCCGTACGCCCGCCGCCACTCGTCGGGCTGGCGCACGCGGACGCGATACCAGGGCTGTTCGGCATCGGGCATCGATGTACCGCTGAACTCGGCAGACGGAAAGCGCGCGAGAGCAGATTTGATGGCGTCGGCGGCACCGATCGGTTGTCCGGTCACGGCGGGCGCTGCGGTCAGCTCTGCTGGCGTGCCATCCTGGCCGAGCCAGCGCTCGAGCGAGTGCTCGATGGTCATGAGCATTCCCGTCGTAACCAGTATCGCTGCCGGCACGCGCCATCCACAGACCCGCGGCGCGGTGCCACGCGTAGCGTCGCGCGGCGCCCGGCTTCGCGTGCTTCGGCAACAGCACCGCACGCCATTGGCCGGCACGCGCACGCGCGGGCCATGCGAGCACCACGCCCATGACGATGCTCGACAGCAACAGCAGGCCGCTCATTCCGATGATCAACTTGCCGGTGTCGCCGGCGAAAAGCGTCTGGTGCAGCGCCGCAGCGGCCTGGATCACCCCGCCATGCGCATAGTCACGTTCGTAGGGCAACGTACGCAGCACGTTGCCGGCGCCGTCGACGCGAATGATGCTCTTGTCGCCTGCGGCGTCCCGCACGTAAAGATCGTGCCGGCCAGCTTTGCCGCCAGTGGCGTAAACCAGGTAGACCTTCTGCCCGGACGGCCCATTGTCGATTGACGCAATGCGTGCGCCAAGTGCTTCGACGTCAAACGGCGTATCGGGTCCTGGGAGCACGGCATCGGACACTTCCCAGCGAAAAACCATCGCAAGCCCTGTCAAGGCCTGCGACACCCACAGCACCGCGAGTGCGATTGCGATGTAGCGATGGACTCGACGCAGCGTGACTTTCACCGATGCCATGCGAGCGCGTCCTACCGGCCCGAGCCCAGCGTCGAGCGCAACCAGCGCGCGCCGTCTTCGATGGCACGGTCCGCGAGTGGCGCGATCGAGACGGCCTCGATGAACGAGTGCGTCGCGCCTGGGTAAACCGTCAGGCTGACCGGGACCGCCGCGGCGCGCATCAACTCGGCCATTTCGCAGGCTCTGCTCAGTCAGTACGTCGCATTCCGGTATCGTCATGCAGACCGGTGGCAGGCCCTCGAGCCTGGCGCGCAGGGGGCAAGCCAGCGGATTGTCGTGCACGTTCGTGTCGCCGGCGTAGTTGGCCCAGAAGTAATCGACCTCCTCGCCTGTCAGCACGGCGCCAGCGCTGCCGTAGCGCCGCAGCGATTCCTCCGAGCACTTGTTGTCAAAGGCGGGATACACCAGCAGCAACCCGCTGACGTAATCGCCCTGACCGGCATCCCGCAACGCCAGTGCTGCGCAGATCGAGAGATTGCCGCCCGCAGAATCGCCGCCCAGGGCGATTCGAGCCGCGTCCACCCCAAGCGCGCCACCGTTTGCGCGCAGCCAATGCACGACCGCAACCACCTGCTCCAGTGCGATGGGGAATCTCGCCTCGGGAGACAGGGCATAGTCGACGCCGACGACGATGACGCCTGCCCGCGCCGCATACTCGCGCATGACGCGATCGTGCGTGTCGAGGCTGAAGAGCGTCCAGCCGCCGCCATGTAGATACAAGAGCGCGGGGGCCGGCTGCTGCACGCCCGGGTCGTAGACCCGCACGCGTACCGGCCCCGCCGAGGTCTGTGCAACCTGTTCGGTCGTCGCCCGCATCACGGGCCCGCCGACACGCCAGGGTGCCCGGACTTCTTCGGCAACGCGCCGCATTTCGGTGACCGGTAGTTCGCGTCCGCCCGTCAGCCGGCTGTAGTCGGCATTCACTCTCGTCACGAAGCGGCGGATGTCCGGGTCGATTTCGCCGGCCCGTGTGAGTGTCCCCTCGCCCGCTGAATCCTGCATGAATACCTCGTTGATTCCGCTGCCCGACCCGAGGCCGTGGCAGCCTTGCTGCCGATCCCGATCGCCTTGTCCCGGGCTGTGTGCAACTGATAACCTGAGCGCGGACCGCGTGCTGTCGTGGTCGTGACAATTTGTGTCTTGCACGGGCCAGCGAGGGTCCCTAATACCAAATGGCGCGTAGCACTCGAGGTGACGACTACCAGGACGTGCCGCGTCCGGTGGCAGCGCTCGCGGGCGAGTATCCGCCAAACTGGTTCGATCCGCCGCACAGCCACAAGCGCGGACAACTCATCTACGCCATCAGTGGCGTGCTGGTGTGCTCGACGAGCGACGCGACTTACGTCGTTCCGCCGCAGCGGGCCGTGTGGGTGCCGAGCGGCGTTACCCACGAAGCCCGCACGCGTGGCCACGTTTCGCTGCGCACGCTCTACCTGGACGATTCCGCGGACGCCGGCTTGCCCCGCAGGTGTATCACGATCGAAGTTTCGGCGCTGCTGCGCGAGTTGATCGTCGAAGCGACGCGCATACCGGTCGAGTATGACTACGACTCGCGTGACGGACGCGTGATGACGCTCATCATCGACGAGATCCGCGGTGCACGCACGATGCCGCTGCACGTGCCGATGCCACGGCACCCACAGCTGGTTCGGGTCTGCCACGCCATCCTGAACGACCCTGCACAGAATGACGTCCTCGACGATTGGGCGGTTGCTGCCGGCATGTGCCGGCGCACGTTCACGCGCATGTTCCGTCGCGAGACCGAGGTGACGTTTGCGACCTGGCGGCAGAACGTTCGCCTGATGGAGGCGATGTCGCGGCTCGCGACGGGACAGTCGGTCACGGCCGTTGCATACGACGTTGGCTACAGCAGCCCGAGCGCATTCACGGCAATGTTCCGCCGAGCGTTCGGCGTGCCGCCCAGCCAATACTTTGTCTCCGCTGCCCAGAGCTAGCTCCACCACAAGACCGCGGTCATTCAATCGGCAGTCTGGAACCACAGCGGCGCGGCCTTGCGCTGTCGCGGCCAGGTCTCGTCGAGTGCAGGCGCCTCGTACATACGCCCGTCTTTGACGACGCGGCGGATCGAGAGCGTGTTAGCGATGTCTGCGAGCGGGTTCGCGGACAGGATCACGAAATCGGCGAGCTTGCCGACTTCCAGGCTGCCGAGTTCCGCGCCGCGCCCGATCGTCACGGCCGAGCCCATCGTCGCAGCCTGCAGGACGGCGTGCGGACTCATGCCGCCCGCGGCGTGAGCCTGCATTTCCCAATGCATGCCCAGACCCGGGAAATTGCCGTGCGAGCCCATGCCGACGATGCCTCCCGCACGCTGGATCGCGGCGGCATCCGCGGCCATCGGGCCATAAACGTGATCGCGAGGCGCAACCCACGGCACGCGCGCGAAGGACCGCTCGCGCATGGCCGGCGGAAAGCGCTGAGCGAGGGCCGGATCCGTCAGGGCATCAGTGCTTGTAATGAAGTCCGCGGCGGCAGGCGGTCCGCCGTGCGAAATCAGCAACGTCAGCACGTAGCTCGTCTGCGCGCGAGCCATCAATTCGACTACGTCGCGATACAGCGGAAACACGCCGAACGAATGCTCGCTGCCGGCAAAGCCGTCGAGCACTTGGGTCAAGTCGAGCTTCATGTCGAGCGCGCCTTCCGTGGTCGGCATCACACCCAGCTCCCGCGAGGCGATGGCGATCCATTGCCGCGTGCGGCGCGAGCCGATCCGGTACTGCTTGACGTTGCGGGTACGGTAATAGTCGCGGTAGCGCCGCAGCAGTTCGCGAGCCTCGTCGAGCGAGGCCAGGTGGTTGAACGAGAACATCGCCGTGCAGGTGGTGTACAGGCGCGGCCCGAGTGTCAGTCCTGCGTCGATCGAATCTTCATACGCCAGCATGTCGATCGACAGTGAGGACGGGTCCAGCGCGGCCGTGACGCCAAAGCCAAGCGCGGCACGCGTGCCCCAGTCGTCCAGTTCCAGCACTTCGCGACGGATGCCGCCGAAATGCACGTGCGCGTCGATCAGTCCGGGAATCACATACTCGCCCGTCGCGTCGATGACGTGCGCCCCGGGCGGCACGTTGACCTGCCCGCGTGGACCGAGTGCGGCGATGCGGTTGTCGCGGACCAGGATGTCGGCGTTCGCGATTACCTCGTCACCGCGCATGGTGATGACCGTGGCGCCTCGCAAGATCCAGCTGCCGGCCGGTGTGTCGCGCGGAATCTCAACGCGGACCTGGAATGACTCGATCGAGTCGCCTGCCGGACTGCCTGCGGCGGTTGCGGCGGCGCCTGCACCACCGACGACAATGGCCTGCGGAAATACGTCGATCCGAGGGCCCATGTGATGGAGTTGCCGTCGTCGCTCCAGCCGGAGAAGTCGGCCCCGACGTAGGTCAGGCGATGCACTCGAGGGTCGGGCACGGAAAGGTCGATCGGCTTTTCGTCGTCCCGGTCCGGTTTCCGTTCGTCGGATTTCGGCGCATCGACCAGATATAGCTGCTGCGCATGTATTACGAGCGCATGTCGCCCGTCGGGGCTCAACTTGATGTCCGACGCCGGCGCCGGCCCTTCGAGGAAATAGTAGGCAAGCCCGACGAGTCGCATCGCCACCGAACGATCCGAGCCATCGCGCTGGATCTTCTCGAGACCTGCAGCAGTATTCAGGTACACGACACTGCGGTCGTGCGTGAACTGGGGCGCACCACTCATGAGCCCCGACGTGATGACGCGGGTAGCGCCATCGGCCAGGCTTATCTCGATCAGCTCCGCCTGGCGCAGGAAACCGCCGGAGCGTCCCGTCCACATCGGCTCCTGCACGGTCTGCCGGCGATCAAAGGCGCTCGAACGCAGCGCCATGAGCGCGGTTCCCTCGGGCGTAAAGACGACGTCGGAGTAGAACGATGCATGCGGTGTGATTCGTCGCGTCGCGCCTGTCGTCGCATCGGCAATCCAGATCGCGCCTCCTTCCGGTGCTGTCCAGCTCACGTATGCAATCGAGCGCCCATCCACGGACCATGCCGGGTGATACGACGGCGGACCCTCACGAGTCAGCAGGCGTGGCACTGCGCCGGCGTTCAGGTCCATGACGTAGATGCGCCCAAGCGCTGAGAACGCGAGTTGCCGGCCATCCGGTGACTGCCGCGGCTCCTGGATCAACCGCGCACGCACCGGACCGGTTCCCTCCTTGAGCGCCTGGCGCAACTGCGGGCCAAGTTCGAGCTCAACCTTCGCGTTGAATGGAATGTCCTGCGTCGCGCCAGTCGCGACATCGATGCGCACGAAGCCGCCCTTGCGCGTGAGCACGATCGCCTTGCCGTCCGGCGTGAAGGCGTATCCCGGTATCAGGTCGCGGGTTGGTAATGACTCCTGCGCATCGTGCTGGATCGGGTACGCCAGCATTCGATCGTCGCCAGACTCGAGGTCACGCAGCCGCAGGCCCGTCTGGCCTTCCTGACGGACTGCATAGGCCAGTCGTGAGCCGTCCGGAGACAGCAACGGTCGCATCGCGCTGCCCGGATTCGTCAGGATCGTCTCGGTGCGACCGGACGCCAGGTCGCGGCGATCAATGGACCAGAGCGGCAACACCACGTCATCCTTGGCGACGGGCCCGTCCCGCTTCGCGTAATAGACGTAGCGTCCGTCTGGCGAGGGCGCTGCCCCAAGTGCGTTGAAACCGTGTGGCTCTCCCAGGTGACGCGGGCCGCGTCGCTCCCGCCCGCGGTCAGGACCTGGCGCGTCCATTCGCCTGCTGCTCGCGTCCGCGACCAGGGCGTGGTGGGTTTTTCTCCAGCTGCTCGCGTGTCCCGGTTTCCAGGTCGTATTGCCAAAGTTCGATTGCGTTGCGGTCGGCACGGTACAGCGACACGAACACGGCATCGCCGTCGAACGACCAGGCAGGCGAAACGAACTCATTGGGCCCGTCGTTGTCGGTGACCTGACGTGCGTCGGATCCGTCCGCGCCCATCACCCAGACATTCTCGGCACCTGAACGGTCGCTCAGGAAGGCGATGCGCAAACCGTCGGGTGAGAACACCGGTTGGGAATCGAAAGCCATGCCCGTCGTGATGCGCTCTGCTTCGCCGCCGGCGACAGGTATCCGGTACAGGTCGCCCAGCATGTCGAAAATAATGCCCCGGCCGTCGGGCGATACGTCCGCAGACAGCCAGGTGCCTTGGTCGGTCTCGAAAGAAATTGTGCGGGTGGGTTGCAACGGCAAGCCGGGCGTTTCGCCCGCGGCGCCGTACGCCGCCGACGCGAACGTTGCGCAGGAAATTGCGGCACAGAACTTGCCGAACCAGGCTCGCAACAGACGCGTCATCGGTTGCGGTCGATCAACGGTAAGCCGGCGGCATTTCGTGCCGCTGCAACGGCGAGTAACGCCGGGCCAGCTCGCTTTGGCGCGACTCCAGGGAAGCCTCGATGCCGCGCACCCATACGTGCACCGCTGAGCTCGCTGGTTCAAGGGGATCGCCGTCCCAGAGCACGAGGTCGGCATCCTTGCCCTTCGCCACGGTACCGTAGCGTGCGTCGATGCCGAAGACGGCCGCCGGCGCGCTGGTCAAGGCACGCAGTCCCTCGATCCACGGCAGGCCATTGGCGACTGCCAGGCCCGCGCCGAGCCGCGCGGCGCTCCCGGCGTTGTACGTCCGATGATAGGACGACACTGCAAACATGATGTGCACGCCGGCCCGGTGCAGGAGCGCGGCGTTATCGAGTCGTGCACCCATCGCATCGAAGGCGGCAGGCAGGTTCAGCGTCGGATCGAGTGCGACGGGAATTGCGCGGCGCGCAAGCTCGTCTGCTACGCGCCACGCTTCCGCGCCACCGTAGATGATCACGCGCACACCGAGGTCGTCGTGCAATCGGATCGCCTGGCGGAGATCGGATTCGCGGTCTGCAACGATCGCGAGCGGCATGCGGCCTGCGACGACGGGGCGCAGCGCCTCGGCATCGAGGTGGTTGAGCAACTGGTCCCTCGGCCCGGCAATTCCTGCGTGCAGGCTTGAAACGACGCGCCTCCTCGAGGGCGTTGCGCAACAGGATCCAAGCCGCACTGCGCGAGCCGCCAACTGCCGCGGCCGGGCCGCCGCCAATTTTCACGAACATCGCGACGCGCGCAGCCTCGAGCAGGTCGGGCGTCGAGCCCAGGTGCAGCAACGCACCCTGGCCGGCGAAAGGCGCCCCGGCCGAGCCCTCGGGAAAAGACACGGCCCGCGTGAGGCCATCGCTCAACGCCAGGGGCAGCAAGGTCGAGTTCGAGTTGATTGCATACTGCACATCGAACGCGGCGCCGAGAGGGCCGCTCGCCACTGCGTAGTCGCGCGTGTCCGGCAGGCTTAAGATTTCCGTCAGGCCCAGCTGCGAACCGCCCGTCATCAGGCCGGGTGTCACGATCCTGCCTTGCGCATCGACGATGCGCGCGCCCGCCGGCGGCGGCGAGGCGGCGCCGACGGACTGAATGACGCCGCCCCGCATGACGATCGTGGCGTCGTCGATCGGTTGCGCCGACTCCATCGAGTAGAGCTTTGCGTGCACGATCGCAACGGTCTCTTGCGCGGCCGCAGCCGTTGCGCCTGCGAGCGCCAGCAATGCACCCAGGCAGGCGGTACGTGCCGCATGCCGAGGCGCTGCCTTCATGACGAGTCTGCGCATTCATGTCCGTACCGAATCCCACTGTCATGGCCGCCCCGACACTCGGTTGACCGAGTTCCATATCCGACCAAGGCTGCCGCGCGGGATTGGAACGGTCGTAAGCGAGGCCGCCGTCCACGAACACCTGGTCGGCGTGCGCGTAAATGCTGAACGGATCGGCGGACCAGATGACGACATCGGCGCGCTTGCCCGATTCGAGCGTTCCGGTCTGGTCGGCGAGTCCCAGCATGCGGGCCGGGTTGCGCGTGATCCATTCAATCGCCTGCTCGGGCGCGACCGCGACCCCTGCACGCCTTCCGGCGGCCATCGACTTCGCCGCCTCGATGTTCAACCGCTGCCCGGAAATGTTGGAATCCGAGTGCATCGCCACGCAAACCCCCGCCGCGTGCAGATAGGCCGCGTTTTCCCGGATCGCATCGTAGGCCTCGCGTTTGTAACCCCACCAGTCAGGCCAGACGGCGACGCAGACGTCATTGCGCAACAACAGTTCCGGAATCTTGTACCCATCGGTCGCGTGATGAAACGCGGTGATCCGATACCCGAACTCGCGTGCCAGGTCGAGCATCTGCGCCATGTCGTCCGCGCGATAGCAGTGAATGTGCACGCGGATGTCGCCGGTCAGCACGCCCGCCAGCGTGTCCAGTTGCAAGTCCTGGTCTGGCGGTTCTTCGGAGTCGCCGCGCTCGTATTTCTGCCAGCTCTCCAGGTAGCGGCGTGCCTGCTGCCAGGCCATGCGCTGGCCCGCGACGGCGCCCATGCGGCTGACCGGAAACCGTCCACTTCCCGATACGCATAAATGACGTTCTCGCCGCAGGCCATCTTTAATCCGAACGGTGCGTCCGGAAAAATCATGCCCTGCACCGTCGTCGCCGGAACGTTGCGCAGCACGATCGAACGTCCGCCGAAGAGATTAGTCGAGCCCGGCATGATGTGCAGCGTCGTCACGCCGCCGGCCAGTGCGCGCGAGAAACCGGGATCCTGCACGTTGATCGAATGCTGCGCCCAGACCTGAGCGTGCATTGGGGTCCGTGTCTTCGTTGACGTCGGTATGCGACGAGTCCTCACCCGTGTAGGGGGTGGGAAAGTTGCCGATATGCGAGTGTGGGTCGATGATTCCAGGGGTGACCCATCGACCGGCGGCCTCGATGATCGTGGCTCCCTCGGGCGCGGCGAGTCCCGCGCCAATGGCGGCGACCTTGCCGTCGTCCAGCAACAGGTCGGTGTGTTCGAGTCGCTGCCCGGTGCCATCGAGGATCGTTGCACTGCGAATCAGCGTTGCGACGTCGCGCGAGTGGCTGGTACGTACTCGGATAAGCCGTGGGCGCCGTGATCGGGTTGGGCACGCGTTTGTTTTCCGCGGCCGCCACCTTTGAATCGTCTGTCGTCGCTGCCCCACTCCGGGAGCGGCGGTCGCGCAGCCCGCGAGGGCGATGCTGACTGCGATGACAACGCCAACAAAGCCGGACAAGCGGTTCGCCGGCCGGCGGCCGCTATTCGCGGCGGATCGGCAGCGGTCGGCAAGTGCGTGGTCGGTAGGAGGCATGCAGCAACGTCTCACACGGAAAGTAACCGATGCTAGCAAACAAGACCTCCCGAACCATCCTTCCCTTCACGTCGAGTCGTTACGCACGGGCCATGCAAGGCCCGCCACGACCAATCGTGTTGCGTCTGCGGCGGCGGGTGCTCAGGTGTTGCGGCTCACGTTCGAGCGACGCATCCACTCGAGCAACGTGGCATCGTTCGCGTTCCCTGAAGCCCAGCGCAGCCTGTATATCCGCGTACTCTGCATCACGTTCGTCCTGGCCGAGCTTGAATTTCGGCCGCCGATCGCGGATGTGCGCATGAAAACCAATGATGCCGCCGACGAGCCGCCCATAGCGCGCGCCCATCTCTGACACCTTCCACGCATTGGGCCGACCGGTCTCCATGGTCGCAACCTGTTCCTGCAGCAACGCATCGGTCTCCTGCGGGGAGTCCATGAACTCGATGTCCACCACGTATTGCACCGTCGCGTAGTTCCACGTCGGGGTGCGCGTGCGATCCGCAAGCCACGACGATGAGACGTAGCCGTGCGGGCCCATGAAGAGGATCAATGTTCGAGGGTTCTGCCGCAGGAGCTGCACGTGCGGATTGGACCGCGCAAAGTGTCCGCGCAATTCCACGATGCAATCGTGCTCATCGACCTGCGGGATCAGCGGCAGTGGCGTAGCGGCAAACTCCACGCCGGTGGACGTGACGAGCCAGGCAAAAGGGAATTCCCGGACCAGCCGGGTCACGTCCTGTTCAGACGGCGGCGCAAATTTCACGGCGGGCGAGTTCATCGGTGCATTTCCAGTCGCGGCGGAGCGACTGAGCGTAGGCCCGCTGCGTCGAGCTTGCTATAGCGCGAGGGCACGTTACTAACGTTGCCGGGACACGTCGGCACGCCGATGCGCCATCGGCTGCTCTTCCTTTTGTAACCGACCTGCCCGCGCCGGTCGCTGACCATTCGATGCGCTACGATCCATGCGGACGAAACTTTTAACGTTGGAGACCGCAATGTCAATGAGTCCAAAGGTCGCACTGGCTGCCGCGCTGCTCGCGTGCATGGCAAGCGTGCCGACGCTGGCGATTGCCGACGACGAACCGATCACCTGGTTCGAAATTTTCAAACTCGCCCCAGGCAGGCAGGAAGCATTCGTGCGCAGCATCGCGCTCGAGGATGAAGTGTCCAAGGCCGGGGGTCAGCCACCGACCAAGCTGTTCTTCCACCAGAACGGCGCCGACTGGGACGTGCTGTTGATGAAACCGGCCGGCGCAGATCCGACGCCGGAGCAGGAAGCGGCGATGGCGGCCAAACGCAAGGAACTGGGGCTGCCGTCGGGTCCGGCATACTTTGTCGCGATTCGCCAGGACATCGCTTCCCACACCGACACGAAAACCATGGGGCCGGTCAGCGCCGCCGAATGGCTGGCCGTCCTGCGACAAGTGGCGCGCCGAACACCTGCAGAAAGACGGAAATAAGCTCGCGTCAGGTTGGCTGCACGCGACGAGATCGTGTTCGCTGGCTCGGGTCCGCTTCTGGCCAGCCGCGAAAGTTAGAATCCGATTAGAAACGCGTCGCAACGCGATCCGGCTCGTTATAAGAGCACTCGTTTCGGCCATCCGGACACACCACTCAGGACGAGGAGCATTCACAAGTGAGCAAGATTCATGGTTCATTGGTAGCGATCGCCCTGGCGACGCCGATCCTGCTGCTGTCGGCGGCGCCGGCGTTCGCCGAGGAGCGCGTCTGCCGGGGAACGATACGCGCGACGACCGTCGACAACCTGCGCGTGCCGCAGTACGCGAAGCTGCGTGCTGCTCGGCACGCGGGTCAAGGGCACGGTCAAGGTCGAATTCAACGCAACCCTGCGCGCCGAAGACGTCCTGGTCATCGGCAACGTGCAGGCCGAGAACGCCAAGAGCGTGCGGGTGCTCGAGGGTCTCCGCGTCGGAGGCTCGGTGCAGGTCAAGCAGGGCGGCGGGGCCGTCGTAAGCGATAGCCGGATCGAGGGCGACATCCAGTACGATGCCAATTCGGCGATGCTGCGTGCGTTGCGCAACAGGGTTGGCGGCAGTATCCAGGCATTCCAGAACGTGGGTGGCCTCGTACAGATCCGGAGGAACACAATAGACGGCAACCTGCAGTGCAAGGAAAACACGCCGCGTCCCACGGGCGGTGGCAACATCGTCGGCGGCAACAAGGAAGACCAATGCTCTCGGCTGTGATCGCCAGCGCGCTCGGCGTTGTCGGCCGGTTGCCGGCTGCAACGGCAGGCGCGGTAGTTGCAAGTATTGCGCTCGGCGCGTTATAGCTGCGCTCAACGGGCAGCCGGGCGGCGGCGCTGACGCCCGGTTGTCGCGATGACCATCAAGCTGCGGATTCTCCTACTTCAGATCGTCGTTGGGCTGGCCGTCGTTGTCATGGCCGGCGTGGCCCTCGTCGCGACCCAAGCCATGACAGCCAGTCTACGAGCGCGTCCGCTGGTCGGGCCAGCAACTCTACGCGGCGACCCAGCTACAAGTGCTCGCCAACCGCTACTCGGAGCAGGTTGCAGAGCTGCTGCTGGTCGGGCATCCGAGCACGTGGATTTCGACGACGCCCGTGATCGCATGGCAACCTGGTTCCACAGCGCCGAGGAGACGAGTCGACGCGAGATAGCTTCGCTCGGTGACGCGGCGGAGCAAGCCGAGGAACGCGTCGAGCTCGAGCGGCTCGAGCGGATGCGCGTGCTGTTCCAGGAGATCGACCGATCGGCCGAGCGGTTGCTGCTGCTCAGCCAGCAGGGTCGTCGTGAGGAAGCCATCGCGCTCTTCAGCGCGCAGATCGAGAACCGCCTCGACGCGGAACTCGAGCGCCTGATTGCCGCGACAGTCGCCGACGAACGCCAGGAGACTGCGCGCGTGAACGACGAATCCGCGCAGCTGGCACGCCGACTGATGATCGGCACGATCGTGGTGCTAGCGGCGGTCCTCGGCGTCTCGATCCTGCTGGCGGCTCGGTTCCACGGAGCCATTGCGCCACCGCTACGTGCGCTCGGCAAAGCAACGTCGGCAATCGGGCGGGGCGAACTGGGCCACCGCATCGGCTACGAGAAGCAGGACGAGATCGGCAGGCTCGCTCAAACTTTTAACCTCATGGCGGAGCAGCTCGAGCGCCAGCGCGGCAACGAGGTCGCGGCGCAGCAAGAGCTCGAAGCCCAGGTCGCCGAGCGCACCGACCCAGCTGGCCGAGGTCAATCGCCGGCTCACCGAGCTCGACGAGCAGCGGGTGCGCTTCCTGGCCGACGTCAGCCACGAGCTGCGCACACCGCTGACGGTGCTGCGTGGCGAAGCCGAGGTCGCGCTCCGCGGCATGTCGAAACCCGAGGCGGTCTATCGCGAGTCGCTGAAACTGATTGTGAACCAGGCGGCCGACATGGGACGGCTGGTCGAGGATCTGCTTTTTCTGGTCCGCGCGGAGGTCGAGGAGATCCGCTACGAGTTTCGCGTGCTGCGCATCGGCGATGTCGTTGCCGAGGCGGTCAACGACGCCGCCGCGATCGCGCGTGGCAAGCAGATTCGGATTTCGGTCGGTCGGGCCGCGCCGGACGTGCTGGTGCGCGCCGATCCTCGGCGGCATCAAGCAGGCGACGCTGAACTCTGCTCGATAACGCCATCAAAGTACGCGCCCGCGGGCAGCGACGTCGAAGTCGACTTTGTGCGCGTGCACGCCGCCGTCGAACTCACAGTCGCCGATCGCGGTCCGGGAGTGCCCCCGAATGAGCTGCCGCACATTTTCGAGCGCCTGTTCCGCGGCGAGCAGGCGCGCGCAGCAGAGCATCGGCGGCAGTGGCCTCGGGCTGCCGATCGCGCGTCGGATCGTAGAACAGCACGGCGGCACGCTCGCACTCGCAAGTGAACATGGCCGCGGCACGATCGCAACGATGCGCCTGCCGATCGCGAGCTGAGCCGTGCCTCGTCCCCGCATTCTGGTTGCCGAGGACGACGCCCGGATCGCCTCCTTCCTGGTGCGCGGGCTCGCGGCCGAGGGCTATGACGTTGAGCAGACGCATGACGGCCGCAGCACGCTCGCCGCGGCGACGTCGGGCGAGTTACGCGTTAATTATCCTCGACCGAATGATGCCCGGGATGGACGGCCTCGACGTCTGTCGCCGGCTGCGCGCGCAAGGCCAGCACACCCGTGTCCTCATGCTCGACGGCCAAGGATCAGTTGCAGGACAAGGTCGACGGCCTCAAGGGTGGCGCGGACGACTACGTCACGAAGCCCTTTGCCGTCGACGAACTACTGGCGCGCATTGAAACACTTTTGCGCCGGCCGGACACGGCGGTGGCGGAGGGTATGCTTCAGGTATGCGACGTGCGGCTCGATCCGGCCAGCAAGTCTGCATGGCGCGGCGAGCGCAGGCTGCCGCTCACTCCCCGGGAATTCGCATTGCTCGCGTGCCTGATGGAGAACGCGGAGACGGTTGTCAGCCGCGAGCGCCTGTTGGGCAGAGTGTGGGGCCGGAACTGGGATGCTGGCAGCAAAGTCCTCGATGTCTACGTCCGCTACCTGCGCCGCAAGCTCGACGAGGGTGGCGACCGATCGCTAATCCGTACGTTCCGTGGGTTCGGCTACATGATTTCGGACGAGGAACCTGCACCTCCGGAAGGCCTGAGGCACTCACAGCGCTGCCCGAGCATCCTGCGAAAATCGGCGAATACGCTACGCGTGGCCGCGCCGATGCTACCGCGATGGCCGTCCCCGGTGGCCGTTGCAGCCACCGGGGACGACAGTTACGACTAGAACGAATACTTCAGCGAGACACCGTACGTGCGCGGCGGAGCAACCTGGCCGCGCATGACCGTGCCGCCCGTGACCGGATCGCGCAGGCCAAGCAGGTTGTCGAACGGCTGGCCGACCATGCCGGTGAAGTAGTCCTCGTCGGTCAGGTTGTCGCCGAAGATCGAGAGCGCAATCTGGCGATTCGCGCCCATCAGCAGCGACAGCCGAGCCGACACGAGCGTTATAGGCGTCCTGGATAGCCCTGCGGGTTGTTGTCGTTGATCTGGCCGAGGTTGATGTCGTCCATGTAGCTCAGGTCGGTGCGGAACAGGTAACCCATGTCGGCGACGCCGACGTCACCCTGGAACTGGACGCCGATCGATCCCTGCAACTCAGGGGCATACACGGGCGTTTCGCCTTTCAGGTCCTGCGTGCAGGCCGGGTTTACCTGCGCCGGGTACGGCAAGCAGGACGCGTTCGGATAGGTGGCGAACTCCGAGTCGAGGTAGCCGACAGACGCATACAGCGACATCCAGTTCGATCGGCGTCCAGCCCGCGTCGAGTTCGACGCCCTGGTTGCGCAGGTCGCCGGCGTTGATGACGTTGAAGCTCGGCGCCGTCGAACGCGCGGTCCTGGAAATCGCCGAGGTCCATGCGGAACAGGGTGCCGTTGATGTGTGCGGCTCCGTCGGCCAGCGTCCACTTGGCGCCAACCTCATAGTTGTCCGTCGGTTTCCTTGTCGAACAGGCGCTTCTGGCCGAGCGCTGACGTTACCGCCGCCCGAATTGAAGCCGCCCGACTTGTAACCGGTCGAGTAACTGCCGAACACGAGCAGGTCGTTGCTTGGCGTCCAGTTGAGGCCGACGCGGTACGTGAACTGGTCGTCGTCATTGATCAGGTCCACCGCCTCGGGCGCCCGCAGCAACGCGCCGAACGGGTTGTTGACGGCCTGTGCGAAGCTGGCCGACTTTTCGTCCTTCGTCCAACGTGCGCCGAGCACGACGTCGATCGTGTCGGTGATGCCGACGTTGGCCTGGCCGTAGGCGGCGAGGTTCTCGGCGTCCTGGTTGAAATCGAGCACCGTCGCGGTCGGCTTGTTGCCGCTGGCGGCGCACGCCGGGCGCGACGCTACGGGCACCAGGCCGCAGAATTGCGCGCCGAGTCCGAGCGTCTCGCCGATGAAGTAATCTTCCTGGAAGTAATACAAGCCGGCGACGTAGTCGAGGCGCCCGTCCGAAAAGTTCGTCCTTCGGGGAGATCAATTGCAATTCGTACGACTGGCTCTTGCTGTCATACGCGCCCGTGCGGGCAAGGAAGTCTGCCGGCATGAACATGCACGTCGGACTCGAGTTGCTCGTTCTCCCAGTCGCGGTAGCCGCTCAGGAACCGCACCGTGTTGCCGCCAGCGATATCCCAGCGTCAGGTCGCTCACGAGACCCCATTGGCTGTCGTCGACCTTGCCCGTGATGCGCTGGTTGCTCTTCCGGTCGAACGCGTCGTCGAGGTCCGGAGGATTGCCGCGCGAAGATGAGCAGTCAGACGTGCCCGCGAAGCGGCCGTCAATGTGTTCGGGATCGATCTCGAGCTCGGCCTTGCCGTCGCCGCCGATCTTGGACGTGTCGTACTTCAGCGTCCAGTTCAGGCTGTCGGTAATCGCCCAGTTCATGCCAACGCGCACGGCGGACGTGTCGCTCGTGACGAAGTCCTTGTTGTCGAAGCGATTGTGCGCATAGCCGTCATGCGAGTCGGTGAGGCCGGCGATGCGGAACGCCAAGTCGATCACCGGCTGGCAGCGTCCAGCGTGCCGGCAAACTTCTTTTGCCCATAGTTGCCGTACTGCAGTTCGGTGTGACCGCCGAACGAGTCCTCTGGGTCTGCCGAGCGTCAGCAGCACACCGCCGACAGTCGAGTTACGACCGAAGAGCGTGCCCTGGGGGCCGCGGAGCACTTCGGCGCTGGCGAGGTCGTTCATGGCGCCGAACAGCGAGCCCGGACGCGGCACGTACACGCCGTCGATGAACGTGCCGATGCTCGGGTCGATGGCGCTGTTGCCAGCGGCACCCACGCCGCGGATGCTCAGGCGCACGTTGGAGGTCTGCGTGCCGCGCGCCACGTTGAAGTTCGGGACGAGACGCGGCAAGTCGAGGACGCTGTCGATGCCGGCCTGCTCGAGGGCCTGGCCAGAGAAGGCCTGCACTGACAAAGGCACGTCCTGGATGCTTTCCTCACGCCGCTGTGCGGTGACGACGATTACCTCGACGCCTGCCGTCGCAGCTTCAGTCTCGGCGGCCGAGATTTCCTGAGCCCGGGCCGACTGGCTTGCAGCGAGAATGGCCGCCACGGCGACGGCAATGGTTGAGACCTGGACTCTGCGCATCTGGTTTACCCTCTAAAAAAGAAGTTCTACGTGACTCGTGGCGACGGCGTTACGAGCACCGTTCGGCCGGTTACAAAAAAACTGCAGCATTCCGTGGAACGCACTTGCCACCCGCGCATGGGGGACCCATGCGACGCAAGTCGCGCTCATGCCAAACTTCTGCGTGAAGCCTCGGCCTGACGATCAGTACGTGCGATCGCCGATGATTCCGGCGAGCTTCATCTTGCGGATGGGCGGCCAGTAGTCCTGCACCGCGTAGTAGCTGTGCCGCGAACGCGCCTTCCACCGTTCCTCTGGTGTCGCAATTCTGTGCGAATCGGCGAAAAGCACGTTGACCCTGCGTGACAGCGGCTTATCATTCCGAGACAAGCGCGGAGCGCGATGGCACATTTCATACGCAGCGGCAGCCTGACCAGCTTCCCGGAAGTCGCCCACAAGGCCGGGCTCGACCCGCAGCGCCTGATGCGCGAGTTCGGCTTGCCTCGCGACTGTCTGGACGAACCGGACCTGATGATCCCCATCGAGCCTGTCGCACGGCTGCTCGAAGCTGCAGCCATGCGCAGTGGCTTCGAAGCGTTTGGATTGATGATGGCCGAGTTGCGCAAGCTATCCAGCCTTGGCCCGCTCGGCATGTTCGTGCGCGAGCAACCAACTCTGCGCGACGCGGTGCGCGCATTCGGCCACTACGCCCGGCTGCTTAACGAAGCGTTGATGCTGACGCTCGAAGAAGGCGATGAGGTCGCAATCCTGCGCGAAGAACTCATGGCCGGCGACATCGGCCCGGTGCGGCAGGCGACGGAGCTGGCGATCGGCGTCGCATTGCAGATGCTGCGCGGCTTTCTCGGCCCTGACTGGCGACCACGACGCGTCTGCTTCGTCCATGAGGCGCCGCGCGACCTGTCCGTACACACACGGGTTTTCGGGCGTGACGTTCATTTCGGCGAGGATTTCAATGGCATCGTCCTGACCAAACGCAACCTCACGGTCGCAAACCCTAATGCCGATGCGACGATGGCGAGGTATGCGCGCCAGCTGCTCGAAACTCGTCAGCCGCAAGGTGCGGGTGGTGAGCTGACGACGCAGGTGCGACAGCTGGTCGTGATGCAACTGGCCTCCGGCCAGTGCACCGTCGAGCGGGTCGCGCATATGTTGCGCGTGCACCGTCGCACCATCCACCGACGCCTCCTGGAGGAAAAGCAAACTTTCAGTGGCATCGTGGACGCGGTGCGCCGCGAACTCGCGACGCGGTACCTGGCGGACCGGCAGCGCCCGCTTGCAGAAATCTCTTCGTTGCTGGGATTCGCCGCACCCAGCGGGTTCTCGCGCTGGTACAAGCAGAAATTCGGTGGCTCGGCTACGGACGTGCGCGCCCGGCGACACTGATCAACTGGAGGCGTGCCCGACCTGGAGCGGATGGTGCGCGCGAACCGCAACCGGCGATTTCCGCGCCATGGCAGTATCATCGAGGAATGAGCCTCAGTATTCGCGACGCAACGCTCGAGGACGCCGAACTCATCGCCCACAACAATGCGGCGATGGCGCTCGAAACCGAGCACAGGCTGCTCGACGCGGCGACCGTCCGACTGGGAGTTGATGCATGCTTTTCGGACCCGTCCAAGGGTACTTACTTCGTCGGCTGTCGACGAGACCGGAGCGGTCGTCGGGCAGCTGATGATCACGCACGAATGGAGCGATTGGCGCAACGGCGATTTCTGGTGGATCCAGAGCGTTTTTGTGACGCCGACCGCGCGCCGAAAAGGCGTATTTCGCGCGCTTTTCGCACACGTCGAAGGCCTCGCGCGTGCGGTACCAGGCGTCTGCGGCATCAGGCTTTACGTGGAGACCGATAACCTGCGTGCCCAGCGCACTTATGAAGATTGCGGCCTGCGAGATGCAGCCTACCGCGTCATGGAAGTGGACTATTCACGCGCGACTCAACGCGCGAAGGACTGAACGATGCTCAAGAACGGAACGATTGCGCCCGAGTTCGACCTTCAGGACCAGGACGGCAAGCGTCACACGCTGAAGTCGCTGCTGGCGAAAGGTCCCCTGATTCTTTATTTCTATCCGGCCGACTTCACGCCTGGCTGCACCAAGGAGGCCTGCAGCTTCCGCGACCTGCAGCAGGACCTGCTGAATGCCAAACTGCGGGTGGTCGGGGTGAGCCCGCAGGACGTCGCCTCGCACAAGCGCTTTGCCGATAAGCATGGACTGAATTTCCCTTTGCTTGCCGATCCAGACAAGGTCGCCGTCAAGGCCTACGACGTCGATGGACCGCTGGGCTTCGGCGTGCGCCGCGGCACATACCTGATTGGCGCTAACGGGAAGATCAAGGATTCCGTGCTGGCAGACTTGCGCATCGGCGCCCACGAGTCGTTCGTGAAGCATGCCCTTGACGGCGGGCGCAACGTCTTAGATTTCAATAACCTACGGAGGTTATTTAATTCTTTTTCTTCGTGGTGGCAGGCGTCGAGCCATAACGCCAACGCAGCAGCCGTGTCTCGCCCGGGCTCGGCATGATCACCAGGTAGATCGAGTCGAATTCGTCGTCGCGCATGGCGACGTTCTCGCCGCTCAGTTGGCCCAGGATGCTGGGAAGCGTGCTCGCGTAACCGACGACCATGACGGTCTTGCCCCGGTGTTCGCGCTTGATCCGCGACGCGAGCGCTGCCCAATCGCTACTTGCCAGGACGTTTATCGGCAGCTTGAATTCATTTGCCACCGGCGCCGCGGTTTGCTGCGCCCGCCGGGTGTCTGCCGCATACAGGTAATCGACTTTGCGGTCGACCAGGACATCGCTCAGCAAGGGGCCGAGTTTCGCGACCCGAGCCTCCCCCGTTGCACTCAAGTCCGGATCGCCGGTCGCGTCAGTGCCCGCCTCTGCATGCCGCACGAGCACGACAACCGTGGTGCGGGCCCACGTTCCCAGCCAATACACGCCTGCCCCTGCGGCGAGCAGCGCGAGCAACGGGAACAGCAGCGGCGCCAGGAATGGGCGTCGACGCAGCGTCGTCAGTGGATCCACCATCATCCACGCATCATAGCGAACGGCTACGACGGCGAGAGGCGCAGGCGCCGGAAGTCGGGCGTGGCCGTCTCGCGCCACTTTCCTTGCGTGGCGGTAGGATCGAGGAAGAGCACGGCCAGCCCGAGGCGGCGGGCCAGCACGTAGCCATCGCGTGACCCTAAAACTGATAGCGCGGTGGCGTACGCGTCCGCTTCGGCCGCGCTTGACGCAACCACCGTGACTGACGCGAGGCCATGTTCGATTGGTCGACCCGTGCGCGGATCTATCGTGTGTGAAATGCGCCGGCCCGACGTGGTGACGCGCGTGTCACGATAATCGCCCGACGTCGAAACGGCGCGATCGAGCAATTGGACGCCGGCATACACGATTCTTTCACCGGCCACGGGCGCCTCGATCGCGACGTGCCAGGGCAGGCCGTCCGGTCGCCTGCCTCGCCCGCGCACTTCGCCCCCAATTTCAACCAGCGTGTTCGCAAAGCCCATTTTCTCCAGGGCGGCCGCGATGCGATCAACGGCGAGGCCGGGCGCGATGCCGTTTACATCCAGTCGTATTGCTGGATCCGTCTTGCGCACCGCGAGCACGGGCGTCCTGTGAAGTTCAAGTCCCTGCCAGCCGGTCCGCTCGCTGCAACGACGACGCCGGAGGTGTCACTGGTGTCGACTGCTTGTTCGTCGCGCTGGCCGGCCCAAAACCCCACGCCTCGACCAAATTGCCAATGGTGACGTCAAACGCACCACCGGTTGCGGCGCTGACCTGCGACGAAATCTCGAGCACCTCGTACAACAACGGCGAAACGGGTAGCCAGCCCGTCGCTTGGGTAGCGTTCAACTGCGAAATTTCACTGTGGGGGTCGTAGGTCGAAAGTGTCGAATTGAAAGATCGCAACTCTTTCGCGATGCAGGCCTCGATGTCATTTCGCTGCCGTTCGTCAACGGGATCCGCCACAGGATCTGATAAGTCGTGCCCATGGTCGGACCGGCGAAATCTGTGATGGTTTCGCGCGGTTTGCAACCGGCGAATGCCATCAGCACGGCCAAGAAAGCCAGGAATGTCGCGGGATGGCGCATGGGCGGCAGGTTACCCGATTGCACCGGCGGACTAGCCGCCCAGGCGGAGGCCGTGTACCCTTCCGCCCCCTACGGAGAGGTGGCCGAGTGGTCGAAGGCGCTGGACTGGAATTCCAGTTACATCTTCACGGGTGTACGTGGGTTCGAATCCCACCCTCTCCGCCAGAAAACGCATAAGCGCCCCGAAAGGGGCGTTTCGTTTTCTGGAACAGAGGGATGGGCTGAGAACCCACGGGACGTGGGGTCGACAAATCGCACTGCGATTTGCACGCCCTGTCGTCGCAGGCGAACAGGGCGCCCCAGCGGGGCGAGGCCCATGCGTGGGCCGAGTGAATCCCACCCTCTCCGCCAGAAAACGCAGAACGCCCCGAAAGGGGCGTTTCGTTTTCTGGAACAGAGGGATGGGCTGAGAACCCACGGGACGTGGGGTCGACAAATCGCACTGCGATTTGCACGCCCTGTCGCAATCAGCGAGCAGGGCGCCCCAATGGGGCGAGGCCCATGCGTGGGCCGAGTGAATCCCACCCTCTCCGCCGGGCGTGCGCACGTTCTGTTCGATAACGCGCCCTTTGCCTTGTGCAGCCGGCCGCTTGTCGATGCGCTCCGCGACGTTTCGCGAGAGGAGATCACGCTCCGCGGCAAAGCCGAGCACGTCGACCAGGACGCCCAGGCATTTGTTGAGGCGGCTGCCAACTCTTTCACTCGCATGATCCAGCCGCCGGAGGTGCCATGGTTCGGCATCGGCGGGCGTATCTGCACCTGGCCACGCTCGCCGCAATGCAGGCACCGCACACGTAAAGGCACGTGATGGCCGCCCCTGCCGCGGAAGCAGACACGACCGGCTTCGGGTTCGTCGCGCCCTAGCCCGTCGGTGTACGGGCACCCGCAATATCCACCAGCATCGGGGCGTCATCGAGTTCGACATCGAACTCGGTTGAGGTCGATAGCTTTTCAGCCAGCTCGGCCTTATCGGATACCTCGAGCTTGCGGTAAACCTCGCGCAGGTGATGGCGCGCGGTGTTTGGTGAAATGCCGAGCGTTCGGGCGATTTCCTTGGAACTCGCGCCCTTTGAAAAGCGCCGCGCAATCTCGGCCTCGCGCGGACTCAGGGTGTCCGCGCTGGTAAGTTGGCGAATATCGACCACCCAGAAACCACCCACCGCGCGGGAATGCACGATCAGCGTGCGGCCTCGGTAGGGAGTCCCGGAAGACAGATGACGTAACAGATCATCCGGCACGCTGGCCCCGACCCACCCGGGCCACTCCTGGCCGAGCAGATCCAGCAGCTTCGTGTCGGCGACGTGGATGCGCCCTCTTGAATCGACAACTGCCAGGTACGCTTGCGGAGCACGTCGGCTTGCTCGAACGCGTTCCAGATGCAGGATCCAGTTGATTGTCAGCGCCAATGCCAGATGCGGCATCAGCGATTGCAAGAGCATTCGAGCCGCCTCTTCGAATTGGGACTTTGTTCTGCCGCGGTAGAGCGAAAGGAAGCTCATCTGGTTAGCGTCGGGCGACGGGATCAGACAGGCGAGGCAATGCGAAATGTCGAAGCGGCGCATGAAGTTCGCCACCTTGCGCGACCCGCGAACCTCTTCAGCGCTTAAACGGAACGCGCGCCCGCTCTCCCGCGTGATGGCCTGTTCGAGGACATCGTCGGCCTTGATCTCGGTCCACGCGGCCACGTAGGAGTCCGGCAGGTGATAGGCAACCGACGCATGCACGTTCGCGGCGCCATCAGCAACGTTCGAACCAACTCCCCACCAGGCCGAATCGAAGTCAATGTGCCGCGCCAGGACATCCAATGCGGCTTCCTGGAAACCTGACATACGAACCGAGGATGCGATCCGGTTGATTTCGAGCACCGTCTCGCTGAATGCCTCGAACAGCACGGGCTCGCTGGTGCTCATCCGTTAGCAGACCTTACTTTCCAGTTCGTCGGCCAATCACCGGTCCTGCAATTGAACGATGCCCGTAGCTCCGTTGCAAGTCTACGCTGCGTTATCGGCTCAACGTAGCCGAAGGAGGTTCGAAAAAATGACCGCCCATGTAACCCTGGCGCCGAACGCAGGCGCCGAAGCTACGCTGGCGCTCGCGCGCAGATTTCTGAACGCAGTCAATACCAGAAACGCCGATGCGTTGATCGAAACGATGGCCGAAGACGCCGTCTACGCATTGCATGCGGCGCCAACTCCGGCCGTGCGCGGGCACGCGGGCATTCGTCAGGCGCTAGCGGCCCTATCTGCCACCTTCATCGACTACAACTTCACGGTTAACACGCTCTTCGCCGACGCGTCGATGTTCGTCGCCGAGTGGACGATGACGGCGAAGCTCGGGAAGCCCCTGCCGATCGGCAATCGCGTCGCCATTCCTGATGGCCGCGACATCAGGTTCGACGGGGTCGACATCTGCCCGGTCTCGAACGGCAAGATCACCTTAAAGAGTTCGTATGTCGATGCGACAGCCTGGTACGACAACCTGACATTTCAGCAATCCTGAGGAGACGAGCATGAGAACGAACCACATTACATCGACATTGCTGGCAGCGTTTACGATGGCGGCAGGCCTGGCACAGGCTCAAGCGACTGCACCCGAGGCGCGCCTGGAGTTTGGCCTGGCCACCAAGACGGTGACGGAAGTGCACACCGGCCCGGGCAAATCGAACTTGTACCTGGTCGGCGAGGGCGCCGGGAAATTCACCATCCAAAGCACCGTGGTCCCCGTGGCGGTTCTCTGCGGGGCAGTCGACACCATCGTCGAAGGCCACAAGACGGTCTACGCCGGCGTGGGCGACTGCGAATTCAAGTCCGCAGCCGGCGGCGTCATGTATGTCCATTTCGATACCCCCCAGGGCAAGGGCGACCGAACCCGCATGATGCTGAGCGGCGGCACGCTGGATTTGGCACGCTTCAACGGCATGACAATCCCGATGCTGGCCATCATCAATCCACGCCTGTCCGGTAAGACCGTGTTTTATTTCGATACTGTTGACGAAGAAGTCGTCGGTCAATAAACAAGCGTGGCCCAGCGACGCTGATCTCTTCCGCCATCAGCGTCGCGTGTGGCGAGCCTCAGGCGGCGCTACCATCGACCGCATGATCGGCTTGGAAAGCATCGCTGGATGAGCGACAACACGAAGTGCATTGCTATTGCTGCCGTTGCGAACGCTGGCGCATGCTGGACTTGCAGCGCCCAGTAGATATCGGCAAAGGCTTTACCACTTCGCGTGCGTTGCCTGCATTCGTGCGCCGCTTGCCGGGACGCGCGGCTCGACGAGCAGCGACTGGGCGCCGCGCCCTGTTTATGACCCTATGCTGCCTAGAAAAAACGGACAAATCGAGGCAACTGCATACACAGAGCGCTCTGCTGCTCTAGGCCTCAGTGCCGTTGCTGCCTGCTACAGGTGCGCCCGGCGCCACTTCGCTAACGGCCGCCCTCACCCACACTTGACGAGATGGTCGTTTACGGTCAGTTCGACGGCAACCTTGGCGTGGGGATTTACTCTCACGGCGTCTTGCGGGACAGCTTCGGCTCCATGTCGCCGGCGCCTTGGGGTCGCTTGTGGACTTCGTTGCCACCGTTTCCCGAAGAAATTGAGCCTCTGGCTCCGTACAAGCGGTTGATCGGCGACGACGACCGCACTAGCGGGTGAGGTAGCAGACCGCGACGCGGCGCACGACCGGGCGCGGAGTACTGCTTAAGGTGCGTTTCCGCTGGTGCCTTCCGGCCCCCAGCGAGGCGAGGCCCATCCGTGGGGCCGAGTGAACCCCACCCTCTGGGCCAAGCAAAGACTTGCGTCTAACCCGCACGCGAACGATGACGCAGCGAACGGTGAATGCGGCACGCTGTGGCTCGCCTCGAAGATTCGCATCGAAGAAAAGTCTGTGTACAAGCGAACCGTGGCAGTTGGAATTGCCCGCAAAACCAAGCCAAATTTGCGTGCGATGTGAGAATGACTTTCCCACGGCTCCATCTTCGGAGGTCACAATGCGGCCCGTCGTGAGTCGGCCCTTGTGCCGCTCATTCTGCATTACGAAGATGGAGTCGATATTTTGATCAACGTATTGAAGCTCGCTGCGATTGCAGCCCTTGCCTCTGCATTTTGCTCCCCACCTGCCAACGCCTACCAGACGACACGCAAGTTCCACCCCGGGCACTACACCATGATCCTGCCGGCCCACAATGGCTCGCAGAAGTACATGGACGATGCGCGCCGACCGGGCATGGTCGGTATCATGAAGAAGTACAAGTGGCGTGAGTTGGAACCCACGCAGGGCGGTTACAACTTCTCGATGATCCAGCAGGACCTGTACTGGGCGCAGGCCTATGGCATGCAACTGATCATCATGATCGAGGACAAGACGTTCGACCTCGAGCGGCCGAATCCCGCATACCTCGATAGCGTGACACCGCGCAATCGCACCGGCGGCTACTCAATGGTCCGATGGCACCCGACCGTAGTGTCCCGCTACAAGGCGCTCGTCACCGCCATGGGCAAGCGCTTCGACAGCCACCCGAACTTCGAAGGCATCGGGGCGCAGGAGACCTCACTCGGGCTCGACCAAGCGGTACTCAACAAGTATGCGTACACGCCGGAGAAGTTCCGCGACGCGTACATCGAGATGTTCAGCTACGCGCTGAAGGTGATGCCGCGGTCGCGCGTTTTCTGGTACCAGAACTTCATGGTCGGCAACCAGGACTACATCGGCGCGGTGGCAAGGGCCGTAGGTCCCAAGGGCATGGTCATGGCCGGCCCGGACCTCCTACCCGATCGCGACACGCTCGTGCAGAAGTCGTATCCGTACTTCGACAAGTTCGAGGGTCAGATGCACCTGGGCATCCAGGTCGAGGGCATCTGCTATCGCGCGCTGCACGAAACAGGCGGCTACTCGACGAAATACTGGACCATGTCGGAGCTGTTCCGTTACGCCCGCGACAAGCTGCATGTGAACTACATATTCTGGGTGCGCATCCCGAAGTCGACACCGTCGGATTCGTACAACTGGTACGACGCGCTTCCTGTTATTCAGAACAACCAGATTTTCAACCGTTGACCATCGGGGCGGGCGCCTCCGTTACCTCTGTATTGAGGCGACGAGGCGCATCCGCCGGGCTCCTGCACTACGCGACGCGTCGTCTCGTCGCGAAGCCGAGACCTGCAAGCCCCAGACCCAGCAGTGCGAGACTGCCTGGCTCCGGCACACTCGTCGTGACCCGCGCCTCAATACTCTCCGTTCCAATGCCGGAGCCCGCGCCCGCACAAGGACTGCCCGGCGCACAGGTGACGCCTTGGTAACGCACGAACAGGGAGTCGAAATAAAACGAGGTGATGCTGCCGGCGAAGAACAGCGTCGCGGCGCCTGAACCCATAATTCCTTGCGCGATACCGCCGTTCCCGCCACCCGGGCAATTCTGCGCCGTAAGGCAGACGTCAACAGTGCCAAGTCCATTCGGCTGGTTCGCACTTGTCACGAGCGTAACGAAGGCGCCGGTAACCTGGTTGAGACCGGTGGAGACGGGATCGGGCGTGGTATTGAACGTCAGGTTCGAGACACGACTGGAGAGCACGGGAGCCTGTGATGTATTCGTAATCGAGTAATTGAAAATCACCTCTGTCACGACCTGTCCGTTCACGGTCGTGGTCCCGAAACTGAAATCCTCGAATGCGGCGGCGGCTGTCAGGCCCGGAATGACGACGGCCGGGTTGCCATTGAAGCCGTCGAAAGTCACCGTGAAACTCGATCCATCGGTGACGGCGATCGGCAGCGCCGTCGCGCTCGAGGCAAACAGTGCGGCTGCGATCATCAAAAATCCTGGTTTCATTGCTGGTCCCGTTGGTTTACCTGGAGGCGACCGAGGCCGCTCGTATCGCCCAGACGGCAACTTACGGGCCGCAGGGCGGAAACCGGCGTTTTTACGGACGGCGGGCTCTGAATCTGTGAGCCGGATCTCAGTACCCGCGGCACCGTCGCCGTCCCGCCCGGATACTCTTTCTGCAGTGCAACAACGGTCGGCGCCCGGATCTCCAACCTGGAAACCTGGGCCGTGGCCGGAGCGCCTCGCCGCCGGCCGCACTTTTCTGACCAGCCGGACGTCGAACCGCATAGACTCGGGCGATGCGCAGTTCGCATCTCACGGGTGACCTCAAGCTGATCGCGGAACAGGTCGGCATCTGGGCCGCAGGGCAGCCGCAGCTCGTTCGACTCTGGTTCTTCGGCAACCACAGCAGCAGGCCTGCGCAGACCATGGAAAGCGATCTCGACATTGCGTTCGAAACGGACGCCATGCCGCCGACGGCCGCGCTGGATGCGCTCCACTCAGACTGCGGCGCGTGGAAGGCTGAAGTATCGAGCGCCATTGGCCTGGACGTTCGATTCGAGCCCATTGCCGTGGACGTGATCCAGGATGCCGTAACCGACCATGGCATCCTCGTCTATGAGCGGCAAGACTCGCCGCCGTGTCGATGGCTGGCCCGTTAACAGGCCAGTCGACGCAACGTTCGAAGAATCAAGCGTAGTGGATGCCCGCCGCCTTCATGGCCGCGAGGACGTCATCCTCGAGACGCTCGGCCAGCGGCGTGAGCGGCAAGCGAAGTGCAGGTCCAATCAGCCCGGACCGGCTCACGGCCCACTTGACCGGAATCGGATTCGCCTCGACGAACATCGCGAGATGCAACGGCATCAATCTTTCGTTGATTGCCGCCGCCTCCTGGTGATGTCCGGCCAGCGCGGCCGCACACAGATCATGAACGGCGCGCGGCGCAATGTTCGCGGTGACCGATATCACGCCACAAGCGCCCCGCTTCATCAGTTCCGCCGCCGTCGGATCATCGCCGCTCAACAGCAGGAACCCGGGCTTGGCGTGCGCAAGGATCGACTCGGCGCGCGAGAGATCACCCGTCGCTTCCTTGATGCCGGCGATCCTCGGATGCTTCGACAACCGCACGACCGTTTCCGGCAGAAGATCGCAGGCGGTGCGCCCGGGCACGTTGTAGAGCATGACCGGGATGTTCACGGCGTCGGCGATTGCGCAGAAATGGCGATACAAGCCTTCCTGGGTTGGCCGGTTGTAATACGGCGTGACCAGCAGCAGGCGCGTCGGCCCCTGCCGCAACGGCTGCAAGTGACAGTTCGATGCTGGTCCGGGTCGAGTTGGTGCCGCTGCCCGCGATGACCGGTATTTTGGCCTTCAGCCGGCGCTTCGCCCGACGTCACCAGTTCCTCGACCTCGGAACTCGCAAGGGTCGGTGACTCACCGGTCGTACCCGCCACGACGATGCCGTCCGTGCCCTCCGCGACGTGAAAGTCGAGCAACCGGTCCCAGGCGTCGAAATCGAGCGAGCCGTCAGCGCGCATGGGCGTGACAAGTGCCGGGATACTGCCCTTGAACATCTGGAGCCTCGGTCGGTTGACCCCTCATGCTACTGAAGCGTCGCGCGGCGAAGCAAGGCACAATCGCAGTACCGCCGGCGCGGCTGCGCCGCTAAACTGACCTTCGAAGACTTTCATGAAGCAATTAATCGCAATTTGTGCCATCGGCAGCGACAGGACGGGCCTGGTTTACGACATGACGCGGGTCGTCGTCGAGTGCGGCGGCAACGTTCTCGAAAGCCGCATGACGGCGCTCGGCAACGAATTCACGATGCTGCTGCTCGTCTCCGGCAACTGGCACACGCTGGCCAAGCTCGAGGGTGAACTCGCCAAAGTCGGCGAAGCTTCGGGACTCACGATCACCACGCGCCGGACGGAACCGAAGGCCCCGCGCGTCGACATGGTCTCGTATACAGCCGACGTCGTCTGCCTCGACCAGCCGGGCGTGCTGCATGCACTTTCAGGATTTTTCTCGTCGCGTGGGATCGACATCGGCGACATCACGACGCGCACCTACAACGCGGCTCACACGGGTGCGCCGATGTTCTCCGTCTACATGGCTGTCCACGTCCCGACGCGCATCCACATCGCGGCCTTGCGTGAAGAATTCATGGATCTCTGCGATCACATGAACCTCGACGCCATCCTCGAACCGCTCAAGCCCTGACCACCGCCCTCACGAGTCACACCGCCCATGCCTGAAAAGAAGGTCGCGCTCGACCGCAAGGTTCCTGCATTCGCCCTGCCCGCCACGGGCGCCGCAAAATGGAAACTGGCCGACGCCTCGGGCAAGAACCTGGTCGTGTATTTCTATCCGAAGGATGCAACCTCGGGCTGCACGATGGAAGGCGAAGCGTTTCGTGACCTGCATGCGAAGTTCCGGAAATCCGGCACGGAGATCGTCGGGATCTCGCCCGACAGCGTCGCCTCGCATGAGAAATTCAAGGCGAAGTATGGCTTCCCGTTCGAACTTCTTGCCGACACCGAGAAAGAGGCGTGCGCCCTCTTCGACGTCTGGAAGGAAAAAAGCATGTACGGCAGGAAGTACATGGGCGTCGAGCGCAGCACCTTCCTGATCGACGCGAAAGGCGTGTTGCGGCGAGAATGGCGCAAGGTCAAGGTGCCGGGCCATGCCGAGGAAGTCCTTGCCGCCGTCGCCGAGCTCTAAGCGGCGCCGCGCCGAGCCCGCGCCAGCTTCCCACCCATAATCCGCAAACACATAACGGAGCCAGCATTGGCCAGCCGCAGGAAGACGAGCGAACCGCGCCGCGTGTTCGTCCTCGACACGAACGTCATGATGCATGACCCCTCGGCCATCTTCCGGTTCGAGGAACACGACATTTTCATCCCCATGACGGTGCTCGAGGAGCTCGACGCCGGCAAGAAAGGCATGTCGGAAGCCGCGCGGAATGTGCGCCAGGTGAGCCGTTTTCTCGACGAGCTGATGGCGACGGCGGACAAGACGCACATCGATCGGGGACTCGAGCTGCCCGCGGCGAAATACACGCCGGGTGGCAAGAAGCCGCCGAGCGGACGCTTGTTCTTCCAGACGCGACAGCTTGCCGGCGGGCTGCCGGACACCCTGCCCGGCCATGGCGCCGACAACGCGATTCTCGCGCAGACGCTGGCGCTGCAGAAACAGTATCCGCGGATGCGCGCGTGACGCTGGTGTCCAAGGACATCAACCTGCGCATCAAGGCCGCGATCCTCGGCGTGCACGCCGAAGACTACTACAGCGACAAGACCATCGAGGATGCCGACCTCCTCTACACCGGGATCGAGGAGCTGCCGGCGAACTTCTGGGAGCGGACCGGTCGCAAGCTGGAATCGTGGCACGAACAGGGCGGACGGAGCTTCTATCGCGTGCGTGGCAAGCTCGTTGCCAACTGGGCGCCGAACCAGTTTGTGTACCAGGAAGGCGATCACGGCATCGAGGCGGCCGTGCGGCGCATCGAAGGCGACTCGGCGGTGCTCGAGGTGCTGCGTGACTATCGCAGCGAGCGTCACGGCGTCTGGGGCATCAGTGCGCGCAATCGCGAGCAGAATTTTGCGTTCAACCTGCTGCTCGACCCGGACATCGATTTCGTCACGATCCTCGGCCCCGCCGGCACCGGCAAGACGCTGCTGACGCTCGCCGCCGGATTGTCGCAGGCGCTCGAAACCAACCGTTTCAGCGAGATCATCATGACCCGGGTGACGATCCCGCTGGGCGAAGACATCGGCTTCCTTCCGGGCACCGAGGAGGAAAAGATGGAGCCCTGGATGGGTGCGTTGATGGACAACCTCGAGGTGCTCACGCAGAGCCAGGAAGGCGGCAGCTGGGGCCGTGCCGCGACGAACGACCTGCTGCGGAACCGCATCAAGATCCGTTCGCTCAATTTCATGCGCGGCCGCACCTTCCTGAACCGGTACCTGATACTCGACGAGGCGCAGAACCTTACGCCGAAGCAAATGAAAGCCTTGATCACGCGGGCGGGCCCGGGCACGAAACTGGTGTGTCTAGGCAACATCGCACAGATCGATACGCCCTATCTTTCGGAGACAACCTGCGGCCTGACATACGTCGTGAACCGGTTTCGAGGCTGGCAGCACTACGGCCACATCACGCTCACGCGGGGCGAACGCTCGCGATTGGCGGACTTCGCGTCCGAGACGCTCTAGCGAACCGCGCGGAACCCCGCTTCGGCCCGCTGGTCTCATGGAGCACATGAACTTCAGACATCGCGCGCTCAGCCTGCTCGCCGGATTTGCGGCTTCGGCGTGGCTTATCGTCCTGCCGAAGCCGCTCCTCGCGCAGGACCACCAATCCGAGCTGCCCGAGATGGGCACGGCGGCCCAGGCTTCCTTGAGCCTCGAGGACGAGACGAAGATCGGCCGCATGGTCATGCGCGGCCTGCGCGAACAGGGCGTCGTGGTGGAAGATCCGGAGGTCGGTGAGTACCTGCAATCGCTCGGCTTACGGCTGTCGAGCCTCGCGCAGGAAGGCAACCACGATTTCAACTTCTTCATGATTCGCGACCCCGCGATCAATGCGTTCGCACTGCCCGGCGGTTATGTCGGCATCCACTCCGGGCTCCTGCTCGAAACAAAGAATGAAAGCGAGCTCGCGGGCGTGCTGGCGCACGAAGTCGCGCACGTCACGCAGCGGCACATTGCGCGCGGCATCGAGGCGCAGTCACGCACGAGCCTGGTATCGACGGCCGCGGTACTGGCGGCGATCCTGCTCGGCGCCGTCGGCGGCGCCAGCTCCAACGCAACGATGGGCGCGGTCAGCGCAGCGCAGGGGCTCGCTGCGCAGGCGCAGATCACTTTCACGCGCGAAAACGAGTACGAAGCCGACCGCATCGGCATCGGCGTGCTGGCGAACGCTGGATTCGATCCGAACGCGATGCCGGCATTCTTCGACACGATGTTCCGTCGCACGCAGCTTGGGCCGGATCGCGTGCCAGAGCTTTTGCGCACGCACCCGGTCACCAGTTCGCGCATCGCCGAGTCGAAAGACCGCGCGCTGCAATATCCGCCGGTCGACGTGCACGACACGCTGGCCTACGCGCTGGTGAAGGAACGCGTGCGCGTGCTGTCGGCGCCGCGTGGCACCGATGCGCGCGACTACTACGCCGCGCTCGGTCGCAACGATCCGGACCTGTCCCCGGCACAAGTCTACGGTCGCGCTCTGTCGCAGATCTATGGGGGCGACCCCGAGGCGGCGATACCAACACTGGAAAAACTGCGCGACACGTACCCGGGCGTGATGATGTTTCACACGGCGCTCGGGCAGGCGCAACTGGCCACGGGCGATACTCGCGACGCGCTCGAAACACTCGAGCGCGCACGCAACCTTGCCCCGCGCAATATTCCCGTGACGGTGCGCTATGGCGAAGCCCTGATGCAGGCGGGTCGGCCACGCAAGGCGCACGAAGTGCTGCTCGACTTGTTCAACAATGTCCCGCCCACCCAGGAACAGATCAGGCTGACGGCGATGGCTGCCAACGCTGCGGGCGACGTGGCGGACTCCTATTCGTACATGGCGGAGTATCACCTCATGAGCGGCGATCTGCCGCTCGCGATCAACCAGCTCGAACTGGCGCTGTCCGTGCCGGATATTTCCAATGTGCAGCGCGCGAAGTTCGTCGCCCGCTTGAAAGAAATTCGCGAATGGCTGCCGAAAGAGCGCAACCGGCCGAAGCCACCCGACGAAACCAAGCGGTGATCCGCGCCAAGGGTGAGATCGACCCCGAGACTCGCTAGAATGCGAGCCTTCGTTCGCCACGCGCGAACACGTTCACCAGGGAAACCATAGATGGCCGGGATACTTCATCCGCCAGGCGGGATTCGCCGTGACGCGCTGGTCGTCATGCTGGTCGCGCTCGTCGGCATCTCTGGCTGCGCGACCACCGGCGCCACGGCGCCGAAAAAAAACCCCGACCCGATCGAGGGCTTCAACCGCGGCGTGTACAAATTCAACGATACGCTGGACCGCTACGCGCTGAAGCCGGTCGCCAAGGCATATCGCGATCACGTTCCCGAAGCCCGTGCAGACCGGCGTCGGCAACTTCTTTACGAACCTGTCGTACCCCGCCACGGTCGTCAACCAGTTCCTGCAGGGCAAGTTCAAGGAAGGCGGCCAGGACGCGCTGCGGCTGGTGATCAACACGACGCTGGGTTGGGGCGGCATTTTCGACGTTGCGTCGGGCGCTCGCCTGCCCATTCACGACGAAGACTCTGGTCAGACCCTTGGACGTTGGGGAGTTCCCCCAGGCCCGTACCTGGTGTTGCCGTTCCTCGGCCCGGCGACGTTGCGCGATGCTCCGGCGCGTATCGCCGACGATTTCTACCAGCCCTTCCGCTGGTATGACTCATCGAACGAACGGTGGATTTCCCTTGCGTCTCGACTTCGTGCAGAGGCGCGCGGGATTATTGCCGCTCGACCGCATGCTGTCCGAAGCCTACGACCCGTATGCCTTCGTCCGCGACGCGTACTTGCAGCGACGTGTTTATGCCGTCTACGACGGCGACCCGCCCGCGGACAAGGTCGAGGGTGACGACGCGGACTGGGCCGAAGAAGCGATGCGCGAAGATGCCGCGGCCGCACCGGACCCGGGAGCAGCGCCCCCGGCGAAGCGGACGCCGGCGAGCCTGATGCTGGGAAGCCTGACGCTGGCGAGCCCGATGCGGGGGAGCCCGACACCGGCGAGCCCGGCGCTGGTCAGTGACCGTCGGTCAGCAACTCATCGAGATCCGAAATCCGGGCGATCGCTAGTATCTGGGCAGGGATATTCGAGTAGTGGAGCACGGCGCCGAGTTTGTGCGCGTTCGCAAGCCACTCGACGAGCACCGCCAGACCGGCACTATCCGCTTCGGTGACCTTCGCCAGGTCGATGGTCGTGTTGTCGCCGCGACCGATCAATGCCAATCCGGACCGCAGAGCCTGCGACGCACCGTTGAAGCAAATGGCGCCCTCGGCCTCGAGCCGGTCGGGCCCTGTCCGCTTGATCTTGAACCGTGACACTGGCTCGCTCAGCCCGTCTTGCTTCGCGGGAGCCGCAGCAGCCGCGGGCTTGGCAGCTGGAGCCCGGACGGGTCTGGCTGGCCCGATGCGTTCTGCGCCTCGAGACGCAGGATCACCGCATCGATACCTTTTTGCGCAATCTCCGAGCCGAAGTCGGTCCGGTAGTTCTTCACGTACGAGATGCCCTCGATCGTGACGTCCCAGGCTTTCCATCCTTGCGGGGTTGCACGCAGGCTGTAATTGACCGGCACCGGTGTGCCATTGCTGCGCTTCACCTGGGTGCGCACCGTCGCGGTGTTCGCCGCGGGGTCACCCTTGAACGGCAGGATGGAGAGGCGATCGGCCGTGAACTCGACGATGGCGTCGCCGTAATTGCGCATCAGCGACTGGTAAAACGCGTCGATGAATCGCTTGCGCTGTGCTTCGGACGCAGTCCGCCAATGCTGGCCGAGCACCAGGCGCGCCGCGTACTCGACGTCGAAATGCGGCAACAGATGCCGGTCGACCAGCGCCCGGAGCTTCCGCGGATCCTGTGTGTACGCCGCGCGGTTGGCGTCGAGGTCGCGCAGCAGGTCCTGCGAGACTTTCTTCATCAACTCCTGCGGACCAGGGCCCGGTACCGTGGCGGTCGCCGAGGCTGCCGGCGCATCCGCCGCGATCGAGATGCCGGGCGCCGCGGCAAGCACCGCCATCATTGAACAGGCGAAAAAGACATTACGCATTCTTACTCCTTGGCTGCGGGCGCGGATTCATCGCCGGCGCCGGCCTTTGCGCTGGCCGCGTTGAACAGGTACTTGCTGATGAGGTTCTCGAGCACGACTGCATCCTGCACGAACTCCACGTTGTCGCCATTCTTGAAGACTTCTTCCGATCCGCCAGGCGAAAGCTCCACGTACTGGCCACCAAGCAGGCCCGCCGTGAAGATACTCGCGTCGCTGTCCTTCGGAATCTGGTTGTACTTGCCGTCGATCCGCAGCACGGCGATGGCCTTGAACAATTGCATGTCGTAACGGATGTCCTCCACCCGGCCGATCGTCACGCCGGCCATGGAAACGGGCGCGCCGGCTTTCAAGCCGCCGATGTTGCCGAATGCCGCCTTGATCTTGTATGACTCGTCGTGCAGCGAAAACTCGCGGTTCGTGATCTGCGTGACCAGGAACAGGATGGCCGCGAAGCCAAGCAACACGAACAGGCCGGTTGAAATGTCGAGCGTGCGGGATGGCCGCATGGTTCGCCTCGGGTAGTTAGAGCATGAGAGACGTGAGAATGTAGTCGAGGATCAATGTCACGACAGCGGACGTCACAACCGTCCGCGTGGTGGCACGTCCGACTCCCTCGGCCGTGGGAATGGCATTGTAACCTTCGTAGACGGCGATGAAGCTGCAGGCGACCCCGAACACGGAGCCCTTGATCAGACCTTCCTGCACGTCTCCGAGTTCAACCGCACTGCGCATCTGGGACCAGAAACTGCCCACGTCCACGCCCAGGAACTGCACCCCGACGAGCTGCACCCCGAACAGACCGACCGCGATGAAAATCGCCGTCAGCAGGGGCATCGCGATGATGGCGCCCAGGAAACGCGGCAATACCACGCGTCGCATCGGATCGACCGCCATGATGTCCATGGCCGCAATCTGGTCGGTCGCGCGCATCAATCCCAGTTCCGACGCGAGGGCCGTGCCGGCGCGGCCCGCGAACAAGAGCGCGGTGACCACAGGACCGAGTTCCTTCAGCAATCCGAGCGCCGAAGCCATGCCTAACGATTCTTCCGAACCGAATCGTTGCAGCAGGTCGTAACCCTGGAGGCCGAGAACCATGCCCACGAACAAGCCGCAGGTCATGATCAGCAACAGCGACATTGCGCCCGTGTTGTAGACCTGCTCGATGATCGGTCGCACGCGCAAAAGCGACGACGGTGTCAACACCAGCAACCGCCCGCGCGAAGCGCGTCATCATGCCGACGCGTTCGAGACTCGTGCGGGCGCCGTCGAACAACTCGAGCATCAGCCCCGTCATCGTCGGACTCGCCGGTCGAGCAGCTCTTCGTGATAGTCGCCTGCCGGATAATGGAATTCCACCGGCCCGTCGGCCAAGCCTTCCATGAACTGGTGCACAACCGGCGACGGATGCTCCTTCAGTTCGCGCGGCGTGCCGCTCGCCACGACGGTGCCTTCGGAGAGAATGTAGCTCGCGTCTGCAATCTGGGAGATTTCACGCACGTCGTGCGTGACTACAATGCTGGTGATGCCGAGCGCATCGTTCAGAGAGCGGATCAGGCGCATCACCACGCCCATCGAGATCGGGTCGAGACCGGCAAAGGGCTCGTCATAGATCAGGATGTCCGGGTCCATGGCGATGGCGCGTGCCAGTGCCACGCGACGCGCCATGCCGCCGGACAATTGCTGCGGCAACAGCGACGCGGCGCCGCGCAGGCCCACGGCATGCAGCTTCGTCAGCACGATGGTGCGGATCAGCGACTCGGGCAGGCGCGTGTGCTCGCGCAACGGGAAGGCGACGTTTTCGAACACATCGAGGTCCGTGAGCAGTGCGCCGTTCTGAAACAGCATGCCCATGCGCCGGCGCAGCGCGTAGATTTCATGGTGCTGCAGCTGGGCAAGGTTCTGGCCGTCCACGATGACTTCGCCCCGGTCGGCAAAGATCTGCCCGGTGATCAACCGCAGCAGCGTCGTCTTGCCGGTACCGCTCGGGCCCATGATGGCCGTGACGACGCCGCGCCCAATCGAAATGTTGAGACCGTGAAACACGGTCTTGCCCGAGTCCACGGCATAGTGGACGTCACGGAGAACCGCGATGTCCGGCTCGCGAGCCCCGGCCGGCTGAGCTTCGGCCGCGAGCTCCGTTTCGGTAGTCACTGGATGTTTGCGCCCGCTGCTTCAGGCCGACTCGAGTGACGACTCGTACTTGCCGAGCTGGGCGAGACCATTCAAGCGGGCCCGCTTCAGGAACGTCTGCTGGCCTGCCGCGAGATTCTCCGGCTTGCCGTGCCAGCTTTGCAGGGCGCTGGCCTGCAATGCACGTCCGTAGCTGAACGTGAGTGCCCACGGCACCCCGCCGAGCTTGTTCATGCGATCGAGGTGCAGCGTCGCTTCAGCTTCGCTCTGGCCACCCGAAAGAAATGCGATGCCCGGCACCGCTGCCGGCACATGACGCTTGAGGCAACGCAGCGTTGCCTCGGCCACCTGCTGCGGCGAGGCCTGTTGCGGGCACTTCTTGCCTGCGACGACCATGTTCGGCTTCAACACGATGCCTTCCAGGTACACGCGCTGCGCGAACAGCTGGTCGAATACCTTTTCGAGCACTTCATCGGTAACCGCCTCGCAGCGCTCGATCGTGTGATCTCCGTCCATCAACACTTCGGGCTCGACGATCGGCACGATCCCGGCGTCCTGGCACAGCGCGGCATAGCGTCCCAGCGCGTGCGCATTGGCTTCGATGCCGAACGACGTCGGGAAGCCAGGGCCAATGTCGATTACGGCGCGCCACTTGGCAAAGCGCGCTCCGAGCGCGTGGTATTCGGCGAGGCGCTCGCGCAACCCGTCGAGCCCTTCGGTGATGGTTTCGCTGGGAAACCGCGGCAGCGGCTTGGTGCCCTTGTCGACCTTGATGCCGGGCACGATACCAAGCTGAGCCAGCCATTCGGCGAACGGCTGCCCGGCGGCGGTCTTCTGGCGCAACGTCTCGTCGTACAGGATGACGCCGCTGATGTGCTCGGCGATTCCGGGCGCCGTAAACAGCAGCTCGCGGTAGGCGCGCCGTGACTCCTCGGTGGACTCGAGCTTGATCACGTCGAAGCGTTTCTTGATGGTCCCGCTCGACTCGTCGGCCGCCAGCAGACCCCGTCCCTTTGCGGTCATCGCTCGGGCAATGGATTCGAGTTCAGCGACATTCATTGGCGTTCTCCGGGGGTCCAATCGCGGCCTGCGCCGCGCCATTCCAGCCGATAATTCTATCAGTTCGCTGCCATCGTCCGAATCCAGCAGCGATGCAGGCTTGGCGTCCGAACGTTATAGGACTAAAATAGTCCCAATTAGGATACCGCCATGTTACGCATAAGCAAACTAACGGATTACGGCACCGTGGTTCTCGCCTGCCTCGCGGCAATGCCCGGAGCAACGCTTGACCGCGTCAGAGGTTGCCGAGCGCACCAAATTGGGGCTGCCCACGGTCAGCAAGCTGCTGAAATGTTTTCACCGGGCCGGCATCCTTACGTCGACGCGTGGCATGCGAGGAGGATACCAACTCGCGCGTCCGGCGACCGGCATCAGCGCAGCGGCCATTATCGACGCCGTCGAAGGCCCCGTCGCCATTACCGAGTGCAGCAGCAACCACAGCGCTTGCGACCGCGAGACGTCCTGCAGCACGGGCAATGCCTGGCAGCGCATCAATCGCGCCATCCGGCGCTCACTCGACGAGATTTCGCTGGCGCAACTCGCGGGCCAGGAAGCCGTGGCCGTCTGGCGCCCGGAACTTCGGGGCGTCGCGCGCGTCAACCTGCCCCTGCCGCGCGGCCCAGGGCGTATCTGAGGCCAATGCAATGTCCATGAGCACCAGCGAACTCGACGCACTCGTCGCGCAGAAGTACCAGCACGGCTTCATCACCGACGTCGAATCGGACACGCTGCCGCCCGGCCTCGACGAAGACGTGGTGCGCGTGATTTCACTGAAGAAGCGCGAGCCGCAGTTCATGCTCGATTGGCGCCTGAAGGCGTTGCGGCACTGGTTCACGATGCAGGAGCCGGACTGGGCGCACCTGCGCATCGCGCCGATGGATTACCAGTCGATCTCGTACTACTCGGCGCCGAAGACCAATAAAGACGGGCCGAAAAGCCTCGATGACGTCGACCCGAAGCTGCTGGCGACCTACGAGAAACTCGGCGTGCCGTTGCACGAACGCGCCCGGCTCGCAGGCGTCGCGGTCGACGCCGTCTTCGACAGCGTCTCGGTGGCGACGACATTCAAGGAAAAGCTCTCCAAGGCTGGAGTGATCTTCTGTTCCTTCTCGGACGCCGTCTTGAATCACCCCGAACTGATCGAGAAGTACCTCGGTTCGGTCGTGCCCTACACCGACAATTATTTCGCGACGCTGAACTCCGCGGTGTTCTCCGACGGTTCGTTCGTCTACGTGCCCAAGGGTGTCCGTTGCCCGATGGAGCTTTCGACGTATTTCCGCATCAACGCCGCGAACACCGGGCAGTTCGAGCGCACGCTGATCATTGCCGACGAAGGCAGCAACGTCAGCTACCTCGAAGGCTGCACGGCACCGATGCGCGACGAAAACCAGCTGCACGCGGCGGTGGTCGAACTGGTCGCGATGGGCGATGCGAACATCAAGTATTCGACCGTGCAGAACTGGTACCCGGGCGACGAACAAGGCCGCGGCGGCATTTACAACTTCGTGACCAAGCGCGGCGAATGCCGCGGGCCCAATTCCCGCATCAGCTGGACCCAGGTTGAAACCGGCTCCGCGATCACCTGGAAATACCCGAGCTGCGTCCTCACGGGTGACAACTCCGTCGGCGAGTTTTACTCCGTGGCGCTGGCCAACCATTACCAGCAGGCGGACACCGGCACCAAGATGATCCACATCGGCCGCAACACCCGCAGCACGATCGTCTCGAAAGGCATATCGGCCGGGCGCGGCCAGAATACTTATCGCGGACTCGTCAAGGTGCTGCCCTCCGCGGAAGGCGCACGCAATCACACGCAGTGCGATTCGCTGCTGATGGGCGACAAGTGCGGGGCGCACACGTTTCCGTACATGGAGATAAAGCACCCGACGGCCATCGTCGAGCACGAGGCGACGACCTCGAAGATCGGCGACGACCAGCTCTTCTACTGCCGCAGCCGCGGCATTTCCGAAGAAGACGCGGTGAACATGATCGTCAATGGCTTCTGCAAGGTGGTCTTCAAGGAACTACCGATGGAGTTCGCCGTGGAAGCCCAGAACCTGCTTGCGGTCAGCCTCGAAGGCGCCGTCGGCTGAATCGACCCAGAGAACCATCGAAATGCTCAGCGTTCGCGACCTGCATGCCCAGATCGGCCCGAGAAAGATCCTCAAGGGCGTCAACCTCGAGGTGAACCCGGGCGAGGTGCACGCGATCATGGGGCCGAACGGTTCCGGCAAGAGCACGCTCGCCAACGTGCTCGCGGGACGCGCCGGGTATGACGTGACCAAGGGCACCGTCACCTACGAAGGTGAAGACCTGCTGGCACTCGAGCCCGAAGAGCGAGCGCGGCGCGGTGTGTTTCTCGCGTTTCAATACCCGGTCGAAATTCCCGGCGTGAACAATGCCTATCTGCTGAAGGCAGCACTCAACGCGCACCGCAAGCAACGCGGCGAGCCTGAAGTCGATGCGTTCGATTTCCTCGCGCTGATCCGCGCCAAGATGCAGCTCATGCAGATGGACGAAAGCTTCCTGAGCCGTGGCGTCAACGAAGGGTTTTCGGGCGGCGAGAAAAAGCGCAACGAGATCCTGCAGATGGCCGTGCTCGAACCGAAGCTGGCACTGCTCGACGAGACCGACTCGGGCCTCGACATCGATGCGTTGCGCGTCGTGGCGAGCGGTGTCAACAGCCTGCGCTCGCCGGAGCGGGCCATCGTGATGGTGACGCACTACCAGCGGCTGCTCGACTACATCGAGCCGGACTTCGTCCACGTGCTGTCGGACGGCCGCATCCTGCGCACCGGCGACAAGAGCCTGGCGCTCGACCTCGAACGCCGGGGATACGACTGGGTCCGGCAGGAGGCCCGCGTCGCATGAGCCAGACAGCGCCCTCCCCGGCTGTGCAGCATTACCGCGAGGCGTTCGAGCGGTTGCAGCCGCGCCTGCGTGGTTCGGCCGCGCACCGTTCGGCGGCCCTGGCGCGCTTCCTGGAGCTCGGTTTCCCGGGCGCGCGGGAAGAAGCGTGGAAATATACGAATCTGCGCCGGCTCGAGTCGCGTCGCTTCGCGCCTGCCGATGCAGACCATGTCGTTGAACTGGCGAACCTGCCACCAGCCTTCGCGGCGAATCGCATCGTGATCGAAAACGGGCGCGTACGCGCGGACCTCTCGACGCCTGACGCCGCGACTGCCGCGGGATTCGACGATGACGACGCTGGGCGCAAGCGGGAGCGACACGAAACTCTCGGCCGCCGTCCTGCGCCTGCTGACCGGCGGCGGCACTGAACGGTTTGCCGCCCTGAATGCCGCACTTGCACCCGATCCGATCCTGCTCGAAAGCAGCGGCGTGTCGGACGACATACTGCAGGTGTCGCTGCTGGCGACGGGCGCCGCGGCGAGCTTGTCGAGTCCACGGCTCGTCGTGCGCATGGGTGCCCGCAGTCGCGCCCGGCTGTTGCTGGACTACTCCGACGCCGGCTCGATCGAGCATTTCGTGAATTCCGTGCTGGACGTCGAACTTGGCGACGGCGCGGAACTGACGGTTTATCGCGTGCAGCGCCATGGAGATCGCGCATTCCACATCGACCGCGTCGATGCGCTGGTCGGCAGCAACGCGCGTTTCGTGTTGCGCGATTCGCAGCTCGGCAGCTCGCTGGCGCGGCTCGATCTCAACGTCGCCTTGGCCGGACGGGCCGCCGAGACGCAGTTGACGGGCGTTTTCCTGGCCGATGGCTCCCGGCACCTGGACACACATATCCGAGTCGATCATCACGGCATCGAAACCACGAGCCTGCAGGACTACCGCGGAATCGCCGCGAACCGTGGCCGGGCCGTGTTTACCGGCAAGGCGGTCGTGCAGCCGGGCGCGCAGAAATCGAACGCGCGCCAATCGAGCCGCAACCTGCTGCTGACACCGGGAGCGGAGATCGACACGAAGCCCGAGCTGGAGATCTACGCCGACGACGTGCAATGCAGCCATGGCGCGACGACAGGTCAGCTCGATCCGGACGCCCTCTTCTACCTGCGTTCGCGCGGGCTGAGCGAACCCGAAGCACGCAGCGCACTGACGCGAGCCTTCGCTGGCGCCGTGCTTTCGCTCGTCGACGTCGCGCCGCTGGCGAGCCACGTGCACGACGAGCTCGACCGCCGGCTGGTCCGGCTGCTGGAGGTGGCCGAATGAAGTCCGCTACCGCCGTCACCCGCTCGCTCCCGACCGGTCGTGGCGGGTCGCTCGATGTCGCGGCCATCCGCCAGGACTTCCCGATCCTGGCGCGCACGATTCACGGCAAGCCGCTGTCGTACCTCGACAACGCCGCTTCGAGCCAGCGGCCCCGGGCCGTCATTGACGCGGTGTCCGCGTTACTATGAAAACCACCATGCAAACGTGCACCGTGGCGTGCATGCGCTGAGCCAGGAAGCAACCGAGCTCTTCGAAGGCGCACGCGAAAAGGTACGCCGCTTCATCAATGCGCGGTCCACGCAAGGAAATCGTGTTCGTGCGCGGCACGACGGAAGCGATCAACCTCGTCGCGCAAAGTTACGGCCGGCCACGGTTCGGTCCCGGCGATGAAATCCTGATTACCTGGCTCGAACACCACGCGAACATCGTGCCATGGCAGCTGCTGTGCCAGCAGACGGGCGCAACCCTCAAGGTGGTGCCGATCACGCGCACCGGTGAGGTCGATTTCGCGGCGTTCGAGACACTGCTCGGCGATCGCACGCGGCTCGTGGCCATGACGCACGTCTCGAACGCGCTGGGCACGATCGTGCCGGTCGAGCGCTACATACGCGCAGCGCGACAGCGCGGGGTTCCCGTGTTGCTCGACGGCGCCCAGGCCGTACCGCATCTTGCCGTCGACGTGCAGGCGCTCGATTGCGACTTTTATTGCTTCTCGAGCCACAAGATGTGCGGACCCACCGGCATCGGCGTGCTGTTCGGCCGCGAAGCGCTGCTGCGCGAAATGCCGCCCTGGCAAGGCGGCGGCGACATGATTCTCGCGGTCACGTTCGAGAAGACGGTCTACAACGACTTGCCCTGGAAATTCGAGGCAGGGACGCCCGACATCGCAGGCGCCATCGGTCTCGGTGCTGCCGTCGATTACCTCGGTTCGATCGGCATGGAGCGCATTGCTGCCGCCGAGCACGCGTTGCTGCAATATGCGAACGAACGGCTCGCGACGGTACCTGGGCTGCAGTTCATTGGCACGGCGCCGCAGAAAGCCGCGGTCGTTTCGTTCACGCTCGACGGCGTGCACCCGCACGACCTTGGCACGATCCTCGACCACGAAGGCGTCGCGATCCGGACCGGTCACCACTGTGCGATGCCGGTCATGGACTTTTTCAAGGTGCCGGCGACGGCACGCGCCTCGTTCGCTTTCTATAACACGCACGGCGAGGTCGACCGGCTCGTCGACGCACTGGGCACGGCACGGGAGATGTTCGGCTGATGGACCTCAAGGACCTCTATCGCGACGTCATCGTCGACCACAACCGCAACCCGCGGAATTTCCGCGAGATGCCCGATGCCGATCGTCGCGCCGATGGTTTCAATCCGCTTTGCGGCGACAAGCTCACCGTGTTCGTGAAGCTCGACGGCGAACGCATCGAAGACGTCTCGTTCCACGGCAGTGGCTGCGCAATCTCGGTCGCGTCTGCGTCGCTGCTGACGGAGAGCCTCAAGGGCAAGAGCATCGCCGAAGCGGAAAAACTGTTCGGCACGATGCACCAGCTGTTGACGCGTGAGGACGCCGCGATCGATGTGCCGGCCCTGGGCAAGCTGGGCGCGCTCTCCGGCGTGCGTGAATTTCCGGCGCGCGTGAAGTGCGCCAGCCTGTGCTGGCACACGCTGGATGCCGCCCTGCACCGCCGGGAATCGGTATGTACGGAGTAAGCGAAGTACGGTGCGCCCGCGGCGCGCCAGGAGCAAGGTAACGTGAGCCGAGCGGATAACGAGCCGGTCAGCTTTACGCGCGACGTCGATGCGGTGATCGTGCCCGCCGGCGTGAACGTGAAACTGCGGCAAGGCCAGCAGGGTTTTATCACGCAGGCGCTGGGCGGCAGTTTCACCGTGTACGTCGAAGGCAACCTGTTCCGCATCGCGGGCAAGGATGCAGACGCGCTCGGCAAGGAGGTGAGCGAAGCACCGGCGCTGCCGCCGAACGCGAGCGACGACGACGTGCGCGAGGTCGCCTGGGAACGCATGAGGGGCTGTTACGACCCGGAAATCCCGATCAATATCATCGACCTCGGACTCGTCTACGAATGCGCCGTGACGTCCGAGCCTGACGGCCGCGTCATTTCCGTGAAGATGACCCTGACCGCACCCGGCTGTGGCATGGGCGAAGTGCTGGTGCAGGACGTCAAGGACAAGGTCGAAGTCATCCCGACTGTAAAGCGTGCGGATGTCGAACTCGTATTCGATCCGCCGTGGAACCAGACGATGATGTCCGAGGCCGCGCAGCTACAGACCGGGATGATGTGACCGCATGACGACGTGGACCCGCGTCGCACGCGTCGCGGACATCGAGCCCGACGATTACGCCTCAGCCGAGATCGACGATGTGTTTGTCGCGGTCTATAACATCGGCGGTGAATTTTTCGCCATCGACGACCTCTGCACACACGATGGCGGTGGCCTGGCCGGCGGCGAGATCGACGACCACCAGGTGATCTGTCCACGACACGGCTCACGCTTCTGCCTGCGTACCGGCAAGGCGTTGACCCCGCCCGCCTACGAGCCGGTCCGTAGCTACCCGACCAGGATCACGGACGACGGGTACGTGGAGGTGGGCAGCGAATGAAACGCATCACCCTGGTGCGCCACGCAAAGGCCGACCTGTTGATGCCGGATCAGCAGGACTGGGACCGGGTTCTCACAAAGCGCGGCCATCGCGATGCCACCGAAATGGCCCGACGCCTGCGCGCGCTCAAGCTGAAACCCCATCTGATGCTGACGAGCCCGGCGGTACGGGCCGTGACCACCGCAACGATCATGGCGCGTGAACTGAAAGTGCCCGCGCAGGCGTTGCGCCTGGATGAGCGACTCTACCTGGCCGGTCAAAAGCAGATCGTCGCGGTGCTCAAGGAATTGGCTGGCGAGGCCGGGCACGTCATGGTGTTCGGCCACAATCCTGGCATCACCGAATGTGCCAACCGCTTGTCGGCCGACGAACAGATCGACAACATGCCGACTTGCGCGATATTCACCGCGAATTTTGCGATCGACCACTGGGCGGAACTGGTTTGGAAATCAGGACAGGACGTCGAATTCGACTATCCGCGCAATACGGCCTGAGCCGCGACTTCGACACGAAACGCGCGCGCTGCCGTTTCCTAGCCGCGCCCGAACACCGGGATCGCCGCGCCCGTGATCGAGCGGCCCGAGTTCGACGCCAGGAAGACGATTACCTCCGCAATCGCATCGGGCTGGACCCACTTCGAAAAGTCGGCCGTCGGCATGTCCAGCCGGTTGCGCGGCGTGTCGATGATGCCGGGCAGGATGGCATTCACCGTGATGCCACGGTCCTTCACTTCTTCGGACAGCGCTTCGGTCAGTTTTTGCACGGCTGCCTTCGAGGCCGCATAGGCGCCCATGCCTGCGCCCGCTTTCGTCGCCGCGCCCGCGCCGATGTTGATGATGCGTCCCGCTCCACGCTCGAGCATCGCCGGCAGGGCACACTTTGCGCTTACCACGGCCGTGCGCAGGTTCATCGAATACAGCTGATCCCAGGTGTCGACGCTGCCGTCCTCGAGTTTCTCCCAGCGAAAACCGCCTGCCACGTTCACGAGCACATCGATCCCGCCGAAGCGCATCGAGATGGCCGCCATCGTCTTGCGTGTGCTGTCGACGTTCGAGAGATCGGCGCCGCCGAGCAGCATGTGCGCGGTCCCGAATTCCGACTGTAGTTCGAGCGATGCCTGGGGAGCCACATCGACCAGTGCAACACGGGCGCCGTCACGGGCGAACGCGCGGGCTACGGCCGCACCCAGCACGCCGAACGCGCCCGTCACCACCACCACCACCTGCACGCCGTCCGTCATTGCGCACGCTCCATCATGTTCCGTCGACCTCGCTCAGCATTCGGGCACGTTTACGGCAAGGCCGCCCTGGCTGGTTTCCTTGTAGATGGACGACATGTCGTGGCCGGTCTGCCGCATCGTCGCGATGACCTGGTCGAGCGAGACCTTGTGCGATCCGTCGCCGCGCATGGCCAGGCGCGCGGCATTGATCGCCTTGACGGCGCCCATGGCGTTGCGCTCGATGCAGGGGATCTGCACCAGGCCCGCGATCGGGTCGCACGTGAGGCCGAGATTGTGCTCCATGCCGATCTCGGCGGCGTTTTCGATCTGCTCGTTGGTGCCATTCCAGGCCGCGACCAGGCCTGCCGCGGCCATCGAGCAGGCGACTCCGACCTCGCCCTGGCAACCCATCTCGGCGCCCGATATCGAGGCGTTGCGCTTGTAGAGCATGCCGATCGCGGCGGCCACCAGCAGGAAACGCACGATACCGTCATCACTCGCGCTCGGTTCAAACTTCCGGTAATACGAAATGACGGCTGGAACGATCCCGGCCGCGCCATTCGTCGGCGCTGTGACGACCTTGCCGCCCGCGGCATTTTCTTCGTTGACGGCGAGCGCATACGCATTCGCCCATTCCATCGCATCGAGCGAACGGTGTTCCGACGATTCGATGAGCAGTCGGTGCATGCGCGCCGCCCGGCGCTTCACCTTGAGCACCCCCGGCAACAGACCGGTGGCGGCAAACCCGCGTTCGATGCATTCGTGCATGACGGCCCAGATGTGCAGCAGCGCGGCGCGAGTCTGCTCATCCGGGCGATACGCGCGCTCGTTGTGCAGCACGAGTTCATGCAGCTCGAGCCCGTTGTCCCGTGCCATCCCCAGCAGTTCCTCGGCGTTGGTGAACGGATACGGCAGGGCGACCTGCTTCGCGTCCGAGCGTTCCTTGCCGAAGTCCTCGGCGCGCACGATGAAGCCACCGCCGGTCGAGAAAATCTCCTCGCGATGCAGCACGTTGCCGGCGGCATCCAACGCCGTGAACCGCATTCCATTCGGATGCTGCGGCAGCGTCTGGTCACGGTGAAAAAGAAGGTCCATCGGCTCGTCGAAGGCGATTTCGTGCCGGCCAAACAGACGCAGCCGCCCGCTCGTACGGATACGCTCCAGCGTCGGTTCGACGGTCGCAGGCTCCAGCGTCTCGGGCCGATTGCCTTCGAGGCCCAGCAGTATTGCCCGGTCCGTGCAGTGGCCCCGACCCGTCAACGCCAGCGAGCCGTAGACCTGCGCGGCCACCTTGGCCGTGCGCTCGAGCAGCCCTGCAGTGTCCAGGTCGGCGGCGAACGCCTGCGCGGCATTCATCGGCCCCATCGTGTGCGAGCTGGATGGGCCGACGCCGATCTTGAAGATGTCGAGGACACTCAGGTTCATGCGGTTTCCGTGCAGTTGCGATTCATGCGGTGAGGAACGCGCACTATTCCATGGCCAGCAGTGTGGCGTTGCCCCCTACAGCCGAGGTATTGACCGTCAGCGTACGCTCGTGCGCGAAACGGTGCAGGTAGTGAGGACCGCCGGCCTTGGGCCCGGTGCCGGAGAGTCCACAACCGCCGAACGGCTGTGTACCGACGATCGCGCCGATGATGTTGCGGTTCACGTAGACGTTACCCGCGGACACGCGCGAAGCCACGCGACGCACGGTGCTATCGATGCGGCTGTGGATGCCGAACGTCAGTCCGAAGCCCGTCCCATTGATCGCATCGATCAACTGTTCGAGATCGCGGGACCGGTACGACACGATATGCAGGATCGGTCCGAACCACTCCCGTTCGAGCAACGTGATCGATTCGATCTGCACGGCAAGCGGCGCTACAAACGTACCCTGACGCGCGGCAGGTGGCAGCGCGAGCCGGTGATGCCATTTCGCATGCTGGATTATTTCGCGGGCATGACCGTCCAGCGTGTTCCGCGCGGTCTCGTCAATCACGGGCCCGACGTCCGTCTCGAGCAACGCCGGATTGCCGATCACGAGTTCTTCCATGTAACCCGCCAGCAACCGCTTGACCTTGTCGGCGATGTCGTCCTGCACGCATAGCACGCGCAGCGCCGAACAACGCTGGCCTGCGCTGTTGAAGGACGATTGGACAGCATCGAGTACGACTTGTTCGGGCAGCGCGGAACTGTCCACGATCATCGCGTTCTGTCCGCCGGTCTCGGCGATCAACGTCGCAATCGGGCCGTTACGGCCCGCGAGCGCGCGATTGATGATGCGCGCCGTATCGGTCGACCCCGTGAACGCCACGCCGCCGACTCGAGGATCGGCGACGGCAGCCGCACCGACAACCGCACCGTCGCCCGGCAGGAAATGCAGCACATCGGCCGGCACACCGGCCTGCAACATGAGGCGGATAGCCTGGGCTGCGACCAGCGGTGTCTGCTCGGCCGGTTTCGCCAGCACTGCGTTCCCGGCCGCCAGTGCCGCCGCAACCTGGCCCGTGAATATGGCCAGCGGAAAATTCCAGGGGCTGATGCACGTGAAGATCCCACGACCGTGCAGGCTCAGTTCGTTGCTTTCGCCCGTGGGCCCGGGCAAGCGTATCGGCGCCGCAAAGTCCTGCTGGGCGCGGGCCGCGTAGTACCGCAGGAAATCCACCGCCTCGCGCACCTCGGAGACGCTGTCCGGGACGGTCTTGCCAGCCTCGCGCACACACATCGCGACCAGTTCGGGCATCGACTCCTCGAACAGGTCCGCGGTCTTTTCCAGCGCTGCAGCCCGGACCGCCGGTGCGGTCGCATCCCAGCCCGGCTGTGCCTGCTGCGCGAGATCGAGCGCAGCTCGCACGTGCTCGGCGCTCGCCGGGGTGACCGAGCCGACGATGTCGGCGGGATCCGCCGGATTGCGGATCGAGTCGGCCGGCCCGACTGTGTGCCTTGCCGCCAACCAGCGGCGTTGCGACCCAGGCGCGGCGCGAGACGCGTTCCATGCGATCGGCCATGCCACGCAGCACCGAGCCGTCCGCAAGATGCACGCCGAGCGAATTGCGCCGTTCGGGCATGTAGATATCACGCGGCGCCGGTATTCGCGGATGTGCGGCCTGCGCATAGGAGTCGACCATGCGCACCGGATCCGCCACGATCGCGTCGATCGGCTCGTTTTCGTTGACGATCCGATTCACGAACGACGTGTTCGAGCCGTTCTCGAGCAGGCGTCGCACGAGGTACGGCAGCAGGTCCTCGTGGTTTCCAACCGGCGCATACACGCGGCAAGGCGAATTGAGCCCCGCCGGGTCGGTGACATGCGAATAGAGCTCCTCGCCCATGCCGTGCAGGCGCTGGAACTCGAACTGCCGTGCGTACTTGCGTGCCATGTGCCACACGGCCGCGACCGTGTGCGCATTGTGCGACGCGAACTGCGGATAAATTTCGCGGCCGTGCTCCAGCAGGATGCGCGCGCAGGCAAGGTAGGCCACGTCCGTGTTGGTCTTGCGCGTGTAGACCGGATAGCCCGGGAGGCCACGCTCCTGGGCGCGCTTGATCTCGCTGTCCCAGTACGCGCCCTTGACGAGGCGCACGTGCAGGGTGCGCTTGGTGCCGCGTGCGAGCTTGATCAGGTAGCGCAGCAGCGCCGGCGCGCGTTTCTGATAGCCCTGGACCGCCATGCCGAAGCCCGACCAGCCGGCGAGCCGCGAGTCGCGGCAGACGGCCTCGAGCAACTCGACGGTAATCTCGAGCCGCTCCGACTCTTCGGTATCGAGTGTCAACGCGATGCCTGCGTCGCGCGCGAGCACGCACAGTTCGATCAGGCGCGGCGCAAGCTCACGCAGGACGCGCTGGCGGTGCACGCGCTCGAAGCGCGGGTGCAATGCCGACAACTTCACCGAGATGCTCGGTCGCGCCTCTTCGTCGGCATACTCACTTACGCGCGCGGCGAGCGACTCGATCGCGCTGCGATACGACTCGAAATACCGGTCGGCATCTTCCGTGGTCAGCGCGGCTTCGCCGAGCATGTCGAACGTGTAGCGATAGCGCTTGTTCGCGCCGGTCAGCGAGTTGTCGAGCGCTTCGTCGATGGTGCGCCCCATGACGAACTGGTGGCCCATGATGCGCATGGCCTGGCGCATCGCGGTGCGCACGATCGGTTCACCGAGCCGGCTTGCTACACGACTCATCGCGCTACCCGGTGCGGCGATGTCATTCGGGTCGAGTCGCACGATGCGCCCGGTCAGCAGCAGGCCCCAGGTCGAAGCATTCACGAACAGGGACTGGCTGTCGCCAAGGTGGCTCGCCCAGTCGCCAGCGCGCAACTTGTCGGCGATCAGTCGATCCGCCGTGTCGTCGTCCGGGATGCGCAGCAGCGCTTCGGCTAGACACATGAGGATCACGCCCTCCTGCGACGACAGGTCGTACTGTCGCAGGAATGCGTCGAGACCCGTCTTCGAGGCGGGCGCCTTGCGCACTGCGGCGACCAGGTCACGCGCCGTACCCTGCACGGCGTCGTGCACCGGCGGATCGAAACGCGCGATATCTGCAAGCTGGCGCACCACCCGCTCTTCGTCCGCGAGGAAATCGGCGTTGATCGCGACACCGACGGGTGTCAAAAAATCCTGCTCGTCGGCAAACAGGAAGCGCGCAGTCGTCACCGGATCCTGGGTCACAGCCATGGGATAGTGCTGCCTTGCAAGGTAATCGACGGATTCTAGCCAAAACGAACAGGGCCCGCGGATCGGCAACCCGCGAGCCCTTGCAGTGGCGACGTCCACGCGCAGGCCCAGCGCGCCGGAAATCGTGACTTCCAGGCCGAAATCGTTCTGCAGATCAGGTGTTGCCGGACCGTTGGCTCTCGTCCGCGGATCTTCCGACTGGCAAACGAGCGCTTGCATCGGCTCGCCCAGGCTTCGACAATCCGCGCCCGCACGAGGAGGACCCGCCATGGCGGAATCGCCACACATATTCGCTGCCACCGCTGCGAACTTCATGACAGACGTGGTCGAGGCATCGAACTCGAAACCCGTGCTGGTCGATTTCTGGGCGCCGTGGTGCGGGCCTTGCCAGGCGCTGACGCCGATGCTGGAGCGGCTTGCCGACGATTATGCCGGACGCTTCCTGCTCGCCAAGGTCAATACCGACGAGCAGCAACAGCTGGCGACTCACTTCCAGGTGCGCGGCATCCCCATGCTGATGCTGGTGTCCAAGGGCGCCGTCGCAGAGCAGCTCGTCGGTGTGCAGCCCGAAGCGACGATCAAGGCCCTGATCGACAAGTATCTCGATGCCGAGGGGCAGCAGGACCTGGCCGGTGGGGAGGCGCCCGGGGAGGCGCCGCCGCATGAACCCACGCCGGTCGTCGTTGCGTCCAGCAGCACCCGGCCCGAAGACGTTGCGGCGCGACTGCTTGACCAGCGGGATGCTGCCGGCGCGGCCGCGGCCATCGACTCGCTCGCCGCCGACGAACGCCGAACATCCGTCGCTCAAGACGCTGCGCGCCCGCCTGGCATTCGTCGAGACCGCGAATAGCCATCCCGATGCGGGGGCGCTCCGCACCGCCCTCGAGGCCAATCCGGCCGACGTCGCGGCACGCCAGGCATTGGGCGCGCACTACGCACTGATCGGCGATTTCGGCACGGCGCTCGCGGAGTGGCTCGAGGTGATGCGGCGCGACAGGAAGTTCGGGGACGACCTCGGCCGGCGCTCGTTGTTGCAGGCCTTCGACGTGCTCGGCGAACAGGATCCGCTCGTCATCCAGTACCGGCGGCGCATGGCGAGCTTATTGCATTGATGCGCAGGTTTTGAAACACGTACCTTCGTCTTCTTGCCGACGCAGCGACGGCGAAGTATAAGAGGCACGCAACGAACGCCCCACCGGGTTTTTCCATGAGCGAGAAGCCAGAGCCAGCGGACGAATTCGAGGATGAGGATGTCGAAGAGGTCGCGGGCAGCGAAGAGTCCCTCGACGTCGATCGGCTGATGCAGGACCTCGACAAGCGCAAGCGCGGCGCGCCGAAAGGCGCGGAACCGGCGTGGCGCAAACTCGAGCGCCTGCTCGAGCAGAAACGCACCTCGGAACTGCTGAGCGATTTCGACGACTACGACATCGGCGACCGGCCGCGCCAGCCCGCGGATCTGACGTCCGTCTAATGGAAATTTCGTGCGGGCGCGTGCAGCTGCCCGAGCCATCGGCTCAGGTCCACGAGCCGGTGCACGATCACGTGCATCACCTCGCCTTCCATCTGCAGTTCACCTGCGACGCCCATCAGCCGCGAGCCGACGAGGGCCCGGCGCTGCTTTTCGGCGGTGTCGCGCCAGACGATCAGGTTGATCGAGCCGAACTCGTCTTCGAGCGTCACGAACGTGACACCCTCGGCGCTGCCCGGACGCTGGCGGGTGATCACGAGACCCGCCGTGCGCACCGTGGAACCGTGCTTCCTGGCTCGTAATTCAACTGAACCCAGGAAGCCCCGCTGTTCGAGGCGCGACCGCAGCAGGGCCACGGGGTGGCGCCGCAACGTAAGACCGGTGTGCGCATAGTCGGCCACGATGTCCTCGCCCTCGCGCGGTGCCCGCAGCAGCGGGATGCCTTCGCCGATACGCACCTCCGGCAGCACCGGCAATGGCGCCTCGACGCCGGCCACGTTCCAGGCCGCGCGATGGCGATGACCGCCCAGGCCTTCGAACGCGCCGGCGGCCGCCAGGCACCCCAGTTCGCGCCGATCGAGCCGCGCTCGTTCGGCGAGGTGTTGCACGTTCGCGAACCCGCCGCATTCGCGACGCGCCTCGACGAGACGCCCGGCGGCCTCCTCGGGAAATCCCTTGACGAGGCGCAGGCCCAGCCGCAGCGCGGGATCGGCCTTGCCTTCGACCGTCTCGAGGCTGCAATCCCAGTTGCTGACGCGAACGTCGATCGGCCTCATGACGACGCCGTGCCGCTGCGCGTCCTGCACCAGCTGCGACGGCGCATAGAACCCCATGGGCTGGCTGTTGATCAGCGCTGCGGTAAAGGCCGCGGGCTCATGGCGCTTGAGCCAGGCCGAGACATAGACCAGCAGCGCAAAACTCGCGGCGTGCGACTCGGGAAAGCCGTATTCGCCGAAGCCAAGGATCTGCTGGAAGATCCGGCGCGCAAACTCCTCGGAGTAGCCGCGCTCGCGCATGCCGTGGATCAGGCGTTCCTCGAAGTGGCCGAGCCCGCCCTTGCGCTTCCAGGCCGCCATGGCCCGCCGCAACTGGTCCGCTTCGCCCGGCGTGAAGCCCGCGGCGACGATGGCGAGCTGCATCACCTGTTCCTGGAAGATCGGCACGCCGAGCGTGCGCTTCAACACCTCTTCGACCTCCTCGCTCGGGTAGCTCACTTCCTCCTGGCCGCCGCGGCGCCGCAGGTAGGGATGCACCATGTCGCCCTGGATCGGGCCGGGCCGGATGATCGCCACTTCGATGACGAGGTCGTAATAGGACTGCGGGCGCAGCCTGCGGCAGCATCGCCATCTGCGCGCGCGATTCGATCTGGAACACGCCGACGGTATCGGCATGCCCGATCATTTCGTAAACCATCGGGTCTTCGGCCGGCACGGTCGCGAGCGTCCAGCGCGGGCCGCGAAAGCCATGCACCAGGTCGAATGCGCGGCGGATCGCCGAGAGCATGCCGAGCCCGAGCACGTCCACCTTCAACAACCCCAGTGCGTCGAGGTCGTCCTTGTCCCACTGGATGACCGTACGGTCGGGCATCGCCGCGTTTTCGACCGGCACGAGATCCTCGAGCAGGTCGCGCGCTATGACGAAGCCACCAACGTGCTGCGACAGGTGACGCGGAAAACCAAGCAATGTACGCGCGAGGGTGAGCACCTTCGACAGCACGGGGCTTTCAGGATCGAGTCCCGCCTCGAGCACACGCCCCGCATCGATGTGCGAACCGTCCCACCACTGCATCGAGCGCGCGAGTGCGGCAACCTGCAAGGCATCGAGACCCATGGCCTTCGCGACGTCCCGCAGTGCACTGCGCGGACGGTAGCTGATGACCGTGGCCGCAAGCGCCGCGCGCTGCCGTCCGTACTTGGCATAGATGTACTGGATGACCTCCTCGCGCCGCTCGTGCTCGAAGTCGACATCGATGTCCGGCGGCTCATTGCGTTCCTTCGAGATGAAGCGCTCGAACAGCAGCGACATGCGTGCGGGGTCGACCTCGGTGACGCCGAGGCAGAAGCAGACGGCGGAATTGGCCGCCGAGCCGCGCCCCTGGCAGAGGATGCCGCGCGACCGCGCGAACCGCACGATGTCGTACACCGTCAGGAAATAAGGTTCGTACGCCAGTTCTTCGATCAGCGCGAGTTCATGCTCGATCGCGTGCGCCACCTGCTCCGGCACGCCGCCGGGCCAGCGGTGCTGCTTGCCGACTTCGGTGAGGTGTCGCAGCCAGCTCGCCGCCGTCCATCCCTCCGGCACGATCTCGCGCGGGTATTCGTAGCGCAGTTCATCCAGCGAGAACGTGCAGCGCGCTGCGATGTCCACGGTCGCTTCGAGCAATTCGGGTGGATGCAGTTCGGCGATGCGCGCAATGGGGCGCAAATGGCGCTCGCCGTTCGGAAAGAGCGCGAGGCCCGCCTGGTCGACCGTCGTGCCGAGCCGTGTCGCGGTGAGCACGTCCTGCAACGCGCGGCGGCCGCGGGCGTGCATGTGCACATCGCCCGCCGCGACCAGGGGCAGGGCCACCTCTGCCGCCAGTGCCTGCAGCGCTTGCAGGCGGCGACGGTCGCGTCCCGTGGTCAGGAGTTCTACGGCGAGCCACAACCGCTGCGGAAACACTTCCTGCAGCCAGCGCGCCTCCGTAATGGCCGGCCTTGCGCCTGGCAACCACAGGCAAAGGCAATCATCGAGACCACCCGTGCCGTGAAAATCGCTGCGCGTGAGCCGGTATTCGCCCTTGGGAGCGGCGCGCCGGCCCCGCGTGATCAGGCGACAGAGTTGCGCATAGCCGCGGCGCGTCTGCGCGAGCAGTACGCAGCGCAAGCCGTCATCGAGCCGGAATTCGGCCCCCACGATGAGCTTGCAGTCATGCTCGCGCGCCGCCACGTGAGCGCGTACGACCCCCGCCACCGAGCACTCGTCGGTGATGGCAAGCGCCGTATAGCCGTACTGGGTGGCGCGCTCGACGAGTTCTTCCGGTTGCGAGGCGCCGCGCAGGAAGCTGAAATTGGAAAGGCAGTGGAGTTCGGCGTAACGCATGTGCAAATTCGTTGCGGCATCGGCGCGAGTGGATCAGCCGAAATAGCCATGGATGAACCAACCGTGCGCATCTGCTTCGCGCCGGTGCCGAAACACCCACAAGCGCATGCCCTGCCGGTTACGGGCCACGAAGTAATCGCGGGAAATGTCCTGGCCATCCCACCAGCCGGACTCGATGCACTCGGGACCGTCCTCGACCTCGAGCGGGCTGCTGCAGGGCTGCGGTTCATCCAGCAACCAGAGCGGCCGCGAGGTAGTGAGACCGGTTGGAGACGCCGCCGTGCCCTGCTCGCGAACTTCCGCCTGCCCTGACGGCGACGAATCTTCAAGGCTCGTCGTCCCATGACTTCGCGGCCGCAGGGGTTCGACCGCGCGCCATGCGGCTTCGGGACGATGCTCGGGGATGCAGGCAAGGCCATGCACGGCGGTTACGCCGAGCCGGGCACGCAACCGCTCGATGAGTTGCGGCACATTTGCACCGGACTCGCGACGATCGTCCGCAAACAGTTCGGTCGGGACGGCCGTCATTTCCACGAGCGGCCCGCTGACCAGGCGCACGGCGCGCACGGGTTGCGGCAACTCGACGCGCGCGATTCTTTCGCGCAGCAGTTCTGCGATGCGCTGCGGCTGCGCGCCGATAGGTTGCATGAAGCGCAGCCGCACGCGCGTGGACGCCGCTTCACGATGCCGCAACTGCAATTCGATCGCCTGCACGGCGCGGCCGCGCTCACGCAGGAAACGGCACAGTTCTTCGAGCAGCGGCTCGAGCGCGTGACACAGCCGCTCGGTATTGGTGAGCTCCGGCTCGAGGTCGCGGCGTGTCGCAAATTTCTCACGAGCGGCGAAACCTGCGCGCGGTTCCGGCAATCGGCCCGTGGCGCGGTCGAGCATCGTGAGCAGCGTTGCGCCGCAACGGCGCGCGAAACCGTCGCGCGGTAGGCGCAGGCATTCCCCGATCGTGCGCACGCCCATCGTGCCCAGCAGCTGCTGGCTGCGTTCGGGCCAGCGCGTGCAGACAAGCGGCAGGGAGGCAAGACGGCTCGGCAGGTCTTCGGGCCGGCGCACGAGCACCGCGCGGTTGTCTTGCGCCTGGCGTGCAAACCACAGCGATGCCAGCGGTGCAGGCGTAATTGCGAACCGCACCGTGGCTCCCGTGTTTTCGGCGAGATCGGCGAGCAGCAATTCACAGAGCCGGCGTGCGCCGCCAAAAAGCCGCAAGCTGCCGCGGACTTCGAGCAGCACGCCATCCGGCGGTTCGAGGCTTACACGGGGCGTGAAGTTGAGGCCGCGCCGCGCGACGGCTTCGAGTGTGTGCCGTTCGCGCCGGGTGTCACGCGCCAGGGTGTGCAGCGACGGCAGCAGTGCCAGTGCCGAGTTCATCGACATGCCTGGACGAACGCCCGCGGCCAAAGCGATCGCATCGCAGGCGCGGACGACCTTGCCGTTGCGCTCGAGGTCGACAATCGCCACGGGTGGCTGGCCCGGCAAAGCGGCTCGCGCTTCCTGCATCGAATCGAGCATCAACCCGGGCAGGTGCACGGCAAGCCAGAGTTCAGCCCGCTTTACGGATCGGGTGACGGCTCCGCTGTTCTTCGGGACCGGGAGACGTAAGAGTTCGACCCGCTGTGGTTTGTTGGGCTGCGGCTTGGCCGTCGCGGACAAATGCGCAAACAGCTCGAGCGAGCCCAGGGACCGACTGCGGGGATGGCGCATGGAGAGACCGGAAATCGAGCCGCTGCGGCAAGAGAGGGGCGTGGATCGTATAGCTGTATATAAACACAGTTACTGTTACTATATACAGCACTGGAGCCTGTCGGCAAGTGATCCGCTCCGCCGCAGACGCGGCGTGGTTGATACCGCAGAGCCGTCAAGTGGTCTGCGGTCGCGTGCCTACTGCTGCGCCTTCAACAGGCCGGGGTGCAGCTTCCTGCGACCCCGGCCTGTGGACTCGTCACGGAGTCCAGTCGATGTTGCCATTATTAATCAGCGTCGAGAGGCTCAGGCCCGTCGAGCCCTGCAGCACGACGAAGTCCTGGAAGCCATACGCCGAACCAGTGCCGTCGCGATCGATGCTCATGATCGTGTTGCCGCCGCTTTCCCGCAGGCCGAGGTACGACGACTCATTTCCGGCGAAAGTACCGACGAGCAAGTCGGAGATGTCGAGCACATCCCCGCCGGCGCCGGCGGTGAAGTCGGTGAGCGTGTCGACGGCCGAGGCATCGCCGCTGCGATAGACGAACGTGTCGCTGCCCGCGCCACCCGACATCGTATCGGCGCCTGCACCGCCGACGAGGATGTCGTTCCCGTCAGCGCCACTCAGGACGTCGTTGCCCCGGCCACCGCGAATCTGGTCATCCGACGCCGAGCCCGTCAGGTTGTCGGCGAAGTTCGTACCGATCACGCCTTCGAAACCCGAGTAGGTGTCGATGCCAAGATTGGCGGCGCCGGAATTGAACACGGTCCCCACTCCGTTATTCACCAACGAGAAGGTGATTCCCGCTGCGCCGTCGGAGAAGTCGATCAGGTCCGAGCCACCCGCGCCATTGAGGGTGTCAAAGCCTGCGCCGCCGCGAATGACGTCATTGGCGCTGCTGCCGGTAATGTTGTCGTCGAGACCGGTGCCAATGACGCCTTCGATGTTCCTGTAGGCATCGTTGTTGCCGAGAGCGCCGGTGGCGTTGGCCAGCGTGGTATTGGAGGTGCTCTGTACGAGCGTAAGGTTCAGCGCTGCCGTGCCATCGGAGAAATCGAGCAGGTCTTCCTTGCCGTCTCCGCCATCCATCACATCGCCATTGCCAGCGCCTCCCCGCAGCACGTCATTGCCTGCGCCACCCGTCAGCGTGTCGCTGCCGTCGCCGCCGATCAGGAGGTCGTCTGCCTGCGGAACCGATCAGGGTGTCGGCGCCGTTACCCGAGCCGCCGATGAAGACGTCGCCACTGGCGCCGCCAGTCAGGTTGTCTGCACCGCCGCGCCCATCGACGTATGACGCTTGATATGTTCCGGCCGCGGACAGGTCAACGGTATCCATACCATTTCCCGTCGATACGGCTCGGACGTCGATCGTTACAGTTGCGGTGCTCGTGCCGCCGTTGCCATCCGACACGGTGTACTGGAAGCTGCCGGCAGTCGCACCTGCCGTGCTGCCGCTGGTAAAGCTGATCATCCCGGTTGCTGCGTTGAAGCTGAGGCCGGTGATGCCGACGGCATTGCTCACGCCCGTCACCTGCAATGCAGGGCCGTCGATGTCGGTGTCATTGCCAAGCAGCGAGCTGGCGGCGATCGTCACCGCCGTGCTGTTCGAAACGATGACTCTGTCGGCGACGGCAACCGGATTGTCGTTGATCTCATTGATCGTGATCGCCACGGTATCGGTGTCAGTCTGTGCTCCGCCACCGGCGTTGTTGCTGGTGAGCATCGTCAGTGTGTCGCCGCCGTTGTAATTCGCCGTGGGCGAGTAGGTCACTCCACCCACTGCAGCCAGCGCGGCATTGATTGCGGCCACGGAACCGGTCAGCGTGACGCTGGCCGACCCGCTTCCCGCAACGACCACGCCGGCACCTCCAGTCACGGCCAGGCTGCCGTGAGTGACCGACAGCGTCACGGTGTTGGATACGCCACCATCAGCTATGCTCAGGCCGGTGATGGCTTTGGATGTGTCTTCATTCGTTACCTGTGCGCCCGGCACCGTATTGGTGGGTGCATCGCCGGTGCCGAGGATGTGCACCGTCACGCTGGTGTGCGTGCCGTCGGCACTGACGACGTCGAACGTGTCGGTATAGGTCACCCCGGCCACGAACTCGTCGTGGGCGACTGCTCGCCGTGTAGCTCCACGCCCCGGCCGCGTCGATCGAGAAGCTGCCATAGGTGCCGGCCGTGCCGAGCTGCGCCACGAACGTCTCCGCGCTGTCGACGTCGCTGATCGTGAGCGTGCCGCCGGTGCTCAGCACCGCGTCGGTTTCTACCAGGTCCGCCACGTCGGCCGAGAGCACCGCCGCATCGTTGGTGCCGAGGATGTTGCACCGTCACGCTGGTCGTGCGTGCCGTCGGCACTCGACCACGTCGAAGGTGTCGGTGTAGGTCACCCCGGCCACGAACTCGTCGTGTGCCGAGCTGGCCGTGTAACTCCACGCCCCGGCCGCATCGACCGAGAAGCTGCCATAGGTGCCGGCCGTGCCGACCTGCGCCACGAACGTCTCGGCGCTGTCGACGTCGCTGATCGTCGAGCGTGCCGCCGGTGCTCAGCACCGCGTCGGTCTCCACCAGCTCCGCCACGTCGGCCGAGAGCACCGCCGCGTCGTTGGTGCCATTGATCGTGACCATTACGACTGTCGCCGTTCCGTCCTCCGACAGCACGGTGAAGCTATCGGTGAGCGGCGCACTGCTGTCGTTCAGCGCCTGCACGGCTGCGTTGGTGTCATCGAGCGTGTACGTCCACACACCGCTGGCCGTGACGCCGTAGGTGCCGTAATGATTCGTTGTCGCAGCACCCGCAGCCACGGCTTGGAACGCGTCGGCCGTATTGTCGACGTCCGTAGCCAGCAGGTCGCCAGTGGCCGTCGGCGTACCAGGAGTTCCGTTGGCCACGCCACCGGCTTCGACGACCGTGCCGGTGCTCGTGCCCGTAATCACCGCCGCGTCATTGGTACCGTTGATAGTGACCGTGACGACTTCGCCGTTCCGTCCTCCGACAGCACCGTGAAGCTATCGGTGAGCGGCGCACTGCTGTCGTTCAGCGCCTGCACGGCTGCGTTGCTGTTGTCCAGCGTATAGGTCCACACGCCATTGGCGGCTACGCTGTAGGTGCCGTAATGATTCGCGGTCGCGGCACCCGCGGCGACAGCCTGGAAGGCGTCGTCGTTCCCGTCGAGGTCATCGGCGTAAAGATCGCCAGTCGCCGTCGGCGTCCCGGCGATACCGTTCGCCACGCCACCTGCTTCCGTCACCGCACCCGTTGCAGGACCCGAAACCAGGGACTGCAAGTGGTTGATGACCTCATAGCCGCCACTCGAGTCCTGCACCGCAATGACCAGCTTCTCCATCATCTGCACGGTCAGCGTCTGGCCGCCGCCAAAATTGAACGTGAAGTCGCTGGCGCTGCCGTTCGATACCTCGCCCTGCGCATTCGATCTTGACGGTTGCCAGGAACTGCACGTAATTCTCGAGCTGCGCACGCACGGCCGGGTCCTGCCACTGCGCGCTGGTCAATTGCAGGAAGAGCGTATCGGTGCCCGAGCCGCCGGTGTAGACATCCTTCGCTCCGGCATTCTCGGTGAGGTTGTAGACGAGCGTGTCGTTGCCGGAATCGCCATTCAGGATGTCGCTGCCGCTGCCGCCATTCAAGCACGTCATCGCCCGAACCACCCGACAGGCGGTCGCTGCCCGCGCCACCGTTGAGCGTATCATGCCGGCCCCGCCGTTGAGAGTGTCGTTGCCGGTGGTCCCGTTGAGGATGTCGTCGCCGCTCGATCCGGTGGTGCTCATGTGAATGCTCGCTCCAAGACGTTGAAATTGCCCGTTCGAGCGGATCCTAGGCAGATGCCGGGGAGCGTCTATCCGACTGTGGTCGCCCTGTACTTTGGTACTAGGTCGGCCGGCAACCCCTGCCGGAATTTCGTGACGTGCGACACGTCGCGGAGCGAATCAACGCGCATGGCGCGTCGCTGGTTCGCACAAAAATTCAGCGTCGACGGATAAGGCGCCACCTGAAGGTGGCGCGCGTCGAATTCGCGCGCATTGCAGCGCAGCAAAAAGGACTCAATGTCGCCGCGACACCATCAAGGCCAGCTTGACCCGATCATCGGCGCCGGTCTTGCGGAAGATTTCCGTCAAGTGCGCCTTGACCGTGCGCTCGGCGATCGCGAGCTGCGCCGCGATCCGCTTGTTGCTCGCACCCTGCCCGATCAGGCGCGCGATTTCGATTTCGCGCGGCGTCAGGATCGCAAACCTGCCCGTCGCACCGGTCACCAGATCGGCGCGTTGCGCGATCAGGCTGTCGACCAGCTTTGGCACCAGCGCGCGGCTGATCCAGAGTTCACCTTGCACCACTGACGCCACGGCTTCCTGCAGGACCGAGGGTGGCGTGTCGAGCGGGCACAGGCCACGCACGCCCGCCAGGAAGAGCGCCAGTTCGAACTCCTCGCCGCGCTCGTCCGAAAACGCGATGATCCGGGTTGCGCGACGCACGTCGAGCAGTCGATCGATGGTGCGGGCGATATCAGCGCGCGCCAGTCGCGTGTCAAAAAGAACCAGCGGCGGGCGCAACTGCGCCAGGCATTTTGGCAGCAACTCGAGACTGCGGATATCGACGAGCGCGGCACCGTCCTCGAAGCCAGCACGCCAGCGATCGAGCGTTGCGGAATCTGCGCTTGCCAGTACGAACATCGCTTCTGTCATCAACGCTCTCTCATGGCTGTCTGCTTCGCCCGCAGGATCGGCTTCAAGAGGTACTGCAGCACGGTCTTGTGGCCCGTGCGGATGTCCACGGTCGCCTGCATGCCGGGAAGAATCTTCAGGTGTTTATCGCCGGCACCGTGACTGCCATGAGTGGTGCGCACGCGCACGAGGTAGTAACTCTCCGCCCGCGCGCCCGGACGATCGTCGACGATCGCATCGGCACTGATGTGTTCCACCGTGCCCTGGACGCCCCCGTAGATGGAGAAGTCGTACGCACTCAGCTTGATCATGGCGTCGAGGCCCGGCCTGATGAATGCGATATCCGCGGGCCGCACCCGTGCTTCGACGAGCAGCGTCTCGTCGATCGGTACGATCTCGATGAGGTCCATGCCGGGCTGAACGACGCCACCAACCGTGTTGACCTTGACCTGCTTTACCGTGCCCGCGACGGGCGCACGAATCATCGTGCGATCGAGCCGGTCCTCGAGGGCAACCTTGGTCGCGCTGACGACCGACTGTTCGGCACGCGCCTCGCTCAGCTCGCGGCTCGCCTGTGCCCGGAAGTCCGCCGCGTACTGCTCGGACTTCTGCGTCGTCTCGCGCACGGCCGTGCGTAATCGCGGCACGCTCATCGTGGCAATATCAAGTTCACCCTTGAGGTCATTCGCTTGTCGCTCGAGCCGGATCAGGTCGACCTTGGCGACGACGCCCTTTTCGGCCGCGGGCCGGGTCATGCCAAGTTCCTGCTGCAGGAGAGCGTAGCTGTCCTGCAGGCGTGTAACCCGCGACTCCATCTCGGCGAGTTCCTGGCGACGCTGTTCCGATTGCCGGTGCAGGACGGCGAGCCCGGCTTCGAAATCGCGGTGTCTCGAATCGAAGAGTTGACGCTCCTGCAGCACGAGTTCGGGTCGCTCCTGTTCGAGGTCGGCCGGTACTGCGAACGGTTTGAGGTCCGCCTCCGCCGACAGCCGTGCGATGCGTGCGCGCAGCGCACTGTCCCTCGCATCTCCTTCCTGGTAGGCCGACGAGAAACGCTTGTCGTCGATGCGCATCAACGCCTGGCCCTTCTTCACGCTGGCGCCCGGCTCGACGAAGATCTCGGAGACGATGCCACCTTCGAGGTTCTGCACGATCTGCACCCTGCCGGAGGGGATCACCTGTCCCTGCCCGACCGTGACTTCGTCCATGGTGGCGAGACCCGCCCACACCAGTGCGACGATCAGAAATGCGACGGTGCTCCACAGGATCCAATGGGCTTCCGGACGTGCGCCCTGCAATGCGGCCATGCTTGGTTCGGTCACGAACTCGCTATCGTCGTCGCGAAAATCGAAGGCACCCAGCATGCGCGAGAGCGGCCTGCGGCCGGCCGGTTGCGAAGACGCGACCCGCACTGGGTTCGGCGCGCTCACCGCAGCCCCCGGCAGTAGCAGCTGTTCAGCGGGGTCCGGCACGGACCTTTCCTCCGGCGAGCGCCGCGAGCACCTGATCGCGGGGCCCATCCGCCACAACGCGACCGCCATCGAGCACGATCACGCGATCGACCAGGGACAGCAGCGACGCGCGATGCGTGATCAGTAACAGGGTACGACCCGACAGTTGCCCCGAGAGTCGCGCCTTGAACTGCTCCTCGGCGCGGCTATCCATCGCGTTGCTCGGTTCGTCGAGCAGCAGCAGGGGTGGCTGCAACAGACAGGCCCGCGCGACCGCAATCGCCTGCCGCTGTCCTCCGGAAAGTCGATCGCCACGCTCACCCACTTGCATCGCGAAGCCGCGAGGATGCCGATTGACGAACTCCGTAACGCCGGCCTGTTCGGCCGCGCGCAGCACCATTGAATCGTCGGCACCCGGCGTGCCCAGGACGATGTTGTCGCGCACGCTGCCGTAGAACAACACGATGTCCTGCGGCACATATCCGATGTCGCGTCGCAGTTCGGCGGGATCCCATTGCCGCGATTCGACGTCGTCGATCAGGATGCTGCCATCGGCAGGCTCGTACAGACCGAGGACCAGCTTTTCGACTGTCGTCTTGCCGGAACCGATGCGGCCGATTAGCGCGACACGCTCACCGGGCGCGATGTGGAAGCTGACCCGCGTCAGCGCCTCCACTTCCTGCCCCGGGTAACTGAACGTGACGTCGCGAAACTCGATGCCCCCTCGCAAGCGCGGCCGGCTCACGAACTCGTGCTGGTGCGGTCGCTCGACCGGCAGGCTCATGATCCGATCGATCGACGTGAGCGCCGTGCGCGCCTGGTGATAGCGCGTGATCAACGACGCAATCTGCGTCAGGGGCGCCAGTACGCGGCCGGTCAGCAGTGTGCAGGCAATCAGGCCGCCCACCGTGAGCCGTTCCTCGCCGATCAGGTAGACGCCTACGACGACTACCGCCGCGTATGCCACCTGCTGCACGAACGTCGCGAAATTCACGACCGTGGTCGAGAGGAATCGCGCGCGCAAACCCAGCCGCGCGATCTGGCCGATCGCTTCCTCCCAGCGCCGCTGCAGGGGCCCTTCGGCACGCTGCGTCTTGATGGTCTCGAGGCCCGACAACGATTCGACGAGGGTCGCTTGCCGCTGTCCCGCGTGGCGGTACGACTCCTGCACGATGCGCGACAACGGTGCCTGCAACGCGAGCCCGAAGCCGACGATGACGGGAAACGCAATCACCGGGACCCAGGCGATCGGACCACCGATCCAGGCCATCACCAGGATGAACAGCAACGCGAAAGGCAGGTCGACCAGCGTGGTAAGCGTGGCCGACGTGACGAAGTCGCGGAACGACTCGAACTCCTGCACGTTGTTGGCAAATGCGCCCACCGATGCCGGGCGGCCGGCCATGCGGATGCCGAGCACGCTCGAAAAAATGTTCGCGGACAGCGTCACGTCGACACGCTTGCCGGCGATATCGATGAAATAAGCGCGCAGGGTGCGCATCAACAAGTCGAAACCGAAAACGATGGCGGCGCCGATCGTGAGTACCCAGAGCGTCTCGATCGCGAGGTTCGGCACGACACGATCGTAAATGTTCATCGTGAAAAACGGCGTGGCGAGCGCAAACAGGTTGATCAGCAACGAAGCGACCAGCGCCTCACCGTAGACCGGCCAGCACTGCGCCATCACGCTCCAGAACCAGTGGCGCGGCCGCGGAATGGCGCTCTGTTCGCTGCGCGCGTCCAGCTTCGCCCGAGGTTGCACGAAGATCACGTAGCCGCTGTAACTGGACTCGAGTTCTGCCAGGGTCGTAGTGCGGGCCCCGCCGGACTCGGGAACGATGATCTGGAGGCGGCCGGATTCGTCCCTCGTAGTCAACACGCAGGCCTGCCGGTTCTTGAGCAGCAGCACGGCGGGCAGTACCAGCGCAGAAATATCCGCGAGCGGACGTTGCACGACGCGAGCAGTCAGACCGGCACGGTCCGCGGCACGCACGAAAAGATCGGCCGTCAGCCCGTCCTCCGCGACGGGCAAGCCTGCCACCAGCGCCGTCGATGACCAAGGTTTGCCGAGCAGCGCAGTGACCTGCACGAGGCAGTCGAGCAATGCGTCGAATCGACGGACCGCTGCCGTTGGAACGTCCCAGGATTCGGCGAGTGCGGCGGCTGTCATTGTCGGCATGTGTGTTCTTGACGCTGCCTGCCAGGTACGCGGCGGCGTGCTCCGGGCACGTTATGTGGCAAACGCGACCCATTCCGAGAGCACGGTCACGAACCGTGCATGGAAACTGCTCTGCCGGCTCTGCTAGCGAGTCAGCGCGCGCAGCCGAGCGTCACGCTGGCCGGGCGGCCTCCGCGGCTTTTCACGATGCGCACCTGCAGGCCTTCGCTGGCGCCCAGCAGGGCGAGCCGCAGCACGGCGGGCGACGCCGTGAGACCCGCTGCCAGCGGCCTGAACAATACGGCCAGGCTGCGCGATTGCTCGGCGGCGAGTTGCAATCTGCGTAACGCCTGGGGATCGCGGGGATTGGCCCAGCCGAGCACTGCGCTGCAAGCTTCGGAACGCAAGGCCTGATCCATGGCCCACTCGGTGGCAGCACCGGCCCGCACCACGAGAATGCGCGCGAGATCGATGCCCCAGGCAACCAGGGCGGGCGCGTACGGCTGATGTGGCGGCGAAACCCACGGTGACCCACCCCCCGGCAGCACCGTGCGAGCCTTCACCGCACAGCCTGGCCAGCACGGGCATCAGCAACCGCAATTCGCCGATGCCGGGCCGGTCGGCAAGAATTTCAATGAGCCCTTGCCGTGGCCACCCGCCGCCCGGCAGGCAGTGATCGAGCGCCGCATAGCCTGTGGGCAAGCCCGCCGTGGCCGGCGACGCGACGCAGGCGTGCTGCTGCGCACGCCAGAGCGTGCCCGAATGCTGCTGCAGGAGATCTTCGACGGAAGCGACCATCGCGAGTGAGACCCGGTTTCGTCTTCAAGCTCTCGAGGCTTCCTGTCGCACCACACCCACCACGACTCCTTCGATCGTCAGCGATTGTTCGCGCAGGTCGATGCGCATGGGTTCGAACTCTTCATTTTCCGGCAACAGCCAGGCGATCGAACCTTCTTGCCGGTAGCGCTTTACGGTGACCTCGTTCTCGAGGCGCGCGACGATGATCTGACGGTTGCGAACTTCGGGGGTGCGATGCACTGCGACGAGATCGCCGTCGAGAATGCCCGCATTGCGCATGCTCATGCCGCTGACCTTGAGCAGGTAATGCGGCTTCGGCTGAAACAGCTGGGGATCGATCTGGTAGCGCGCCTGGATGTTCTCTTCGGCAAGGATCGGGCGCCCCGCTGCGACACGGCCAATGAGCGGCAAGCCGATCTGGTCGCGGATGGAATCTTTCAACTGGATACCGCGCGAAGCGCCCGGGCGTAGTTCGAGCACACCCTTGCGTTGCAGGGCCCGCAGGTGATCTTCGGCTGCATTGGCGGACTTGAAACCCAGCCCCTCCGCAATTTCGGCGCGCGTGGGTGGCAAGCCGTGTTCGGCCAACGATTCCTGGATGAAGTGCAGCACCTGGCGTTGACGCGGCGTAAGTTCTTCCACAGACCCTCCCTGTATATATTCACAGCTACTGGTCATATATACAGCCGCGGCCGTCATAGTGCAACCCCACCCGCTGCCACATTGCAAGTCAAATAAAACCGCCTACAACTTTCCACTCCGGCGCGCTGTAAAAATATCGATGCCCGCTTCGCCATCACGCGGAATGTCGCTAAAAAGACGCACTTTAATCGCCTGCGTCAGCGCAATCGCGCGGCAGAACAGGCTTGTTGCTTGCAAGCGGCGACGCCCATACACCACAACTGGCTTGCGTAGAATCTTTAACGTCCATTTCGAATCGGTTAGTCTTCGCGCGTTCGGCTGCGCTGTTGCAGGGAAGTCCTGTGATCCTCAAAGCAGCCGGCTAAGTCTGGCTTGTCTGATTAATCACCGAGGAAAACCACAATGAAGACCGCGATCGTGAAGACCCTGACCGTGGCCGCTGCCGCAGTCATGCTGGTAACGGCCACTGGTTGCAGCAACAAGGAGCTGCTGGCCCGCATCGATGCTGCTGACGCTGCTGCCAAGTCGGCCGCTTCGGACGCTGCTGCTGCCAAGTCGGCTGCCGACGCTGCCGCCTCGTCTGCATCGAGCGCTGCAAACGCAGCCAGCAGTGCGCAGAGCACGGCCAATCAGGCCCTGCAGGCTGCACAGGCTTCGCAGTCCTGCTGCGATGCGACCAACGAGAAGATCGATCGCGCTTTCAAGCGCTCGATGGGCAAGTAAACGCCCGTCGAATTCGCCTTGGCGAATCAAAAACGCCGCGGTCTTCCGCGGCGTTTTCTTTTCTACTCGACGACGACGTTTCGAGCCGTCGGCCCGGTCGGCTCCAGGAGCGCTTCGTCGGCTGACGGCGCGACCGGCGCGGGCGCGCGCGCGGCATAATTTCGTGTACCGATCCGGACGGGAACGCTGGACGCCTGCTGGAATGCCTGTTGCGCCGTCGCCCAGTCGACGGTGACATCGAGCCCCTGCGTCGCAGCAGCCACGCGGCGATTGAGTTCCGCGGGATCGAGATGGTTCGGATCGCCGGTGCCCTCGAGTGGCGACTGTCGTTCCACGAACAGCATGCCGCGCGTCCAACCGACTTTCGTGGTCTGGTCGACCAGGTTCACTTTCGTGTTCACCGGGACCATCGTGAAGAATTCGGCGATGTCCTCGGGAAACATGCGAATGCAACCGTGCGTAACCTGCATGCCAACGCCCGCGGGCCGATTGGTGCCGTGGATCAGATAGGCGCCGCTGGGGATGCCGAGGCGCATCGCGTATTCGCCTAGCGGATTATCCGGGCCCGGCGGCACGACCTTCGGCAGCGGATCGCCCTTTTCGATGTGCTCGAGCCTGCACGGACTCCGGCGGGTTCCAGTTCGGGACGCTCCTGCTTTCGAAACCACCCTGGTGACGCCGAGCGGCGTCTTCCAGTCCATCTTGCCGGTGCTGATCGGGTACGTGCGCACGACGCGCGGCTCGCCGGCTTTGGCCTGCGGGAAGTAATAGAGCCGATGCTCCGGCAGGTTGACGACGATGCCTTCACGCGGCGCATCGGGCAGCACGAAACGGGTGGGCAGCAGCACTTCGACACCGGCGCCGGGCAACCATGGATCGATGCCCGGGTTGGCCGCAATGATTTCTTCGTAGCCCACGCCGTAACGCCGGCCAATGTCGAGCAGCGTGTCTTCGTGCTCGGCCACGGTCGTCGTGACCACGCCCACGACATTGTCGCCGTCGAGCGGCAACAGGTATTCGGCGCCACTCGCCGCGGCATCATTTGCGGCCAGCAGTGCCGCCAGGGCGACGAGCGACCAGGTCAGTGACCCCCGGTCGTTGCTACGGTGCATGCAACCTTTTCCCTTTCAGACGCATCATTGTACCGGCATGAACAAAAACAAGTTCGCTTCGAGTTTGCGTTGACCACGGCTCGGTTCGGCGCTTAGCCTTGCGGCCCGCGAGGATCACCCATGCCGCCTTATAAGATGACCATCGAGCTTTCCGACCGCGACTTGCGTCATTTCCGGCGTGAGTTGAAGAAAGCTCGTGAATCGGTACGGATCGCCGACGATGAGGAGATCCTGGAGGCGGCGGTCGATCTCGTCGCCTCGATGCGCCGGGACGACCTGCCGGACTTCGTGGCCGAGCGCATCGAAAAGCTCGAAACGATGCTGGCCATGATCTCCGATCCGGACTGGGAGCTGGAGGAACACGAACGCAACCCCGTCCTCGCGGCCCTTGCGTATGTCTGCGATCCCGAAGACCTGATTCCGGACGACATCCCGGGCATCGGCATGCTCGACGACGCCGTGATGATCGAGCTGGCGTTCAGCGAGGTGCACCACGAGCTCGAGGCGTACCAGGATTACATGCGACACAAGGCCGCAACGGCGAAGCGCCTGCCGTTCAAGCGTGATCCTGTTTTATTGGCCCAGAAGGTCGGGCAGCGGCGCGTTCAGTTGATGCAGCGCATGCGTCGTCGGCGTCTCGCCGACAAGTAAATTCCACCGGGGCGGGCGCGTACCCAGCTCAGTCGGTGGGCGCGACCGAGCTCGCGATGACTTTGCGCAGCAATTCACCGATCTGCGCGGGAACGCCATTGCGCGCCTCCGTGATTGCGACGCGCACGGCATTTGCAAACGACACCCTGTCGGCGCTGCCATGGCTTTTGATGACGACGCCGTTCAGGCCGACCATGCTCGCGCCGTTGTAGGCGCGCGGGTCGAGCCGTGTTTTCAGGGCGTTCAGCGCAGGTATTGCAGCCAGCGCACTGGCTTTGCGCAGCGGCGAGCGCGTGAACTCTTCGCGCATGACGCCGGCAATGAAGCGCGCGAGGCCCTCCATGGTCTTCAACGACACGTTACCCGTGAAACCGTCGGTGACGACGACGTCCACCTCGCCCGAGAAAATATCGTCGCCTTCGACGAAGCCGCAATAGTTGATCGCCGAGCCCGTCAGGCGCCGGTGCGCCTCGCGCAGTTCCTCGGTGCCCTTGATGTCTTCTTCGCCGACGTTCAGCAAACCGACGCGAGGATTGGCGATGCCATGCAGGTCGGCGGCTATCACGGCGCCCATGACCGCGAACTGCACCAGCTGGTCCGCGCCGCATTCAGGATTCGCCCCGAGATCGAGCATCACGGTGTGACCGTTGACGGCAGGAACCGTCGAGACGATTGCGGGCCGGTCGATACCGGCGACCATGCCGAGCACGAACCTGGCTGTCGCCAGCAGCGCGCCGGTATTGCCCGCCGAAACACACGCATCCGCCTCGCCTTTTTCGACGAGGTTGATCGCAACGCGCATCGAGGAATCTTTTTTTCGACGGAGCGCGTCTTGCGGGCGCTCGTCCATGCCGACGACCTCGCTGGCTTCGACGAAGCTCCAGCGATCGGCATGCCGGGTAGCAGACGCGAGCAGCGGGCGCACGGCGTCGCCACGACCGACGACGATCAGCCGCAGGTCCGGTGTCGACGCCAGCACGTCGAGTGCGGCGGGTACGGCAACTGCCGGCCCGTGGTCGCCACTCATGGCGTCCACGGCAACGGTCAGCCCGGCGGTCATGCGCGGGCCCGAGCCGGGAGCCTTATTCCTGGCCTTCGTCGGCCGCCGGCTTGTCGATCACCTTCTTGCCACGGTAGAAACCGTCGGGCGTGATGCGGTGACGGGTGTGGGTCTCGCCGCTCGTACGGTCAACCGACAGCGCGGGGCCGCTCAGGTGATCGTGCGAACGATGCATGCCGCGCTTGGACGGCGACTTGCGGCTCTTTTGAACTGCCATGGTCTATCTCCTGTGGCGGGTCAGCGCTCGCCTTTTTTCTCGAGCATTTCCCGCAGATTCGCAAAAGGCATCTGCTTCTCTTCGATCACCTGCGGCGCGGCTTGAACCGCGGCAGGTGACGCCGGCGCCTGCCGCAAGTGCGCAGCACAACGCGTCGCATCTTCATGCGTCGGCACGAGTGGTATCGCGAGCAGGACCTGCTCCTCGATCAACTCCGCCAACGACAATTCATCAGCCGAACCAATCACCGGCTCGTATTCGTCGGGCACGGCATCCGTATCCCGCGGCACCACCATCAGGCTCGCCGCTTCCTCGACCGAGCATTCACACGGCTGCAGGCAGCGCTGGCACGCCAGCACCACCACGCCATCGATAGTCACATCCACGGTCGTGCGGCGGTCGAACGTGCCGAACCGCAGTTGCGCATTGATGCGGGTGCCGTTGAGTCCGCCCGCCGCCGCGACTCGTTCGAGTTGCTCGATGTCGACGCGACGCTCGAGTACCGCGGCACGAGCCGCCAGTTCCTTTGCGTTGACTTGATCCGCAGGGCCGGGCGACATGGGCCGCGTATAATAGTGACGGCCTACCCGCCTGTCAAAGCCGATTCGAGCCTAAATCTTTGTTTTCCAAGGACCTGATACTTGCGTCGACGTCACCCTACCGACGCGAGTTGCTCGCGCGCCTGGGCGTCCCATTCCAGTGCGTGGCGCCGCGGGTCGACGAATCAGGACTCCCCGGCGAACCCGCCGCCCAGATGGCGGCCCGTCTGGCCCGGCTCAAAGCCGAATCGGTCGCGAAACATCACCCGAACGCCCTCGTCATCGGCTCCGACCAGGTGGCCCAGCGCCAGAATGACATCCTGGGCAAACCTGGCTCCGTCGCCGTATGCCGTGAGCAGCTGCGGGCGTCTTCGGGCCACAAGGTGGTGTTCGTGACGGCGGTGTACCTGGCAGGCACGGATCATGCGGAGTGTCACGTCGACCAGACCGTCGTGCGATTTCGGGCACTCTCGGATGCGGAAATCGACCGCTACATCCAGCGCGAAAACCCGCTCGACTGTGCCGGTGGCTTCAAGGCGGAGGCGCTCGGCATCGCGCTGTTCGACAGGATCGAGTCGGTCGACCCGACGGGGCTCACTGGTCTCCCGTTGATCTGGGTCTGCGCCGCGCTGCGACGCGCGGGGCTACCGGTGCCCTAGCTTTACCGCGCGAAAGCTTGTCGAGCACCGCGGCCAGTTCCGGGCTGAGCGGCGCGCTCGCCAGCATCGGTTCCTGGGTGCCGGGCCGCGTGAACCCGAGTGACAACGAGTGCAGGAACATCCGGTTCAAGCCGTAATCCCGCAGCAGGTCGTTCATGACCCGGTCGCCGTATTTATCGTCTCCCGCGACCGGATGTCCGGCGTGTGCGGCATGCACGCGAATCTGGTGCGTCTTGCCGGTGTCGATCTCGACTTCCATGAGGCTTGCGACGTTGCCGAAAAATTGCACGGGTTTGAACGTGCTCACGGTCTTTTTGCCGTGCGACCGCACGGCCACGTGCCGCTCGCCGCTGCGTCGCTCGTTCGTGTCGAGCGCGACTTCGATGCGCTTCGTGCCGAGATTCCATTTCCCGCACAGCAAGGCCAGGTAACGCTTTTCGGTGCGGCCCTCGCGCAGTTGCAGGTGCAGGTCGCGCAGTGCACCGCGACGCTTGGCCACCAGCAGGCAACCGCTCGTGTCGCGATCGAGCCGATGCACCAGTTCGGCATCGACGAGTTCAGGGCGCGCGCTACGCAACGCCTCGATCAGCCCGAAGTCCGTCGCGCTGCCTCCATGGACGGCGATGCCCGAGGGCTTGTTGAAGACGATCAGGTCGTTGTCTTCGTAGATGATTGCGTCGAGCACGACCTTCTGCAGCGACGCACTCGCTGGCCGCGGCTCGGTCGGCGCCGGCATGGCCTCCGCTCGGCGCAACGGCGGTATGCGCACCTGGTCGCCCACCACGACGCGTTGATCCGGTTTGGCGCGTTTCTTGTTGACGCGCACCTCGCCCTTGCGCAGCAGCCGAAAAACATGTGTGCGCGGCACGTCTTTCAGGAAGCGCACCAGGAAGTTGTCGAGCCGCTGCCCCGCGTCATCGACGGCGACCTCGACGTATTGCACACCGGTACCGGTGGGCGCGCCGGCGGGCTCGTCGTCCGCGGCGGGGGGTGTTTGCTGATTCATCGGTATCCGAAGATCCCGAGAAGTGGCGGGACGCGCGCATCTTAGTGGGTTCCGGAATCCCAGGCCATCGAACTGCAGGGCGGGCAGCCCGGTACTGCCTATACTCCGCCCGACTGTGCTCGCAGGTCGCGCCTTCACAGGGAGTTCCATGACCAGACCCGATCGGCCCAACCGTCGCGGGCGAATCGAACGGGCTGCCCCGAGCCAGGCGCCCGCCTATGTGACGCGTGCCATCCCGTACTACGCGATGCTCGACGACGAGGCGTTGGCGCGCATCGAGGCGCAGGCGTTTCGACTGCTGGAGACGGTCGGCATCGAGTTTCGCGGCGACCCGGCGGCGTTGCAACGCTGGCGCGCCGCAGGCGCCGACGTGCACGAAACCCGCGTTCGCGCGGCACCCTGAACTCGTGCGTGCGTTGCTGGCCCACGCGCCGGCGCAGTTCACGCAGGTCGCGCGCAACCCCGCTCGTTCGGTGCGGATCGGCGGCAACCACCAGGTATTTGCGCCCGTCTATGGCTCACCGTTCGTGCGCGACCTCGAACAGGGCCGTCGCTACGGCACTCTCGCGCGATTTCCGCAAGCTCGTGATGCTCACGCACCAGCTGGCGCCACTGCATCACTCCGGCTTCGTGACTTGCGAGCCTTGCGACATTCCCGTTTCGACGCGGCACCTCGACATGCTCTTCGCGCACATGACCCTGACGGACAAGCCGCATCTCGGCGCGATCACGGAAAAAAGCCGTGCCGCCGACAGCGTCGCGATGGCGCGGCTGCTGCACGGGCCGGAAGTATTCGACGCGAACTGCGTGATCCTCGGCAACGTGAACACGAATTCGCCATTGCTGGTCGACAAGGTCGTGACGGAAGCCGCCGAGGTCTACTGCGGCGCGGGCCAAGGCATCATTGCGGTGCCTTTCATCCTTTCGGGCGCAATGGGGCCCGTCACGACCGCCGCGGCGATTGCACAGGCGCTCGCCGAAGCGATGATCGTCGGTGCGTACACGCAGCTGATCCGCGCCGGTGCCCCGTTCATCCTCGGCAATTTCCTGTCGTCGATGAACCTTCGATCCGGTGCGCCGACGTTCGGCATGCCGGAGCCGCTGATGTCGAACCTCGTGATTGGGCAACTGGCGCGCCGGCTGAACCTGCCGCTGCGCTGTGGCGGTGCGTTGACGGCCTCGAAGCTTCCCGACTTCCAGGCCGCGGCCGAAAGCGCGGACTCGATGCTGTCGACCGTGCTCGGCGGCGCCAATTTCGTGCTGCACGCCGCGGGGTGGCTCGAAGGCGGCCTCGCGACCGGGTACGAGAAAATGGTGCTCGATGCGGATCGGCTCGGCGCATACGAAGTCGTGCTGCGCGGGTTTGCGACCGACGACGACTCGCTCGGCACGACCGCTTATGGGGATGTCGAACCTGGCGGGCATTTCCTCGGTTCTGCGCACACGCTCGGTCATTACACCGATGCCTTCTATGAAGCCGCGCTTTCGGACTCCGAGAGTGTCGAGAAATGGGAAGAAATGGGCTCACAGGACGCCGCGCATCGCGCCAATGTGCGTTGGAAAAAGCTGCTCGCGGAGTATCAGGAGCCACCGATGGAGCCCGCACGACTCGAGGCGCTTACGGAGTTCGTCGCGCGCCGCAAGAGCGAACTGCCCGAAGCCTGGTATTGAACTGAATTCCGTAAGCCATTGATTTACCGGTGTTCGCTTGTTACAGTCCAACGCGAAGCGCCGTGCTGGTGCGCCAAAGTGACACCAGCCAGCGCCGAATGAGCGTTGCGGACCCACGACCAGGATCGGTTGCGGGACGCGCGCAATCTCAGTTGGTTCTGAACTATCAGACCATCGAACTGCCGTGAACACGCGCAGGTGCCATTGCCCCGGCGGGCAATGGGCCAGAGCGCGACCCGGCGGGAACGATGCCCGACAGCACCAGGATTCGGTCAGCGCCGCGCTCCCTGCGCCGGTGCATAAGAACAGCAGAATGAGCATCCGCGCAGTCGCTGGACGACCTCTCCGCAAGGCCACGGCACCCCACCCGTCCGCTCGTTTACGGCCCCAACCTCCATGTGAGAGGGCCGATGAAGAGAATGCTCGTCAACGCGACTCAGGAAGAAGAGTTGCGCGTAGCGCTGGTGGACGGCCAGCGAATCTACGATCTGGATATCGAAATCCCGTCACGCGAAACGAAGAAAGCCAACGTCTACAAGGGTCGCATCACCCGGGTTGAGCAAAGCCTCGAGGCCTGCTTCGTCGATTACGGCGCCGAGCGCCACGGCTTCCTGCCGCTGAAGGAAGTCTCCAAGGTCTACTTCAAGGAGAAGCCGCCCGGCCAGGACGGCGGTGCCGGCGGCGGCAATCGCGGCATCCGCGACATGCTCGAGGAAGGCCAGGAAATCATCGTCCAGGTCGAGAAGGAAGAGCGTGGCAACAAGGGCGCTGCCCTGACCACGTTCGTCAGTCTCGCGGGGCGCTTCCTGGTGCTGATGCCGAACAACCCCCGTGCCGGCGGCGTCTCGCGGCGGATCGAAGGCGAGGACCGCGACCAGCTCCGCGAAGCCATGGACAACCTGCAGATTCCCGACGGCATGGGCGCGATCGTGCGCACCGCCGGCGTGGGTCGCACACCCGAAGAACTGCAGTGGGACCTTAACAATCTCGGCGACGTCTGGAATGCGATCCAGCAGGCTTCGGACAGCCGTCCGTCGCCGTTCCTGATCTACCAGGAAAGCAAGGCGATCCTGCGCGCGCTGCGCGATTACCTGTCCGATGACATCGGCGAGATCCTGATCGACAAGCGCGAGGTGTTCGACGAAGCGCAGGAATACATGCAGCGCTTCATGCCGAACAACCTGCGCAAGCTCAAGTTCTACGACGACCACGTGCCGCTCTTTACGCGGTACCAGATCGAGAGCCAGATCGAATCGGCGTATTCGCACAAGGTGACGCTGCCGTCGGGCGGCAGCATCGTGATCGACCACACCGAGGCGCTGGTCTCGATCGACATCAACTCGGCACGCAGCACCCGCGGCACCGACATCGAGACGACGGCTTGCAACACGAACCTCGAAGCGGCCGACGAAATCGCCCGCCAGCTGCGGTTGCGTGACGTCGGCGGCCTGATCGTCATCGACTTCATCGACATGGAGTCGACCAAGAACCAGCGCGCGGTGGAAGACCGTCTGCGCGATGCCGTGAAACAGGACCGTGCCCGCATCCAGCTCGGCCGCATTTCGCGGTTCGGGCTGCTCGAGCTGTCGCGCCAGCGCCTGCGACCGTCGATCAGCGAGTCCACCAACATCGTGTGCCCGCGCTGCAACGGCATGGGCGTGATCCGCAGTGTCGAGTCGCTCGCCCTCGCGGTGCTGCGATTGATCGGTGAGGAAGGCCGCAAGGACCGCACCTCGAAGGTCATTGCGCAGTTGCCGGTGGACGTCGCGACGTACCTGATGAACGAGAAGCGCGACTGGCTGAACGATCTCGAGACGCGCGGCCATATCGAAATCATCCTGGTGCCGAACAAGTACCTCGAGACGCCTGCTTACGAAATCCGCCGTGTGCGCGACGACGAAGCCGGCCTGCCCGAGAACATGTTGATCAGCCACCAGATGGCGATCGAGCCGAAGATCGACCTGGACGCGATCGCCAATGCAGAAGAAGAAAAGGTACCGCCGCCGCCGCAACCCGCGGTGACGACGATCGTGCCGAGCACCCCTGCTCCGCCGCCGGCTCCCGAGGTCGTGCTGACGCCGGTGGCTGCGGCGACGGTTGCCGCTGCCGTCGCCGCTGTGCCGCAGTTCGGGCCGCGCGACAACGTGCTGGTGCGTCTCTGGCGCTGGCTCGTCGGTGACAAGCGCGCCCCGGAACCGGTGGCGCCCCCGGAACGTGCGGCCCGCAGTGCCGGCCGTGACGTTGGCACCGACCGTGGCGATCGGCATCGACGCGATGAATTTCGTAGCGGTGGCCGTGATGGCCGTGGACGTGACGGCAGCCGGGATGGACGTCGTGACGGCCGCCGGGACGGACCGCGCGATGGCGGGCAGCGGGATGGCCGTCCGGCTCGCGACGAGGCGCGTCGTGACGAACGTCCGGCCCGCGACGAAGCGCGTCGAGACAGCATGGGACAATCGCAGCCTCCGATCGGCCAGGCCGCCGGTGGACGCACAGGCCGCGACGAACACGGTCGTGGTCGCGGTCCTCGCGACGATGGCCAGCGTGGCCGGCGTGATGGCGCCACGGCCGACGCACAAGGGCCTGCGCGCGGTGAACCGCGACGTGACGGGGGTCAGCAGGGTCAGCGGCCACCGTCGCAGCAGCCACGTCCGCCGCGTGAACCACGGGAACCGCGCGAGTCGCGGGAAGCGCGGGAGCAGCGCGAGCCACGCGACCAGAGGGACTCTCGCGAACAACCGCGCGAACCGCGTGAACCGCGCGAGCCGCGTGAGCCATTGCCGCAGCAGGCGCTGGGCGGAGCAGCCGCCGCGGTCGGTAATGACAGCGGCGCCGAGGGGCCGTTCCTGAACGGGCCGGAGAATCGTCCTGATGGAGTGCGTCCGGAACGCGCCGAAGGCGAACGCGGCCCACGCCGCTCGCGCCGCGGCGGGCGCCGTCGTCGTCGCGACGGCGGTGATGGCTATGGCCAAGGCCCCGGCGGTGATGCCCGTGGCGGCGGTGAGGCGCCGAGCGAAGGCGGCCCAGCAGAAGGGTCGTCCGACTTCGGCGAGCCGCAAGCCCCCCGCGAACCGCGGGTGCCTGAGGCCCGCTCGTTCGACTTCAGCCGTCCTGCGTCCAGCGATGAGCGTCCGGTCCAATCGACACCGGCATTCACTGCCTCGACTTATGTTCCACCGGCGCCCCGAGAAGTGGCGCCACCGGTTCGCGAGTCGATGCCTGCGCCGCCGACGGCCGTGGAACCACGCGAGTGGACACCGACGCCCCCGACGGACACCGTGACGCCGCGCGACGAGCCCTGACCGTTGCGATTTGCGGCGCCGGCCGCTGAGCCGGTAGTCGCGTATGACAAAGCCCCGCTGCGCCGCGTGCGTAGCGGGGCTTTTTTTGTACCGCTGCTAGAGCCAGCGGCGCGACTCCCGGGCGAGGTAATGCGTCCACAGGATGCGCGCGGCGATGGAACGCCAGGGCGCCCAGCCTGCAGCGATCGCGCGTTGCTCGTCGCGGTTGGGCAGACGTGGCATTTGCTTGATCTCCTGCATTGCGCTTGCGAGCCCCAGGTCGCCCTGCGGCCAGACATCTGGTCGGCGCAGTGCCATCAGGAAATAGATATCGATCGTCCACGGACCGATGCCCGGCACTTGCAGCAGCATGGCACGCGCGGCTGGTTCCTCGGCCCGCGCAATCGCTGCAAGGTCGAGCCGGCCGTCGAGGATGCGGGCAGCAATGCCGTGGCAATAAGCCGACTTCTGGCGCGTCAAGCCGAAACTACGCAAGCCGTCGATGCCGGTAGCCGCGATCGTCACCGGGGAAACTGCCCCTAGCTGCTTTTCCACACGCAGGTACATGGTTCGCGCGGCCGCCAGGGAAACCTGCTGCTCGAGAATGATCTTGACCAGCGTCGAGAAGCCCGGCCGACGCGCAAACATTGGCGGTGTGCCGAGGCGTGCGACCACCGCCGCCAGGTGAGGATCGCCGGCCGCGAGTTCACGGGTGCCAGCTTCGAGCCGCAGGTAATCCAGGGACCGCACCAGCTCGGGCTCGACTCAGGAGACCCGTGAATGCTCGCGCAATTGCCGCAGCAAGCCCAGCGATGCTTCCTCGACGAGATCGAGAACGTACTCGAAACCGGTCGGGCCTCCGTAGTAGGGATCGGGTACGTCCTCGAGATCCGGGTCGGCGGCGTATTCGAGGAACAGCCGGATGCGTTCGTGATACCGGCTCGGCGCGCGCTCCAGCAGCGTCGCGCGGTTCAGGCGATCCATCGCGACGATTAAATCAAAGCGTTCGAAATCCTCGTCTGCGACCATGCGTGCCCGCAGATCGTCAAGCACGAGCCCGCGACGCGCTGCTGCCTTGATTGCACGAGGATCCGGCGGCTCACCAATGTGGTAGTCGTGCGTTCCTGCCGAGTCGATGTCCAGCTTCAGATCGGGCGCCTGCTCGCGCGCGACGTGCCGAAACATGGCTTCGGCCGTTGGTGAACGGCAGATATTGCCCATGCAGACGAACAGGATCTTCATGCGCCTGATTTTAAACCCAAAAACCTGAAAGGCACGAGGCGGATGCCGTGTCGAATTTGGACGTCCACCCATGCATCTGCGCTCGATGCGCTCGCATCGCGCGGCGCGAAACAAGTAGGCGGGCACCGCGCGTGACATCCGCTGCCGTCGGACACGACGACGCATCCGGACCGAGGGCTTTGTAAAAGCCGCTCGGCTAAACTCCTGCCGTGACCACGGTGCTCGAAAAAACGTTGAAGCGTGAGGTCGAGATCGACGATCAGCAATACACGCTGACCATCTCGCCCGATGGCTTGAAGCTCGTTCCGAAAGGACGGCGAAACGGCGTCGAGTTGCAGTGGCGTGATCTCGTGAGCGGCCAGGCGGCATTGGCGGTCGCACTGAATGCGTCGCTGGAGCATCTAGGTCCGCCACCTGCCCGCGAATCGAAACCGCCCGCACAGGCACCTGCGGAAACCAACGCCGGCCGGCGCGGAGTGCCTCGACGGGAGCGTCGCGCACGCCGCTGACACGCATCCGCGCTCGATTCGCAACCTTGTGCCGCGTCACCTAAGCTGCCGGCAAATCAGCACCGCAAGGGTACCGATGACACCATGACGCCCACGCCTATGCGTCGCCGGCACGCGTACCGCTGGCTGCTGCTGACGCCGTTCGTATGGCAGGTCGCCCTCGCACCGCTGGTCAACGATGTCGCACTGCAACCGTTCGGACTCCCATTTCCGATGGTGTGGCAGATGATCGGCATCGTTCTCACGAGCGTCGCGATCGGCGTCGTCTACTGGCGGGACTCCCGTGATACGAACCCGGGTGAGTACCAATGAGCGGCACGGCTCCGCTCGTTCTGTGCCTCGCAATCGTTCTGGGCACTGTCGTCGGCGCACTGGCATTTGCGCGCCATCGCACCGTCACACGCGCCACGTCAATGGACGAGTGGGCGGTCGGCGGTCGCCGTTTTGGGGCGTGGATTTTCTGGTTCGTGAACGCGGGCGAGATCTACACCACCTTCGCGGTGCTCGGAATCTCCGGCTATGCCTGGGCGTTCGGCGCACCCGCCTATCTTGCGTTCACGTCGGTGTCTCTCGCGTGCGCGCTGGGCTATTGGCTGATGCCGCAGATATGGACGGCCGGGCGGCGCCACGGCCTCGTCACGCAGGCGGATTTCTTCGCGTGCCGCTACGACGCACCGTGGCTCGGCGTGCTGGTCGGAATTGCGGGTATCGCCGCGTTGATCGTGTATGTGCAGATCCAGCTCACGGCACTGACGCTCGTTTTTCGCCTGACGCTCGGAGCGGCGCTCAGCCCCGCGCAGGCCACGATTCTCGCCGCAGTCGTCATGCTCGCGTTCGTCTACCTGGCGGGACTGCGCTCGGCGGCATTCGCCGCGGGCGTCAAGGACATCCTGATGATTGCGTTGGTCGTGTTGCTCAGCATCACCGTTGCAGACAAGGTGGGCGCGAGCTCGATGCTGGACGTGTTTCGTCGCGCGCAGGAATTGCACCCCGGCATCGGCCGCTTTCCCGGCTTGCAGCCGGAAGCCGGCCTCGGCAACACCTGGCTCGTGACCGCAGCGCTCAACGTTGCGCTCGGCACCTGGATATTCCCGCACATGTTCCAGCTTTGTTTCTCCGCGCGCGACGAGCGAACCATCCGGCGCAACGCGATATGGCAGCCCCTGTACTCGCTCAGTTATTTTTTCATCCTGTTGCTTGGGTTCGCCGCCCTGCTCGCCGGTACGCAACCCGAGGGCGGCAACCTGAACGCCGTGCTGCTGCAGTTCGTGGCCGATCGCTATCCGCCATGGGCAGTCGGCCTGATGGCGGGCACGGTCTGCCTGCTGGCACTGGTACCGGGTTCGATCCTGCTGCTGGCGGCCTCGTCGATCTTCGGCCGCAACGTCGTGTTGCCGCTGCAACCGCAGCTTTCCGGCGTGGCACAGGTCTGGGTCGCACGTGGCGCCATGATCGTGTTCGCGGCGGTCGCGGTCTGGTTGACGCTCACCTCGAACGAATCACTCGTCGCGATCGGACTCTCCGCCTATGCGGCCATTGGCATGCTGGCGCCGGGCGTATTCCTCGGGTTCTTATGGCGCCGCACGAGCGCCACGGGAGTCTTCGCGGGACTGGTCGCGGGTTACGGCGCGCTACTGGTGCCAGGCGCTCGCGAATTCTTTGCGGCCCTGCTGCCCGGCTGGGATGCCGGGCTCGTCGCGATGGCGTTCAACGCGCTTGTCGTGGTGGTCGCCAGCGGCGTCTGGCCCGCGAGCCAGCGATCGACGGTGGCCGTCACGGCCCAGAGTGGCACATAACCATTTTCGAGCACGACAGCATGGAACTGGCGCAGGTCGAAACGCTCACCTAGCACCTTTTTCGCGCGCTCGCGCTCGGTCAGGAAATGCTGCATGCCGACCATGAATGACGTCGCCTGCCCCGGCACCGCGAGATAGCGATCCACGGCCCCCACGTTGGTGGCGTGCGGGCTCGGCGTGTTCGCATCCAGATACGCAATGGCCTGTTCTCTAGTCCAGCGCTTGAAGTGCAACCCGCTGTCGACGACGAGGCGCGTCGCCCGCCAGAGTTCGGCGGCGAGACGACCGAAGTCCGCATAGGGGTCCTGGAAGAACCCCATTTCCTTGCCGAGTCTTTCCGCATAGAGCGCCCAGCCCTCGACGAACGCCGAGTTCTCCCAATATCGCTCGACCTTGCGCAGCTGCGGAATCGTCGGATCCACGAGAATGCTCGAAATCTGCAGGTGATGGCCCGGCACTGCCTCGTGATAAAGCAGGCTCTCGAGGTCGTAGGTCGGGCGCGTGTTCAGCTCGGTCAGGTTGATGGACACGACGCCGGGACGGCTGCCATCGGCGGTGCCCCCCGTGTAGAAGCCGGACGGTGCGCCCGCAGCGCGATACGCGGGCGTCGGCACGATTTCGAGCGGCAATGGCGGCGGGTGCAGGAATGCGTCGTCGAGCCTGGCCTGCATGGCCGCGACGATGCGCTTCGCCATCTCAAGGTAAGCCGCGCGTCCAGCTTCGGTATCTGGCAGGTAAAACCGCTGGTCGGTCTTCATCTGCCGCATGAAGCTGCCGACGTCGCCTTTGACGCCGACGCGGGTCATGAGCGCCTGCATTTCGCGGTGCGTGCGCGCAACTTCCTGCAGGCCGAGCTCGTGGACTTGCGCCGGTGTCATGCCGGTGGTCGTGTATTGACGCACCAGGAACTCGTAGAACGCATCGCCCTCTGGCAACTGCCAGACGCCGCCATCGATCCGAGTGCGCGCCGCGTGTTGTTGCAGTGTGTCGATAACGCTCGAATAGGCCGGTCGCAAGTCACGCACCAGTGCGGCACGCGCCTGTACCTCCAACTGCGATTTTGTTTCAGGGGAAACTGGCAGAGCCGCAACTTTCGTCGCGAAGTCAGCGAGGATCGGCGTGTCCCATTTGGCTGTCGCCCCATCGGTCGCGGGGATACCGTCGCGCAAGCGGCGGGCTTGATCGAGCAGGATCGGGTACACGGATTTCGGCAGGTATACACCCCGCAACGCCTGCAGGTTGAGCCGCTCGACGAGGCCACCCAGAAATCCACGCGTGGCGGCAACACGGCGCAGCCACGCTTCAGCGTCTGCGACCGATTCGATCTTCTGGCTGCCGAGAACCTGGGGAATATCGATCGGCGGGCCGACAATCTGGTTCAGCGGATACAGGTGATTGCGCCAGCGAAAGCGGTCGAGCAACAGTTCCTGCGAGCGCTCGAAGACCTGGTACTGCAGGCGCGCCTTGGGGCTTAGCGGTGCATCCGCGAACTCTCGCCGCAGACGCGCGATTTCCGCACGGGCTGCCGTGGCCTCTGCCACCGCACCGGCCTCGTCCAGCGACTCCCAGCGATCGTTGCCGTCGCGACTGCCCTGCTCCGTCGAGAGGGATGGATTGGCCTGCAGCAGCCGCTCGTACGCGCCCTGCAGGTATTCGAGAAAACGGACATCGGCGGGGACGGACACGGTGGCCGTGTGAGGTGCGGGAGCGGCCGTGGACGCGCCGGCGGCGGGTGCAGACGCGACGGCTGCGGGTGCAGGCGCAATGGCAATGTCGGCCGTGGCTGCGGCCTCCCCCAGCGCACGCTGCGAGCCTCCGATTACAACCGTGACCGCGAGCAACGTGGCGGCCACCGCAGCCCGTGGATGTTTCAGCGCAGGGATCATGTGATGCCGGCTCCGGTCAGCGATTCAAGGTGTAGTTCATGATGCGGCCGTGTGGACCGTTGCGATCCCGCTCCAATTCGTAGACATCGCCACGCGGTCCGCGCCGGTGATGGGTCACGGAATGAATCGCCGCGATGTCCGTCGTGTCGAGCTGCACGTCACCGATCTTCTGGTGTGCCGCGAGATGCGCCGTACTGGTGGCGCCGACGATCACGGCAGCCACCTCCGGACGATCGAGCAGTGCGCGAGTCGCCACGGTGGCGATGTCGCAACCGTGCTTGCGCGCAATCGTCGCGAGCGTCCGCAGCAGTTCCTGGAACAGTTGCCACCCGCCGAACTCGTCGATGACCAGGCGATACTTGACCAGCGACCGGTTCGTTAACGGACCCTCGGGGGCCGCTGCTCCCAGCCAGCGTTCGCTAAGGAAGCCGCCCGCCACGGTGCCGTAGCAGAGCAAGGCAATTCCGGCTTCGCGGCAAAGCTCGGACATGCCGTGCTGCGGTCGATCGTCGAGCAGCGAATATTGCACCTGGTGGCTGAACACCGGTACACCCGCCTCGAGCAACTCCTTGACCTGCGGCGGTGCCGAAATTCGTCAGGCCGATACGATCGATCTTGCCTTTCAGTCGCAGTCGTTCGAGGTGTTGCGCGACTTCGACGTAGCGCGGCACGGTGTAGTCCCACCAGTGGAACTGCACCAGGTCGAGCCGCTCCTGGCCGAGGCGCTGCAATGAACGATCGATGATGGCTTCGACGCCGGCACTGTCGACGGTCTCGAGCGAATCGAGATCAGGCACGAGCTTCGTGTGGATGCGCACCTGCCGGGCCAGGGCCGGGTATTCGTGGCGAAAATCGCCGATCAGTGCCTCGACCCCGGTATAGATGTCGGCGCAATCGAAGCAGGTAATTCCCGCCTCGACGTAATCGGCCATGTCGCGACGTGCGCGCGCAGGTTCGATGTCACCGTGCCCTCCAGCCAGATGCCATCCGCCCTTGATCAGGCGCGAGATGCTGTAATCGGTCGCCAGCGCCAACTGCGGAATCAAGGCGTCGCGCCCGCCAGGCTCCGCGGCGCACCGGAACCGCGGTTGTCTCCGCGTGACTGAAGCGGCGCTTGCCCGTCCGGGTGATGCGCAAGCGTGTCGGACAGTTCGGATCGGGGCACGCGATCTCGGCGTCGCTGCTCATCCAGTCGTTCGCATCCGTTACGCGCTGCTTGGCCGCGAGCAGCGGCAACACCGCCGCCAGCGAATAGATCGAAAAGCCCTGCCCCGGCGGCAAATGCAGCATCTCGCCCCGTAGCGTGAAGTGGTCTCCCGGCTGTGCTCCGCACCAGATCTTCGCGCCCGGGGGCGCCACCACTTCGACTTTCAGGTCGTAGAGCTCGAACATGGCTTCGGTGCTGGCATCGGCGGACATCGTGGAGGGGCCCTCTGACGGACGAAAGTGGGTTTCCGCTGCTCGTTCATTGTACCGTTGCGGGTGCAGCGCACTCGACGAGGATCGCGGTTTGTTTGCCCAGTTTTCCCACACCTATGCAGCCCTGCCGGAACGCTTTGCCGCGCGCGTCTCGCCGACGCCGGTCGCGGAACCCGCACTCGTCGTTTTCAACCACGATCTTGCCGATCAGCTCGGCTTGAACCTCGAAGGGCTGGACGACACCGGACTTGCGGCCATCTGTTCGGGCAATACCGTGCCCGACGGTGCATTGCCGCTGGCCATGGCATATGCCGGTCATCAGTTCGGCAGTTTCGTGCCACAGCTCGGCGATGGTCGCGCGATACTGATGGGCGAGGTCGTGGATCATCGGCAGCAGCGCCGCGACCTGCAATGGAAAGGTTCCGGTCGCACGCCGTTTTCGCGTCGCGGTGACGGCCGTGCCGCCATCGGGCCGGTGCTGCGCGAATACCTCGTCAGCGAGGCCATGCACGCGCTCGGTCTGCCGACGACGCGAGCACTGGCCGCCGTTACGACGGGCATGCCGGTGGTGCGCGATGGCGTGCTGCCGGGTGGAATCGTCGTGCGAGTGGCTGCGAGTCACGTCCGGATCGGCACGTTCGAATATTTCGCCGCGCGCGGCGATACCGCGGGCGTGCAACTGCTGGCCGACCACGTGATCGACCGCCACTACCCGGAACTGCGCACCGCGCCGGACCGGTACTTCGCCTTGCTGGAAGCCGTCGCGGAGCGGCAAAGCAGCCTGATCGCACGCTGGATGCACATCGGTTTCGTGCATGGCGTGATGAACACGGACAACATGACGGTCTCCGGCGAGACGATCGACTTTGGTCCCTGCGCATTCATGGACGCCTATGACCCCGCCACGGTCTTCAGTTCCATCGACCGCCAGGGCCGGTATGCCTATGTCGAACCAGGCGCCCATCATGCAATGGAACCTGGCGCGTTTCGCCGAGACGCTGCTGCCACTGATCGACAGCGACGAACACGCGGCTGTGGAGCGCGCCACGACAGCGGTGCACGCCGTAGCGCAGCGCTTTGCCGCGCACTGGCTCGATGGGCATCGGCGCAAGCTGGGTCTCACGCTGGCGGAGGACGCCGATGACGCCCTGGTGCGTGATTTCTTGAGCGTCATGCACGCCGAAGCGGCCGATTTCACCAATACGTATCGACAGCTGGCGGCCGTGCGGGACGGTACGGCGACATTACCCGCGGCTTTCGAACCGTGGCTGATCGCATGGCAGGCGCGGCTTGGACGTGAGCCCGGCGACAAGCAGTCGCAAGTGGCATCGATGCGTGCTGCCAACCCGGCGTTCATTCCGCGCAATCACCGTGTCGAAGAAGTCATCCAGGCCGCGGTGGAACGCAACGATTTCGCTCCGTTCCATGCATTGCACGCCGTGCTGACCAGGCCTTACGACGACCAGCCGGCGGCGGTGCAGTATCAAGCGCCGGCGTTGCCGCACGAGCGCGTCGAAAAAACCTTTTGTGGCACGTGAACGAGCAACGTCAGGACTTCGGCGAAGCCCGGTAGTACGCGTTGAAGTGGCGGGTGCGATGGTGCTGTGGGAACGCCACCGCACCGGTGGCGATTTCAGGGCCAGGTATTGACGCTTGCAGCCGTCGCGAAATCGGCACGCTGGGGGTTGACGACACAGAAGCGGTGCCCCGTCGGCGCCTGCATGACCGTCCAGCGCGGCAATACCTCGACCACTTGCGCACCGAGTTGCTCGAGGCGAGCGACCTCGGCCTTGATGTCGTCGGTTTCGATGTCGAGGTGCACGCGGCTGGGATGCCCGACCTTCTGCAACAGTACCCGCGGTTCGGCCGCGGGCGAGTCAAGGTCCCCGTATTTTCCGCCGACTCGTCATCAGTCGACCGGGCCGCGAGTCCCAGCGCACGCGACCAGAAGTCCACCGCCGAGTCGATGCTCTCGACCTGGCTGTCGATCACCAGCGCGGCCAGCCTGCTTCGATGCATAGGATCCCTCCAGGACTATTCAAGTGCCAACGACGTTCCATACAACCGCAACGACTCGCCGCTCGCCACCATCGGAATCATCTGTTCGAACTCGAAACCCAGTTTTTCCAGCAGGCTGCCCGAGGCATCGTTGTCCTCGGACGTGATTGCCACGACACGGGATAAACCGAGCGCGTCACGTGCGTGTGCCAGCGTCGCCGCGGCGGCCTCGAATGCATAGCCGTGGCGCCAGAACTCCGGCAGCAGGGCAAATCCGATATCGATGTCATCCAGCGTGTCGCGCTTGATCAGGCCGCACATGCCAAGCGAAGCGCCGTCCGACTTGCGCTCGACGAGCCACAGGCCAAACCCGAACTGCTCGTACATGCGTTGCGGCCCATCGCGGAGATAGGCTTGCGCATCCTCGAGCGAACGGACGCCACGATCACCGATGAACCGCAGCCACGACGGTTCGTTGACCAGGCGCAAGACGAAGGCGGCATCGGCCTGGTCGAAGCGGCGCAGCCGCAATCGTGCCGTTTCCACGGTAACCGGCCCGGTCATACGCTCACGGTGGACATGGTGATGGGATTCCGCTCCTTGCATGCGGTCGTGCCTGGATCGGCGATGCGCAATAAAGCATCGGCCGGGCCGGCGCGTCAATGGCCGGCACGTCTCGCCACGCGCCGCCTCGTGCGCTACCGTGCGAATCCGGTATCGGCGCAGACAAGTCCTCGATGGCACAGAACGACAGCAGGCTGGTGTACACGACGTTGCAGGGGCGGCTCTGCCCGGAGTGCGCCCGGCCGTGGCCGAGTGCCGTTGCAAGCGCAGCAAACCGGCGCAGCCCGCTCCGCGACCTCCCGGCGACGGGATCGTGCGCGTCGGCAGCGAAACCAAGGGCCGCAAGGGCAAGGGCGTCACGATCATCGCGGGCTGCCGATTGGCGGACGACGCGCTGGCGAACTGGCAACGCAGCTCAAGAAGCGTTGTGGCGCGGCGGCACCGTGCATGAGGAGCAGGATCGAAATCCAGGGCGACCATCGCGACGTTGCTCGTCGCAGAGCTCGGCAAGCTCGGTTACACGCGTGCGGCGCGCGGGCGGATAAGACGATGCCGGTGCGCATCAACAAATTCCTGAGTGAGACGGGCGTCTGTTCGCGACGCACGGCTGACGAGTGGATCGCGGCAGGCCGCATCACCGTCAACGGCCAGCCGTAGCGGTGGTCGGCACGCAGGTCGCACGAGGCGACGAAGTGCTCGTCGACGGCCAGCCGCCCCGCGCGCAGGCCCGCGGCGCGTCTACATCGCGCTCAACAAGCCTGTCGGCATCGAATGCACGACCGAGCGCTCGGTGCCGCGGCAACGTGGTCGATTTCGTCGGTCACAAGGAGCGAATATTTCCGATCGGGCGTCTCGACAAGGACTCCGAGGGGTTGCTGCTGCTGACCAACGACGGTGACATCGTCAACCGCGTGCTTCGCGCCGAACACGAGCATGAAAAGGAGTACGTCGTCGCGGTCGACCGGCCACTGACGACCCGAATTCCTGTCAGGCATGGCCGACGGCGTGCCGATCCTGGATACCGTCACGAACCCCTGCAGCGTCGAGCAGGTCGGCCGCAATACGTTTCGCATCGTCCTGACGCAGGGCCTGAACCGGCAGATCCGCCGCATGTGCGAGCACTTCGGCTACACGGTGCGCGGGCTGCAGCGCGTGCGCATCATGCACGTGCACCTCGGTGACCTGGCCCTGGGGCGCTGGCGCAACCTGACGGCGGCGGAAATCAAGCCATTGCTGCCACCCGAACTCGCCCGGCCGAAGTTGAGTCTAAAAAAGGATTCGCCGCGGATCACGCCGGACCGCGACCCGCGCTAGACCGGGGGCTCACCCGGGTCAGCGGCACCGTCCCCTGCGCGCACTTCGCGCTTGCCGCGTTTGTGCCGCAGGTCGAGCAGGAGGTTATAGCCTGCGACGCCGGCCGGAAAAAGATTCGAGAGGATACCCACCGAGTCGTTCTTGCCGAACGTGAAGTACGCGAGCAGCAGCAGACTGCCGGTGATGCTCATGATCCAGAACGCGGTTGGCACAACGGGCTTGCCGTGGCGGCGTGAGTAGAACATCTGCACGAACCAGCGGCCTGCAAACAGCGCCACGCCCAGATACCCGATCAACTTCCACGGCGTGATGGTGAGCCCGTAGGCTACGAGGAACGGCTCGTTCATGTCGATGCTACCTCTGGTGTCGTGCCGCCGCGCCTGCGCTCGCGCGCGGGCTAGATCGGCCTCGGTGTCGACGCCCGGGCCCGGGCAGTTCGACGCATGCGCCAACGACGATCCGCATGCCGTTTTGCAACGCGCGCAACTGTTCGAGTTTTTCCTGCCGCTCATGGCTGGTCTGGGGCAGCGTCGTGAGTCGTTGCAGCGCACCGACACGATAGGCGTAGATGCCGACATGGCGCAGTGCGCCACTGAAATCCAGCTGGCTCGCCAGGCCCTGCGCCGCGCCATCGCGTGACCACGGGATCGGGGCGCGGCTGAAATACAGGGCCGCGCCATCGGCGGCCGTGACCACCTTGACGACGTTTGGATCCAGGAAATCGTGCAGCGACTGGACTGGCACGCCAGGGTCGCGATCGCCGCGGCGGGATCGCTGCCGAGCAACGCGGCAACCTGATCGATCAGTTGCGACGGCAGGAAGGGTTCGTCGCCTTGCACGTTCACGACAATAGTGGCGTCGCCCCAACCGCGCTGCCGCGCGACCGCGGCGACTCGATCGGTGCCGGACGCGAGACCAGGGTCGGTCATCAAGGCGATACGCGCCGTGCGGTCGCGCGGATCGTGCACGGCCTGCGCGATGCGCGCGTCATCCGTTGCCACGAGCACTTCCACCGCGCCGCTGGCACAGGCGCGCTCCACGACGTGTTGCACCATGGGCTTGCCGCCAATGTCGAGCAGTGGCTTGCCCGGCAACCGCGTCGAGCGCATAACGGGCCGGAATCACGACGTGGAAGTGCACCCGGTCAGTCCTTGAGCAAGGGATCGTCCGACGTCAGTTCCCGCGCTTCGCCTTCGAGCATCACCGGGATGCCGTCGCGCACCGGAAAGGCGAGCCGGTCCGGCCGGCAGACGAGGCATTGCTCGTCGCGATGCCATCGCAATGGACCCTTGCAGATCGGGCAGGCGAGGATGTCGAGCAGTTTGCTATCCAAGGGCAACCCCTGCACCGGTCAAACCGGTGCGTTCAAGCACGGTAGTGAGCAGCGTCCGGGCGGCGTCGCGCTCGATGTAAACCTCGAGTTCGACCCACCACCAGCCGGGCTGCGCGAACGACTGGCATTTTACGGCATCTTTCTCGGTCATCAGTGACCGTTGCGCTCGTGTCGAACGGCAAGGCCTGTGGATCGAGACGCCCGTGGTCCGGCAAGCTGTGTTCCTCGCACTGCAGTCCGGCCGCGCGCAAGCCTGCAAAAAATGCCCGGGGATGACCGATGCCGGCGACGGCGTGCAGGTTCGTCATACCGGCGAATGTCGCGAGTTCGCGGCGCTCACCGGACAGCAGGTGGACGGCCTTGCCCGGCTGCAGACGAGCCGTCAGTTGCAGCGGGCCACGCAACGCAAGTTGCCCCGATCGTTCGTCGGGTTGCCCATCCGCGGGATCACGACTCGTGAAAATCACGGCGTTCACCGCTTCGAGGCGTGACGCGGGCTCCCGCAGCGGTCCCGCGGGCAGCAACCAGCCGATTGCCGAGGCCGCGCTCGCCGTCGACCACCGCGATCTCGTAGTCGCGCGCGAGTCGCGCATGCTGCAGCCCGTCGTCGCAGACGATAACCTGTGCGCCCTCCGCCACCGCCCGTTCACTGGCCTCGACCCGATCGGCGCCGATGACGACCAGATACGCGCGACGGCGCGCGTGCACCACGGCCTCGTCGCCGGTGTCGCGCGGATCATCCTCGGCCGTCACGAGCCTGCGGAGCGCCACGGTGCGCGCCGCCATAGCCGCGCAGCACCACGCCGACGCGATGGCCCCGCAGGCTGAGTTGTTTCGCGAGCCATCCAGCGACCGGCGTCTTGCCGGTACCGCCGACCGTAATGTTCCCGACCACCACGACCGGGACACCGACCTGCCGGGACTGCAAGAGGCGGGCGCGGTAAAGAAGGCGGCGCAGGCCCACCAGCAGGCGAAACAGTACGGCCAGCGGCCAGAGCGGCAGGCTGCGCCACGCCGGTCCATACCAGAGGCGTTGCAGGCGCTGATCGAAATTCATCGCGGCGGCTTAATCGCTGAACTGCAACCGGTGCAGGACGGCGTATTGCCCGTTGAGGGCCAGTAACTCGGCGTGCGTGCCCGTTTCGATCAGGCGCCCTGCTTCCATTACGAGGATGCGATCAGCTTTTTCGACGGTCGAGAGCCGGTGCGCAATGACCAGCGTCGTCCGGCCCTGCATCAGCGCCTCGAGTTGCTCCTGGATCTGGCGTTCGAGTTCGGTATCCAGCGCCGACGTCGCTTCGTCCAGGATCAGGATCGGCGTATTGCGCAGCAGTGCCCGCGCAATCGCGATGCGCTGGCGCTGTCCACCCGACAGCAACGTGCCGCGATCACCTACCTGGGTGTCGAGTCCGAGCGGCAGGTTGTCGGTGAACTCCGTGACGCGTGCGGCGCGAGCGGCCGCGACAATCTGCGCGTCGTCCGCGGGGAAACCGAAGGCGATGTTGCTGCGGATCGTGTCGTTGAACAGCACGACGTCCTGGCTGACGAGGCTCATCTGGGCACGCAGGTCGTGGAGCGCGTATTCGCGCACATCAACGCCGTCCAGCATGACGCCGCCGTTCGTCGCATCGTAGAAACGCGGCAGCAGGCCGACCAGTGTCGATTTGCCACTGCCCGATCGCCCCACGATCGCGATCGTCTCGCCCGAGCGCGCCTGGAAGGAGACTCCCTGCAGCACGGGCTCCGCGCCCGAAGGGTATTGGAAGCGCACGTCGCGGTACTCGACGTCGCCCTGGGCGCGCTCGACGCGACGCGTGCCGCCCGGGTCCTCCTGCGCCGCATCGAGGACCTCGAAAATACTCTGCGCCGCGGCGATGCCCTGCTGCAGCGGACCCGCCACGTTCACGAGCCGACGCAGCGGCGCCGTAATCAGCATCAGCGCGGCGATGAACGACGTGAACTCGCCGACCGTCATCCTGCCGTCGATGGCCTCGACCGTGGCCAGGTACAGCACGCCCGCGAGACCGATGGCCGCGATCATCTGCACGACCGGATTGCTCATCGCCTTGGTCCGCATCAATTTCATGTGCGACCGGCGGTTGTGCTCGATCACCGAATCGAACGTCTGCGCCTGGTATTCCTGGGCATTGAACACGCGGATCACGCGCGGCGCCTCGATGGCCTCCTTTGCCACGCGCGTGACGTCGCCCATCGAGTTCTGGATCCGTCGACTGTAGCGCCGGAACAGCAGGTTGATGCGCCGGATCAGCAGCGCTATCAGCGGGCCGACGATCAGGCTGAACAGGGTCAGCTTCGGGTTGAGGTACAGCAGGTAGCCGATCAAACCGAGAATCGTCAGCGAGTCGCGGATGAAGACCGTGATCGAGTCGGTGGTCGCCTGCGCCACCTGCTCCGTGTTGTACGTGAGCTTCGAGAGCAGGACGCCGGCCGTGTTGCTGTCAAAGTACGAGATCGGCAGGTGCACGTAGCTGTGGAAGATCTCCCCGCGCAGCGTCTTCACGATCCGGCGCCCCACGAAGCCCGGGCAATACGTCTGCAGGTAATCGCCGACCCCGCGCAGGACGAAAAGTCCGACGAGCGCACTCGGCACCAGCCAGATCATGCGCGGGTCCTTGGTCACGAACGTGCCGTCCAGGAAGAACTTCACGAATGCCGCCCAGCCGGCGTCGGTTGCCGCAAAGATCGTCATGCCGAGCACGCCGATCGCGAACATGCCCTTGTGGGGGCGCAGGTACGTCAGTAGCCGTTTATAGGTCTGCCACGCCGCCGGCGGCATCTTCAGGGACGCGCGCTCTGCGTTATTTTTGCGACCCATCGTGTACCGTGGCGATGTTGAGCTGCCGGTAGCCGAGCCGTCCCGCAACGTCCATGGCGGTGACCACGGATTGATGCATCGCGCGGCCGTCGGCCCGGATCGTCACGGGCAGCGCACGGTTACCGCCCGTCGCACGGGTCAGGGCCGTGGCGAGCGTGTCGGAACTGTTGTTGATGAGGTCGCGGCCTTCGACCCGGTAGGCGCCCTCGGCGGTCACCTGGATCTCGACATTCTTGTCGTTCACGGATTCGTCCGGCTGCACGCCGGCATCCGGCAGGCGCACCTGCAGTCTTCCTTCGTCGACGAACTTGGTCGACATCATGAAAAAGATCAGCAGCAGCAGCACGACGTCGATCAACGACGTCATGTTGAGCTCGGTGTCCTCGTGGCGACGCGGCTGGAATTTCAAGCGAGCGCTGCCCGCTGCTGCTCTTCGGCCTCGAACTCGGCCAGTTCGGTCACGGGTGCGGGACGGGTCACGCCGGCGCGATCGATCGCCTGCACGAGCTTGAGCGATTCCTTCTCCATGTCGATCACGTGGCTGTCGACGCGACCCCGGAGGTAGCGAAAGGCCACGAGCGCCGGGATCGCGATGATCAGGCCGGTCGCCGTCGTGATCAGCGCCTCCGCGATGCCGCCGGCCATGGCACTCGGGTTACCGACGCCGGCCAGGGTGATGGCCTTGAACGTCCGGATCATGCCGGTGACGGTGCCGAGCAGGCCGAGCAGCGGCGAGATGTTCGCGATCGTCGAAAGCGCGCCGAGATAGCGCTCGAGATCATGCGCGACGTGCCGGCCCGCATCCTCGATTGCTTCCATCATCAGCACGCGATCGCGATGCCGGTTGGAGAGGCCCGCCGCGAGCACGCGCCCAAGCGGCGAGTGCTGCTGCAAGTGCCAGGATCTGCTTGTCGGAGAGCGAGCGGTTCTCGACCCAGCGCCAGACCTTGTCCGTGAGTTCCTCGGGTACGACGCGCTGGCCACGCAGTGTCCAGAGTCGTTCGAGCGTGATGGCCACGGCCAGGATGGAGCACAGGATCAGCGGCACCATGACGATGCCGCCCGCCTTTACGATTTCGAACATGAGTTGCTCGAGTTCCCTGCGCCAGAAAATGCCCGCGGATCATACTGCATGCCCCTACCCGCGGCGACGGGCATGGTTCAAGGATCTCGCCAAGGCGGTGGTTGTTCCCGGCGGTATTGCCTCGGCGCAGCCAGCGCCTCCCCCGGTCGCAGCTCGAAGATCACGGCACCACTGGTCCCGGTGATGGCCTCCTGCGCGCCCACCCGGCGCCAGCGCTCGACCACCTGCGGCACCGGAAAATGCCACCGGTTGCGGTAACCCGCCGCATACACGACCCACGCGGGCTGCGTGGCGGCGACGAATGCCTCCGTCGACGACGTGCGGCTGCCATGGTGCGGAACGACGCACCAGGTCCACCGGGCCGAGGCGGTCGGCCGAGACGAGCTCCGTCTCCGCCGTGGCTTCGATGTCGCCGGTCAGCAGCGCACTCCGTTCACCGGCCCGCACCTGCAACACGCACGAACTGTCGTTGTCCCGGCCGTGGGGGCTGGTGCCGGGATGCAGCCATTCGAAGTCGACGCCGTCCCACTCCCAGGTGTCACCGCGCCGGCAGGTCTGGCGCACGATGCCGGGCGGCGCCGCGAGCGCATGCGACGCTATGCTCGGTCCCGTGATCAATGTGCGAGTCGGCAGCAATTCCATGAGACTCGCTGCGCCACCCTTGTGGTCATCGTCGTCGTGGGTCACGACGAGCCGATCGATGGATCGCACGCCGCGGTGTCGCAGGTAGGGTGCAAGGACCAATTGCCCCGTGTCGCTCCCGGTGCGGAAGGACGGTCCCGCGTCGTAGACGAGCACGTGACGGCGGGTTTCGAGGACCACGGCCAACCCCTGCCCCACGTCCAGCACCGTCAGGCGCACCGCGCCCTGTGCCACCGGCACGGGTCGCCAGAAGCAGGCCACGCCGGTGAGAAACAATCCGGCCAATCGGCCAACGGCCGGCAGCGGGGCCAGCAATGCGATCGTGCCGACGACCAGCGCTGCCCAGGCCAGGGGCGCCAGCCCCGCAACGGCCCAGGTCGCCATCGGCCACGACGCCGGAAGTTCGATCAGCGGCCAGGTGGCCTCGATGACGCCGGCCGTGAGGTTGCAGCAGCAGGCAACCTGCCGCGGGCCAGAGCAACGCGATACCACAAGATCCCAGCACGAGCGGCACGATGCCGAGCGTGTACAGCGGAATGGCGAGCAGATTCACGCCGGCGGACACGAGCGAGACCGTGCCGAAGCTGCCGATCAGGACCGGCATCAGGCCAAGCGTGACGATCGCCTGCACGTGCAGGTAGGCGCGCCACCACGACGGCTTGGCAACGAAGCCCGTCGCGCCAAACAGGATCGCGGCGACAGCCCCGAACGACAACCAGAACCCAGGCGCAAGTGGCGCGAGCGGATCGAGCACGACCACCGTAGCGGCACACACACCGAGCCCGTCCGCAATGCTGGCCCGTCGTCTCGCATGAAGTGCGATCGCGCCGAGACCGATCATGATCAGTGTCCGCTGCGTCGGGATCGACGCCCCTGCCAGCGCGCCATAGACGAGCGCCGCGAGCGCTCCCACGAAGGCGGCGACGTCGCGGCGCGCCCGCACCGACCCGCGCCGCTGGCGCAGGCGCTGCACGCGCACTGCCGAGCCACGCAGCCACGGCAGCGACCATGGCGATGTGGAGTCCTGAGATCGCCATCAGATGACTGGTGCCGCTGCGGGATAACTGAAGCCACTGCGTGCGGCTGACCGCATCCTGCAGGCCGACCGCGAGTCCCGCGACGATGCCTGCGGCAGGACGCTCGCCCAATTCGCGACGGATCAAGTCGGCAACTGCCGAGCGCGCAAGCAGCACCGGATACCGCCATGAAGCTCCTTCTGTCTGCCGAGTCGGTGACCCGCGCGCACGTAGCCACTCGCGCCGACGCCGTCACGCAACATGCGTGCTTCGTTGTCTTTCCCGCCGGGATTGGAAAAGCCTCGCGGCCGGCGCAGTTTCAGCTCGAGTTCGAGGTCTTCTGCCGCCAGCACGCGCGATGGCGCGTCATACCAGGTCAATTCGAGCAGCGCTGGCAGCCCGGTTTGCGCAGCCGTCCGGCGTGGCGCGAAGCGAAACTTCAGGATGCGCAGGCGTGCCCTGCGGCACCGACACGACCGTGCCAACGATCCGGATCGGCTCGTTTTCAAGTTCGAAGGGTAGCCGGTCTGCGAGCTGTGCCTGGAGTTGCCAGAGGCCAAGCAACACGCCTGACTGCCGCGGCCGCAAGCGGCGCCCACCGCAGCACTGCCGCGAGGGCCAGCAACGAGTCCCGCCGCGGTCGCGACGATGGACGCGGCCAGGCGATGCCGGCACCGCGAGTGCCAGACACACGCCGGCGACCATTCCTGCCGCGACTTGCCACATGCGCTGCCTCCCGGGCTGAGCCATGCAGCGTGCGGCCACGCAGCTACTCGCGCCCGGCGCGTATCTGGCGCAAACGCGGCGATTCGTCGCGGGTCAGGTCAGATCAGTTGGCCGTCCTGCAGCGTGAGCACGCGCTGCATATGCGCCGCGATATCGTTGGAGTGCGTGACCAGCACGAGGCTCGTGCCGAGCTCGCGGTTCAACTCGAGCATCAGTTCGAGTACCCCTCGCGCATTGCGCCCGTCGAGGTTGCCCGTGGGCTCGTCGGCCAGGACGAGTTGCGGTCGCGTGACCAGCGCGCGCGCGACGGCGGCACGCTGGCGTTCGCCGCCGGAAAGTTGTGAAGGCCGGTGGTGCAACCGACCCGTGAGGCCGACGCGTTCCAGCAACCAGCGCGCCTGCTCCTGGGCTTCGGCGACGGCGGTGCGCCGCACGAGCAACGGCATCGCCACGTTCTCGAGTGCGCTGAACTCGGGCAGCAGGTGATGAAACTGGTAGACGAAGCCGAGTGCGCGGTTACGCAGGTCACCGCGCGCAGAATCGCCGATGCTCGCCAGCGGTGTACCGAGCAAGCGCACGCTGCCGCCGGTCGGCAGGTCGAGACCGCCCAGGATCTGCAACAGCGTCGTCTTGCCCGAGCCCGATTCGCCGATCACGGCAATGGTCTCGCCACGCGCGACCCGCAGGTTTACGCCTCGCAAGACCTCGAGGCGCTGGCCGGCTTCTTCGAATTGCTTGCGCACGTCGTCGCAAGCCAGGATCGCTTCATCAGTCATGCCGCAACGCCCTCGCGGGATCGGTCGTCGCCGCGCGCCACGCGGGATAGACGGTGGAAAGGCAACACAGCGCAAAAGCCGTACCGGCGATCAACGCAACGTCGCGCAGGCTCGACATGCGCGGGCAGGTCGCTCATCAGGTACACACTGGCATCCATGAACCGGGTGCCCAGCACTCGCTCGAGCCCGTGCACGAGCGACTCGAGGTTGACCGCCAGCAGCACGCCCAGCGCGACGCCCGCGAGGGTGCCGAGCAAGCCGATCACCGTGCCCTGGGTCGTGAAAATCGCGAGGATGCTGGCACGTCGTGCGCCGATCGTGCGCAGGATCGCGATGTCAGGCTGCTTGTCCTTGACCGCCATCACGAGCGTCGAGACGATGTTGAACGCCGCCACCGCCACGACCAGCAGCAGGATGAAAAACATCATGCGCTTGGTGAGTTCGATCGAACGGAAGAAATTCGCGTTGGTCTGGGTCCAGTCGTCGACGTAGAGCCCTCCACCGAGCGTTGTAGCGACTTCGCGCACCGCCAGTGGCGCCGCATAGGGATCGTGCACGGCCAGGCGCAACCCTGTCACGTTCCGGCCGAGACGCAACAGCCGGGCCGCGTCGTCCAGGTGCGTCACCGCGAGCGTCGCATCGAGTTCGTACATGCCGGAACTGAAGACACCGCCAACCTTGAAACGCCGCATGCGCGGCAATACCCCGGCTGGCGTGACGCTGCCCTGGGCTATGGCGACCACGACGGCGTCACCGACGCCCACGCCCAGTTTCCGCGCGAGTTCCGCGCCGAGGATGATGTCGAAGGCGCCCGGCCGCAGCGCCTGCATGGAGCCGCTCGTCAGCCGCTCGTGCAACGCAGAAACCCTGGCTTCGAGCGCTGGCTCGATGCCACGCAACTTCGCGGCGCTTGACGAGCCGCCAGCGCGATCGGCAATCAGCAGCGCCTCGGTCTCGACAAACGGGGAAACTGCCAGGACACGCGGATTTTTCGCCGCCTCCGTGCTCATGCGTTGCCAGTCCGCGAGTCCTTCGCCGAACGCCGTGATCGTCGCGTGCGAGGAAAGACTCAGGATCCGCGTGCGCAGTTCGCGCTCGAAGCCGTTCATGACCGAGAGCACGACGATCAGCACGGCAACGCCGATGGCCACGCCGACCATCGAGATCAGCGATATGAACGACAGGAAGCGATTGCCGACCGAGCGCAGGTACCGCCGGCCGATGCGCAGTTCATAAGGGGCGCCGGCCATCATTCGTACCGCAGGGCTTCGGCGGGCTCCGTTGCCGCGCCACGCAAGGCCGGATAGATCGTCGCGATGACGGTCAGGACGAACGCGACGGTCGCAATCGTCGCGATCTGGTCGAAGCGCAGTTCCGAGGGAATCGCGGTGATGTAATACACCGACGGGTCCATGACGTGAAACCCGAACACGCGCTCCAGCACCGGCACGATCGTGCTCACGTTCGCGGCCACGAGCACGCCGAGCCCGAGCCCGAGCAGCGTGCCGATCGCACCGATGACGAGTCCCTGCGTCAGGAAAATGCCGACGACGCGTTCGCGTGTCATGCCGAGCGTGCGCAGGATCGCAATGTCGGAGCGCTTCTCGTTGACCACCATGACCAGCGCCGCGACGATGTTGAAGGCCGCGACCGCGACGACCAGCATCAGGATCAGGCTCATCATGGTCTTTTCGATGCGGATGGCGCGGAAATACGCGGCGTGTTCCTGGCTCCAGTCCTGCACGCGCAGGCCGTCGCCCAAGGCGGCCTGCAGCTTCGCCGAACGCGCGGGGGCCGCCATCACGTCGTCGAAACGCACGCGCAGTCCCGAGGGCGTGCCATTGCTCGATCCGGCGATATCGGCCGCGTCGGCCAGCGCGATCAGCGCCAGCGATCCATCGTGATCCTGCAACCCGACTTCGAACACACCCGCGATCGTGAATGTCTGCAGCATCGGGCGGCCGCTTCCGGACAGCATGTCGCGGCCCGGCACCATCACGGTGACCTCATCGCCCACTTCGGCGCCCGTCTGCCAGGCCAGCACCCGGCCGATCACCATGCGCCGCGAGCCCGGCTGCAGGTCGGCAAGTCGCCCCTGCAGCATGTGCTGCTGGATCGTCGACACCCGCGCCTCCGCGGCCGGATCCAGACCGTGCAACAGCACGGGCTGCAGGTTACCGGCGCGCCCGAGCATCGCCTGCACGTCCACGAATGGCGCGATTCCGACGATGCCGGGCACCGCCTTGGCGGCCTGCTCCGCCAGCCGCGGCCAGTCGGCAAGGCGCTCGGACGAACCCGAGATCGTGGCGTGGGCCGTCAGCGAGACGAGCCGGTTGCGTAATTCGCCCTCGAAGCCGTTCATGACCGAGATGATCGTGATCAACGCCGCCACGCCGAGACAGACGCCTGCCATCGAGATCCACGAGATGAACGAAACGAAGAATCCCTGGCGCCGGGTCCGGACGTAACGCAGGCCGACAAAGAGGGGAAGCGGGTGAAACACGCGGTGGATCTTGGGCTTTCTTGGGGAGGGCGATTCGGTCGCGACGCGCAAGGCTACCGGGCGGACGCTGTCTTTGCACGCCCCGCCGCCGGCGCGCGAGTTCCTCCGATAGTGAACTGGAACAAGGATTTAGGGCGCGCTGCTATGGCGCTGGATCACGAATGTTATAGTCCGGTCGGGTCGATCCGAGAGGTCTGGAAACATGCGGAAGCAAATCGTGGCACTCGCCAGCCTGGCATTACTTGGCCTGGCCGGGGTGCCTGTCCTGTTCGCGCAGAACATCGAGATGGCAAATTCGCCGCCAGCGCAAGCCGGCTCCGCACTGCCGACCCGCGGCACCAGCATGGCCCAGGTCGAGAGTCGTTTTGGCGCACCAGCCGAGCGGTTTGCCGCGGTCGGGCAGCCGCCCATCACGCGCTGGGTCTACCCCGCGTTCGTCGTTTACTTCGAGTTCGACCACGTCGTCCACACGGTGGCGATACCCAGCCGGTAGCCACCCCTCGCTGGCCCGCCGTGCGGTTGCTCACCGGGAAAGGTGAAGCAATCGGCGCGGACGCTTAAGATTCGCTTCCTTTTCATACCCTGCCCGCTCCGGCGGACGGGGAGGTATTGCTTTTTTCATGATCGCCGACGACCAACTCCCCGGGCCACGACGGCCGAGCCTGCGCTGGACCGGTCTTACCGGCGCCGCCACGGCGTTGTACCTCGCGCGTGCGGCCGAGCGGGTGCCCGGCCCGCTGCTGGTCGTGACGCGCGACGCCGCGACGGCCGCACGTCTCGAGGAAGAGTTCGCGTTCTTCGTGGGCGCGAGTACCCCGATCTTCGCGTTCCCGGGTTACGAAACGCTGCCGTACGACCAGTTCTCGCCGCACCCCGACATCATCTCGCAGCGGCTGCGTGCAATGGCCCGCCTGCCGTCGCTGCAGCGCGGAATCGTGATCGTGGACCTGCCGACGGCATTGCAACGCCTGCCGCCACGTAACTTCATCGACGGGCATGCGCTCAGCCTGCGCGTCGGTGAGCGGCTGGATCTCGAGAAATTCCGCCTGCGGCTCACGGGTGCCGGTTACGCCAGCGTGCCGCAGGTTGCCGAGCCCGGCGACTTCGCGATCCGTGGCTCGCTCTTCGACATCTACCCGATGGGCAGTGACGCGCCACTGCGCATCGATCTCTTCGACGACGAGATCGACAGCATCCGCAGTTTCGATGCCGAGACGCAGCGCTCGTCCGACAAGCTGCAGCGCCTGGAGCTGCTGCCGGCGCGCGAGTTCGCGTTGTCGCCGGAGTCGATCAAGGATTTCCGGCGCCGGTTCCGGACCCGCTTCCAGGGCGACCTGACACGCATGCCGTTGTATCGCGACGTTGGCGAAGGCCTTGCACCCGCGGGCATCGAATACTACCTGCCGCTTTTTTTCGAGAAGACCACAACGCTGATCGACTACCTGCCGGACACGGCCGTCGTGGCGCTGCCGGCGGATCACGATGCCGGCTTGCGTGATGCGTGGCGCACGCTCGTGGAGCGGCACGAGGAGCGACGCTTCGACATCGAGCATCCGGTCCTCGACCCCGGCGAAATCTGCGTTCCGGCTGACGAGTGGCTCGGCCGTGCCACCACGCTGCCGCACATCCTGTTGGGCGACTCGCCGCCCGTCGCACCGCCCTCGGAGCCGATCCCCGACACGCTGCTGCTGCAGGCACCGGCCGAGGTGCCGAGCGTGCATTTCGGGTCTGAGCCCGCGCCGATCGCGCGGCTCGACCAGCGCAAGGAAGAATCGATTCGCGCGTTCGCAGCGCAACTCGAAGCCTCCGGCGAACGCGTGCTGCTCGCGGCCGAGTCCGCGGGCCGCCGTGAATTGCTGCTCGAACTGCTGCGCCCGTACAAGGCGTCGGTCAAGGTCGTGGCGAACTGGCAGGAGTTCCTCGATGCGGACGCGCACATCGCCGTGGCCGTGGCGCCGATCGCATCGGGCGTCACGCTGCGCGACCCGGGCATCACGATCTATGCCGAGGAGCAGCTCTTCGGCGAGCGTGCACGGCAGGAGCGTCGACGCCGACGCTCGGACCGCGATCCGGCGAAGATCATCCAGCAGCTTGCCGACCTGCGGCCTGGCGCACCGGTCGTGCATGAAGATTACGGCGTCGGTCGTTACATGGGGCTGACGACCATGGACGCCGGCGGCATGACGGCCGAGTTCCTGGTGCTCGAATATGCCGAGGGCGACAAGCTGTACGTGCCCGTGCAGGCGTTGGAGCGCATCAGCCGTTACACCGGTGCTGCGGCGGAAACCGCCCCTTTGCATAAGCTCGGTGGCGACCAGTGGAGCAAGGCACGCGCGCGCGCTGCCGACAAGATCCGCGATGCGGCCGCGGAACTGCTCGACGTCTATGCGCGCCGGGCTGCGCGGCAAGGGCACCCGTTCGCCATCGACGAGCAGCAGTTGCGGGCCTTCGAGGCGGGCTTCCCATTCGAGGAGACGATCGACCAGGCGAGTGCGATCCGCGCGGTCGTCGAGGACCTGCGCGCGCCGCGGCCGATGGATCGGGTGGTCTGCGGCGACGTGGGCTTTGGCAAGACCGAGGTGGCCCTGCGCGCCGCCTTCGTCGCCGTGCAGGGCGGCAAGCAGGTAGCCGTTCTCGTGCCGACGACGCTGCTGGCACAGCAGCACTACGAAACCTTCACCGATCGGTTCGCCGACTGGCCGTTCAAGATCGAACTGCTCTCGCGCTTCCGCGCCGGGCCACAATCAAAAGCGGCACTGGACGGGCTCGAGAGCGGCAAGGTCGACATCGTCATCGGCACGCATCGCCTGCTGCAGCCGAGGCGTCAAGTTCAAGGACCTCGGCCTCGTCATCGTCGACGAAGAGCATCGTTTCGGCGTACGCGACAAGGAACGCCTGAAGTCGCTGCGGGCCGAAGTCGACGTTCTGACTCTCACCGCAACACCGATCCCGCGCACGCTGAACATGGCGCTGGGCGGTCTGCGCGACCTGTCGTTGATCACGACACCACCGGCGGCGCGGCTGTCGATCAAGACCTTCGTGACCGAGTGGAGTGAGCCGACGATTCGCGAAGCATGCCTGCGCGAGTTGCGGCGCGGCGGCCAGGTGTACTACGTGCACAACAGCGTCGAGACGATCGACAGGAAGTCGCAGCAGCTGGCGCAGCTGGTGCCCGAGGCGCGGGTCGTGATCGGCCACGGCCAGATGCGCGAACGCGACCTCGAGCAGGTCATGCTCGATTTCTACCACAAGCGCGCAAACCTGCTGCTCTGCACGACGATCATCGAAAGCGGTATCGATGTGCCGACGGCCAACACGATCGTGATCGACCGCGCCGATCGTTTCGGCCTCGCGCAACTGCACCAGCTGCGCGGTCGCGTCGGCCGTTCGCATCACCAGGCCTACGCCTACATGATCGCACCGCCGAAGAACGCGATGACGGCCGATGCTGCCAGGCGGCTCGAGGCGATCGAATCGCTGGAGGACCTCGGCGCCGGTTTCGTGCTGGCGACACACGACCTGGAAATCCGTGGTGCAGGCGAACTGCTGGGCGAGGGCCAGAGCGGCCAGATCCAGGAGATCGGCTTCGCGCTCTACCTGGAACTGCTCGAACGCGCCGTCAAGGCCATGCAGGCCGGCAAGACCCTCGACCTGGAGAAGCCGCTGCACCATGGCCCCGACGTGGACCTGCACGTGCCCTCGCTGCTGCCGGAGGCGTACTTGCCGGACGTGCATGCACGGCTCGTGTTGTACAAGCGCATCTCAGGCGTTCAGTCCGTGACCGAACTGGACGACCTGCAGGCCGAGACGATGGACCGATTCGGCCCACTGCCGGAGCCCGCGAAAAACCTGTTTCGGATTGCGCGCCTGCGCGTGAGCGCGGCGCCGCTCGCGATCGAGCGCATGGACGTCGGCACGAGCAGCGGCTCGGTCACGTTCGGCGACGGCACGCCGGTCGAGCCTGGCGCGCTGATCCTGCTGCTGCAGAAGAGTTCGAAATCGATGCGTTTCGACGGACCGAGGAAAATCCGGTTCACCGGCCAGTGGGAAGACGTGGAGGCCCGCTTCGGGGCCGCACAAAAACTGCTCGAGTCCCTCGACAAGTGCGTCACGCGGCACTGAACCGCAGTCCGCGATACCTACAACCCGCCTTGCACGGCCGTATTGCCGCCGTTCGCGCGTGCGCGCGCCAGAGCCTGGCGGGTGGCTTCGACCAGCGTCAAATGTGACTGCTCGCGCGGTGGTGACACGGTGACGATCCCGGCACTCACGCTCAGGAAGCGTCCGGTCGCGGACCGCGGGTGGTGGATCGACAGCGACCGGATGCGCTCGACGATCTGGCGCGCAAAAGCGTAGGCCGCCTCGCCTTCCATCGCCACGCCGAGCACCATGAACTCGCCATTGCCGCATTTCGCGACCACGTCGCTCGTGCGCTTCATGACGGCCGCGATGGTGCGGCCGACCTGGCGCAGGACGTTGTCAGCAGCACTGCGACCAAACACTTCCTGGTATTCGGCCCAGGTGTCGACCTCGAAGCGCATCAGCGTGACGTTACGTCCGTCGCGCTGGCCTATCGACCAGTCGCGATTCAGCATGTCCAGCAACTGCTCCTCCGTGCTGAGACCGCTGGAACGCTCGAGCGCGGCGGCAAGCGCGCCCGGGGCTGCCTTGCGGCAGCGGCCGGTAGTACAGCGCGACACGCGCGTTCGAGAGCATCGCGACCCAGCGCTCGCACTCGATGGTCGAGCCGTCGACGCGTTTCAAGCGCACGCGCACTCCGACACCGGCGTTGGTCAGGTTCGGATCGCCCGCGGCTTCGATTTCGATGTCGTCGAGCGTGCGTCCCGGCAGCCATTCCTCGGGCCGGCGCAACAAGGCGGCCAGCGTCGCGTTGCCATAGGCGAGACGCGTGCCGGTTCCGTCGTGATTGCTTTCGACGACCGCGACGCCGTCCAATGCGTGGCGGAGCGCCTCAGCCAGCAACTCTGCATCCAGTCGTTCAGTCGCGCACGGTGCCGATGTGGTCATCGTCTCGGGTCCCCCAATGTCAGCAGTCAGTCCCACGACCAGGTCGCGATCGGTGCCGCGATTGTGTTCGCGGTCACGCATTCAATTGCAGGCTAGGTGCATCACCACAGTGATCGACCGCATGGCGGCATTCGATCCAGCGCGCGCTTGATTCGAGTTCGGACCGCGGCGGCATCGGCCGCCCGTGCATGCGGACCAGGCGCACCTGGCTGAGCGGGTCCGACTGACCCTCGAGTTCGGCGAGTGTGTCGAGCACCGACGCGCGGTCGTTGCAGACAGGCAGCAAGTCGCAGCCCGCGGCCAGCGCACGTTGCGCGCGCTCGGGCACGGTGCCCGCAAAAGCGGCGCCGCCCATGCTCAAGTCGTCCGAGAACACGGCACCGGTGAACCCGAGCCCCAGGCGTAATTCCTGCTCGATCCAGCGCCGCGAGAAGCCGGCGGGCGCCTCGTCCACTTCCGGAAAAAGAACGTGCGCCACCATGATCGACGTCAAGCCGTTGGCAATCATGCGGCGGTAAGGCAACAGGTCGTCGGCGAGTTCGTGCAGCGGCCGGCGATCGATCGGCAAGGCCTTGTGCGAATCCGCGACGACTGCACCGTGCCCGGGAAAGTGTTTCGCCGTCGCGGCCATGCCGGCACTGCGCATGCCCTGCATGCACGCGACGGCCAGCCGCGCGACGACCTCGGGGTCGCGGTGATAGGCACGATCGCCGATCACCTCGCTGACGCCGTAGTCGAGATCGACACACGGCGCGAAACTGATGTCGATGCCGATCGAGAGCAACTCTGCCGCGAGCAGCCAGCCGCACTGCGATGCCAGCTGGCGTCCGCGCTCGGGATCCATGTCGTAGACGTGCCCGATGGCGCGCTGCGACGGCAGCACGGTGAACCCGTCGCGGAAGCGTTGCACGCGGCCGCCTTCGTGATCGACGGCAACCAGCAGCGGCGGATTGCGCACGGCACGGATCTCGCGCACGAGCGCCTCGAGCTGCCCGTAACTGGCGAAATTGCGCGTGAACAGGATGGCCGCACCGACCAGCGGGTGGTCCAGCACGCGCCGGTCCTCGTCGGTCAGTTCGAAGCCGGCGACGTCGACCATCAGCGGGCCGAGCGTCATGCGCCGGTACCCGTCAGGCCAGCCCGGTCGCAATGAGGCGCGCACTCGTGAGGCTCCAGCGCCACGAATCGTCCACCCTGCATTTGCGTACGAGCTCGAGTACCATTTCCTCACCGGTCAAAAACCGCCATCGCTTCCACGTGCGCGGTATGGGGGAACATGTCCATCACACCGGCTGCCGAAAGCCGGAACCCGTGTTCACGTACCAGGATGCCTGCATCGCGTGCCAGGCTGCCCGGATGGCAGGAAATATACACGACCCGGCTCGCCCCGCTCCCGGCCACAATCGGCAGAATTTCACGCGCGCCTGCACGGGGCGGATCGAGCAACACCCGGTCGTACCGGCGCTGCGCCCAGGAAATCCCCGCAACATCCTTGAACAGGTCGGCCGTGTGGAACTCGACATTACTTAATCCGTTGCGCACCGAGTTCTCACGTGCGCGTGCAACGAGACCCGCATCCCCTTCCACCGCGACGACCCGCGTGACGCGCCGCGCGATAGGAAGCGAGAAATTGCCGAGTCCGCAGAAGAGGTCGAGCACGGTCTCCGTCGGCTGCGCATCGAGCACGGCAAGCGCACGCTCGACCATCGCTTCATTCAAGGGCCCGTTGACCTGCACAAAATCGGTGGGTTCGAACTGGATCGTGATGTTCTCGGCCGGCAACGAGTACTGCAGCGGTGGCGCACCGGGCGTAAGTGGCACGATCGTTTCCGGACCACCCGGCTGCAGATAAATGCGTACGCCGTGAGCCGCTTCGAACGCGGCCATCTGCAGATGGTCGGCGGCGTTCGGCGAATCCAGCACGCGCAGCACGAAAACTACGGCGTTGTCCGCCACGGCCACCTCCGCCTGCGGCAAGCGCTTCAGGATCGACAGGCTTTCGACCAGGCGCCCGAGCGGCTCGAGCAACTGACCGACCGGGTGCGCGAGCACGTGGCATTCACGAATGTCCGCGACGAATGGCGCCGACCGTTCGCGGAACCCTACCAGCACCTTGCCCTTGCGCGGCACGTGCTTGATGCCCAGCACGAGCGCGGCGCCGGTAATTCCAGATCGGGCCTCGCAGGGGTGCGAGCAGGCTGGCGGGCTCGACGTCGCCGAGCCGGGCGAGGTTTTCGACCAGTTGCGTCTGCTTGAACGTGAGTTGCGCCTCCGGATCGAGATGCTGCAGCGCGCAGCCACCACAGACGCCGAAGTGCGGGCAGCGCGGCTCTACGCGCGAGGCGCTCGCCTGCAGCACTCTGCTCGGTGACGGCTTCGTCGAAGTTGCGGTGCCGCACGATGCGACGCAGGACGACGCGCTCGCCGGGCAGCGAATCGGCGACGAACACGGTCTTGCCGTCGATACGCGCCACGCCCCGCGCTTCGTGGCTCAGGTCGACGATGTCGGCCTCTTCCGGCGCGACGTTGATGCGCTTCATCGGTCGGCTCAGCACGCGCAGGCGGCCCACGCCTCGAGATACTCCTGCAGGTGCGGCTGGCCGGAATCGCGCAGCGTTGCCCGCACGAGTTCGACCTCGTCGTCGTGCTGCGCGTGCGTGAGCCGGCCTCGCATGAGTTCGAAGCGCAGGTAGACGAGGTACGTGTTGATTGACGTCCGTCTCGCAATAATGGCGGATATCCGCGGTGCGCCCGGCCAGGTGCGCCTCCCATACACCCTGCCCCGTCATGCCGAGCTTGCCTGGGAAACCCGAGCAGCTGCGCCATGTTGTCGAGGCCGACGCGCCCGCGCCCCTGGAAGCCCGAGATGACGTCCATGAGATCGACATGGCGCCAGTGGTAACGGCTGATGTAGTTGTTCGATCGGAACGCGTGGTCTTCGTCCCCCATTTCCCAATAGCGATGCGCCTGGATGCGATGGCGCAAGGCGCGATAATTCAGTACCGGCAGGTCGAACCCGGCACCGTTCCAGCTGACCAGGGTCGGTGACAACCGCTCGAGGCCGTCGAAGAAGCGTCGCACGAGTTCGGCCTCGGGTGAGTCGGGCTCGCCGATGCTCCAGACCTCGAAGCCCTCGCGCGTCCGCATCGCGATCGAGATCGCGACGATGCGCTGCTGTTCCAGCGAGAGGAACTCCGTGCCGGTCTGCTCGCGCTGGCGCGTCTGCATGACGTAGCCGACCTGCTTGTCGGTCAGGCCGTCCAGCCCGTGCAGGCGACGGCCAAATTCGACGTCCGGCACGGTCTCGATGTCGAACGCGACGACGTGGTCGATATTACTCATGGTGCCTGCTCCTGCGTGCGGCGCATCAGCACCGCAACCGCGACGACGAGCCCCGCTTCGTCCGTCAGCGTGACGTGGCCCTCGCCGGCGCCGAGTTTGTCGCGCAGCGCGCGGCCGCGGTCCGACCAGATGACCTCCGGGCGTCCCCACGCGTTCGGCGCGATGCCGACGTCGCGAATCCAGATGCCGTGCGCAAAGCCGGTACCGAGCGCCTTGACGATGGCTTCCTTGGCCGCGAACCGCATGGCCAGGAAGCGCACCGGCCGCTTGTACGTCGCGAAAGCCCGCCTCTTCCTCGGGCAGCAGCAGGCGTCGCACGAAATGTTCGCCGTGGCGTGCAAAGACCTCCTCGACGCGGGCGAGTTGCACGACGTCCGTGCCGATGCCGAATATCACGTCAGCGCCTCAACCTGCCGACGTCGGCAGGCCGCGTCGTGCCAGCGTCATGAGCGGCGCGCATTTCACGCACCGCAGCGGCGAATCCGTCCATGACGGCCCGCGCAACGATCGCATGACCGATGTTCAGTTCGACGATCTCCGGCACGGCCGCCACCGGCTGTACGTTGTGATAATGCAGGCCGTGCCCGGCGTGCACCGTCAGCCCGATCTGCGCGCCATGCCGTGCGGCCGTGACCAACCGCATGAGTTCCTTCGCCTGGTGCTCACCCGTCGCCTCGGCATAGGCACCGGTGTGCAATTCCACGACCGGCGCACCGGCCGCACGCGCGGCATCGAGCTGCGCGGGATCCGGATCGATGAACAACGACACGCGACTGCCGGCTTCGCGCAGCGCCGCGCAACAGTCGCGCAGCCTGGCGACCTGCCCCGCCACGTCGAGTCCGCCCTCGGTCGTGAGCTCCGCGCGCTTCTCCGGCACGAGACAACAGTCGTGCGGCCGGATGTCGCGGGCAAATTTCAGCATCGCGTCGGTCGCCGCCATCTCGAGGTTCATGCGCGTCTGCAAGGTGGCGCGCATGCGCTGCACATCGTGATCCTGGATGTGGCGGCGGTCCTCGCGCAGGTGCAGCGTGATGCTGTCGGCGCCGGCCTGCTCCGCGATCAACGCGGCGTACAAAGGATCGGGATAGGAGACGCCGCGCACCTGGCGCAGGGTCGCCACGTGATCGATGTTCACGCCCAGCTTGATCGGGTGAGTCAGCAACAAGTGGTCAGCCTCCCTCGGCTTTGCCCGCATGGGCGCGCATCTCGAGCAGCACTTCGCGCGTGCGCAGCGGCTTGCCGTCGAGGCAGCGGTCGAGTGCCGCCCGCAGCAGGCGCCGTGCGTCGGCCAGGCTGCGCGGGTCCAGCAGTTCCTCGCGCGCCAGCGACAGCAGTGACGCGCCGCAAAATATCAGGGTTCCCTCCGCCACTCCATCGAGCGGCTCGGCACCGCCGTCGAGCCCGTACCGGTAGGCGCGCGCCGGGGTCGAGCGGCGCGCCGCTGCCGGATTCGTGCTCGAGGTTGAGTCCCCAGCCGAGTTCCTCCAGCAGGCGCTTCTCGAAGACGCGTAGCGCACGCGCGGGATCCTGCTGCATGTCGACGAGGCGACCCAGCAGCGTGGCGTAGGCATCGAACAGGACAGGATGCGGGTCATTGCGCGGCAGCAGCTTCAGCAGGAGTTCGTTGGCGTAAAAGCCGCTCATGAGCCGGTCGCCGGCGAGCGGTGCAGGCGGCTTCACGCGTTCGGCCCCGTTCAGGTTGCCCATTTCACCGCGCCCGCTCCACGAGGCGAGCATTTCGCTGAAAAGCTGCAGCGAGCCGCCGAGCGCGGAATTTGCACGACGCGAGGCGCGCGCAATGACGGCGACGCGGCCGTGCGCGCGCGTGAGCAGTTCGAGGATGCGGCTCGTGTCGCGCCACGGGTAGTGGTGCAGCAGGAATGCCGGCTCGAGGCTGATGCGGCGCGCGGATTCACTCACGACTCGTAGCCGAACCTGCGCAGCGCATTCTCGTCGTCGGACCAGCCTTCCTTGACCTTGACCCAGAGTTCGAGATGCACGTTCTTGCCGAAATGGCGGTTCAGGTCCAGTCGCGACTGGCGCCCGATTTCCTTGAGCAAGCTCGCCGCCCTTGCCGATCACGATCGGTTTCTGGCCCGCCCGCTCGACCCAGATCACGGCCTGCACGACGAGCTTGCCCGGTTCGTCCTCGGACGGACCCATGCCTTCGATCTGCACGACCAGCCCGTAGGGCAACTCTTCCTGCAGTCGCAGCATGAGCTTTTCGCGGATGATCTCCGCGGCCATGAATTCATCGCCCGAGTCGGTCACCTGGTCCTCGGGATACAGCAGCGGTGACTCCGGGAGGTGCCGCGCGATGAGCTCCGGCAGCTTGGCGAGGTTCGACTTGCGCGTCGCGGAGATCGGTACGATCTCGACGAACTCGGCCTTCTTCGTCAGGTCTTCGATGAACGGGAACAGGCGCTCCTTCGGGTGCGCGCGATCCACCTTGTTGATCAGCAGCATGATCGGGACGGCCGGCGGCCTTCAGTTCGCTCAGCGCACGCTCATCCTCGTCGGTCCAGCGCAGGGCTTCGATCACGAACAGGTTCACGTCCGAATCCGCGAGCGACGACAGCGCCGTGCGATTCATGTATCGGTTCATCGCGCGAATCTCGCGCGCATGGATGCCCGGCAGGTCGACGAAAATGATCTGCATGCCTGGCTGGTTCAGCATGCCGAGCACGCGCGTGCGCGTGGTCTGCGCCTTCGGGCGTCACGATGCTGACCTTCTGGCCGAGCAGCGCGTTCAGCAGCGTCGACTTGCCCACGTTCGGGCGGCCGACCAGCGCCGCAAAACCACAGCGCAATGGTGGCTCGGCGCCTTCGGGCGGCAAGGTCGATTCGGTATTCATCATTTCTCCTGTGCGGCCCGGCGCAGAGCGGCGAGCACGCCTTGCGCGGCCTCCTGTTCGGCGCGGCGCCGGCTCGAGCCCTCGCCCGTGCTGCGCAGGCCGAGTGCGGGCACCTCGCAGCTCGCGACGAACCATTGTTCATGCGGTTCGCCGCCGATTTCATCGAGCATGTACTGCGGCAGCTCCAGCCCGCGGGACTGCAACTCTTCCTGCAGGCGCGTCTTCGGATCCTTGAGCGCTTCCGCGGCCGGCAATTGTCCCAGTCTAGGACCGAACAGCCGACGGATCACGCTCGGCGGCGGCGTCGAGGCCGGAATCCAGGTAGATCGCGCCGAAGAGTGCCTCGAGGGAATCGGCCAGGATCGAGTCGCGCCGGTAGCCGCCGGTCTTGAGCTCGCCGCTGCCGAGACGCAACTGGTCGCCGAGCCCCAGCGGTCCCGCAACCGCCGACAACGAAGTGCTGCTGACCAGCGCTGCGCGATAGCGGCTCAGGTCGCCTTCGGGCGCGGCCGGGTACTGCTGGAACGTCAGCAGCGCGACCACGAAATTGAGCACCGAATCGCCGAGGAACTCGAGCCGCTCGTAGTTCAGGCGGCTCGCGCTGCGGTGCGTGAGCGCAGCCTCGAGCAACGCGGGGTCACGAAAACGATACCCCAGCTGCTGCGCGCACCACTCGTCGGCCTTGAGCAAGGTCTGCCGTCACTGCTGGATCGATACGACCTTGTCGAACCTGGTCAGCAGGTAGACGTTGGCCACGAAAGGTTCCTCGGCCTCGTACGCCGCACGAACTTCGAAGCCATCGGTCACCCGCTTGATCTCGATTTCCTTCCAGCCGATGCGGGCGATGTCCTCGACGTCCCAGCGCCGCTCGAGCGAGTTGCGAATCATCTGCGGGCTGGTCTTGTCCATCGCGCTGTGCTCGTCGCGCACCTGCTCGAGCGAACGCGCGACCTTGGTGTACTCGAGGTACACCGGCACCAGCCGAATGCCCGCGTAGAGCGCGCGTGCCGAGGATCAGCAGGATCACGACGATCCCGAGGAAGGTGGCGCCGCGTTGACGTCGTTTCATTGCGAGGGTCTCCCTCGTTCATTTATCGAATATTTATCGAATCGGATCGCCGATGCGGTCCCAGAACGGCGCATGCGGCAGGTTCCAGTTTAGCCAGATGCGCACGGCTTGCCCGACGACGTTGTCGACCGGCACGAAACCGACCTCCGGGAAACGGCTGTCGCGGCTGTTGTCACGGTTGTCGCCCATGAAAAAATAATGCCCGTCGGGCACGACGTCGTTGAAATCGACCGACGGGCGTTCGGGGATGTAGAGCGTGCGATGCTGGACGCTCGCCGAGTTCCTCGATGCCGAGCTGCGCGAGCGGCGTGCTGCCGTAGGGCTCGAACATGCCGTCGAGCTCCACGGACTGCAGCTGGTCGTTGACGTAGACACGCTTGTCGCGGACGATGACGCGGTCGCCGGGCAGCCCGACGAGGCGCTTGATGTAATTCGTCGACGGATCGGACGGCAGGCGGAACACGACGACGTCGCCGCGCTGCGGCTCGCCGAGCGGCACGATCTCGGTGTTGAGCACCGGCAGCCGCAGCCCGTAGGTGAACTTGTTGACGAAGATGAAGTCGCCGTCGAGCAGCGTCGGCATCATCGAATCGGACGGGATGCGGAACGGCTCGAACAGGAACGAGCGGATCAACAGCACGATCAGGATGATCGGGAAGAACGAGCGCGCGTATTCGACGATCACCGGCTCGGCGCACGGGCTCCGCCGCCGGCCTCGCAAGCGCCGCGGGCGCAGGAAAAAATGGTCGGCGGCCCAGACCAGGCCGGTCGACCGCGGTTGCAACGACCAGGATGAAAGAGAAATCGAAGACCAAGCGGCACCTCTTGAAGCGCGGCGCAGTATTCAGGAATTGTTATGCGGAATCAATGCTTTGCGTCACATTGATGTGACGCAGCGGTGATCATTCCTTGCGGCCGACCTGCAGCACGGCCAGGAATGCCTCCTGCGGGATTTCGACCTGGCCGATGTTCTTCATGCGCTTCTTGCCCTCTTTCTGCTTCTCGAGCAGCTTGCGCTTGCGGCTGATGTCGCCGCCATAGCACTTGGCGAGCACGTTCTTGCGCAGCGCCTTGACGGTCGACGCGCGCAATCACGTGGGCGCCGATCGCCGCCTGGATCGCCACCTCGAACATCTGGCGCGGGATCAGTTCCTGCATCTTGTCGACCAGCTCGCGCCCGCGCTGGTAGGCGGTGTCGCGGTGGCTGATGATCGACAGCGCATCGACCTTCTCGTCGTTGATCAGGATGTCGAGCCGCACGAGCGGTGCAGCCTGGAAACGGTCGAACTCGTAGTCGAACGACGCATAGCCGCGGCTCACGCTTTTCAGCCGGTCGAAGAAATCGAGCACGACCTCGGCGAGCGGCATCTCCCACTGCATCGAGACCTGGTTGCCGAGGTACAGCAGCTTTTTCTGCACGCCGCGCTTTTCCAGGCACAGCTTCATGACCGGGCCGACGTAATCGGGCGGCAGCAGGATGTTGGCGACGATGATCGGCTCGCGCAGTTCCCGGATCCGGTCCACCGGCGGCAGCTTGGCCGGGTTGTCGACGTTTGCCACCTCGCCATCGTCGTCAGCACTTCGTAGACCACGGTCGGCGCGCTGGTGACCAGCGAGAGCTCGTACTCGCGCTCGAGCCGCTCCTGCACGATGTCCATGTGCAGCAGGCCGAGGAACCCGCAGCGGAAGCCGAAGCCGAGCGCCGTGGACACCTCGGGCTCGTAGTGCAGCGCCGAGTCGTTCAGCTTCAGCTTCTGCAGCGCGTCGCGGAACGCTTCGTAATCGTCTGAACTTACCGGAAACAAGTCCCGCAAAAACGCGAGGCTTGATGGTCTTGAAGCCGGGCAGCGGTGCAGTGCACGGCTTGGCGTCGCTGGTGATCGTGTCGCCGACCGGTGCACCGTCGATCTCCTTGATGCCGGCGATCACGAAGCCGACCTCGCCGGTCTACGAGCGCATCGGCCACGAGCGACTTCGGCGTGAAGCGACCGAGCTTGTCGACCTGGTGCGCGCGGTCCGTGGTCCAGACGCGGATCTTCTGCCCGGTCCGGATCGAGCCGTTCATGACGCGCACCAGCGAGACGACGCCCACGTAGCTGTCGTACCAGGAATCGATGATCAGCGCCTGCAGCGGTGCATCGGGGTCGCCTTGCGGCGGCGGCACGCGCGCGACCAGTTCCTCGAGCAGTTCGGTGCACGTTCTCGCCCGTCTTGGCGCTGACGCGCATCGCGTCCTCGGCCTCGATGCCGATGATCTCCTCGATCTCCTTGATCACTTTCGTCGGGATCGGCCGACGGCAGGTCGATCTTGTTCAGCACCGGCACGACTTCGAGACCCTGCTCGAGCGCCGTGTAGCAGTTGGCCACGCTCTGCGCCTCGACGCCCTGCGCGGCGTCGACGACGAGCAGCGCGCCCTCGCAGGCGGCCAGCGAGCGCGAGACCTCGTACGAAAAGTCGACGTGCCCGGGCGTGTCGATCATGTTGAGCTGGTAGGTCTGGCCGTCGCTCGCCAGGTAGCGCAGCGAGACGCTCTGGGCCTTGATCGTGATGCCGCGCTCGCGCTCGAGGTCCATCGAGTCGAGCACCTGGGCCTGCATCTCCCGAGCCTGCAGGCCGCCGCAGATCTGGATGAAGCGGTCGGCCAGCGTCGATTTGCCGTGGTCGATGTGCGCGATGATGGAAAAATTGCGGATCAGTTGCATCGAGGCTTCGGGTGGTCGGGCGGACCCGGGTCGCGGCCGCCAAAAGTCGGCGATTATAGCCCGAGGGCCCGCCGCACCTCTCCGCAATCGTAGCGCCTTCGCAGACGGTCCGGCCGGCGATGCTGAGCACCGGGACACGCAAGCCGTACCGGAGCGGCCAGCGCCGGGTCGGCATCGACGTCGCAGAGGCTGACGCGTGCCAGCGGCTTCTGGAAAATCGAGCGCCAGGTCGAGCAGGAACTGCTCGCAGAGGTGGCATCCGTCGCGGACATAGAGCACCAACGCCGCGCTCATCGAGATCCGATGTGCCGAGCATCGCGGCGACCGCGATCGACCGGACCACGGTGACCTCCGGCGTGCGCGCGGTCCAGCGACGCGCCACGACCAATCCGGCCAGCAGCCCTGCGCCCGCGGCAGCCAGGCTCGACGGGCCCGCGGCGGCCGGCGTGATTGCCTGCAGCAGCGCGCGGGCCCAGCGAGCAGTCCGGCGAGCGGCGGCAGGTACAGCCGCGCCGCCGCTGCCAGGAGGCTGCCGATCGTCGATCGTCAGCGAGACGATGTCGCCGGTTTCGAGATTCTTGCCCGGCTGTGGCCGAAGGAACACTCAGTGAATTGCGTGCCGCGCGAGGCGCGCGCCAGGAGCAGCCGCGACCGCCGCTGCACGAGGCGCAACCGGAGGCTTCGGCACGGCATTCGACGAGGCCCGACCGTCGTGGACCTCGACGACGGTGCCGGCGACTCGCGCCATCGGATCAGGGCTTCGGGCGAGTGCGGCGGGACGCGTGCCGGCGCCGGGTCGCGCACCGGCGCGACCGAATTGGCGATGTCGCGGACGGTTGGCGGCCGGCACTTCACCGATGGCCGTGACGACGTGGCCCTGGACGCTCGTGGAGTACGCGTTGGCCGAACCCATGCTCGAGGTTTCGGGCGGGCCGCGGCCCCGTCGGAGCGCCTGGCTCGATGAAGACGGAAATCGCGGCGATGCCGTCCGAGAAAATCAGGTGCTGGGCCGGCATCGGCGAGCCCGGCAATGACCTGCAGCCGACTCGCCACGAGGCGGAAACCCGGGCGGCACGCGCAACGGGCGCCACGCAGTTGGCCGGCAACTGCGGCATCGCGCGAGCTTGCGGCCCGTGCGTACCCACTGGAATCCCGTGGCGTCGACGGTGGGCTCGATGTCCGTGGCCGGGATGCGGTCCTTCATCTCGAGCTGCGTGAACTGGATCTGCTCGATCTGGCTGGCCGTGCCGTCGCCGACGACGGAACGCAACGGCATGGCCGTTTCGTCGTCCAGCCAGAGCCGGTAGCCGTAGCGATAGGCGTCGTTCGGGCCGGACGTCGATCACCGGATGTCGCGCCCGAGCAGCTTGGTGCCCTTGCGCACCGAAAGGTCGTATAGCGCATCGAGCTTCGGCCCGGGCGTCGGCAGCGCCTTCAGCAGCGAGCCATCGTCGCTACGCGGCTCGACCAGCACGACGCGCCGGTCCGGCAGGTACGCATGGACTTCTTCGTGCGTGCGCACGATCTCGCGCCCGCTGCCGTCGAGCGACACCAGGCGCTCGAGGCTGCGGCCCTTCTCGACGCGGTGCACGATGCGCATGGATTCGGTCTGGCTGGCCGTGCTGTGCGTGAAGAGGCCGTCGTAGTTGCGCGTCGCGAGCGCCTCGGACATGCGCTCGAGCCAGTCGCGGGCGTCGTCCGGCTGGGCTTGCGCGGCCGGCACGGCCAGCGCGAGCAGGCAGGCGACGCGACGACAGGCCGCGCCCCGCCTCATTCAGTTCGCCTCTCCCATCTCGTACGAAACCCGCGTGATGCCCGGGATCGGCGGCGAGCAGGCTCGACCAGCACGTTGCGGCGAACCATCGGCGTGGAGAACTGGCTGTGGGCGACCATGTAGCTCGCGAGGCGCTGGCTCTGCGCCGGCGTCGGGCTCGCAGTCACCGCCGGCACTTCGACGACCGGCACCAGGGCCACCTGCGTCGCCTGCGCCACCTGGGTCGGTCGCGTCGGGCGGAACAGCAGCACGGCCGCAGCGGCCGCGCTCGCGGCAGCGCAGTGCGCGACGACCGGCCGCTGCCAGAGCGCCGTGTCCTGCGCGAAGAACCGGCGGCGGCTGCGACGTCCACTTCGGCACCGATCGACGCCCTCCGGCCTCGAGCGCGGCGCTGACGCTGGCCGCAAACGACGCGGCTGGCAAGCGGCGCGCCCGGAGCACGCAGCGCCTCGCCGATCAGTGCATAGGTGCCGAACGGCGCGCGCAGTTCCGGGTCGCGTTCGAGCCGGCGCACCAGCAGGCCCATCTCGTCGCGCGGCAACTCGCCGTCGAGCAACGCCGAAAGCTGTTCACGAATCTGGTCGGTCATGTGTCGTTCTCGGAACGCAGTCAGTCGAGCAGTGGTTTCAGGGCGCGGTCGATGGCTTCGCGGGCGCGGAAGATCCGCGAGCGCACCGTGCCTACCGGGCAATCCATCGCCGCCGCGATTTCTTCGTAACTCAGTCCTTCGACTTCGCGCAGCACGATCGCCGTGCGCAGGTCTTCGGGCAGTTGCTCGATGGCCTCGTTGACCGTCGCGCGGATCTCTTCGGACAGCGCCGTCGCTTCGGGCGTGTCGGTGTGACGCAGTCGTCGAGGCCAGGTTGGACTGTTCGCTCTCCGACAGTTCGGCTTCGTAATCGAGCGGCCGGCGTTGGCGCGAGGCGATCGCATTGCGGGCCGTATTGACCGCGATGCGATACAGCCAGGTGTAGAACGCGCTGTCGCCGCGGAAGGAACCGAGCGCCCGGTAGGCCTTCACGAAGGCTTCCTGGGCCACGTCCTCGGCCTCGGTCTGATCGCGTAACAGCCGCGCCACCAACTTGATGACCTTGTGTTGATACTTGAGCACCAGCAGGTCGAACGCACCGCGTTCGTTGCGCTGGGCCCGCCGCACGAGTTCGAGGTCGCTCTGCTCGAGCGCCTGCCGGCGGCGGCTGCGCGTCGTCGGCCCCGGATTTCTCGCGACTTCATAGACTCGTCGGGCGGGGGAAAGTTCGGCATGCGCTGGCATGGCCAGGCTAGCGTAACGGGACGACCCGTCACGGCGACGCCGCGCGCCCGCTCGCCAGTAGGACGATGCTCCAACGTCGCAGATTGGTCGCGCGGCACGTCCAGCGGGGTCAGCCAGCAGCGGATGCGCGTTGCGCGCGTGCCGATGCGACGAATCCGACGTCGAGGAAAACCGAGGGGCCGAGCAGCCGGGTTGCGCGCCCGAAGGCGCGCCGGCACCGGCGGCGCCGGCCCGCGACTGCAACTGAGAGGGTCCCGCCCGGCGCGGCGTTCGAGCCAGCGTCCGGGCGCGTCGCCCCGGACTCGCGTCCAATGCCAGGTCTGGCATGACCGACGGCGACCAGCCCGCCGAGCCCGCGCAGCAACGCAGCGCCACGAGCCTGCCTGGCGCACGCGGCGCAGGCGCCGAACAGGGCAGCCAGCGCAACCAGCACCAGGCGTCGCCCGGTCGGCGACGGTCACCGCCGGCAACTCAAGCCTGCTCGACGACGAATGCGGGCGATGATCGCACGCTGCGGTGGCCTCGCCGGGGACTGGTCCGGCCGACAAGATACCCGAACAGGTCCGGGTCCGGCAGTTCGAGCAACTGCACGAACGCGGCACGTTCGGCGGGTGACGTGCCGGCCAAGGTGCGTTCAAGGTAGCGCGTCAGCAGCACGTCGAGTTCGCGCATGCCGCGCCGGCACCGCCAGCGCAGGCGCGCCATCTCACGTTCGGCCGGTCATGGCTCGACGTTCGGAATCAATGTCGCGCCGCGGTCAGTGCTGCCGCTCGACGATCATCTTCTTGATCTCGGCGATGGCCTTGGACGGATTGAGGTCCTTCGGGCACGCCTCGGCGCAGTTCATGATCGTGTGGCAGCGGTAGAGCCGGAACGGATCCTCGAGCTCGTCGAGGCGGTCGCCGGTCGCTTCGTCGCGCGTGTCGATGATCCAGCGGTACGCGGCCAGCAGCGCGGCGGGGCCGAGGAAGCGGTCGCTGTTCCACCAGTACGACGGGCAGCTCGTCGAGCAGCACGCGCAGAGGATGCACGCCGACGGCCGGTCGATCTTTTCCTGGTCGTGCTTCGACTGCAGTCGCTCGCGGTCGGGCGGCGCCGGCGTGCGCGTCTGCAGCCAGGGCTTCACCGAGGCGTACTGCGCATAGAAGTTGGTCAGGTCCGGCACGAGGTCCTTGATGACCGGCATGTGCGGCAGCGGATAGATCTTCGCGTCGCCCTTGATCTCGCCGATCGCCTTGGTGCAGGCGAGCGTATTGACGCCGTCGATGTTCATCGCGCAGGAGCCGCAGATGCCTTCGCGGCACGAGCGGCGGAACGTGAGCGTCGCGTCGACCTCGTTCTTGATCTTGATCAGCGCGTCGAGAACCATCGGGCCGCAGGTGTCGAGGTCGACCTGGTAGGTGTCGACGCGCGGGTTGCTGCTTCGAGTCCGGGTCGAAGCGGTAGACACGGAACGCCTTGACGTTTTTCGCGCCCGCCGGGGCCGGATGCGCTCGTGCCGGGCTGGACCCTGGAATTCTCTGGCAGTCGAAATTGGGCCATGGTGCTGCTTCGGCTGGTGTGTCGGAGTGGAGATGTCTGTGAAGCAGGCCGGTCGCAGTACAGTCACGTCAGTACGTGCGCGCCTTCGGCGGGATCGGCTCGACGTCGCTGCGTCAGCGTGTTGAGGTGCACCGGGCCGGTAGTCGATGCGTACCGTTGCCCGCATCGCTCGACCCAGGCCAGCGTGTGCTTGAGCCAGTTCCTCGTCGTCGCGCTCGCTGAAGTCCTCGCGCGCGTGGGCGCCGCGGCTTTCCTGGCGATTCGCCGCCGAATGTCATCGTGACGAGCGCCTGGCCGAGCAGGTTGTCGAGTTCGAGCGTTTCGACCAGGTCGGTATTCCAGATCAGCGAGCGGTCGGCCACCTTCACGTCGCGAACGACGCATAGACCTCGGCGAGCTTGCGCACGCCCTCCGTCAGCGACTCGCCGGTGCGGAACACCGCAGCGTGGTTCTGCATGACGCGCTGCATGTCGAGGCGGACGTCCGCCGTGCGGCGCTGGCCCTTGGCGTTGCGGAGCCGATCGAGACGGCTGACCGCGAGGTCGCCCGCATCCTTCGGCAGCTGCCGGTGCGCGGCGCCCGGCTTGAGCGTGCGCCCGCAGTGCTGCGCCGCGGCACGGCCGAACACGACGAGGTCGAGCAGCGAGTTCGAGCCGAGCCGGTTCGCGCCGTGCACCGAGACGCAGGCGGCTTCGCCCGACCGCCATGAGCCCCGGCACGACCGCATCGGGATCGCCGTCGCGCAGCGTGACGACCTCGCCGTGCACGTTGCACGGGATTCCGCCCATGTTGTAGTGCACGGTCGGCAGCACCGGGATCGGCTCCCGGGTCACGTCGACGCCCGCGAAGATCCGTGCGCGTTTCGGCAATGCCGGGCAGGCGCTCGCTGGATGACTGCGGCGCCGAGGTGCTCGAGGTGCAGGTGGATGTGGTCCTTCTCGGGACCGACGCCACGGCCTTCGCGGATCTCGATCGTCATCGAACGGCTGACGACGTCACGCGAGGCGAGGTCCTTCGCGTTCGGCGCGTAGCGCTCCATGAACCGCTCGCCCGCCGAGTTCGTGAGGTAGCCGCCTTCGCCGCGCGAACCTTCGGTGATCAGGCAGCCCGCGCCGTAGATGCCGGTCGGGTGGAACTGCACGAACTCCATGTCCTGCAGCGGCAGGCCGGCGCGCAGCGCCATGCCGCCGCCGTCGCCGGTGCAGGTGTGCGCCGAGGTGCAGGAGAAATACGCGCGGCCGTAGCCGCCGGTCGCGAGCACGACCTGTGTGTGCGCGGAAGCGATGCAGCGTGCCGCTCGCCATGTCGAGCGCGACGACGCCACGGCAGGCGCCGTTCTCCATGATCAGGTCGATCGCGAAATATTCGATGAAGAAACGCGCTTCGTGCTTCAGCGACTGCTGGTACAGCGTGTGCAGCATCGCGTGACCGGTGCGGTCGGCCGCGGCGCAGGTGCGCTGGGCGATGCCTTTGCCGTAGTGCGTGGTCATGCCGCCGAACGGCCGCTGGTAGATGCGCCCGTCTTCGGTGCGCGAGAACGGCACGCCGTAGTGCTCGAGCTCGATGATCGCCGCCGGTGCTTCCTTGCACATGAACTCGATCGCGTCCTGGTCGCCGAGCCAGTCGGAACCCTTGATGGTGTCGTAGAAATGGAAGCGCCAGTCGTCCTCGCCCATGTTGCCGAGCGCGGCGCTGATGCCGCCCTGCGCCGCGACGGTGTGGCTGCGCGTCGGGAACACCTTGGTGATGCAGGCCGTATTGAGGCCCTGCTCCGCCAGGCCGAACGTGGCGCGCAGCCCTGCGCCGCCGGCGCCGACCACGACGACGTCGTAGGTGTGATCCGTGAACGTGATAGGCGGCGCGTCATGCCTGTACTCCGAAGCGCGATGCGCAGCACCGCGAGCACGCCGATCAGCGTGGCACGTCACCAGCGCGAACTTGATGGCGATCAGCAGCGACGAGGCGCGTGCCCTTGTCGGCGACGTAGTCCTCGAAGATGACCTGCAGGCCAAGGTGCGCGTGATAGGCCGCGATCACCACGAGCAGCACGGCCATCACGGCCGAGAACGGCGAGTGCAGCCACGTGACTACGGCGCGTGCGACGCGCCGCCGCCGAGCAGCACGAGCGAAGCAACGAACCAGAGCCCGAGGATCACGAGCGCGACAGACGGTCACGCGCTGCGAATACCAGTGACCGGAGCCACCCTTGGCGGAACCGAGGCCGAGCACGCGGCCGAGCGGACTGCGCAGGCTCATGCGCGCACCTCCGGTGGCCGCGCCGAGCACGCACCAGAGCACGACGGTGCGAGCACGACGGCGCCGATCGCGACGACCCAACCGCTCTTGCGCGCGACCGGCAGTTCGAAACCGTAACCCGCATCCCAGAACAGGTGCCGGATGCCATTCAGCAGGTGATAGCAGAACGACAGCACGCCGCCGAAGAGCACGATCTGCACGAGGCGGCGAGCCGATCGTGCTCGAGCGCGTCGGGCATAGCGCCTCGGGCCCGGCCGCCGCCGCCGCGAGCCAGTAGACGAGGACCAGGAAGCAGAGGCTCAGCACGAGGCCCGTGATCCGATGCAGGATCGACAGCGTGTTCGTGTACTGCCAGCGGTAGTTCATGAACGGGGACAGCGGCCGCTCAGGCTGCGCCATGCGTGCTTACCTCTCCGGAGTAGCCGGGCCGCTAGAAATCGATGCAGCGCCCTGCTTTTTCCCAGTCGCCGAATCGCGTCGGCTCGGGCCCGTCGCGGCCGCCGATCTCGCGCGGCAGCGGCTGTGGCTGCGGCGGTCGCTGGCGGGGCTCGCGCTGCCCGGCGCGGAATCGGTCGCGGACGGCGTCTGGGAGGCGGGAGGCTGCTCGTCTTGCGGTTTCGTGCATTGCAGCCAGCAAGTCTGCCAGATCCTGCCTATGATGCACCACCGCTCGGCTATCGCTAGTCGCCGACCGCCAGATTAATCCGTTCCATGAGCGAAGAAAGCACACAGGCCTTGCGCGCTGTCCTGCTGCCCGGATTCGGCGTGCTGCGCATTGCCGGGCGCCGATGCGATCAAGTTCCTGCAGGGCCAGTTCACGACGGACCTGCGCCTGCTCGCCGACGGCCGCACGCAATTGTCGGCCTGCTGCACGACCCAGGGCCGGGTCATCGCGATCGTGCGCTTCCGCCAGGTCGACGAGGCCGTTTACGCGCTCGTGCCCGCCGACCTGCTCGGCACGACTGGCGACGCAGCTGCGCAAGTTCGTCCTGCGCGCAAAGGTCGAGATCGCTGCAGGCGGCCGACCTGCACGTCGGCGCGACTGCTCGCGGGCCCGCTGGGCGCGTCCGCAGCGCAGCCGCTTCGACGAGGCGGCACTGACGATGTCGCCGGTGCCGCTCGCCGGCGCCACGGAAGTCGTCACGTTCCAGTATGCGAGCGGCCGCGAAGTGATCGCGGCGCCGCCGCGCGCCTGGCGCGCGATCAGCGGCCTGTCGTTGAGCGCGGCCGAGTCCGCGTGGCGCAGGCCGAGTGGCTGCGCGCAGACATCGCGGCCGGTCTGCCGCATGGTCGACCGCGGCCACGACCGAACAGTTCATCCCGCAGATGCTGAACCTCGACCTGATCGACGGCGTGAGCTTCACGAAGGGCTGCTACACCGGGCAGGAAATCGTCGCTCGCACGCAGCACCTCGGGCGCGTCAAGCGACGGACGCTGCGGTTCCGTCTGGCCGCGGGCCCGGCGCCCGCGCCGCTGCAGCATCTGCTGCTCGAGGGCGTCAAAGGCGGCCGACGTGCTGCTGACCGCAACCACGGACGACCGGTGTCGAGCTACTGGCCGTTACCAACCTCGACGCGCGGGAGCGTCCACTCACGACCGAGGACGGGCGCGTCGCAGAGCCCGTTCCGCTGCCCTACCCCGTACGTGCCGAACCGACTGAGCCGAGCGGTCGGCCTGGGTTGCGGCGACCCCTGAGCGTGCGTCATCACTCCGGCTTCATGTGCGGGAACAGCAGCACGTCGCGGATCGACGGCTGGTCCGTGAACAGCATGACCATGCGATCGACGCCGATGCCCAGGCCCGCCGCCGGCGGCATGCCGTATTCCAGCGCGCGCACGTAGTCGGCGTCGTAGAACATCGCCTCATCGTCGCCGCCGGTCTTGCGCGTCGGCCTGCTCGCGGAAACGCGCCGCCTGGTCTTCCGCGTCGTTGAGCTCCGAAAATCCATTGGCGATTTCGCGACCACCGACGAAGAATTCGAAGCGATCGGTCAGGAACGGATCGGAATCGTTGCAGCGCGCGAGTGGCGAGACTTCGGCCGGGTACGCATACACGAAGGTCGGCTGCGTCAGGCGGTGCTCGGCAGTCTTTTCGAAGATCTCGATCTGCAGCTTGCCTGCGCCGTCCCGCGGCTTGGCCTGGATGCCCAGTCCGCGCGCAGATCTCGCGCAGGTACGCCACGTCACGCAGGCGCTCGCGCTCGATGCCGGGATTGAAATGCACGACGAGGTCCTCGACCGTCACGCGACGGAACGTGGAGCCGAAGTCGAACACCTCGCCCTGGTACTCGATCCGGCGCGTGCCGCAGATCGAGTCGGCGACGCCCTGGAACATGCGCTCGACCATGTCCATGAAGTCGCGGTAGTCGGCGTACGCCTGGTACAGCTCGAGCATCGTGAATTCCGGGTTGTGCCGCGTCGACAGGCCCTCGTTGCGGAAATTGCGGTTGATCTCGTACACGCGCTCGAAGCCGCCTACGACCAGCCGCTTCAGGTACAGCTCGGGCGCGATGCGCAGGTACATGTCGAGGTCGAGCGCGTTGTGGTGCGTGACGAACGGTTTCGCGACGGCGCCGCCCGGGATCACCTGCAGCATCGGCGTCTCGACTTCCATGAAGTCGAGCGTGTCGAGGAAACTGCGCAGGTACTGCACGATGCTGCGTGCGCTTGCGGAACACCTCGCGGCTCTCGTCGCTGACGATCAGGTCGACGTAGCGCTGGCGATAGCGCTGCTCGACGTCGGCGAGCCCGTGCCACTTGTCGGGCAACGGCCGCAGCGACTTCACCAGCAGCCGCAGCTTCTCGACCTTGACCGACAACTCACCCGTGCGCGTCTTGAACAGCGTGCCTTCGGCACCGACGATGTCGCCGACGTCCCAGCCCTTGAACTCGTCGTAGGTCGCGCCGAGCGCGAGCTGCTGCAGGAACAGCTGGATCGAGCCGCTGCGGTCGGTGAGCTTGGCGAACGCGCCTTGCCCATGATGCGCTTGGCCATCATGCGGCCGGCGACGGTCACTCGCGTCGGGTGCGCATCGAACCATTCGGGCGCGCGATCGCCGTACGCGGTGTGCAGTTCGTCGGCCGCAGCGTTGCGCCGGAAATCGTTCGGGAACGCCGGTGCCGCGCTCGCGCAGCCGCTCGAGCTTCGCCTTGCGTTCGGCGATCAGGTGATTTTCGTCCGCCGCCGGTGCACCGGCCTGCTTTATCTCATCGACCATCGTTACCGCCTTGAGCCTGCTGCCGCTGGATGCCAGTCATAGTGTCGCTGCGTCACAGCCCCTGCTTGAGGCTTTCTTCGAGGAACGGGTTCAGGTCGCCGTCGAGCACGGCCGTGGTGTTGCCGATCTCGACGCCCGTGCGAAGATCCTTGATGCGCGACTGGTCGAGCACGTACGAGCGGATCTGGTTGCCCCAGCTCACGTCCGACTTCGAGTCCTCCAGCACCTTCGCGGCCGCGTTGCGCTTGTTGACCTCGAGCTCGTACAGCTTCGCCTTCAGCATCTTCATCGCCGTCGAGCGGTTCTTGTGCTGGCTGCGTTCGCTCTGGCAGGCCACGACGATGCCGGACGGCAAGTGGCGGATGCGCACGGCGGATTCGGTCTTGTTGACGTGCTGGCCGCCGGCGCCGCTCGAACGGTAGACGTCCATTTCGAGGTCGGCCGGATTGATCTCGATGTCGATGTCGTCGTCGATCTCGGGCGAGATGAATACCGAGGCGAACGAGGTATGCCGGCGCGCGTTCGAGTCGAACGGGCTCTTGCGCACCAGCCGGTGCACGCCGGTCTCCGTCCGCAGCCAGCCGTAGGCGTACTCGCCCTCGAAGCGGATCGTCGCGCTCTTGATGCCCGCGACTTCGCCGCCGTTCGCGTCGACGACCTCGGTCTTGAAGCCGTTCTTGTCGCCCCAGCGCAGGTACATGCGCATCAGCATGTTGGCCCAGTCCTGCGCTTCGGTGCCGCCGGCGCCGGCCTGGATGTCGAGGAACGCGTTGTGCGCGTCCATCTCGCCCGGAAACATGCGCTTGAACTCGAGCTTCTTGATCTGTGTGTCGACGCCGCCGAGGTCGGTCTCGACCGAGCGCGCCATGTCGTCGTCGGCTTCGGCCTCGGCCATGTCGAGCAACTCGTCGGCCTCCTGCAGGTCTGGACGGTCATGCGGTCGAGCGTGTCGACGACGCCTTCCAGCTTGGTGCGTTCGCGGCCAAGCTCCTGCGCCCGTTCAGGGTTCGGTCCAGACCGCCGGGTCCTCGAGTTCCCGCAGGACTTCGGTCAGCCGTTCCGCTTTGCCCGCGTAGTCAAAGGTACCCCCTGAGCGCGTTGGTGCGCTGCGCGAGGTCTTCGATCGAACGACGGATCGGGTTGATTTCCATGGTGCAGGCGGGCTGTCAGAATGCGGGAAACGAACTGCGGATTCTAGCAGTTCCGGCGGACCGAGGCCCTCACGCGGACTCTACCGCGGGCACGAGCCACTCCGCGACGAGTTGCAGCTTGCGCGCTGCCCGAGTATTCGTCGACGGCCGTGCGGTACACGAGTTCGACCGCTCGCTGCGCCCGGATTTCGGACTCGCGGTGCCTGCGTCGAGATGGCGAAACGCGATCGCATCGACGACCTCGCCCGAGGGCGCACGAAGCCGCAGCTTGAGGTGACGCTCGGCCACGATCCGCGCTCGATCACGCCAAAGCGCCCGTCGAACGACGGCTCGGGAAACCCCGAGCCCCACGGTCCGCCCTCGCGCAGCGCGGTGGCTGTCTGCACGTTGAACTCGCCGGCAATAACTCGCCATCGGTGTGCAGGTGCCCGGCCAGTGTGTCCTCGTCGATCCAGCGTTCGACCTCCTGCGCAAATGCCTGCCTCGAACTCGGCAAGGTGCTCTTCGCGCAGCGATAGCCCCGCCGCCATCGCGTGGCCGCCGAATTTATCGAGCATGCCCCGGGTGTCGTGTCGCGATCGCATCCAGCACGTCGCGCACGTGCACGCCAGGCACCGAGCGCGCCGAACCTTTGACCCATCCCGTGTCGGCCGGTGCGAATGCGATCACGGGGCGGTGCAGCCTCTCCTTGACCCGCGACGCGACGAGCCCGATCACGCCCTGGTGCCAGCTCGCATCGAATACGCAGACGCCCGCAGGCTAACGTGCCTTCGATGCCGGCGACACGCAGGTCGACGTTGCTCGAGCGCCTCCTGCTGCATTTTCGCTTCGAGTTCGCGACGGTCGGTGTTGAGCGCGCCAGGCGTCCGGCCAGCTCTTTGGCCTCAGCGTCGTCGTCGGTGACGCAGACAGCGGATGCCTTGCGTCATGTCGTCGAGTCGTCCCGCCGCGTTGAGTCGCGGCCCGGCCTGGAACGCGAGATCCTGCACGCCGACGCCCGGCAGCGCGCGGCCCGCGGCTTCGAGCAATGCGCGCAAACCCGCCGCGCAGCGGCCGCGCCGGATTCGTCTGCAAGTCCCTGCGCGACGAGGATGCGGTTGTTGTAGTCGAGCGGCACGACGTCGGCCACGGTGCCGAGCGCGACGAGATCCAGCCATTGTGCCGGGCTCGGATCGACGCCCGCAGGCAGCATCGCGTGCCTGCGCATCAAATGCGTCAATGCCGCCATGACATAGAAAGCAACGCCGACGCCCGCCAGGACCTTGGAAGGGAACGTGTCGCCCGGTGCATTCGGGTTCACGATGCACGCGGCGGCCGGCAATTCTCGCCCGGGCAGGTGATGGTCGGTCACGAGGACCTCGATGCCGAAACGTTTCGCTTCGGCCACGCCATCGAGCGAGGAAATACCGTTGTCGACGGTTACGATCAGGTCCGGCTTGCGTGTCACCGCGACGCGCACGATTTCAGGTGTCAGGCCGTAGCCGAAGCGAAATCGGTCGGGGACGAGATAATCCGGCCGCTCGAAACCAAGCCGCGCGAGGTGCCGCATCATCAGCGCCGTGCTGGTCGCGCCATCGGCATCGAAGTCGCCGATGATGAGCACCTTGCCGCGCGTACGATGCAGGCCAAGCAGCAGTTCCGCGGCCTGCTCGACACCGCCCAGCGCACTGGTCGGCAACAGGTGTTCGAGCCGCAGGTCGAGTGCAGACGCGTTCTCGAGCCCACGCGCGCCGTATACGCGCCGCAGCACCGGATGCAGTTCGACCGGCAGCCCCAGTTGCAGGTCGGCACGCACGTCCCGGCGCAGGATGCGCCGCCGCAGCGTCACTCGAGCCACCGCGCGAGATCGCCCGCGCCACGCCAGAACTTGAAGCGCGCGGTTGAGTCCACGACGACGACGCGCGCACCAGTCAGGACCGCAACGGTGCCCACCTTGCCGGCCTTAAGCTCACTGCGAATCGGCTCCAGCAACTGGCGTTCGATGATAGCCAGGGCGTCAGCCGTATCGACGGCCGGCGGTTGCGCAACGGCCACGATGCAATCCCCAGCAGCGTTCGGCAGTGGCCACGAAGGCGTCCGCTCGATGGTCTGCGCGGAACACGTCCACTCGACGGTCTCCGCGCCATTGAGTTGCCACAGCCCGCGCAGCCACGGGTCGTCAGACGCAAGCAGCGGCCCTTTGAATTCGGTTGCACCGCGGTTCACCGGCGCACCGAAGCCCCAGAGCCAGACGGCGTTGACCATCGGCTCACGCCGACGCTCGCGCTGTTCATTGACGGGATGTTCGTGCAACACCATCTGCAACTCGTTCATGAGGCTGCGCATGCGAGCGCCGTCCGGGCCCGATGGCATGTAGTCGTGGATGTTGCAGCCGGCCGCCGCCGCAGGATCACGCGACTCACAATCGATGATGTCCTCGCAGCGCAGCAGCCATGTGCCGGCGGCATACGTTGCGAACGTGTAGCCGCGACCGGCGAGATGCTCGTTGATCGTGCTGGCCAGTTCACCGATCTCTGCGGCTGTCAGCACGAGTTGTTCGCGGCGCAGCCATGCGCAGGTGGTCCACCGCGGCCGATAGATGCGCGGGCTGTGCGCAGGCCCAGCTGCCGACACCTTTTGCGGGAGCGTCCACGAGCCGTGCCACGCAGGGACCGGCGGGATAGCGCGCAAGGATTGCTGCGGGGTCTGCCGCGCCACTCGCCGCCAACAGCCAGTGCCGCCAGTCGGCAGACGTCGAGGCGAACACGTGTCCGCGTGCGGCCAGCCAGGCGAGCGCTGGTACGTGCGGCAGGGATCGTCGCTCGATAGCATCGCGTATCGCGTCTTCCAGCCAGGGCAGCGCAACGTGAATGCGCGGCTGCGTCAAACGCGACGCCCTGGCGATTCGCGGCTGAGGTTTGACGATGACCGGCGCCCGCGTATTCGGTATGTTGACCGCATGAAACTTCACCTTGACGCGCCCAGGGGCACGTACCTCATTCGCAGTTATGCACCCGGCCAGTTGCTCGTGGGCGAGACGACCCTGCACACGAGCACTATCGTCAGCGCCACGACGCTCACGGCCTGGCGACCGGCAACCATTGACGACCTCACCGCGGCCGATCTCGAGCCACTCTATACGCTCGCGCCGGAAGTCGTGCTGCTCGGCACCGGCGCGCAGCAACGCTTCCCGGCGGCGCCGCTGCTGCGCCGCGCTGTTCTCGCGGCGCATCGGCGTCGAAGTCATGGACACGCGGGCCGCGTGTCGCACCTATAACGTGCTCGTCGCCGAGGGCCGCTCCGTTGCCGCAGCGCTGATGCTCTGAGGCAAATGCGCCGGGGCGCGTCAGACCAAGCCCTGCAGCAGTGGCACGAACGTCACCGGACCCAGGACTTCCCGCTCGAACTTTTCACCGCGTCGCCGTGATGCGCAGCAATTGCTGTTCGCGGTCCGGGCCGACCGGGATGATCAGCCGGCCGCCGTCGGCCAGCTGCTCGAGCAACGCCGGCGGCACGGTGCGCGACGCTGCTGCAACGATGATGCCATCGAAAGGCGCAAACGGCGGCCAGCCTTCGAAACCATCGCCGTGCCGCATGTGCACGTTGCCGATCTTCATGTCGCGCAGGACCTTGCGCGCCCGCTGCTGCAACGCTGCGATGCGCTCGATGCTGTATAGCGTCACGACGAGCGGCGCCAGCACGGCGGTCTGGTAGCCACAACCCGTGCCGACTTCGAGCACCTTGCGCGGCGTGCCCAGCTCGAGCAGCGACTGCGTCATGCGCACCCCCTTGCGCGGTGTGCCCAGCTCGAGCAGCGACTGCGTCATGCGCGCCACGATATACGGCTGCGAGATCGTCTGGCCGTGCCCGATCGGCAGCGCCGTGTCTTCGTAGGCGCGGCTCGACAAGCGCCTCGTCGACGAACAGGTGGCGTGGTACGTCGCGAATGCGCTCGAGCACGGCTTCGTTCGTGATGCCCTGCTCGCGCAGGCGTGCGATCAGCCGTTCGCGCGTGCGCGCAGAGGTCATGCCGATGCCGCTGACGCGGTGCTGTTCACTCACGTTGCAAGGCTCGCGGCGTTCACTCGGTGCGCCCCCGCAACCACTCGTCGATGTCATTGATGGCGGTGTGGCGGGTCAGGTCGACCTGCAAGCGGCGTGACGGACACATAGCCATTCACGACCGCATCGAAATCCGTGCCCTCGCCCGCGTCATCGCCGGCCCCGGCTGGGCCGACCCAGTACACCGGACGACCCCGTGGGTCGGACGCACGCACGACGGGCTCTGAGCGGTGCCTGTAGCCGAGTCGGGTGGACCTGAAGCCACGCAACTGCTCGTACGGCAGGTCGGGCACATTGACGTTCAGGATCATCGAGGTGTGCAGTGGCGTGTGCGTCAGCCGCATGATCAATTCACTGGCGACGCGGGCCGCCGTAGCAAAATGACGCCCACGCTGGAGCACCAGCGAAATTGCGATGGCGGGGAGGCCGAGGAAGCGGCCTTCGACGGCCGCGGCCACGGTGCCGGAATACAGCACGTCGTCACCAAGATTCGGCCCGTCGTTGATGCCCGAAACCACCATGTCCTGGTCACGTTCGTTCTCGAACAGACCGGAGATCGCGAGGTGCACGCAATCCGTGGGCGTGCCGTTCACGTAATACATGCGTTCGCCGTACTCGAAAACACGCAACGGCACGTCGAGCGTCAGCGAATTGCTGGCTCCGCTGCGATTTCGGTCCGGCGCGACGACCGTCAATTCGGCGAGCGGGCGCAGCGCGTCGACGAGGTGCTGCAGCCCCTCGGCGCGATAGCCGTCATCGTTGCTGACAAGGATTCTCAAGGCGTGGGGACCGTGTCGTTTTGGCCCCCGGGAGAGGCGGGGTTGGCCGCGAACGCCATGCAACTATACTGGAATCCCGCTCCGCCCCGGAAGCGAACTCGCCGGCAGAATCGGCCATGACGGACGACGATGAGCACGAATTTCGGCGCGCGATGGCGGACGTGCGGCCACTGCCTGCGCGCAAGAGCCCCGCATCACTGCCTCGCACCCGTGCTGTTGCCCGATTCGCGCGCGCTGCACGTGAGCACGCGCTGCTCGAGAACGCCATGCCGGGCCGCGGATGCGGCGCCGCTCGATGCCGGCGACGGGATGTCGTTCCGGCGTCCCGGCACACGCGAAGGCGTTTTCCGTCAACTGCGCCGCGGCCAGATCCAGGTCGAGGCCGAAGTCGACCTGCACCACCTCGGCCGTCACGCCGCAGAGGACGCGCTGCGGGAATTTCTCGCGGATTGCGTCATCCGCGGACTCGGCTGCGTCCGGGTGATCCACGGCAAAGGCCTGCGCTCCGGCCCGGGCGGACCCGGTGATCAAGCACGTCGTAAATCATGGCTTGCGCAAGTTCGAGAATGTGGTCGCGTTCGTCAGCGCGCGCCCGGCAGACGGCGGCAGCGGCGCCGTATACGTGCTGCTGGCGCCACGCTCGAAACCGCGTCCGGGACTCCGTTGAAGCAAAAGTTGCCGACCAGAGATCCGGGTTCGTATGTCGCAGTGGCGCGCGAATCACTCTTCGCTGCCTTCGGTCGCGTCCCAGGCATCGCCGATCAGCTCGTGCAGCACTGCGGTCGCGAATGCGCCCCGCGGCAACGTAAACCGGAGCAGTAGTTCCGTATCGTGCAACTGCCACGACAACTCGCGGACCGGCAACCGCAGGCTGCGTCGCTCGTGGGCAAGGTGTTCTTGCGCGAGCAACGCGATAAGCGTCGCATGGGCGCCTAGCACGGATTCCTCCACGGCCAGCGCGTCCGCCGTGGCAGGCGATTCGCCGCGACCAGGCAATGGCCCACTCGGGTGCACGTCCATCTCGCGCAGGCGTGCCAGCAACTCCGCATCGATGTGCGTGGCGCAGAAAAAGCTGCGACGCCCATCCAGCATGACCGCTTCACCCGGGAGGATCCGGGCCCAGTCGTCGCGTTGCACTCGCTCCGCCAGCACCAGGTTGAACAGCTGGCTGCGTGCCGCCGACAACACGAAACTGCGCTGGCTGCGGTCGCGGGGCCCGGCGCCGCCGTTCGCCCATGCGAGCGCACGCTGCAGGTTGCTGCCGTCGCGACCGAAGCGCTGTGGACCGAAATAGTTCGGCACGCCGAAAGATGCCATGGCCTCGAGTCGCGCCTGCAGGCCCGCCAGATCACCGCGTACCTGCCGCACGTGAATTTCGAAACGGTTCGCGCGATGCGACCCGGGTCGAAGCTTGCGTGCATGACGCTGCGCGGCGATAACGCGATAGCCCTCGCCCTGCCAATCGAGACATTGCGCAGGTTCGACAGCCGGAGCCAGCGGCACGGTAAATGACTGTTGCGTGACGGCGTGCCGATCTTTATGGCCGCTGAAGCCGATTTCGCGAACTGCAACGCCCGCGTGCTGCGCGAGTTGCGCGGCAACCCACCCCGTGTTGGCGCCTCGCTTTTCGACGCCCACCAGCATGTGCGCACCGGCGCCGTCGGGCTCGAAACCGAGGATTTCTTCGACCCGGAAATCTTCCGCGCTGGAGCGCAGCTGCCCGGCGACAGGCGGCGCGCCATACGCGCACGGCACCTGGAGTACGACCGCCGGCTCGGTCAATGGCCGTCGCCGTCATTACCGTGCGTAGGATCGGCGGCATGTGCGAGCAACACTACGGCCTGGCACGCAAGGCCTTCGCCGCGGCCGACCATGCCGAGGCCTTCCATCGTGGTCGCCTTGATGTTGATGCGCGCCGGACGCACGCCGAGATCGTCGGCAATATTCTGCGACATCTGCAGCCGATGCCCGCCGAGGCGTGGCGCTTCGGCAAGCACTGTCAGGTCTGCGTTCACGAGCCGCCAGCGATATTGGCGCAGCAGTTCCGCGCAGTGCCGCACGAAGCGGCGGCTGTCCGCGTTTCTCCAGCGCGGATCGGTGTCGGGAAAATGCTGGCCGATGTCGCCGAGTCCCATGGCGCCGAGCAACGCGTCGCACAGCGCGTGCAGCGCAACGTCACCGTCCGAATGTGCCAGCACGCCGCGTTCGTAGGGGATTCGCACGCCACCGATGACCACATGGTCACCCGGCCCGAACGCGTGCACGTCGAATCCCGATCCTATCCTCATGACCATCGCCCCCGTGGCATCTATGCCTGCGCAGCGAGGATCGCCGCGGCGAGCGCGGCGTCCTCGGTAGTCGTGACCTTGATGTTGTCCGCATGGCCAGTCACCAACCGCGGCTCCAGCCCCAGGCTTTCGATGGCGCTGGCCTCGTCGGTGCATTCGCGCTCGCGCTCGATGCACAGGCGCAGTGCCCGGTACAACACGCCGAACCGGAACATCTGCGGCGTCAGCGCCCGCCAGAGTTCGTCGCGGGCAACGGTTGCCCGAACGCGCTGGTTGACTCCGGCCCGCTTCAGCGTGTCGCTCACGGGCACGGCGAGCAGGCCGCCGACCGGATCGTCGCGCAGTTCGCCAAACAGCCTGGCAAGGTCATCCTGTCGCAGGCAAGGCCGCGCTGCGTCATGCACCAGCACCCAGTCCGTATCGGCGGCGCGTCCGTCGAGCGCCTGCAGCGCGTTGCACACCGATAGGTCGCGGCGGGCTCCGCCGTCGCAGGTGTGGACCCGGTTCGACTGCGCCTCCGGCAACGCGCGCCAGTGCTTGTCGCCAGCAGCGAGGGCGACCATGACGCCTGCGAGGCTCGAATCGACAAGCAGCGACTGCAGCGTCCAGGACAACATCGGACGTCCGAGCAGCGGCATGTATTGTTTCGGCAGCGCCGCGCCGAACCGACTGCCGAGCCCCGCTGCGGGCACGATCGCCCAGCGGCGTTCGGCCGTGGTCATCGGCGTTTCGGCCTGAGCCGTCCGTTGCTCCGCGTACAGCCTTCGGCGCCGCCGCCCCCGGCGTGGATGGCGGCACGATCTGGAAGAACGTCTCGTTGGACTTGACCATGCCGAGGTCGGTGCGCGCCCGTTCCTCGATGGCCGTGCGGCCTTCCTTCAGGTCACGGACTTCGGCGGCGAGTGTCTTGTTGCGCTGGCGCAGGCGCCTGTTTTCCGAGACCTGCACGTCGATGGCTTTCTCGAGCCGCCACACTTCACGCATGCCGGCCGGCGCAGCCCAGATGCGGTACTGGAGCACTCCCAGCACCAGCAGCAGAAAGACGGCGACGATCCGGATGGTCATTGGCGCGAGAGGTTACCAGAATCGAAGCGGACCATTGCACGTTGCACGTCCGCCATCAGGACCAATTTGGCTGCGCTATCTTTGCCTTAGCGCTTGGCGGATTGCACCGGGAAAGCGTCGCGGCCGGCATAAGACGCATCGCGTCCCAGTTCAGCCTCGATGCGCAGCAGCTGATTGTACTTGGCGACACGGTCCGACCGGCACAACGAGCCGGTCTTGATCTGCGTCGCGCGCGTCGCAACCGCAATATCGGCAATCGTGCTGTCCTCGGTTTCGCCCGATCGGTGCGACACCACCGAGCTATAGCCCGCTTGCGCGGCCATCTCGATGGCTTCCAGGGTTTCCGTCAGCGTGCCGATCTGGTTCGGCTTGATCAGGATGGAATTGGCGATGCCCTTGGCAATGCCCTCGCGCAGGATCCTGGTGTTCGTCACGAAGAGGTCATCGCCCACGAGCTGGATGCGACTCCCCAGCCGCTGCGTAAGCGTGGCCCAACCCTCCCAGTCGCCTTCGGCCATGCCATCCTCGACCGTGATGATCGGGTAGCGATTCACGAGGTCTTCCAGGTAATCGACGAAGCCGGTCGGCTCGAAGGTGCGACCCTCGGATTCGAGCGAGTACACGCCGTCTTTGAAAAATTCGGTGCTGGCGACATCGAGTCCGAGGTAAACGTCGCGTCCGGCCTTGAATCCGGCGCGATCGATCGCCTCGAGGATCGTCTCGAGCGCCGCTTCGTTCGACGGCAGGTTCGGTGCAAAGCCGCCCTCGTCGCCCACTGACGTCGCCAAGCCGCGCTCGTGCAGCACTTTCTTCAACGTGTGGAAAATCTCGCGCCCCATAGCGCAGCGCTTCGGTGAAATCGGGTGCGCCCACCGGCAGCACCATGAATTCCTGGATGTCGACGCTGTTGTCGGCGTGCGCACCGCCGTTGATGATGTTCATCATCGGCACGGGCATGACCTTGGGGCCGGGGCCGCCGAGCAGCCGGAACAGACTTTGCCGGCTCGACTTCGCGGCCGCATGCGCGGCGGCGAGCGACACGGCGAGCAGCGCATTGGCGCCGAGTCGCGACTTCGTGTCCGTTGCATCCAGCGCAATCATTTTCTGGTCGAGGCCGCGCTGGTCCATGACGTCGTGGCCGAGCAATGCGTTGCGGATCTCGCCATTGGCATTGATCACGGCCTGCAGGACGCCTTTGCCGGAATAGCGCTTCGGGTCGCCGTCGCGCAGTTCGACCGCTTCGCGGGTGCCGGTCGAAGCACCGGACGGCACGGCCGCGCGCCCGAGCGCGCCATTCGCAACGATCACGTCGGCTTCCACGGTCGGGTTGCCACGCGAATCCATGATTTCGCGGGCCTTGATGTCGACGATCCTGGTCATAGCGTGGATTCCTCGAACGGTCGCTTCTTGACGGCCGAATCCAGCTCGACCAGCAGTTCGAGCAGCGAACGCATGCGATCCAGCGGCCACGCGTTCGGTCCGTCCGACAAGGCCTGCGCCGGGTCGGGGTGCGTCTCCATGAACACTCCGGCCACGCCCGCCGCGACGGCCGCGCGCGCCAGCACGGGCACGAACTCGCGCTGGCCGCCGGAAGCGTCGCCCTTGCCGCCCGGCAACTGCACCGAATGCGTGGCGTCGAAGACCACCGGTGCCCCCGTCTCGCGCATTACGGCGAGCGAGCGCATGTCGGTCACGAGATTGTTGTAGCCGAACGAAAAGCCACGCTCGCAGACCATGACCTGCTCATTCCCGGTCGAGCGCGCCTTATCGACGACGTTGCGCATTTCCCACGGCGAGAGGAACTGGCCTTTCTTGATGTTGACGGGCTTGCCCTGGCTCGAGGCGCTGAGGATGAAGTTCGTCTGCCGGCACAGGAACGCCGGCGTCTGCAGCACATCGACCACCGACGCGACCTCGGCCATCGGCGTGTCTTCGTGCACGTCCGTCAGCACGGGTAACTTGAGCTGCGACTTGACCTCGCCCAGGATGCGCAGGCCCGGCTTCCATGCCGGGACCACGAAAGCTCGATCCAGACGAGCGATTGGCCTTGTCATAAGAGGCCTTGAATATGTACGGGATGCCGAGCTGCGTCGTGATTTCCTGCATGCGCCCGGCAATCTCGAGCACGAGCCCCTCGCTCTCGACCACGCACGGCCCGGCGATCAGGAAAAACGGCCGGTCCGGGCCGACCTCGAAACCGCAAAGGTTCATGCGCCCGCCGCGACCGGTAACGGCACCACACCGTGCTCACGCGCGGCCCGCACGAAACCCGTGAACAGCGGATGGCCGTCGCGCGGCGTCGAGCGGAACTCCGGGTGGTACTGGCTCGCCACGAAGAACGGGTGGTTCGGCAACTCGATGATCTCGACCAGACCGTCGCGCGAGAAGCCGGAGAAGCGCAGGCCCGCGTTCATGATCCGCTGCAGGTACCGTGTTGTTGAACTCGAAACGATGGCGGTGACGTTCGCGGATCACGTCTGCGCCGTACACCGCGTGCGCCAGCGAGCCGTGCGAGATCCGGATATCCTGCGCGCCCAGCCGCATCGTCCCGCCGAGGTTCGAACCTTCGGTGCGGGCCTCGACCGTGCCCTTCTGGTCCTGCCACTCGGTGATCAGCGCGATGACCGGATGCGGCGATTCCCGGTCGAACTCGGTGCTGTGCGCCCCCGTCGAGACCGGCGACGTCGCGCGCGTACTCGATGATCGCGAGCTGCATGCCGAGGCAGATGCCGAGGTATGGCACGCCGTTCTCGCGGGCGTAGCGCACTGCCTCGATCTTGCCTTCGATGCCGCGCTCGCCGAATCCGCCGGGAACCAGGATCGCATCCATGCCTTCCAGCGCGCCGGTGCCGTGCTTCTCGATGTCCGTCGCTTCGATGTATTCGATGTTGACGCGCGTGCGCGTGCGCAGTCCCGCGTGGATCAACGCTTCGCACAGGGAGATGTACGCGTCACGCAGGTTGACGTACTTGCCGACCATCGCAATGTTGACCGTGCGATCCGGCGCGGTCTTCGCGGCGACGACGTGATTCCATTCCTTCAGGTCTGCCGGAGGCACGTCCAGCCCGAGTTTTTCGCAGACGATCACGTCGAGGTCCTGCTCGTGCAGCAGCGACGGGATCCGGTAGATATCGTCGGCATCGACGGCCGAGAACACCGCACGCTCCTCGACGTTCGTGAACAGCGCAATCTTGCGCCGCTGTTCGGGCGGCAGCGGATCCTGGCAGCGGCACAGCAGCACGTCGGGCTGGATACCGATCGAGCGCAATTCCTTGACCGAGTGCTGCGTCGGCTTGGTCTTGATTTCGCCCGAGGTCGCAATGTAGGGGATCAGCGTCAGGTGCATGTACAACACATTGTTGCGCCCCAGCTCGACACCGAGCTGACGGATCGCCTCGAGGAACGGCAGCGACTCGATGTCGCCGACCGTGCCGCCAATCTCGACCATGCAGACGTCGGAATCGCCGGCCCCCATGCGGATACAGTGCTTGATCTCGTCGGTGATGTGCGGGATGACCTGCACTGTCGCGCCCAGGTAATCGCCGCGGCGTTCCTTGGCGATGACCCGCTCATAAATCCGTCCGGTCGTGAAATTGCTGTTGCGGCCGGTGGTCGTGCGCACGTAGCGCTCGTAGTGGCCCAGGTCGAGGTCGGTTTCGGTGCCGTCGTCGGTGACGAAAACCTCGCCGTGCTGGAACGGACTCATCGTGCCCGGATCGACGTTGATGTACGGGTCCAGCTTGACCAGGGTGACCTTGAGGCCACGAGCCTCGAGGATTGCTCCCAGCGAGGCAGCTGCAATGCCTTTGCCCAGCGACGAAACGACACCGCCGGTCACGCAAATAAATTTGGTCATGGGGTCACCGTCGTCAGGGGGATCACGACGGGAGTGCAGTCTACCGGGTTGGAGGGTCACCTCGCCAGTCAAAACGCAGTGCATCCGATTCGGTCACGAGTCCGCGGCCGTGCCAGACGATGCGCCACGAGGGTTCCGCAGCAAGCGCCGCATATTCCGCCGCATAACCGAGGTCGCCGACCGCCACGAGCATATCGCCGGCATACACGAGCGGCAGGTCGGTGCGCCGCCAGGGCAGCACATCGCGCTCCTGCAACCACTTGCGTAATGGACGACGATGTGCAGCGCCAGCCGGAATGAAAGTCTCGCCGCCGGTGCGCGTCGCGACCCGCAGCGCTGCGGGCAGGCGGGACCGACTCAACCCGACACCTGACGCCGGGACGAATTCGAGCGCCTCGCTCTCCGAAATGACAAAGCGTGCGTTCGCCGCCGCGCTCCATGAGCCCGTCAAGGCAGGTCGTTCGACCGCGCGGCAACGCATGCAACCGATTCCGGTAGCGATGCACGACGGCACCGGGCCAATCGACGGTGGGATTGCGGTCGCCGGCCGCAACGAGCACGTCATGACGCAAGGCAGCCAGGGACTGCGCCGACGGCAGCGGCAAGCCGAGCGATCGCAGCCAGGCGCGCAAGCACCGCGCGTTGTCGTGCATCGGACAGTGCGCCGAGACCCGCGAGATCCAGCGCCGAGCCCACGAGGAGTTCCGCCAGGTCCTGTGCGGCGAGTTCGAGCTCGGCCTCGAGGCCGTCGCGGGCGTATCGGGCCACGCGCCCGATCGTGCGGGCCGCCGACGGCCACCGCCGCCGTACGGCGGGCAGCACTTCCAGTCGAAGGTAATTGCGATCGAAGCGCGTATCGGTGTTCGAAGGGTCCTCTTCCCACCGCAGGTGCCGTTCTTCGGCCCAGGCGAGAAGTTCCACCCGCGGTGGTGCCGAGCAGTGGACGTGCGTGCCAGGCCGCAGTGCCGAATCGTGCGATGGCCGGCATCCCCGCAAGCGCGCGCAGTCCGCCGCCGCGAAGCCACTGCAGCAGCACGGTTTCCATCTGGTCGTCGGCGTGATGCGCGGTCAGCAACACCTCGCCCGGTCGCATGCGCTCGCGAAGTGCGTCGTACCGGGCCGTACGCGCCGCCGCTTCCGGGCTCTCGCCGTAGCCGCTTGCGCCGCGACGCGCACGCACTCGAACGGAATGGCCCAGCGTTTCGGCGAGCCGGCGGCAAGACTCGGCCCAGCGGGTGGCATCGGCATGCAGGCCGTGGTCGACGTGAATGGCCCGGAGCGGCGGGAGGACGGGGTCCGCTCGACACCGGGCTCGCGGCTTCGGCCAGCGCGACCAGCAGGACCGTTGAATCGAGCCCGCCACTGAGCGCAATGACACAGGCCGGGAGCAGCCCGCTGCCGATTCAATGGACGCCAGGCTTGCCCGAAGCGATTCGATTACTTGCGAGGCGGTGAACGAACACACGGAATCGGCGCCTGATACCCGCGATCGGCGGGCGCCGCTTCAGCTCGACGGCGCGGTAGACGCCCTGCCCGCGCAGGCGCTCGTAGCGTTGCGCGATCAATTCCTCTTCGGAGAGCGACTGCACGCTGGCGAGGTGACGAAGCAACGCCTCCTTGAGCGACTCCGCCATCATCTGCGGATCGCGGTGCGCGCCGCCGAGCGGTTCGCGCAGGACTTCGTCGACGAGACCGAGCTTGTCGAGTCGCTCGGCGGTGATGCCCATCGCCTCCGCCGCGATTTCCTTCTTGTCGGCGCTCTTCCAGAGAATCGACGCACAGCCTTCCGGCGAGATCACCGAATAAACCGAGTACTGCAGCATGATCAGGCGGTCGCAGACGCCGATAGCGAGCGCGCCACCGGAGCCGCCCTCGCCGATGACGGCCGTGATGACGGGCACCCGCAGCGTCGACATCTCGAACAGGTTGCGCGCGATCGCCTCGCTCTGGTTGCGCTCCTCCGAGCCGACACCCGGATATGCTCCGGGAGTGTCGATCAGCGTGATGATCGGCAGCCGGAAGCGCTCGGCCATTTTCATCAGGCGCAGCGCCTTGCGATAGCCCTCGGGCTTCGGCATGCCGTAATTGCGCCGCACGCGTTCCTTGGTGTCGCGACCTTTCTGGTGGCCGATCAGCATGACGGGCTTGCCGTCGAGTCGCGCGACGCCGCCGATGATGGCCTGGTCGTCGGCATACATCCGATCGCCGTGCAGCTCGTTGAATTCCTCGAAGATCGTCGACTGCATAGTCGAGCGTATAAGGGCGTTGCGGATGGCGTGCCAGCTGCGCCACCTGCCAGGGCGTCAGGTTGGCAAAAATGCTGCTGGTGAGCGCGCGGCTCTTGGCACGCAGGCGCGCGATTTCCTCGCCGACGTTGACTTCGGCGTCGGAGGAAACGAAACGCAACTCGTCGATCTTCGCTTCCAGCTCTGCGATCGGTTGCTCGAAATCCAGGAAACTCAATGGCATAGACCGGGCAGGATGCCGTACGCGCCTGCCGGGTGCAAATGCTTCGCCCGCCGCATCGCTGACCGCCGTGCCGTGCCAGGCTCACCCTCACCGCGTTACCCGGTTGTGCAGGCGTGGTGTATGTTCCAGATGCGCGCCTGGATACAAGAACCACAGGACATGGCGTCGCCCGTGTTGCGACGCCCCGGGGAGCATCCACTTGGGAACAAACCAATCGCCGGCGACGCCCGGCAGTGCTGGCGAGTTGATGGGGCATCCCAGGGGGCTGTTCTACCTGGCCTTCACCGAGGCCTGGGAGCGCTTCTCGTATTACGGTATGACGGCGCTCGTCGTGCTGTACATGGTCAACCAGTTGCTGCTGCCCGGTCACGTCGAGCACATCGCCGGGTTCGCGGCGTTTCGCACGGCCGTCGAGTCGGTCATGGGTCCGCTGTCGACACAGGCGCTCGCATCGCAGATCTTCGGTCTGTACACCGGCTTCGTGTACTTCACGCCGCTGCTCGGCGGCCTGATCGCCGATCGCTGGATCGGACAACGCAATGCCGTCGTGATCGGCGCGTTGTCGATGAGCGGCGGCCACCTCGCCATGGCCTTCGAGCAGTCATTCCTGCTGGCGCTGCTCCTGCTCGTCGTAGGTTCGGGGTTTCTGAAGGGCAATATTTCCGCCCAGGTCGGCGCTCTTTACCCGCGCGACGACGAGGCCCGACGCACCCGCGGCTTCGCGCTCTTCAGCATGGGAATCAATTTCGGGGCGGTCGCCGGGCCGTTGCTCTGCGGCCTGCTGGCACAGGTCTACGGCTGGCACTACGGTTTCGGCGTGGCTGCCATCTTCATGCTCGCGGGCCTGGCCACGTATCTTTCGGGCTACCGGCATCTTCCCGCACGCGTATCGCGCCGCACTCACGAGGGCGCGACTCTGACGGCGGCGGACTGGCGCGTCATCGCGGCACTCGTCGTGGTGATGGCCATCACGGTCTTCCAGTCGATCGCGTACTACCAGCTCGCCAACGTGTTACCGGTCTGGATCCAGGAGCACGTGGCACTGCAGGTCGGGCGGTCTCAGCGTTCCGATTCCGTGGTATCAATCGCTCGACGCGCTGTTCAGCATCGTCGGCTGTACCGGTGCTGTTCTGGCTGTGGCGCCAGCAGGCGTCACGGCGTGGCGAGCCGGGAGATCTGGCCAAGATCGGTATTGGCGCGTGGCTCGCGGCGGCGAGCAACCTGGTCCTAGTGTTCGCAATCGTGCGCGCGGGAGCCGCTCCCGTGCACCCGGTCTGGCCGTTCGTGTATTGCGCCGGACAGGGGATCGCATTCCTGTATTACTGGCCGACGCTGCTGGCACTCGTCTCGCGTGCCGCGCCTGCGAAGGTGAACGCGACATTGATGGGGCTCGCGTTCATGAGTCTGTTCGTCGCGAACAACCTCATCGGGTGGATAGGCGGGTTCTACGAAAGGATGCGCCCAGTGGAGTTCTGGGCGATGCACGCGGCGATCGGCGCGTCGGGCGGAGTGCTGGTGATGCTGTTCGGACCGCGGCTGAGCCGCATGCTCGATGCCGGTGCGGAGCAGCCGTTGCGACCCTCGGCGCTCGCGCTTGAAGTGGAGCGCTGAGGCAGCGCAGGCACGGTGGTGATCGGAGACGCGTGCCGCCGCGTCAAGGAGTCGAATCGACCTTGGGCGCGTAATACAGCTCGACCGCATCGCGCCCGACCAGCGAGCCCAGGCGCTCGATCAGTTCCCGCGAGGGTTTGACCTTCCACTGTTCGCCGAACTGCAGCAGCGCCGCTGCATCGCCGCGCGAATAGCGGATCGCGACGGCACATCGCCCGCCCTTGCTCGGCCGCAACGCCTGTTCGAGCGCGTTCACGAACTTGCGCACGTCGTGCCCGCCGGCCGTGTGCGCGCCGCGTGATGTTGTTGCCATCGCGACTGGCCGCCATTGTTTTCGCCGTTCGCAACGGCGGCGGCGCGCCCGGCCTCGCTGGCCACCGCAGCACCAGGTTGCGCGCGTACTGCTCGCGGGCCTGGTCGACGTCCATGATCTTCTTCGCCGCCAGGCGCCAGTCGTCGATGAAGTCGTCCCAGCGCAGGCCACCGTCCACGACCAGGATCGCATCCTTGGCGACGAGCGTGCGGTACTGCTGGTAGACGTCCTCGAACATCGTCACCTCGAGGCGGCCACTGCGGTCGTCGAGAATGAAGCTCGTGCGGCCGCCGCGCTTGCGCACTTCGAGCACGAGACCTGCGACCGTGACGCTGCGACCCGGGCCGCGCCATGTATTGCCGCCGCGCTCGCCGTCGTGGCCGCCGCCGCTGCACCACGGGCTTGGCGCCGCCGACGTCGGCGATACGTCCGCTGATGATCGGCTTCAGTTCTCGTTCGTACTCGGCGATCGGATGACCGGTCAGGTACAGGCCGAGCGTTTCGCGTTCGCCCGCGAGGCGCACGGCCTCGCTCCACTCGGGCAGCGTCTCGTGCGCTTGCGCCGCGTCGGTGGCCGGTATCGGCGGTGCCGGCACGGCGCGCTGGCCGGTTCGGCGAGACCCGAACAGATCGGTCTGGCCGGCTTCCCTCGCGCGCGTCGATTGATCGGCCGCCTGCATCGCGGCCGGCAACTGGTGCATCAGCGTCGCGCGGTTGCGCATGCTGCCCATCGAGTCGCACGCGCCGGAGCGGATCAGCGCCTCGAGCACGCGCCGGTTGACCTTGTTCAGGTCGAGGCGCCGGCAGAGGTCGCGCAGGTCGCTGGAATGGGCCGTTGGCCGCGCGCTCGACCAGCATGTTCTCGACGGCGGCCTGCCCGACGCCCTTGATCGCGCCGAGGCCGTAGCGAATCGACTTCGCGTCCCGACACCGTGAACATGTACTGCGAGGCATTCACGTCGGGCGGCTCGACCTCGAGCCCCATGCGGTTGCACTCATCGATGATCGTGACGACCTTGTCGGTCTTGTCCATGTCGGACGACAGCACGGCGGCCATGAACGCCGCCGGATAATGCGCCTTGAGCCAGGCCGTCTGGTACGAGAGCACGGCATACGCCGCGGAGTGCGACTTGTTGAAGCCGTACCCCGCGAACTTTCTCCATCAGGTCGAAGATGTGCGCGGCCACGTGCTCCGCGACGCCGCGCTTCGTCGCGCCCTCGATGAAGATCGAGCGCTGCTGCGCCATCTCCTCGGCCTTCTTCTTGCCCATGGCGCGGCGCAGCAGGTCGGCGCCACCGAGCGTGTAGCCCGCCAGCACCTGCGCGATCTGCATGACCTGTTCCTGGTACAGGATCACGCCGTAGGTCGGTGTCAGCACGCCGGTCAGGTCGGGATGCAGGTAGTCGATCTGGCCGCTGTTGCGGCCGTGCTTGCGGGCGATGAAGTCGTCGACCATGCCGGACTGCAGCGGGCCGGGGCGGAACAGCGCCACGAGCGCGACGATGTCCTCGAAACAGTCGGGCTGCAGGCGCTTGATCAGGTCCTTCATGCCGCGCGATTCGAGCTGGAAGACCGCGGTCGTCTCGCAGCGCTTCAGCAGCGCGTACGTCGCCGGGTCGTCCATCGGCAGCGCGGCCATGTCGAGCGCCGGCTCGCCGCTGCCCGCCCGCTCGGCGTTGATCGTGCGCACGGCCCAGTCGATGATCGTGAGCGTGCGCAGGCCGAGGAAGTCGAACTTGACCAGGCCGGCCGCCTCGACGTCGTCCTTGTCGAACTGCGTGACGACGCTGGTGCTGCCTTCTTCGCAATAGAGCGGGGCGAAATCGGTCAGCACGGAGGGCGCGATCACGACGCCGCCGGCGTGCATGCCCGCGTTGCGCACGAGGCCTTCGAGCGAACGCGCCAGGTCGATCAGCTGGCGCACGTCGTCTTCGTTCCTGTAACGCTTGCGCAGCTCGTCTTCCTTCTCGAGCGCGTCGTCGAGCGTGATGCCGAGCTCGAACGGGATCAGCTTGGCGATGCTGTCGGCGAAGCCGTAGCTCAGCCCCTGCACGCGCGCGACGTCGCGCACCACCGCCTTGGCGGCCATCGTGCCGTACGTGATGATCTGCGACACGCGATCGCGGCCATAGCGCTGCGCGACGTAGTCGATGACGCGGTCGCGGCCCTCCATGCAGAAGTCGACGTCGAAGTCGGGCATCGACACGCGCTCGGGATTCAGGAAGCGCTCGAACAGCAGGTCGTAGCGCAGCGGGTCGAGGTCGGTGATGCCGAGCGCATACGCGACGAGCGAGCCGGCGCCCGAACCGCGACCCGGGCCGACCGGCACGCCGTTCTCGCGCGCCCAGCGGATGAAGTCCGCGACGATCAGGAAGTAGCCCGCGAACCCCATCGGGCAGATCACGTCGAGTTCGATCGCGAGCCGCTGGTCGTAGCGCTCGCGCGGGATCGCCGCGCCCGAGCGCCCGTCAGCAACGTTGCCCAGCGTTGCTGCGAGCCCGTGCCGCGACTCCTCGCGCAGGTGCTCCTCGGTGGTCTGCTCCGCCGGCACCGGATAGGGCGGCAGCGACGGCTTGCCGAGCTTGATCTCGAGGTTGAGTCGGCGCGCGATCTCGACCGAGTTCTCGATGGCCTCGGGCAGGTCGGCGAACAGCTCGGCCATTTCCTCGGGCGAGCGCAGGTACTGTTCCTCGCTGTAGCGGCGCGGCCGCGAATGTGTCGGCGAGCAGCGTGCCTTCGTGGATGCAGACGCGCGCCTCGTGCGCTTCGAAATCGTCGCGGCGCAGGAAGCGCACGTCGTTGGTCGCGACCACCGGCACGCCAGAGCGTCACGGCGAGTTGCAGCGAGCCCGCGATGCACTCTTCCTCGCCGGGGCGCCCGGTGCGCTGCAGCTCGAGGTAATAGCGATCGCCGAACAGGGCCAGCCAGGTCTCGAGTGCCGCGCGCGCCTCGGCCTCCCGGCCCGCCGACGAGCGCCCGGCCGACGTCGCCTTCGCGCGCGCCCGACAATGCAATGAGTCCCGTCGGTCGTCTCGCGCATCGAGCCAGCGACGCAGCACCGTGGGTCCATGCTTGCCCTGTCCTTCGAGGTAGCTGCGGGTGACCAGGCGCGTGAGGTTGCTTGTAGCCGCGCGCATCCTGGCACAGCAGCACGAGGCGGCTCGGCTCGGCCCGGTCGCCATCGTCGCGCACCAGCGCGTCGACGCCGATCAACGGCTTGATGCCCTTGTCCTGTGCCGTCTTGTAGAACTTCACGAGCGCGAACAGGTTGGCCTGGTCGGTCAGCGCGACGGCCGGCATCCCGATGCGCGCCGTGGCGTCGATGAGGCCTTCGCGCAGCAACGTGCCGTCGTCCTTCTTCTCGCTCTCGATGCGGACGACGCCGTCGACGAGCGAGTACTCGGTGTGAACGTGAAGGTGGACGAAACGAGCCATGCGGCGGCTGCAGGGTCAACGGGGATCGCAGCATTGTACCGGCGCGAAACTGCGCCGGTGCACTGGCGAGGGCCCCAGGCGCTGCAACGCCTCGAGGTGTTCCGGCGTGCCGTAGCCCTTGTGCGCGGCGAAGCCGTAGCCCGGATAGCGACGTGTCGAGGTCGCGCATGAAACCGTCGCGAGCGACCTTGGCCAGGATCGAGGCCGCGCCGACGCAAGTGACGCTTGCGTCGCCGGCGATCACGGCCTCGATGCTGCAGTCGAACTGCAGGCCGCGCAGGTCCGGGCAGCGGTCGCCATCGACGATCACGTGGGCCGGAGCGCAATGCAGGCTCAGCATCGCGCGGCGCATGGCCAGCATCGTCGCCTGCAGGATGTTGATCGCGTCGATCTCGCGACGCGACAGGCCCAGCCGAGGCCCCAGGCGACACAGCGTGTCACGGATCTTGAGCGCAGAGTTCTTCGCGGACTTCGGCCGCGAGGCCTTCGAGTCGGCGATGCCGCGAATCTGCCGGCGGCGGTCGAGGATGACGGCCGCCGCGACGACCGGGCCTGCGAGCGGGCCGCGGCCCGCTTCATCGATACCGGCCGTGAGCCCGATCTTGCGCAGATCGAAGCGTGCCCTGGAGTGGATTGGTGCGCGTCAAGTTCCGGCACGTCGCTGCGCCGCGACTGCCAGCAGTTCGAGTATCGCTTCCGCGGCGCGCGCGCTCGCGTCGCGGCGCAGGGCGTGGTGCATTTCGGTGAAGGCTGCGATCGAGGTCTGCCCGGTCCGGCACGCTCGAGCTGCTCGAGCACGGCCGGGCCGAGGATTTCGGGCCGCACCTCCCCTGGAAGTATTCTGGCACCAGCCGGCGGCCGGCGAGCAGGTTTGGTTGTGCGAAATGTTCTGTCTTGACGATCTTCAGATCGCGCAGCAGCCAGCCCGTCAGCGCGCGCGACGCGGTAGGCGACCACCATCGGGCGCTTGACGAGCGCGGTCTCGAGCGTGGCCGTGCCTGATGCCACCAGCACCGCGTCGGCGGCGGTGAGTCGCCTCCTGGGCGCGCCCGTCGACCAGGCTGACCGGCACACCGGGCGCGAACTGCGGCCAGGCTGCGTTCGAACGACGGCGCGCACCTGCGCATTCGCCATCGGCGCGACGAACTCGAGCTCCGGCCGCCGCGCATTGCAGCCACGCGATCGTCGCCGCGAAAGGCGGGCCAAGCTTGGCGACTTCGCCGCCGCGACTGCCGGGCAGCACGGCCACGATCGGCGCGCTGGCCGGCAGCCCGAGCGCGAGCGCGGGCCGGGCCCGGCGGCGACTCGAGCGGCACGCGGTCGGCCAGCGGGTGTCCCACGAACACCGCACGCACCGGTGCTCATCATAGAAGCGGCTCTCGAAGGGCAGCACGCACAGCACGAGGTCGACCGACCGGCCGATGGTGCGTACCCGGCCCTGCCGCCAGGCCCAGACCTGCGGACTCACGTACTGCACGGTCGGAATGCCCCGCGCCTTCAGTTGTGCCGCGACGCGCAGGTTGAACTCGGGCGAGTCGATGCCGACGAACACGTCGGGACGGGCGGCGAGCAGTCGCGTGACGAGATCTTTGCGCAACCGCAGCAGGCGCGGCAAATGCGTCAGGATCTCGGCGAGTCCCATGACCGCGAGCGCCTCCGAGGGATACCAGGCCTCGCAGCCGGCCTCGATCATGCGCGGACCCGCGACACCGAACGAATTTACGCGCACGGAATTCGTTCGTGCAACGCGCGCAGCAGCCCGCCGCCGAGGTTGTCGCCGGACGCCTCGCCGGCCACGAGGCCCGAGCGCCGGACTTTCCGCGAACGGAAGTACATCGCTGCGTCCGGGGTCAGCGCACGAGACTGCGCGTCGACTGCGGAATGAAATCGACCAGTGGCCGGATTTCGGGCTGCTCGCGCGCCGTCGCCTTGCAGCTGGGCTTCGGCGTCCGCGAGCTTCAGTCCCGAGCGATACAGCACGCGGTAGGCGTTGCGGATGTTGCGGATCTGCACCGGCGAGAAACCGCGACGCTTCAGGCCTTCCGAATTGACACTGTGCGGCTTGGCAGGTGCGCCGACCGCCATGACGTACGGCGGCACGTCGCGCGTGACGGCGGCGTTGTTGGCGAGGAATGCATGCGCACCCACCTTGCAGAACTGATGAATGGCGGCGAAGCCGCCCATGATGACCCAGTCGCCGAGCACGACGTGACCGCCGAGCGTCGCGCTGTTGGCGAGCACACACTGGTTGCCGACGTGGCAGTCGTGCGCCACGTGTGAGTAAGACATGAACAGGTTGTCGCTGCCGATCGATCGTGACGCCGTGCGTCCTTGGTCGTGCCGCGATTCAAGCGTGACGAATTCGCGGATCACGTTGCGGTCGCCGATCTCGAGGCGGGTCGGTTCGCCCTTGTACTTCTTGTCCTGCGGCGCATCGCCGACCGAGGCAAACGCATGGATGAGGTTGTCGGCGCCTACCTTTGTCGGCCCCTGGACCGTCGCGTGCGGGCCGATGCGCGTGCGCGCACCGATCTCGACGCCGGCGCCGATCACGCAATACGGGCCCGATCTCGACGTCTTCGGCGAGAACCGCGTCAGGCGCCACGAGCGCCGTCGCGTGAATGTTGCCACTCATCGCTGACCGTCTCCCTCGCGCAGGGCCGCGGCCATCAGCCGGGCATCACCATCATTTCGGCCGAGCAGGCTTCCTCGCCCGCCACTTCTGCCACGGACGAGAATTTCCAGATCGTCCGGATCCTGCGCTCGAGTGTGACCTTCAGCAACAACTGGTCACCGGGAATCACCGGACGTCGAAAACGTGCCTTGTCGATACCCGCAAAATAGAACTTCACGGTTTCGTCGGGGTAGATGCCTGCCGTGACGAAACAGAGGATGCCCGCGGATTGTGCGAGTGCCTCGAGAATCAGGACGCCGGGCATCACGGGCCGGCCCGGGAAGTGTCCCGCAGAAAAACTCCTCGTTCGCGGTGACGTTCTTCAGCGCAACGAGTCGCTCGCCCGCCACGCACTCGAGCACACGGTCGACGAGCAGCATGGGGTAACGATGCGGCAGGCGCCGCATCACTTCGTCGATGCCGAATCCACCCTGTTCGTTGTTCGCCATTGTTCTTCGCCCCGCTCTGTGCTTCGTTCGCGTCAGGCCGGCTCGTCGTCCTCGTCGCCGCTGACCGCCGCTGCGTCGCTATGCGTGCCTGCGGCGCGTTCGAGCCGGCGCACGCGCTTTGCGCCAGTTCGTCGAGGTGCCGGAACCGCGCGCTGTTGCGCCGGAACCGGTGCGCCTCGTCGAACGGCAACTGCCCGGAATATACCCCAGGCTTCGTGATCGTTGTCGTAACCATCGTCTTCCGGTCGAGGAAGACATCGTCGCAGATCTCGATGTGCCCGACCATGCCGGCCATGCCACCGATCATGCAGCGCTTGCCGATAACCGCACTGCCCGCGATACCGACACAACCGGCGATGACCGTGTGGTCGCCCACGCGGGTGTTGTGCCCGATCTGCACCTGGTTGTCGATCTTTACGCCTCGCCGATAACGGTGTTGCCGATCGTCCCGCGATCGATCGTCGAGTTGGCACCGATTTCCACGTCGTTGCCGATCGAAACGGCACCCAGCTGGGGCACCTTCACGTAGCCGCCCTTGTCGGGCGCATGTCCGAAGCCGTCGGCGCCGATCACGGTGCCCGCATGGAGCAAGCAGCGTTCACCGACGATAGTGCCGCGATACAGCGTGACCCGGGCGACGAGCCGGCTGCCGGCGCCGATGCTCACCCGTTCGAGCAGTACCGAGCCCGGACCGACGAAAACGCCGGCGCCTATGCGGGCCTCCGGACCGACGTAGCAGCACGCGCCCGATCCAGGCCGTCGGATCGATGCTGGCGCCCGCTTCGATGACGGCCGACGGATGTTGCCCGCCGGCAAAGGCTGGTTCCGGATTCAGGAACTGGGCCATGCGTGCAAACGTCGCGTACGGGTTTGCCGCGATCAGCGCATTCGTTGAACAGGTCGCGGCACTCGCTGCATCGAGCACGACCGCCGACGCACCGGTCGTCTTGAGGTGCTTGCGATACTTCGTGTTGGCGAGGAACGCGAGCGAGCCCGGGCCGGCGTCCTGCAGCGTCGCGACCCGGTCGATCACGGTCGTCCGGATCGCCGCGCAGTTCGCAGCCGAAGCGGACAGCCAGCTCGCCAAGCCGTGCCGGCATGTTCGTGTGCTTATCCGCGCGGCCGGGCGGGCTGCCGCCGCGGCCTCAGGGCTTCGCCGCCGGAGCGGGAGCGCGATTCTTCGACTGCAGTGCGGTCAGCACCTGCGCGGTGATGTCGACGGCCGCGCTGGCATAGAGCGCATCGGCGACGACGAGGTCGAGCGCGGCGCTCTTGGCGTAAACCTGCACTTCGGCGAGCACCGTGCGCTGCAGCTGCCCGAGAGCCTCGTTGCGGCGCACGTTCAGGTCTTCGAGGAATTCATTCTGCTTGCGTGCGAGTTCGCGCTGGCCATCTCGCAGCGTCTTTTCGGAGTTGCGGCGCTCGGCCTCCGCCATCGTGGCGCCGTCTTTCTGCAGCTTGTCTTCGCGCGCCTTGAGGTCGCGCTGGGTGCTCTCGAGTTCGCGGCGGCGCGCAGCGAATTCGTTCTCGAGCGCCTGGGACGCAGCCTGCGCTTGCGGCGCCTCCTGCAGCAGGCGAGCTACGTTGACGACGCCGATTTTTGCCTGCGCCTGCGCGGTGGCCAGCGGCAGCGCGCTGGCGGCGAGGGTCACGAGAGCAAGCATTGCAGTCTTGGTGCGCATGGAACGAAATACCTCAAAAAGCCTGGCCGATTGAAAATTGGAAACCTTCGGTCTCGTCTTTGTATTCTACGTCGTTGCCCTTGAACTCATTGAGCGGCACGGCGTAGCTGAACCGGAAGACGCCCAGGGGGGCCAGCCACTGGACGGCTATGCCTGTCGAATAACGCAGTTCATCAAACGAGAAATCATAATCCACGGGCGTCCGCCCGTCCCTGCCGACGAATTGCACGTCGTCGGTCGAGAAGACGTTGCCGACGTCGACGAACGCACTGAAACGCGCGCTGTTCTTCCACTTCGCGGGGATCGGCAGCAGCAGTTCGAACTGGTTCGTGACCTTGAGGTTGCCGCCGTAAGGGTTGCCGAAGGAATCCTTCGGGCCCAGACGACTCTCTCTGTAACCGCGCACCGATTCGGGTCCGCCCGCAAAAAAGCGCCGATACGGTGGCAGCGACGTGGTGTCGCCCAGCGAGTCGCCGTACCCGATCTCGGCGTTCACCATCACCGTGAACCACTTCGTGAATGGCAGGAACTGCAGGTAGTCGTAATTGAGCGCGTAGTATTCGACGTCGCTGCCCGGCAGCGTGTAACTCGCGTTCAGCCGGTGACGCGCGCCGCGGTCCGCGAAGATCGAACGATTGCGCGAATCGAAGGCCCAGCCCATCGACAGGTCGAACGTGTCGAACTTCGTGCCGTAGTAGATGTACGCAATCGGCGGAATGCCGATATTGCTGACCTCGGTGTAGGTATTGCCGTTGTTCTGCACCCAGAACAGGGCCTCGGCCGCGCTGGAGTTCGGGTCGGTGAACAGGTCCGAGCGCTGTGCCGCAAAACCTGCGCGCAGCGACTGGAACTCCGAAATCGGCCAGCCGTAGTCGACGGCGAGCGTGCCGGTCTCCGTCTGGAAATCCGATGACGACGACGTGAACTGGTCGAGCTGGCGGAACGTCGCCGAGAGCGTGCGCGACACGCCGTCGATCGTGCGGTACGGGTCGGTATGCGAGAGACTGAAAACCTTGCTGTACGCGCCGGCGTTGATTTCGGCGGCGACGCGATTGCCGGTGCCCATGAAATTGCTGTGCACGAAGCTGCCGTTCAACAGGAACGACTGCGATTCGGAATAACCGATGCCGCCGCTGAACTGTCCAGGAAGGCCTTCCTTGATCTCGTAGTTGACGTCGACCAGGTCGGGTGTGCCGGGCACCGGGTTCGTCTCGACCTCCACCTTCTCGATGAACGGCAGACGCTGCAGGCGCTGCTTGGAACGCTCGACCGCGGAATTGGAGAGGTAGCCGCCTTCCATCTGGCGCATTTCGCGGCGCAGCACGTCGTCGTTGATGCCCGTGGTGCCCGTGAACGTCAGGTTGCGCACGTACGCGCGATTGCCCGGGTCGACCAGGAACGTCAGCTCGATCTCCTTCGTCTCCGGATTCGTCCTTCGGCACCGGATCGATCTTCGCGAACGCGTAGCCGTCCTGGCCGAGACGCAGCTGCATGAGTTCGGTGGTGCTGCGTGATCTGCTTACGCGAGAACACGTCGCCGCGTTCGCACCAGCAGCAGGTCGCGCAGGTCCGACTCCGGCACGACGAGGTTGCCGGCGATCTTGACGTCGGAGACGCGGTAAACCTCGCCTTCCTTCACGTTCAGCGTGATGAAGATGTCGTCCTTGTCGGGGCTGATCGCGACCTGGGTCGACTCGACGTCCATGTTCGCGTAGCCGCGATCCATGTAGTGCGAGCGCAGCTTCTCGATGTCGCCGGAAAGTTCTTCGCGCGAATAGCGGTCGTCCTGCTTGTACCAGGAGAGCCAGTTCGGCGTCTGCAGCTTGAACTCGCTCGAGCAGTTCCTCGTCGCTGAACGCCTCGTTGCCGACGACGTTGATCTGGCGGATCCTGCGAGCGCTTGCCTTCGCTGACGTCGACCGCGATCTTGACGCGGTTGCCCGGCGACTTCCTCGACCTCGGTATCGACCCGGACCGCGTACTTGCCGCGCGAGAAATACTGGTCGGTCAGGAAACGCTCGACTTCGTCCAGCGTCGACTGGTTGAAGGTCTTGCCGCGTGCCAGGCCGACGTTGCGCAGCGACTTCTCGAGGTCTTCGGTCTTGATGTCCTTGTTGCCGGTGATCGTGAAGCTTTCGATCGAGGGGCGTTCGAGCACGGCGATGATCAGCGTGCCGCCGTCGCGACGCATCTCGACGTCGCGGAAAAAGCCCGTGGCGTACAGCGCGCGCAGCGCTTCGTCGATCCGGCGCTGAGTCGAGCCGGTCGCCGATGTTCACCGGCAGGTAATTGAAGACGGTGCCTTCGGTGATGCGCTGCAGGCCTTCGACCTGGATGTCGCCGACGGTGAAGTCGACCTGAATCCGACTGGGCCAGGACCGCGGGTACGGCGAGGAGGGCCGACAGGGCGGCCGCATACTTCAAACGCATTTTTCGGGTGGGCTCAGCTGAACAACCGGGACAGGTCGTTATAGAACGCGAAACTCATGAGCATGAGCAACAGCACGATGCCGATCTGCTGGCCAACGGCCTGCGCGCGCTCGGAAAGCGGGCTGCCCTTTACGAGTTCGGCGACCTGGTAGACGATCTGCCCGCCGTCGAGGATCGGGATGGGCAGCAAATTCAGCACGAAAAGACTCACGCTCACGACCGCAAGGAAGGAAAGGAACGACAGTATGCCTTGTCGGGCAGAGAAACCGGCGTATTCCGCTATGTTGATCGGGCCGCTCAGGTTCTTGACCGAGACGTCGCCCGTCGCGACATTCCAGATCATCCGCACCGTCAGCACCGACATGTTCCAGGTCTTGTCGATGGCGCGGCCCGCGGAATCGCACGCGGACCAAAGCGCTCGAGCGCCTGCATGTCGTCGGGGATCGGCGACGCCCGCCACCGGCTGGATGCCGATGCGTCCGATCAAGCGGCCGCCTTCGCGCATGTGCCTCGACTTCGATCGGCACGCGGAACCGATCGTCGCCCGCGCTCGACGTCGAACGCGCAGCGTCTTGCCCGGGCTCGGCTGCACGATCTTGACGAGCGCGGGGAAGTCGGCGACGGGCTTGTCGTCGACCGCCACGATCACGTCGCCGATGCGCAAGTCCGCCTGCGCGGCCGGACTGCCCGGCACGATTTTGCCGATCTCGGTCGGTATCGTCGGGTACCAGAAATCGAACCCGAGCCCGGGCATCAGTGCGCCCGGTTCGGTCAACGCATGGCGTTCGCGGCGTCGAGGGCGAGCGCGACGCGTGCGCTCGCTGCCGTCGCCTTCGTCGCCGCGCACGAGCAACTCGATCGGCTCGCCGTCCATCAGGCGATCGAGCATGGCGAGCACGGCGCCTTCACGCGTGCGCGACAGGCTTCGTCGCCGACGGCGACGATCGAGTCGCCGGTCATCAGGCCGGCCCGGGCCATCGGCGAGTCCGTCCGTGACCTCGCCGATGACAGGTTTCAAGCGCCGGGACGCCAACGACGAACAGGATCCAGTAGGCGAGCGCCGCAAACAGGAAATTGGCAAACGGCCCGGCCAGCAGCACGAGGATGCGGCGCCACACCGGCTTGCGGTTGAAAGCCTCGCCGAGTGCTTCCGGTTGCGACCGGACCTTCACGCTCGTCGAGAAGTTTGACGTAACCCCCTAATGGAATTGCAGAAAACGCGTATTCCGTGCCGTCCTTGCCGTGCCGCGACCAGAGCTCGCTTGCCGAACCCGATCGAGAAACGCAGGACGCGGATGCCCATGCGCCGGGCCATCCAGAAATGCCCGTACTCGTGCACGGCGACCAGCACGCCGATCGCGACGAGAAAGGCCAGCACGTAAGTCAGTATCGTCATGCTCCTGCCTTGATGCTTGCCGGCCAGCCTGTCCCGTGCGCGCGGCGCGGGCCCAGCGGTCGGCCTCCAGTACGTCCCCGAGCTCGCGCGCTGCGCAGTTCCGATGGCCTGCCATGACCTCACTCGATCAGCGCCGGGATGTCGAGAAATCCGATCCGCCGCTCGAGGAATGCGGCGACTGCCACCTCGTTCGCCGCGTTGAGCGCCGCCGGCGCGGTGCCGCCTGCCACCGCCGCGGCCCGCGCGAGCCCGAGCGATGGGAAGCGGACGAGGTCTGGCGCCTCGAAATCGAGCCGCGCCGCCGCGATGAGATCCAGCGATTCTACACCGGAGCCGATCCGGTCCGGCCAACCGAGCGCGTGCGCGATGGGCGTGCGCATGTCGGGGTTGCCAAGCTGGGCCAGGATCGAACCGTCCACGTACTCCACCATCGAATGCACGATGCTCTGCGGATGTACGACCACGCTGACAGCGGCGGGTTCAACCCCGAACAGCACGCAGGCTTCGATGAGTTCCAGGCCCTTGTTCATCAGCGTCGCGGAATCGACCGAAATCTTGCGGCCCATGCGCCAGCGCGGATGTGCGCAGGCTTCGTCGGGCGTCACGTGCTGCCATGTCCTCGCGCGAGCGGCGCAGGAACGGGCCGCCCGACGCCGTCAGCAGGATGCGTCGCACGCCCGAGCGGCAATTCGCCGGTGCGCAGCGTCGCCGGCAGGCACTGGAAAATCGCGTTGTGTTCGCTGTCGATCGGCACGAGCGTCGCGCCGCTGCGCCGCGCGGCCTCGACCAGCAGGGCTCCCGCCAGCACCAGCGATTCCTTGTTCGCCACGAGCACCTGCTTGCCGGCACTCGCGGCCGCGAGCGTCGAGGGCAGCCCCGCAGCGCCGACGATCGCTGCCATGACCACGTCGACGTCGGCACTGCCGGCCAGCTCTTCGAGCGCAGCGTCGCCTGCAAGCACTTCGGTCCGCGCGCCGGCCGTGCGCAGCGCAGCGTCGAGACGACGCGCCGCGCAGCATCCCGCAACACCGCGTAGCGCGGCCTGTGTTGCAAGCATTGCTCGAGCAGGCTGTCATGGCTCGAAGCCGCCGCAAGCGCCGTGACTTCGAACCGGTCGGGATGGCGCGCGAGCACGTCGAGCGTGCTGACGCCGATGCTGCCGGTGCTGCCGAGCACCGCAACGCGTTTCACGGCACGAGCCCCAGCGCGAGAAGTCCCAGCAGGAACGTCGGCGCGGCAGCGGTGAGGCTGTCGATGCGATCGAGCAGGCCGCCGTGGCCCGGCAGCAGCGAGCCGCTGTCTTTCAGGCCGACGCGGCGCTTGAACATGCTTTCGGTGAGGTCGCCAACGACCGACACCAGCGCGACGATTCGCACAGAGCACGAGCCACGGCCAGGAATGGCATCTCGAACAGCCACGCACCGATTGCGCCGACCAGCAGCGGCTGCGAGCATGCCCGCCGCGAATCCTTCCCATGTCTTGCCAGGACTCACCTGCGGCGCGAGCTTGTGCCGCCCAAAGGCACGCCCGCCGAAATACGCGCCGACGTCGGCCGCGGCGATCAGCACCAGCAGGTATAACAACAGCAACTGACCGTGCGGTTCGAGCGTGACGAGGTGCGCAAGGCCGAGGCCTGCCGGCACGAGCACGAGAAAACCGACGACGATGGCGAGATGACTGCCCCCGCTCTGCGAGCGCGTCGCCAGCCAGATGAATGCGGCGAGCCACCAGAGCGCGGCCACGCGCAGCAGCGCATCGAGCCACTGCGGATCGCGGGCCGAGCAGTGCCGCGCCCGCCTAATGCAACGCCAATCGACGCCGCGTACGCAATCCTTGCGCTGCACGCTCGTGAAGCCCGCGAACCCCGCCCATTCCCAGGCCGGCCGCAATGATCGCGCAGGCGATCAGCGCGACCGCCACCTGCGGCGGCAGCCAGATCAGGACGACGATGACGACGCGCCGCGAGCAGCAGCGCCGTGAAGACCCGGGCACGCAGCGGGCTAGCCACGCGATTTCACTTGCGCGCCGGTCAGGCCGAAGCGGCGTTGCCGCTGCGCGAAGTAGGACATTGCGGCATCGAGCGCTGCGTCGTCGAAGTCGGGCCAGAGCGTGTCGCAGAAATAGAGCTCGGTGTACGCGAGATGCCACAGCAGGAAATTGCTGATGCGCTGCTCGCCACCGGTGCGGATGAACAGATCGGGCTCGGGGGCGTCGCCCAGTTCCAGTTCATTGCCGAATACTGCTTCGTCGATGGCAGCCGGCTCCAGTTCCCCGGCCGTCGCGCGCGACGCGAGGCGTCGTGCGGCCTGGACGATGTCCCAGCGGCCGCCGTAGGAAAGCGCCACGAAAACGCTCATGCGCGAATTGCCGGCGGTGCGCCGTTCGCAATTGCGCATGCTCTCGCGCACCGGTTCGCGCAGCTTGCTCGAATCGCCGATGAAGCGCAGCCGGATGCCGTTGCGTTCGAGTTCGTCGACCTCGCGGTCCATCGACTCGATGAAGAGTTCCATCAGTCGGGCGACCTCCTCTTCGGGCCGTTGCCAGTTCTCGCTCGAGAACGCAAACAGCGTGAGCGCCTCGACGCCCCGGCGCGCGCAGCCCTCTATCGTGAGGCGTACCGCCTTGGCGCCCGCCCGGTGCCCGAGGTGTCGCGGCATCGCACGCCGCGATGCCCAGCGGCCATTGCCATCCATGATGACGGCAACGTGGCGTGGAGTCGCGGCAGTGGCGTGCGGTTGCGCCACGGCTCAGACCTGCATCAGTTCTTTTTCCTTGTCGACCAGGATGTGGTCGACCTCGGCGACGTACTTGTCGGTGAGTTTCTGGACGTCGTCCTGGGCGCGATGGTCTTCGTCTTCCGAGACCAGCTTCTCCTTGAGCATTTCCTTGAGCTCCTGCATCACGTCGCGACGCACGTTGCGGATCGCGACGCGCGCGTTCTCGGCCTCGTGCTTGACGACCTTGGTCAGGTCGCGACGGCGCTCTTCGGTCAGCGCCGGCAACGGCACGCGGATCACGGTGCCCGCCGTGTTCGGCGTGATGCCGAGGTCCGATTTCATGATCGCTTTCTCGATCACCGAGACCATCGCCTTGTCGTAAGGCACGATGGTCAGCGTGCGCGAGTCCTCGACGGCGACGTTCGCAACCTGTTGCAGTGGCGACTCGGCGCCGTAGTAATCGACGCGGATGTGGTCGACCAGGCTGGTGCTGGCGCGGCCCGTGCGCAGCCGCTTCAATTCGTTGCGATACGCGGCCACGCACTTGGACATGCGGTCGGCAGCGTCTTTCTTGATGTCATCGAGCATGTGTCCTCCCATCAGGCGGCGCGCGGCCGCTTTATGCCGTAACCAGGGTGCCGACATCCTCGCCGCTCGCGGCACGCACCAGCGCACCGGGATCGTTCAGGTTGAACACCCTGAGCGGCAGTCGATGATCGCGACACAGCACGATCGCGGTCTGGTCCATCACGTTGAGGCGCTGGTCGAGCACCTGGTCGTAGGTGAGGCGATCGTAACGGGTGGCCGCGGGTTATGCACGGGATCGGCATCGTAGATGCCGTCGACCTTGGTGGCCTTCAGCAGCAGGTCGGCCTCGATCTCGATCGCGCGGAGGCTGGCCGCGGTGTCCGTCGTGAAAAAGGGATTGCCCGTGCCGGCCGCGAAGATCGTGACACGCCCCTTCTCGAGGTGCCGGATCGCGCGCCGTCGAATGTAATCCTCGCAGACCTGGTTGATGCGCACGGCCGACATGACCCGGACGATGACGCCGAGGGATTCCAGCGAATCCTGCAGTGCCAGCGAATTCATGACCGTGGCGAGCATGCCCATGTGATCGCCCGTGACGCGGTCCATGCCGGTGCGTGCGAGACCGGCGCCGCGAAACAGGTTGCCACCGCCGACGACGACGGCGATGTCGATGCCGAGCTCGCGGACCGAGCGGATTTCAAGCGCCAGGCGTCGCAGGAATACCGGGTCGATGCCGTATTCGGTGTCGCCCATCAGGGCTTCACCGGACAGCTTGACCAGGATACGGCGTCGTCGAGGTTGTGGATCGTTCGATGCCATCGGGGTGCCGTGACCTTTTGCGAGCTGCATTATAAGGAACCCCGCTTGCGCGGGGTTCCGTGGAGTTTCGACCGTCCGGAACGGGGCTCAGGCGCCCCGTACGGTAGCCATCACCTCTTCGGCGAAATTCTCCTGCTTCTTCTCGATGCCGGCACCGACTTCGAAACGCACGAATCGCACGACGGTGGCCTTGGCCTTCTTGAGCACTTCGCCGACCGCCTGCTTGTCGTCCTTGACGAACGGCTGGCCGAGCAACGTGATCTCGCCGAGGTACTTGCGCACCTTGCCGTCGACCATCTTGGCGATGATCTCGGCCGGCTTGCCAGCGGCCTTGGGATCGGCTGCGACCTGCGCGGTGAAAATCTCGCGCTCCTTGGCGACCTGGTCCGCGGGCACGTCGTCCGGCGAAAGGAACTGCGGGTTGAGCGCCGCGATGTGCATCGCGACGTCCTTGCCCAGCTGCTCGTCGCCGCCGGTCATGACCACGACGCAGCCGATGCGTGTGCCGTGCAGGTAGGTCGCCAGCGGTGCCTCCGAACTCAGCAGTTCGAAACGGCGCACGCCGATGTTTTCGCCGATACGGGCGATCAAGGCGCGACGCGTCTCGTCAACGGTCTGGCCCGAAGGCAGTTTCGCGGCCAGCAACGCCTCGAGATCGGCGGCCCTGGTCGTGAGTGCGACCCTGGCCACGTCCGCCGCGAATGCCTGGAAGTCCTTCTCGCGCGCCACGAAATCGGTTTCGGAATTGACCTCGACGATCGCGGCCTGTTTGCCGTCGGTGGATCTTTCGATCGCGACCACGCCTTCGGCCGCGACGCGGCTGGCCTTCTTGTCGGCCTTCGCGAGCCCCGACTTGCGCATGATCTCCGCGGCCGCCTCGAGGTCGCCATTGGTTTCGACCAGCGCCTTCTTGCACTCCATCATGCCGGCGCCCGTGCGTTCACGCAGCGCCTTGACCGCCTCTGCGGTGACGGCCATGGTCAGGTGCCCTCGGTCGTGCCGGCCGCCGGCTCAGCCGGGGCGACGGGTGCGGCCGGTTCAGCCGCGGCTGGGGCGGCAGCAGCGCCAGCCTTCTTGCGCACGGCTTCGCGACGCGCCATGAACGCCTCGGCGCTCTCTTCCGGGTCGGCCTCGACGAGTTCCTCGGCGCGCTGTGGCGGCGGCACCGGCGTCATCCGCCGGCTTGCGGCGTGCGGCGGTCGCGGTCTTCTTGCGGGCCGGGGCGCCGCCGACGCGGCTTCGGCGCGCCGGTGCGGGGACGCGGCTTGCCTTCTTCGTCGAGCTCGACGAACTCGTCTTCGCCGACGGCCACTTCCGGAACGGTCGAACGACCCTCGATGACCGCGTCGGCCATGCCCGCCGCATAGAGCTGGATCGCGCGCATTGCGTCATCGTTGCCCGGAATCACGTAGCTGATGCCGTCCGGCGCGCAGTTCGTGTCGACGACCGCGACGACCGGGATACCGAGCGTGTGCGCTTCGTGAATCGCGATCTTCTCGTGGCCGACGTCGATCACGAACAGCGCGTCCGGCAGCCCGTCCATCTCCTTGATGCCACCGAGGCTGCGGTCGAGCTTCTCGCGCTCGCGGCGCAGGCCCTGCGCTTCACGCTTGCTGCGGTGATCGAGCGTGCCGTTCGCGGCCATTTCGTCGATTTCCATCAGCCGACGGATCGACTGCCGGATGGTCTTGAAATTGGTGAGCATGCCGCCGAGCCAGCGGTGGCTGACGTAAGGCATGCCGCAACGGGTGGCTTCCTGCGCGATCGCTTCGCGCGCGGAGCGCTTGGTGCCGACGAACAGCACCTTGCCGCCGTCGGCGACGAGATTGCGCACGAACCCGGCCGCTTCGTTGTAAAGCGGGAGCGAATGCTCGAGGTTGATGATGTGGATACGGTTACGTTCGCCGAAGATGAAAGGGGCCATCTTCGGGTTCCAGAAGCGTGTTTGGTGTCCAAAATGAACACCCGCTTCCAGCATCTGTCGCATGGACAAGCCGGGCATGAAAACTCCTAGTTTAGGGTTGAACCTCCACACATCCCATGCGGCAACCCAGGGGATCTCACGATCTTCCGGGCACCCAGCCACACGTGACGATGTGTGTGCGGATTTCGTTGTCAAAAACGGGGGCGCTTTATACCATAACTCTCCTTTTCTTCAAACACTTGCGCACACGCCGACCGGCGAGTGCGAGGATCTCTCCCCATGCAGCAGCCCAACCCGACCGTTATGTCACCCTCCCCCGCGGTAATGGGACGCGTGCTGGTCAAGGGGCCGGACGAGCAGGCGGCCATGCGGGTTGCCGGACGTCTCGCGTCCGAAGTGCTCGACATGATCGGCCCCAAGGTCGTCCCCGGGGTCACCACGGACGAGCTGAACCAGGTCTGCCACGACTACATCGTCGGCGTGCAGCAGGCCGTGCCGGCGCCCCTCGGTTACCGCGGCTTTCCGAAATCCATCTGCACCTCGGTCAACCACGTCGTCTGCCACGGCATTCCGGGGGACCGCAAGCTCAAGCAGGGCGACATCGTCAACGTGGACATCACGGTCATCAAGGACGGCTTCCACGGCGACACCAGCCGCATGTTCCATGTCGGCAAGCCGCTGCCCCACGCGGCCAGGCTGTGCGATCTCACGTACCACGCCATGTGGCTCGGCATCCGCACGGTGCGGCCGGGCGCGCACCTTGGCGACATCGGCGCCACGATCCAGAAGTTCGTCGAGTCCAATCACTACTCGGTCGTGAGAGAATACTGCGGGCATGGCATCGGGCGCGGTTTCCACGAGGATCCGCAGGTGCTGCACTACGGCACCGCCGGCACCGGGCTCGAGTTGCAGCCCGGCATGACGTTCACGATCGAGCCGATGGTGAACGCCGGCCGCCGCGACGTGCGGCTGCTGCCCGACGGCTGGACGGTCATCACGCGCGACCACTCGCTGTCCGCGCAATGGGAACATACGATCCTCGTGACGGATAATGGCTTCGAAGTACTGACACTGGGCGCGAGCGAGCAGCCGCCCGCGTGAACATGCCCGTCGAACCGCTCGACGACACCGAGGCCAGACCCGGCACGGTGCCCGCCGCGCCTTGGCCGTTCCTCGACACGCTGGCGGCGACGCTGCAGGCCGACACCGATCGCACCGCCTCGTTCCGCAAGGCCCTGGCCGACGGCGATGCCGCGCTCAAGCAGCGGTTCGCGGACGATGAGCCGGTCGAGACGCTGGTGCGTGATCGCGCGCGCGTCGTCGACGTCGTGCTGCGCAGCGCCTGGAAGCTGCACGTCGGCACGCGCGAAAAGGACGTCAACCTGATTGCCGTGGGCGGTTACGGGCGCGGCGAGCTGCACCCCTGCTCCGACATCGACGTGCTGATCCTGTTGCCGAAGACCGAGGTGCCGGGCGGCGAGGAAGGCATCGAGCGATTCCTGACTTTTCTCTGGGACATCGGGCTCGAAGTCGGCCACTCGGTGCGCACGATCGACGATTGCCAGCGCGAGAGCGCCGCGGACGTCAGCGTCGCCACGACATTCATCGAAGCCCGCTTGCTGTGCGGCCCGGAGCACCTGTTCCAGTCGATGCGACGCGCGCTCGCGCAGGACAAGGTCTGGTCGTCGCAGGCGTTCTTCGAGGCGAAGGTCGCCGAGCAGCAGGCCCGGCATCATCGCTACCACGACACCGCCTACAACCTCGAGCCGAACGTCAAGGCGAGTCCCGGCGGCCTGCGCGACATCCAGACCATCGGCTGGGTCGCGAAGCGCCATTTCGGCGCCGAGACCTTCGACGAGCTCGTCGCGCACGGTTTCCTGACGGCCGGTGAACTGCGCAAGCTGCGCCGGCCCAGGCGTTCCTGTGGAAAGTGCGCTTCGTGCTGCACACGCTGACCGGCCGGCGCGAAGACCGCCTGCTGTTCGATCACCAGATCCGCATCGCGAAGATGTTCGGTTACGAGGACGCGACCTACACCCTCGCGGTCGAGCAGTTCATGCAGCGGTATTACCGCACGGTCATGGACGTCAGCCTGCTCAACGAAATGTTGCTGCAGCTGTTCCGCGAGGCGATCCTGAACGTCGGCGAAAACACGATCGTGCCGCTGAACCAGCGCTTCCAGATCCGCAACGATTATCTCGAAGTCACCAGCGACGACACGTTCGTGCGCAATCCGTCGGCGATCCTGGAAATGTTCCGTTTGATGCAGGAGTACCCGCAGCTGCGCGGCGTGCGGGCGACGACGATCCGCCTGCTCGGCCGCCACCTCTGGCTCATCGACGAGGAATTCAGGCAGAACCCGCGCAATCACCGCCTGTTCCTCGAACTGCTGCGCGCGCCGGCCGGGCGTCACGCACGAGTTTCGCCGCATGAACCTGTACGGCGTGCTCGGCCGTTACATCCCGGCGTTCGGGCGCGTGGTTGGCCGCATGCAGTACGACCTGTTCCACGCCTACACCGTCGATGCGCACATCCTGTTCGTATTGCGCAACCTGCGCCGCCTCGTGCTGCCGCGCTTCGAGCACGAGCTGCCGGAGATGTCGCGACTCATGGCGACCGTGCAGCGGCCCGAGATCGTCTACCTCGCCGCGCTGTTTCACGACATCGCCAAGGGCCGCGGCGGCGACCACTCCGAACTCGGCGGCGTCGATGCCGAGGCGTTCTGCCTCGAGCAAGGCCTCTCGCGTTACGACGCGCGTCTCGTCGCGTGGCTCGTGCGCAACCACCTGTTGTTCTCGGTCACGGCGCAGAAAAAGGACATCTCGGATCCCAAGGTGATCCAGGGGTTCGCGCGCATGGTCGGCGACCAGGCGCACCTCGATTACCTTTACCTGCTCACGGTCGCGGACGTCCGCGGCACCAATCCGAAGCTCTGGAATTCGTGGAAGGCTTCGCTGTTCAGCGATTTCTACGAGCGCGTGCGGCGCGCCCTGCGCCGCGGGCATCGAGGCGCCGGTGGACCACGAGGAACTCGTCGCGGAGACCAAGGCGAACGCGCTCGAGCTGCTGGCCGCGCTGAAGGTGCTGCCCGAACGCGCGGCCGAGGTCTGGGCGCCGCTCAACGAGCTTTATTTCCTGCGCTATGCACCCGCCGAGGTGGCCTGGCAGACAAAACTGCTGGCCGATCGCGACGCCGGTGACCAGTCGCTGTTCGTCGCCGTGCGCACCACGCCCGAGCGCGGCGGCAATGCGGTGCTCACCTATGGCCCGCATCGCCAGCAGAATTTTGCGCGCACGGCCGCGCTGCTCGACCAGATGGGACTCAACATCGTCGATGCACGCATCACGCCGCTCGGGGGCGGACTCGGCCTCGACACCTACCTGGTGCTCGAGGACATCGGCACGCCGATTGCCGACCGCCATCGCGCACAGCAGATCGAACAGCAGCTCTGGCGCGTGCTGCAAAGTCCAGAGGCCGCGTTGCCGGTGGTCACGCGCCGCGCGCCACGCCAGGTGCGCATGTTCACGACGCCCACCCAGATCACGTTCAGCGAAGACCTGCTGCAGCATCGCACCGTGCTCGAGATCATCGCCGGCGACCGGCCGGGACTGCTGTCGGAGATCGGCAAGGTGTTCCTCGCCGAGCAGATCGACGTGGTCACGGCCAAGATCATGACGATCGGCGAGCGCGCCGAAGACGTGTTCTACGTGACCGATGCACATGGCCGCGCGCTGACACCGGAAGCCCGCCTGCAACTGCAGGAACGGCTCGCACAGACCCTCGACCGCCGCGAAGCCGCCAAGTCTTGAATCCACGGCTCGAGCTCCTGCAGCCGTACCCGTTCGAGCGTCTGCGCACGCTGCTCGCAGGGGCAACACCGCCTCCGACCCTCCCCCACATTCCGCTTTCGATCGGCGAGCCGAAGCACAAGCCGCCGGAGTTCATCGGTGCGGCGCTGACCCAGGCGCTGCACACGCTCGGCTCGTATCCGAGTGCGCTCGGGCTGCCGGAGTTGCGCGAGGTGATCGCGCGCTGGCTCGAGCGCAGGTTCGGGCTGCAGCAACAAAGCGTGAGCGCGGAGACGATGGTCCTGCCCGTGAATGGCACCCGCGAAGCCTTGTTTGCTTTCGTGCAGGCCGCCGTGAATCCCGAACGCGACGCGCGTACCGGCGAAAAGCCGCTCGTGCTGATGCCGAATCCGTTCTACCAGATCTACGAGGGCGCAGCGCTGCTCGCCGGTGCCGAGCCGCGGTTCCTGAACTGCACGGCTGAAAATCACTACTTGCCGGATCTCGATGCCGTTGACGCCGCCACCTGGCGGCGTTGCGCAGTGTTGTTCCTTTGTACGCCTGGCAACCCGACGGGCGCCGTCATGCCGCAGGCCTACCTGCAGCGTGCCCTGGAACTCTCGAACCGGCATGGATTCCTGCTGGCTTCGGACGAGTGTTATTCAGAGCTCTATTTCGACGAGAACGCACCGCCCGCCGGGTTGCTGCAGGCCGCGGCGAATGCCGGCAACACCGCATTCGAGCGCTGCATCGTCTTCCACAGCCTGTCGAAGCGCTCCAGCGTGCCCGGCCTGCGCTCCGGATTCGTCGCGGGCGATCCGAAATTTCTGGCGGCGTTCCGGCTCTATCGCACGTACCACGGTTGTGCGGTGCCGGTGCCGACGCAACTGGCGAGCGTGCCGGCATGGGCCGACGAGGCACACGTCGTCGCGAATCGCCGGCTGTATCGCGAGAAATTCGAGCGCGTGACACCGATCGTCGCGACGGCCATGGAGCAAGCGCTTGCGATCCCGGCCGGCGGGTTTTACCTGTGGCTCGACGTCGGTGACGACGAGGCATTCACTCGCGGGCTTTTTCACCAGCAGCACGTGACGGTCCTGCCTGGATCGTACCTGGCGCGGGATACGGCCAGCGGCAATCCCGGTCGCGGGCGCGTGCGTATTTCACTCGTAGCGAGCGTCGCGGACTGCGTGACGGCCGCTGAGCGCATCGCCGAATTCCTGCGCAACAACCCGATACGGCGATGATTGTCATAAGACAGTAATTTCGAGAGTCCGCAGCGCCGCTGGCGCCGGCCCGCATCCGACCGGGTCTGGTTGTCACAAAATCTTTGCCGAATCGTAATCGCCTGGTCACGGGCGACAGCGAGCATTGCGCGCATGGAAGGTCCGGGCGTCATTGGATGAACGAAGAGCCGGTGCAGCGCACAACGCTGCGGGTGCGCAGCATATTCATCTCGGACATCCACCTCGGCTTCAGGGGCTGCCAGGCTCATTACCTGCTCGATTTCCTGCGCAGCGTCGAGTGCGAACAGATCTACCTGGTCGGCGATATCGTCGATCTATGGGCGATGACCAGGTCGTTCCATTGGCCCCAGGCGCACAACGACGTCATCCGCACGCTGCTCGGCAAGGCAAAACACGGCACGCGGGTGGTCTATATTCCCGGCAATCACGACCGTGTATTCCGCGATCATGCCGGGCTCGTGATGGGGAATATCGAGGTTCGCCGCGAGGTCATACACCAGACCGCCGACGGGCGACGTTTCCTGGTCCTGCACGGCGACGAGTTCGACGGCATCGTGCGCGCCAGCCCGTTGCTGGAATCCATCGGCAACTCCGCGTACTCGTTCGCGCTGGCTCTCAACCGCTACCTCAGCCGCATTCGCCTGCGACTCGGCTACCCCTACTGGTCGCTCGCAGCGTTCCTGAAGCACAAGGTCAAGAACGCGGTCAAATACATCGCCAACTTCGAGCGTGCGCTGGCCCTCGAGGCCCGCGAGCGCGGCGTACACGGGGTTATTTGCGGTCACATTCACCGCGCGGAAATCACCGAGATCGACGGCATCACGTATTGCAACGACGGCGACTGGGTCGAGAGTTGCACGGCGCTCGTCGAAGATCATTCAGGCAAGCTGAGCCTGCTGCGTTGGACGGAATCCCGGGCAGTGCTGCTCGGTGACCGGGAAGTGCCGTTGCTGAATGGCACGGGCGCGCCACTCGAGGCCGCGTGAAACTTGCGCTGGTTACGGACGCCTGGCACCCGCAAACGAACGGCGTGGTTCGAACGCTGGTGACGACGGTCAACAAGCTCCGCAATGGCGGCATGGACGTTGCCGTGATTTCACCGGACGCTTTTCGCACGGTGCCCTGCCCCACCTACCCCGAGATCCGGCTCGCACTGGGAGCCGGGCGGGCCGTCGCTCGACGTCTCGATGCCATCCGTCCCGATGCCGTGCACATTTCGACGGAGGGCCCGCTCGGCCTGGCCGCCCGCGCGTGGTGCAAGCAGCACGGCAGGGAATTCACGACGGCATATCACACGCAATTCCCGGAATACTTGAAGGCCCGTCTGCCGATCCCGACCCAGGCGAGCTACGCCTTCATGAAGTGGTTTCACGGTGCGGCGACGCGGACGTTGGTTGCGACGCCGTCGCTGCGAACGCAACTCGAAGCGCGCGGTTTCTCCAACCTGGCAATGTGGAGCCGCGGCGTCGACAGTGAACTCTTCTGTCCGCGGCCGAAGACTGCCCTGGACATGCCACGACCGATCTGGCTGTATCTCGGGCGCGTCGCCGTCGAGAAAGGTATCGAGGATTTCCTGCGACTCGACCTGCCCGGCACCAAGCTGGTGATAGGTGACGGCCCCGCGCGCGATTCGCTGCACCGGCAGTTTCGCGACGTGAAATTTGTCGGCTACCTGTACGGCGAGGACCTGGCGCGATACGTCGCGGCATGCGATGTGCTCGTGTTTCCCAGCCGCACGGATACCTTCGGGCTCGTCCTGCTCGAGGCGATGGCCTGTGGCTTGCCGGTTGCCGCATATCCGGTGACCGGTCCGATCGACGTCGTGGTCCACGGCGTCACCGGCATATTGCTCGACGACCTCCGCGAAGCCGCCCTGGCTGCGCTGCACCTCGATCCGGCGGCATGTCGGGAGCATGCCCTGAAGTATTCGTGGGAGGCCTGTACTCAGCAATTCGCTTCTGCGCTCGCCCTGCAATATCCGAAGCGCGCGCTGCCTTGCGTCGAGACGTTGGCCGGCTGAACCGTGCGAAGGCCCTCAACCCACGAGACTCGGACGATCTCACTTCGAATCGTCGCGGCGAGTCGCGTATCCTTGCGCGCGGGTTTCCCACCTGCCCGCCAGGACCTTCGCATGACCACGCCGCACGCCCAGCTCGCCGCACAGATCAACGCCGCCTTCGACGAACGCGCGTCGCTGGCTCCCGGGAATGCGCCCGGCGACATCGTCGCGGCGGTCGACGAAGCGATCTCACTTGCTCGACTCCGGCGCGGCGCGCGTCGCCGAAAAAGGCGCGGACGGCCAGTGGCACGTGAACGAATGGCTGAAGAAGGCAGTACTGCTGTCGTTTCGTCTCAACGACAATGTGCCGATCCCCTCCGGTTACACGCAGTTCTATGACAAAGTGGGCCTCAAGTACGCACAGCACGATGCGGAACAATTTCGCGCCGAGGGCGTGCGCGTCGTGCCGCCGGCCGTGGTGCGTCGCGGGGCGTACATCGCACGCAACGTCGTACTCATGCCCAGCTACGTGAACATCGGTGCATACGTCGGTGAAGGCACGATGGTCGACACGTGGGCCACGGTCGGCTCCTGTGCACAGATCGGACGCAACGTGCACCTCTCGGGCGGCGTCGGTATCGGCGGCGTGCTCGAGCCCCTTCAGGCCAACCCGACGATCATCGAGGACGGCTGTTTCATCGGTGCGCGCTCCGAAGTGGTCGAGGGCGTGGTCGTAGAAGAAGGCGCCGTGCTCTCGATGGGCGTCTACGTCGGCCAGAGCACGCGTATCTATGATCGCGAGCAGGACAAGATCCTGTACGGACGGATTCCCGCGGGCGCGGTCGTGGTGCCGGGCTCGCTACCCGCGGCCAACGGCAAGTACGGCCTGTATGCCGCCGTGATCGTGAAACGCGTCGATGCGCAGACACGCGCCAAGGTCGGAATCAACGAACTGCTGCGCGGCGCTGCTACCGACTGAGGTTGACCTTGGTCGATCGCCTGGTCAGGCCAACCGCAGCTTGAAACCTGCCGCGCGCAGGAACTCCACTTCCTGCTCGAGGTCCGCCGTCGTCAATGGATGCTCCGCCAACCAGCCGCGCGGGAACCCGAGATCGATCACACGACCCTTCGCCTTCAAGGCGATGTCCGGGACTTCGCGGGGTCCCCTCCCACGATGCAGCAGGACCGCGAGCCTGAGCAAGATGATGAGGCGCTCGGCCGTGACGTCCCAGGGCGAGGCAAGTTCCTCGAGGTTTACGAGCGACAACTTGCGGCGATGCCCACCCACGAGTATCGCCAGCAATTGCTGTTCCTCCTTGGGGAATCCCGGCATGTCCGCGTTCTGCAGCAGGTAAGCGCCGTGTCGATGGTGATAGGCGTGGGAGATGTCGAGACCGATCTCGTGCAGGCGAGCTGACCAGCCGAGGACTTGTTCCGCGAGTTCGTCCTCCAGTCCCCAGGCTTCACGCACCACCGCGAGAAACCGCAGCGCGGTCGCCTCGACACGATCGGCCTGCACCGGGTCCACGTGAAAGCGCTTTTCCATCGCACGCACACTGCGTACACGCGCGTCCTCATCCGTGAGTCGACCGAGCAGATCGTATAGCAGGCCCTCCCGAAGGGCGCCGTCGGCGACACGCATGCTGGCGACGTCGAGCCGGTCAAAAACTTCGAGCAGGATCGCAAGACCGCCAGGCAGTACTTCGGCTCGCTCGGGTGCCAGGCCGTTCAGGCGCAGGTTCCCGACACTGCCGGCCGCAAGGAATTGCTCCAGAACCCAGCCGAGTCCTTCGCGCTCGACTACCCCGCCGAGCCCGTTTCGAAACTGCAACACTTCGCCGAGCGACCGAATCGTGCCCGAAGAGCCGAACGCCGCCTGCCATTCGGAACTGCGAAAGCGCGACACGGTCGGCTCGAGCTCCAGTTGCGCAGCGGTGCGCGCGTGACGCATGCGCTTTTCAGTGATCTCGCCGTTCGGGAAAAAGCGGTTCGTAAAGCCGATACAGCCCATGTGCAGGCTTTCGAGCCGTTTCGCCACCAGCCCATCCCCGACGATCAGTTCGGTGCTGCCGCCGCCGATGTCCACGACGAGCCGAGGGCCACTGACGGGGGTCGAGTGGGCAACGCCGAGAAAAATCATGCGGGCCTCCTCGATACCGGAAACGATCTCGATTGGATGACCCAGCGCCAGGCGTGCGCGGTCCAGAAAACTGTCCTTGCGCTGCGCCCTGCGCAAGGTGCTGGTCCCCACGACACGCACGCTCTTGGCGTGCATGTCGCGTAACCTCTGGCCGAATCGTTCGAGGCATTCCAGCGCGCGCCCGACCGCTTCTCGACTAAGTCGCTTCTGTTCGTCGAGCCCCGCGGCAAGGCGCACGGGTTCCCTGAGCCGGTCGATAATTACGAGCTGGCCGTGAGCGTAGCGCGCCACCACCATATGGAAGCTGTTTGACCCGAGGTCTACGGCGGCGAGTACGTCCGATTCTGCAGCCGTCCTACGCGCCATCGTGGTCCGCCCGCCAGACGATTCGCGCACCGCCACGACCGATCGCGACCATCGATGACGCCTCATTTTCGTGAACGCATCGTTGTCCGCTTCATCATCGTCGCGTGCGAGCCCTGCCGCGCCACACTGTTGGCGCCCTTCCCCGCATGCAGCTGCCGGTATTCGCCCTCGGGTTGCATCTGCCAAGCGTTGCGCTGGTCCGCAAGTTGCACTTCCAATACTTCCCAAAGCCGCTCTCGCAGGGGTCGGGCGTCCACCGGCGTGATCGCCTCGACTCGCCGGGACAGGTTGCGATCCATCCAATCCGCAGAGCCGATGAAAAAGTCCCCGGCAAGCGGATCCTCGGCGCCGTTTGCAAAATGAAAAACACGGGCGTGCTCGAGAAACCGGCCGACGATGGAGCGAACGCGGATGTTGTCGGTCCAGCCTGGCACACCCGGGCGCAGACAGCAGAATCCACGGACGATCAGGTCGATCGAGACCCCGGCCTGGGAGGCTTGCGCGAGCGCTTCGCAAATTACGATGTCCTCCAGCTGGTTGATTTTTGCGACGATTCGCGCAGGCAGTCCCGCACCGGCGTTTTCCGCCTCGCGCCTGATCAACTCCAGGAATCGCTCGCGCATGTTGATGGGCGCTATCAGGAGCCGCTCGAACGATGGGTTCCTCGAATAACCCGTCATGTGATGGAAGAGCTTGACCACATCGCGCGTCAGCACCGGATCGCACGTGAACAATCCGAAATCCGTATAGAGGCGCGCCGTCTTGACGTGATAGTTGCCGGTGCCGATGTGCGCGTAGCAGCGCAATCCGGCGCCTTCCCGGCGAACGACGAGCGCCAGCTTGGTATGTGTCTTCAGCCCGCGAACGCCATAAATGACGTGGTCGCCGGCCTTCTGCAGTTCGTTGGCCCAATGCAGGTTGCGCTCTTCATCGAAGCGGGCCTTCAATTCGACGATGCAGGCGACCTGTTTGCCGGACTCGGCGGCCTTGATCAGCGACCGCACGAAAGGCGTGTCGTCGCCGAGCCGGTAGACCGTCATTTTTATCGTGGTCACTGCAGGATCATCGGCGGCGTCGCGGATGAAGCGCTCCACCGACGCATCAAAGCTCTCGTAGGGATGGTGGACCAGCACGTCGCCGGCGCGGATCACCTCGAATAGGTCGGTGGCGTCGGCCAGCAATGGCGGCACGATGGGCGTCCATGGTTTATCGCGGAGTTCCGGCACCGGCAGAGACGCAATCTCGAATAGCGTCGGTGTAATCCAACTGCCCGGGCAGCTCGTACACGTCGGCCTCGTGCAGTTCGAAGCGTTGCATGAGCTCATCCCGAACCTCAGGCCATGGCGACTCGCTGAATTCGAGCCGCACGACGGGTTGGAACCGACGCTGGCGCACTTGCTCCTCGACGCTTTCACGCAAGCTGTAATCCGCACCGTCCTCGAGTGCAACATCGGCATTGCGGGAGACGCGGAACAGCGTCGCGTGTTCTATTTCCGTTCCCGGAAAGAGCTTCCATGCATTTCGACGGACGATATCCTGCAATCCCAGCAGGCACCGCTCTCCCGCGGGCACGTCCGTCCGCAATGCGAGCCATTGCGGGATCCGGTTCGGTACCTTGACCCTGACGTTCTGTCGCTCGCCGCTCGCCGTATCGCGCAAGACGAAACCCCACGACGTCGAGAGATTCGACATGAAAGGGAATGGGTCCGACGGATCGAGGCTGAGCGGAGTCAGGGCCGGCGATATGTGTGCGTCGAAGTAGTCGGCCGACTCCGTTCGCTGCGCGTCCGTGAGCTCGTCCCAGGTGGCAAGCCGGATGCCGTGCTCCACCAGTTTCGAGCGCAGGAACGTATAACAGGCCGCCTGCTCGAGCAACATCGGATACAACGCCGTGCGCAGACGCGAAACATGAGCGTTGAAATCCGCAATCGTGCCGGCGTCTTCACTTGCAAAGGCACGCGTGCGCATCGCGCCAACCCGCTTCATGAAGAACTCGTCGAGGTTGGTCGTGAAAATGGCGAGGTATTTGAGACGCTCGAGCAACGGGGTGCGTTTATCGAGTGCCTCGCTCAGCACGCGCCGATTGAAATCGAGCCAGCTGAGGTCACGATCGCGCCATGCCGCCTCCCGGAAGGTCTTGCGTCGCGCGAGCTGCGACATGGTTTCCAAAAACACGTTCTCCGGGCGTGCCGCGACCGGTTCCTATCCGGCCCGGTCGCCACGCCGACGCTCCTGGCCGAGCATGTAGAGTACCTGCTCTGCGACATTCTTCGCATGGTCGCCGACACGCTCGAGGCCTTTGAGCGCAAAAATGGTATCGATCGTCGGTTTGAGGAATCGGTGATCCTGCAGCACGTACGACATGACCTGGCGCAGCGCCGTGGCGAACTCGGCGTCCAGTTCCAGGTCCTGGGCCAGCACCGAGAGGGCCCTCTCCAGGTCCATTTCGTCCGCCGCGCGCACCGCGTTGCGCAGCATCGAAACCGAAAGGTCGGCCATGTGCCGAAGGTGCCGGGCGACGCCGGCTACCGGGCGTACTGTCGGCGCCGGCTTCGAGCGTCACGGCAAACCGGGCAATCTTTTTTGATTCGTCCCCGACCCGCTCGAGTTCCCGGCTGATGCGCACGAGCGCCCGGGCAAGGCGCAGATCGTTCGCGACGGGCTGCTGCAGGGCGATGAAGGTGAGACTGTCCTCATCGATGCGCTGCTCGTACTCGTTCACCAGTTGTTCGCGTGACAGCACGAGCTCGGCGAGCGTCGCATCACGGCTCAACAGGGCACGAACCGACCCCGCCACCTGGTCGATCACGAGGCCGCCCATCGCCACGGCCTGCAGCCGCAGTGACGCCACCGACGCGTCCATGGACCGCGACGTGTGCGGTTCTGAAGGGTCACTCGTGCGCGTGCCTGCCGGCGCCCTGCCATGCACAGGCCCCAGTTCGGGTTCAGGGGGAGCGGACACTGTCATTGCCGTTACAGGAGCAATGTCAACCGTACCGACCGGTGATGTAGTCTTCGGTCGCCTTCCGTGACGGGTTCGTGAAGATCCTGGAGGTCGCGTCGACTTCGACCAGCTCGCCCAGGTACATGAAGGCCGTGAAGTCCGACACGCGCGCGGCCTGCTGCATGTTGTGCGTGACGATCAATATCGTGACGCGCTGCCGCAGCTCCGTGATCAATTCCTCGATCTTCGCGGTCGCAATCGGATCGAGCGCGGACGTCGGCTCGTCGAACAGCAGGATCTCGGGCTCCGTGGCCAGTGCCCGCGCAATGCACAGGCGCTGCATCTGGCCGCCCGAGAGCGCCAGCGCTGAATCGGTCAGGCGGTCTTTGACTTCGTCCCAGATCGCGGCGCCGCGCAGCGCCTTTTCAACGCGCTCTGCCAGGTCCGTGCGGTTGCTGACTCCCCGCAGTCGCAGCCCATACGCAACGTTCTCGAAGACGGTTTTCGGGAACGGGTTCGGCTTCTGGAAGACCATGCCGATGCGCATGCGCACTTCGATCGGGTCGACGCCCTTGCCCACGAGATTCACATTCTCGGGGTGCAGCATGATGCTGCCCGCGTAGCGCGTGGCAGGCTGCAGGTCGTGCATGCGGTTGAAGCAGCGCAAGAACGTGCTCTTGCCACAACCGGAAGGCCCGATCAGCGCCGTGACCTGGTTTTCCGGGATCGTGAGGTTGATGTTCTTGAGCGCCTGGTTCGCGCCGTACCAGAAGTCCAGCTTTTCGGCGACCGCCTTGGCCGGATTCGCGTGTGACGCGCGGCGATCGCCCATGGCGATCGAAAGCGCTGGCGCGGCCGCGGGCTTCTGGGCAGTGGTATTCATGTTGCGGGCACTCACCAGTTGATCTTCTTGCGGAAACGGTAGCGGATGTAGATCGCGACGGCGTTCATCAACAGCGTCATGCCGAGCAGGATCGCGCCCGCCGCGGCGGCATTGGCCTGGAACGCCTGGTCCGGGCGCGAAACCCAGTTGAACATCTGGATCGGCATGGCCGTGAATTCGCTGCGCAGCCATTCGAGACTCAGGAAAGGAAACTCGCCGGTCACCGGCGAGGGCGGCAGAAATGCGATGAAACTCAGCGCGCCGATCGTGATCAGCGGCGCGGTCTCGCCGATCGCGCGCGACAGGCCGAGGATCAGGCCGGTCAGGATGCCGCCCGTGGAATAAGGCAGCACATGATCCTTGGTCACTTCCCAGCGGGTCGCCCCGAGCCCATAGGCGGCTTCACGAATGGCTTTCGGCACGGCACGCAAGGATTCGCGTGTCGCGACGATCACGATCGGGAGGATCAGCAACGCGAGCGTGAGGCCGGCGGACAGGATGCTCTGGCCGAGGTCGAACTGGTACACGAAGAGACCGAGCGCGAGCAGGCCGTAGACGATGGAGGGCACGCCGGCGAGATTCGTCACGTTGATCTCGATCATGCCCGTGAGCCAGTTCTTCGGCGCGTACTCTTCGAGGTAGATGGCCGCGGCGACGCCGACAGGCAACGCGACGAACACCGTGACCAGCATGATCAGCGAAGTGCCGACCGAAGCCGAGAGGATGCCGGCGCGCTCGGCCTTGCGCGACGGGAAGTTCGTGAAAAAATCCCAGCCGAAGCGCGACGCGCCATCGCGCACGAGGTCCAGGAACAGGAGTGCCAGCAGACCCAGGCACACGAGCAGGATCACGAGGCCCACGATCACGAATATCTTGTCCAGGTTCTTGCGCCAGGAGAGACCACGCCGAATCTCCTCGAGCGACATCGCATGCGCGGCGGCCGACATCAGTAGGCCTCCCTGAACTTGCGCGTCAGGAAGAAGCCGACGACGTTGAACACCAGCGTCATCAGCATCAGCACGAGCCCCGCGGCAAAAATGCTCTGGTAGCCGATACTGCCGTGCGGCAGGTCACCGAGGCTCACCTGCACGATGTAAGCCGTGATCGTGGCCGCCGGCTCGGTTGGGTTGAACGTCAGCGTGGGCTGCATGCCGGCGGCAATCGCGACCACCATCGTTTCGCCGATTGCGCGCGAAATGCCGAGAATGTACGCCGCCGCGATCCCGGAAAAGGCACCGGGCACGACGACCCGAAGCGCCGTCTGCAACTTGGTGGCACCCATCGCATACGAGCCTTCGCGCATGTATCGCGGCACGGCACGCATCGCGTCTTCGCTCATCGAGGCGACGTACGGCACGATCATCAGGCCGATGACGAGGCCGGCGCTCAGCATGTTGAAGCCCGGCAGCTCCGGAAACAGTTTCTGCAGTGCCGGCGTTACCATCAATAGCGCGAAGTAACCATAGACTACGGTCGGCACGGCCCCGAGCAGCTCCAGGATCGGCTTGACGGTCTCCCGCACCCGGTGCGCGGCGAATTCGGACAGGTAGATGGCGATGATCGTGCCGACTGGAATCGCGACGGCCAGCGCCACGAACGTCACGGTCAGCGTGCCCGAAACGAGCGGCATGATGCCGTAGTGCGCGTCGGCAAACAGCGGCGTCCACATCGTGTCGGTCAGGAAGTCCTTGATCGACACGTGCTCGAAGAAGGCCGAGGACTCGTAGACGAGGATCAGGACGATCGCAATGGTCGTGAAGACCGCGACCAGGCCGGCGGCAAGCAGCAGCAATTCGACGACGCGATCGCGCGCCTTGCGATACGCTAAGCGAAGTGAACGCTCCGCTTGCCAGCGCCGTGGTCGAGCTGCTCATGGTCCGGTCCTCGAATGCATCGCTGCAGCGACAGTTGCAACAAGGCCGGGCCGGGACCCTCGCGGGCCCGACCCGGCGCGAGTGTCGCCGAGTTACAGCTTGCCTTCCATCGCCTGCAACTGGTCGATCGTGACGCCGATCTTCGGCACGCCGCCGAACACGGTGCCAAGCTTGCCGGACTGGTAATGCTTCCACGCCAGGTCGTAGGCACTCTTCGGCAGCGGCAGGTAGCCGACTTCGCTGACCAGCTCGCCGTGAGTCAGCATGAATTGCACGAACTCCTTCACCTCCGGACGCTTCGCCGAGGTGTCGCGCACGTAAACGAACAACGGACGCGAGAGCGGGCTGTAGGTGCCGTTCGTGACATTCTCGAGGCTTGGCGCGACCGGGCCCTTGCCGGCATCGATCGCCACGGCAGTCAACTTGTCCTTGTGCGCCGAGTAGTACGCAAAGCCAAAGTAACCGAGCGCGGTCTTGTTGTTCTCGACGCCCTGCACCAGCGTGTTGTCGTCTTCGCTGGCCGTGTAATCGCCGCGGCTCGCCTTCGCCTTGCCGTTCACGGCTTCGGTGAAGTAGTCGAACGTACCGGAATCGGCGCCCGGCCCGAACAACATGAGCTTTTCATTCGGAAACTTCGGGTTGACCTGCTTCCAGGTCGTGATGCGGCCCTGCGCGGCCGGCTCCCACATCTTCTTGAGCTCGGCGATCGTCAAGGTCTTTGCCCAGGTGTTCTGCGGGTTGACGACGACGGTGAGCGCGTCGAACGCCACCGGCACTTCCATGTACTTGATGCCGGCCTTGCGGCAGAGTTCCATCTCCTCGGTCGAGATCGGGCGCGAGGCGTTGGCCATGTCGGTCTCGCCGCGGCAGAACTTCTTGAAGCCGCCGCCGGTGCCGGAGACACCAACGGTCACACGAACTTTGCCGCGCTTCTGGATCTGGAACTCTTCGGCATACGCCTCGGAAATCGGAAATACGGTGCTCGAGCCGTCGATCTTGATGGCAGCCTGCGCCTCTGCGCGGCCCGGAACGGCGGCGGACAGGATGCCGGCGAGCACGCGCCGGCAAAGCGAATTTCTGCCACAACTTCATCGGGTTACCCTCTCGATTTGGACGCCGCAAGCGTTTGACGCGCCTGCTGATGGCGCGAAGTCTGCCCGCGCTCTGTGACAGCCATGTGACAAGACCCTGTCATTCTCGAGCCTTGTGCCAGGGGTAGCGGTCGTTTATATACGGCGTCCCTCGCCCGATCCGCCCGCCCCGCCCGTTTCAACGCTGCGATACACATAAATGTCATCGACCCTTGCCCTGACGCAGGACCTGCTGCGGCGCCCCTCGGTCAGCCCCGAGGACCACGGCTGCATCGATCTGATCTGCGAGCGGCTCGAACCGCTGGGCTTCCAGATCGAACGCCTGCGCTTCGGCCCGGTGGAGAACCTGTGGGCGCGCCGCGGGAAAGGCGGCCCGGTGCTCTGCTTCGCCGGCCATACCGATGTCGTGCCGACCGGGCCACGCGAAGAATGGCGCACCGATCCGTTCGAGCCTGTGGTCGAGGACGGCATGCTGTACGCGCGCGGCGCGGCGGACATGAAAAGCGGTCTCGCGGCCATGGTCACCGCAACGGAGCGCTTCGTGGCCGCCCATCCGCGATCACGACGGCTCGCTCGCGTTTCTGTTCACGAGCGACGAAGAAGGACCGTCGGTCGACGGAACTCGCAAGGTCATGGAAGTGCTGCAGGCGCGCCACGAGCACATCGACTGGTGCGTCGTGGGTGAACCGACCAGCTCGACGATCCTGGGCGACACGATCAAGGTCGGGCGGCGTGGATCGCTTTCCGGACGGCTCACCGTGCACGGCGTGCAGGGCCATATCGCTTATCCGCAATTTGCCGACAACCCGGTTCACGGCTTTGCCCCGGCTTTGGCAGAACTGGTCGGCACGCGCTGGGACGAAGGCAACCAGTACTTCCAGCCGACGTCTTTCCAGGTGTCCAACATCTCGGCGGGCACTGGCGCACCGAATGTGATTCCGGGCGAGCTGAAGGTTCGCTTCAACCTGCGTTTTTCGACCGAGCAGACCGTAGAGGGATTACAGAAAACGGTGCTCGCGATACTGGACAAGCACGAAGTGAACTACACGCTGGAGTGGTTCGTCTCGGGCCTGCCGTTCCTGACCCAGCCGCGGCACACTGACCGCCGCCGTCGAGCGTGCCGTGATCGATACCGTTGGACGCACGCCGGCAGTATTCGACGACAGGCGGCACGTCCGACGGACGCTTCATCGCACCGACGGGCACGCAGGTCGTGGAACTCGGTGTCATCAACGCGACGATCCACAAGGTCAACGAGTCCGTGTCCGTCGAGGACATCGACGTGCTGAGTCGCATGTACGAGCGGGTCATGGAATTGCTGCTGACCCGACAATCCAGCAACGGTTGACGCGTGGGAAGGCGTATCGATTGCCGGCCGGCTTCTGGGGAGTCGTCAGAATCGCGAGCGGGGCCGCATTCGTTGCGGGCCGGCTCTAGTCAGAACGTGGTAGCGCGCTTCTCGCGCCGGATGTTGTTGACGTACAGGCCCCAGGCCGCGAGTCCCAGCAGGTTCAACAATACCCAGGTCGGCATGTTGAGCCCCAGAAAGGACCATGCCGCCTTGGCACACTCGCCCGAACCGCTCAGGACCTTGCCGAGCACTTCACGCAGCGGCAGCACGTCCATCATGTATTCGAGGCTGGCGCCGCACTCCGCCACCGTTCCCGGGGGCTGCGCCATGATCCACATGTGCCGGCCGGCGATCGCCATGCCGGCGGCCGTCGCGAGCAGAATCAGCAAACCATAGATGCGCGAGCCGCCGCGCGTCGGGTTGTGCACCGCGGCCAGCAGGAACACGAGCCCCGTACCGATCACGGCCACGCGCTGCAGGATGCAGAGCGGGCAAGGTTCCTCGTGCATTCCGTACTGCACGAACAGCGCGTAGCCCATCAGCCCGCAACAGGCGAGGAAACCAAGCAGGTTACCCTTGCGCCGGGTCAGCCCGCCGACACGGCGACGCCCGGCGGACAGGGACATGTCCAAGGGTCAGGGTTCTCCGGACCGGGCGGGACGCGCCGCGCGCACCTGCAGCTCGACATCCTCGATGCGAGAGATGGCGGATGTCCTTGCCGAGCACCATGTAGACGACGTACTCACAGAGGTTCTTCGCATGATCGCCGATGCGCTCGAGCGCGCGGGCGACCCACAGCACGTCCAGGGAGCGGCGGATCGTGCGCGGGTCTTCCATCATGAACGTGATGCACTGGCGCTGGATTGCGTCGTATTCCTCGTCGACGACGCGATCGCGGCGCGCGACATCGAGCGCCGCCTCGGTGTCCAGGCGAGCGAACGCGTCCAGCGCGCCGTGCACCATGTCGGACACCAGTTCGCCCATGTGCTTGAGCTCACGATAGCGCTCCGTCGGGCGATCGGCACTGGCGAACCGCGCTGCAGTGCGCCCGAGTTTCTCCGTCTCGTCGCCGATGCGTTCGAGGTCCGTGATGGTCTTGATCGCCGCGACGATCAGGCGCAGATCCGAGGCCGTCGGGCTACGGGTCGCCAGGATGCGACTGCAGTCGTCGTCGATGGCAACCTCCATCGCGTTGACCTTGTGATCGAGCCGCACGACCTCTTCGCCCAGCCGGCTGTCGCCGTTCACGAGCGCCTTGACGCCGTTCTGCAACTGCTGCTCGACCAGGCCGCCCATCTGCAGCACGCCGGTACGCACGCCCTCGAGGTCCGCGTTGTAACGGGTGTGGATATGGTGCGAGAGATCGGCGGTTTCCATCGAGATTCTCCGGGACGATGCGTTTGTACAGGAGGGCCGTGGCATCGGCAAGCGTGGCTGCCGGAAATGAAAAAGGCCCTCACCGAGGCCTTCTCCCGGCAACTTTGGGAGAAGGCGCCCTTGCGGGCAGTGAGGGCCAACGGGGGATGCGTTAGAACTTGTAGTTGATGTCCAGCTGCAGGCGGCTGTAGTCCAGCTCCGTGCCGACGTCCTTGTTCAGCGTATTGATGAAATACGTTCCGGCCAGCGTGAAGTTCCTGACCGGCGCGTAGGCACCCTTCAGGACCCACCCATCCGAGTCCGTCCTGCCGTCGCCGAAGTCCGAATCGACGAACTGGCCGAACAGTGCGTCCTTGTCGATCGACTGGTAGAAGACGCCCGCTTCCCAGGTCCTGGGATTGCTGGCCTTGCCAAGCATTGCGCCGACCCCATAGGCGGTGTCGTACTCGACGTCGTCAGCCATGTTCTGGGCGTAGTTCGCCCAGAAGGTCAGCGGCTGGTTGAACGCCGTGAGCCCGAGCTGCCCACCGATTTCGAGGATGTCATAGCCATACCTCAGCAGGTTCGTGGTGCTCGTGCCGACGAGATACGTGGTATTGCCGTTGGCACTGTTGGCGTAGAGCGGCGAGTGATCTGCGCAGTGCGAGCACTGGTAGTAGTTGGCCGCGAGCAGCGTTTCGCCACCGAACAACGCGAACTTCAGGCCGCCCTGCAGGCCGGCGACGTACGCGTCGGTGTTGTCGGCGTTTGGATCCGCGTTGTACTGCTCGGTGAGCCACCAGGCATAAGCCGGTGCCGAAGAACATGCCGCGGTCGAACTTCACGGCACCGCCTTCCGGGTTGTAGTCGCTGTCGAAGAAGAGACTCTGGCCTGGACGCCACACGGCTTGTGACTGCTTGCCGAGCACGAGGTTGCCGCCTTGCATGAACTTCCAGTCGGCGTAGGCCATGTCAACGGCCGATCGGCTTGCGCGTGCCGCTGGATCCCAGGGTCTGGTTCGAGGAACGCGGATCGTCTCCACCCGTCGCGAAGAGCAAGGTCGCCTTCAGGTTGTCCGTGACGGTCGCATCGAAGCCGAGTCGTGCACGGATCCGTTGGCGATAGCGGTCGCGCCGCATCCTCGGCACTGCCGCCGACGTCACGCTCGGTGCCAGATGTTCTCGGAACGGTAGCGTAAGTCGCCGCGCAACTTGATCTTCGTCGCCCAGTCGGCGCCCTTGACCTTCGAAATTTCATTCGACGGCCACCGCCGATTCCTCGCGCAAGTCCTTGGTCTGGGACTTCAGGTATTCGGTTTCGGCATCGCGGCTTTCCACGATCGCCTTCAAGTTCGGCGTTTTCGCTCTGCAGCGTCGCATTGGCGGCTTCGAGCTTGTTGAGTCGATCGGCGAGGACCTGCATCTGCGCCTGGATGGACTGCACCTCCGCCTTGGTGGCGGCGCCCTTGGTTTGCGCGGACGCCTCACCTGCGGCCAGGAGCAGCGTGGCAACGACGGCCGTCGCGAGCACGGTATTTCTCACTTTTCATCCCCTTCTGGGTGGTAATCAGTCTTGACCAACTTGCATCGCGTGCACGCCGATGGCGCCACGCAGCAACTTCATGGCGGGCTTTATATGCCCTGTTTGTTACAGACTTATTGCAGGCGCGAGACGGATGCGTTACGCGTGGGGTCGCGCGCCATCACGCGCGCGTTACGCGTGGCGGTGCGCGACATCACGCGTGCGACAGGGAAATGACAGGTGAACGTGCTGCCCTTGCCCTCTTCGCTTTCAATTTCGAGCCGGCCCGCATGACGCTGCAGTGCATGCTTGACGATGGCCAGGCCGAGCCCGGATCCGCCCAGCTTGCGCGATCGGCCCGGATCGACCCGGTAGAACCGCTCGGTGAGTCTTGGAATATGCTCGGCCGGGATGCCAATGCCGGTGTCTGTTACCGCGACGTGGCCGCCAGCATCGTCGACCCACCAGCGGATGCCGATGCGACCTTGCCGGCGGCGTGTATTTCGCCGCGTTGGAAATGAGGTTCTGGAAAATGGAATGCAGCTCCGTTTCCGAGCCCAGCAACAGGTGGTTCGGTTTCCGCCTCCAGCGTGACCTCGCTCGGGCGCTCGCTGCGCGCGAGCATGTCCCGCCGCATCAGCGCGAGCATGCCGGCCACGTCCACCGGCGCCTCCTCTGCATCGCCAGTGCTGGCTTCGAGGCGCGACAGCTCGAGCAGGTCCTGCACGATATGGCCCATGCGCGCCGACTGACGCTGCATCTCGTGCACCGGCTCGCGCCAGCCGGCATCGAGCCCGGGATCGTCGCCGAGCGCATCGAGATAACCGCCAATGACCGTCAATGGCGAGCGCAACTCATGCGAAGCGTTCGCGACGAAATCGCGACGCATGTTCTCGAGCCTGGCTTCGTTCGTGACGTCGCGCAGGATCAGCAGCTGCAGGCCCCAGCTGTTCGTCGTGACGAGGTTGCAGGCGAGCCAGCGGTCGCCCTGCTTCGGCAGGTGGATCTTCGGGGCCGGCAAGGCCCCACCGCTTTCAACGTACTCGATGAAGTGCGGATGACGCAGCAGGTTGTCGATGCGGATGCCGTAATCGACCTTGCGGTGCAGGTCGAGCCACTTTCCGGCCATGCGGTTGAACCAGAGTATCTGCCGGTCGCGCCCGAGCAGCACCGCGCCATCGGGCATCGCCGTGGTCATGCGGCGAAATTCCCGCAGCAACACCAATACACGGCGCTTGTGAAAATTCTTGCGTCGATGCAGCCGGTTGACGGTCGCTACCGACCTCGCCCCAGAGACCACGCATGTTTGGCGGATGCTGCTCATTGCGATGTCGCAGCCAGCGCTCGAACAGCATCAGTTGCCAGGTCTGCAGCGACGACGACCGCGCCGAGATACAACGCGGCAAAGAGCGCCGGGCTTCCCGCCACCCAGCCCGCAAACAGGGCGACGAGCAGGCCGCTGACGAGCCAGAGGACGTGCTGCCAGGTCGAAGGCTTGTACACGCGGGGCAGTGACCTCGCGGTCACTTACTCCGGGCGAATTGAAAACCGGTAGCCGGCGCCGCGCACCGTCTGCACCAGATTGTCGCACTGGTAACGGCTCGAGCGCCTTGCGCAGGCGGCGGATGTGCACGTCGACCGTGCGTTCTTCGACGTACACATTGCCGCCCCAGACGCGATCGAGCAGCTGGCCGCGCGCATAGACACGCTCGGGGTGCTCCATGAAGAACTGCAGCAGGCGGTATTCGGTCGGGCCGAGTGGCACGGTCTGCTCGCCCACGGTCACGCGATGCCCGGCCGTATCGAGCTTGAGCTCGCCGGCTTCGATCGCCGCGCCGCGCTGCCCGGCGTGGAACGACGCAGCACGGCCTGGATGCGCGCCAGCAGTTCGCGCGGACTGAAGGGCTTCGTGACGTAATCGTCCGCCCCGCCTTCCAGACCCGGCCACCTTGTCATGCTCCTCGGCGCGCGCCGTCAGCATGATGACCGGCAGGTCCTGCGTCTCCTTGTTACGCTTGATCGAGCGCGTGAGCTCGAGCCCGCTCTGGTCCGGCAACATCCAGTCCACGAGCAGGAGATCCGGCCGCGAATCGGCGATGCGGGCAGCGTGCCTCGTTGCAATCTTCCGCTTCGGCGACCTGGAATCCCGCGCGTCGCAGGCCGAACGCGATCATGTCGCGTATCGGCTTTTCGTCCTCGACGATGAGGATCTGCTTGCCTGTCATGTGCGGTCCGGTCGCCCCCTGCGTTGCCGGCGTATTACAGGCATGAATTATGACATTATCGTGACAAGGGCCGTTTTGCGGCTTGCGCGACGTTGTCACGCACGTACACCGGCAGCGCATCTTCGGCCGCCACGCCCTCGCCTCGTTGCCAACAACACTGCGCCGATCCGCGCGATCGCGTCCGCGCGCGGATAGAGCCCTGCGCAGAACTGCAGACCTTGCGATTCGAGGCGCGCCTGCAACTGCGGCTCGCGCGCGAACGCGTTGCCGGCGAAATGCGTGCACGCCGGCCGGTGTGACGATGCTGTGCGACGGCCCGACGTGCTCGGGTGTGATCGCGACGGGAACCATCGCTGTCCGCGGCATCGAACTCGAAGCAACCCCAGTAAACCTCGTGCATGCGTGCGTCGTTGCAGACCAAAACTGCCCCAGGTCGGTTGCCGGCACCGGCTTGCTCCGGAACCGCGGTATTCAGCACCTGCCATGCAACCGCCGCGAGACTCGACACCGGCGCAACGCGCAGGTTGGCGCCATAGGCGAGGCCCTGGATCACGCCGGCCGCGACGCGCAGCCCGGTAAAGCCGCCGGGTCCGCGACCAAAGGCGAGGCCGTCGAGGTCGCGGAGTTTCAGGCCCGCCTCGCGCAGCAACTCGTCGATCATCGGCAGGATCAGGTCGGCATGGCTGCGTTCGGTGAGCGTGAACCGCAGCAGCGGTTGCGTCCGTCACGCAACGTGAGCGCCGCGGAGCACGCCTCGGTCGACGTGTCGATTGCGAGCACACGAAGCGCCGGTGGATCGCGCGGGTTCACCGTGGCAGCGTTAATACGAGCTTCTCCTCGCAGGAACGTGCGCACCTCGTCGAACTCGCGCGTGCGTTTCATCGGCGGCAGGCTCGTGATGAACGAGCGTCCATAACCCTTGGTGACGAGCCGCGTATCGCACAGCATGACCACGCCGATGTCCGCCTCGTCGCGAATCAGGCGCCCCACGCCCTGCTTCAATGCGATCACGGCCTGCGGCACCTGCTCGTCGAAGAACGGGTTGCCGCCCTGCGCCTTGATCGCGGCCAGTCGCGCCTTGAGCAGCGGATCGTCGGGCATCGCAAACGGCAGCTTGTCGATCACGACGACGGACAGTGCGGTCGCCCTTGACGTCGACGCCTTCCCAGAAACTGCCGGTGCCGAGCAGGACGGCATTGCCCGTCTCGCGGAACGTGCGCAGCAGCTGGTCGCGCGATGCGCCGCCCTGGATCAGCACGGGATACGGTGGGTTCGATCCCCAATGCCGGTACAGTTCCTCGGCCGCCTCGCGCAGCGCGCGATGACTCGTGAACAGCAGGAACGCGCGCCCACCGCTGGCCTCGAGCAACGGCAGCGTCAGCTTGATGACATCGCGCGTGTGGCCCGGGCGCACCCGGCTCACCGAGACCCTTGGGCAAGTACATCAGCGCCTGGTTCGGGAAATCGAAAGGACTCTCGAAGCGCACGGTCGACGCGCTGGCGAGTCCACTGCGGCGCTTGAAGTGCGAAAAATCATCACCGACCGCGAGCGTGGCGGACGTCAGGATCCAGGCACACGACTGCGCCTCGAGCAACGCGCTGAGCTGGCTCGCCACGTCCACCGGCGCGTAGTGCGCACTCACGTTGCGCGCCGTCGCCTCGGCCCAGCGCACTCCGCCGGGCATTTCGTCCGCCGTCAATGCGTGCAGGCGGTCCGCGCTTTCGATCAAGCGCTCGCGCAAGCGCGTGAACGCCGCCTGCCCGTCTGGTCCGGCCAAGGGCGCGATGGCATCCGCGAGATCACGCGCGCGTCCGCCGAGCCCGTTCAACGCCTCCAGCAAGCGCTCGGGCCACTGGGCGTGCTCGAGTCGGGCTTCCTGGCCACCGGTCGCGCCGAGCACGTCGGCAATCTGCGCATCGAGCGCCATGATCGCGCCATCGACGCGGCCGACCATCTGGTGGGCGAGCAGCAGTTCGCCAGCGACGTCCTTCGAGACCGCCGCCAGTTGGCGCGTGCTCACGTTGTAACCGAGGAACTGCGCGGCCACGTCGGGCAACTGATGCGCCTCGTCGATCACGATCGCATCGGCGCCCGGCAACAGGTCGCCGAAACCCTCCTCCTTGAGCACGAGGTCGGCCATCAGCAGGTAGTGATTGACGACCAGGATGTCGGCAGCCTGCGCTTCGCGACGCGCGGCGAGCACGAAACAGTCGTCGAACTGCGGGCACTCGGCACCGAGACAGTTTTCGCGCGTCGAGGTGACCCATGGCCAGACCGGGTCCTGTTCGCCGAGGTTCGGCAGTTCGGCGATGTCGCCCTTGCGCGTCGTGTGCGACCACGCGCGCACCTTCGGCAACGCCGTCGCCACCTCACGCTTGAGGCCGCGTGTGTATGCCTGCTGCTCGGCGACCTCGAGCCGATGGCGGCAGAGATAATTGGCGCGACCTTTGAGCAGCGCCACACGCACCGGGCGACCGAGCGCGGCAGCAGATCGCCGGCAGGTCGCGGTGAAACAACTGGTCCTGCAGCGCCTTCGTGCCGGTCGAGACGATCACGCGCCTGCCCGACGTCAGCGCGGGGACGAGATACGCAAATGTCTTGCCGGTGCCCGTGCCCGCCTCGACGATCAGCTGGCGTTTTGCGGCGAGTGCCGACGGCGACATGCTCGGCCATGCCGATCTGCTGCGTCCGGGTCGTGTAACCCGGCAACGCATCCGCGAGCGGGCCGTCCGGGACCCAGGATTTCGGCGAGCGATCCGATCGTCACGTGAACGTCGCGCGAAAGCGCAGCAACGCCGTGGCATTCGGCGCCAGGGGCTTACCGAAGATCCAGCGCACGTGCGTGTAATCGGCCGGGACGATCTTGCGCGGGCGCGTCTTGCTGCCCGACCGGCGCCGAGTTTTGCTGGCACCGAGAACTTCGCGCCTCCGTCGATTGAAAACTGCACCGTGCACGCGGGGCCCACCGCCGAGCCGAGGATGTAATGCACGCCGAACGGCATACGCTTGGTCACGACGATGTCCGTCACGGCGTCCTCGCCGGGGTTGCGTGACCCGGATCGTGTAGTGCACTTCATCGCCGGCGCGCAGCCGGCCCGCCGGCATCCAGAGACGGGTTTCCCGTCGACCGGCGCCCGCTACGACCAGGAGCGTCTCGACCTCGATCTGCAGATCGAGCGGTCCGCTGCCCGCGGCGGACGGGGCGTTCTGCGCGTCGGGCTCATTCGCCGCGTGCGGAACGGACGTCCAGAGCAGCGCACACGCGACGACGACCGTCCGCCAGGCGCAGTGATCACAGCCCCGCGGTCGCGGGCAACCGGGACTTGCGGAGGCTTGGCGGTATGAGGCGTAACGGTCATCGGGGGTCGGACTCTGCGGGACTCGACCTGCCCAGGCAAGCTCAGAACTCCGTGGCAACCAGTGGCCGAAATTCGGGCCAGCAAGCCCACGCGGCGCCTCGGATTCATTGCTGGATTTGACAGTACCGGGCCCATGGAGCTATTGTGCACTGCAGCAAATGCTGCAGTGCAGCACATTGAGTCAAGGAGACACTGATGATCGTCGAATTACGTGAATATGTTGCTGAGCGCGGCGAGTTGCTCGTTGGCCAGGTCAGAAACTGCGTCAGACGTCCGGCGAGAAAGTGCGCGACGCCGTCACCGGCTCGGCCGAGAACCTCAAGTCGCTGAAGAGCCCGGTCCGCGTGATCGCGCGCTCTGGCGTCAAGCTGACGACCGTCTCGCAGTCGGCCGTGCAGAACCTGATCGAACTTCAGTCCGAAGTCGTGACGTCTGCCCTGACGGACGTGGCGCTGCGCCTCGAGCGCGCAACGCGTGCCGCCAGCATCGTCGACCTCGTCCGCGACCAGATCGAACTGACGCCCGGCGACGCGTGCGCGCATGGTCGAAGACGCCAACCGCGCCGTCGCGATCTTCAAGACGCCGGCCGTGAGTTCCGCGGCGTCGCGCACTCATGCTTACGACAGCATCGTCGAAAAGAAGGCCAAGGAGCGGCCGACGAAGCGACAAAGCGGTCCGTCGCAAGACCGCTCAAGCTGCCAAGGCTGCTAAGGCGCAAGCGTGCGGCCCGCAAGGCCCCGGTCGCGCGCCCGCAAGGCGGCCGTGAATACGCGATCGACGAGCAGGACGAAGACCACACATGAGAAGGACCTTCGGGTACCTGATACCGGTCTCCCCCTGATTGCGCCCTCTCCGGAGGGCGCTTTTTTTTGTGCTCGATGTCCTGCCGGCGCGATTTCGCGTCGGCTCGGCAGCGCGAGCCGTCCGCCTCGGCTATAATCGAGGGATCGGAGGGGCGGTCGTGGCCCTGTATCCGCGAGGAGGCGCATTGCCGCGCCGAGCAAGGAAACCAGCCTGATGACGACGACCAATACCGCCCTCCGCGACTGGGTCGCCGAGTCCGCCAAGTTGACACGCAGGCGGACCACATCCACTGGTGCACGGGCTCCGACGTAGGAGCGCGACGCACTGACCCAGCTGATGCTTGGCACCGGCGACCTGCATCGAGCTGAACCAGGCCACGTTCCCGAACTGCTACCTGCACCGCTCGCATCCGTCGGACGTGGCGCGCGTCGAGCACCTCACGTTCATCTGCACGCCGAACAAGGAAGACGCGGGCCCCAACAACAACTGGATGGACCCGTCCGAAGCGCCATCGCAAGATCGATGCGCTGTTCGCCGGCGCGATGAAGGGCCGCACGATGTACGTCGTGCCCTACTGCATGGGGCCGATCGGGTCGCCCTACTCACGCTGCGGCGTCGAGATCACCGACAGCCCGTACGTCGTGCTGAACATGCGCATCATGACGCGCATGGGCACGCAGGCGCTGCAGCGCATCGAGACGGACGGCACGTTCGTCAAGGGCCTGCATTCGATCGGCGACCTCGATCCCGACAAGCGCTTCATCATGCACTTCCCCGAGGAACTCTCGATCAAGAGCATCGGCTCGGGCTACGGCGGCAATGCGCTGCTCGGCAAGAAATGCCACGCGCTGCGCATCGCCAGCTGGCAGGCGCGCAAGGAAGGCTGGCTCGCGGAGCACATGCTCGTGGTCGGCCTCGAGAACCCGCGCGGCGAAATCCACTACGTCGCCGCGGCGTTCCCGTCGGCCTGCGGCAAGACCAATCTCGGCATGCTGATCCCGCCCGAGTCGATGCCGGGCTGGAAGGTCTGGACGATCGGCGAGGACATCGCCTGGCTGCACGTCGGCAACGACGGCCGCTTGCGCGCGATCAACCCGGAGGCGGGTTTTTTCGGCGTGGTGCCCGGGCACCAGCCCGAAGACCAACCGCAACGCCTACGAGATGATCCAGCACGACACGATCTTCACGAACGTCGGCGCTCACGGCCGACAACGAGCCGTGGTGGGAAGGCCGCAGTTCGCGGCACGCCGGTCGTCGACTGGCAGGGCCGCCCGTACGACAAGGCCACGGCGACGACCCGGCGGCGCACCCGAACTCGCGCTTCACCGTTTCGGCGAAGCAGAACCCGGCGTATTCGCACCTGATGGAGCACCCGGAAGGCGTGCCGATCTCGGCGATACTGTTCGGCGGCCGTCGCCGCGAAGTCGCGCCGCTCGTGTACGAAGCTCGCGACTGGGCGCACGGCGTCATGATCGGCGCCGGCATGGCCTCGGAAACGACGGCGGCCGCCAGCGGCACAGGTGGGCGTCGTGCGTCGCGACTCGATGGCGATGAAGCCGTTCTGCGGCTACAACTTCGCCGACTACTGGTCGCACTGGCTCAGTTTCGAAGACCGCGTGCAGCACCTGCCGAAGGTGTTCCACGTCAACTGGTTCCGCCAGGACAAGGATGGCAAGTTCCTGTGGCCGGGGTTCGGCGACAACCTGCGCGTGCTGCTCGTGGGTCATCGACCGTTGCGAGGGCCGCGCTGCGGCCAAGGAAACGCCGATCGGCTTCCTGCCGCGCCCGGAGGACATCGACCTGTCGAGGGCCTGTGCTGAGCGAGGCGCGCTGCAGCAGTTGATGGACATCGACCCCGCCGCGTGGCACGCCGAGATCGACGACATCGGCAAGTATCTCGAAGGCTACGGCGCGCGGACGCCGCCGACAAGCTGCGCGAGAAGTACCGAGCAGGTCAAGAGCGCGCTGGGCTGAGCGGAAGTGTCTAGTGTTCAGTGTCAGTGCTCAGCCGAGGCCTCGGCTGCACAGCCGCAAGCGCTGCACGGACTCAGTCCTCGAGCTGGTAGCGGATCGCGTCGACGGCATTGGGTTCGGGCAGTCTTGCCGAGCCCGATGAGCCCGCGTGCCCTGCAGGATCACGGAATCGCGGCGCACGAACGCTTCCTTGCCCTCCTGGTTCGTCACGAACGTGCCGTTCGTGCTCTGGTCGACCAGCAGGAACTTGTCGCGCGACGCACTCGATTTTCGCGTGCAGGCGCGAAATCAGCGTGCCCTTGACCACGATGTCGTTTTCTTCGGCGCGACCCATCGTCATTTCTTTCTTCGCGTCGTCGAGCACGAACTCGCGACCGCGGAAGTGCACGCGCACGCGGCGCAGCTTGCGGCGGCGCAGGCGCTTGTCGAGTTCGATCGACGGCAGCATGCTGGTGGCGTCTTCCTGCTGCCAGAGCACCTCGAAGAGCTCCATCTCTTCCTGGCCATGCCGCGCACGGACGTCACGTCGATCTGCGCGCGAGACGGCGCGCCATTCGGGCGAGCAGCCGACGCACGGTGTCGGCCGAGAACACGATCTGTCCGCGCCTTGGCCTGGCTGGTCATGCGGTTGGCCGTGTGCACGGCGGTGCCGAAAATGTCCTTGTTCTCGAGCACGACCGGGCCGAAGTGGCAACCGATCCGGATCGCCACGTGATGGCCCTGCACGACCAGCTCGGGACGCGCGCCGATGTCCTGCTGCATCTCGCCCGAGGCATTCACGGCGTCGTCCGCCGTGGGGAAAATCGCGAGGATCTCGTCGCCGATCGTCTTGATCACCGTGCCGCGGTTGCGCTCGGTCGACTCGCGCATCAGGCGATGCAGACGCGCAGGATCAGCTCGCGGGCGACGTGGTCGCCCAGCAACTCGTACAGGCGCGTGCTGCCCACGACGTCCGCGAACAGGACGGCAACTTCCGTCTCGGTGCTAGTCAAGCGCATGGAACCCCGATTCCACCGGTCGCGGGCGCGCCACGCAAGCGGTAGACCGGGCGTCCAGTAATTTTCATTATACATAGGCCCCGATTCGGGCCGGGATCGCGCAGTGCGGCTTACGCGGCCTTCCGAACATGCGAGGGAACTGCGCAGGACTCGCCCGGCCCCGGGGCGATTGCCCTGCTCGCTCAGGAACGTCCGCCAGGACCGCGCATTCGGCAAGCCTGCGTACAGCCCGTGGACGTGCCGCAACAGCAGCGGCAAGCCGGTGCCCCTGTCCGACCATCCGTTCGACATAATCAGCGTAGCGCTCGACGACGTCCTCGCGCTCCGGCAGCGCCGCACCCGGGTCCAGCCATTCGACGTCGAGTTCGCGCCAGCAGGTACGGCTCCTGGTACGCCTGGCGGCCCAGCATCACGCCATCGAACTGCGGCATCCAGTCGCGCACCTGCGCCGTCGTCTTGATGCCCCCGTTCAGGATCACGATGAGATCCGGATGTTCGGCCTTGAGCCGTGCGGGCACGTCGTAGCGCAACGGCGGCATCTCGCGATTTTCTTTCGGGCTCAGGCCCTGCAGGTGCGCCTTGCGCGCGTGCACGATGAAGATCTGCGACGCCGGCCTCGCGCACCGTCTGCACGAACTGTCGAAGAACGGATAGTCGTCACGATCGTCGATGCCGATGCGGCACTTGACCGTGACCGGAATCGCTCACGGCTTCGATGCATGGCGCGCATGCAGTCGGCCACCAGCGCGCGGCTCCGCCATGAGGCACGCGCCGAAGCGGCCGCTCTGCACGCGATCGCTCGGGCAGCCGACGTTCAGGTTGATTTCGTCATAGCCGCGCTCGCTCGCCCATGCGGGCCGCGCGCGCGAGCAGCGCGGGATCGGAGCCGCCCAACTGCAGCGCCACCGGATGCTCCGCCGGATCGAAGCCGAGCAGGCGGTCGACGTCGCCGTGCACGAGTGCCTGCGCCGTGACCATCTCGGTGTACAGCAACGACGTGCGGACTCAGCAGCCGCAGCAGGTAGCGGCAATGGCGGTCCGTGTAGTCCATCATCGGCGCGACACACAGGCGACGGTCTAAGACCTCCGCTAAATGTCGACAATTTGTCGGTTTTACCAGGCTTTCCATTGAGTCATCATCCCGGCCAATCCCGCACCGTCTCCCAAAAAGCTGTCTCCAGTGTGTCCAAATTGTGCCCAAGCGAGACGACCATCAAAGCCAGGGCGAACGGAATTGGCAAGCGATCGATGATTATCTTAGCGAAATCGAGCAAACGAAGCTGCCGCCGGAGCGTGCGGGCTCACCGTCAATGCCGACCTGATTTACATGGTGCCGGTACTTAACATGGGACGGTACTCAGGTGGTGTCGTGACGTCGAGCGCCTCGACGTGCCTAAAGCGACCTTCCTAACCCCCGAATATGTCCGCGCGTGCGTATTCATGATCAGGCAAACAGCGATCCGACGCTGTAAGCGCCCGCGCAGGCTATGCTGCGAGCACTGGCATCGCCTTGAATGCCGAGCCGCGGTTAGCGACTCAAGCTGCCGCAGTCCAGTGCGCCAGCGTCTGCCGCTGGCGAATCCGGGCAACGTCCATGAGCATGCGACCGGCCCAGCGATACACGTTCGCCTCGGATACCGTTTGTCGCATCAGTTGCATGCGCTTGCGGCGCTCGTCGCGCGGCATCTCGAGTGCGGCTACGATCGCTGAAGCGGTCTCCGACACGTCGAACGGGTTCACGAGCAGCGCTTCCGTCAACTCTCGCGACGCGCCGGTGAAAGTGCTCAGGACCAGCACGCCATCCTCGTCGTCTCGCGCGGCGACGAATTCCTTCGCCACGAGGTTCATGCCGTCGTGCAGGCTGTTGACGAGGCAGAAATCCGCCGCACGGTACAGCTCGAACACCTGCGCGCGGCTCCCGGTGCTCGCCGATCAGGACGATCGGCCGCCAGTCGGTTCGTCGCGAAGCGGTCGTTGATCCGCTGCAGTTCGCGTAACGTCTCGTGCTGCAGCGCCTGATAGGCGGGCAGCTTGCTGCGCGACGGCGCCGCCACCTGCAGGAACGTCAACCGCCCGCGCCACTGCGGATACTTCTCGAAGCAGCGTCTCGAGCGCATGGAAGCGCTCGAGGATGCCCTTCGTGAAATCCCAGCGCTCGACGCCGACGCCGAGCCGGACGTCCGGGCCGATGCCGAGCCGTTGCCTGACCGCGACGCGCGCGTGTTCGTGCGACGGCGCAGTCCGCGAGCCAGCGCGGTGGCCATTCGATCGAGATCGGGTACGGCTTGACCCGGCACATGTGGCCCTGATGCGTGACCGTCATGTGCTCATGATCGATCTGGCATTCGATGAAGCGATCGACGGTCGCGAGGAAGTTCTGGCAGTGGTAGCGGGTGTGGAAGCCGAGGATGTCCGCGCCCAGCATGTGCGTGAGGATGTCGCGTTTCCACGGGCAGACGCCGAACGTCTCCGCGTTGGGCCACGGGATGTGCCAGAACAGCGCGATCGTCGCCTTGACGCCGCGCTCGCGGATCAGGCGGGGCAACAATGCGAAATGAAAGTCCTGGATCAGGATGACGGGCTCGGTGCCGGCGGTTTCGTCCGCGACCACTTTCGCGAACCTTGCGTTGACCGCGCGGTACTGCCGCCAGTCCTCGTCGCGAACGCCGGCCGCACGTAGGCCAGATGGCAGAGCGGCCAGAGGCCCTCGTTGGAGAAGCCGTAGTAGTAGCCTTCCTCCTCCTCGGCGGACAGCCAGACACGCCGCAAGTCATAGCTGGGGTCAGCAGGCGGGACGCGGACATGGTCGTTGCGGTCCACGACCAGGCGGTCGGCGGTGCCGCTGCCATGCGCGATCCACGTTCCCGAACAGGCGCGTACGACGGGTTCGAGTGCCGTCACCATGCCGCTTGCCGGGCACCTGGACCACGACGTGGCCCGTCGCCGTCGAGGTTGTGGATGTACGGCTCCCGATTTGAGACGACGAACATCGGGCACGACTGCAGCTGCTCGCGCGCCACCTGTTGCAGCGCGTGAGGCGTCCAGTTCTCCTGGAACTCGATCTCGAGCCGCTGCGATGCCTCGAGTTCCCGCAGCGCCTGTCGCACCTTCATCAGCACGGGAAGCGACGTGCCGGAGGACTCGGCATCGTCGAGAAACCGTCGGCTGCTGATGTCGCCGACCAGCAGCGTGATCCAGCGTTGCAGCAGCACGCGCAGCACAACTGCCAAGGCCAGGGCTAGCGCACCGACCGCGATCAACGCGAAAGCGAGGACGAAATTGCGCGCCGCGCCCTGTCGTCGCTCGATGAAGGCAAGATCGTGGACGATTCGTACTTCGTACGTTGCGCCGGATGCTGCCCGCAGCGGGAAGTCCGAGATTTCCAAGCCATCGATCGAATCCCGGGCCCGCGTCGCCGGCGCGATGCCCGCGACCGATTCGCCACCGCAGCGAAGTCCCACGGGTAGCCGCGCTGTCCGAAGAACGAGCTGGCCGCTCGAGTCACACAGCATGATCCCCAGCAGGCGTTCATCCCCGGCGACTCTTTCGAGATAGGCCTGCGCGCGTGTCCGGTCACTTCGCTCCAGGAGGTCCGCGAGCGAATCCTCCATCGTCGTCATGATGAGCTTCGCGCGCATCTGCACGTCGGACCGGAACCAGCCCGCAAGGATGCGCTGGGTATATGGAACCCCAATGAGGGCGATCAAGGTGATCGCGACGATCGCTGGGACGGAATACCGCACCAGTGCATTGCGCAGGCTCACGAATGAACGCGGATTAAGCACGGCCCGCCACGAGCGCGGTCGCCGGCGATGGGGCGGGGTCGGCAACAGCTTCGGCCGCCGGTCGGCCGCCGGAGTGTCGGCGATCTGGAAATGCTGGATGTTTAACGGCACCGGCCAGTCTAGATAGTTGGTTCGAACCGGCCCTAACGACAATCCCTCGACGATCTCATGAAGGAAATTCATCAAATCGTTGCCGATGATCGCCTTGCGACTGCGTGTGCCGGCGAGTCGCCAGCGCGCGAGCAAGCCGCACGCCGTCGCCCCTCACGCCCTCAGAGCGCCGATGACTTGGTTTCGCGCACCGGGCGGCGGTTCTTTTCCAGCACCGCCAGCAGGATCAGCAGGTACGCGACGAAGCGGATCCCGTAATTCCACGGGTTGCCTTCGTTCGGTCGCTCGGCAAGCGCGAGCGCGATCCGGTTGATCCCCTCGACGAAGAACGACAACGCGAACAGCAGGAAGAACCGGTCACGGGAATCGCGCCAGAAGCGCAGGAAGAACAGCCCGGCAACGAAGCTGCCGAGCGCGATTGCTCCCAACATCAGGAAGGAGAGGGACCACAGCATTGTCATCAGCGCGCCTCCCAGATCAGGCCGTAGAGCAACGCGAGGATGCCGACGAGTGACGTCACGTTCCGGACCAGGAACAGGTTGAGGTCGGGAAACACGACGAGGTCGATGGCAACGAGCACGTTGTTGAGCGTCAGGCAGGCGAAACACACGGCGCTCCAGAACAGCAGTCGCGTGCCGACGCGTCGATATGCCCGGTACAGCAATACGGCGCAGCCGAGCGCGGCCGCCGCACAGAGCAGGTAGACGAACACGGCCACGCTCAGGTCTCCTTCCGCAGGCGGAATGCGTCGGCGAACTGCAGGACGCTCGGGCTCGGCTTGCTGTGAATCAGGTGCGTCACTGCAATGAGGTTCGTCGCATACGTCGCCGCGAGCGTGGCGACCGCCGCGTCCAGCTCCATAGTGGTCGGCGCATAGCGATACCGTTCGCCGGTCATCGTCAGCAGGCCACGTTGCGCCAGGATGCCGAGCACGTGCGCCGCCACCGTTACGCTGACATATAACCGGGCACCGGCTTCTTCCACACTCCAGTCACGGTCCGCGTGCGAGCGCAGCAGCAGCACGGCCTCGAGTTCCGGCACGGAATCAATGGCCTCGACGACGAGGCGTCGAACGGTTTCGGGAATCT
>CAWAQN010000020.1:0-369165 GCA_963784225.1 uncultured Gammaproteobacteria bacterium
CCAGCACAACGGCAACTCCGACCTGAGCACTTCGCATGACGATCTCCCTGATCTATGAGTGTGTGGCCGCGGGCTTGTGCGCCGAACAAGCAGGATATACAAAAATACCTGGCCGCGTCATTTCATCAACTCGACGTCCGGCATCTTCCATGTCCCGTCGAACACGCCCTCTTTGGGGCCGTAGAAGCGGAAGAACGGGTAGAAGCCTTTGCCCGGAAGCGTCTGGATCCAGTTGCTTTCCTGGCCCGCGGCGGGGGCTTTGGGCCCGAAGTACAGGTCAATCGAGCCATCGGCGTTGGTCTTGAGTTTGTCGTAGCCCGAGCGCGCCGAATCGTTGGACGAGTTCTGGATCATTGAGCGGGTTTCTGTGTCGTAGAGAGTGAGCGACCAGAAGCTCGACACCGGTATGTTCGCGGGCAAGTGCAAGCGGTAGGACTTGCCGCCGTCGAAGTGGTTGCCGTCCTTGTCCGCGAAGGCCTGGATGTAGGTCGCGCCGGGGCCGGCCGTCTTTCTCCCGATGGCGGGCGACATGTAGATCGCGCCGTAGAAGTAATGCAGCCGCTCATCGAGCTGGCTGTAGTTGTCGGTTTCCTGGTCGTGATCCAAGAGCACCACCCAGACCCACTTTGTGCCGGGAAATGCCGTCGCGCCGCTGAATCGGTGTTCAGCATTGAAGAGGAGCGTTCGCGCCATCAAGTGGCCAACCTTGGCGGCGTCCTCGAGGATGGCGCGTTGCCGCGCATCCGGCTTGAACTCCTTGCCTTTCTCGATGCCGAGCGGCTTGAGCATGGCCATGAAGAAGCGGTCGCGCTCGTGAACAGGGTTGTTGTTGATGAACCCGGAGAGCCGCTCCCAATATTCGATGCCGTCGGGTGGAATCGTATTCATCGTCTTGGCCGACATCGATACGACCTTGTTCGGCTTGGGGTTGTCGCGCTGGCTCCAGGGGTACACCCGCAACTTCTTGATGAGGTTCACGGCGGCCGCGGTGTCGTTGTTCTCCACGAGGCCACGATCCATGATGTTGTAGTTGTTCATCGTGCCCCGCAGCACAAAGTAGCCTTCCTTGGGAACCTCGCCGGTGTAGCCGGGCGGCAGGAGAAGATACTTGCCGCCCTTGCCCTTGTCGGGACCGGGCAGGCCGAAGTCGGTGATCGCGCGCTGCCAGAAGTCGTCGATCAGACCGACACCCGGCCCGGCCGGGACCTCGAGGACGACCGGTCCCTGGCTGAGATCGACGTTCACCATGCCGTAGATCGTGGTGTCGTTGGCCGTGAGCCAGACGCCCTTGGCGTCAAGGAAGTTGTCGGCGATGACCAGATCGTTGTAGTCGAGGCCCAGATCACGCTTGGCCCCAAAGCGGATGGACTCAAACGAAACGGCCGGAAAAGACCACAGGAAGGCCTGAACGGCGCGTTGGAAGTCCATCTCGTCATAGATTTTCTGCGTGGTTTCTTCGGTCGGAAACCCTCTCTCGAAGTTCAGTGTCTCCGATGCGTGTCTTCACGCTGTCGGGCGTCTGCGGCGGAAGCGTTCAGAAAAACCAATGTGGCTGGCCAACGCTGCGGCATGGGCGTAACTCTTGTATGTAGCTGTTCATGTGTGCGCTCCCACGTCAGTTAATGAGTTCGAAATCGCCAGGCTTCCAGGTCTTGTCGAACCAGGGCTCGGTCGGCCCGTAAAGGCGCAACAGGGTGTTCCAACCCTTCCCTGGCCAGGTCTGCACCCAGTTGCCTTCCTGTCCCTTGGGCGCTTTCGGCGCGAAGTACACGGTCACCGAGCCATCGTTGTTCTTCTTTAGGTCTGGGAACGTGCTGTCCAGTCCCGCGGTTATCTGGTCAGTTTCCAGCATCGAACGGGTCTGATTGTCGTAAACCGTGAACGACCAGAACCGGGCGGCAGGCACCGGCGCGGGCAGGGTCACCTTGTAGGTCTTGGCGCCGTCAAAGTAACGGCCCTGCGAATCGCGCGCCGCGATCAAGTAAGTGGATCCGGTGCCGGGCTTGGCCGCGGTCATCGCGGGCGTCACACCGGTGGCGTAGTAGTGAAACATCGCGCGCCCATCGATCAACCGCGCGCCGTGATCCATGAACTCATGACTGCCGCCGATGAAGGTGGTGAACCAATTGCGGTCCGGAAAAATCCGGAATCGCGGATCGCGCGGCGCATAAAGAAGTGCCCGAGACGCTGCGTTTCCGGTCGCCACCGCGTCGACGAGTAGCGCCTTCATGCGCGCATCCGGCGCGAACTCCTTGCCCTTCTGGATACCGATCGCTGCGAACAGACCTGCGACTTCCGGCTCGAGGAAATTGTCCGGCTCATGCTGGACGACAGCGTTCAGCTCTTCATAGAAATGGAAGTTGTTGGCGTGAATGGTGTTGAACTGCTTGCCCGAGATGTTCACGAACTTCTGCGCGGGCGGATTGCCCGCGGCAGACAGTGGATACATCCGAGCGTTCTCCTTGACATTGCGCACGACGGCGGCGACGTCATCGTTTTGAACGAATGCACGAATGATGAGGAGGTTGGTGTAGGTTCGCGGCTTGACTACAAAGTAGCCTTCTTTTGGCAATTCACCCTGGTAGCCAGGCGGCACCACCAGGTACTTTCCTCCCTTTCCCTGGTCGGGTCCGGGCAGGCCGAGATCGGTGACGTAGCGGAAATAGGCATCGTCGATCATGCCTAACACGCCGGGCGGCACCTGCACGACGATGGGCTCCTTCACCGCATCCGCGCAGAACCACACATAGACGACGGTGGAGTTCGGCGTGAGGAACAGTGCACGGGAGTCCGCCCGGCTATCGGTGACGCCGATGCCCTCGTTCGCGGGAAATCCTGCTTCCTTGAAGCCTTCGCACAATGCATACACGGAGGTCGCGGGAATACCAGCCAGAAACGCTTCGATGCCACGACCGAAATCGAGCTGGTCATATGCTTTCTGCACGGTTGCTTCGTCGGGAGCGCCGTCGGCGAACTTGAGCGTGCCGATGCGCGTCTGCACTGTGTCAGGCGTCGTCACGGATGCCGGCACTTTGCCGGCGTATTTCGGAGCCGCCTGCGCCCAGGACGAGGTCGCGAGCAGCGAGGTGAATGGAGCCAGCATCAAGGCCACCACAACGGACTTGCCAGAGGGAAGCTCCGGGAGGTAGTTAGAGAAGTTCATTTGCGATCTCCTAGAGTCTTCAGTCCATTGCATGTGAATTGCCAGGCTGCTGAATTGCCAGGCCTCGTTTCGATCGGGACAGACTGTCGAGGCGCGTTGGCCTTGCACGTCGCGTTAATGGTGCCCCGCAGTCAGGCTGTGGAGCGCAGACCGGGTCGACCCTTCGGAACATCGCGTGGAAGCCTCCCGCAGAGGAGGCGGCGATCAACTGTTGATGATAGCTTCATCCCTGCGTTCCTCAACTATTCACGGGTTGCCTTCCCCCGGGCGACGCGGGAGGCGCCCGCCCCGGGGAATGACTCCTTGCCTGAAACGGCGGACCTCTTACCTCACCGTACTTCGAGGGTGATCTTGTTGATCGTGCCGGTGAATCGAGTCTCCGGACCGATGCCGATACCCTCGGCGACCGGTGTCTGGTTGTCGATGCCGACGTCGGCTGTCTCGTCCGCCGAGAAGATATTGGGCTGGGTTTTCTCGACACGCCCTTCGGCAACGGACTTTCCATTCACGTACAGAGTCGCCTGGCCACCCTTGCCAGGACCACCGCCGTCATAGGCGAAGTCCAGCGTGACCGTCGCGGGGCCGCTCGCCAGGGCCTGCGGCGCAGCGACGGTGTAACGCGCCAAGCCGAGGAAGTTGTAGGTGTAGGCCGGCTTGCCATCCTTCATGTACAGCGACCAGCCGCCGAAGCGGCCGCCCTGCGACAGGATCGCGCCGTTGGCGCCACCGCTGGAACATCGAGCTCTGCGGTGATCTTGCTCGACCGGTTCTTGACGTTCATGAAGGTGTTTTCCAGCATGCCCTGCATCCCCTCGTAGAGCGTGAGGGAAGTGCGATCACCCAGGACATCGGGCCGACCCGCGATGGCCGGGTTGGTGCGCTCGATGACCCGGTCGTCAATGGGCAGCACGTGGTACTTCTCGGCTTCCTTCATGAAGAGCGCCTGCATCTCCTTCAGCTTCGCGGGCTGCTTGCGGCGAGGTTGTTGGTCAGGCTGAAATCGTTCCTTACGTCGTAGAGGTCCCAGACGTCGGTAGTCAGCGGCGGCAGGTCTTCGTCTGCCAGGGCGCGCGGTGGATGGTTCGGGCAAGCCAGCCATCGTTGTAGATCGCGCGATTGCCGAATATCTCGAAGTACTGCGTCTTGTGCCGCTCCGCCGCCTTCGCATCATTGAAGGCGTAGAGCATGCTCGTGCCCTCGATCGGCGTCTGTACCGTGCCGTTGACGCTCTTCGGTTCTGGCAATGCCGGCGGCCTCGAGGACCGTGGGGGCGATGTCGATGACGTGCGAGAACTGGCTGCGCAGGCCGCCCTTCTCCTGGATACCTTTCGGCCAGTGAATGACCATGCCGTTGCGCGTGCCGCCGAAGTCGGACGCCACCTGCTTGGTCCAGGTGAAGGGCGTGTCGAAGGCCACCGCCCAGCCGGCGGCCATGTGCGGGAAGGTTTCCGGACCGCCCCACTTGTCGATCAACGGGATCAGGTCCTCCACTTTTTCGGCCACGCCGTTGAAATAGGTCATCTCGTTGTACATGCCGACGAAGCCGCCTTCGGCACTCGTGCCGTTGTCGCCGGCGATGTAGATGAACAGCGTGTTGTCGAGCTCGCCAATATCCTGCAGCGCATTCACGAACCGCCCGATCTCGTGATCGGTCTGCTCCAGAAATCCTGCGAATACTTCGGCCTGGCGTGCGAACAGACGCCGGTTTTCCGCCGGGAGCGAGTCCCAGGCCTTGATGTCCTTCGGCCTGTCGGCCCAACTTGGTGTTCGCCGGGATTACGCCCAGCTTCTTCTGCCGCTCGAGCGTCTCGTCCGGATCTGGTCCCAGCCCTTGTCGAACTGGCCCTTGTACTTGTCTGCCCACTCCTTCGGCACGTGATGCGGCGCATGAACCGCGCCCGTTGCGTAGTAGACGAAGAACGGCTTGTCCGGGGTCATCGATTGCTGGGCTTTCACCCAGTTGATTGCCTGGTTGGTCATGTCGACCGTGAAGTGGTAGTTCTTCATTTTCGGCGCGTCGACCTTGATCACGCCGTCATAGATGAGCGGATACCACTGGTCGGTCTCGCCGCCGATGAATCCGTAGAACTTGTCGAAGCCCTGGTGAGTGGGCCAGCGGTCGAATGGGCCCGACACGCTGGTCTCCCAGGCGGCCGTTTCGTGCCACTTACCGAAGGCGCCGGTGCTGTAGCCGTTGAGCCGCAGCATCTCCGCCAGTGGCGCCACGCTGTTCGGATTCTGCCCGGTGTTGCCTGGGAACGCCGTCGAGGTTTCCATGATCGAGCCGGAATTGACGGTATGGTGGTTCCGGCCGGTCTTGAGCGCGTTGCGTGTCGGCGAGCAGAGCGCAGTGGTGTGGAAGTTGTTGAAGCGCAGCCCGGACTGGGCAAGCTGGTCCATGGTCGGCGTACGGATGGGCCCGCCGAACGTGCTGGGTCCGCCGAAGCCGATGTCGTCGATCAGCACGATCACGACATTGGGCGCGCCCTGGGGCGCCTTGACCTCGAACCGCGGCGGTGGCTTGGCGTTGCGCGCGTCGAGTTCCTTGTAGGTCGGTGGCTTGGGCTCGGCGACCGGCAGGACAGTGCGATCGAGCTGTCTCCTGTGCCGCAGCGGTCGTGGCCGCGATGGTCAGCACGAGGCCAAGAACTGCAAACGGTGTCACTCGCTTCATGTGTTTCTCCCAACCTTGGGCATGTCAAAACTTGAGCGCGAAATTGAGGCCTATCGACTGGCCCTGGAAACGATCCTGGGCGTCGAATTCGTAGAAGTAGTGGAAGTTGAGCGTCCCGTTCAACGGCACGTTCGTCAGACCTAACCTGTACACCCACGGCGTGGACCTCGTCCTTCACCGGTGCATTCGCCGCGTCGGCGCCGCTGTCGTTGCTGACCTGCCAGCTGCTATAGCCCGTGAGGCCGAGCTCCAGCAGGAGCGTTTGATCCTCCCGCAACGGCAGGTACTGGCTGACGCCCCAGTTCAACGAGAGCACGTCTCCGGGCGTGAGATCGAAGTCGTCCTTCTCATCACTGATCTCGTAGGTCAAGGCGCCGACCACGGCCATCCGTCGGTCGGCCCAGGGATACCACGTCGCGGCGCCCTGGAACTGATGTGTCCAGAAGCCGTAGCCGATGTTGTCCGAGGCTTCGACGGTCACCGGGCCCACGATCGGCAGCGTGACGGTCTCGGTGTCGTAGACACCGGTCGGTGCGTAGAAGCCGTACCCAAGCGCGAGGTCCCAATGCTCCTTGGTCCAACCGAGCCACAGCGGCTGGACGAACACGTCGCTCAAGCCGAATTGCGAATCGTCTGTGCTGCGGCCCGCGCCGGTGGCGACCGCGAGCGATGCACCGACACTGGTGTTGCCAAAGGGCACTGAAATGTAAGCGCCGTATTTCGCCCCCAGGACCGTCCAGGGTGAAACCCAGATCAACGTCGGCGAAAGCACCCAGGCGTCCACGTCCACGTCTACGTCCAGCGTCACCCCGGGTCCGGGTCCAGGGTTGATCGTCACCGAATCAATTTCGTTCCCGTCGGCATCATTCAGACGATCGGTCGTGTAGGCGTAGGTGTAGAGCACACCGTAAAGGCCCGGCTCGGGCACGGCGAAGTCCCGGATGTTGACGACGCCGGGAGCGTAGTGCCCGATCTCAGAGGCGTGCGCAGCCGCCGTAGCCAGCGTCAGTTGAGCGAACGACGACCAGCTTGAGCACCTTCATCGGGCCGAATTCCGTCAGCTTGACCGGCTTTGGATTGGGGTATTTCTCCAGGGATTTATAGTATTCGCCGATCAACTTCAGGTAAGGGCCGACCACCCAGGCGTTGGTGCCGACGACGTTCACCTCCTCGCGCGGATCGGCCTCGATATTGAAGATCGCCGGAAAGCCATTGCCTTCGGCGCGGCGGCCGGCGAGACCGGTCATCGGCGGATTGCCCGTCGTCATGGTGAATTCCTTCGGGTAGATCCGGTATTGCCGCCAGCGCACCGCGCCGACCTCGTCGCCGATGAAGGTGATCAGGCTTTCGCGGTTCGACTTTTCCTGCTTGCCCGTGATGAACGCGCTTTGATCCACGCCGTCGATCGGTCGGTCCGTGGGTACCTTCGCGCCGATGATGCTGGCGAGCGTCGGGAACCAGTCGTGCACCGCAAACATCTCGTTGCTGGCGCGCGGCGCGATCTTGCCCGGCCACTTGACCATGCCGATGGTGCGAATCGAACCTTCCGTCGCATCGCCGAGTTCGCCGCGGAACGGACCGTTGAAACCGAAGCGTGTGTCGGACGGACCTCCCGTCGGCGCCGCCGCGTTGTCCGAGATCCAGATGACGATCGTGTTGTCTTCGACGCCTGCGGCCTTGATCGCGTCGAGGATCTGGCCCGTGCGGTAATCGAGTTCCATGATTGCATCGCCATACGGGCCGATGCGCGACTTGCCGACGAATTCGGGCGCCGTGCGTATCGGGATAATGGGTATTGGTGAAACCGACGTAGAGGAAGAACGGCTGTTTGGCTTTTGCCTTGCGTTCGATGAAGTCCACCGAGGCTTTCGCGATCTCGCCCTCCACCTGACCGCGATTGTCCAAGGTATAGGGCCGTGCCTTCTTCATGGTTCCGGTCGCATCGGACTCCCAGATGTACGGCTCGGTCGCGGCAATCGCGGCTTCGGGCAGGCCGGTGCGCTGCATGGCATCGCGATACAAGGTGCCATCCGAGGATTCGAAGACGCCCACGTGGTACTCATCGAAGCCCTGGCGGGTCGGCCAGCTCTGCTCGCTCGCGCCGAGGTGCCACTTGCCGGTCATACCGGTGGCGTAGCCCGCGCTCTTGAACAGTTCGCCGAGAGTCACTTCGCTCGCCTGGAGCGTGTTCGGCGTGCCCCCGATGATGACTGTCGCGAGCCCCAGCCGCTGCGAATAGCGCCCGGAGATCAGTGCCGCGCGCGAGGGCGTGCAGGCTGGCTCGACCAGGTATTGCGTCAGGCGCAAACCCTGGCTGGCAATAGAATCGATGCGTGGCGTCGGCATTCCGCGGATTTCGCCCGCGCCATAAGCACCGATGTCACCGTAGCCGACGTTGTCGCCGAGCATGATGACGACATTCGGTTTGTCCTGGGCATTCGCGATGCTCGTGACCGTGATCAGGAGCAAGCCTGGTGCGATTCGCAACATCAATTATTCCTCTTGGAGTCTGAATCTTGCCATTCATGCTGTAGAGAGCGTGCTAAGGTTGGGGCTATGAATTTGCAGCGGTGTTGGTGGTTGGTGATGTTAGTTTAGTTGGGAGGGATGTGCGAAGAAGGAGTATGCGTGCGAAGTGTAGAGCACTACGACAGTAGTGGTCACAGGTGGATTGGCGGTATGTTTAGGCGATAGGCTTTCGAGCCGCCCATCGGATCGCCGTCTTGTACGAGCGACGAACAGCTAATGCCGGCTCGCAAACCTGCGAACTACGGCACAGCGGCCCGTGCGACTCGATACACGATCCTCGCAGCTCACCGAATGCACGACTCGGTGGACTCACATGACCGATCGAAAAGTCGTTCCCTTTCGCAAACGTCACCATCGGAGGCGGAACTTGAGATGTACGGCAATCACCCGGAACTGGCATCCGGAGATGCGACAGTTGATGCTTCCGGAGCACACAAGCGGGACGAGCCCGGCACGAAGACTAGCGAGGCTCGCCACGAGCGGCAGCGCCGCGGCAGCCCGGTGACTGCTTCGATCGGCGAGCCGCCGCGTCAGTTCTGGTGCGCGCTCGCCGTCGTGATCTTCTCCATCGCGTCGCCGACGGTGAAGCTCGCGGCCTTGGCGCGCGGCGGGAACTCCTTGAAGCTCTCCAGCACCTTGGCGACGAACGCCTGCGCCGGCACAAGCATGAACGTCCGGTGCGCCATCCAGTCGCCGTAGTAGATGCTCTCGGTGCCGCGCTCGAACGGGTCGGAGCGCAGGTTATACAGGTTGGGGCGCGCGCAGCTTGGTGAACTGGCCCTGCCACACGCCGAGCGGCGTCTTGGGGTCGACTTTCGCGTGTTTTGCTCGAGGAAGGCGACTTTCCAATGCTCGTAGCGGATCGCCATCAGGTCGCCGTCGTCGCTCCAGTAGATGAAGCTCCTTGCGCGGCGACTCTTTCACTTCGCCCTTGAGGAAGGGCATCAGGTTATAGCCATCGAGATGGACCTTGAAGTTCTTGCCGTCGATCTTGCTAGCCCTTCTTCACTTGGCGACGAGGTCCGGCGTCGCCCGCCGCGGCGGCAAAGCGTGGGGATGAAATCTTCGTGCGCGCAGATGTCGTTGATGATCGTGCCGGGCTTGATCACGCCGGGCCAGCGGATGACGCACGGCACGCGGAAGCCGCCTTCCCAGTTGGTGGCTTTCTCGCCCTTGAACGGCGTGGTGCCGCCGTCGGGCCAGGTGAAGCACTTCGGCGCCGTTGTCGGTGGTGTAGACGACGATGGTGTTGTCGGCGATGCCGAGATCGTCGAGCTTCTTGAGAAACTGGCCGACATGCCCGTCGTGCTCGACCATGCCGTCGGGATAGAGGCCGAGGCCCGTCTTGCCCTGCGATCTCCTTCTTCAGATGCGTAAAGACGTGCATGCGCGTGGAGTTGAAGTAGCAGAACAACGGCTTGTTGGCCTTGTGCTGCCGCTTGATGAAGTCCATGGCCGCATTCGAGGAATTCGTCGTCGATCGTTTTCATGCGCTTGCGGCTGAGCGGGCCGGTGTTCTCGATCTTCTGCCCGCCCTTGCCGTCGTGACTTGCACTTGTGCACGCCGCGCGGGCCGAACTTCTTCGCGGAACTTCGGCTCCTTCGGGTAGTCGGGATTCTCCGGCTCTTCCTCGGCGTTGAGGTGATAGAGATTGCCGAAGAACTCATCGAAGCCGTGCACGGTCGGCAGGAACTCGTTGCGGTCGCCCAGGTGGTTCTTGCCGAACTGCCCGGTGGCGTAGCCGAGCGTCTTCATGAACTCTGGGCGACGCACGGATCGTTCGGGCCGAGGCCCAGGTCGGCGCCCGGCAGGCCGACCTTCGTCAGACCGGTGCGGATCGGCGACTGCCCGGTGAAAAAGGCGGCGCGGCCGGCGGTGCAGCTTTGTTGGCCATACCAGTCGGTGAAGAGCGCGCCTTCACGCGCGATGCGATCGATGTTGGGCGTCTTGGTAACCCATGATCCCGCAGGTTGTAAGCAGCTCGACGTTAAACCATCCGATGTCGTCGCCCATGATGAAAAGGATATTTGGCTTGTCCGTCTTCGCCATAAACGTCTCCTTGTATTTGGCAGCAGTTGCGAGCTCATGGCGTCCGTCCTTCGACGGTTGCGACAATCTCTTCTCGCAAGGGCAGGCTTCGCGGTGTGTCTCGCACATGTGCTGTGCGCCATGGCCATTCCCTGGCCGCAGAGTCGGTGCGAACGGCGGAGTCTAGCATCGGAAGTTGCACGGAAGTCACCGTGCCGGTGTACGGATCTGCTGATGCGAACTAGCTCGCACCAGACAATAGCGAACCGCACGCCAATTTTTGCAATTCCCAGCCGCGACAGTGACATCGATTGGCATGAATAGGGATGGAACCGTAGTATCGACGTTTCCTCAGCGATAGTTTCCTCAAGCCAATTGCCGATGGCTCGAGGTGGGAAGGGAGGGATGCATGTCGAAGTGCTACGGATCAGCAATGGCGATGGCTGTGCTCGCCCTTCTCACACAGTCACAGACCGCTTGCGCCCAGCAGAGCGCGGACGAGCTCGCTAAGAAACTCGCCAATCCGGTCGCGTCGCTCATCAGCGTGCCGATGCAGTACAACGTCGACTTCGACATCGGCAGCGAGAACGGCACCAAGCACTATCTCAATGTCCAGCCGGTGATTCCGCGCAGCCTCAACGATCACATGAACCTGATCACCCGTGTGATCGTGCCCGTGATCTACCAGGACGACGTCTTCGGCGACTCCGGCAGCCAGTTCGGGTTTGGAGACATCAACCCATCGTTCTTCTTCTCGCCGAAGGAACCGGTCAACGGCTGGATCGTCGGCGCGGGGCCGGTGCTTCCTGCTGCCGACCGCCACCGACGAGCTGCTGGGCGCTGAGAAATGGGGCGCCGGCCCAACCGTGCTCGCATTGCGGCAGACGAAGGAGGGCTGGACTTACGGTGCGCTCGTCAACCACATCTGGTCGTTTGCCGGCGACGACGATCGCAACGAGATCAGCAGCACGTTCATCCAGCCATTCGTCGCGAAACAGTTTTCGGGCGGTCGGACGGCGACGATCAACTCGAATCAAGCTACGACTGGATCGGCGAGACCTGGAACGTGCCGTTGAACCTCATGTACTCCAAGGTCACTAAATGGGGCTCGCAGATGGTGAGCTACCAGGGCGGTGTCCGCTACTTCATCGAGACCCCGGGCGAAGGTCCCGAGTGGGGGTTTCGCCTTGTGGTCACGCTGTTATTTCCGGGAGGATAGGTCACCAGTCCTTTTGGCTTAATTTTCCGGTGCGACTGAAGCCATTCTTCGACAAGACCTGGAAGCCGGGTGAGATCGAAGAGATCAACTAGGGACTTGTTCGATTTCACAGTCGAGGGATTGCACAGCCGCAGCCAACATCGGGCAGCGCCGTCACGCTATCAGAAAAAAACGTAAGAGCCCAGATGCGCAGCGTCAATTTCCCGCTGCGCTTGCCAGTCCGAGTTGCCGCGGCGTGTAGGTCACCGCCCAATTGTTCTTCGCAAGGCGTCTTGTTTCGGTCGGCGTCTCGCCAAAGAACCGGCGATAGTCCACTGCAAACTGGCTGAGGTGCCAGAAGCCGACGTCCATGGCGATCTCCGAGATCGAGCGCTGCGGACCCGACGTTTGCTGTTGCAGCGCTCGTCGAACGGCATTCAACCGCAGCGATCGAATGTACGCGACGGGGGTCAGGCCCGTGGTCTCCCGAAAACCATATTCGAGAGACCGGATCTGCAGATTCGCCTGGCTGCACAACTCGGACAGTCGCAGCGGCTCTGCCAACCTTGAGTGGATGAAGTCGCGCGCGATCCGCACGGCGGCTCGTCGGCTCGCGCGTGCGGTTCGCGTCGTTGCATCGACATCAGCGGGAGAACTGTCGAACCGCACCATCGCGGCCAGTGCATGGTCCGTGAGACTCGCTCGCACGCGTTCGTCTCCAAGACATTGCGGATACTCCATGACGGCGCTCAGCAGCCAGTCGACGCGATCCAGCATGTCAGTTGTCCAGGAAGACTCCAGGTGCTGCGATGCAGGCGCCTCGCGCGAGGCCGATCGAACCTCCGTTCAACGCTTCCAATTGTGGGCGACAAACAGTGAGGTCCAATCCGAAGCAAACATCGCAATACCCTTCGCGCGTGATCGATTCCAACTGCGCCCCCTCCGTAAGGGTTGCGCACTGACCAGGTTCCAGCAATTGACCTTGAACGTACGCGGGCCCCGAGCCAACGCCAGGGATGAACACCGCGAGCGTGCCGCGCTGGGCAAAACCCCTCTGGAGCAGAGTCTGCCCCATGGATACACGCGCGATACTGACCCCATCCAGATTCAACATTGCGCCATGCGCACTGAACTTGCCAGGGCTGAGTTGCAGGAACTCGAAGTTCCACTCACGTACGTCGTGTGTCAGTTCTGCGGTATCCGTGGAACTGACGGGGGTATATCCGATCGGCCGGGATGGTGCGACCGACGCGGCCGATCCACTAGCATCTGGGGGCTGTTGCATGTCCATATCGCCAAGCTCACCAGAGATCGCGCGTTTACGAGGTTCGGTAAGCTGCTAGCACTGGCAGGTTAGACCGAAACCTTGCGGAATGTCGATAGAGCAGGATCGGCTCGCGCGATCCCATGTCGTTCGAGATACGCAAATATATTTACCGCTCCGTCGGGCTTTCCCTTCAACTCGGACCTGAACCAGTCCCGCATCGCATTTTCGTGCTCGTACAGGTTGTCCGCGAGAGCCTTTAATTCGAGCGAGCGGGCACCTTTGCCGAGCCGCCTGTACAGCATGTCGGCCACGGGCGTCTCGACTATCATGAGTCTGGCGACGCTATTGAAGGTGCGCAGGCGTCGCGCGAGCGCTGAGCCCCAGCGTTTCAGGGATTCGGCGCGCTCCACGCTGATGCGAATTCCCGCATCGCGGCCGAAAGGCTCGCAGTAGCGAGCGTTGAAGCATTCCATGGCCGCGCACGCCGTCAACGGCTCGGCGTGCTGCGGGTGCATCTGCGCCAGCGTCTCGAACATCCCGACGCCAAACAATTCTGCCTCCCAGGAAATTCTCAGCAGCAGTCGTGGTGTCGCTTGCATGAGGGCCCTACGCGCGTGTTGTCGCTGTCGTCGCGCTTGATGTCTTGTCGAAAAACGCCTGCCCGGTCAGGATCCGCCATGGAATTATCAAGCCGGATCGTGCCTTGTACTCGGCCCAACCTGGATGACGCGAGATCGAGGCGTCCTTTGCCAGCATGCGCGGCAGGAACAGCAGCGTCCATTGCAGCAGCACGAAGATCCAGCCGGCGATGTGTGCGGCCATGATGGCGTACGTCGCGTAGATCATGATTTCGCCGAGGAAGTTCGGGTTACGCGTATAGGCAAACATGCCGTTGGAGATCAACCCCGGCTTCAGTCGCAGCGTAAAGGTCTTCTGCAGGTCCGCGCCGATCATCGTCACCACGCCGAGCGTGTGCAGGCAAATACAGAAGGCCAGGACGACATTGGAGTGTTCGACGTGGCGCGAGAGAAAGAGCCACGGCAACCCCCAGATCCAGACACCGTAGAAAGCATAGAGGCATGCGATCGCGCCAAACGTGATCGGCCGGTCGACCGAGGAGTCGCGGCCGGCCGCATCCTTGATGAGCCAGCACCAGCCGTACACGCCGTGCAGGCACAGGTAGACCCAGGCACCCACCGAGTAATTGCCGGTGTACGCCATCATCCCGAGGATGACGAAGAACGTGATGAACTTGTGGAAGTTGAGCGCATGCGCCAGCTTGATCACGCGTGGCCCGCCGCCGATGTCCTCGATCAGGTAGTTGACGGTGCGAAAAGCTGTCATTGCCCAGCCGGGAGCAGGCGAGCGGGTTCCCGCGGTGGTTGTCGCAGAGGTGCTCATGTGCGTTCCAGTTGCGTTGTCGATTTGGGTAGTGCCCTCGTGGCGCGCAGATAACGCCAGAAGAGGGCGGCGAAAAGAATGTCGCCGGCAGCCAAGGCCGGCAACGGCCACGGAATCCGGCCGCTGAGCCACGAGCCATAGACGATGGCTACAAGGCAGATCTTCAGGATGATGCCCAGTGGTATGTAGACGCGGTAGCGCACAGGGTCTTGCGCGATCAGCGCGTACACCCCGCCGAAGACGACGATGACCGCGGCAGTGATGTGAATGAACACGATGGCCGTGGCGTTGAGTTCCAGTCCCAGGAGGCGGGCGAAGGGCGCCGTGGCGACGAGCAGCGGCAGCCCCGCCAGCCAGTTGAAGCAGGCCGCCACGAAGAACATTCGGCGGTCATTGCGGCGAGTCGTCACGGTTGCTCCAAGGCCCTGATCGACACAGTCGTCACGAAAGGAAAGACGGCTGCTGATAGGCCGGATTCGGATGCTGGTAGTAACCCTCGCCGGTTTTCACGCCCAGCTTGTGCTTGTCGACGAAGTGCGTCTTGATGTAAGCCGCATTCTTCTTCAATTGCTCGTCCCCGCGGACCTCGCCCCAATAGGAAGCGACGTTGTAAGCGGTCTCGAGGCCGATCATGTCCAGGAAACCGAACGGTCCTACGGACATTTTGGTGGTGATCATCCACGTGCGATCGACGTCTTCCGGTTGCGCGACGCCATTGGTGACGAGGCTTTGCGCCGCCATCAGCCAGGGCACGAGCAGCGAATTGATGATGTAGCCGTTCTGCTCCTTCTCCACGCGGATCGGGACCATGCCGATGGCCTTGGCGAACTTCACCACGATCTCGAAGATCTCGGGGTCGGTACCAGCGTGGCCCATCACCTCGCCGATGTTGCGGTCCCAGATCTCATTGGCGAAGTGCAGGGCGAGGAAGCGCTCCGGACGGCCGGTGGCGTCCGCGATCTGGCTCGGCAACAGCGTCGAGGTGTTGGTCGTGAAAATCGTCTTCGGCGGGCAGGCCGCGTGCAGCAGCGGATAGACCTTGCGCTTGATGTCCGGGTTTTCCGGAACAGATTCGCTGACGAGGTCTGCGTCGCGCCCGGCTGCCTCGAGGTCGAGGGTATAGGAAATGCGCGCGAGGGCGGCGTCGACCTCGGCCTTGCTCCGGCCCCTGTTCCGGAACAGTTCGCCATACTCGCCGTGCTGGATCGCCCGGCACGCATCGAGCATTTCCTGCTTCACGTCGTACATGACGACGTCGAAGCCGTGCATGGCGCACTGGAAACCGATCTGCTGACCCAGCGTGCCGGACCCCACTACCAACACTTTCTTGATGTTCATTCGTTCGACTCCTCAGGACAGGAATCCCGGCTCCTGATAAGCCGGGCTGGGATGCTTGTAATAGCCTTCGCCGGTTTTCACGCCCAGCTTGTTCGGTTCGACGAAGTGCTGTCTTGAGATAGGCCGCGTTCTTCTTCAGTTGCTCGTCGTTGCTGACGTCGCCCCAGTACGACGCGATACTGTGGAAGGTCTCGAGGCCGACCATGTCCAGGATACCCACGGGTCCCACCGGCATCTTGGTGCGTGATCATCCAGGTGCGATCGATGTCTTCTGGCCGTGCGATGCCGTTCGTGACGAGCGTCTGCGCCGCCATCAGCCAGGGGACGAGGATCGAATTGAGCACGTAGCCGTTCTGCTCCACGTCCAGGCGAATCGGCACCATGCCGATGGCCTTGGCGAACTGCACGACGATCTCGTAGATCGCGGGGTCGGTGCCAGGATGCCCCATGACCTCGCCGACGTTGCGATCCCAGATTTCGTTGGCGAAGTGCAGCGCGAGAAAGCGCTCGGGGCGGCCGGTGGCATCCGCGAACTGGCTCGGCAACAACGTCGAAGTGTTGGTCGTGAAAATCGTCTTCGCCGGGCACGCCGGTTCAGCAGCGGATACACCTTCCGCTTGACGTCGGGGTTCTCGGGCACCGACTCGCTCACGATGTCGGCGTCGCGACCCGGCGGCCGCAAGATCCGTGGTGTATGAAAGGCGGGCGAGTGCCGCATCGACTTCGGCCTGGCTCCTGCCTTTCTGGTTCTTGAAGAGCTCGGCATATTGCCGGTGGGACGCGCGACAGGAATCCAATGATTCCTCGCGCAGGTCGTACATCACGGTGTCGAAGCCGTGCATGGCGCATTGGAAGCCGATCTGCTGACCCAGGGTACCTGACCCCACAACCAGCACTTTCCTGATGTTCATGTTGCTACTGTCTCCGTAAATGCTCGGCGAGCGCCGCACATAGGTTCATTGCCGCTGGAAGATGTGCACGTAGCCGGCGCTGCCCAGCCCGCCGTTGTGCTGGAGCGCCGTGCGGGCGCCCTCGACCTGCCGCGTGCCCGCGCTGCCGCGGAGTTGCCACACGAGCTCGGTGATCTGGGCGAGCCCGGTCGCACCCAACGGGTGCCCCTTGGCCATCAATCCGCCCGAGGGACAGACCACGACCTGGCCGCCATACGTGTTCTGGTCGTCGAGGACGAACCGCTCCACGTCCTCGTCCCGGCAGAGGCCCAGGGCGCCGTACGTGATCAGCTCGTTGCTGGTGAAACAATCGTGCAGCTCGATTACGTCGATGTCGCTGGGCCCGACGCCGGCATCCTCATACGCCTGGTGCGCAGCCTCGCGGGACAGCGCACGGAACATGACATCGAGCGGATCGCCGGTAAAGAATTCGGCACGGTCGCTGCAGCTGCCCTTGCCGATCAGGCGGACGTCATCGCGCAATCCGTGCGTGCGGGCGAACGCCTCGCTGCAGACGACGACTGCCGCGGCGCCACAACTCGGCGCGCAGGCGAACAGTTTGCGCAGGCCACGATAGATCGGCGTGCCGGCTAGAATCTGCTCTTCGGTCAAGGGATCGCGGAAAATTGCGTACGGATTCTGTGCTGCATGCCGTCGCGCCTTGATGGCCACGCGGGCGAGCGCTTTTTCAGACACGCCGTATTGCTTTCGCAGCAGTTCCACCTGCCAGCCGAACATGTACACGGCTGGAGGGACTTCAGACTCGTCATCGCCGGCATTGACCAGCTCGGCGACGGCCCTTCGGTGCGACGCCATGGGATTGGTCTTTTGCGGAAAGACGACGTCCAACGCCCCCGGCGGCATTTCCTCGAAACCGACGGCGAGGGCGCAATCGACGGCTCCATATTCCACCGCCTGGGCTGCCAGTGAAAAAGCGGTGGAACCGCTGGCGCAATTGTTATTCACGTTGACGATCGGTACGCCCGTCATGCCGACGTGGTACAGCGCCGCCTGCCCGCTGCAGGCGTCGCCGTAAACATACCCGGCATAGGCTTGCTGCACGCGGCCGTAGCCGATGCCGGCGTCCGCCAGTGCGGCCCGTGCCGCGCGGGCGCCCATGACATCGTAAGGCTCACTCTGTCCGGGCTTCGCGAACGGCACCATGCCGACACCCGCCATCACCGCTCTTGTCTTCATGCGTGAATACCTTGCACCATGCATGTTGTCCTTCAGGCCTCAGGCCACCGATCGGTTACGGTTTTCCCAGTAGGGCTTGCGCAGTTCGGCTTTCAGTACCTTGCCAACGGGACTGCGCGGCAGGCTCGCGACGAAATCGACACTCTTCGGCGCCTTGACGCCGCCGAGTTGTGTCTTGACGAGCAACGTCAGCTCCTCGGCGCTCGCAGACTGCCCGGGCTTCAGCTCCACGACGGCCTTGATCGCCTCGCCCCACTTGTCATCGGGAACGCCGATCACCGCGCAGTCCTGGACGGCCGGGTGCGTCATCAGCACCTGCTCGAGCTCGTTCGGATAGACGTTGAAGCCGCCCGTGATGATCATGTCCTTCTTGCGGTCGACGATCGTGATGAAGCCGTCACGATCCATCACGCCGACGTCGCCGGTGTGATGCCAGCCGTACTTGCGCGCCTCGGCGGTAGCTTCAGGATTCTTGTAGTAGCCAGGCGTCACCAGGGCGCCGCGCACGCAGATTTCGCCGGCTTCACCCGCTGCGAGTTCCTTGCCGTCGTCGTCGAGGATGGCGACCTGGTTGTGGACGCAGGCGCGACCGATGCTCTGCAGGCGTGATTCGATGATGTTGCCTTCCTTGTCGAGGTAGTCCCACGGCGCCTTGGCGGTGATCGCGGCCGGCGCCTCCGACTGGCCGAAGGCTTCGGTCATTACCGGCCCGAAGACGTCGATGCGCTTCCTTGAGCTTCTCGAGCGACGTCGGCGCGGCGCCGACCAGGAAGTGCTGCAGCGAACTGAAATCGCGCTTGCGGATGTCCGGCAGCGCCAGCGTCATGTAAAGCACGGTCGGCGGCAGGAACAGGTGCGTGATGCGGTGCTTCTCGATCGCGTCGACGACGGCCTGCGGCGACGCCTTGCTCATGATGACGTTGGTGCCGCCCCGCGCGAAGTGCATCGCGCCGACGATTCCGGCCGTGTGGGTCATCGGCGCGACGACCAGGTGCCGCGTGTCGTCGTGGTAGTGGAAGTGCGCGTAGAAGTTCGAGAACAGTGTCGCGATGTTGCGATGCGTGATCATCACGCCCTTCGACTTCCCCGTCGTGCCGCCGGTCGGGAAGATCGCAAACAGGTCGTCGTCGCCTTCCGGCCCGATGTCGTGCGTCTCGGCGCAACCCGTGGACCATTGCGCGAGCGACGGGTATCCCGTGCCTTCGGCGTCGAGGCAGATGGCCTCGCGGATGTTGGGCGCCTCGGCCATGATCTGCGCCGCTTCGGCGGCGTAGCTGCTGTGGAAGAACAGCAACTCGCCGTCGAAGCGGGAGAGCAGGTCGGCATTCACGGGCACCGGATTGCGCGGGTTGATGGGCAGCCAGACACCCTCGGCGCGGAACAGGCCCAGCAAGGTGACGAAGGCGATCGTGCTGTTCGGCGCGAGGATGCCGATGTGCGCCCCCTTGCCGTAGCCCTTGCCGCGGATTGCCGCGGCGATCCGGTGCGACGCGGCGTGCGCGTCGGCATAGGACATGTCCGCCACATCGTGGTCGAGGTCGACGAACGCGGTCCGCGACGGGTAGTACTTCGCCCCGTTATCGAAGTAATCGATGATGCGCATGGCGGCCTCCCCGGTCTCAGGACGACTTCGTGACTTCGACGAGCCCGAAGTTCTGCAGCTGCCCGAGAATCTCGTGATGGCCGACGGCCTGGCACGCGGACACGAAACCGGCGGCGAGTTGCCTGCCACCGATCAGGAAATTCGCGGTCGCAGCCTGGACGACGCCGGTCAGCAGGTACGGCATGAAACTGCGGATCGTGCACGAGGCCGAGCGGTTGCCGCCGCGACCTTCGACGTGCTCGACGCAGCGGTGCACCAGCGGGTTCTCGCGCGGCGGCATGCCGGGCTGCATCGACTCGCCGATCGCCTTGATACGGGCAGCGCGCTCCTGCGCGGGGAGCGGCTTGATGTCCTTCTCGTACATCGTCTGCATGGCGATGATCTGTTCGAACATCGCCCGGTTGTTGAACGTGGTCATCTGCCGGCAGCTGCGGACGCGCGCATCGCGTTCAAAGTAGAGCGGCAGCGTGCCGCCGCCCCAGGGCAGCGCAAGTTGCGTCATCGGCATGCCCGGGACGTTCACCTCGAAGCCACGCGCCTTGGGCCAGATCGCGCGCTTGCGGTTGTCGACATAGAATGAAGTCTCGGCCGCTTCGAACATCGTGAAGATCGACTGCGTCGAGCCGTAGGTCGGCGTCCCAACCGCGCTGCAGATGGCCTCGAGCGTGTCGATTCCGGGCGTCTCGAGCACGATGTGTGCAGCGATCTCGAGCGGCGTATACATGTAGGCGGTGCTCGGCGCGAGCACTTTGCCCTGGGCGGCATAAGCGGCGCCGTACTTTTCGCGTGCCCGATCCATGAACAGGATCTCGCCGGTCGTGTCGAGGTAGTGGATGCCTGCCTTCGCGGCGGCGTCGACCACGGTCTCACCGAAGTGATGAAAAGGGCCCACGGTGTTGCAGACCACCTGCGAGCCGGCGAACAGTTCGGCGAGGGCCGCTGCTTCGTGCGCGACGCCGACGACTTCGTAGTCGGCCGTCTCGATACCCGGGACCAGTCGCATCGCCTCTTCGACGCGCTTGGCGTCGCGGCCGGCCGCGATGAACGGGAGCTGGTAGTTGCGAAGTGCTTCGCAGATCAGGCGGCCGGTGTAACCGCTTGCGCCATAGACGACGACGGGTTTTTTCGACATGACGTTTTCTCTGTGAATGTTACGGAGCAGGGGATTGGTTCGAGTCGTTTACTGGGTCTTGTACCAGCGGCTCAGCCACGTGCCGCCCTTCAGCGACAGCACGTTGTTCTCGCCGTCTTCGATCAAGGCGGCGCGCGCATCGCGCATCAGCTTCTCCACTGGGTATGCCCGGGTCAGTCCGTTGCCGCCAAAGATCTGGATCGCTTCGTTGGTGAGCTCGAGCGCCATTTGCGTGCAGTACGTCTTGCTGGTGACCGAGGCCAGCATGTGGGGCCCGTTCGGGCTGTAGTTGTAGGTGAAGACGCGTCGTGCGAGCGCACGTCCGGCTTCCAGCTTGCGCCACATGTCGAAGATCCGGAGGCGCACCGACTGGTGATTGATGATCGCCGTTCCGCCCTGCTTGCGTTCGTGCGCATAGGCAAGCGAATGCTCGAAGGCGGCCCGTGCGACGCCGGTAAACGTCGTCGCCATTTCCATGTTGCCGAACGTGAGCGCGCCGATCAGGCTCGGGACGGCGCGATCGCGAGCGGCGAACGCATATTTCGCCGGCACGCGCACTTCGCTGAAGAACACTTCGCCCTGGGGCAGCGGCCGCTGGCCCAGCTTCTCGATGGGGTTGCCCTTGCTGACGCCGGGAAGGTCGAAGGGCACGAGGATGCCGACGTGATGGAGACCACCAGCGTCGTTGTACAGGCCGTCGCCGTAATCGCAGGGGATGTACGCCAGCGCATTCTGCGCGATCGGCGCTCCCGAAACCCACGCGGACGTCTGTCCATTGATGATGTACTCGTTGCCGACCAGGCGGGCCGACAGATTGCCGCGGCTCTGGCGAGCGCCCGGGTACACCTCGGTGGCGTCGATATCGGGAACATCGCTGCCACGATCGGGCTGCGTGGCGACCCAGCAGCCAGGCACGCCCATGAAACGTTCCTTCAATTCGTCGTCGCCGAGCGCATGCACCATCAGCGACGGAAAGCTCGATGCGAGCGCGAGGATCGCGAGACCGGAATCGCCCCAGCCGAGCTCTTCGAAGATCAACGGGAAGATACGGCTCTGCTGCTCCGGAGTCAGCGCATCGAGCGTCTCCAAGTCCATCAGTCCGGAGTCGCGGAAGTCGGCGAGGAATTGCCATAAGGGCGAATCGGCGGCAACCACGTCCTGAGCCGAGAGGATGTCGAGCTTCTCGCCCCAGGGGACGCATGACGTCTCGCGCAAACTCGTGCGCGGCGTCGCGAATCGCCGTCTCTTCGGCGGAGAAGACACCGTCGAGACCCGTCGGTCCAAGCACCGGCTCGGTGATGCGATCCAGCATGAACATCCTGATTCTCCTCGAGTAGGTGGTCCCGCCGGTTAAATGCCGGCGGGCAGTCGTCCGGTTCGTGGAGGGTGACGATACGTTCCACCTGGCCACGTGCCGCCCCACTTGATGGGAGGGCAGCAGGCGGCCCGAACTGGGGAGGGGCGGAACGGGCTATTGGGTACGTACCTCAGCCGCCGATCCGACCTCGTCCCGATGACGCGTGACGCCCGGCACGAATGCCCCCCGTTTGGGGAGGCGTCCGGAGCGCCGCGCAAACGTACCGTGCGCATCCTGATCCAGACCCGATTTCAAGAAGGACCTTCGCAATGAAAATGTCGTTGCTCGATCTCTCCTGGTTCCTTCTGGAGTCCGAAGCCATTCCGGTCCACGGCGGCTTCCTGTATGTATTTTCACCGCCTGCCGGCGCAAAACCAGGCTATGCCGACCGCATCTTCGCGTCGATGAGCAAGCGCCCGGTCGGCGCACCGTTCAACCTGCGTCCGAATTTTTCGATCGCGTCGATGCCGAGCTGGGAGGAAGTCGACGTCGATTTGTCTCGGCATGTGTTCCGCGAGCGCCTGCCGTCACCGGGCACCGAGCGGCAATTGCTCGCGGCAGCGGCCAAGGCAGTCGATCCGCCGCTGCCGAGCTCGGCGCCGCTCTGGCGCTTTCACTGGTTCGATGGACTCGAAGGCGGGCGCTTCGCCTTCCTGATCACGCTGCATCATGCGCAATGGGACGGCGTTTCCATGTTCCGGCTGATGGGGGAGATATTGCCGGACTCGCCGCAGGTGCGGACCGTTCGCGCGCCGTGGGAAGGGTTGTCCACCTGGCAGCATCACGACGCACCGAAGGTCGCTGGCCCCAGCGCGCTGCGCAAGGCGACGCAAGCGATATCGGAGTCCGTTCGCGCGGTCGCGGACGTCAGCAAGGCATTTGCAAACCACGGGGCCGGGCTGATCACCGGCAGCACGCGTCGCGCTGTGCCGTTTGGCGCGCCAGAGACTCGACCCGACGCGACATGGCTCGAACCTGCGTACGTATGGCTTGAGCCGTCTTCCGCTGAGTCGCGTCAAGGCGCTGGCCAAGGCGAGTGAAAGCTCCGTGAACGATGTACTGACGGCCGTTGTCGACGCCGCCTACCGTGACTATCTAGCGAAAAGCGGGCTGGCCGCGAACAAGGCACTTACGGCACTGGTGCCGGTCGCGCTCAAGGTCCCCGGGGCCGGGAATCAGATTTCCGGCTGCGTCGTCAAACTCGGTGAGCCAGGAAGCGCGCCGCTCGAGCGGTTGGCCGAGATCAAGGCTGCGATGGCCACCGGCAAGAGTGACATCCACCGGATGGGCGCATCGGGCGCCAAGCTTTTTGCGATGATCAACATGGGTGTCTCGGCAGGCCCTGATTTGCTGCGCGTGGGCGAACGCATGCCAGTGACAGCCAACCTGCTGATCTCCAATCCGTATGGGATTCCAAAACCGCTGTTCCTCAACGGCAGCAAGCTCGAGTACTTCATGCCCCTGGTCGGTCCGTCACTGGGGGTGCGCCTGACCGTCGGTTTCATGAGCTATGCCGACGAGACCTACGTGATGCTGATCTCCACGCGCGCCGTGGTGCCCCACGTCGACCGCCTTGCGCAACACGTGCAACGCTCGTTCCGCGAATTCGAGCGAGCCTACGGCAAGCGCGCGGCCAAGAAGTCCGCGGCTCCGGTCGTGCGGAAAAAGGCGACACGGAAATCGCTCGCCCGCGCCGGGGGCGCAATGGCGTGATGCGCGCCAGAGTTCATGCGCACATTCGCCGCCGATGGAACCTGCACGAACCCGACGGCGCGGCTGAGTTTTCGCGCTCGCCTGCTGATCTGGTTCTATCGCCGGGTGTTCAAGCCGAGATTTCCCAAGCGCGTAGACCTGCCACGTGCGCGAGAAGCGCTGGCCAGGCTCGACCGCCGGCTCGGCGGTTTTCACGCCGCCGTGCGTCGGGCCGAGGTTCACGCCGACGGAATTTCCGGCGAGTGGGTAACGACGGATCGCGGCACAGCGTCACGCACAATTCTCTATCTGCATGGCGGCGGCTTCATGTTCCGCACGCCGCTGACGCATGCGGGACTCGCCGCGCGCCTGTGCGATGCACTGGACGCACGGGCGTTTGTTGCACGATATCGCCTTGCACCGGAACATCCGCTGCCGGCGGCGCACGAGGACTGCTTTGCTGCTTACCGGTGGCTGCTCGCCACGGGACACGATCCGAGGCGCATCGTCGTGGCCGGCGATTCTGCTGGCGGTCTGCTCGTGCTCGCGGTGCTGCAGCGAATTCGCGACGCGGGTTTGCCGGCCCCGGCTTGCGGCGTAATGTTCTCACCCGGAACAGATCTCGAGCAGGTGGCGGGCCTCGGCCCAGACGCGACCAGCGGCGACCCGATGATCGGGCCCGGTGTACTCGAATTGCTGCAACGGCTCGTCATCGCACCGGTCGACATGCACGATCCCGCCGTTTCGCCCTGTGCGGGCAGCCTGGCCGGACTGCCGCCGCTGCTGTTCCAGGCAGGCAGCACCGAACTACTGCTCGAGCAGTCACGCAAGGCGTTCCTGAAGGCGCGCGCCAGCGGAAGTGCGGCCGAGCTGCAGGTATGGCCGGAAATGCCGCACGTATTCCAGGCGGTGCAGTGGCTGCCCGAATCCCGACAGGCTCTCGCGTGCGTCCGCGACTTCGTCGAACGCCACGACCCAGTCAAGTCCCGCGGTTTCGTCGCCGCCGATGCGCCACCGGTTGCCGCCGGCTGAATTACCGCGCGGCGCCCTCACGCGAGCAGGCCAAGGTCGCGGCAGCGGGCGAGGGCTTCGTCGCGGCTGGTGACGCCGAGTTTGCCGTAGATGTTCTTCAGGTGCCACTTGACGGTGCCGTCCGATATGTTGAGCGCCCGGGCAATCTTCTTGTTGGTCAGTACGCGAGAGAGCATGCCGACAATCTCGAGTTCACGATCGGTGACGGCGATCGGCGGTGCGAGTGTGGGTTTGCGCGACACAGTGCGTGCAGCCGTCGATGTCGCCATCGGAACCTTCGCGAGCAGCCAGGCGAGATAGTCCAGCACCTCGACGTCCTCATTCCCGTTCGAGAGCAGCTTGCGTATCAAGTCCGTGACCTGCACGCCACTGTCGAGGTACGTCCGGGCCAGGCCACGGCGCCGGCCGAGGTGCAGCGCGCGCCGAAGCGCAGTGACGGCACTGGCTTCATCGCGGAGCAGCAGGTGCGCGCGAACCTGCAGCAGCGCCAGTTTCGCGGCCACCCGATTCCGACGCCAGGCGATGCATTTTTCAAGAAGCGCGCCGGCTCGCTCGAGGGCCACCTCGGGCAGGTTGCCGGCGAGATCCATTTCGATACGTCTCAGGGAAGCAAGGAGCGGAATCTCGCTGGTCGCATTCAATGGGTCCAGCGAATATTCGACGGACAATTGTTCGAGTCGCCGCATGACGTCGCGCGCACGTTCGAGGTCATTGTCGGCCAGGCATCCGGTGACCTGCTCCGACAGCGCGCACGCGAGCGTTCGGTCGTGGTGATGGATCACGCCGATTTCCTCGAGATGCCCAAGGATCGACGAGGCCTCGTCGCGGTTGCCGCGGACGCGATGAGCACGCGCAAGAGCCGTAAGGCCTCGCAGCGGAATGTCCAGGGGTGCGAGGCGCTCGATCATCTCGTAGCGCTCCCCGACGAGCTTGATCACCTCGTCGACCTGCCCGGCTTCGTATAGCGCTTCGGCGAGAAAACCTGCGGCGATGCACGCAGGCTCGGAATAAGCGCCGGCGAGGCTCGAACCCATCGAGAATGCGTCGCGCAAGACGCGCTCGGCCAGCGCGAATTCGCCCTGCAGCATGAGCGACATGCCGTAAAACGAGTCGCCGATGATGCGACGCGAAGGCGCCACCTCTTCGCTCGCGCTGAACCTTGCCGCAAGATAGGCGTTGCGTGCACCGTCATGGTCACCCTTGAGTGCCAGCGACCAGGTCAGAATGTTGGCGCGCAGGCCGATCAACAGCGGGCCCGCGGAGGGCGGCATCGAGTTGGTATCGAGCGCGGCGGCGCAGGCCGCCTCGCTGTCGTCCTCGAGCAGGGCGACGCCCCCACGCAGCATCTGAAGTTCGTACCTGCTGCGCTGGTCACTCTCGTCGACGATCGATTCGATCCGCCGGCACGTCTCGAGGGTCACCTCGGTCCGGCTGCTGAAGATATGCGCCCATCCCAACGACAGCTGGAGATCGAGCCTGCGGGAGGTGTTTTCAACCGGCAAGCTGCCGGCCCAGTCGATGAGGCGTCGAAACATACCTGCATAAATCAAGTCGCGGGCACAGGCCTCGATCAGGTCCGCAGCGCGATCGACGTCGCCGGCATAGATCGCGTGCCGCACCGCCTCGTCGTTCTGGCCATGCTCGCTGAACCATTCGCAGGCCCGGCGATTGACGCGGACTCGCTCGGCCTCATCGAGATTCAGGAAGTGTTCGAGCAGACGCTGTCGCAACAGCGGATGGAAGCGGTACCACGTCCAGCGGCCTTCACCTCCAATCTCGGTCAGGAACAGGTTTCGCTCGTAGAGCTTGACCAGGATTTCGCCCGCGCGATCCACGCCGCTCACGGCTGCGCACAGCGGGCCCGAGAGACGTCGGCATCCGGCGGCACAAACGAGGAGCTTGAATTCTTCACGCGGCAGCTTGTCGAGTACCTCGGCGTCGAGGAACTCACTGAAACTGCGCAGATTGGCTGGTCGCAAGCGGAGAAACTCGGCGATGTCCGGCCGCTTGCCAATGGCCAGTTCCACCAGCAACAGTGCCGCGACCCAGCCGTCGGTCAATTCATAGAGCTGCCTCGTCACGCTGCTCGAAAGCGGCCCGATTCGCGACTCCAGATATTCTGCGGTCTCCGCCTCGTTGAAACGAAGGTCGGCGACGTCGATCTCGCCGATCTCGTTCGTGCTTCGGAGTCTCGCCAGCGATAAAGCGGGACGCTGGCGCGTGAGCAGGCAAAGGTGGAAATTCTCGGGCGCGTACTCGAGGAGATGCTGCACGACCCGGAGCGCGCTTGGGTTCGTAAGCTCCTGAAAATCGTCCAGCACAAGGCACAACTGCGATCCCGCACGAGATAGGGAATTGACGAGTGCGACGACGAAGACTTCACCAGGATCGTCGCTCTGATCGCGCTGGAACATGTCCAGCGCCTCGCTCGAGATGCCGCAGGTGCCCAGCGCGGCCGCAATGTATCCAGCGAAACGGGTGAGATCGTTTTCCTCGCGGTTCAGCGTCAACCACGCGACCTGCCAGCCTTGCTGCAGCAGGTCCTGGCGCCAGGCACTGGCGAGGGAGGTCTTGCCGTACCCCGCCGGTCCGGTCATCAGGATCAATTTGCGCAGGCGCGCTTCGCGGAGTCGATCGAGCAGCCTCATACGAGGAATCCACTCGGAACGCAGGCGCGGCGGCGCGAGCTTGGTCTGAATCGGCTGCATGGACGCGCATTAAACCCCGTTTGCCTCGCTTGGTCACCCACGGTGCTGTCGGTAGGGCCGCGGCAAGACCGGAACTGTTCCAACGGGCCCGTTCGTCCCATTACAATCGAAAGAGGCGCTCGGCCGTTCGCAGGTTGACGATCGTTTCCCACGCATCCTGGGCGGTACGTACGAGAGTAATTCCGTGCTGGAGTCCACTTGGTAGCTAGTCGCGACAATCGGACGCTGGGAACAATCATTCGGCGCGAAGCCCCTGACGATGGTGCAGCTATTCACGCCGTTACGATTGCGGCGTTCCGTAACGCGCCCCACACAGATCACACTGAGCAATTCATCGTCGACGCTTTGCGTGCGCAAGGAGCGCTGTCCATTTCACTTGTAGCTGAAGCGGACGGGGCTGTTGTCGGGCACGCCGCTGTATCTCCCGTTTCGATCTCCGATCGTTCAGCAGACTGGTTCGGTCTCGGCCCGGTATCAGTGCTGCCGGAATTTCAAGGACAGGGCATAGGTTCGCTGCTGATAGAGAACGTGCTCTTGGCGCTGCGCGATCGGGGCGCGTCAGGCTGTGTGGTACTCGGAGATCCGGTCTTCTATCGCCGATTCGGCTTTTTGCCAAAGACCAACATCGTTCTGCCAGGTGTGCCACCAGCCTATTTTCAGGTAATTGCATTCGGCCAGAGTCTGCCGCGGGGCACTGTCACGTACCATGACGCATTCGGTTTACGTAGCTGACAACGGAGGATCTGTCATTCATGACCAGTACGCCGGTTAGATCTGTTGTCGTCCTTGGTCCCGGCGAGGGGCGAGCGTATCCCATGGGCCGCATCGCAGCGGTGTTTAAGGCCGATGGCTCAGAGACCAACTGCGGGTACTCCATTTCGGAATGGTGGCTTGAACCACACACGAAGGGCCCCGGTGCGCATTCCCACCCGGAAGACGACATCTTCTATGTCATCGAAGGAACGATGTCCGTTCTCCTCGATGACCGATGGATAGATGCGGTGCAGGGTACATTCGTGTTGGTGCCCGCCGGAGTTACGCATGACTTCGAGAACCGAACGTCCCTTCGTGCAGGCGTGCTCAACTTCTCATGCCCCGGCGACTTCGAGCAGCACATGCCTGGCATTGCGGATTGGTTCAAGATGAACCCGCCAGCTGTAGCTGGGCCGTAGACGGTCTTGGGGCTTTCGACGATGGTGTCGATAACGAGTCGTCGTTTCGTCAGTCGCGCGCCGCTTGGACGCTCGTCCCATACTCGAGTGATGCGATCCAGTCCGCGCGTCCCTGCGGCGTCAGGTCCAGTACGTTCCAGATAGGGTTGAACTCATCGATGCCGCGCTGTTGGATGTCCTCTGCCAGCCTTGGATGGACACTATAGAAGTGTCGCAACGTGCCATCTCGGTCTCGTGTGATAACCGAAATCGTGGCGTCCTGATTTCCTTCGCGATCCTCGCTGCCGAGATCGTACCTGAATGTGCTGTCGCCGGCGCTCAGCAGGCGCAGTTTGTCCCAGCGTCTGTTTTCGCGCATGCGCACGCAAGGTAGATGGGTCGGCCGCAGCGACGATCGCCAGGTCAACATTTTGCGCCAGGTGATGAGCAACTCCATTGAAAGTATCGATCCAGGCGGTACACATCGGGCACGGACTGGTTTGCTTCTTTCCGAACATGAACTGATAAATCACGAGCGAACGGTCCGGCGCAGTGAACAGCTCGCTCAGTAGCACCTTTCGTACCGGCTCATCGCCTTTGTCGAGAGAATCTGGGCCCTCTTGAAATTCGTAATCAGGAATCGCCGCACCTTTTGGCAGACCTCGCCGCAGCTCCGCGCATCGTTCGCGTTGTTTCATTAGTTCAATTTCTGCCATCCGCAGCTCCTCTCGCTTTGCGAGATACTCCGGCGACTCATTTGGCAGATTGGTTTGACGATACGCCCCATCAATCATTTCATGAACCATGAGTGTCACCTCCGGTAAAGAGCATGGCCCTCCCGCTTCCAATCGATCAGGGGGACAACTACTGGCGGAACGAAAACAGAAATTTATCACGAACTAAATACGTTGAGCTCGCACAGGGCCGTCGTAAAATGATCCCTGCCGAGACCGGTCTATCGGCCCGGCTTTCGAACGACGGCATTGCACGAGGACGGTACAAATGAAGATCAGGCGGGTGGTTACGGGTCATACGCCGGATGGAAAGGCAACGGTCGCGAGCGACACTCGAGTCGACCCTGTCACCGCTGCGCTGTTACCCGGCATCGAGTTCTACCAGCTCTGGGGTGCAGATTCCGCACCAATCTTTCCGGACGACGGATCACCGCAATCGTGCTCGACCTACTTTCCACCGCTCGGCGGTTTCAGGTTCAGCGTGATCACGCTGCCGCCGGACTCCGCGACCCCGGCAGCCGACGTCGACATGGAGCGGGCGCTGAAGGAAGCCGAAGAGAAGCTACCTGGCGCGCTTGCTCACCTGGAGTCCGATAGTCCCGGTATGCATACGACGGACACGGTCGACTTCGAGTACATCATTTCGGGCGAGTTATGGTTGGAGCTGGACGATGGCGTGGAGGTCCACCTGCGGGCAGGGGACACGGTCGTACAGAACGGCACACGCCACGCATGGCGTAACAAAGGCTCCGAACCGTGCCGCATGATTACCATCCTGGTCGGTGCCCGACGCAGATGATGTAACGCTAGCGCTTCGCCTGCGCCAAGCGACTCTCCGAGGAGACTCTTATGGCTGACCTGGTAGCAAGAGCGACGATGCTGATACGCCGTCCGAGGGCAGAAGTCTTCAATGCGTTCGTCCAGCCCCAACTAATTACGAAGTTCTGGTTGAAAAGTACGACCGGCCCGCTTGGTGCGGGCGCGCAGGTTCAGTGGGATTTCATGGTGCCGGGCGCCAGGGAGACGGTCACTGTGCTCGAGCTCGATGAGCCACAACGGTTGAGGTTCGCCTGGTCCGACGGGGTTTCCGTCGACATGAAGTTCGCCGACGAGCCTGACGGTGCCACTCGACTTTCCGTTGAAGCAACTGGCTTTCGCGGCGACCAGCAACTCGATCAGATAGTCGACGCAACCGAGGGCTTCAGCATCGTTCTATGCGACCTGAAGACATTGCTGGAAACGGGCCGGTCAGCCAATTTGGTCGGAGACAAGGCTGAGTTGATCCATCGCGCTCAAGTAAAGGGTAGGTCTGTCGCATCATGAAGACCAGGTAGGTCTCGCGCGCCCTTTTTCAGGCTCAGACGAGGACACGACATGAGCGAACCGACGCTGCAAGCCCAGATCGATGCTGCGAACGCTTACGAGGCCCTGTTCGTGCCCGCGCTCTTCGGGCAATGGGCCATCAAAGTCGCGGACGCCGCGCAGGTCAAGCCTGGTCAGCGAGTTCTGGACGTTGCGTGCGGCACTGGAATTCTTGCGCGAGAAGTCGTCTCGAGAACGGGACCAGCCGGGTTTGTCGCGGGAGTGGACCCCGTTCCCGGAATGCTGGCGGTCGCCAAAGGGCTCGCGCCTTCGGTCGAGTGGCGAGAAGGCGCTGCTGAGTCACTGCCGTTCCCGGATCGATCTTTCGACGCCGTTGTTAGCCAGTTTGGTCTCATGTTTTTCACGGATCGCCGCGGAGCACTTCGTGAGATGCTGCGTGTGTTGATTCCTGGGGGCCGTTTGGTGGTTGCGGTCTGGGACTCGCTCGACAACATCCCCGCGTATGCGGCCGAAGTGGCACTGCTGGACCGGATGGCCGGTCGGCGAGCGGCCGATTCTTTGCGTGCTCCCTTCGTCCTGGGGGACCGGCACAATCTCGCCACGTTGTTCGAGGACGCCGGGGCAACCTCTGTCGAAGTCACAACCCATCAAGGCGCAGCGCAGTTCCCCAGCATTCGAGTCATGGTTGAGGCGGACCTCAGGGGTTGGCTGCCGGTGACCGGGGTATTCCTCACCGAAGAGGAAATCTCCCGCATCCTGCAGGAAGCGCAGCACGCTCTCAGTTCCTACGCTACGCCGGAGGGACAGGTTACGTTCGCGGCGTCGGCGCATGTGGTCACGGCCACCAAGTCCTAGCGAGTGGGTGGAGGCCGCGTTAGGTTTCACGAGGACGCGACATGACTCCAAAGGATGAAATCGCACGGTTCATGGCAAGTGCGTTTCCGCACAGCCAATTCATGATAGTCAAGGCAGAAAATCGAACCGCAACGATTCGTCTTCAAGTTACCCAAAATGACACTCGTCCGGGCGGCACCGTCTCTGGCCCGACTTTAATGGCGATGGCAGACGCTGCGCTCTACGTCGCTATACATTCAACGATTGGGCTGACACCTCACGCTGTAACCTCCAGTCTGAACATCAACTTCTTGCGCCGGCCGCTAGCCGACAAAGCCATTGTGGCTATATGCAAACTGCTAAAGGTAGGACGATCGTTGGTAGTTGGAGAGGTCTCTTTGTTCTCGGAAGGGACGGAGGACCCGGTAGCCCATGTAGTTGGAACGTATGCGATCCCGCCAGGCGCCCAAGCCAGCTGAGTCCGCGGAGATTTCAGATGAACGCACCTCGCCTTCTGATGACGCTCACAGTCCTGAACATCGGAGTGCTGCTGCTGACCATCGCACAGCACGCTGTGCCTGCACTTGCTGCGCAGGAACCAGCCGCCGTGTTGCGCGCACGCGCTCTCGAGATCGTCGACGAACAGGGTCGAGTACGCGCAAGCCTGAGCGTTCTGCCGGCGAGCACCTCGGCTGGGGGAGTGCCGTATCCAGAGACGGTTCTCCTGCGCCTGATCACCGAACAAGGGCGCCCGTCGGTCAAGATAAGCGCCTCTGAACAAGCATCTGGTCTCAGCTTCGCAGGCCCCACCGGAACCAGGGATTCATACGCAATACTGGAAGCGAACGCCACGTCCAGTTCGCTGAAGCTTCGCGCAGAGAGTGGCCGGGAACAGGTTCTCAGGCCGTAGTGCCGCTCCTCGGCGCGAGCACCATGATGCCTAACCGTCGGCTAATGCTTTGTTGAGAAATGGTCATGGAAGTATTCGTCTTTGCTCGACTTCACGCGCGCCCGGGAAAGCAAAACGAAGTGCACCAAGCGATGTTTAAAGTTCAAGGGCCTACGCGCAAAGAGCGCGGCTGTCTTAGCTATGGTGCGTTCCAATCAGTACGTGACCCGGATGAGTTCTATATTCACACCCGCTGGACGGACATGGCAGCGTTCGAACGGCACGCCGAATTGCCTCACACCGTTCGATTCGTTGAAGCGGTCGAGCCGCTGCTAGATCATCCGTTGAAAGTTACCCTCTCGGAGCACTTTGGTAACAGTGCGCGCGTACCGTATCGTCGGCCGTCGCGATTCAACAAGGAGGTTCGTCGTGGCCAACAATCCCGTCTGCTGGTTTGAAATCTATGTGCAGGATATGTCCGCGCGCAAAAGCGTTCTACGAGGGCGTATTGGTCGTGAAGCTCGAAAAGCTCAACAGTCCGGACATCGACATGTGGGCGTTTGGGATGGACCCAGCCAAGGTGGGCGCCGGAGGTGCGCTCGTGCACATGCCTGGGTTTCCGTCGGGCGGTAACAGCACGTTGGTTTACTTCGCCTGTGAGGATTGTGCGGTGGAGGAAAGCCGGGTGGAGAAGTTCGGCGGTCGGATTCAGCGACCGAAAATGTCCATCGGCGAGTATGGCTTCATCACGCTCGCGTTCGATACCGAAGGCAATATGTTTGGTCTCTATTCGCAGAAATGAATGTTCCGATCGAGGGCGCGGCGCTTAGTTCGGCTGTTACGCCGCGGGGGGCTACTTGACCGGTGGAGCGCATGGAAACGATCCCGCTATCCGAGCTTGAGACCCTCGCCGTGGGTTTGTTCGCGCTGGTGGTTGCGACCGCCATCGCCCGACGCGTTCATTTGCTTGCTCGTCTCAATGTGCCCATCGCCGTGGTCGGCGGGTTGCTGGTCGCGGCCGCGGCGGCCTTGCTCCATCAGTTCGTCGACATATCGATTCAGTTTGCCAGCCGGCTCACGGATTTCTTCCTGCTTTTTTTCTTCACGACGATCGGACTGTCCGCCAAATTCTCGGAACTGAAGCAGGGCGGACGACCGCTCGTCATTCTGTGCGCCGCCACGGTCATCCTCCTTGTCGTTCAAAACGTCGTAGGCGTCCTGGTGGCCTCGATCGCTGGCGCACATCCTTTCTATGGTTTGCTGATCGGCAGCGTTTCGTTCGTCGGCGGGCCCGGCACCGCCGCGGCGTGGGCCAAGGAAGCTCAGGCGATGGGACTCGCATATGCACCCGAGGTCGCGGTAGGCGCGGCAACTCTCGCCGTCGTAGTGGGAGCCATCGTATCGGGTCCCGTCACCGCGTTGGCTGATCAAACGGAAAAACCTGCACGGGCCAACCGGCCAAACGCCTGCGAGCTGGGTGGCGCCGGAGCCCGTCCCGCTGGTTCGAGCCTCGTCGATTGCATCCATCATGCATGTATTGCTGCTCATCGTGATCGCGGTGCTCGCGGGAGATGCTATCAACGAGTGGGCGAGAGATGCTGGTTTCGTGCTGCCCGGTTTCCTGACGGCAATGCTGGCCGGCGTGGCAATCACCAACCTGGCCGACGCGATCGGTGCCAAGCTCGATCTCGTTCCGATCAAGCGTGGCGGAGAGATCGCGTTGCACGCCTTTCTCGTCATGTACCTCATGAGCCTGAAGCTGTGGACGTTGGGAGCGGCGATCGGACCCTTGATCGCCAATGTCGTCATCCAGGTGCTGGTGACCGTGATGATCGGCGTCCTGCTGCTATTTCGCTGGCTGGGTCGAGACTACGATGCGGCCGTCACGGTCGGCGGATTTCTCGGATTGGGGTTGAGTTCGATGCCCGTCGCGATGGCCACGATGGACAGTGTTGCGTTGCGCTACGGTCCCTCGCCGAAAGCATTTCTGCTCATTGCATTGGCGGGATCGTTTTTCGTCGATCTGGCAAACGCATTCATCGTGAAGGCTTTCCTCACGCTGCCTTGGTTTCAGTAACAGTGACCCGGCGTCCAGATGTCATCTTCACTGCACATCCGTCCGTTCCATCCGAACGACACGCGCGACGTTGCCGCTGTCATCGTCCCGATTCAGCGGGTCGAGTTCGGCATCGACGTGACACTCGAAGATCAGCCGGACCTGGGTGATATCCGGGGCTTCTATCAGCAAGGCAGTGGGAATTTCTGGGTCGCAGAGTGTGGCGGGCGAATCGCCGGAACGATCGGCTTGCTCGATATCGGACACAGGCTGGCAGCGCTGCGCAAGATGTTCGTCTCGCAGCAGTTCCGTGGCAGAGAGCACGGCGTAGCCAAGCGCCTGTTGGAGGAACTGTTGGCCTGGTCCGCTTCCAAGGGCATTGCCGAGATCTACCTTGGAACAACCGACAGGTTTCTTGCTGCGCATCGGTTCTACGAGAAGAATGGCTTCGCCGAGGTCAGCAAGGACGAGTTACCAAGTGCCTTTCCGGTGATGGCCGTAGATTCAAAGTTCTACCGCAAGGTCCTGTCGCGCGATGGCGCCTGACAACGGTGCTGGATGGCTGCTGACCCTGGCCGCGGTCCTCGCCGTAGGCCTTGGCTCAAGCGCGCCGGCGGCTGGGGCTCCGAGAGCTTTTGACGTTCTTCCGCAGGAGACAGATCCAGCCATCCAGCAGTACAAGCAGCGGCACCGCGTATTCCTTGATGCGGCGGCGACGCCGCGCATGCAACTGCTGGTCTACCTGCCCGGGACGGGCGCCACGACGGGTGAGCAGGAGGAGTTCGGCCGTACGGCCGCCGGACTCGGCTATCACGTCATCTACCTGATGTATCCCAACGACGTTGCGGCTGCCGTTTGCCAGGACGATGTCGACGAAACATCATTTGAAAAATTCCGCCGCGAGATCATCACCGGCAGGGACCTCGATCCGCGCGTCGCGGTCGATCGTGTCGACAGCATCGAGCACCGGCTCCTGCGTGTGGTCCGCTGGCTGGCGGAGAATCATGGCGCCGACGGCTGGAAACAGTTCCTGGCGGGGGACAGCATGGCTTGGCCCAAGGTCGTGCTTGCCGGGCACTCTCAAGGCGGCGGCCACGCGCAGCTGATGGCAAAGGACCATGCAGTAGCGCGCGTAGTCGTATTGGGGTCACCGAAGGATTACAACCAACGGCATGGGCGACCGGCTGCCTGGTATGGCGGCGGCGCGACGCCTGCGGGGCGGATGTTTGCATTTGTGCATGAGCAGGACACGCAAGCTTGCAGCTATGCTCAGCAACTGGAGAACCTCCGCGCCTCCGGCCTTACCACGGTGGCGGATACCGACAAGCTCGCACCACCCTACCATCACGCCCATGTCCTCACGACCAGTCAACCCGGCACCGCGATTAATTCCGCACTGGCACACCTGGGGCTTGTGTTCGACTTCATGCTGCCGCGCGGGTCCGACGGCAGTGTGGTCTACCGTCCGGTCTGGATCTACATGCTCACCGCGCCGGTGGCGTGAAGCTGCGGCAGAGTAGGGGCGCAACTTGAGCGTCAGGTGTCACGAGCCACGGGAGCGATGTCCATGGTCAGCGCGTTTTTTTCGTTCCTGCACTTCGTCGCCGTCTTCGGCATCGTCGGCGCATTGATGATTGAGTGGGCCACGCTGACTGAATCGCCGACGTACCGCGAGGCGCGGTTGTTGCAAGTGTGCGACCGCTGGTACGGGATCTCTGCCGTCGTCGTTCTCGTCGTCGGGTTTCTGCGCGTCGTGTACTTCGAGAAGGGCGGTGCATACTACTTCGCCAACGCGTTTTTTCAGGCAAAGCTTGGCCTGTTTGTCGCTGTCGGCCTCCTGTCGATCTATCCCACGGTGCGGTTCATCAAGTGGCGGTCACAAATGGCCGGCGAGGCGCCACCAAACGTGGCTTTGGCCGAATACAAGACTCTGCGGGCGGTACTCAGCCTGCAGCTTGTCCTGCTGCTGGGAATGGTGTTGTGCGCCGCATTGATGGCACGAGGAGTCGTTCCATGAAACTGCATGCCCTGCTGCTCCTGGGAATCGCTGTCCTTTCAAGCATGGCCTGCACCGAGGGAGGTAACACGACGATGCCGGCCGGCGATCTCGACGCTTCCGCGGAGCGAGCAGCCATTGATGCGGTCCGGACCCAGTACACGGCCGCGTCGATGGCCTCTGACGCCGCTCGTGTCGCTGGACTTTACAGCGAGGACGCGATCGTCCTGTATCCGAATCGCGCCGCCATTGTCGGGCAACCGGCAATTCTCGAATATTTCACGGCATTCTTCGGTGAGCTCACACTGGAGCGCTTTCAACTCAACTCCGACGAAATCCAAATCGCCGGCGGGTGGGCGTTCGATCGCGGGACCTACGACCTGCGTGCGGTGCCGCGAGCCGGTGGGGAGCCGATCGACGATCACGGCAAGTATCTCGTCATACTTCAGCGTCAGGCGGATGGTTCCTGGAAGGTGGCGCGGGACATGGATAATAGCGATGGGCCGCCGATGCAGGCTCCACGCACCTGATCCTGGCCGTCAGGTCGCACGCACACGCCGGCATCGCGGTCCTTATTTTCGTCCTGCAATCGCCCAGATTATGCTGACAATTGACGACGTCCGGTCCATTCCGCTGTTCTCGACGCTCGCTGTCGCCGAACTCGAGCGTCTCGCGGAGACCGCCGCCGATTTGCATCTCGCTGCCGGAGAGTTCGCCGTTCATGAAGGCGGAGACCGTGCGCTTTACGCGGTTCTGTCCGGCAAGATCGAGGTCGTCAAGCTGTTCGACGGCATCGAACGGACGCTGGGCTGGCGCGTTCCGGGCACCATCTTCGGCGAAGTGCCGATCGCCTTCGGTACGGTGTTCGTCGGCGGATATCGGGCGTCGGAACCCTCGCGCGTTTTCCGTGTGGACCCCAGCCACTATTACGCCATTGCGGCGACGTCCCCGGAGATCGTGGCAAAGGTCGGCGCGCTCGCACGCGAGCGCATGGGAGGGCTACAGGGCATCGCGGCCGAGCCGCCCAAGGCGCGTGTGACGATGGTCGGTCACCGCTGGGACGCCGCCTGTGGCGCATTGCGCCAGTTCCTCGCGCGCAACCAGATCACCTATGACTGGATGACGCCCGACGCGCCTGAACTGTCGACGCGCTGGCCCGGGCCTCGCCCGGCGGACGACGATTGTCCCGTGCTGCGCCTGACTGACGGGACGCTTCTCAGTCGACCCGCGACGCGCGACGCTTGCCGAGCGCCTCGGCCTGCAAACGCGCGCGCGTCTTCCCGAGTACGACACCATCATCATCGGTGGCGGGCCGGCCGGCCTCGCGGCTGCCGTTTACGGTGCGTCCGAGGGACTGCGCACCGTGGTGGTGGAGCGCGAGGCGCCCGGAGGTCAGGCCGGGACATCCTCGCGCATCGAGAACTATCTCGGCTTCCCCAGCGGCGTCTCAGGCGACGAGCTTGCGAGCCGCGCACTCCAGCAGGCAAGGCGGCTCGGGGCGGAGATACTGGTCACGCGCTCGGTCGCTCGTATCGATGCCGGCAACGCGTCAGGTTTGCCTCGATGGCGACGATATTGTCCGGGCGCGGACCATCATTCTCGCCACCGGCGTAACGTGGCGTCGCCTGGCGATCGACGGCTTCGATCGGCTGATCGGCAAGGGCATCTACTATGGCGCGGCACGCAGCGAAGCGGGCGCCACGCACGGACTCGACGTCCACCTCATCGGTGCCGGAAACTCAGCCGGCCAGGCCGCTCTGTACTTCGCCAACCACGCGCGCACGGTGACGCTTGTCGTGCGCGGCGATTCCCTGGAAAGGAGCATGTCCCGCTACCTGATCGAGCAGCTCGGGACGAAGTCGAACGTGACGGTTCAACCGCGTTCGGAAGTCGTCGCCGCGCATGGTGACACCCATCTGACGGCGATCGACATACGCGATGGCGCGACTGCAAAGGTGCGTCAACACGACTGCGGCGGCCTTTTCGTCTTCATTGGCGCCGACGCGGAGACCGGGTGGCTGCCGGCGGACATCGCTCGTGATGATCGAGGATATGTCCTGACCGGTGACGACGTGGTGAAGGCCGGACGCTGGTCGCACAACCGCGATCCTTACCTCCTCGAATCGAGCGCCCCCGGGATTTTCGCCTGTGGCGATGTGCGGTTGAGCCCGGTGAAACGCGTTGCCTCCGCGGTCGGCGAGGGCAGCATGGCGATCGCTTTCGTCCACAAGTATCTGCAACAGGACTCGCGGTAGCATTGAGGGCCGACTCGCCATGCTTCTAGTCCCACCGATTCGGCTCGCGCTGCCAAGCGATGCGGAAAGCATCGCGGCTTTTTCCCGAGACTTCATCGAGCACGGGCTCGCGTGGAGCTGGAATCGCAACCGGATACTGAGAGCCATTCAGGACACGGCCACGAATGTCGCTGTAGTCCACGAGCGCGGCAGTATTCTCGGGTTCGGAATCATGCAGTACGGAGATACCACGGCCCACCTCTGCCTTCTCGGCGTCCAGCCGTCGCTCCAGGGAAGGGGCCTGGGCGAGAGTCTGCTCGCCTGGCTCGAGGGCTCAGCAATAACTGCCGGGATTGAATGCGTCAAGGTCGAGGCGAGAGCAGACAATCCGCGGGGAATAGCCTTTTACCAGAAGCGGGGCTACCGGGTTCAGACACGCGTGCCAGGCTACTATTGCGGCATCATCGATGCGGTTCGGCTTGAGAAGAGACTCATCAGCTTGCAATGAAGGACGAAGCTAACAGCAGCTTCTAGAAACGGGTGGACAAAGGTTGATGTCGATTTCGCTCTTCGTCATTCGACAACGGGGTAAGCACCCTCAGTCACAAAGGAGATCGACGCGTGAATATCACCATACAGTCCGTTGTGAAGGCCGATACGAACGCTGTCTGGCGTGCCTGGAACAACCCGGAGGACATCAAGCAATGGAACGCCGCTTCCGAGGACTGGCACACGACCAGGAGCGCTGTCGACTTACGTGAAGGCGGCAGCTTTTCGTCGCGGATGGAAGCGAAGGACGGGAGCGAAGGATTCGACTTCGAGGGGATCTACACACGAATCGTGCCCCACAAGGTAATCGAATACAGGCTGGGAGACGGTCGGAACGTCGAGGTTCAGTTCAGCCACACCGTCGCCGGAGTCCTCGTAAAGGTGACTTTCGAGGCGGAATCCGAAAACGAACCGGAGTTCCAGCGTCAGGGCTGGCAGGGAATCCTCGACAGTTTCGCCAGGCACGTCGAAGCGAAGGCGAGCTGATAAATTGCACCCACATTACGCAAGCCCCTGACCCTTCCATCGAACGGATCTCTCACATTCACGGATCTGCACCATGCCACCAAGCCTTCAAGCCTTCGATCACGTGCACGTCTTTGTCGAGGACCGCGTGGCCGCCGAGCACTGGTATTTAAGGGTGCTGGGTCTGTCTCGCTCTCCAGGGTTGGAGTTCTGGGCCTCCGATGGGGGGCCTCTCACACTGCAGAACTCGACGGGTTCGATCCACATTGCGCTGTTCGAGCGGCCAGCCAAGTCCTGCCGCTCAACCATCGCGCTGCGCGTTGCTGGAGGCGAATTCAATACCTGGCACGCCCATCTCCGGCAAGAGTTACCGGGCGGGGTTTCTTTCGAAGACCATCAGGCCTCCATCTCGCTCTATTTCTCGGACCCATACGGTAATCCGTACGAAATCACTACTTATGAGGTCAAAACGGCCAAGGCGGAAGCGAACGGTGCTGTCTGACCGCTCGCTCGGGCGGTCCGCTGGCCTTATTCAAACATCGCCGAGAGGGGTGTGATTGAAGCGGTCGCATTGACCTCTCTCGCAGGGCCGCTCATCGCAAACGCTGGGTCTGTCAGGGCACGAAACGTGGACATCCTGAAGCTCATGGAATCCATCGAAGAGCTCCTTTATCGGATCGCTCTGTGGATCGTTCTGCTTCCGAGGACCATCTGGTTCATTCTCTCGAGACCGAATCAGGTCTATCCCTACGTAGCAGCGGAGTTGGAGAAAGAACCAGACAAGCGATTCGAAGAGTTCATGTCACCGGTTCTGTTTTGGGTGCTCGCTGCCCTGGTCCCGCACATGATGCTTCTTGATCTGCTAGCCGGGTTCGCAGACAGCAGGGTGGCGAGCGAGTCGCTATGGATCGAGTTCATGCATGCGCCCTGGGCCACTCGGCTGATGATCGTGTCGATAATGGGTTTGGCGGGCCCTCTCGGGTTCTCGCTCCGCGCCCTTCGAAGCCGTTCGACTCCGGTGAACAGGAATACGCTGCGCCTGCCCTTTATGGTTCATTGCTATTGCTTCACGCCGGCATATATCGCGCTTCTTCCGATTGTCTATTTCGCTCTTCGATACGACTTTGTTCCTGCTGGTACCGCCACATGGATCGTAAGTACGTCATGGGTGCTTATCGTGGGCTGGCTCGTCCTGGTGGAGTCCCTGGTCTTGGCGAGGCAACACTCGATATCACGCATCCATGCCGTGGCAAGAGTGGCTTCTTATCTTGCTTATGTCGTCTTTCTTCTAATTATCCTGGAGATCATCGTGATTACCGCCTTCCACGGTCTTGCTGCATGGGGCTCTGATGCGTGAGGCGCTGGGGTTCGAATAGTTTGCAGGCAACCCCTCAGGTGATGGGTCAGTCCATGGGCAGGATGGCTTGGCCCTTGCGTTGACGTATATTATGAAATTGCGTCAGGAGTAACGATCGATGCATTCGAGGTTGCGGGCTGCCTTTGACGCAGAGGTTCAACTGGCCAAAGTATCTCTCGCTGACGACAATCCAGGCGTCGCTTTCGCACATTTTGAGCGCGCCCACGTTCTCGGGCAGTGGTATGTATGGCCGCACGTGGTAGCTCACGTGGGCATGTTGCGCATTGGGTGGCGTCGTCGCGACCTGCGCGAGATCATAGGGCAGCTGATCCGCATTCCCGGAGGTGCGATCGGCTCGGCCATAGGTCGCGTACCGCGCGGCAATACCGGAGGGGCAGGCATCAGCGCGTTTCGAAAGCTGCCGATACCTTCGGACCTGAAAGAACTTCTGATGCTCGACAAACGGTCACGGTTGGACTGAGGCCGCTGGCCTGATGGCACCGAAAAAACTACGTGTCGGGCGATGAAACGCACCTCCTGAAGGTTCCATGCTCACCGCGGTCACACTCCTGCTATGCATCGGCGCTGGTGTTGTGGGCGGGGTTTTTTTCGCCTTCTCCAGCTTCGTGATGAAGGCCTTGGCACAGCTTCCTGCCAATCAAGGCGTTGCAGCCATGCAGCGCATCAACGTGGTAGTCCTCAATCCACTCTTCCTGGGCGTCTTTTTGGGTACAGCTCTCCTGGCTGTTGCAGGTGTTGTCCTGTCGGTCCTGACTTGGAGTACGCCACGCTCCGTCCTGCTGCTTGCTTCGAGTCTTCTGTACCTGATCGGTACGTTTCTCGTCACCATGGCGTTTAATGTGCCACGCAATGAAAGTCTTGCGCGACTGAACCCGGAGTCCGCGCAAGCCGCCGAATACTGGGTGCGCTATGTGCGCGAGTGGTCACTCTGGAACCACGTTCGGTCAGTGGCCTCGGTTGGATCGGCAGCGTGCAGCGCAGGTGCACTGGCTATCTAGGTATCGTCTGTGAAAGAACTGGACGCCATTTTCGTCGCCTTGCAGGGCTCGCCGTTTCGCCAGCGCTTTCAGCTCGGTACTCGCGAGCGCGATTATCTCGACACCAAGGGCCTGCCCGCCGTACTGTCTCACGCCGCGGACTTCGTGGCGCAGCGACTCGCGCCGGCCGCCCCCCGCAACGACGGTAAACAGACGCCCTTTCGTGGACATCCAGTGTTCGTCGCACAACACGCGACCGCGACATGCTGCCGTGGGTGTCTTGCTAGATGGCATCACATCGAGCGGGGCCGACCGTTGACGCCCGAGGAGCAAGACCACGTAGTCGCGGCGATCGAGCGTTGGCTCCGGCAGCAATCATGACGATTCTGCAAATGCCTTGAGCTTACCCAGCGCCACTTCCCACTCCTTCCCGATGACCTCCAGCGATCGCTTCGCTTCCTCGATCTGTCCTGGCTCGAGTTGCCAGGAGCGTTCCCGACCGCGTTTCACGTCGCGCACGACGCCGGCCTGCGCCAGCACCTGCAGGTGCTTGGTCACGCCTTGTCGGCTGATTTCCGTGTTCGCCGTCAACTGCGCGATCGAGAAGGCACCGCCCGCGCAGAGGACGGCTACGAGCTTCAGCCGGGTAGGGTCGCCCAACGCCGCGAATACACTCGCGAGGGCTTCGCTCGAACGGACGATCCCACGCAGGCCGGCATCACGCGGGCTCGTGCTTTGTGCTTTGGCGCTACGTGCTGACATGTCGCACGATGTTGTTGATCTGGCCTTCCCAGCCGAGACTGTTCATGCGGAATGCGTTCGAGACGTCGTTGCGGAGGGACGTTGTCGAAGCCGGACTCCACGACCGTCAGCAGCGTGCCGTTGCCGGGCGCATCCTTCAGCGTAAAAGTCACTAGCGTCGGCTGCTCCTTGGAATAGTCCACGGACGGGTCCACGGCATAGGGATGCCAGCGATACGAGAGCAGCGTCTGCGGTTCGATCCGCTCGATGACCACGTCGAACCACACGTGCTCGTAACCGGAAATGCTGATCTGACCACGGGCGCGCTGCCCGGGCGCAAAGGTCTGGCCTTGCAGCTTCGCCCCGAACCAAGTGCCAAATTCCTCGGCGTTCGAGAGTGCGCGCCACACCCGATCGCGCGGAGCGCTGATGACGATGCTGCGTTCGATGCGGTTGCTGTCCAGGACGGTACCATGGTTTTGGCTCCTTCGGCAACCGAATGGTTGCATGTCGTCATTATGGAACCACTCGCGGGAATATGCAACCGATTGGTTGCTGGACATTCGGAGGCGGGCGCTGGTGCAGGCGGCTTCGCTCTTCGTGTCCACTGTCCGCGCCGCCGCCTACGCTCGACATTGCTATGCTTACTCTCTCGGCCCAGTCCGGCGAGCATGCGAATGAACGACGACCCACATGTTGATCATCGCGACTCCTTGAACCAGCCTCGCGTTCAGTGCCGACGCCTCCATTGCATGACCGGTTGTTCGATCGGCGAGGTGTTGGGCATGGCCATCGGTACCGCGATCGGTATGAGAAGAGATATCTCCTGGCCATGATCAAATACCTTGGTCGCGCTGTGCCTGGTCGCTGTTGCTATGTTTGTGACCGCGTCGCACGGCGCCAGTCCGGACGATCTGACTTCGTAGTTGCGAGCAGTTTGCCGTCGGCCGTTCGCGCCTCGCTGGCCTCGGACAGACAGTTGCGTGGGTACGAGCTTTCGTCCCGGGTCAATCCTTGTTACCTTCAGGCCGACTTCAACGGAGACGGCCGCGTGGATACGTCGATTCTGGTTCGCAGTTCCCGGACAAAGAAAATGGGCATCGCGGTGATCCATGGCGGTTCCGAGCCGAGCGTCGTATCGGTGGCCGATCGGCACTTCGGAGAGGTAGCGACGATTTTTCGTGGCATGAACGCGTGGCATGTCAATCCGCGCGGCACATGTGCAACTCACTGGGCCCGACGAGCTGGCCCACCTCGTTGATTGGAGACGGTTTGATGGTCTTAAAGACGGAATCGCGCCAGCGCCATCATCTATTGGACCGGTGACGGGATACGCCTGGTACCAGCAAGGTGACTGAAGCGTCTGTTGCGACAAGTTCCACGCGGGATGTACGCTGCCAGCACGACAGGTAGGAGCAATTCCGCATGTGTAGAAGTATCAAGACTTTGTTCAATTTCGAGCCGCCTGCCACGGAACAGGAAATCAGGGAAGCCTCTTTGCAGTTTGTCCGCAAGCTGAGTGGCTTCAACGCTCCGTCCAAAAGCAATACCGAGGCGTTTGAGCGCGCGGTGGACGAGGTGGCAGCGGCGGCGCGGAGTCTCATCGCGTCACTGGTTACAACTGCCGAACCGCGCGATCGAGAAATCGAAGCGCAAAGAGCAAGGGCGAAGGCAGCGGCCCGGTTCGGGACGGCGTGAAGGTGATGGGCGCTTCGAACACGCCGGGTTGCAGACGGCACAAGTGCCGTGCCGTTTCCGCGCGGCTGAACCGACGCGTTACCGCTCATGTCCGCATATAGAGACGCCCTGGTCATTGACGAGCAGGCCTCCGTAGAAAGGCTGGCTCTTGCGGCCGAGATCCTGACAAGTCGCAAGGGTGTGGTCATGCTGGAAAGGGTCCTTGCCTTGCGGTCAACGCACACGCGGCTGGTTTGCGAAGTCGTCGATCCGATGCCATCAGCCCACCGATGTGCCGGCGAATACGAAGTACTGGTGGAGAATGCGCAGCGAGCGCTCGAGGCTTCAAATCTGCGAGACCTGCTGCCCGGTCTTCCGTGCACGTGGCTGGTGGTTGAAGACCATGGAACCGGGACCGCAGTGGTGTGGCATGCGCCGTAACGACTCGCACGCCTTCCAAATGCCGTCTAGCCGCATGAGCACCGCTGGAATCAGCAGTAGATGCAACATCGCAGGATGATTTTTGCCGGGGGCTTGAGTTTCGTCGTCGGTGCACTGGCGTTCGTGTTCGTGTTCAGCTACCTGGCGGCAAATTTCGACTACCCCGATATTCTCGAGGGTGCCGCCGCGGACGTGCTTCCTCGCCTGCGTGACGGTGGTTCAACCATGCGAGCTATCTGGGCGATCTACGCGTTGCTTCCTCTCTTGCTGGTGCCCGGCGCCGTAGCGGCGTATTTCGCCTGCCCGTCGAGCCGCGGCCGGATGACACTCGCCCTCGTCGTCGCATCGATTGGTGCGTTAGCCATGTGTCTCGGCCTGATGCGTTGGCCGAGTATTCACTGGGCGTTGGCGGAGACCTATGTGCAAATCAGGCGCGGGGGCCCAAAGCAGTCTTGACGCCGTCTTCCATGGCTTGAATCTCTACCTCGGCAACTACATCGGGGAGTTCCTGGGAGAGGTCTCGCTCGCGCTGTTTTTCTTTCTTGCTGGCTTGTCGATGCTGGACGAAGCACGGTTCCCGAGGTGGTTCGGCTGGTGCGGTGTGCTGTTCGCTTTGCTCTTTTTCGTCGGGGCGTTTCGGAATGTCACTTCCAAAGTGCAGTTCGTTGCGGATGTCAACAATGCTTTGCTGCCTCTATGGATGATCCTGCTCGGTATAGCGCTCATGTGGTACGCAAGACAACGCGCAGTCGGCAAGGACGCTCGAACCCGATGCTGCAGCGGACCAGCCACAGGCGGCCTACCGCTGAGATAACGTCAGGGCGTCAGGAAGGAGCGTGATCCATGCTTCAGGCGCTGGAGTTCATCGCTACATTTACCGCGATATTGTTCGCCGGGGCAGCGCTTTATATCAATGTGGCCGAACATCCCGCCCGGATGAGCCTCGAGACGAAAATGGCAGCGTTGCAATGGGCGCCGAGCTACAAGCGCGCCACGCTGCTGCAGGCACCGTCGCGCTGGCGAGTTTTGCGACCGGTACGACGGCCTGGCTCCTGGGCGACAATCACTGGTGGCTGGTCGCTGCACTACTCATCGGCGCGGTCGTACCGTTCACGTTCATCGTCGTCATGCCTACGAACCACAAGCTCCTGGCACCGGATCGGGACCTGGCCTCGGATGAGACCCGGCAATTACTGGACAAGTGGGGCAGGCTGCATGCCGTGCGCACGGCATGCAGCCTTGTGGCGTCGGTGATTTACTTGTGCCTGATCCGTGAAGCCTGACAACAAGTCGGAGCGGACGTGAGGAGGTAGCGGGCCGCGTGGAGTACGATCATGGACGACGATGTCGACACCTGAGTCGACTCTCATGGAGAAAGTAAGGAGGCTACGATGCTGCAGGATGCACCCATGTATTCCTATATCCCGGCGCAGGATGTCGCCCGCGCGCGTAAATTCTACGAGGGAAAACTCGGCTTCAAGCCCAAGCTGGAGACGGCGGGCGGCGTAGTCTACGAGTTCGGCCAGGGTACGGCCTGTTTCCTGTACCCGACGCCGAACGGCGGCACTTCCAAGGCGAGCCAGGCGTTCTGGCAGGTCGCAGACGTGGAACGCGAGGTTGCGGAATTGAAAGCGCGTGGCGTGACGTTCGAGAAGTACGACATGCCGGGGATGGATGAGAATGGCATCTCGACGGCTGGCGGTGCGAAAGCTGCCTGGTTCAAGGACAGCGAAGGAAATATCATGGCGTTGATCGAGGACTACTAGGTCCGACTTTCCAAAACGGCAGACCATGCGAATCGAAGGCAAATGCCACTGCGGAAACATCCGCTACGCGCTGGATTGGCCGGGATCTGCCACCGAGATCAAGATCAGGGCCTGCGGCTGCACCTTCTGCACAAAACACGGAGGGAACTGGACGTCGCATCCTGATTCAGAGCTTACGGCGGTGGTCCGTGACGCGTCCCTCGTCTCGAAGTACAGGTTTGGTACAGGAACCGCCGACTTCCACGTGTGTTCGCGTTGCGGCGCAGTGCCGTTCGTGACCAGCTCAATCGAAGACCGTCTCTACGCGGTAGTGAACGTGAATACACTCGAGGGCATCAACCTGTCTTCATTGGTTCGAGAGGCAACGAACTTCGACGGCGAAGGGGCCGCGGATCGTCTGGAGCGCCGAAAACGAAATTGGATTCGAAATGTACGGATCACTTCCGCCTGACAGTCATCGCAGTCCCCGGAGCGTCAGGATGTTCGAAACACACGGTCTCTCGCACATCAGCCTCGCAGTCAGCGATCCACAGAAGTCGCTCGATTTCTATTCCCAGGCGTTTGGCGTTCGCGAGTACTACAGGGACGAGAATCAAATCCAGGTCACGGGCCCAGGTCCGTTCGATGTGTTGGCATTCGAGCGCGCGCCGGACAGCGCTGGCAAGATCGGCGGCATCCAGCATTTTGGGTTCCGGCTCAAAAGGCCAGGGGATATTTCGCTGGCGGTAGCTCAGGTTCAGCAGGCAGGCGGAACGATCCTGCGCCAGGGCGAGTTTTCGCCCGGCTATCCCTTCGCTTATGTCGCAGACCCCGATGGCTACGAAATCGAGCTCTGGTTCGAGTAGGCATACTGAGGCCGCAGCAAGCAGGAGAATCTCATGCCGAAGGGGTACTGGATTGGCCGGGTCGACATAACTGATCCCGAGAAATACAAAGCCTACATCGCCGCCAACGCCGTGCCGTTCAGTAAATACGGCGCCCGCTTCCTGGTGCGCGGAGGCCGCTTCGAGAATCCCGAAGGGTCCAGCCGCGCTCGCAACGTCGTCATCGAGTTCCCTTCGTACCAGGCGGCCCTCGATTGCTGGAGTTCACCCGAATACCAGGAAGCAAGGAACCTGCGGCTGCCTGTTTCGACGATCGATCTGGTCATCATCGAGGGCTACGATGGATGACCTTGGAGCCGTGCTGCCTCCCGGGATACGAAGCCGGTTCGTCAACAACGGCAACGGACTCACGGTACATGTGCTGGAAGCGGGCTTTGAAGACAAGGCGCGGCCGTGCGTGCTGCTTCTACACGGTTTTCCAGAACTTGCGTACAGCTGGCGAAAGGTGATGCTGCCGCTCGCCGAGGCGGGGTTTCACGTCATTGCCCCCGACCAGCGCGGGTATGGACGCACCACCGGTTGGGACGGCAGCTACGACGGGGATGTCGCGTCCTTCCGCTTCCTCAACCTGGTCAGGGACTCACTGGGAGTGGTCTCCGCTCTTGGTTACCGGTCAGTGGCCAGTGTCGTCGGGCATGACTTCGGTTCGCCGGTCGCCGCGTGGTGCGCACTGATTCGACCGGACGTGTTCCGCTCCGTGGTATTGATGAGCGCTCCTTTTGCCGGCCCGCCGTCACTGCCATTCGACACCGCGAATGCGTCGCCAACGGCCGAGGCGTCGACCAGCTCGCCCGACCTTCACGCCGAACTTGCGGCGTTACCTCGGCCACGAAGACATTACTTGAAGTACTACGCCTCGCGCGAAGCCGACTCGAACATGCGCCACGCCCCGCAGGGCATCCACGACTTCCTGCGTGCCTACTACCACGTCAAGAGTGCCGATTGGCCACAGAACACACCGTTCCCCCTCGAGTCGTGGACTGCCGCCGAGTTCGCCAGGTTGCCCACGTATTACGTCATGGACCTGGACCGGGGAATGGCGGAGACAGTGGCGCCGGAAATGCCGTCAGCGTCGGAGATCGCAGCCTGCAAATGGCTGCCCGACTCGGAGTTGCGGGTTTACACCGACGAGTACACCAGGACCGGATTCCAGGGAGGCCTGCAGTGGTATCGCTGCTCGATCGGTCCTGAATACGGGCGCGAACTGCAGATCTACTCCGGCCGCACCATTGATGTTCCCTCGTGCTTCATAGCCGGGGCATGCGACTGGGGCGTTTATCAGCAACCCGGAAACTTCGAGAAAATGCAGGCGACGGCGTGCACGCAGATGCTGGGCACGTATCTCGTGCCGGGGGCCGGCCACTGGGTGCAGCAGGAGCAGCCCGAACAGACGAGCACACTGCTCGTAGAATTCCTGCAGCAGGCTCGAGTCACGGTACAGTAAGAATCAATAGTTCGGTCTGCGGCGACGAGCTTTCCATGTTTGTCGACAAGGAGGATCCGATGAACACCAGGCTGATGTCGTCCACGGGCTCCGGACTGGCGGTTGCACTGCTGGGCCTGGCCCTCGATCCGGCACTGGCACAAACCGCGCAGGCGCAAGCGCAGAAGGAACTGGCGCGCGCCGTGCCGGCGGGCAGCGTGCAGGCCTGTTCCCTGATCACGCGCGCCGACGTCAACAAGGCCACTGGGCGGGATCCTTACGTCGATCCGGAGTCCGCCGGTCAGGGTGGCTGGATCTGCAACGTCGGAACCGCCGAACTGAAAGTCTATTCGGGACCCAACTCGTGGGACGCATGGGAGTCCACGCTCAAGGGCTTCAAGAAAGACAAGGAGCCGAAGACTCCGGCGCCCGACTTTGGCGAGCGTGCGTACATCCTCTTCCTAAAGGCGGAGAACGAGTATCAGTCGAATGTCGCGCTCCTGGTTGTGGAGTCCGACAATCACACGCTCGCGCTGTCGCTCGACGCGCCCGAGGACGAGCCGGCCACGTCAATGCGGCCAGCGCTCGAGTCGCTGATGAAGACTATCCTTGCCCGGCTGCCTTGAGAGGAACCCGATGACTACCGCAAACAAACGGTGGGTATTGATCTTGATCCTCACCGTCGTCACGGCGGCCTGCCGCGAGCGAAGCGGCAGTGAAGGCGCCCCCCTGCAACCGCCTGCTGACGAGGCGGCATCGTCGATGACGGAGACATCGGAGCCGGCACGAACCGACATCGACTCATGGATCGGTCGCTGGAATGGACCTGAAGGCACGTACCTTTCCATCGAGAAGGCCACGGACGGTTACGCACTAGAGATCGCAGACCTCGATGGGCCCAAAAAGTACGGGGCGCGGGGAGCGGGGGATCATCTTGAATTCGAACGGGCCGGCACGACCGAGACGATCCGGCGTACGGATGGGAAGCAGACCGGCATGAAGTGGCTGCATGACAAATCGGAATGCCTCACCATCAGGCCAGGCGAGGGCTTTTGCCGCGACTAGTGTTCGATCTCAGCCCTTCGTAAAATTTGACAGGAAGACCAGGCATGCCCGTCCTTCACCAGATGCACGTCTCAGGCAATTGCTACAAGGTGCGCCTCGCGGCACGGCAGCTCGACGTCGACCTGAAACTCGCGGACTACGAGTTGCTCGATGGCACGACGCGCAAGCCGGAGTTCCTCGCGAAGAACCCGAACGGTCGCGTCCCGATGCTTGAACTCGACGATGGACGCTTCCTGCCGGAGTCTGGTGCCATCCTCTGGTATCTCGCCGAGGGGACGCCGCTCGTGCCGGGCGATCGGTGGGGCCGCGCCGAAGCGCTGCAATGGATGTTCTTCGAGCAGTACAGTCACGAGCCGTACGTTGCGGTCGCGCGCTTCTGGCTCGCGTTCGCACCGCCCGCAGAACTCGAGAAAAAGCGACACCTGGTGCCCGAATGGCACGCCAAGGGCAACGCGGCGCTGGGGGTCATGGAAACGCATCTCGCGACGGGCTGCGACTGGTTCGCCGGCGGCCACTACTCGATCGCAGACATCGCGCTTTATGCGTACACGCACTGCGCGGCGGACGGCGGCTTCGACCTGGCACGGTACCCTGCCGTCACGGCGTGGTTGGAGCGGGTTCGAACCCAGCCGGGACACGTGCCACTCGAATACCGCTGGTAAAGTCAGCTCGCCGCGCAATGGCAAGCAAGCGCAAGCCCGCCGACTCGAGGACACCGATCCGCGGCATCGGCTGGAAGAAGTGGTGTTCTACTCGAAACCGTCTCGACGCAGCTCTCGTAAGGTCAGTCCGGTTTAACGATCACGTGCCAGGTTCGGTCGGCCACGCGCACGCTGCCGCGCGGCGCCGCCCGTTCGAGCGCTGGTGCATCGATACGGCTTTCGTCATGCACGACAATCCGGAGCCGCGTGGGCGCAACCGGCGCCAGCTCTGCGACATTCGTGGTCCCGCCGAATGCGTTCACGATTTCGGGTGACGGACCGGCATTCGTCGACGTGCTCGGCCGGGCCGACGCAGCTGTGCCGTTCGCCGCGCCCGTAATCGGCATCGAAGGCGTGCCGATGCGTGACGAGTGCAACTGCCGCCGGATGCGCTCCGCGACCTGGTCCGCGATGGGGCCGAGCACAACCTGCAGGGCGGTGGGCGATGGTCGGACGATGCCATGCGCACCAAGGCGACGCAGCGCCGCCTCGTCGACCTTGAGCTGGTCGACGATCTCGAGTCGCAGGCGCGTCGTGCAGGCATCCACCGAGCGCAGGTTGCCGGGCCCGCCGAGTGCGGATACGAAATCGTCATGCGTTGATGACGATATCGCCGCGGCAGCACCTGCGGCGGTGCCCGTCGAGTCAGCGGCGCCCGTGTCGACGGCTTCGCGTCCGGGCGTGCGCAGGTCGAAGCGCAAGATCGTCCAGCGGAACAACCCGAAATACAATGCGAAATAGGCCGCACCGATGGGCAGCAGCCAGAGCGGCTTCTCGGCCAGCCGGAAGTTGAGTACGTAGTCGAACAGGCCTGCGGAGAAACCAAAACCGAGCCGTACGTCTAGCCAGTGCATGAGGACCATCGCCGTGCCGGTGAGCACGGCGTGCACGGCGTACAGAGCCGGCGCCAGGAACATGAACGCGAATTCAATCGGCTCCGTGACGCCGGTCAGGAACGAGGTGAGCGCCATCGAGAGCAGCAGGCCCCCTACGGCGCGGCGTCGCTCGGGTCGCGCTGTGCTGTACATCGCGAGGCACGCACCCGGCAGTCCAAACATCATGACCGGGAAAAAACCGCTCATGAAGCGGCCCGCAGCTGGGGTCGCCCGCGAAGAACCGGTTGAGGTCGCCCGTGGCGCCGCCGTAGTCGCCGAGCAGGAACCACGCAATGTTGTTCAGGATGTGGTGCAGGCCCGTGACGATCAGCAGGCGATTCAGCAGGCCGTAGACGAACAGGCCGGCGGCGCCCGCATCGACGACGGCGCTCGGCTCATCACGTCCATGCCCTGTTCGAGCACCGGCCACCCATAACCAAAGGCGGCCGCGAGCAGCAGGCCGGCGAATCCGCTGGCGATCGGGACGAAACGCCGGCCGCCGAAGAACGCGAGGTAGGCGGGCAGCTCGATGTCGCTGTAACGGTTATAGAGCGCCCCGGCGACCAGGCCCGACAGGATTCCACCGGGCACGCTCAGCTTGGTGATTTCACGTGCCTTCCAGGCGGCCGCTGCCAGTTCACGCGCTGCACCTTCGAAGCCCGCAAGTGCCTCAGGCGGTACCGCGAGCAGCACCTCGGCGCCCTTGGTCGTGACGACGTAACCGACGACGGCGGCGAGGCCGGCGGCGCCGTGGTTCTCGCGCGCGAACCCGACCGCGACGCCGATCGCAAACAGCAGCCCGAGGTTGGAGAAGATCGCTTTGCCCGCCGTCGCCATCCACGCGATGTCGAGCAGGTCGGGCTGGCCGATCCGCAGCATCAGGCCCGCCACGGGCAGAACCGCGATCGGCAGCATCAGCGCGCGGCCCAGCCGTTGCGCACCGTCGAGACGCGGCACCCGGAATTTCATTGTAAGGCCCACCATGTGTGCGTACTCTGCGGCGGTCGCAGGTCGAGTGCGCGCGCAGCGCGAGCGCGCGGCAGGCCCCGAATTCGAGGTCCGCGAGCCGAGCCTTGACGGCCGGCAGTGCGGCGGGTGCAACGGACAATTCCTGCGCGCCGAGCCCGACGAGAATCGGAATGGCCTGCGACGTCGCTGCGCGAGGTTGCCGCACACCGCGAACTCGCGGCCGTGCGTCCTCGCGAGCCTCGCGACGCGTGATCCGATCAGCCGCAGCACCGCGGGGTGCAGCCCGTCGAGACGCGGCGCGAGCTCGGGGTGCGCCGCGGTCCATCGCGAGTGTGTATTGCGTCAGATCGTTGGTGCCGATCGAGAAGAAATCGACGTGGGCGGCGAGGGTGTCGGCGAGCACCGCGGCCGCGGGCGTCTCGATCATGACGCCGAGTGCGGGCTCTGCAGCTGTTTCGACGCGGGCCGGCCGCGCGTGCCGCGGCGAGCTATCGTGCGCACGGCAGCGATGTCCGACACGTCGGTGACCATCGGCAACAGGATCCGGCACTGGCCCGGCGGCATGCACGCGCAGGATGGCGCGCAATTGCGTTGCGCAGCAGATCGGGACGCCAGAGGCTCGTGCGCACGCCGCGCAGTCCGAGCGCCGGGTTGTCCTCGGCGGGCATCGGCAGGTAGTCGATCGGCTTGTCGCCGCCTGCATCGAGCGTGCGGATCGTGAGTGGCTGCCCCTCGAGACCATTCGCGATCCGCTGGTAGATCTCGAGCTGCTCGTCCTCCGAGGGTGGCGTGCGCGCGGCCGAGGAACAGGAATTCGGTACGCAGCAGCCCGCAGCCCTCGGCTCCGAGCTCCACGGCGGCACTCGTCTCGTCCGGCGAGCCGAGGTTCGCGTACACGTGGATGCGTCGACCGTCGCGCGTGCGGCCGTCACGCCTGGCCGCAAGGCGTTGCACCTCGCGCCGGTCGCGTTCCTCGGCGACAGACGCGTTCCGCCGGCGGCCAGCGCCTGCGCGTCGGGTGCGATGTGCAGTTCTCCCGCAAGCGCGTCCAGGATCACATCCCGGCCTTCCGGCACCGCGTCGATTGGGTCGCCCGCCGCGACGAGCATCGGCAGGCCAATGGCACTCGCCATGATCGCGACGTGCGAGGTGGGACCACCGCCCGACGGTGCAGAGACCCGCCAGTCGTGCCGTATCGAGTGCCGCGAATTGCGACGGCAGGATTTCTCGCGCCAGCACAATCGCGCGCTCAGGCAGCGCGGCGATCGCGCGGCCGCGGTTCCAACCCGAGGGCCGCCAGCACCTGTGCTTCGAGATCGCGCAGGTCGGCAGCGCGCTCGCGCAGGTAATCATCGTCGAGCCGCTCGAGTGCCGCGGCCTGCTCATCGATGGCCGTGCGCCAGCCGTGACCCGCGCTGCCGCCGCGCTCGAGTGCGCGCCCGGCCGTTGCGAGCAATCGCCGGATCGTCGAGCAGGGCGCAGGTGCGCCGCGATGATATTGCCCTGTGTCGCCCCGGCACCGGCTGCGGCTGTCGCCAGCTTCGTGCGCACGGCCTCGCGGGCGCGCTCGAGTGCTGCGGTTTCATGCGCAACCCCCGCGCCGAGCTCGGGCACCTCGAACGTAACCGTGCGCAGATGGTAGGCGGTACCTACTGCGATGCCGCGGCTTGCGACGACACCGGTGATGACGCCCACGGGCGTCGACCGCGGCGTCAGCAGACGATGGCAAGGCTGTGCGAACGATGTTGGATCCTTGTGATGCGCGCGCCCGCGGCACAGCTGCGTCGCCGGCCTTGCGCGCAGCTGCCTCACCTTCGCCGGCCAACACGGCCGCAATGCGCGTCGCGATCACGCCGGCATCGGCGCCTCGTGCCTGGATGATCAGGCGATCGCCGTGCCGCACGCCGAGCGTCATCAATGCCGTTACGCTACGGGCATCGGCCTCGCGTCCATTGAATATCCGGGTCGGCGCCGCGCCAGCCGCTGCCCGCGCGGCATCGACAATGCGTGCCGCAGGGCGCGCATGCAGGCCATGCTCGAGCCGCACGATTGCCTCTTGTTGCACCACCGATGGTTCGGTGTCGGCCGACGTTGCGCCGGCGCCGATACCGCCGCGCGTGTCATTGCGCGACGTGCCTGCGATGCTGCCAGTGGCCGTCATGCGCAACAGGGGGTCGCCTGTCCGCAGGGATGTGCCGACCGCGAGCTGCGACACCGCGTAGCCCGCGCTCAAGACAAGGATGGGCGTCAGCAGGCTGGGCGCGCGTTGCGCAACAGCGTCGAGATCGAACCGCAGCAGCGGCGCTCCCGCTCGCACGCGGTCGCCCACGCTGACGCACGCCTCGAATCCCTGGCCGTGCAGCGCGACGGTATCGATACCCACGTGCAGCAGCACCTCGGCGCCGTTGGCGGCGCGCAGCGTGATTGCGTGCCGCGATGCCGGAAGCGCGATCACCTCACCGTCACACGGCGCATGCAGCACCGGTTCGAGCGGGTCGATGGCCACGCCGTCGCCGAGCATGCGGCCCGCGAATACAGGATCCGGAAGATCGTCGAGCGATGTGCACCAACCGGCGAATGGCGCGAGCAGCACAAGCGACTCACGCTCAGTGTCCATCGATGGTCGCTCCCGTTAGTGAAGTCGCGGGCTCGGCGACAGGCTTGCGCGCGTTGCTCCGACCAGGCTCCACAGGCCGCAATCGAGCCGGTCGATCGCCCACATCGGGTCGATCGTCGGTGCCCGTGAACGTGAAGCACAGGTCGTGAGTGCCGGAGCGCGCCGGTATCGTGATGGACGGAAGTCGCGTGACGCCGTCCTCGTCGAGCGCTGGTGCGAGCGGCAGCGATGGCGACCTGCGGGCCGTCGCAGCCGTCCACGCGGACCTCGAGTTCACCGCCGGCAGTGAGCGGCGGCCGCAGGTGGATGGCGTCGCGATCACGCCCGATCTGGAAATTGAACGGAAACTGGCCGACGTCCGCGACGAGCGTGGCGCCACGCGACAGTTCAACACCGCGCCACAGCCAGCACGGGTTCATGATGTCGACCAGGAAACGCGCGCGAAGGCCGCGCACGGGCGCGTCGTCCTCGAGACTCAGCACGAGTTTGTCGCTGCAAAGTTCAAGCTGCTGGCTGCGCCGCACGGCGTCCGGAACGGGCTCGGGCACATCGAACTCGCTGGTCGCCGGGTGCAATCCGACCTTGCGGTACCACGTCGTCGCGGCCGTGACGCGCGAGCGGAAATCGGCGTAGTCGCGGCGCTCGAGCGGCGACCAGCCGAGTTCGGCCACGGCCGCGGCGCGCGGCCACGTCATCCACTCGGCTCGTTCCTCGGTGCGGACATGCTCGGTCCAGAGGTTGCCCTGCACGCCGATCACGTGCCGAAGCTGCTCTGGCGTGAGGCCCGATACCTGGGTGTCGAACGCGTACACATCCGCCAGGCCTACGACACGGCCGCGGCCCGGCGGCTCGCTCGTGGCGGTGCCTTGGCGGTTGTCGAAATACAGCGTGGGCCAGGCCGCAAGCACGGCGTCGTGCCCGGCCTGCGCCGCGGCGCGCGCGCCATCGACACCACGCCACGACATCACCGTGCGCCTCGGGTGCCAGGCCACCTTCGAGAATCTCGTCCCAGCCGATCAGCTGACGCCCGTTGGCCGCCAGGAATCGCCCGACGCGTTGCACGAAGTAGCTCTGCAGCGCTGCTTCGTCGGCGATGCCGAGCTCGCGCATGCGCGCCTGCACGCGCGGCGAAGTGCGCCACTGGTCCTTCACGGCTTCGTCGCCGCCGACGTGGATGTACGTGCCGGGGAACAGCTCGAGCACCTCGCGCAGCACGTTTTCCAGGAACGCGAACGTCGACTCCTCGACGTTGAAGAGGTTGGCGTAGACGCCCCAGTCCGCGGGCACCGCTTCCGCTGCGGCACCGGCCCCCAATTCAGGATAGGCCGCGACGGTTGCGGAGGCGTGGCCGGGCATCTCGATCTCGGGCACGACGGTGATGTTCCGCTCGGCCGCGTAGCGCACGATGCGTCGCACGGTGTCCTGCGAGTAAAAGCCCCCGTACAAGCGCGGCTTGCCCGTCGCCGGGTCGAGGTCGCGCTGGGCCGCACGACCCGCCGGCACGCGCCATGCGCCAACTGACGTGAGACGCGGATAGCGGCGGATCTCGAGCCGCCAGGCCTGGTCGTCGGTCAGGTGCCAGTGCAGCACGTTGAATTTGTGCAACGCCATCCAGTCGAGGTAGCGCTCGATGAATTCCGGCGACTGGTAGTGACGCGCGGAGTCGAGCATCAAGCCACGCCAGCGGAAGCGGGGCGAGTCTTCGATGCGTACGGCGGGAATGTCGGCGCGCCCGCTCTCGGCACTTCCTGCGGCGAGTTGCCACAACGTCACCGTGCCATAGCGCAGGCCGGCGACGTCGCTCGCTTCGAGGTCGATCGCATCAGGCGTCACGACCAACCGATACCCTTCCGGCGGAATGGCCGCGGCGGGTTGCAGTCTCAGCCGAACCACGTGATGGGTCGGTGCTGCGCCGCCGACGCGCAGTTTCGCAGCGATGCCCGGCACGGCCGCAAGCCGTTCCATGAGTTGTGCGGCGACCTGTGTCGCTTCGGTACCGCCTTCGACCCGGATCTCGGTGCCGGTCGCGAGTTCGAACGCACCGGGCGACTCGACGGCTTCGCGCGGCGCGGGGATCACGGCGAGTAATGCCAGCGCGAACCGTGCGCGGCGCGTGGCTCCATTCGCGTTTGTCGGCATCGGCTCAGTACACTGCGCGCAGCGACGCGCCGCCTGTGCGCGCGCCAGGAGCGTCATGACCGGTTCCCCGCCCCCGACACTCGAGCAAGTGCGCAGCGCCATGACGGCCGGAGAGCTGAAGCGAGCGTCCGACTTGCTCGCCGCGACGTTGCGCGCCGACCCGGACTGCGGCTGGGCCTACGGCGAAACCGTGGATCTGCTGTCGCGCGCGGGACGTGCCGACGAGGCCGAGCGATTTGCGCGGCGCGGGCTGGCGCGGCTGCCTGACGATCCGCGCCTGCACGATCAGTTCGGGCTGCTGCTTTCGCAGCGCAACGAACTCGTCGCCGGCGAGTCGCATTTCCGTCGCGCGCTCGAACTCGGCGGCGCGCACGCTTCCACTCACGTGAACCTCGGCCTGAACCTGTTGCGGCAGGGCCGACCGAAGGAGGCGGAATCGCAGTTCGCGGCGGCCGATCGGCTTGCACCCGGTGACGTGCAGACGCTCGCCTGGTGGTCGAAGGCCTGCGAAGTTCAGCACGACCTCGTCCGTGCGCAGCAGTTGCTCGATCGGCGCCGCGGCGGCTGGGTCGGCCCGCGATGTCGACCTGTTGCGGGCGCAATATCTCGCGCGGACCGGTCGCTCCGACGACGCATTGCGCATCCTCGATGCCGCACCCGTCCTGAACGGCGACGCGCTGCTCGAGCGTGGCCGCTTGCGTGACCGTGCCGGGCGGTACGCCGAGGCCTGGCAGGATTTCGTTGCGGGCAAGCGCACGCTGGCGACGGAAGCCGGGGGTCTGCGCTACGAGGCGGCGGCCGTCGAGGCTTTTTTCGGGCGCCTGGTGCAGTACTTCACGCGCGCGACCTTCGCCCGCCTGCCACGCGCCACGCCGCGGCGCGACACGCCGCAACCGATTTTCGTCGTCGGCTTCCCGCGTTCGGGCACAACGCTGATCGAGCAGGTGCTCGCGAGCCATCCGCAGATTCGCGCGGGTGGTGAGTTGCCGTTCGCGGGCGAACTTCGCGAACTCGCGCACCTGCTGCTGCCCAGCGGCGAGGCGTTCCCGTCGAACCTTACCGACGCCATGACGGCAGACAAGCAGCACGTCGCTGCGGCATTCCGCGATCACTACCTTGCGCGCGCCGAAACGCTGCGCCTGCTCGAGCCAGGGCGGCGTTATTTCGTCGACAAGATGCCGTTCAACGAGACCTGGCTGCCGCTGATCCGCATGGCCTTTCCGGACGCGCCGATCGTGCACGCGGTGCGTCACCCGCTGGACGTGTGCGTCTCGATCCTGTCGCAGCAGCTCAACCATGGTTTCCACTGTGGTTATCGCCTCGAAGACACGGCCCGTCACCTGGCAGCCGTCCACCGCCTGCACGAGCACTACGTACGTGAACTCGAGCCCGGCGAATTCATTCTGCGGTACGAGTCGCTCGTCGCCAACCCGCGCGCCGTGATCGAGCGGCTGCTCGCGCATATCGGCGTTGCGTTCGACGAGGCCTGCCTGCGATTCCATGAGAGTTCGCGCTACGCACCCACGCCGAGCTATGCCCAGGTGGCCGAGCCGCTGAACGACGCGCTCGATCGGACGGCATCGGCACTTATGCCGAACAGCTTGCGCCGGTGCAGGCCGTGCTGGCGCCGCTCGTCAAGGCCTGGGAGCAGTACACCTGAGCCGCCGGCCACGGCGGGGGAGCCAAAGCTCTTGCCCGCCGCGCCTTGCGTCCATCAGTACTTTACGCGGACACCGAAGTAGTAAACGCTGCCGTTGTCGTACACGGCGCGTGGCCGCGTCGGGCTGCCGGCGTACTGCACGATTTCCTCATTGGTCAGGTTCTGCGCGTCGAGCGTGAACGCGATGTTCTCGTTCAGGTTGAACTGCGCCGATGCGTCGAGCTGGCCAAACCCGTCCTGGTTCAGCTCGGTCGAGCGGTCGAACGTGACGAAGAAGTCGGAGCGGTAGGTGTAGGCCAGCCGCGCGCCGAGCCAGGTGTTCTCGAAATAGCCGATGATGTTGTAGGTGTCCTTCGAGTTGCCCGGAATCGGGTCGCCGTTGTCCGCTTCCGCATCCGAGTACGTGTAGTTGGCATTGATCCCGAACCCGCCCGCGATCGGCTGGTTGATCGCGAGTTCGGCGCCCTGGACCTTGCCGCCGCCGCCGTTGGAGCGGACGTTCACCGTGAACGGGCAGCTCCAGAGGTCGGTGCCGACGTTGACGCACTGCAGGCTCGGTGGCGAGGCCGTGTTGATGTTGAAGTTCTGTGTCGTCACGCTGTCCGTGATGAAGGACTTGATGTCCTTGTAATAAATCGCACCGACGATCGCCGAGTCGTCGTCGCGATACCACTCCAGCGACACGTCGAACTGGTCCGCCTCGAAGGGGTCGAGATCCGGATTGCCTGTCTGGCCCGTCAACGCGCCAGGGTTCAGGCTCGCGCGGGGCGCGATGTCCGTGAAGTCCGGCCGGGTCATCGTGCGCGCCGCCGCAAACCGGCCGACGAGGTTTTCGTTGATGTCGTAGGCGAAATTCAGGCTCGGCAGCCAGTTGTCGTAGTCGCGGTCGACGCTGATCGGGTCGTAGTTGCCGTAGGGATTTTCAATCGCGCCATCGGGGCTCGTTACGTAACCGCTCGAGGTCTGATCGGTGCTGACATAACGCACACCGATGTTGCCGCGCCAGCGCTCGCCGCGCAGGTTGGCCATCACGTACCCACCCCACACGTCCTCGGCGATCGCAAAGCTCTGCTGCGGGTAGAGCACGCGGGCCGGTCCGTCCTGCAGGTTATCGAACAGGATCCGTTCGACGTTGCCCTTGTTGATCTGCCAGTACTGGTCCACCGTACCGGCGCTCGAGATCTCGTCGAGGAAGTCGCCTGGCGTGAGCGGCCCGGCGAAGGTCGATGCCGGCAACGTGTTGATCGGCACGTGGAAACCGCCGTAGGTCGTCGCGTTGAAACGCAGCTTGCGATCGTGGTTGGTGTACTTGGCGCCGAACTTCACAGACTCGAGTGCTCCCATGCCAAGTTTGCGCTCGGCATCGGCGTACCCGTAGGTCTCGGAGTCGTCGTTCAGGATCTGGTGCAGCGAGCTGAAGATGAACTGCAGGTCCGTCGGGTCGGTCGGGTCGATGTTGTTGTACGTGACGCTCGGCGTCTTGCCGCGCAAGTCGTAGCTGAACGAGGCCGGCGAGCCGAACTCGACGAACGGTTGCGCTTCGGTGTCTCCGTTCGCCTCCGTGCGCCCGAGGCGGAAGCCCACGTTCCAATCCTCGGACGGACTGAAGTCGACATCGAGGTCGAGGTTCGAGGTGTCGGTCTTGGCGAAGCGGTCGATGGCGTCATAGACGACGCCGAAATCCTCGAGTTCGCCGGTCGTCGCATTGCGGCGCGATTCGATCGTGCCCGCGATCGCCGTCCCGTCCTTGATCGTAGTGTTGGTGAGCGTGCCGCCATTCGCAATCGCCCGCGAGCCCCAGGTCAGGAAGTTCTGGTTGACGTTGTCGCCCTCGAACTGCGAGTACAGCGCCGTCAGGTTGACCATCAGCGCGTCGTTCGGCGCGAACTGCACCGCGATGTTGCCGCCTGTGCGCTCGCGTTCCTGCTTGAACAGCGCGGAGCCGATCAGCGAAGGGGCCAGCAGCTCGCTCGTCGTGCTCGGATCGGCATCGAAGTAACCCAGCACTTCGACGCCGTCACGCCGAATCGAGCGCTTCTGGTACACGCCGGCAACCAGCACGCCGAGCGTTGATTCCGAGTTCTTCCAGCTGAACAGCGCGGACGCCTGCGGATCCGTGGCGTCGGCGAGGTCCGCGTAGGCGCCCTGCAATGAGCCCGAGATCGTCAGCGACTCGAGGTCGAGCGGGTTGCGCGTGATGACGTCCACCGTACCGCCGATGCCGCCTTCCTCGAGGTCTGCCTGCGGCGACTTGTAGACCTTGACCTGGCCGAGGATGTCGGCGGGCAGCATCAGGTAGTTGAAACTGCGGGTGCTGTTGAGCTGGTCGAGGATGAACCAGTCGGCCGTGGCGAGGCTGTGGCCGTTTAAAGCATCTTGGTGAGGCTGTCGTCCGTGCCGCGGATGTTGATGCGCTCGCCTTCCCCGAATTCGCGGTTGAGCGTGACGCCCGGCACGCGCTGCAGGGCTTCGGCCAGGTTCTTGTCCGGGAATTTCGTCACGTCTTCGGCCGTGATCGCGTCGACGATGGCGGTCGCCTCGCGCTTGGTCTCGAGCGACGCGCGGTAGCTCGAGCGAATGCCGGTGACGATGACTTCTTCGAGCTCGGTCGAGCCCGTACCGGCCTGCTGGCCGTAGGAAATCCCCGCGTGTCCGGCAAGCGCGGCGAGCACCGCGGACCGGATCAGACTTTGACGTCGCTGAAACATTTGTTGCCCCCTTGGCAGCTGGCCAGCTCGGCTGGCATGGTCTGCGGACAGCATCAATCTATATCCAATATAGAACCAATTTACGCCGGATGCTAGTCCCTTGTCATGCGCCGACCACGATATTGCTAACTCACTGTGAAACCTAGGTTTTGTCAGATATTTACAACGGCGGGGTAGACATCTGGTGCCAGTATTGGTATTTATTTGGTATTACGCAGATCACCGGCACGGTCATTTGCCGCGCCGGGTCTGCATGGGGAGTCACCCTTGACGACCTTGGCACAAACCATCGGACCGCTCAGTGACGGTGGCAATCGGCCGCTTTACCAGCAGTTGGAGCGCGCGCTACGGGCAGCGATCGAAGGCGGTCATCTCGCCCCGGACGATGCCCTGCCGCCGGAGCGCGACCTGGCGACTGATTTCGGCGTTTCGCGAATCACGGTGCGCAAGGCCATCGACGGCCTCGTGCAGGAGGGCTTGCTGGTCCGCCGGCACGGCTCGGGCACATTCGTGCGCGTACGCGTCGAGAAGAACTTTTCGAAACTGACCTCGTTCTCGGAGGACATGCGTGCGCGCGGCCGTACGCCGCGCAGCGTCTGGTTGCGGCGCTCCGAAGGCACGGTCACGCCGGAAGAAGCGATGTCGTTGCGCTCCAGTCCGGGCACGCCGGTCTGCCGGTTTCATCGCATCCGTTACGCGGACGACGCACCGATGGCGCTCGAGCGTGCAACGGTGTTGGCCGATTGCCTGCCGTCGATCGAAGCCGTGGAGTCGTCGCTGTACGAGGCACTCGAACGCAGCGGGCATCGGCCCGTGCGCGCACTGCAGCGCCTGCGCGCAGTACTGTTCGATGCGGAGCAGGCCGGACTGCTCGCGGCACGCGAGCGCGATCCAGGGCTGCTGGTGGAGCGCATCGGTTTCGATCGCGACGGCCGCGCGATCGAGTTCTCGCAATCCTGGTACCGCGGTGACACGTACGATTTCGTCGCCGAGCTGAGCGACGTCACGTGATGCCCGCGGCATCGCGCACGATCATGCCAACCGAAACACGCATGCACATCGAGGCAGGCGAGGCGTCCGATGTGATCGCATTGCAGTTGCAGCGCAATGCTGCGGCGATGGCCAATCTCGGCGACTGGCTGCGGCACATGCACCCGCGCGCGATCGTGACTTGCGCGCGCGGTAGTTCAGATCACGCAGCGACCTACGCGCGTTACCTGATCGAGACCCGACTCGGCGTGCTGACCTCGTCGGCGTCCCCGTCCGTGAGCTCGGTCTATGGCGCGCCAGCGAATCTCGCACAGGTCGTGATGCTCGCAATATCGCAATCCGGCGCAAGTCCCGATCTGCTGGCCACGGTCGAATCGGCGCGGCGTGGCGGCGCAAAAGTCGTCGCGCTCGTGAACGTCGAGTCGTCGCCGCTCGCGGCCATCGCCGACGTCACGCTGCCGCTCGGCGCGGGCCCGGAGACCAGCGTCGCGGCGACGAAGTCATACCTCGCTTCACTCGCCGCCATCGCTCATCTCGTGGCCGAATGGACCGAAGATGCGGTGCTGCGGCAGGCGCTCGACACGACGCCTGCACTTCTGCGGCAAGCCTGGCAGCTCGACTGGACGCCCGCGCTCGAGGCGCTGCGCAACGCCGAAAGCGCGTACGTCGTCGCACGCGGCCTTGGCCTCGGCATCGCGCAGGAATGGGCGCTGAAGCTGAAGGAAACGTGCCGGCTGCACGCCGAGGCACACAGCTCCGCCGAAGTACGCCACGGGCCGATGGCGCTCGTCGGTCAGGGCTTTCCGGTACTCGCACTCGCCCAGCACGACGAGACGCACGCGGGGGTCATCGAACTGGCTCGCGACATCGCGCATCAGGGCGCGCGCGCGTTGCTCGCGGGTGGCGAGGTTCCGGGCGTCACCGCGCTCCCGACGCTCGAGGCTCATCCGGCGATCGAGCCATTGCTCGCGACGCAGAGTTTCTATCGAGTCGTGAACGCGCTCGCGCTCGCACGCGGCCTCGATCCGGACCGTCCCGCGCACCTGCAGAAAGTTACCCGGACGACGTGATGACGACGCACGCACTCGTGAACGCACGGTTGCTGCTCGACGAGGGGTTCGTAGACGGCCACGCGGTGCTCGTTGCGCAGGGCCGCATCGCCGCGGTCGTATCGCTCGACGATCCGCGGTGCAGCGATGCCGCATCGCATCTCGACCTGGCCGGGCTGACGCTGCTGCCGGGTTTCATCGACACGCAGGTCAATGGCGGCGGCGGTGTGCTGTTCAACGACTCGCCTACGGTCGAGGCGATCCGCCGTATCGGCGCGGCGCATCGGCGCTACGGCACGACGGGTTTCCTGCCGACGCTGATCAGCGACGACCTCGACGTCGTGGCGGCCGCAATCGCCGCGACCGATACCGCGATCGCCGAAGGGGTACCTGGCGTCCTCGGCATTCACATCGAGGGGCCTTACCTGAGCTCCGCACGCAAGGGCACGCATGACGCCGCGAAATTCCGGAACATGGATGGCAGCGCGTTGCAGTTGCTCACGTCGCTAAAGCGCGGCCGGACGCTCGTGACCCTTGCACCCGAGGTCGTCTCCGATGGCATGATTCGTCGACTCACGGCGGCCGGCGTGATCGTCGCGGCCGGTCACACCAATGCCACGTACGCGCAGATCTCCGCAGCGCTCGGCGAAGGCCTGCGCGGTTTCACGCACCTGTTCAACGCAATGTCCCAGCTGACGCCACGCGAGCCGGGGGTGGTCGGTGCCGCGCTCGAAGATTCCGGCAGCTGGTGCGGCATCATCGTCGACGGTCGCCACGTCGATCCGGTCGCGCTGCAACTGGCCCTGCGCTGCAAGCCGATCGACCGGTTCATGCTCGTCACGGATGCAATGCCCACGGTTGGCGCCGACGCGAAGACTTTCAATCTGCAGGGCAGGTCGATCTCGGTCGAGGACGGCGTGTGTGTCGACGAAGTGGGTGTGCTGTCGGGGTCCGACCTCGACATGTCCGCTGCGGTGCGCAACGCGACGACGCAACTGAACGTCAACCTCGCCACCGCCGCACGCATGGCGAGCCTGCATCCCGCGGCGTTCCTTGGCATCGATCGGGACGTCGGCCGGATCGCGCCCGGGCACCGGGCAAACTTTGTGGCCGTTGATGAGCAGCTGAACGTGCACGGGACCTGGATCGACGGCGCCAGAGCCTCTCATGAGGCGTCGTGATAGGTCTCTGCAACCGCGCGGCGGCAGGAACCTGCATGAAGCGACAGTGTTGCGGCGATGTGCAAATGATAGGGTCGATACGGGCGCTTCAGGGCGTTTTATGAGTTTGCAGGGCCGTTGCTACATCGTGTTTACTGCTTCCTGCAGGAAGGTGGCTCCCAAGAGTCGAGGCTGACGTCGACCTATGAGGAGTGCGTCATTCCTCACGATCTTCGTAACCAAGCGAGCGCGCTTTAATGATGATGCTCGTCAACATCGATGTCGACGACCTCGCAAGGGCCGCCGAGTTTTATTGCCGAGCGCTGGACTTGAAACCCGGGCGCCGCTTCGGTCACTCGGCTGTGGAACTGCTGGGCGGTTCGTCGGCGATCTATCTCCTCGAGAAAGCTGCCGGAACGGCCGCAACGCCGGTTTCGTCCCAACACCGCGAATACTCGCGACACTGGACGCCGGTTCACCTTGATTTCGTGGTGCCGAACCTCGACGCTGCTTTGGCTCGGGCGCAAAGTGCTGGAGCAAGCCTCGAAGGCGAGGTGAACACCCACCGATGGGGCCGCATCGCCGCGATGGCAGACCCGTTCGGCAACGGTTTCTGTTTGATCGAATTCCTTCGCCGCGGCTACGACGAGATTGCCGTGTAAAGGAGGTTCGACGGTATGTGTAGTATCACTGGGCGTTGGAACCCGTCGTGACATCGCAGGGAGTTCTACGCCAGGCAGTGCGCGAAGACATCCCTGGGATGCACCGTGTGCGTTCGGGGGTTCGAGAAAACCGGCTTACGTCATCGGCGATTCGGGAAGAGCACTACGTACCCGAGATCGAAGTGACAGGTCGCGGCTGGGTGATCACGGAAGGCGCAGAAGTCGTAGCGTTTGCGATCGGAAACCGCACTAATGACAACATCTGGGCGCTGTTCGTGGACCCGCGGTGCGAGGGCAAGGGCTACGGCCGGCGGCTTCACGACGTCATGGTCGAGTGGCTCTTCGCGCAGGGCGCTCAGCGGCTCTGGTTGAGTACTGACCCAGGCACGCGAGCCGCGCGGTTCTATGAAGCAGCGGGTTGGAGCTTCTGCCATGTCCTGCCCGACGGAGGACATTATTATCAGTTGCATCAATACGTCCCCTCATCCGCGGACAGACCGAAAGATCGATAAACTGCATACGGTTTGCATGTATACACACGCAAGCGATCTGCAGTAGAGGGCTATTAAAAATGAATGCTCGATATAAAAACGTCCTGATGGCAACAGCGGCGATCGCCTCATTGATCTACGCCGCCGCAGCTCCTGCAACCAATTTCACTTCTGTCGTATATGACGAAAAGCTCGACGTGCTGGTCATCAAGATAGCGTATCGAGGTACCAACGCGGATCATCACTTTTCGATCCAGTGGGACGAATGCCGCCGCTTGAACGACGAGCAATCTCAGATCTCGGGGTTGCTGGTCGACAGCGATCCGATGGATCGCGCTATGCAGGAATTTTCCGAGGTGCTGGAGATCGACATGGCGACGTACCCTTGCCGGCCGGCGAAAGTAACGGTCAGGACCGCCACCGGGTTCAACAGGTCGGTCGACGTGCCGAAAGCGAAATCGCTATAGCACAGCGCGCGGCAAATTCAGCGGCGTTCGACGTCAGCGGGCGCGACCTTGTCGAGGCGCTGCACGATAGACTACCCGCATCGTGGTATCCGGTTGCCGCACACTCGCCGATGAGAGGTTTTGCGCATGCCGAACGTCGTCTCTCCAAAAACGGTAGCGGCCAGCCTGACGGAACTCTGGTCGCCACGCGTGGTGGCCGAGCTGGAAGATTCGTATGTCAAGGTGGCCAGGGTGCAAGGAACTCTTGCCTGGCATAGCCACGATAACGAAGACGAACTCTTCTACATCCTGAAGGGCAAATTGCGCCTCGAGTTGGAAACCGGCCCGGTCGATCTTGCGGAAGGCGACGTCTTTGTCGTTCCAAAAGGTGTTCGCCACAATCCCGTCGCCGAAGAAGAGTGCCACATCATGCTCATCGAGCGAAAAAGCACCCTGCACACAGGCAGCGAGGTCACATCGAAGACACGCAGCATGGCAGACCAGTTGCGTCCGCTATAGCATCGACACGGAAACGGATAATTCGTGAGGCTCATGGATTTTCTGGGCGCAGTACGAAGTGATGAAGTGGAAACATCCATATGAATAGACTTCTTGTCGGATCCAGCCAGCGGGTATGGCGATCCGTCGGCTTCTGGCTGGCGCTTGTCATCGGGCTGGTACAGGCGTTTTACGCTGTGCAGGCGTTCATCGATCCGATCACGTTTGCCGAGTATCGCGGCGCCCCCGTGGCCGCAGCTGCCGATGCGGAATGGGTCAGGATCTACGCTTCTCGCACGCTTTTCGTTGCCATGGTCATCGGGTCTTTATTATGGCGCCGCGACCTGGAAACACTGAAATGGGTCGCGCTGCTCGGGGCGGTGATGCCAATAAGCGACGCAATCCTGGCCTATCAGGCCGAGGCGCCGACCGCCGTTGTATTGCGACATGTGGCAACTGTAATTTATCTGATAGTGACGTTCTGGGCGCTGCATGCATTCACAAGCCGCGATCGGGGGCTTTCGTATCGCTGATGCCTGATCGATCGTCATGCAACTACTTTTCTCATATGGCAGCCTTCAGCGTGAAAGCGTGCAGCTTTCGGTATTTGCGCGGCGATTGATTGGCGTCGCGGATCGGCTGCCTGGATATCGCACAACCCAGGTCCCCATCGGCGATCCGCAGCGGGCAGCGTTTCACGACGCCACGCATTACACGAATGTCGTCCCGGCTGATACCGCAACCGACCACGTTGCCGGGACGGTATTGGAGATCACCGACCCGGAACTCTTCCTGGTAGATGAATTCGAGCGGCTCGACGGTTATGGTCGTATCCAGGTGCGGATGGCGTCGGGCAGGCTGGCATGGTTGTTCGTTTCCGGATCGTCGTATTGAATCCTGCAGCGACATGGATGTCGGGGAGTCGATAATGGGCAGCGGTGAACAGCAGATACGGCAGCTCGTCGAAACGTGGATGACGGCGACCAGGACCGGGGACGTCGACACGGTCCTTGGCCTCATGACGGAAGATGTCGTGTTTCTTGTTACGGGCCGAGCGCCCATGCGCAAGGCGGAGTTCGCAGCGGCGGCCAGAGCCCAGGCAAGCGGGTCTTCGCCGACCTTCGACGGCAAGAGCGACATCCAGGAAATCAAGGTCGTCGGGGACTGGGCATTCATGTGGACCAGGCTCGACGTAGTTGTCACACCTCCGGACGGTTCTGCGACGGTCCGTCGTGCGGGGCACACGCTTACTGTTCTGCGGAAGGAGAACGGGCGCTGGTTACTCGCGCGCGACGCGAACCTGCTATCTCCCGTTTGATCTACGCGGTCTGTCCCCGAGAGGCTCGTCATGCTGCAAATGCGTCCTGGCTGCGAGTGCTGCGATCGTGACCTGCCGCCCGAGTCGGCGGGTGCGTGGATCTGTTCGTTCGAGTGCACCTTTTGCACGGAATGTGTCGAGGCAAAGCTGGACGGTCGATGCCCGAACTGCGGCGGAGCTTTCAGCAATCGGCCCACCCGCGTTGGTGCCGCATTGCAGCGCAATCCGGCCTCGACCGTCCGGGTGCATAATCCCTCCCTGTCCAAAGCTCAGCCCTGACTACAAGGAGGTAATACTCATGGCCGGCACCGTGCGTCTTCACCGCGTATTGCGAGCGCCCCCGGAACGTGTTTACCGCGCATTCCTGAATGCCGAGGCGACGGCGAAGTGGCTTCCGCCAAATGGCTTCACGTGCAAGGTCCACCACATGGATCCCAAGGTAGGCGGCAGCTTCAAGATGTCGTTTACAAATTTCACGACGGAACAGAGCCACGCATTTGGCGGTGAGTATCTCGAACTCGTGCCGAATGAACGGATCCGCTACACGGACAAGTTCGATGACCCGAACCTTCCAGGGGTCATGACTGCAACGATTTCACTGAAGGCGGTCTCGTGTGGCACGGACCTCAGCGTCGTGCAGGAAGGAATCCCCGACGTCATACCGGTCGAGGAATGCTACCTCGGGTGGCAGGATTCACTCGTGCTCCTCGCAAAGCTCGTCGAGGCTGAAATTCGCCAGTAGACCGCAGGACCGAGCCGACGCCGTGGGTAACCGATGAAAAAGGAAACGCCTGCCGCAAGTCCGGACGCCTATGTCGCAGCGCTCGATGGCTGGCGTCGCACGAATGTAGAGGCACTGCGCGCAGCGGTTCGTGCGGCGGCGGACCTGGAAGAAGTCGTTAAATGGGGTCACCTCGTTTACCTGAACAATGGACCAGTGCTGCTGATTCGCGCGGAGCAGGAACGGGTGCTGTTTGGATTCTGGCGAGGACAACGCCTGGACAGCATCGAGCCTCGTCTGAAGCGTGGCGGTAAGTACGAGATGGCTACGCTTGATTTGCGCGAGGGAATGACCATCGAGCCAGCGACGGTGCGTCGCCTGGCGCGAGAGGCGGTCGCGTTGAATCGGACACTGGGCAATCCGACCGATGCAGCAAAAAAACGGCGCGCGCAGCGAAGTTGACACCGGACGTAACGCATACGAAGTCCTGAGTTGGGAGCACTCATGAAGCACATCGTCTCGGCGATGCTGGTAATCGTGGCAATTATTCACTTGCTCCCGGTCCCAGGTGTTCTTGGTCGCGAACGGCTCGAGGCCCTGTACGGAGTCGCCATCGCCGATCCGAATCTCGCGATCCTGATGCGCCATCGCGCAGTCCTGTTCGGCGTTCTCGGCGTGTTCTTCCTGGTGGCAGCGTTCCGCCCGCAGTTGCATGTTCCAGCATTTGTGGTTGGCTTCGCGAGCGTCGTTTCCTTTCTGTGGCTGGCCTGGTCTGCGGGCGGATACAACACCCAGGTAGCAAGGGTCTTCAGCGCGGACTTGGTGGCCTTGGTGTGCCTGGTGATCGCCGTGGTTGCAACCGGGATCCAGCGCTCCCCCTAATGCGCCCGAGTGCGGGAGGTGCCGAGGATCGATCCCGCAATCACCAGCGGAAAGCCGATCGCCATGCCCAGGGTCAGCGGCTCGGCGAGCACGAGCGCCCCCAGCACGATGGCGACTGCTGGATTGATGTACGTGATGACGGTGGCGCGTGAGGGCCCGACCTCGGCGATCAAATCGAAGAAAAGCAAGAACGCGATCGCGGTGCACATCACCCCAAGACCGACGACGGACCAGGCGGCGGGTGCCGTGATCTGCACGGGCCATAGCCATGGCGCGAACGGAGCATAGAAAAGCGTGGCGAGAATCAGCGAAGCCGTGATCACGCCGAGCGGTGGCACGTCTGCGAGTTTACGATCGATGATGATCGGTCCGACGGCATAACAGAGTGCGGTTATCAACACGGCGGCGACGGCGATAAAGTCCGACAATTGCACGTCGAGCCCGACCAACGCTGCAACGCCCGCGAACCCAATGCTCAGACCGAAGAGCCGCCGCGGTTCGAGGTGTTCGTGACCAAGCCGCGACATGATCACGGCGGCCATCAACGGCACGACGCCGATCAGCAAACCCGCAGTCGAGCTGTTCAGACGCGTTTCGGCGTGCCCGAGCAGGAGCCATGGGACGCTGATCTCGATCAGCGTGAACGCGATCAGCCATTTCCACCGCTGAAACGCCGGGGCGAGGGTTTTGCGGTGCCAGGCGACCGGCAACAACAGCAGCGCACCGATCAGCGTGCGCGAAAAGGCGACCACGAGCGGATCGAAGTCCGCGACCGCGATGCGGATCAGCAGGTAGGGCATGCCCCAGACCAGGCCCAGAACCAGGAACAGTACCCAGCCGCGTTTACTCATGCGAATTTTTCATGCTTCTTGCAGCACCAAGTGTACGAGCAGCGGACGAGGTGCGCTCCAAAACATTTTCTGGCATACGCCAAAACTCATCGCCCGACATCGCCGTAGCTTAGAATCCTGCGGTATACGCAGACGTTTCGCAGGGTGGCTCGAGCAAGGAGCAACCTTCCCGATGCCTGCTTACACCTCCAATCAGGTGCGTGCCATGAGCCACTTTCCACTGCTGATTCGCGGGCTCCCGAAGTTCGCCGGCCCTTTCGACGCATTCAAGTTGGCTGCCGAAAACTGCGATGTGCTGTTCGCTTCATACCCGGCTGGTACGTCGATTCCACCGCACCATCACGAAACTGAAAACGCGGGCGTGATCACGCAGGGCGAACTCATTCTTTTGCTGGACGGAAAGGAAAGTCGCTACGGACCCGGGCAGTGGTATCACGTTCCCGCCCGTGCGGTGCATGCGGCTCGTTTCGAAAGGCCACCTCCGAAATCGAGTTCTGGTTTCACGACCGGCCGAGCCCGTTGCCATGAGTGTCGGCGCAACGAAGCCAATGAAAGCCCGGCCCGTAAACGGCAATCTCAGGACAAGTTGATGCGCATCGCGTTGGCCAATATCCGCTTTCCGGGCTCGCCCGATGAGTCGATCGCGCTCGCAATCCAATCCATCGACCAGGCGTCGCGGGAAGGTGCGGCAGTCATCTGTTTTCCGGAGTGCTACGTCCCGGGTTATCGCGCCCGGCAAAAGGCCGTGCCGCCTCCAGACAGGGAATTTCTCGAGCGTGCCTGGTCGGCCATCGCCCGAGCCGCGGCTGCTGCACGTGTCACTGTCGTACTGGGCACCGAGCGGTTTGTCGACGAGACGCTCGTGGCAACGGCGCTGGTGATCAATCAGGACGGCTCGATGGCGGGTTTCCAGGACAAAGTCCAGGTCGACCCGAGCGAGGAGGGCACTTATGCCGCAGGTATCGGCCGCCAGGTCTTTCAGGCCGGCGCATTGATCTTCGGCGTAGTGATCTGCCATGAAGGCTGGCGATACCCGGAAACAGTCCGTTGGGCCGCGAGGCGTGGCGCTCAGTTGATATTCCACCCGCAATTTCACGAAGCGGAGTCCGGCTCGTATCGTCCGACCCGCTATGCGGACCCGGCGAACACGTTTCACGAAAAGGCGGCACTCTGCCGCGCCGCTGAAAACACGTGTTATTTCGCAACCGTCAATTTCGCCAGCACAGGTTCGCCGACAACTTCGGCCGTTGCGAGTCCCGATGGCACCTTGCTCAAATACCAACCCTACGGCGAGGCCGGCTTGCTGATTGCCGATATCGACCTTACCCTCGCCACCGGCCTGCTGGCCGCACGCCATAAGCATGATTACTGATGCAGCACGTCAGGTCGCAACGGCGCCATGGCGCAGCCTGCTTGCGGGGCCTCGTTCCGGCATACTCAAAAGCATGGTTGTTCATCTGACTCATCTGTACATGCGCAAAAAACCTGCGATTCGATCCGTTCGATCCGGCATTGCCATGGCGCTCACGTACGTCGCAGCGCTTCCATTCGCTTTAGGCAACCAGCCAGCCACGGAGCCCGCGCCAACGGACTTGGACGACGTCATCGCGGCCTTGGACAGCTCGGTTTTCGAGGCATTCAATTCCTGCAGTTCCCCGGAGCAGTTGCAGAAGCACGCCAGTTACTTCGCTTCGGACGTCGAGTTTTATCATGACACCGGCGGGGTCACCTGGAACCGCGACGACATGATTGCCAACACCGGCAAGTACGCCTGCGGCAATTATCGCCGTGAGCTCGTGGCAGGAAGCCTGAAGGTGTTCCCGATCAAGGATTTCGGAGCCATCGAACAAGGTACGCACCGCTTCTGCCAGGTCACGACCGGCAGCTGCGATGGCATGGCGGATTTCGTCATGGTCTGGCGTCACCAGGGGGGCACGTGGCAGATCACTCGTGTGCTGAGTTACGGTCATCGTCCCACCGTGACCGAGGCACCCTGAGTTTTACCGATGCTTCGTGCCGCGAAAATGACGCTCGGGTTCCGGTTCGCGATGCTATCGGCGTGCTGCACTGTGACGTCCGCCATGGCACAGCCGGCAGAGCAAATCCGACCGATCGAGCCAACGCCGTTGTCGCGAGTGGTCGACTATGAGCCCGCGTGGTCGCCCGACGGCAGTCGTATCGCGTTCGTATCGAACCGCAACGGTCCCTTGAAGGTCTACTCGATGCGTGCGGATGGCACGGAGTTGCGACAATTGACCCAGGGTACGCATGAAGACGATGCTCCCTCATGGTCGCCCGACGGCTCTCGCATTGCGTTCGTGTCGACCCGTGATGGCGACCCGGAGATTTACCTCATGCGCGCGGACGGGAATGAACCCACCCGACTGACGCGAAATACGGGTGCGGACATTCATCCGCACTGGTCGCCGGACGGGCACACACTGCTCTGGAACTCGTCGCGCAACAGCCGCAGCCAGTCCGACCCGGACACATTCGAGCTGTTCACGATGCGGCCCGACGGCACCGGCGTGCGCCAGCTTACCCGGGGAGGCATTGCGACGTACGCGTCATGGTCGCCCGACGGATCGCGGATCCTGCTGCGCAAGCAGCTGGACGACGGCAATTCAGAGATATTCGTGATGCTGCCGGACGGCTCGCAAATGACCAACCTTACACAGCACCCCGCATTCGATGGCTGGCCGTCGTGGTCCAGGGATGGCAAGCAGGTCGTGTTTGCCCGGGAAGACGCTGACGACGCGGCGATTTATGTGACACGGGCCGACGGTTCGGGCGTCGCGAGACGAATAGTCGGCATGACGGGCCGGTGTACCAACCCACGCTGGTCACCTGCCCGCGATTTGCTGGTGTTCAGTCGTCGAGCGGAAGCGCAGGTTCGGCTCTATACGGTCGAGGTACGAAGTCAGTGACGGCTCGACATGGCTTTACGCGAAGTTCGGCTGGGTCGGTTTGCCGGCACGCCGGGAGGTTGCATGGGTAAGGGACGTCTCGAGGCGTTCAGTGACGGTGTCATTGCGATCATCATCACGATCATGGTGCTGGAAATGAAGGTGCCCCACGGCGACTCGCTCGAATCCCTGGCGCCGCTGCTGCCGGTGTTCCTGAGCTACGTGCTCAGCTTCGTCTACGTCGGCATTTACTGGAACAACCACCACCACATGTTCCAGGCATGCAAGAAGATCACCGGTTCGGTGTTGTGGGCCAACCTGCACTTGCTGTTCTGGCTATCGCTGTTTCCGTTCGCCACGGGTTGGATGGGTGAAAATCATTTCGCCCGGATGCCGTCTGCGTTTTACGGGGCGGTCTTGCTGATGGCGGCCATTGCGTACTGGGTGCTGCAGCAGACGATCATCGCGTCGGAAGGCGCGGATTCGGTATTGAAGACCGCCGTCGGCGGCGACTGGAAAGGCAAACTGTCGCCGGTGGTGTATGTGGCTGCGATCGTGTCTTCATTCTGGGTGCCATGGCTGGCACAGGCGCTGTACCTCTCGGTGGCGCTGCTTTGGCTCATCCCTGACCGGCGCATCGAACACGCGCTGCAACGCGGCTGAGGCCAATCCATGCGCACCGGATATACAGGCCGTTTTTTTCTGCTCGCCGGCTGGAGCCTGGCCTGGCTCGGCGCGGGGCCACCTGCATTTGCCGGACAAGTCGCGCCAACGCCGGCCCCGGTCGTCCTTGTGTGCGAACACGGCAACGTCAAGAGCCTCATCGGCGCGTCGCTTTTCAACCAGGCCGCTCAGCGTGAGGGCCTGCCGTTCCGTGCCGTGTCGCGAGGCCTCAATCCCGGGTCGGACGTCCCGCCGAACATTGCCGATGCGCTGCGTCGCGATGGGATTGAAGTGGCCGGCTTCAAGCCACAACCGCTGACGGTTGAGGATGTCTCGACGGCGTCGCGAGTCGTTGCGATTGGCGTGGACCTCGCCTCGTTCGGCAACGGGTCGAAGGTGCCGATCGACGCCTGGAACGACGTTCCACCGGCCAGCGTGGACTATGCAGCGTCGAAGGATGCGTTGTTGAGGCACGTTGTGTTGCTGCTGGACCAGATGCAGGCCGCCGGCGACCTTTCGATCGGCAAACTGGAGTGGCTGGCCGGCTGCTGGCAGCGCGAATCCGCCGAGCCTGGCTCGGGTGAACATTGGATGTCACCCGCCGGCGGCACGATGCTCGGGATGAGCCGTACGGTCAGGCAAGGCAAGACCATCGAGTACGAGTTCATGCAAGTGCACGCTCAACCCGATGGAACCTTCGCGTTCACGGCCCTTCCATCGGGGCAACCGACGGCGACATTTCCGCTCGTTCACCTCAGCGAGTCCGAGGTCGTCTTCGAAAATCCCGCACACGACTTTCCCCAACGCGTGGCCTATCGCCGGGAGAGTCCCTCGAAAGTTGTCGGGCGTATCGAAGGCGTCAGCAAGGGTGCCGCCCGCGTCGTCGAATTTCCAATGCTGCGAGTCCACTGTGAAACAGGAGGGAGCAGCCGTGACTGAAGCCGAATTGCGCCCGTCCGTCTGGGTCGGTCATGTCTCGCTGGAGACGGATCGAATTGAAGAGTCCGCCGGTTTCATGCGCACGATCGGGATGCGGCCCGTGTACCAGGGGCCCGAGGTCGCCATTTTCGAGCTGCGCGGCGGCACGCACCTGATCCTGCTCGCCAGGAGTGAAGTTGTACCGGGCAACGCAACGTTCGACCTGATGGTGGAAGACCTGCACGCGACGCACCGGCATTTCACCTCGCTGGGGCTTGCACCCACGGCGATCGAGGCCATGCCGTCCATCGATCACGAACTGTTCCGGGTCCGCGAACCGTCCGGGCACCTCATTACCTTTTATTCGAATCACGTTTCGGGCAAACCGGTCTGAACGGTGGCCGCGAAATCCGCCGCAGCGATGAACGTCACGACGAGCCGAAGATCCCGGCCGGTACTCGCTGTCCTGGCCGGTGGCGGCTTGGCGGCAACCCTGGACATTGTCTACGCGATCGTTCGTAACGGCGGTCACGGCAGGTCGCCGATGTGGGTTCTACAGTCCGTGGCGAGCGGCCTGCTCGGCAACGAAGCATTTGCCAGTGGCGCGGGCGGGGCGGCTCTCGGGCTGGCCTGCCATTACGTGATACTGATCGTCGCAGCACTCGTTTACATGCAGGCCTCGCTGCGAGTGCCACGCCTGCGCTCCCAGGCCGTAGCTTGCGGAACCGTCTATGGCATCCTCGTTTATCTCGTCATGAATTTTGTCGTGCTGCCGCTCTCGGCCTTTCCATTTGACCTGGCCTATCCACCCACGAGGCTGCTCGAGGGTTTCGTATCGCACGCCGTGTTCGTCGGCATACCGATAGCCTTATGCGTCCGATGGCTCGTGACTTCGCCCCGGTCGGATGCGAGCGCGTCCGTTACCTCGCGGGCTTCTTGATCTTTCTTCATCGTACGAAACCAGGAATAAACAATGAATATCTGGGCGGTGCTTGTGGCGGCGGTGTCGAGCTTCATGCTGGGCGGTTTGTGGTATTCGTCGGCGCTGTTCGGCGGTACCTGGAACCGTGAAAATGGTGGCCAGGTTCCCACCGGGCATCCCGCGAAAGTCTTCGGGATCAGCTTCCTGTTCTCACTCGTGGCCGCGGCGGCCTTTGCCGTATGGATCGGTGCCGCGCCACCACTCGAGACGGCGCTCAAGGGGGGAGCCCTGGCCGGCTTCGGGTTCGTCGCAGCAAGCTTTGGTATCAACTACCAGTTTGCGCAGCGCTCATTCAAGCTCTGGTTGATCGACGGTGGTTATCACACCGTCCAGTTCCTGCTCTTCGGCCTCATCCTCGGTCTCTGGCACTGAAGGCAGAACCTGTCATGGCCGCCGGTCGGGGTATTACCAATACTGACGTGAGGGTTTCACGATGATACGGATTCGTAAAAACGCGATGGCTACCTTGGCATTGCTGGCGATGTGCGCCGGGCCGGCGTTTGCCGCGGACAAAGACGATGCGATGGCGAATGCAAAGGTGTTTACGGTGTTCATCGATGGACACGGTCAATCGTCCTTTGCCGACAAAGTAAACAAGACCCATGCCGAGATGGTTGCCAAGGGTTGGAAGTTCGCCGGGTTCGACCTTTACGACGAAAACGGTGACATGAAAGGGGCGTTCGTCACCTACACGCGCGACTGAAGCGGAACGCATCGCTCGGCACCCCCGAACCGCGATTCGCCTGGCTACGCTGGTTTCCACGTAGCCAGCCGCGACCGGCGTGCAATATGTTCAGCGCAGCCTGCACGCATTGCTAGAACCCTCGACTGCGTCCGGATCGCGGCGGGGGGATTGCCCCAAAATGGTTGCGACACCAGCGAAACGGACGGTTGCACAGTTACCTTGTGCAGCGCGTGACCTTTCTGTCACCAATGTTCGACTGACCCGATAACCGCGACTGATTAGCATCTCGTCTCGAACGCCCGGCCCTGGAGAACTTCGATGATCGAGTATCGCTCTACAGATTTCGTCACCCCCCAGGTGTACAACCCGGCAGCGACGATCGCCGCGTGCATACCGCCAGTGTTTTTTGGCGTTCTCGCCATCACGTGGCTGGTTACGAACAACTGGCTGGCCGGGTTCGTTTTTCTGTTCTCCGCATGCACCGCGCTCGGAGCATGGTGGGAGGACCGGGAGATCCGCGCCCTCACCAGTGCTGCCGTGCACGCAGGGGCCGAAGAGCACTTGCGTCTCAACGCACACTACGCGGAGATCAGGCGCCGCACTCCCGATCTCCTACGGGCCGCGGTCATCATTGCCGCCATCGTTCCGGCGCTGGTCGCTTACGCCTGATCCCAGCACGGCGCCCGCCTTGGCGCCGTTCGACTCCCTGCGCGGAACTGCCGCAACCTGCACGGTGTCCCAACCATTCGGCCTTCGTGCCGGTAGTTGTTCCGGGTCGCGAAATCCAGGGATGGGACGCGTGTGCGCAGCAGTACTTCCGGGCTTGCCTGGCGATATCCGTTCGCCCTGATGCTCTCCCTGCTCGTGGCAGGGTGCGGCGGCAACGATGACGAGCCTGACAATGGCGGGGATGACGGCGGTGGCGGTGGACCCACGCGCGGCCAGCTGTTGCAGAGTCCGCCCGAGCTCGTGACGACTGTTACCGCCGCAGACATATTGGAACAGGCGAGCGGCTCCGACATCCTGGCGTTGCTGCCCCTCGCGGAGAACATGGTCTGCGATGTCGCCGTACACCGCATCAACTACGCGACCGTAGGCGGCAACGACGAGGACACATCGGCGACCGGTGCGCTGATGTTGCCTATGGGCACCGACGAGCGGTGCCACGGCCCGCGGCCCATCGTCCTATATGCACACGGCACGGCGACGGACGTAGCGTTCGACCTCACCAACCTCGCTGACTCGGAGAATGCCGAGGCGCTGTACCTAGCCGCATTTTTCGCCGCGCGCGGTTACATCGTCGTCGCGCCCAACTACGCCGGCTACGCCGGCTCGCCGCTCGACTATCACCCGTATCTAGTGGGCGAGCAGCAAGCGAAGGACATGATCGACGCCCTGACTGCCGCCCGGAGCGCGTTGCCGACATCGACGGCACCCGACACGACGGACGGCGGACATTTGTACATCACGGGTTATTCGCAAGGTGGCTATGTCGCGATGGCGACACAGCGCGCCATGGAGGCCTCGGGCATGGAGGTCACGGCGTCCGCGCCGCTTTCGGGTCCCTATGCGTTGTCCGCGTTCGTCGATGCCGTGTTCTTCGGCCGCGTGAATGGGGGCGGGACGGTCGCCGCAGCGTTCCTGATCACGGCTTACCAGAAGAGCTTCGGTGACATCTATTCGAGCAGCAGCGAGGTGTTCGAAGCGCAATACGCGGACGGCATCGAATCGCTATTGCCGACGACTAAACTGCGCAGCCAGTTGTATGCGGATGGCGATCTGCCGCAGGACGCGCTGTTCAGCGCGACACCGCCCGACCCCGCCTTCGCCGATGTCACCCCGGCCACATCACCACCCGAATTCACGGCATTGTTTGCGCGTGGGTTCGGCGACGGCAACCTGATCACGAACAGCTACCGCTTGAGCTACCTGCTCGACGCGCAAGCCAACCCCGACGGTGCCTGGCCTACCACGACGACGGGTGAGCCGCCCGCGAATCCTCAGCTGCCTCTACGACAGGCACTGAAGTTGAACGACCTGCGCAACTGGACGCCTGGGGCACCGACATTGCTGTGCGGCGGCAACGCCGATCCGACCGTGTTCTGGTTGAACACCCAGGCGATGCAGGCCTACTGGGCGACCCGCGCTCCGTCGGCGCCTGTCCGGATCCTCGACGTAGACACCGCGCCCACGGATTCCGGCGATCCGTATGCGGACATCAAGGAGGACTTCAGCCTTGCCAAGGACCTCGTCGCCGCAGCCGCCGTTGTCCAGGGCGCCACGGATGGCGGGGCCGCCGAGGTCCAGAGTACGTACCATGCCGGCCTCGTGGCGCCATTCTGTCTGCAGGCTGCGCAGTCCTTTTTCGCGGAGCAGTGAAGATCAGGACGACGCACCACCGCTGAAAAAGGAGAACCAACCGTGCTGTCGCCCGCAACGCTGTGGTCCATGACACGGGAAACGGTGACTTCGTGGCTCGCCGACTTTGCACCGAGCATGGGCGCCGGCATCGCCTACTACACCGTGTTCTCGATCGGGCCGCTGCTGATCATCGTGATCACGATCGCCGGTGTGTTCTTCGGCGAGGACGCGGCCAGTGGCTATATCTACGCCCAACTCAGCGATCTGCTGGGCACGCCAGGCGCCGAGGCCGTTCGCGGCATGGTCGAACATGCCGGGAATACGACCGAGGGGATCATTGCGCCCATCGTCGGCCTGCTGCTCTTGCTGATCGGCGCGACGACCGTATTCGCCGAGCTGCAAAATGCGCTCGACCGGATCTGGAAAGCCCCCGCCGTGAAAAAAACGTCGGGCCTGTGGGCACTGCTGCGCAGCCGCGTGTTGTCGCTGGGCCTGGTGGTCAGCATCGGCTTCCTGCTGCTGGTGTCGCTCGTCGTCAGCGCCGCACTGGCCGCGCTTGGTAAATGGTGGAGTGGTCTGCTGGGCGACGTGCAATGGCTGCTGCACACGCTCGACTTCTGCGTCAGCCTGGGCGCGGTCTCGATCATGTTCGCGCTGATGTACAAGATCCTGCCGCGCGTGAAGATCGGCTGGCATGACGTGTGGATTGGCGCCTTCGCCACTGCGCTGCTGTTCACGATCGGCAAGTTCCTGGTCGGCTTCTATATCGGCAAGAGTCGCGTCGGCTCGGGCTTCGGTGCGGCAGGTTCGCTGGTCGTCGTCCTGGTGTGGGTGTACTACTCCGCGCAGATCTTCCTGCTCGGCGCCGAGTTCACCTGGGTCTACGCGCATCGGCTTGGGTCACGGCGCGACCAGGCCAAGCCGGCCACGACCAAGGAGTCGCTCGACGTCGACGATAAAAGTCCGGCTGCGCCGCGCGGCGTTTGAGACTATCCACGACATGGACACCTCGACCCTGCTGCTGGGCGTGTTGCTCAGCTCGATCGGGCTCGGCTTCCTGATTTATGGACGCAGGCAGCAATCGATCACGCCATTTGTCTGCGGATTGGGACTCATGCTGATCCCGTATTTCGTCGATGACCAGAAGCTGCTGGTCATGATCGGCCTGGTCCTGACCGCCGTGCCGCTCTGGCGCGCGCGCCGCTGATTCGCCCTGCCGCCGCGACCTGAGCGCGCATGCGGGCGCTGGGAAAATGGTCAGGCAGCTCGATGCAGCGCGTCGTCGACGAGTTCGATCCAGTGCCGAACCGGCACGGTGCTGGCCTGGCGCAGATGTTCCAGGCAGCCGATATTGGCGGTAGCGATCACGTCGGGTCGCTCGCCGAGCAGCGAGTCCAGCTTGCGGGACCGCAACTCCCGCGACATCTCTGGCTGCAGGATCGAATAAGGACCGGCCGAACCGCAGCAGAGCGTGGGGTTCCCGACCGGGACGAGTTCGCACCCGGCAGCTCGCAGCAGCGCCTCGACTTTTCCGGCAGTGGCATTGCGCTGGCCATGCTGCAGGGAACAGGGCGCCTGCCAGGCCACCCGCAGTGACGCGCGCTGCGTGCCGACCGGCCCGTTGGCGCGCTGTGCCGCCGCGACGATTTCGCGCAGCGCGACAGGGTCGATCACTTCGCACAGGTCCACAGTCGCCGCGCTGACCCGTACCGCCTGTGCGCGAAGAACCGGATCGTCGTGACGCAGGACGTGGCCATAATCCTTCGCAAAGACACCGCAACCACTGGCCGTGCTGACGATCGCCTCGACACCACCACCGGGGGCATCAAGCAACCGCGCCGCGGCGATAACATTGCGCCGCACGGTCGCGAGGGCAGCGTCGGTCTGGCCGAGGTGATGCTGCAGCGCACCGCAACACCCGACGCCATCCGCCGTGAGCAGTGTGACGCCGAGCCGGTCGAGCACACGCGCCGCCGCGGCGTTGATCTGTGGAGCGAGCCCGGGTTGCACACAACCGGCAAGCACGGCCATGCGTCGCTGATGTCGGGAGCCAGGCCGTCTGTCGAGTGTCGAACTCATCGAAGGAGCGTTCGCGCAGGGGCACGAGTGCTTGCACGCGCGCGGGCAGCACCGGCCGAAGGGCCTGGCCGACCCGAATCAGCGGCGTGAAGAGCGCGCGGCGCGAGGCGACGCTTGCCAACGCGAAGCGCACGAAACGCTGGCACGGACTCCGCGGCGCTGCGGCGCGCTGTTCGACCAGTTCGCGGCCGACGTCGACGAGCTTGCCGTACTGGACGCCCGAAGGACACGCGGACTCGCAGGCGCGACAGGTCAGGCAGCGATCGAGGTGTTCGCGGGCCGTCGGGCTGGCCACGGCGGTCTCGACGACCTGCTTGATCAGGTAGATGCGTCCGCGAGGACTGTCGAGTTCGTTGCCGGTGATGCGATACGTCGGGCAGGCGGGCAGGCAGAACCCGCAATGCACGCAGCTGCTGATCAGTGACTTCGCTTCAGCCGCGAGGCTGGTGTCGGCGAGCGCGGCGGCTGTGGCGGTGTGCATCGACGTACCCTCCGCTCAGAGCCCGGCGTACATGCGGCCGGGGTTCAGGATACCAGCCGGGTCGAAGGCACGCCGCAGCGCGCGATGCAGGTCCATCAGTGGCGGCGGCAGCGATGCGAACACCTCGGTCGCAGCCGGCACGTCACTGTCGTCAGAACGAAACAACGTGACGAAGCCGCCGGCGCTGCGCGCGAGCTCGGAGACGACCGTCGGCATCCACGTCCGCGTACCACCGCTGCGCGCCGTTCCATTCGAGCAACAACCGGTTCGCATGCGGCGGCTGCATCGACTGACGCGACTGCCGGGACGTTGACGCGCCAGAGCGTGCGGGCGCGCCGGAAAAAATCGTGACGCTGGTCGCGAATGTCGCGCCAATAGTTGTCAGCCTCATCGGCGGCGACGATTGCACCACCGAACCTCGGCACAATTTCGTTCAGGGCGAACGCAGAGCCCTCCAGACGCACGCGCAGTTGATCCGCCCACCAGACACTGCCCGTGATCGGCGTCGCTGATAACGCGCCAGCGGCGAGCGTATCGATAGCATGAGGCGCATCGCAGTCGAGCTGCACGGTGAGTGTGGCGCGCAAGGGCAGCACCTTCAGCGACACATCGAGGATGACGCCGAGTACACCGAGTGAGCCGGCGAGCACGCGCGCGACGTCGTAGCCCGCCACGTTCTTCATGACTTCGCCGCCGAAGCGCAGCACGCGGCCATCGCCAGTGAGCAGACGCGCGCCGAGCACGTAGTCGCGCACGGGCCCGCGCGCCACGCGCGCAGGACCGGCGAGTCCTGCAGCAATCGTGCCGCCGATCGTACTGGCCTCACCGAAACGTGGCGGCTCGAATGGCAGGCACTGGCCATTGGCCCGCAGCAGCGCTTCGATTGCAGCGAGGCGAGTGCCGCCGCGGGCCGTGAGCACGAGTTCTGCCGGATCGTAGGTGATGATCCCGCTGTGGCCGCCGACGTCGAGCGCAGCGCCCTCCACCCGGCGCCCATACCCACGTCGCGTATCGCCACCGACGATGCGCAGCGGCGTGCCCGCAGTCGATGCCGCCTGGACACGCTCGACGAGTGCGTCGGTCTGGTCGCAGTCCGGCATCGCATCCATCTGGATCAGAACCGCGGCAGATGCGAGAACGGCAGCTTGCCTCCATGTACGCGCAGGGCGCCGTAATCCGCACAGCGGGCGAGGGTCGGCACCGCCTTGCCGGGGTTCAGCAGCGCGGCCGGATCGAATGCGCGCTTGACCGCATGGAACGCGGCCAGCTCCGGCGCGCCAAATTGCGTGCACATCGGGCCGAGCTTCTCGACCCCTACGCCGTGTTCGCCGGTGACCGTGCCACCGACGGCGACGCACAGCTCGAGGATCGCGGCGCCGAAGTGCTCCGCCCGTTCGAGTTCATCGGGGCGTCCGGCGTCGAAGAGGATCAGCGGGTGCAGGTTGCCATCGCCGGCGTGAAAAACATTTGCCACCGCGAGTCCGTAGTCCCGCGACATCGCCTCGATCCGGGCAAGCACGGCCGCCAGGTGCCGCCGCGGAATCGTACCGTCCATGCAGTAGTAGTCGGGGGCGAGCCGGCCGACGGCAGGGAAGGCGGACTTGCGGCCGGACCACATGCGCCGACGCTCGTCCGCGTCCGCCGCGATTCGCACCGAGGTCGCGCCGCTTTGCTCGAATGTTGCGCGGGCCCGTTCGAGGTCGTCGTCGACGTCGCGCTCGAGCCCGTCGATCTCGCAGAGCAGCAGGGCGGCGGCGTCGAGCGGGTAGCCGCAATGCGCGAATGCCTCCGCGGCTCGGATCGCGGGAGCGTCCATCATCTCGAGGCCGGCGGGCACGATGCCCGACGCGATCAATTTGCCGACGGCCGCCGCGCAACGGCCGACGTCGTCGAATGCCGCCAGCAGCAGTTCGACCCGGCGAGGAATCGGCAGCAGCCGGACGGTGACTTCGACGACCACACCGAGCATGCCCTCGGAGCCGACGACCAGCGCGAGCAGGCCGAGGCCGGGTGCCTCGCCGGTCTCGGACCCGAGCGTGAGCAGGTCGCCCTGCATCGTCAGGAGCTTGACCTCGAGCACGTTGTGGATGGTCAGGCCGTACTTCAGGCAATGCACGCCACCGGAATTCTCGGCGACGTTGCCGCCAACCGAGCACGCGACTTGCGACGAGGGGTCGGGCGCGTAATAGCAGGCCGTACGGCGCCGCTGCCTCCGAGACCGCGAGGTTCGTGACGCCCGGCTGCACCCGCGCGATGCCCCGCCGCGGATCGACTTCGAGAATCCGATCGAGCCGTGACAGCACGAGCAGCAACCCGTCCGCGACAGGCAACGCGCCGCCCGAGAGCCCGGTGCCGGAGCCGCGCGCCACGACCGGAATGGAATACTGCCGGCAGGCGCGCAGCACGGCTCGAACCTGGTCGGCGGAATCCGGCAACGCGACGAGATCGGGTACCCGTCGATGCGCGGTCAGTGCATCGCACTCGAACGCGACGCAGGCAGCGGCTGCAGTGAGCAATCCCGTCCCGAGGATGGCCTCGAGATCTCTCACGGCGGCCGGGTCAATGCTCACACGTCAGGGTCCGGATGCCAGTGGGGGTGCCGAGCAGCGAGACGATCGGCGGGTCGCAGGGCAAACAGGCCGCAGGTCACGACTCCAGCGAGCTGGTTGATGCGGGTTTCGAGACCGACGGGGTCGACGATGTCGAGTCCGTGCACGTCGAGGATGTGATTGCCGTTGTCGGTGACGACATGCTCGCGCCAGACGGGGCGACCGCCAGCCGTGTCGAGTTCGCGAGCCACGTAGCTGCGCGCCATCGGGATCACTTCGACCGGCAGCGGGAAGCGGCCGAGCCGTTCCACGAGTTTCTGGCTCGTCGGCGATGCAGACGAAGCGCCGGGACGCCGCGGCAACGATCTTTTCGCGGGTGAGCGCCGCGCCGCCACCCTTGATCAGGTGCAGCTGGCGGGTGGCCTCGTCGGCGCCGTCTATATATACGTCGAGTTCGCCGGTCTCGTTGAGGTCGAGCACCGGGATGCCGTGCGACTGGAGCCGTTGCGAGCTCGCGGCCGAACTGGAGACCGCGCCGGCGATGCGCGAGGGCATCCGCGCCAGGCCGTCGATGAAGAAGTTGACGGTCGACCCGGTGCCGACGCCGATGACGGTGCCCGGCGGTGACATATTCGAGCGCGGCCTCGGCGGCTCGCTGCTTCTTGGAATCCTGGCTCATCGAGGATTTGCCGCCTCCAGATACAACTGTGCCCGCTTGCGCGGGCACAGTCGTCGTTCATCGGAATCGGCGGCGTTCTTTCTTGCGTTGGAGCGCCGCCTCTTCTTCTAAGCGACCTTACTTCTTCTTGGCCGCCTTTTTCTTGGTGGCTTTCTTCTTGGTCGCTTTCTTTGCTTTAGCTGCCATGATCAATTTCTCCATGTCGGGTTAGTCCCGGGCCGAGTATTTACAGAATAAAAAAAAGAAAAGCAAGAGTCGTCGTCACGAAATTTCCAAACGCGTTCGGGCGACTCGACCGCCTCGACGGCACGCGACGACGTCGACTCACGCGCGCAAAGCGAGGATGAAACTCCATTCCCGGGCGGTCACCGGCGTGATCGAAAGACGATTACCTCGTCGCAGCAGCAGCATGTCGCGCAATGCGCCGGCGGCGTGTTCGCGCAACTCGTCGAGCGTGATGACGGGTTCGATTTTTTTCTGCAGCTGCACGTCGACGCTGAACCAGCGCGGCGCTTCGCGGCGAGCTCGCCGCGTCGTAGTACTCGCTCTTCGGATCGAACGAAGACGGCGTCCGGATAGCCCGCGCGCACGACCTGCACGATGCCCGCGATGCCCGGCACCGCGCAGCTCGAGTGATAAAAAAAGCCTAGATCTCCAGCCTTTATGTCATCGCGCAGCATGTTGCGCGCCTGGTAGTTGCGCACGCCCTCCCAACCCGTCGTACGCCGCGGTGCGCGCGCGAGATGGTCGACGCCGAAGACGTCCGGCTCGGACTTGAAGCAGCCAATGCTTCATGGCGAACCTGCCTTCGAGGTGAGTGGTGGGCAGCGCAGGATGCCGCGCTCGGTGACGATCACGTCGAGCGCGACGTCCCATGGTGCGGGTTCGATCGCACGCGACTTCCTGGAAGCCGAACGCGATGCCGACGAGGAGCGGCCGACGCCAGGCGCGTGACCGGTCGCGGCGTCGCTGCAATGCGCGATCGTAGTAACCGGCACCCATGCCGAGACGATGACCGCGAGCATCGAAAGCGACCGTCGGGACGAGCACGACGTCCATTTCGCGCAAAAATTTCTGGCCTTCGAGACCGCTCGAGGGCTCCTCGATGCCGTACCAGTTGATCCCGAAGGCGGTCGTCGGAGTGATCGGCACGAAGCTCATCCTGCCGGTGCGTCGTTGCGTGATGAGCGGCACGAAGAGTTGCGCACCGGCTCGCCATGCCTCGCTGAACGTGCCGCGCAGGTCGACTTCGCCACCGAACGAGAGGAACGTCGAGACGCGCCTGCCGCGTTTCCAGATGCCGAGGCGGCGCAGGTGAGCGCGGATCGCGCGCTCTGCGGCGTGGCGAACATCGGGGGCGAGATTGCGACGCAATGCACGCATGCGCCAGCGGACCGCGACCGGGTCTTCGGTCAGCGCTGTCATGCGCTGCGTAGGAGAAGGGGAGAGGCGCCACCCACCTGTGCCGTCACGGACCATTGCTCTCGACACTGAGCAATATTTGGGGAAGGCCGCGACACTTAAGGCTTTCCGCTCGAGGCGGACTTGCACAATCTTGCCGGCTGGCCACACCCCAGGGGTATTTAACATACGGTCGAGAGGTAACCCGAGCCGTGTCGAACACCGCAGGCGGCGCCAAATCGTTGAGGGATCGGACTATCTGCGATCCCTCAGAGTTCCAGTTGCTGGCCCTTCTCGAGCGCCGACTCGACGCGCTCGCGCAGGGCCTTCAAGCGCGCGCCGACGTCGCCCTCGACGACGGATCCCTGCTGCTTCAGCTTGATCAACTCGTTGGCGATGTTGAGTGCCGAGATCACGGCGATGCGGTCGAGTCCGACCACCTTGCCCGTATCGCGCACCTCGCGCATTTTCGCGTCGAGGTATTCGGCGGAATCGAGCAGGTCGGAGCGCTCTTCGGCCGGACAGGCCACTTCGTACTGCCGGTCCAGCAGGCGGACGCTTGACTCGCGAAATGCGGTCATCGCTCATCAGCCTTGCTCCATGGACTTGAGGCGCCCGATCATGGCTTCGACGCGCGCTCGCACCTGCTCGTTCTTCTGCAGGAGATTGGCGCGCTCGCTGATCAGGGTGTCCTGACGCTGCCGCAGGGCGCGATTTTCTTCCTTGAGCTGGCCGATCGTAGCGATCAGTTCTTCGAGGCGCCGTTCGATGCGTCTCAGTTCGGCATCGACAGCGGATCTTGCGGCGGGCTCACTCATGCGAATCACTATAGAGCCCGTGCTGCACGGAATCAATTTGAACTCGACCCGTCCCGGAGCCGGGCGCGCAGGGGCGGTGGTACGATACGCGCAATGGCTGAACACCCCGCCTTCGACGACGTCGCGCAGGTACTCTCGTCTGCAGGCTCCGCCGTCCACGCCTCCGAGGCGCACGGATGTCTCTGCGGCGCGCTCTGTGCCCGGCGCGTCTACCTGCCAGGCGAATGGATCGAGGAATTGCTGCCCGATCCTGGCCAGACGGAAGGAGCGCAGCCTTACAGCGGGCCACTCGCGGATTTATTCGAGCACAGCAAGACGCGTGCTGACGGGTCGCGACATGGAATTCGAACCGCTGCTGCCCGCCGGACGCCGCCGATCTGGCCGAGCGGGTCGAGGCGCTCGGCGCCTGGGCGCAGGGCTTCCTGTACGGCTTCGGTGCGGCTGGGCCGTTTCCGCGAGGCGCGCTTGCCTGCCGAGATCACCGAAGTGCTGTCGGATTTCGCCGAAGTCTCGCGTGCCGGCGCGGTCGGCGTCGAGGCGGCCGAGGTCGAAGAAGAAGCCTATGCGGAGCTGGTCGAATTCATGCGCGTCGGCGTGCAGCTCGTCTTCGACGAACTTGCCGACGCAGCGGGCGACGCAGACGACATCCTCGGCGCGCCACTGAGGGCGCCTTCTTTCCCACAACGGACCACGAGCGTTCATGACCCTGCGCAAAGACGAATACGCCCGCCGACGCCGGCACCTGATGAAGTCGATCGGCAAGGGCGCCATTGCGATCCTGCCGGCGGCGCCGGAGCGGCAGCGCAACAGCGACGTGCACTATCACTATCGTCCCGACAGCGATTTTCATTACCTGACGGGTTTCGATGAGCCGGAGGCCGTCGCGGTGCTGATTCCGGGCCGGCCACACGGCGAATACATCCTGTTCGTGCGCGACCGCGACCCGGCGCGCGAAACCTGGGACGGGCGTCGCGCCGGACCGGAAGGCGCGGTGCGCGACTTCGGCGCCGACGACGCGTTCCCGATCGGCGACATCGACGACATCCTGCCGGGCCTGCTCGAGCATTGCATCCGCGTGCATTACGCGATGGGCGTGCACCAGGATTTCGACCAGCGCGTGATCGGCTGGGTGAATTCCTTACGGGCGCAGGGCGAAGCAGGGCGTCCACAGCCCGCAGGAATTCGTCGCGCTCGACCACCAGCTGCACGACATGCGCCTCTATCAAGAGTCAGGGGCGAGGCGGACGTGATGCGCCGTTCAGCGCAGATCGCGGTCGGCGCGCACATCCGGGCGATGCGGCGACACGCGCCCCGGCGTCGCCGAATACGAGGTCATGGCCGAGCTGCTGCACGAGTTCCACCGCCACCAGGCGGACATCTCCTATCACCCGATCGTCGGCGGCGGCGCCAACTCCTGCATCCTGCACTATCACGAGAACTCCGAAGTGCTGCGCGACGGCGACCTGCTGCTGATCGACGCGGGCTGCGAGTACGGCCTGTATGCCTCGGACATCACCCGCACGTTTCCCGGTCAACGGCCGCTTCACGCGCAGAGCAGCGGGCCGTCTACGAAATCGTGCTCGAGGCACAGGAAGCCGCGTTTGCAAAGATACGGCCGGGCAACCACTGGAACGAGCCGCACGACGCGGCCGTGCGTGCCATCACCCAGGGCCTGGTGCGGATCGGGCTGCTGAAGGGCCGGCTGCCGACGCTGCTGAAGGAAGAGGCGTACAGGAAATTCTACATGCATCGCACCGGCCACTGGCTTGGCATGGACGTGCACGACGTCGGTGAATACAAGGTGGGCACCGAATGGCGGGTGTTCGAGCCGGGCATGTGCCTGACGGTCGAGCCGGGCATCTATATCCCGGCAGGAATACGAGGCGTGCCAAAGCGCTGGGCGAACATCGGCGTCCGCATCGAGGACGACGTGCTGGTGACGGCAAGCGGCTTCGAACTGCTGACCGCCGGCCTGCCGCGGACGCCGGAGGAGATCGAACAGACGATGCGGGCGCGCCGCGGCCTGAGGTGACCGCGGCGATGAACGCGACCCACGGCTCCGGACTACGACCTCGCCATCGTCGGCGGCGGCCTGGTCGGAGCGTCGCTGGCGCTGGCACTGGCACCGCTGGGACTGAGTATCGCACTCGTCGAAGCGGTGCCACCTGCCAGCGGCGAACAGCATCCGAGCTTCGACGAACGCACCACGGCGCTCGCCAACGGCACGGTACGCGCCTTTCGCACGCTCGGCGTGTGGGACGGCCATGGAGCGCGAGGCCGCACCGATCCGCAAGATCCACGTGTCGGACCAGGGGCGGTTCGGCACCGCGCGGATCGACGCGACGGAACAGGGGCTCGAGGCGCTCGGTTACGTAATTCCGAACCGCGTGATCGGTGCGGCGCTCTGGGACGGGCTCGCGCGGTTGCCGGGCGTGCAGTTGATCGCGCCGGCACGCAGTCGCAGCCACCACCGCGAGTCACGATACGCAGACTCGTCGAGTACGAAATGGATGCCGAGCCGCGGACACTGCGAGCCAGCCTCGTCGTGGCGGCCGACGGCGCGCACTCGGTGATCCGCGACCAGGCGGGTATCGTGGCGGACCACATCGAATACGAGCAGACCGCGATCACGGCGACGCTCACGACGCAGCAATTCCACGATTTCGTGGCTTACGAACGCTTTACCAGACGATGGTCCGATCGCGATCCTGCCACTGCAGGACGGGCGCTGCGGCGTGGTCTGGACACGGCGCCCGGCAGAGGCCGCGCGCTTGCTCGCGTTGCCGGACGACCGAGTTCCTGCATGAGCTCCAGGCCGCCTTCGGATTTCGGCTGGGCCGGTTCCTGCGCGTCGGTGAACGCAAGGCCTACGAACTCGTGCTGTCGCGCGCCGAGCGGCACACCGCGCCGCGACTCGCCATCGTCGGTAACGCCGCGCAGGGTCTCCACCCGATCGCGGGCCAGGGTTTCAACCTGGGCCTTCGCGACGCGATGAGTCTTGCCGAAGTCATCGCGGACCGCCGCGTGGAAGGCATGCGGGACGTCGGCGATGCGGAGCTGTTGCGCGAATATGCCGAGTGGCGCGAATCCGATCGACGCCGCATCGTCGCGTTCACGGACGGGCTGGTGCGGCTCTTCACGTCGCCGCTCGGGCTGGTGCGGGGCATGCGCAGCGTGGGCCTGCTCGCGTTCGACATCTTGCCGCCCGCGAAGTCGGCGCATGGCACGACTCAGTGTCGGCGCCGCCGAACGCGTGCCGCGACTCGCCAGGGGCGTCCCCTTGGCACGGGCGCACTGAATGGCCGCGCCACGCAAGACCGATTTCGACGTCGTCATCGTGGGCGGCGGCATGGTGGGCACGCTGTCTCGCGGCGTTGATCGCACGCGACGAGGTCGCTCGCGGACTGGCGCATCGCGCTCGTCGATCCTGTCGCACCGCACAAACCCGATCCCGGTACAGTCGATTTGCGGGTTTCCGCGCTGTCGCGCGCGTCCGAGAGAATTCTCGGTGCCGCGCGCGCGTGGGAGCCGCTGCTCGAGCACGCTTCGCCATATCGCGACATGGTCGTCTGGGACGCCGCCAGCACTGCCACGAGCGCGGACGCTTTGCATTTCTCAGCCGCCGAGACCGCCGAGCCGAACCTCGGGCACATCGTCGAGAACGGGCGCGTGCAGTGGGCGCTGCACGAATCACCGCTGCTGCGCGGGGTGACGATCGTCCGTAGCGGTCTTGCCGAACTCGACTTCGACGCCACCAATGCACGGCTGCAGCTCGAAGACGGGCGCCGGCTCAGCTGCCAACTGGTGGTCGGGGCTGATGGCAGTCAATCGCTCGCACGCGTCCTTGCCGGAATCGGCCGCTCCGGCTGGGCTTATGGCCAGAGCGCCGTGGTCGCGCACCTGCAGACCGCGGAGCCGCACCGGGAAACGGCATGGCAACGGTTTCTTCCCGAAGGTCCGATCGCTTTCCTGCCGCTGCGCGACGGCCGGGTTTCGCTCGTCTGGAGCACCAGCGCCGCAGAGGCGCAAGCGTTGCTCGCGGCCAACGCAGACGAGTTCAGTGAGCGCGTGTCGATCGCAAGCGATCGAGTGCTGGGCCAGGCCACGCTTGCCAGTGAACGAGCCGGGTTCCCGCTCGCGCTCTGGCATGCGCGCGAATACGTGCGGCCGCGACTCGCGCTCGTCGGCGATGCAGCCCACACCATTCACCCGCTCGCGGGCCAGGGCGTCAACCTCGGCTTGCTGGATTGCGCGAGCCTGGTGCAGGTGCTGGCCGATTCAGTGGTGCGCGAAGACGAATTCTTCGGCCTGCGCACGCTGCGCCGGTATGAGCGCTGGCGCCGCAGCGAGAACGCCATGGTGCTCGGCTTGACCGACAGCCTCAACAGGTTGTTCGCGGAGAAGAGCGTGGCGATCGCTGCCGTACGTCGCCTGGGCATGGGATTCGTCTCGCGGCAGCCCTGGCTGCGACGCGCATTGATCGAGCGGGCATTGGGTATCGGCGGAGACGTGCCAGCGCTTGCCGCGCGTGCCTTGCCGCTTTCGCAGCAGCAACCTGGCGGATAGAAAAATTCATGCAAGCCGACAACTGGCGCCAAGCCTTGTTCACGCAGACGCCCCCGACGCTCGGTAATTCCTTTCGGGACGATCCGCTGCTGGGTTCCTGGCTGCGGCGGACGTTGCCGAGTGCCATCTGCGCGGTCCTGAACCCGGAGCTCGATGAAATCGGCGCGGCTGCCGCCGGCGACCTGTATCGACTGCAGCTCGCCGACCGCAGGAACGAGCCAGTGCTCACGCAATGGGACGCCTGGGGCCGGCGCACCGACGAGGTGGTCGTGACCCGCCTCTGGTGCGAAGCCGAACGTCTTGCGGTGAAGCACGGTCTGGTCGCCACCGGCTACGACCGCTCGCTCGGCCGGCATGCACGCGTCGCACAGTTTGCAAAGGTCTATCTTTTTCATCCGTCGTCCGACGTCTACACCTGTCCGCTCGCCATGACGGACGGTGCCGTGCGCACGCTTGCTCGCCAGCGGCGACCAGGCACTGATCGATCGCGCGGTGCCACACCTGTTGTCACGGGACCTGGACCAGTCGTGGACCAGCGGGCAGTGGATGACCGAGACCACCGGCGGCTCCGATGTGGGCCGCTCGGAAACCGTGGCCGTGCCGGACCGCGATGGCTGGCGCCTGTACGGCCGCAAATGGTTCACGTCGGCCGTCACGTCGCAGATGGCGTTGACGCTGGCGCGGCCTGAGGGCAATGCGCCGGGCGGCAAGGGACTCGCCATGTTCTACGTCGAGGTTCGCGATGCGGCCGGCAAGCTGAACGGGATCAGCGTCGATCGGCTCAAGGACAAGCTCGGCACGCGAAAGGTGCCGACGGCCGAGCTCACGCTCGATGGCACGCGCGCAATCCTCGTCGGTGCGCCCGCCAATGGCACGCGTGCGATCGAGCCGATGCTGGCAGTGACGCGCCTGTGGAACAGCGTGTGCGCCGTGTCCTTCATGCGCCGCGGGCTGGCACTGGCGCGGTCCTACGCGGCCAATCGCACCGCGTTCGGCCAGCCGCTCGCACAATTGCCACTGCACGCCGACACGCTCGCGGCGCTGGAGGCGGAAACCTGGGGCGCATTCCTGATGACCTTCCTGCTGGTCGAGCTGAACGGCAGGCAGGAAGCCGGCGAGATCGATGGCGAGCAGCTCGCGCTGCTGCGATTGCTGACGCCGCTCACGAAACTGGTCACTGGCAAGCAAGCGGTGGCCGTGCTCAGCGAAGTCCTCGAGAGTTTTGGCGGCGCCGGCTATGTCGAGGACACCGGGCTGCCCCAGCTGTTGCGCGATGCGCAAGTACTGCCGATCTGGGAAGGCACGACGAATGTGCTGGCGCTCGATGCGCTGATCCGCAGCGACCTGCACGCGGGCCTCGCGGCCCTGCTCGGGCGCGCCTCGGCGTTGCGTGCGCAACGTGAAGGAACCGCGCCTCGCCGCGGCGGCGCAACAGGCCGTCGGCGCGCTGGAACGGGCGGCGCTGTCGCTCGAGTCGGGCCAGGACACTGCAGCGATGCAGGCTGGTGCGAGGCGCCTCGCGCTGACGATTGCGCGGGCGCTGCAACTGACGTTGCTCTGCGAACACGCGCAGTGGATGCTCGATCACGGCAAGGACCGGCGCGGCTATGCGGCGGCGCTGCGTTACTCGCGCCTGCCGGTCGACATGATGCACGAGGTCGATCCGGACGCCGACCGGTTGCTGCTCGGTCAGTAATCGCCCAAGCCGTCGGCAGGTCACGTTCAGAGCACCGGCCGCCCTTTACAGCGCGTCGAGCTTGGCCGCGCAGATGAAGTCGTTTTCGGAAAGACCGCCGATCGAATGCGTCGCAAACACCAGGCGGCAATAGTTGTAGCCGACCTCCAGGTCGGGATGATGATCCTCGACATTGGCGACCCAGGCGACCGCGTTCACGAACGCCATCGTGCGATAAAAATCCTTGAAGCCGTACGCGCGCCGCAGCGATTTGCCATCGTCGGCGATGCGCCAGCCGTCCTGCAGGGTGCGCAACAACTTGACCGCTTCGGCCGCCTCGAGCGGCGGTGTGCCGGGCGCGCAAGCCTGGCATTTGCGGTCACGCAACGGCGTCGTCATGGGTGGGCCTCCTGTTACTGTCCCCGGCGGCGGCATAAGTGCGCTCGACGTATTCCTCGACGAGCTGCTGGAATTCCTCGGCGATGCGCTCGCCCTTGAGCGTCGGGCCTTTCTCGCCATCGATGTACACGGGTGCGACGGGACGCTCGCCCGTGCCCGGCAAGCTGATGCCGATGTTGGCGTGCTTGCTCTCACCCGGCCCGTTCACGACGCACCCCATCACCGCGACGGTCATCTGCTCGACGCCGATGTAGCGCTTGCGCCACGCCGGCATGCGCTGGCGCAGGTGCGACTGGATCGATTGTGCAAGCTGCTGGAAATACGTCGACGTCGTGCGGCCGCAACCGGGACATGCGATCACCATGGGTGTGAACGAGCGCAGGCCCATCGTCTGCAGCATCTCCTGGGCGACGATGACTTCCTGCGTGCGATCGCCGCCGGGTTCCGGCGTCAACGAGACACGAATCGTGTCGCCGATGCCTTCCTGCAGCAGCACGGCCATGCCCGCGGTGGACGCCACGATCCCCTTCGAACCCATGCCGGCCTCGGTCAAGCCGAGGTGCAGCGCGTAATCACAGCGCAGTGCGAGATTCCGGTAGACGGCGATCAGGTCCTGGACGCCGCTGACCTTGCACGAGATCACGATGCGATCGTGTGCCAGGCCGAGTTCCTCGGCGCGCCGCGCACTGTCGAGCGCCGAGATCACCAGTGCCTCACGCACCACATCGTTTGCGTCGAGCGGCGCCTCCTGACGCGAATTCTCATCCATGAGCCGCGTCAGCAGGTCCTGGTCGAGGCTGCCCCAGTTCACGCCGATACGCACGGGCTTGCCATGACGGCAGGCCGTTTCGATCATCTCGGCAAATTGCGGGTCGCGCTTGCTGCCGCGACCGACATTGCCGGGGTTGATCCGGTATTTCGCCAGCGCTTCGGCACAGGCAGGATTTTCACGCAGCAGCTTGTGACCATTGAAATGAAAATCGCCCACGATCGGCACCGAGACGCCGAACTGCGCGAGCCGTTCGACGATGTGGGGGACTGCCGCGGCCGCTTCGTCCGTATTCACGGTCACGCGCACGAGTTCGGAGCCTGCGAGCGACAGCGACCGGATCTGCAGTGCGGTTCCCTCGACGTCGGCGGTGTCCGTATTGGTCATCGACTGGACGACGATCGGATTGCGCGCCGCCGACAACGATGCCGCCGACCAGGACGGGTGTGCTGGGACGACGGCGGATGGGACTGGTCATGAAACGGTGTACTCGTGACAACAGCGCCGGATTTTACTTGCCCGCGCCGGGCGCCGCCGCTTTTGTCGCGTCCAGCCAGCGGTGCACGTTGGCCGACAGCACGTCGAGCGGAATTGCGCCGCTGCCGAGCACGACGTCGTGGAATGCCCGCAGGTCGAATTGCGGGCCGAGCGCCGCCGTGGCTTCGCGCCGCAGTTCCTTGATCCGGAGCTCGCCGATCTTGTAGGCGAGTGCCTGGCCGGGATTGGCGATGTAGCGGTCGATCTCGTTGACGATGTCGAGTTCGGTCTTCGCGGCGTTGGCCTTGAAGAAATCGATGGCCTGCTGCCTCGACCACTTTTTCTGGTGCATGCCGGTATCGACGACGAGGCGCACGGCCCGCCACATTTCGTACGTGAGCTGGCCGAACTTGTCGTAAGGGTCTTCGTAGAGACCCATCTCCTCGCCGAGACTCTCGCTGTACAGTCCCCAGCCTTCGACGAAGGCGGTCGCCTCGAAATCACGACGGAACATCGGCAGGTCGCCAAGCTCCTGGGCCAGCGCGATCTGCAGGTGATGCCCCGGAACCGCCTCGTGAATCGTCAGCACCGGGATTTCGTACTTGGGCCGCTCCTCGGGCTTGTACAGGTTCACGTAGTAGAAGCCGGCGCGGCGGCCGTCGAGCGCAGGACCCTGGTAATACGCCGTCGTCGTGTCGGGCGCGATCTGGGCGGAAATCGGCCGCACGCCATACGGCATGCGCGGCAGGCGACCGAAAAATTGCGGCAGCAACGGGTCGATGCGCTTCGCCATGACGTTGTAGGCCTGCAGCAGCTCCTGCGGATCGTCGTAATGGAACCGCGGATCGGTTCGCAGGTGGACCAGGAATTCCTCGAAACTTCCCTTGAATCCGGTGCGCGCGATCACCGCCAGCATTTCACCGCGAATGCGCGCCACCTCCCGCTGGCCGAGCTCGTGGATCTGTTCGGCGGTCAGGTCCGTCGTCGTGTACCAGCGAATCCGGTTCGCGTACCACTGCTCGCCGCCGGGCGTGTCCCAGATGCCGACCGTGTCGCGGCAGCGCGGCAGGTATTCTTTTTCGACAAACGACTTCAGGCGCGCGTGCGCCGGCACGACCTTGTCCATGATCACCGTTCGTGCCGCCGCCTGCAGCCGTGCCTGCTCTGGCGCGGGCATCGCAGCCGGCATCTGCGCGAACGGGGCGTAGAACGGGCTTCTGGTCGCGTCGTCGACGATCTGCTTGTCGAGCTGGGCGGGCACTCGCTGCACGACGATTCGCGGCGGCACCTGTCCGCGCTTGATGCCTTCGCGCATCAATGCAATGTTTTCATCCATCATGCGATCGAACGTGGCGAGCCGCTGCAGCCACTGCTCGTAATCGCGCGTGGTCGTGAAGTTGACGATTTCGGCGAGCCGGTGCGCAGAGGTGAGGCCGCTGCGATGCGTCAGCGGCGTGTATTGCGCGCCGTACTCATAGGACGCCAGGTTGCCCTCGATGAGCCGGCGAAACAGGTCGCGGTTCAACTGGTCCGCCGCCGAAAGCTGCGTCGGGTCGATGCGATCAAGTGTCTTGACCACGGCGCGGTCGGCCTCGTTCGACGCCTGCATGGCCGCAGGCGTCGCAGTCCGGCCAGCGGTCGTCGAAACGATGATCGCCGAGATAGGTGGCGCTGGTCGGGTTCTCGCGCAAGCTGCGCTCCCATTCCGCATCGAACAGCTCGTGCAACTCGGTGCCTGCCGCACTGCTTCCGGCGCCGCGCGCCCGCGGTTGCAGTCGGCAGGGCGCCGGCCAGCAGCAGGGCAACGAACGGGACGAACAACGAAGGTTTCATGCGGAGCGATCTCCCAGGCCAGCCAGGTATTGGATGGCGGATGTTCGGCGCAGGCCGTTTCGTTGGCAAGCGCGTGTGATCCACCGCCAAGGTGGTCCGGACGCGTGCGGGTGGGGTAAGATCCGCTGACCCATCGCAAGGCTTGTCCGGAGAGAGATCGGCAACGATCCGCCGAAGGCGCAACCCGCCCGGAAACGCTCAGGCAAAAGAACGGCACGACCTGATGGGCTCTGGAGAGCGGCCCGCGCCAGGCGTGGCCCACCGAAGGGGAGAAGTACCGGTGCAGCCGGTGCTCTATCTCTCAGGTCAAAAGGACAGAGGGGCGGCAAGTCGTCGATGGCGGCCTGCCGCCTTTTTTTATGCTCGTAGTGTCCGTCCGAGGCCGGGAAACGACAATCATGGGTTTGCGCACTCCTCTATATGACATGCACGTGGCCGCCGGGGCCCGCATCGTCGATTTCGGCGGCTGGGACATGCCGGTCAACTACGGCTCGCAGATCGAGGAGCACCATGCCGTGCGGCGCGACGCCGGCATGTTCGACGTTTCGCACATGTGCGTCGTGGACCTGCGCGGCGACCGGGTACGCGACTTCCTGCGCCGGTTGCTCGCCAACGACGTGGCCAAGCTCACCGAGCCGGGCAAGGCACTCTATTCATGCATGCTGCGGGACGACGGCGGGGTCATCGACGACCTGATCGTCTATTACCTGAATGACCAGTGGTATCGCATGGTCGTCAATGCGGGCACGCGCGACAAGGACATCGCCTGGCTGAGCGAGCACGCCGCCGCATACGAGCGTTGCGGTCGAGCCCCGGCCGGACCTCGCGATGATCGCGGTGCAGGGCCCGAATGCCCGCCAGAAAGCGGCGAAGGCCATGGACCCGGCCCTCGCGGCGCGCGCCCTGGAACTCGGCGTTTTCTTCGGGCTGGACCGGGCAGCCTCTTCGTCGCGCGCACCGGTTATACGGGTGAGGACGGATGGGAAATCACGCTGCCCGCCGCGGCGGCTCCCGGCCTCTGGGCGCGGCTGCGCGAGGCGGGTGTTGGACTTTGCGGCCTCGGCGCGCGCGACACGCTGCGCCTCGAAGCGGGCATGAATCTCTACGGCAACGACATGGACGAAACCACGTCGCCGCTCGAATCGGGGCTCGGCTGGACGATTGCCTGGGAACCGCAGGATCGCGATTTCATCGGCCGTGGCGCGCTGGCTGCCCAGAAGGCCAGCGGCACCACGCGCAAGTTCGTCGGCCTGCTGGTCGAGGAGCGCGCCGTGCTGCGTTCGCACCAGAAAGTCATCGTTGCCGGCGTGGGCGAGGGCGAGGTGACGAGTGGCACGTTTTCGCCGACGCTCGAGCGTTCGATCGGCCTGGCCCGCGTGCCGGCCCAGACCGGCGACCGCTGCGAGGTCGAGATCCGGGGGCGCCTGATCGCCGCCCGCGTCGTGCGCCCGCCCTTCGTGCGCAACGGCAAGGCCGCCATCGCGCTGTAACTACGACGCATTCGAATTACCGCGAGCAATCGCACAAGGCTCCACAGAGGACATCATGAGCAACGTTCCCGCCGACCTTCGTTATATGAAGTCCCACGAATGGGCGCGCCTGGAAAACGACGGCACGATCACGATCGGCATCTCCGACCACGCCCAGCAGGCGCTCGGGCGATCTCGTGTTCGTCGAAGCGCCCGAGGCGGGACGCCACGTCAACGCGGGTGAAGCCTGCGCCGTCGTCGAATCGGTCAAGGCGGCCTCCGACGTGTACAGCCCCGTGACCGGCGAAGTGGTTGCGGGCAATGCCGAACTGGGCGGGCAGCCCGAACTCATCAATAGCGATCCCTACGGGGCGGGCTGGATCATGCGCATCCGCCCCAACGACAAGGCACAGTTCGCCGCGATGCTCGATGCAAAGGCGTACGAAGCCGCGCTCAGCGCCGAAACACACTGATCGACTGGACAACGGGGCCGAGGGTCGTCCACATGCCTTTCATTCCGCACACCGCCGACGATATCCGCACGATGCTGGCCGCGATCGGCGCGCCGGACATCGACGCGCTGTTCGAGGAAATTCCCGCCGGGCTGCGTGCGCCCGGATTGCCCGGCGTGCCGCCCGCGATGACCGAGATGGAGATCGGCCGTCATATGCACGAGCTCGCGGCGCGCGACGGCCGCCCGCTCAATTTCATCGGCGCCGGCGCCTACGAGCACCATATTCCGTCCGCGGTCTGGGCAATCGTGACGCGCGGCGAGTTCTACAGTGCGTATACGCCGTACCAGGCCGAGGCGAGCCAGGGCACGCTGCAGCTGCTGTACGAGTACCAGACCATGATGTCGAGCCTGACCGGCCTCGATATCTCGAACGCGTCGCTCTACGACGGCGCGTCGGGTCTCGCCGAGGCTTGCCTCATGGCCGTACGCGCGAATCGCCGCTCGAAATCGCAACGCATCCTGCTGCCGGTGGCGTTGAACCCGACTTACCGCGATGTCGTGCACGCGGTCGCCGGGAACCAGAACCTCGCGTTCGAACTGCTGCCTTACGACCCGAAGGGCGGCCACACGTTGCTCGGCGGGCCTGGAAGCCTATACGCGGGCAGGACATCACTGCCGTCGTGGTCCAGCAACCGAATTTCTTCGGCACGCTGGAGGACGTCGACGCGATCACCGAACTGGGCGCACGCGAACGGCGCGCTGCATGATCGGCGTGGTCAACCCGACGTCGCTCGCGGTGCTGAAGCCGCCGGGCGAGTGGGGCGCAAAAGGCGCCGACATCGCCTGTGGCGATGGGCAGCCGCTGGGCGTGCCGCTGTCGTCCGGCGGTCCGTATTTCGGCTTCATGGCGACGCGCGCGGAGCACGTGCGCCAGATGCCGGGCCGCATCATCGGCCGCACGATCGATCTCGACGGCAAGCCGGGCTTCACGCTCACGCTGCAGGCGCGCGAACAGCACATCCGCCGCAGCAAGGCGACGTCGAACATCTGCACGAACCAGGGGCTGCTCGTGACCGCCGCGACGATCTACATGTCGCTGCTCGGCCCGCAAGGGCCTCGAGCGCGTCGCGGCGACATCGATGCAACGCACGCAGCAGCTCGTCGATGCGCTCACGCGCATTCCGGGCGTGCGGCTCGCGTTCGACCGGCCGCGCTTCCACGAGGCCGTGCTGCTGCTCGACCGACCGGTGCGGGGCGTGCTCGAGGCACCTCGCGCGACGCGGCATCGTCGGTGGCTACGACATTTCGCCGCGCTACCCGGCGCTGGGTACACGCGTTGCTCGTCTGCGCGACCGAGACACGCACGCTCGCCGACATCGAAACCTACGCGCGCGCGCTCGCCGAGACGCTGCGCAATCCGGCCGCCGCGGCCTGAGCCGCAGGAACATCGACCATGCACGAAAAACTGATCTTCGAGCACTCGACGCCGGGCCGCAGCGCCTACGCGCAGTACCCGCAGGTGCCGGTGGAGGCTGCGGTGCCCGTCGCATTGCGTCGCGCGCAGGCCGCCGCTGCTGCCGGAAGTCTCCGAGCTGCAGGCCGTGCGGCATTTCACGCGGCTGTCGCAGCTGAACTTCTCGATCGACACGCACTTCTACCCGCTCGGGTCGTGCACGATGAAGTACAACCCGAAGGCGTGTAACCAGTACGCGATGCTGCCGGAGCTGCTCGGGCGGCATCCGCTCGCGCCGGAGTCGACGGGCCAGGGCCTGCTGCAGATGCCTGTACGACCTGCAGGAGATGCTGAAGGAAGTGACCGGCATGCGCGGCGTGTCGCTGACGCCGATGGCCGGCGCGCAGGGCGAGTTCGCCGGCGTGGCGATGATTCGCGCCTACCACCGGGCCCGCGCAACGACCTCGCCCGCAACGAGATCATCGTGCCCGACGCGGCGCACGGCACGAACCCGGCGACTGCGACGATGTGCGGCTGCACCGTGCAGGGAAATCCCGACGCTGTCGAACGGCGACATCGACCTCGACGCGCTCGAGTGCCGTCGTCGGCCCGCAGACCGCCGGGCATCATGCTGACGAACCCGTCGACGCTCGGCGTGTTCGAGCGCCGCATCGCGCGAGGTCGCGGGCATCGTGCACGACGCGGGCGGCCTGCTGTATTACGACGGCGCGAACCTGAATGCGATCCTCGGCAAGGTGCGTCCGGGCGACATGGGCTTCGACGTGATCCACATGAACCTGCACAAGACGTTCTCGACGCCGCACGGCGGCGGCGGGCCGGGGTCCGGTGCGGTCGGGGTGAGCGAGCGGCTGCTGCCGTTCATGCCGATGCCGCATCGTCGGCAGGGACGGCGACCGTTATCGCTGGCTCGACGAGAACGACCTGCCGCAGTCGATCGGCCGGCTGTCGAATTTCATGGGCAACACCGGCGTGCTGCTGCGCGCGTACATCTACATGCGCATGCTCGGCCGCGACGGCATGCAGCGCGTGGCGGAGTTCTCGACGCTCAACGCGAACTACCTCATGGCGCGGCTGCGCGCGGCCGGCTTCGAGCTCGCCTACCCCGAGCGCCGCGCGAGCCACGAGTTCATCGTCACGCTGCGCAAGCGAGGCGCGCGAGTGGGAGCACGAACGCCATGGATTTCGCCAAGCGACTGCTCGACTACGGCTTCCACGCGCCGACGACGTATTTCCCGCTGCTGGTGCCCGAGTGCCTGCTGATCGAGCCGACCGAGACCGAGTCGAAGGAAGAACTGGATGCATTCGTCGACGCGATGATCGCGATCCGCAAGGAAGCCGAAACCGAGCCCGAGAAACTCAAGGGCGCGCCGTGGACGCTGCCCGTGCGCCGACTCGACGACGTGCGTGCCGCCAGGCAACTCGACCTGGCGTGGAAACCGGCCTGAGTTCAGTGTACGGTGTCACCAGGAGTGGCGGCGATGGCGCAGCTACTCGACTGGCCACGGACACGACACTGAACCTTGGCTCGCACCGTCCAACGACACTGCGGCTACCCCTTCCCCCATGTCTGCACTCATCTGCGGCTCGATCGCCTTCGACACCGTCATGGTCTTCCAGGGCCGCTTTCGCGAACACATCCTGCCCGACCGGATCCACATGCTGAACGTGTCGTTCCTCGTGCCCAGCATGCGGCGCAATTTCGGCGGCTGCGCCGGCAACATCGCCTACAACCTCGGACTGCTCGGCGAACAGGGCGCGCCGATGGCGACGGTCGGGCACGATTTCGAGCCGTACCGCCGCTGGCTGCACGGCATGCAACGTCAGCCTCGACTACGTGCGCGAACTCGACGACGAGTTCACGGCGCAGGCCTTCATCACGACCGATCTCGACGACAACCAGATCACGGCATTCCACCCGGGCGCGATGAGCCAGTCGCACCTGAACACCGTGCCGACCAACGGCCGGGATCTCGCTCGGGCGTCGTCGCGCCGGACGGCCGCGACGGCATGGTTGCAGCACGCCGCGCAGTTTGCGGCCGCCGGAATCCCGTGGCTGTTCGACCCCGGCCAGGGCCTGCCGATGTTCGATGGCGCGGAACTGCTGGACTTCATCGACAAGGCCACCTGGGTCGCGGTCAACGATTACGAAGGCCAGATGCTGCAGGAGCGCACCGGGCTCAGCGCGCAGCAGATCGCCGCGCGCAGTGCAAGGCCTATGTCGTCACGAAGGGCGCCGAAGGCAGCGTCGATCCACGCCGGCTGGACGCGAATACCCGATCCCGACGGCCCCGGCCGGAAGCCATCAAGGACCCGACCGGGTGCGGCGACGCCTATCGCGCCGGGCTCATTTTCGGCCTCATGAATGAACTCGACTGGGAGACGACGGGTCGTATAGCGTCATTGATGGGCTCCATCAAGATCGCGCACGCCGGCACCCAGAGTCACCGCTTCGACATGAACGAATTCAAGCAGCGCTTCCGCGCGGCATTTGGCCGCGACCTGTGAATCCCGCTCACGCATCGGCCGACTGCCCGCCGTTGTGTGCTGCCGTGGCCGCCGGATGGCTGCGTCGCATCGCGTGCTGGCACTGCCGTCCGCGGTGCAGCCTGCGCCCGCCGGCAGATCGTGCGGCCGCCGAGGAGAATCCGGCCTGGGACAGCACGCTCGAACGCATCGCGTCGTCGGTCGTCTCGATCGAGATCGACCAGGCGCGCGCGTTCGACACCGAGTGGAACCAGTCGAGCCAGGCGACCGGCTTCGTCGTCGATGCCGAGCGCGGCCTGATCCTCACCAATCGGCACGTCGTCACGCCGGGCCCGGTGGTCGCGACGGCCGTGTTCCTGAACCGCGAGGAAGTCGAACTGCACGCGGTCTATCGCGACCCGGTGCACGATTTCGGCATCTACCGCTACGATCCGCGCAAGCTGCGCTACATCCGCCCGCCGGCGCTGCCGCTCTACCCGGAAGGCGCTCGCGTCGGCACCGAGATCCGAGTCGTCGGCAACGATGCCGGTGAGCAGCTGTCGATTCTCGCCGGCACGCTCGCGCGCCTCGATCGCGAGGCGCCCGAGTACGGCGTCGGCAAGTACAACGACTTCAACACGTTCTACCTGCAGGCCGCCTCGGGCACGTCCGGCGGATCGTCCGGCTCGCCGGTCATCGACATCCGCGGCCGCGTCGTCGCGCTCAACGCCGGCGGCAGCAACGGTGCGCAGTCGAGCTTTTACCTGCCGCTCGGCCGCGTGAAGCGCGCGCTCGAGTTGATCCAGCAGGGCCAGCCCGTGACGCGCGGCACGCTGCAGACGGTGTTCGGCTACACGCCCGTACGACGAACTGGTGCGGCTCGGCCTGCAGCCGCAGACGCAGGAAGCGGCGCGCGGCGCACGCACCCGGAGCTGACCGGCATGCTCGTCGTGCGCGAGGTGCAACCCGGCTCGGCGGCCGAGGGCAAGCTGCAGCCGGGCGACATCCTGACGCACGTGAACGGACAGCTGCTGACGACGTTCGAGCCGCTCGACGAGATCATGGACAGCCTCGGTCGGTCGCAGCGTGCAGGTCCGCGTCGAGCGTGGCGGCGAGCGTGTCGAGCAGCAACTCACCGTCGAGGACCTCCACGCCATCACGCCGTCGCGGTACCTCGAATTCGGCGATGCGGTGGTCCACACGCTGTCGTACCAGATGGCGCGCCATTTCAATGCGCCCGTGCGTGGAGTGTTCGTCGCCAACCCGGGCTACGTGCTCAATTCGGCCGGCGTGCCGCGCGGTGCGGTGATCTCGAGCGTCGGCGGCAAGTCCGTCGCGGGGCTCGATGACTTCATCGCGGCGATGTCGGGCCTGCCGGACGGCGAGCGCTCGACGATGCGTTATTCGACGCTCGACGACCCGAAGGGATCCGAGACGCGCGTGATGCGCATGGACCGCGTCTGGTTTCCGGCGCGTGTCTGCCGTCCGCGACGACGCCACGGGCCTGTGGCCGTGCGCGAGCTGGCAGAGCCACCCGCACGCGCCGTCGGCCACGCCCGCAATCCTGCGCACGTCGTTTGCAGAAGCCGGGCGCAAGGGCGTCGATGCGCTCGCGGCGTCGCTGGTGCTGGTCTCGTTCGACATGCCGTTCTCGGTGGCCGGGCATCACGGAGCGCAACTACCACGGCACCGGTGTCGATCGTCGACGCCGAGCGGGGCCTCGTCGTCGTCGATCGCAACACGGTGCCGGTCGCCGCCGGCGACGTGCGCATCACGATCGGCGGGCTCGATCGAGGTGCCGGGAAAAGTCGTCTACGTGCACCCGCTGCACAACATCGCGATCGTGTCGTTCGAACCGGCGGCGCTGGACGGCACGCCGATCCGCGCCGTGCGTTTCGATACGTCGCGAGCTGCGCCGGGTGAGCCGGTCACGGTCGTGGGCCTTGGCGGCGACTCGCGGCTGCGGTCCATCGCGACGTCGATCGCGTCGGTCGACGACGTGAACTTCCCGTTGTCGCGCACGCTGCAGTTTCGCGACGCGAATCTCGAAGTGGCGAGTCTCGTGAATTCGCCGACCGATTTCGACGGCGTGCTCGTCGGCAAGGACGGCCGCGTGCGCGCGCTCTGGTCGAGTTTCGCGACGGAAGGCGCGCGCGATTCAGTCCAGGTGAGCCGTGGCATGCCGGCCGAACTGGTGCTCGAGGCTGTCGAGGCCGCGCGCTACCGGCAAGCCGTTGTACTCGCTCGAGACGAGTTCGAAGCGATCCCGATCGCGGCTGCCCGCAAGCTCGGCCTGCCGGCGGAGTGGGTCGGAGCGCTTCGAGGCGCGCAATCCCGCAGCAACGGCAGGTGCTGACCGTGGCTCGCGTCGCCGCCGGATCGCCGGCCGCTGCCGCGTGCTGCGGAGGGCGACCTGTTGCTTGCCGTCAATGGCAAGACCCTGAACCGATTTCGCGAAGTCGAACTGGCGACGCAGGCGCCGCGCGTGCACGCTGACGGTGCTGCGCGATGGTGCGGAGCAGAATCGTCGACGTCGGCACCGCCGCGCATGCGCGGCGAGGACATCGACCGGCTGCTGCTATGGGCGGGCGCCGTGCTTCACGCGCCGCATCGCGCGATGTCGATCCAGCGCGCGATTCCGCCCGAAGGCGTGTTCGTCGCGTATTTCGCCTACGGCTCGCCGGCGACGCGTTACAAGCTCTTCGCGGGCCGCCGCATCGTCGAGGTGGACGGCCGGCCGACGCCCGACCTCGATGCATTCATCGCGGCGGTCAAGGGCCGCGAGAATCGCTCGTCGGTGCGCCTGCAAGACGGTGACCTGGAACGGCACGGTGGACGTGACCACGCTCAAGCTCGACCAGGACTACTGGCCGACGTACGAACTGCGACGCACGCCCGCTGGCTGGGAGCGCCAGGCCATTCCATAGCGCCGCCTGCGCCGAGCGTGGCGCAATGTTTGCAGTTATCATGTCGCGCATGGTGACAGCACGTTTGCCGCAGGAAGAAATCGACCAGGCCGTCGAGGCCTTGCGCGCAGGCGAGGTCGTCGCGTTTCCGACCGAAACCGTCTACGGGCTCGGCGCCGATGCGCAGAATCCCGACGCCGTCCGCAAGATTTTCGAGCTGAAGGGTCGGCCGGCGACGCACCCGCTGATCATCCACATCGAGCACTCACGCGCGCTCGATCGCTGGGCCCTGCACGTGCCGCCGTCCGCAACGGCACTCGCCGAACGATTCTGGCCGGGCCCGCTGACGCTGGTCTTGCGGCGCGCGCCTGCGGTCGATCTCGCGCTGACCGGCGGCCAGGACACGGTGGCCGTGCGCGTGCCGGGGCATCCCGTGGCCCAGCAACTGCTGCGTGCATTCGGCAGCGGTATCGCGGCGCCCTCGGCCAATCGCTACGGCCGGATCAGCCCGACGCGTGCCGAGCACGTGCGCGACGAATTCGGCGATGCGCTCGACATCATCCTCGATGGCGGCGACTGCAAGTTCGGCCTCGAATCGACGATCGTCTCGTGCGTCGACACGGTGCCGCGCATCCTGCGCCCCGGTTCGCTGACGCTGTCGCAACTGCGCGTGGTCGTGCCGGACATGCAGGACGGGCCCGACGCCCTCGCACCGCGCGTGCCTGGCAGCGACGCCAAACACTACGCGCCGTGGACCCCGCTCAGCATCGTCACGAGCAGGACGCTCGAGGAAGTCGTCGGTCAACTGACCGAGAACCACGAAAGAGTCGCGGTGCTGGCGATGCGCCCGCCGCGCGTCGCCAACAAGTTCATGACCTGGATCAACGCGGGGCGGCGTGCAGACATCTACGCGCGCGAACTCTACGTGAACCTGCGCACGCTCGATAAGTCCGGCGCCCGGGAGATCCTCGTCGAGGAAGTGCCGGTCGGCGAGGGATGGGAAGCCGTGCGCGACCGCTTGCGCCGCGCGGCCACGGCCGAGAACGTCGTCTCCGGCGACCCCGACATCGCGGCGCTGCGCGCCGACCTCGGCCAGGACGTGTAAGCGAACGTGACGCGCGCTCCCGACCTCCGTGCGCTGGTCGAGCAGCACGGGTCGCCATTGCTGCTGATCGATTGCGACGTCGTCCGCCGCCAGTACCGCAGCCTGCACGACGCGCTGCCCGGCGTTGCGTTTTATTACGCGCTGAAGCCCTTGCCGCACCCTGCCGTCGTCGCAGAGTTGCGCGACCTCGGCGCGAACTTCGACGTCGCGACGACCGGCGAGATCAAGCTCGTGAAAGCCGCGGGCGTCGCGCCGGATCGCTGCATCCACACGCACCCGATCAAGTCGGACGCCGATATCCGCGCGGCCCTGCGCTTCGGCATCCATACGTTCGTGGCGGACAATCCGGACGAGATCCGCAAGTTCGTGCGGCATCGGCGTCGCGCCGAGCTGTTGTTGCGGGTGTCGTTCCGCAATCCGTCCGCGGTCGTCGACCTGTCACGCAAGTTCGGGTGCGAGCCGGCCGCGGTGCCGCCGTTGCTCGAGCTCGCGCGCAGCCTGGGCGTGCGCGTGAAGGGACTGTCGTTTCACGTCGGCTCGCAGGTGGCCGACCCGGCGAAATACGTCGAGGCGATCGGCGCCTGTCGCCGAACTCATCGCGCGCGCGCACGCGAGCGGTCTCGGCGAACTCGAGATGCTCGACATCGGCGGCGGCTTTCCGATCCCCTATCGCGGCGAGACCGTCCCGATCGGCCAGTTCTGCCGCCCGATCCGCCAGGCGCTTGAAGCGCCTGCCGCGCCGCGTGCGGGTCATCGCGGAGCCGGGCCGATTCATCGCGGGGCCGTCGGGCACCGCGATTGCCACCGTCGTCGGGCGCGCACAGCGCGAAGGCCGCTGGTGGTATTACCTCGACGATGGCTTGTACGGCTCGTACAGCGGGCAGCTGTTCGATCACGCGAGCTATCCGATCGAGGTGCTCGATCGTGCCGGTCCCATGCATCCGAGCGTGCTCGCCGGCCCGACGTGCGACAGCATCGACGTCGTGCGCGAGGATTTTCCGCTGCCCGAACTGCAGATCGGCGACCTCATCGTCGGCCGCATGATGGGCGCCTATACCTGCGCGAGTGCCACCGACTTCAATTTCATCCCGCGCGCGAAGGTCGTGGCCATCAATGCACATGCCAGGCACGGGCGTGCGGATTGAGCGTCGTCGACCATGTCGCCGGGGCCAGCGCGGCCCGCGGCATCGCGGTGATCATCGACGTGTTTCGCGCCTTCTCGGTGGCCCCGCACGCATCGCGGCCGGGCGCCACGCGTGTCATGCCGGTCGGCGCAATCGAGGAGGCGCTTGCCATGCGCGAAGCCGTGCCCGACGCGCTGCTGATCGGCGAGCGTCATGCGCGGCGACTGCCCGGTTTCGACGCCGGCAATTCGCCGACCGAAGTCATTGCACTCGGCGTGGCAGGGCGCACGGTAGTGCACACGACTCACGCCGGCACGCAGGGTCTCGTCCATGCGACAGGCGCCGACGAAGTGCTGACCGGCAGCTTCGTCAACGTCTCGGCCATCGCGCGTCATATCCGACGGCGGCGTCCCGACGTCGTCACGCTCGTGCGCATGGGCCACGAAGCGCGCGAGCGTTGCGCCGAGGATGATCTGTGCGCGGAGGTGCTGCGTCGACCTGCTGCAGGACCGCCCGGCACCGGTCACAGAAACCGTACGCGATCGTCTGCGCGATGCGCCGGCCGCTGAGAAGTTCTTCGACCCGGCCTGCGACTGGGCACCGGCGTCGGACTTCGATTACTGCACCGAGGTCGATCGCTTCGACTTCGTGCTGCGGTTGCGACGCGGCGCCGACGGCCGGCTGGAATTGAGCGCCTCGCGGTCCCGGGAGCACAGTGAACGCGTCAGGCGCGGCGAACGGCGTGGAAGTCTTCGGTGTACCCGTTCGAATTCGTGCTGTTTGCGCTGACGCTGCTCGGCGTTGCGCTCTTGCATCACCGCACGCTCGAGGTGGCGCTCGCCGGCCTGGCGTCGGTCGTGCTGTACAAGCTGGTCTTCAGCGGGTTCCACGGCATGCCCGGGCGGCGACCGGCTTCGCGGCACACCTGCGCGAGGAGTGGGTCGTGCTGGCGAACCTGTTCGGCCTGTTGACGGGGTTCGCGCTTGCTGTCCCGTCATTTCGAGACAGTCACGTGCCGGCAGCGCTTGCCCGACTACCTGCCGGACGGCTGGCGCGGCGGCTTCGTGCTGCTCGTCATGGTGTTCGTGCTGTCGAGCTTCCTCGACAACATCGCGGCGGCGCTGATCGGCGGAACCGTCGCCGCCGGGGTTTTTTCGCGCAAGCTGCACATCGGTTACATCGCCGCGCTCGTTGCCGCTGTCCAACGCCGGTGGCTCCGGCAGCGTCATCGGCGACACCACGACGACGATGATGTGGATCGACGGCGTGAGTCCACTCGACGTGCTGCACGCCTACGTAGCGGCCGGCGTGGCGCTCGTCGTGTGCGGGCATGCCCGCGGCGTTCCAGCAGCACGCGCTACTCCCCGATCGCGAAAGGCGCGGCTCGCTCGCGTGGCGGTCGACTGGGCGCGTGTCGCCATCGTTGCGCTGATCCTCACGTCGGCGGTGATCGTCAATGTCGTCTCCAACGTGCGCTATCCCGAATATTCCAGCCGCTTCCCGTTCCTCGGCGTGACGGTGTGGCTGGTGCTGCTCGCGACGGCCGCATGGCGACGTCCCGACTGGTCGGTGATGCCCGCGACGCTGCGAGGCACGGTTTTCCTGCTGGCGCTGGTGCTCACGGCATCGATGATGCCGGTCGATGAACTGCCGGCGGCTTCGTGGCATACGGCACTGGGGCTGGGGTTCGTCTCGGCGGTGTTCGACAACATCCCGTTGACCAAGCTGGCGCTGGAGCAGGGCGGGTACGATTGGGGCGTGCTCGCCTATGCCGTCGGTTTCGGCGGTTCGATGATCTGGTTCGGTTCGTCCGCGGGCGTCGCCATCACCAATCTCTTTCCCGAAGGGCGATCCGTCGGGCGCTGGATCCAGGGCGGCTGGCACGTGATACTCGCTTACGTCGTCGGCTTCGTCGCCGTGCATGCTCGTCATGGGCTGGCACCCGCACGCTCCGCACAAGGGCGACGCGCACGCCGCAGCCCGGAGCGCAACGGGCCCGGCACTGCATTGACCAGGAGGACGCAGTGATACGCAACGTGGTGTTCGACATCGGCGGCGTGCTGGTCCGGCTGCGTTACCAGCGCTTCATCGAATACCTCGGGGAGGCCGGCATCGACATGACGCACCTGCCGGCGTGGCTCGCCCAGGTGGACCTCGCAGGCGCACGAGCGTGGCGAGATGCCCGGTGCAAGATTGCTGGAGCGGATCGCGGCGATGGCACCGCAGCCGCTCGATCCTGCCGAGCTGCACCGTCAGTGGCTCGACATGTTCGAGCGCTGCGACGAGATGTTCGACCTCGCGGCGGGCCTCATGGGCGGCTACCGCGTGTACCTGCTCTCGAACATCGGCGACCTGCACTGGGAACATCTGGACACCCGCTACGGCGTCGGCTCGCTCGTGCACGGCGCCTGCGCGTCGTACCAGGTCGGCGCAATCAAGCCGACCACGGCGATCTATCGCAAGGCGGAATCGATGTTCGGGCTCGATCCGGCGGCCACCGTGTTCATCGACGACCTGCCGCCGAATGTGGCAGCGGCGCGTGACTGCGGCTGGCACGCAATCCATCACCGCGACGCCCGTGGCACATGCGCTGAGTTGCGCGGTCTCGGCGTGCGCCTGCCCCCGCCGTTCAGCCGACGAGGCGTAGCCGTGTCACCACTGCCCGCGATGCCCGCTTTCCTGCTGTTGCTGATCGCATCCAACGTGTTCATGACGTTCGCCTGGTATGCGCACCTGAAGAACCTGCAGGGCAGCCCGTGGTACATCGCCGCGCTCGCGAGCTGGGGAATCGCGTTGTTCGAGTACCTGCTGCAGGTGCCAGCCAATCGCATCGGCTACACGACCCTGAGCCTGCCGCAGCTGAAGATCGTGCAGGAGGTGGTCACGCTGGTCGTGTTCGTGCCCTTTGCGGTGCTCTACATGCGACAACCCCTCAAGCTCGATTACGTGTGGGCCGCGCTGTGCATGTGCGCTGCCGTTTATTTCATGTTCCGAAAATGAACGAGACGGCCATCCATCGCCGCGTCGCATCGTGTCACGCGGGCACGGACCCTACCGTCATCTGCCGGATGGCGCGCGGGCTGGGCCGTCATGGGCGATCCGCAGGTGCTGCGGGGTTACTGCCTGCTGCTGCCCGATCCCGTCGTGCCGCACCTGCAGGCGCTGCCAGCCGCCAGGCAGGCCGAGTACCTCGCGGACCTCGCGCGACTGGGGCAAGCAGTGTTCGAGACTACCGGCGCGATGCGCATCAATTACGCGATATTTGGCAACGTCGAGCCGGCGTTGCACGCGCATGTGCTGCCTCGATATGCAGACGAGCCCGGGCCGATGCGGCTGGCCAATCCCTGGGCCTACGACTGGAGCAAGGCACCGGCGTTCGATGTGACGCGCGACGCCGCACTGCGCGCCGAACTGCGACAGCGGCTTGGCGCCGGCTAACCTTTCAATGCCCGGAGCAGTGCTCCCAGCGAGCGCGCAGGTTCGGAGCACGTCATGCCGCGGCACAGGTATGCGGCGGCCCCGGCATCGATTGCCTTCTTATCTGCCAGTGCCGCCGGCAGGCCCTTGGCATCCGACGGCACCGCAATGATCATGCGTCGCGGGTCGTAGAGCTTGTCTACTTCGGTGCGCCACGTATCGAGATCATCCTGTGTGCCGCGCAGCACGACGATCAGCGGTGGCGCGGTCAACTCGTCCAGCGCCATGAGCAGGCTGCCGTGCCCGTGCGGATACCGTTCGATCGCTGCGTGCGCGGCGCGCAGCGTCCTTTCCGCGGCATCCAGATAGCGCGTCTCCCCGAGCAGGAAGCCGAGCCGCACGAGCACGCGTGCAGCAACGCCATTGCCGGCCGGCGTCGCATCATCGGACAACGTCTTGGGCCGCAATATCAGCGCCTCGCCATCGTCGGCCGTGAAATAGAAGCCGCCGTTCTCGGCGTCTTCGAAATGCTCGAGCATCACTTCGGCCAGTTCGACCGCCCAGTTGAAGGCAGCGGTGTCCCAGTGGACCTGCACGAGCTCCAGCAGTCCCCACGCGAGCGAGGCGTAGTCATCGAGGTACGCGGGGAAACGCGACCGGCCATCCTTGTGCACGGCCAGCAGACGGCCGTCGCGCCAGCTGTTCTCGCGCAAAAAACGTACGGCCTGGTGCGCCGCCTCGGCGTATTCGCAGCGCTCGAGCGTGCGACTTGCTGCGGCGAGGCCGCCGATCGCCAGGCCGTTCCAGCTCGTCAGGATCTTCTCGTCTCGACCAGGCCAGACGCGCCGGTTGCGAACCTGCAGTAATTTGGCGCGCGCAGAGTCGAGCTGGTCCAGCGCGACGCCGGGGTCGAGCGACAGCTCACGCGCGACATCTGCCGACGGACTTGAAGACGTGCAGGTGCCACTGGCCTTCGAAGTTTGACTCGCGCTCGAGTCCGAAGCGACGGCTGAAGACTTCATACTCGGTCGGCTCGAGCAGGCCGCGCACTTCGTCTGGCGTCCAGACATAGAACTTGCCTTCGTGGCCTTCGGAATCAGCGTCGAGTGTCGAGTAGAAGCCGCCGCGCGGATCGCGCAGCTCGCGGATCATCCAGTCCGCCGTTTCTTCGGCGATCCGGCGGAACAGCGGTTCGCCCGTCGCCGACGCGGCCTGCGAGACGACGGCAAGCAGCTGGCCGTTGTCGTAGAGCATTTTCTCGAAATGCGGAATCATCCAGTACGGATCGACGGAATAGCGCGAGAACCCGCCGCCGAGCTGGTCGTAGAGGCCGCCTTCAGACATGCGCGTAAGGGTCAGCGTCGCCATGAACAGCGCCTGCAGGTCGGGTTCGTCGGTGGTCGCCGACTCGCGCCACGCGCGCAGCAGGAACTCGAGATTCATCGGGTGCGGGAACTTGGGCGCTTCGCCGAAGCCGCCGAACTGGCTGTCAAATTCCCGCTCGAGCGTGGCGCGCGCTACACCGAGCGGCGCGCGCGACAGTGCCTTGACGCTCGTGTCCGGTGGGGGTTGCAGTTCGCCGAGCACGCCGACGAGCTTTTCGCCGTGCTCACGCAGCTCGTCCGCCCGGGTTCGGTAAAATTCCGCGACTTTCTCCAGCACCGTCTTGAACGCCGGCATGCCGTGACGCTGCTCCGGCGGAAAATACGTGCCTGAGAAGAACGGCCGGTGTGACCCGGGTGCGAGGAACACGGTGAGCGGCCAGCCGCCCCCTGCCTGGTTCATGACCTGGTGTGCGGTCTGGTAGATGCGGTCGAGGTCGGGGCGCTCTTCGCGATCGACCTTGATATTCACGAACAGCTCGTTCATGAGCGCAGCGGTCGCGGCATCTTCAAACGACTCGTGGGCCATGACATGGCACCAGTGACAGGCGGAATAGCCGACCGACAACAGGATCGGCTTGTTTTCGCGGCGCGCCAGTTCGAGCGCCTGCGGTCCCCACGGATGCCAATCGACCGGATTGGCAGCGTGCTGCAGCAGATACGGGCTCGTTTCGTCCGCAAGGTGATTCCTGCGGTCGGGTGTCGTGGGTACGTGCATGTCGGGTAGGCCGGAGGGCAGTCGGCTAGAATACGACCACTATAACGGAAGGCTGCCGCTCGCCGGCGGATTACACGATGTCCACGACGCCCGCAGCCATCGGCCCGATGGCCGACGAATTGCCGGAATTGCGCCTGAAACCGCGCGAAGAGAAGCGAATTGCGGCCGGGCACCTCTGGGTCTTCAGCAACGAAGTTGACACCGTGCGCACGCCGCTCACGGCGCTTTGCACCGGGCGCGCTGTGCCGCGTCGTCGGCGATCGCGATCGCTTCCTCGGTTACGCGTATGTCAACCCGCACGCACTCATCTGCGCGCGCATCGTCGGTCGCGATCCCGCGCACCCACCGGGCAAGTCGCTGTTCGTGCATCGGCTGCAGGTTGCGCTTGCGTTGCGCAAGCGGCTTTACGCAACGCCGTTCTATCGGCTCGTGTACGGGGAATCCGACGGCATGCCGGGACTCGTGCTGGACCGGTTTGGCGACATCGTCGTCGGGCAGATCGGCACGGTGGGCATGGAGGCGCTTAAAGCCGAAGTCGTCGCCGCCGTCGAAAAGGTGCTCTCGCCGCGCGCATTCATCTGGAAGAACGACTCCGGCGCGCGCGAACTCGAGGGCTTGCCCTCGTATGTCGAGACCGCTAGCGGTGAGCCCGTCGCGGAGGCCATCGTCGAGGAAAACGGCGTGCGCTTTTTCGTGCCCATGGGTCAGGGGCAGAAGACGGGCTGGTTCTACGACCAGGCCGCCAACCGTCGCTCGATGCTGAAATATGTCGCCGGGGCGCGCGTTCTCGACGTGTTCTCATACCTCGGCGCATGGGGACTCGCCGCGGCCAGGGCGGGCGCGGCCGACGTGCTCTGCGTGGACTCGTCGGCGCCGGCACTCGAGCTGCTGCAGCGCTCCGCAACGGCCAACGCACTTGCGGTGCGCACGTTGCGCGACGATGCATTCGACGCGCTGGCGGGCTTGCGCGAAGCGGGCGAGAAATTCGACGTCGTAATCGTGGACCCCCCTGCGTTCGTCAAGCGGCGCAAGGACATCCACAAAGGCCAGGCGGCATATCGCAAGCTGAACCAGCTCGCGATGCAGGTGCTGGTGCGCGACGGAATATTGATTTCGTGTTCCTGCTCGCACCACCTGGCGACCGAGGACCTCGCCGGGGCCATCCAGCAATCCGCGCGGCATCTCGACCGGTTCGCCCAGATCATCGAGGTCGGTAGCCAGGCGCCGGACCACCCGATTCATCCGGCGATCCCGGAGAGTCGCTACCTGAAGTCGCTCGTCTGCCGCGTCCTCCCGGAGTAGCTCGATCGGCTGCATCCGTGACTGCTTTACTTCTTTGGCGAGACGGCCAGCAGCGGCTGCGCCTTTGCGATCCTCCCCGAGCAGGAAGAAGACTGCTTGCCCGGGAAGGACCCGAAAGGAGCGCTGGATACGCCGCGCCTGAGCGATGTTCGCCAGGGCGCGAACTCGCACGGCGCACGTAGCCGTTCGATGAACGCATGGTGTAGCAGTGACGTGCCAGGCTACGTGCGCCGTGCGATTCGTCGGGCGCTGCGCCGAGCCTCGATCATCAGTTGCGTGTCCGCGCCCGATGAGTCGCTCAGGCGCGGTGCATCAGGCCGGGGTTCGGGTCTTGTTCCCGGCGATATATTTCTCTTCTGAGCCGGGAACAAGATCCCGAAGCCCGGCCTTGCGCCGCTTCGAAGCGCGGCCGGCGCCTTCGAAGCTCGGCCTTGCGAAGAACGCTTCAATGACGCGAAGCGCAAGCGCGAGCATCCACAAGCGCGGCATCCAACCGGACAGTAGCGTCGTTCGACAGGTAATATAAAGAGCCGATGTTCGTCTATTCCCACCCCGATCCCATCGCCCTCTCGCTCGGTCCACTGCACGTGCGGTGGTATGGCCTCATGTATCTGGTCGGTTTCCTCGCGGGCTGGTTCCTCGCCCGGCGCCGCGCGGCGCAGCCCGGGCTCGACCTGGACGCCGATGCAGGTGGACGATCTCATTTTCTACTGCGCCGTGGGCGTCATCGCCGGCGGCCGCCTCGGCTGGATGCTGTTCTACGGCACCGAGCGGATCCTGGCCGAGCCGCTCAGCGTGTTTCGCATCTGGGAAGGCGGCATGTCCTTCCACGGCGGGTTCATCGGCGTGGCCCTTGCGCTGGTGTTGTTCGCGCGCAGTCATGGCAAGAATATGGTCGACGTATTCGATTTCACGATGCCGCTGCCGGCGATCGGCATCGGCGCGGGTCGCATCGGCAACTTCATCAATGGCGAGCTCTGGGGCAAGCCGACCGACGTGCCGTGGGCCGTGATCGTCGACGGCATGGCGCTGCATCCTTCGCAGCTATACGAGGCTTTCCTGGAGGGCCTGGTGCTGTTCGCCATCCTCTGGTGGTACACGTCGAAGCCACGGTACCGCTGGGCGCCGACGGGGTTGTTCATGGTGTGCTATGGGTGTTTCGTTTCGCGGTGGAGTTCGTGCGCGTCCCCGACGAAAACCGCGGCTATCTGTTGTTCGACTGGTTGACGATGGGCCAGCTGCTCTCGCTGCCGATGATCGTCGGCGGCCTCGCGTTGCTCTCTTTCGCGTACACGCGTCGCGAGCCGTCCGGGAATTACGGCGCACCCTGATCGAACATGCGGCAATACCTCGAACTATTGCGCCACGTGCTCGAGCGCGGCGCACGAAAAGACCGACCGGACCGGCACCGGCACGCCGGGCAGTATTCGGCTGGCAGATGCGCTTCGACCTCGGCGACGGTTTTCCGCTCGTCACGACCAAGAAGCTGCACCTGAAGTCGATCGTGCACGAGTTGCTCTGGTTCCTGCGCGGCGAAACCAACGTGCGTTACCTGCGTGAGAACGGCGTCACGATCTGGGACGAATGGGCCGACGCCGACGGCGAACTCGGTCCGGTCTATGGCGTGCAGTGGCGCGCCTGGCAGGCCGCGGACGGCCGCTCGATCGACCAGATCGACGCGCGCGGTCGACTTGATCAAGCGCGACCCGGACTTCGCGCCGGATCATCGTGAACGCCTGGAATGTCGGGTGAGCTCGAGAAGATGGCGCTGACGCCGTGCCACGCGCTGTTCCAGTTCTACGTCGCCAACGGCCGTTTGTCGTGCCAGCTCTACCAGCGCAGCGCCGACATTTTTCTCGGCGTCCCGTTCAACATTGCCTCGTATGCGTTGCTGACGCACATGGTCGCGCGAGCAGTGCGGAGCTGCAGCCCGGCGAGTTCATCTGGACAGGCGGCGATTGCCACCTGTACGTCAACCATTTCGAGCAGGCGCGCACGCAGCTCGCGCGCGAGCCGTGCCCCTGCCGCGGCTCGCGATCAAGCGCCGGCCGGATTCGATCTTCGACTACAGGTACGATGACTTCGAGTTCACCGGTTACCAGGCACATCCCGGCATCAAGGCACCCATCGCGGTATGAAGAAGACCCAGACGACGAAACCAAAGGCCCCGGTTCGATCCGACGCGCCCCCCACGCAGCATCCAAATCCTCGGCGCAGGCGCGGTCGCAACCGGTCAGCCCACCGTCCAGCGAGCACCACGCGCACATGCGGCGTGCCAACGCGACCAGATGGCCGGACGTGCCGGGCCGCGAGCCGCTCGTGGTCGTCAGGAATTCGAAAATTCACGGCAAGCGGTGTTTACGCCGCGCGTCGTATCCGCAAGGGAACGCGCGTGATCGAATACCTGGGCGAGCGGATTTCACACGCCGTCGCAGATGCGCGGTACGAAGAAAAGGCGCTCGACGACGGTCACACTTTCCTGTTTGTCGTGGACGACGAGATCTGCATCGACGCCGGCGTGGGCGGCAATCCGGCGCGGTTCATCAATCACAAATGTGATGCGAACTGCGAGACCGTCATCGACAACAGGCGCGTCTTCATCGAGGCGACGCGCACGATCGAAGCCGGCGAAGAGCTGGGCTACGATTATCAGCTGACATGGGAAAGCACGGACGATCCCGAGGAACTGCAGCTCTACGCCTGCCGCTGCGGCGCCGCAGGATGTCGCGGCACGATGCTGGACGTACAGCCACTCGATGCCAAGCGCAAGGAAGCGGCGGCGCAGAAGCGGAAAAAGACACGGGCCGCCGCAAGTCCGCCGCCGGGAAAGCCAAACGCGCATCGGGTGCATCCCGGACGCGCAACGCGAATGGCAGGACGGCCCGCGGGAGTGGTCGCTCGCCGCCGCCCGCAAAAAAGCGCTGAACTGAAGCATGGCGCTCGTCTCGATCGTGGTCGCGGCGGACGAGCGTGGCGGCATCGGCAATGCCGGCGGGTTGCCCTGGCATCTGCCGGACGACCTGAAGCGTTTCAAGCAGATCACGCTCGGCAAGCCGATCGTCATGGGACGCAAGACCTGGGACTCCATCGGCCGGCCGCTGCCAGGACGGCACAACATCGTGATTTCGCGCCAGCCACAGTTCTGCGCCGTGGGCGCTACGGTCGTGTCATCGCTCGAGGCCGCATTGCAGGTGCCGGCGACGTACCGGAGATATGCATCATCGGAGGCGCTGAGATCTTCCGGCAGGCGCTGCCGTTAGACGGACGTGGTCCATCTCACGCTTGTTCATGCGACGGTGCCGGCCGATACCCGCCTGCAACCATTCGATGCACTGGAATGGTCCGAGGTGTCGCGTGACTTCCGACCGGCCGATACGAAGCACGCATACGCATTCAGCTTCGTCACGCTGGAGCGACGCCATGCGTGACAGTGCACGGACGTCGGTTCATCCGTGACAACGGGTGTTGGCACCTAGGAAAGTTCCTACATGAGGGTTCGCTGCCGGCCCCCTACTGGCTGCTAGAATCGCGGCCGACGCAAGGCGTGCCACTCACGAGCCAGCCAGGAAGACGGTCACTAACCAACTCCATGCGCGACGGATCCATTACTCCCTTCGAAACGGGCCTGCATTCGGTCCGCTCGGGGCTGTCGCGGTGGCCGCCGTTGTTGCTCGTCGTCGTCGCGCTTGGCTTGGCCGCCGGGTTGCGGTTGCTGCTCGACCCGGTCTGGGGCTTCAAATTCCCGTTCCTGCTGTTTTTCCCGGCGGTGCTGATCTGCGCGATCGGCGCCGGCTGGCGCTACGGCGTGCTGGCCATGTTCGGCGCCTTGATTCTTGCAGTCACCATTCGCCCGATGCAGCTGGATACCTCGCTCCTGGTTGCGCTCATCGCCTTCCTGGTAGCCAACGGGGCGATGATCGTGCTGGCCGATTCGGCACTTCGCGCCCGTTCGCGAGCCGAGCACAAGGCTGCGCTGGTGCACGAAAGTGAGCAACGATTCGAAGTCATGGCGGACAGCGCGCCGCTGATGATCTGGGTGCATGACGCGACGGGCCGCATCGAGTTCGTGAACAGGGGTTGGGAAGAATTCTTCGGCGTGACCCAGGAGGAAGTTCGACGCGGCGATTGGCAAGCACTCGTGCATCCGGACGACGCGAGCGGATACGTAGGCGCGTTCCTCGAGGCGCTGCAGTCACGGCAACCGTTCAAGGCCAGGGCTCGCGTGCGGCGTGCGGACGGCACCTGGCGCTGGGTGGAATCCATCGGCGAGCCGCGCATCGGCCCGAGCAACCAGTTACTGTCGTTTGTCGGCACCAGCCAGGACGTCACCGAGCGCATCTGCCTCGAGCGCGAGCGCGAAGTGCTGCTCGAAAGCGAGCGGGCTGCGCGCACCGAGGCCGAGAACGCGACACGGGCCAAGGATGACTTTCTCGCAACGCTGTCGCACGAATTGCGCACCCCGCTCTCCGTGATCCTGCTCTGGAGCAGGATCCTGGCGCGCAAATACGGCGCCTCGAACGACGACCTGCACAAGGGGCTCGCCCTTATCGCCGACAATGGCACCGCGCTCTCGCGGTTGATCGCCGACCTGCTCGACATGAGCCGCATCGTCTCCGGTCGCGTGTTGCTCGACACCCGCCCCGTCGACGCAGTCGAGATCGTCACGCAAGCCGCGGCTGCACAACGTCCATCGGCCGATGGCGAAGCGCATTACCCTGAGTCTGGACATCGCGGCAGATCACGCTATCGTGCTGGGCGATGCCACACGCCTGCAGCAGGTACTGTGGAACCTGTTGTCGAATGCGCATCAAGTTCACACCCGAGCACGGCCATATCTGGGTAACGGCCGGCAAGGCAGACGATCGTTTCTTCGTGGAGGTCCGCGACGACGGCGCGGGTATCAGCGCCGGAGTTCCTGCCGCAGGTCTTCAGTCGTTTTCGGCAGGCCGACAGCTCGACGTCGCGGCGCTTCGGCGGACTCGGCCTGGGGCTCTCCATCGTCAAGCAACTCGTCGATCTGCACGGAGGCACGGTGATGGCCACGAGCGGTGGCCCCGGACACGGCGCAACGTTCCGCCTGGAGTTGCCGATCCATGCGAAGTCGATGTCGGGCGACGCCGATACCTCGGGAACCTGGCGCAGGCTCGATCCCGAAATCGAGCCTGCCGCGAGGCTGGAAGGAATCCGCGTGCTCGCGGTGGAGGATCAGCCGGACATGCTCGAGTCGCTGCGGCGCACGCTCGAGGACCACGGCGCGACGGTTACGGCAGTCCCGACCGGCCGCGTGGCGTTCGACCTGCTGCGCGAGCGACCGCGCGACTTCGACGTCTGCGTCAGCGACATCGGCATGCCAGACATGGATGGTTACGAGCTGCTGCGCAAGGTGCGTGGCGAACTGGGCCTGAGCGCCGCGCAGTTACCGGCCGTCGCGATCACTGCGTACGCCCGCGACGAAGATCGCCTGCGGGCCCTGCGGGCCGGGTTCCAGGCCCACGTGGTCAAGCCGTACCAGGTCTCGCACCTGCTGAAGACGCTGGATGCCGTGCGGCGAGTTCCGGCCGCAACGAAGGCAGCGGCGGGCCAGCGCGCCGCTGGCGTCGGATATCGCACTTTAGCCCGGCGGGCTCGCCACGAAGCGCGGCAGTCGCGTCTCGACCGCGGCGCTCATGGCGCCAGGCAATATTTCGGACAACTCCGTCGCCTGTTCCGTCAACTCACGCACGATGACCGCCTGCAGTTGACCGCGCTCGAACGCGATCCGGTACGGAATCTCGTGGTGGAACATGACCATCGAGTAGCGCGGGATGAAGCGATCCGGGAAGCGGCGCTCCAGTTCGAAACTGAGTTCCTTGCGCAACAGGAATTTCGGGTCGCGCACCGTGTCGCGCATCTCCAGGAAATTCTCGAGTGCCATGGTCGCGATCGCGTCGGTGTTGGGTTTACGCGAGCGCCGAAAATTCGTTGAATGCCGTCGACCAGTCGTCAGACTCCCGCATCAGCCTGTCGAGCTCGCGGCAATCCTCGAAGCAGGCGTTCATGCCCTGCCCGTGAAATGGCACGATCGCATGCGCTGCGTCGCCGAGCAGGACGGCGTTGCCGTTGGCTGCCCAGCGGTCCGTGTGCACCGTGCCCATGCGGCCGACGGGATGCTCGAGAAACTCCCGGGCGAGTCCCGGCATCAGTGGCGGGATGTCTGAAAAATGGCGACGAAAGAAGCTGTCGATCGCGGCGCGATGGTCGAGTGTCTGCGAAGCTGTCGAGTTCGCCCTTGAGCGCGAGGAACAGCGTGAGCGTGAACGAGCCGTCCGTATTCGGCAGCGCAATCAGCATGAAGCCGCCGCGCGGCCAGATGTGCAGCGCGTTGCGCTCGATCCTGTGCTGGCCATCGGCGCCGGCCGGCAAGGTCAGTTCCTTGTATCCGTGTTCGAGCATGTCCTCGGCGACGTGGATTCCGAGTTGCGCCACCATGGCGCGGCGCACCATCGAACCTGCGCCATCCGCGGCAATCAGCGGCGTGAGCGGTTGGGTATAGGTGTCCCCTGACACTTCATCGAGCATGACGAGTTCGATCGCGTTCGAAGTCGAGCGAGCGCGCAGCCTGCAGGAATCGCAGCTCGATGTCGCCGTAATGCCGCTGCGCGTGATCGAGCAGGACGCGCGTCAGGCCCGGGCGCGAGACGGAGTAGATGACTTCGTGCGGCCGCTGGCCGTACGCCGCGAACGTCAACGCGCCGTCGACGCCGTGCAGCATGCGTCCGCGCATCGGTATCAGCAGCGGCTCGACGTCCGCGTAAACGCCCGCTGCTTGAGTGCATGAATCCCGCGGTCGGCGAGCGCAAGGTTGATCGAGCGGCCGGCGTCCATGTCCACTTTGCGCAGGTCGGGCCGGCGCTCATGCAACAGGACCTCGTCGACCTTGCCGCGCCACGAAGATGGCCATGAGCGCGCCGGATAATCCGGCGCCGAGGATCGTTACGGGACGTTGCACGTTTGGTTTACCCAGGGCCGCGGTCCAGTTCCGCGCACAACGCGTCGACGCAGCGCCATGCGTCGTCGAAGCGATTATAAAAAGGCACGGGGGCCGCGCGGATGACGTCCGGCTCGCGCCAGTCGGGCAGGATGCCACGGCGACGCAGGCCGTCGAAAACCGCGCGTGCACGATCGCGCGTCAATCCCAGCAGCCGGAGCGACAATGCCGCGCCGCGTTGCGCCGGTTCGGCAGGCGTGATGACCTGCACCCGCCCCGGCAATCGCGCCTGCACCAGTTCGGCAAAATAATTCGTCAGCGCGACGGACTTGCCGCCGCAGCGCCGGCATGCCGACGTCCGCAAAATGCTGCAGCGACGCTGCCAGCGGGGCCATCGCCAGGATCGGCGGATTGCTGAGCTGCCAGCCCTCGGCGCCCGGGATCGGTTGGAAACCGGGTCCCATGCGGAACCGGCTCGACCTGTCGTGGCCCCACCAGCCGGCGAAGCGCGGCAGGCTGTTGGCCGAGGCGTGGCGCGCGTGCACAAACGCGCCGCCCACGGTGCCCGGCCCGCCATTCAGGTATTTGTAATTGCACCAGGCGGCAAAATCCGCGCCGCTGTCGTGCAACTGCAGCGGTACGTTGCCGATCGAGTGGGCAAGGTCCCAGCCGACGACGCAGCCCGCGGCGCGGCCTGCCGCCGTGATCGCCGCGATATCCAGCACCTGGCCCGTCAGGTATTGCACGCCCGGCAACAGGATCGTGGCGATCCGCGGTCCCTCGCGTTCGATCAGTTCGAGCATGTCTTCGGTGCGCAACAGGTCTTCGCCGGGACGCGCAGTTGCTTCGATCAGATCGCGCGCCGGATCCAGGCCGTGAAACCGCACCTGGGACTCGACCGCGTATCGATCCGAGGGAAACGCATGTTTCTCGATCAGCAATGCCGTGCGAGCGCCGGCCGGCCGATAGAAACTGACGAGCAGGAAGTGCAGGTTGGCGGTCAAGGAGTTCATCGCCACGACTTCCGCCACGTCGGCGCCAGCGAGTTGCGCGAGTGGTTCCGCGAGCCGCTCGTGGTAACTGAGCCACGGATGGCGGGCGTCGAAATGGCCTTCGACTCCGAGCGTGCGCCAGTCGCGCATGACCTCGTCGATATACTCACTCGCGAGCACCGGCTGCGCGCCGAGCGAATGGCCACAGAGGTAGACCAGCTCGGATGTGCCGCGCGCATCGTGCGGCAGCATGAAACGGTCATGCCAGGCGGCGAGCGGATCGCCCGCGTCGAGCGCCTGGGCTTGTTGGCGGTCGAGCCTCATCCCTTTGCTCGCTCGCGGTACTCGGTAACCGCGTAGATCACGGGCCGGCTAGGTGCGGCATCGGTGGCAAACGCCGGCACCTGCAGGTCCAGCAGATAGAGTCCGTCGGGAATCGAGTCCGGCATGTACGCGAGCTCGGTGACGAGCGCGGCCGGGCGCGCGGCCTGTCGTGCGTCGACCGAGGCTGGCGGCAGGCCCCAGTAAGTCCGGTGCGCCACGAGGTGCCCGCCATCGTCAGCCCTGTCCAGGCTCGGCAGGTCGACGACGAGCGAGTGACATTTCGCGTCACGATCCATTGCATTGCCTCGCGCAGGAAGTAGGGGGCCGGGGCGGGGCCGTCGTTATACGAGCGGTGCTGCTTGGCAACGGGATTCGGCGCAGTGCGCACGAGCAACGCGGTCCAGGGATCGTCGTGCCACCGCGCCGCCGCTGCCTCCAGGGCGTCGCGAGTGATACAGCTATCGGTCGCGCTGCTGTTCTGCGCGGCTATCGGCCCGACGTCGCCAAGCGTCACTGGATGTACGGTCACCAGCAACGCCAGGCTTGGCGCGACCGGTGTCACCGCGGCAATGTGCACCGCCCCGCGCGTGACGTGCCCGACGCACTCGGTGTGCGTGCCGTGGCAGTGCGGCGCGAACGTCAGGACGGCGCAATTGCAGCTCGCACCGCTTGCGACATTGCCGGTAAAGCCCCCGACGCGGAGCGGCTCGGCCAGCGCTGGTGTCGGCGCAAAAAAACTCGGCTGCGGACCGGCGAAGTCGAGCGTGATGGCGAGATCCATCGGCGCCTTCAGGTCCACGTTCCAGCGGCGGCCCCCGCACCATGAACTCGAGCTGGTTCACTTGCGCATGACTGCGCCGCAGTTACGGCAACGCGTGTGCTCGGGGTTGGACCAGAAGCGATCGAAGACCGGCGGCAGGTCGGTCTCGATGTTGGTGACGTGCAGGTACTCGCCGTACAGGCGCGCGTCGCACTGCTCGCAGTACCACAGGAAGCCATCGGCTTCGTCGTCACGCCGTTTGCGCTCGACGACGAGACCCACGGTGTCGGCGAACCGCTGGGGTGAATGTGGAACGTGCGCGGGCAACAGCAGGACTTCTCCGGCACGAATCGGTATGTCGACCCGCTTGCCGTTTTCGATCGTGCGCAGGAGCATGTCACCCTCGAGCTGATGGAAAAACTCGTCACCCGGGTCGTCATGGTAGTCCTTGCGGGTGTTCGGTCCGCCCACGACCATGATGATGAAGTCGCCCGCGTCGAACACCTGCTTGTTGCAGACCGGAGGCTGCAGCTCCGGGCGATGCGCGTCGATCCAGTGCTGCAGGTTGAAAGCGGTCAGGGGTCGCATGCCATGAGTATAAGGGCAGGTTCGACGAAGCAAAGCCCGTGCGGGTGGCGTCGGGCGGCTTGGGTGGCGGCGTTGCTGGTCACGACGCCATGGTTCGCCCATCCCACGCAGCCACCGAAACCGAGGCCGATGTCGCGATAACCGAGGTTGACGTGGCGACCGTCACGCAAGCCGATGTTGCGCCCGAACCGGTCAATGCCGTCTGGCTCGAGCGACAGGTGAACTTCACCTACTTCGCGACACGGCGTGTACTACTCGTGCAACGCAATCCAGACCAAGGTGCGCTACGTACTGTTGAAACTCGGTGCCCTGCCGCACACCCTGCAAGTCGTTTCGAGCTGCATGGCGCCCGGCTTCATGCAGGCTGCCTCGCGGGTTCGAATCAAGGCGGCGCTCCCGGCACAAGTCACGCCCGAACTCGTGGCCCGGTTCGAAGAGGAAGCTCCGCGGCGCGAGCTGATCGCGCGCGTTCGCGGCCAACAGCCCATCGACCTCGCGACCGCACAGTTTCCTGCGGTGTGGACAACGCGTAGAATTCAACGGTCGCCGCGATCGTCGACTGGCCGACGCCGACTGCGAATTGCTGCAGCAATTGTCCCGTTCGGTCTTCGAGTCGCTCGGTGTGCGCCTGGCGCCAGGCACCAAGTTGCACTGCTCGTCGGGGCCGCTCGGATCGGTGCGTTTCCAGGCGGAGACGCTGCAGCCGGTACCGCAGCCCGACCGGGCGGCCCTTTCGACGACTGGCTGAGCCCGCGTTCAAACCTCGAACGCGACGCCACCCGACCGGTTCGGCACCTGGACCGGTCGGGCGCCGGGCGGGTCGAGGCGCTGGGCCGTCAATTTGCCGCCCCAGACGCAACCCGTGTCGAGACCTAGCACGCCGTGCTCGTCGACGTAGCCTTGGGCGGACCAGTGTCCGAAGACCACCGCGGCACCGCTCGACCGACGCCACGGAACGCGGAACCAAGGCTGCGCGCCAGCCGGTATCTGGTCGGGGGCACCCTTGAATTTGAGCAGCATCCTGCCATCGGCCTCAGCGCAGACGCGCAGGCGCGTGAAGGCGTTGACGATGAAACGCAGCCGCTCCCAGCCTTCGAGATCATCGCGCCAGAGATCGGGTTCGTTGCCGTACATGTGCTCGAAGAACACGCCGCTGCTCGTACCGCGCAGCTGCTCCTCGAGTTGCCGTGCGCAGTCGCCGGCCATTGCAATGTCCCATTGCGGCGCCAGGCCAGCATGGATCATCGTGATGCCGAGCGCCGCGTCGTGATGCAACAGCGGACGCGCCTGCAACCAGTCGAGCAGTGGCTCGCGGTCGGCGGCGTCCAGGATCGGTCGCAGGGTCTCATCGGTGCGAGTGCCATAGCGCGCTGCCGCGGGCCAGTGCCAGCAGGTGCAGGTCGTGATTGCCGAGCACGACGATTGCCGCCTCGCCGAGCGCGGCGACGCGGCGCAAAACATCCAGCGAACGGGGCCCGCGGTTGACGAGATCTCCGACGAACCAGAGCCGGTCGTGCGCGGGATCAAACCTCAACTCTTCGAGCAGCTCATCCAGCTCAGCGGCACAACCTTGTACGTCGCCGACGGCATAGACAGCCACGCGCGCTGCCGCTCGTCGTCAGTGCAGCACGCCGGGCATCGCGAGCGTGAACGGCGCGATCGGCGCGTCGAACTGCTCGCCCTGGTCGTCGACCATGCGATATTTGCCCTGCATCGCGCCGACCGGTGTTTCGATGATCGCGCCACTCGAGTAGCGGAATCCCTGGCCCGGCAACAGGTGCGGCTGCTCGCCGACGACGCCCTCGCCGACGACTTCCTGCACCTTGCCGTTCGCGTCCGTGATGATCCAGTGCCGCGTCAGCAGGCGCGCGGCCTGACCGCCTTCGTTGCGGATCGTGATCGTGTACGAAAAGACGAAGCGGCCTTCGACCGGGTTCGACTGGTCCTCGACGTAATTCGTCGCGACATCCACGCGGATGCGATGCGCTGTGCTCGGTTCGTCCATGGCCTTGGTCTGGAGCGCTGTGTCCTGTAGAAGGTAGCGCATCAACGCGCCAGGCGCACGGCGAGCACGTCGCACGGCGCCGCATGCAGCACGGTGTCTTCGGTGAAGTTGAACAGGATCGAAACGCCATGCCGTTCGCGGCTGCCGATCACGATCAGGTCGGCGTTCTGTTCCTGCGCGATGCGCACGACTTCGGACTTGATGTTGCCGGTGTGCACCATGCGCACCGCCTTCTCGAGACCAAGGTCGGTGGCCAATTTCGCGATGCGCTGGTTGGCGCGCTCGACGAGCTCGCCCTCGATCTGCACGGCAGGCAACAGGGCCTCGCCCATTGGCTCGACCGGCACGTACTCAACCACGTGCAGCAGCACGATCTGCGAGCCGCAGCGTTCGGCAATGTCGCGCGCACGTTCGGCGATCTTGCGACTGTCGTCCGTGAGGTCGAGACACAACAGTATTTTCTTGTATTCGCGCATCGTCGTGCTCCGGGCTCGCTGTGCGCAACGAGCTTTTCCCGAGTGTACAGGGACCAGGCGATTATAGGCCCTGACCGAGGGCCGACCAATCGCGAAAGAAGTACCGCAGACTCGCCGAAGACGAGTCTAACTTGCGAGTTGGCGGGTGAGGGCAGCGAATTCGTGAGGTGCCAGCGTTTCCGGGCGGGCGCCCGGATCGACACCGGCGGCCGTGATTGCGGCGGGGTCCAGCAGGCCCGCCAGCGAATTGCGCAAGGTCTTGCGTCGTTTCGAGAATGCTGCCAGCACGACTCGAGCATAGCCTGCCGGATTTTCAAGCGCGAACGGTGGGGCGCGATGCGGACGCAATGCGAAGAACGTCGAAGTGACTCGCGGCGGGGGCTTGAATGCGCCCGCACCGATGTCGAACAGCGACTCGACCGCGACCGCCGGCGCCAGCATCACCGTCAGACGCCCGTAGTCACCGGAACCGGGGCTCGCCGCCATGCGGGCCACGACTTCCTTCTGCAGCATGAAATGCATGTCTTCGATTGCATCGAGCTGGGCGATGAACCGGAACAGCAGCGGGGTCGAAACGTTGTACGGCAGGTTGCCGACCAGTCGCAGTTTCGGCCCGGAGCCGCGGAGTTCGCGCAGGTCGAACTCGAGTGCGTCGGCCACGTGCAGGCGCAAGGTGCCCGCGCCACGGCAATTCTGTTCGAGAGTCGGGATCACATCCCGATCGATTTCGATCACGTCCAACGTGCCCGCCTGCCGCAGCAACGGGACCGTGATCGCGCCGCGGCCGGGTCCAACTTCGACCAGGCGATCGCCCGGCTTCGGGTCGATGGCGCGGACGATGCGACTCGATGGTCCCGGGGTCGTGCAGGAAATGCTGACCGTAACGCTTCTTCGCGAAGCCGCGGTTTCACCAGGCGAACGCCCCGGTCTTGCCGCGCCGGCACAGGTCGAGCGCCAGCGCGAATGCCGCCTGCAGGCTGCCGGCATCCGCCTTGCGCGTGCCGGCGAGATCGAGCGCCGTGCCGTGATCCACTGACGTGCGAATGATCGGCAAGCCGAGCGTGACGTTGACGGCGTGACCAAAGCTGCGCGTGCTTCAGCACCGGCAGCCCCTGGTCGTGGTACATGGCCACGATCGCGTCGCAATTTTGCAGGCGTTCCGGCAGGAAAGCAGTATCGGCAGGCACGGGTCCGATCAGGTTCAGGCCTGCATGCGCGCAACTGTGCGAGGACCGGCTCGATCATGTCGATTTCTTCGCGGCCGAGGTGACCGGACTCGCCGGCGTGGGGATTCAGGCCGAGCACGACGATGCGCGGCCGGCGCACGCCGAACATCGAATTCAACTCCGTGTGCACGATGCGCAGCAACGCGTCGAGGCGCGGCGGCTTGAGCGCCGCGCTGACCTTGCGCAGCGGCAGGTGGGTGGTGGCAAGCGCCACGCGCATACCGCCGCCCACCAGCATCATCACCGGCAGCGGCGCTCCGGTCTGGCGCGCCAGGTATTCGGTGTGGCCTGAAAACGTGATTCCCGCATCGTTGATGATCGACTTCTGCACGGGAGCCGTGACGATGCCGTCGAACGCCCCCGCCGCACAACCGCCGACAGCCGCATCGAGCGTGTCGAGCACATAGCGTGCGTTTGCGGTATCGAGCACGCCGGGCTGGCAGGGCGCGCGCAGCGGAATGTGCAGCAGTTCGACACCCGCCCGGGCCGGTGGCGTGCAGGTCGAAGGGCTTGAACTGCAGGCCCGGCGCGCGGCGGCCGCGTGCGCGACCGAACAATGTGGCGTCGCCGATCAGCACCACGCGACAGTTGCGCGGCAGCGAATCGAGGACCTGCGAGCAGATGTCCGGCCCGATGCCGGCGGGCTCACCGCTGGTAATGGCGAGCGTGCGCAGGGTAGCAGCAGCCCGACGCGGGCGTGCAGCGGTCACATCCGGTATTCGACGAACGCTTCGTCGCGCAACCGGCGCAGCCAGATCTCGGTTTCTTCGTCCGAGCGTGCTTCGCGCAGCTGCGACACGCAACGGTTGCGCGTCATGTCCGCGGAGGCGTCGTAGGTCCGTCGGCCCAGCAACTGGGCGATGTGCCACCCGTACTCGGTACGGAACGGCACGCTGATCTCGTTTTCGTTCAACTTGTCGACGACCTGGCGCGAACTCCCCGACATAGCTGCTCGAGCCGGTCCAGCCGAGATCGCCGCCCGCCGCCGCGGAGCCGGGATCTTCGGACGTCACCGAGGCAATCGCCTCGAAGCTTTCGCCTTTCAGGATCGCGGTCGCGAATCTGCGTGAGTTTCTGCCGGATCGTTTCGTCGTCCTCGACCTCGTTCGGTCTTCATCAGGATGTGGCGCACGTGAACCTGCGAGACCAGTGCTGGCTGCTGCGCGCCGCGCACCTCGAGCACCTTGAAAATGTGCAGGCCGCTCGGCGTGCGGATCACTTCGGTGACGTCGCCTGCCTGCATCGAGGGAATCTTTTCCGAGACGAACGACGGCAGCTGGCTGGCCTTGCGCCAGCCGAGGGCGCCGCCTTCGAGGGCGGTACCCGAATCGGAATAGCTGATGGCCAGCTGCGCGAAATCTTCGTTCTTGATGGCGCGTTCGTACACGCCCTGTGCGCGGGCGGTACGCTCGGCGATCAGCCGCTCGTCTGCGGTGTTCGGAATCGCGACGAGGATATGCGAGAGGTTGAATTCCTTGTCGGCCTCGGGCGAGGCCGTGCGCTTGGCCACGCACTGATCGACCTCACGCGGCGAGACGTAGACGCGCGCGATCACGTCGCGTTGCCGCAGCGCGTTCATGGTCATCTCGCGGCGCACCTCGTCGCGGTAATCGCGGTAGTCGAGGCCCTGCGCTTCGAGCGCGGCAGGCAGGTCGCTGAACTTGATGTTGTTGCGCGAGGCCACTTCCGTCAGCGCCTGGTTCACGGCTTCGTCCGGCACCTTGATGCCGAGGCGCTCGGCGCGCTGCATCTGCAGTTCCTGCAGCACCAGGCGCTCGAGCACCTGCTGGCGCAGGATGTTCCGCGGCGGCAGCTGCTGTCCGGCCTGCTGGATGCGCGCGCTGATCACCTGGATCTGCTTTTCGACGTCGCTGCGCAGCACGATGCCGTCGTTGACGATGGCCGCGACACGATCGAGCAATACGCCATTGGAACTGAGTTCCTTCGACTGGCCGTGAGCCGTACCGACGATGGCGACCAGCAAGGCGTGCTGCGCCGAAAAAACGCTTTAAAATCAAGGGCATCTCAAGACCGGGGCGCGGACGGGAGCGCGGAGTATCCACGAATCGCATCGCGCAGGAAAGCTTCGTTGTCCACTCCGACACTGGACAAACCCTTCAGTTCAAGCTGGATGCCGAACGACGTATCGGAATCGCCGGTGCGGCTGGAAACGAACCGCCGGGTCACGAACCGCACGGCCCAGCAGCAGGACGAGTATTCGAAACCGACGAACTGGTCGAGCGTCTTTTCTTCGCTGCATCGAATACACCCAGCGCGCGAAGCCGCGCCACTGCGATTCGAGATCGGCCACGCCGCCGAGACGTCGAACTGCTCGAGCAGGTCGCGTCGGAATCGATACCCTGCATTGACGACCCGGCCGGGCGCCGGCGCGTACTGCAGGAAGACCTCCGTCCGCTCGGTCTGGGTCTCGTCGGGATTCCACTGGTAGCCGAAGCGCGCGTTCCAGTTCTTGTACGCCGCGAGTCGACCTCCGCCACGACGTCGGACGTGGACCGGTCGCGCGGCGGTTTCGTCGGGCAGGCGCACGCGCGGGTCCTCGAAATAGTACGCCTGGCCCAGCGTCGCGCTCAGGAACTGCCGGCCGTCGCGCGCGTCGAGCAAGCGCGTCGTGACGCCCACACTCAGCTGGTTCGCGTCGCCGACGCGGTCCGCGCCGACGTAGCGGTTGGTGCGGAACAGCTGCACCAGGTTCAGGTCGGGAATGGCCGTATCGAAGACGGGCAGGTCGTCCTGGTTGTCGATACGGCACGTACAGGTACAGCAGCCGTGGCTCGAGCGTCTGCACGCGTTTCCCCTTGGTGCCCGACGGACGCTCGAGCACGAGCCCGGCATCGATACTCGCCGCATCGGCAGCGCGCGGTCCGGCGAATCGTCGGCGCCGATGCGCAACGTCGTCGAGGTAATACTGCGTGTAGCGGTAGCTGGCATTCGCGGCCGCAGAACGCGCCGTGCGCGGTCGATGCGCCACTCGAGGCCAGGCGCGGCATCGATGCGAACGCCTTCGGGGCCGATGTCGCGCGCGAAGTTGGTCGCTTCGCCATAGAAACGCCCGACAACCCGCCGGCGAAGTTGTCCCAGCGGCCGATCGCGGTCATCTGCGGCAGGATCTGGTACGGCTTGTCGTCGTCTGCAATGGCCCGGTCGATCACCTGGTAGTCCTGCACGCGCGCGCCGAGCGACCAGTGGTCGGTGTCCTGGCGCAATTCGGCGTAGCGGTTCACGAACGTGACGCTGGTGCCCTCGAAGCCGACGCCGAAGTCTTCGAAATAATCCGGGTCGCTGACGTTCGCGGCATCGACGGTAAGGCGTACGCGGCGCAAAGCGCGTCACGTGACGCCAGTCGACGACGCCGCGCGCGTCTCCGCGTCTCCTCGTCGTGGAACAGGTATTCGATGTTCAGCTGGCTGCGCGTGTTTTCGCCGAGGTAACGCAGCTCGGGATCGACGCGCACGCCGCGCTCGGTATACACAGCGCCCGGTCAACGTCGCGTCGTAGTTCGGCGCGAGGTTCCAGTAATACGGCACGGCCACGCAGCGTGCCGCTCTTGCCGCTGCTGCCGAACGTCGGAAACAGCAGGCCGGACTTGCGCTGGTCGCCCACCGGAAACGATATCCACGGCGTGTAGAAGATCGGCACGCCGAGGAAGTCGAGACGCGACGTCGCGCCCGGTGCCGATCTGCGTTTTCTGGTCGATCGTGATCTCGCCGGCAGCGAGTTTCCAGTCCTCGCGGCCGGGCGGGCAGGCCGTGTAGTCGACGCCCTTGAGGTCGATGATCCGGCCTGCTTCGCGCATGCTCGCGCTCTTGGCCGCGCCACGGACCGAACGGTCGAGCAGTTCGAACTTCGCGCCTTCGAATTCGCCGAGGCCGCCTTCTTCCTGGAACGAACCACCCTGGCCGCTGACGCGCAAGGTGCGGGTCGAGGTATTCAACCGAGCCCTTCAGGCGCACGCTGCGTTTTTCCGCATCGATCTCGGCTTCGTCCGCGACCAGCAGGCGCTGGCCCATGCGGATCTGCACATTCCCGTGCAGGATCGCGTCGCCTGCCCGGGACATGTCCCCCGTGTCGCTCGTGACGTCGATGTCCTGGTTCGCGGGATCCGCTCGCAGCAACTCCTCGAGACGTGGGTCAGGGGGTGTGGCCAGTTGGCACGCATCCTGGGATACGGCCTCGGGTTGTGGCGTCGCTTGCTGAGCTGTCACGACGCTCGCCGGCAGGTAGAGCAACGCGCACAGGGAGGATGGCCGCAATGCGCGGCGCAGGCCGGCCAACAGGATAGGCAAAACTGGGTGGTCGGTCGGCGGCGGCGTCATCGACCCGATTATAATTGCCGCCGTTTCTCAGCATCCGACTGTTTCCCGGTCGCGGTCCTCGCCCGGATATCCTACAAGGCCCTCTTTTGAACGACGTACGACCCAAGCAGCAACGGCCGGCCTCGGCGGCCGACGATCCTCGCCTGCGACCAATTGTGTGACTGGCTGGAGCAGGGATCTGGGATTCACGGACTACGACATTGCCCCGGCCTCCGCGGATGCCAGCTTTCGCCGTTACTTTCGCGTGACGCGGCCAGGCCATGCGTCGCTCGTCGTCATGGACGCGCCCCCCGGAAAAGAGGACGTCGGGCCGTACCTGCGCGTCGCCGCGATGTTGCGCGATGTGGGCGTCAATGCCCCGCGCGTGCTCGAGCGGTCCGATCGTGACGGGTTCCTGCTGCTGACGGATCTCGGCACCGTGATGTACCTGCCGGAGCTGTCCAGGCCGGGGCAGGCGGATGCGCTCTACGGTGACGCGTTCGACGCGCTGGTGCGGATCCAGTCGCGGGGAGCAAGTCATGCCCAGCACCTGCCGCCCTACGACGAGAAACTGCTGCGATTCGAGATGAGCCTTTTTCCGGACTGGCTGCTGCAACGGCACCTCGGCCTCGAACTGTCCCGCAGCGAGTCGATCGACGCTGGCGGACGCCATGGATGCGCTGGTCGCCAACGCGCTCGACCAGCCACAGGTGTTCGTGCACCGCGACTATCACTCGCGCAACCTGATGGTATGTGCCGACAACCCAGGCATTCTCGATTTCCAGGATGCCGTGCGAGGAGGCCTGACCTACGACCTCGTCTCGCTGTTGCGTGACAGTTATATCGCCTGGCCACAGGAACGCGTGGCGGCCTGGGCGTTGCAGTATCGACGTCTCGCGCATGCCGCCGGGCTCGCGACCGGTCGCGACGACGCGCAATTCCTGCGCTGGTTCGACCTCATGGGAGTACAGCGGCACCTGAAAGTGGGCGGCATCTTTGCCCGGCTCTGTCATCGCGATGGCAAGCGAGGCTATCTGGCCGACATTCCGCGCACGTTGCAGTACGCGGTGGCCTCCTGCGCGCGGCACGACGACTTTGCCGGGCTGGGACAGTTGATCCGCGACAAGGTGCTACCGGCCCTGGTTGCGACACCGACAGGTCTGGAATGCGCGCGCTGATACTCGCCGCGGGCCGCGGTGAGCGCATGCGGCCGTTGACGCTGGCGCGGCCCAAGCCGCTGCTCGAGGTGGGCGGACGCACGCTGATCGAGCACCACCTGCGCAATCTCGCCGCGGCTGGGTTTGCGCGCGTGGCGATCAATTTGTCATGGCTCGGCGAGCAGATCGCCGCAGCGGTTGGCGACGGCACTCGCTACGGGCTGCAAATCGCTTACAGCTCACGAAGGACCGGAACCGCTCGAGACGGGCGGCGGCATTTTCCGCGCGTTGCCGTTGCTGCAGGACCGTGCCGACGAACCGTTCGTGGTCCTGAACGGTGACGTCTGGATGGATTATCCGTACGCGCGCTTGCGCGAGCGGTTTGCCGGCGGACTGTCCGGCGACGATCTGGCGCACGTCGTCCTGGTGCCGAATCCCGCACACAACCCGAATGGCGATTTCCTGCTGCAGGACGGGCGCATGCTCGAGCCGCCACTTGAACCCTGAGCGCGCATCTGGCATTTAGACCGTGCGGTTGCCGCGGGTGCGTCTCGCTTTACGTTTTCCGGCCTGGGCGTGTATCGCGCCGAACTTTTCGCCGGATGCACCGACGGTACCTTCAAGCTCGTGCCGCTGCTGCGCGCCGCCGCGCGGGCGGGTCGCGTCAGCGCCGAGCTCTACGCGGGCGACTGGCTCGATATCGGCACGCCCGAACGCCTGGCCGCGCTGGACGCCCGCCTGCGCGCCACCGCGCCCGCCTGAACTTCCCTGGCCCGCACCGCCGCAATCGTCGCGACGCCACGAAGCGCCGGCGCGCCGGTACAATGGGGCCAATGAGCGAATTCAAGGGCATTCCCGTCGTCACGCCGCCGGCCGCCTCGGCCGAACCCAAGCGCAGCGGGCAGAAATACGTTACCCCACAAGGGTTTACGGCCATTCGTGACGGCATCAAGCCGGGCGCTTCGAAGCCCGAGCCGGCGGTCGCCCGCAAGCCGAACTGGTTACGCGCGCCGCTCCCGGCGGGCCGCGGATTCGACACGGTCCGCCAGACGGTCCGCGAACATCGCCTCGCCACGGTCTGCGAGGAGGCGAAGTGCCCGAACATCGGCGAATGCTGGAACGCCGGCACGGCCACGATCATGTTGATGGGCGAGGTCTGCACGCGTGCCTGCCGTTTCTGCGCCGTCGACACCGGCAATCCGCGCGGCTGGCTCGATGCGGAGGAACCGGCCAATGCCGCGCGCACGGTACAGCTGATGGGCCTGAAGTACGTCGTGCTGACGTCGGTCAATCGCGACGACTTGCCCGACGGCGGCGCGGGGCACTTCGCGGCGTGCGTGCGCGAAATCAGGCAGCTGAACCCCGGCACTGCGGTCGAGGCACTGACGCCCGACTTTCAGGGTGTCATGCGCGACGTCGAGACGGTCGTCGACAGCGGGCTCGATGTCTTTGCGCAGAACGTCGAAACGGTTCGACGCCTGACACATCCCGTGCGCGATCCCGCGCGCTTCCTACGACCAGACCCTCGCGGTGCTTGCGCACGCGAAGCAGCATCGGCGCGAGCAGTCCGACGTGCTGGTCAAGACGAGCCTGATGCTCGGACTCGGCGAGACGGACGCCGAAATCCGCACCACGATGGCGGACCTGCGCACGGCGGGCGTGGATATCCTGACACTTGGCCAATACCTGCGCCCCACGATCAATCACCTGAACGTCGAGCGATTCGTGCGGCCGGAAGAGTTCGACGCTTATCGCGAACACGCGCTGGCTCTTGGCTTCCTGGAATGCGTGGCGGGTCCGCTGGTGCGCTCGAGTTATCGCGCGGAGCAGGCACTGGCGCGCAACAACGCCGGCCTGGGCGCGGGCGGGCTCGCGACAACGTGTCTGAAGCGCGGCCAACGTCGCTCGGAGGCACGACCGACGCGTGCGTGGCGAGTCTTGCCGCGGCAGGCATGCCGGTGGCTTTGCGCTGGCTCGGCAAAGTGGCTTACGAGCCGACGTGGCGGGCGATGCAGGCGCGCACGGACAGCGCAACCGCCGCGTCGCGCGGACGAATTCTGGTTTCTCGAACATCCGCCCGTATTCACGCTGGGCATGAACTCGAAGGCCGAGCACCTGCTCGCGCCCGGCAATATCCCGGTCGTGCAGATCGACCGCGGTGGACAGGTGACGTATCACGGCCCCGGCCAGCTCGTGGTGTATCCGCTGCTTGCCCTTTCGCGGCATGGCATCGGCGTGCGGGCGCTCGTCGAGGGTATCGAGAACGCCATCGTGGCGACGGTGGCGGAGTGGGGTATCGCGGCGCGGGGCAAGCGCGACGCGCCTGGCGTTTACGTCGGCGAGCGCAAGCTTGCGAGCATCGGGTTACGTATCCGACGCGGCCGCTGCTATCACGGGCTGGCGTTAAACGTCGCGATGGACCTCGAACCGTTTGCGCGGATCAACCCGTGTGGTTACGCAGGGCTGCAGATGACACAGCTCAGCGAGCTCGGTGGACCGGACGACGTGCGCGAGGTGGCGGAAGCACTCGCGCCGCACCTGCGTGCGCGCACTGAATCTCGAACCGCCGCCGCGTCAGAGCGCGACCAGCACCTGGCTGCAGGACGTCAGCTCCATGTAGAGCGCGTCGAGTTGTGCCTTGCTCTGCGCCACGACGGTGCAGGTGATCGACAGGTACTTGGCGTTGCTGCTCGGCCGCTCTTCGATACGGTCGGGCGCAAGCTCGCCGAAGTGGCGCGTTACGATCCCGAGAGCCAGGCTGCGAAATTCGTCGGAGGCGCGGCCCATGATTTTCACGGGAAAATCGGTGGGGAACTCGAACAGCGTGTCTTCGCGCGGCGCTGCCGGCGAGGTGCCCGAATCGACTCTGTCCTCGGTCATGCGTCCTCCATGTCGGGCAGCGCGGCCAGGTCGTCGAGGTGCCGCTGCAGGCGTTCGTACATCGCGCGCCAGACCGGGCCCGGTTTGCCACTGCCGACGGCGCTGCCATCGATCGACGTGACGGGCAGCACGCCGCGTCCGGCCGAAGCAATCCAGACCTCGTCGCAAGCGGCGAGTTCCGTGACAGCGACAGGGCGAATCTCGCGAATCGAGCCAGCCGTTGGCGAGTTCCAGCACCGCATCGCGCGACGTGCCCGGCAGGATGCTGAATTCATTCGGTGCCGTCACGAGCTCGCCGCCAGACACGATGAACACCGTGCTCGACGAGCCTTCGGTCAACTGGCCATCGCGCACGAGCAGCGCCTCGGCCGCGCCGCGGTCCTGCGCTTCCTGCCGCAGCAATACGTTGGCAAGCAACGCGATGGACTTGACGTCACAGCGTGCCCAGCGCGTGTCGTCCAGCAGGGCGGCCGCAAGCCCATCGGATAGCGTAGCGGGCGAAGGCGCGGGGTAGGGACTGACGAACGCGAAACGTGGTCGGCTCGACGTCTGCGGGCGGAAAAAGGTGGTTGCGGCCATATTCCGAGCCGCGCGTGACCTGCAGGTAGACCAGCAGTTCCTTGTCACCGGCCCGCGTGCTGAGCGAACGGATGACGTGTGCCCAGTGATTGCGCGTCAGCGGATTGCGGATGCGCACTTCGGCCAGGCTGCGCTCCAATCGCTCGAGGTGCTGCCGCAGCCGGAACGGCCGGCCGCGGTGCACCGGCACGACTTCGTAGACGCCGTCCGCGAACAGGAATCCGCGATCGAGGGGAGAAACGCGCGCCTCGATCAACGGCCGGAAGGTACCGTTCAGCCAGCAGGTCGGGTACGGCTCGGCCACGTGTCGCCGCTCAGTGGAACCAGAGCCGCATGCTGTCCCACGCCCGACCGAAAATGCCGGCGGCCGGCACGTCCGTTCGCGGGGTAGAGATCGTGCGCGGCGACCGGCGTGCCATCGACGACGATCTTCGTCTTGCCGACCGAGTTGCCCCGCGACAGCGGCGCGACGATCGTCTCCGGTAGCTCGAACTCGGCCTTGCACGCTGTTGAGGTGGCCGCGCTGGCTGGTCACGAACAGGTCGCGTTGCAATGCGAGGCCCGCGTCTCCGGTTGCTTGCCTTTCCAGACGCCGCACGCTCGTCAGCGGCTGGCCGGCCGCGTAGACGCGCTTGGTCTCGAAGAAGTTGAAGCCGTAATTGAGCAGTGCCTGCGCTCGCGTCCTCGCGCGCGCGCATCGAGTCGGTGCCGAGCACGACGCTGACACCAGGCGCATGCCATCGCGCTTCGCGGACGTGATCAGGCAATAGCCGGCGGACTCGGTGTGACCGGTCTTGACGCCGTCTACGGTCGGGTCGCGCCACAGCAGGCCGTTGCGGTTCTGCTGGGTGATGCCGTTCCAGACGAACTCTTTCTGCGCAGTACCAGCCTGTAGTACTCGGGGAACTCGTGGATCAGCGCGCTCGCCAGCATCGCGGCGTCACGCGCCGTCATGTAGTGCTCGGGATCGGGCATGCCGGCCGAATTCGTGAAATGCGAATCTCGTCATGCCGAGTTGCTTCGCGTACGTGTTCATCATCTGCGCGAACTGTTGCTCGGTGCCGCCGACGAGCTCGGCCAGCGCCACGGTCGCATCGTTGCCCGACTGCACGATCATGCCCTGGATCAGGTTGTCGACCGAGACCTGCTTGCCGACCTCGATGAACATGCGCGAGCCTTCCTGCTTCCACGCGTGCTCGCTGATCGTGGCCATGTCGGTGAGCTTGATGCGGCCTTCCTTCAGCGCCTTGAAGACGCCATAGGCCGTCATGAGCTTCGTCAGGCTCGCCGGCTCCTGTTTCGAATCCGGTTCCAGCGCCGCGAGCACGCGTCCGCTGTCATGGTCGAGCACGATGAAACTGCGCGCATTGAGCTGCGGCGGCGGCGGCAAGGCCGTGGGTGTGGACGGTCGTCGGCGCGGCATCGGTGGCCTGCGCGGCCGCGCGCCTGTTTCTTCGTCGGAGCCGCAGCCGGCGAGGCCGAGGCTGAAGCTGGCGGCAAACGCCAGCGCGAGCAATGTGTGCTTGAGGGTCATGAAGGTTCTGGGAAATGCCATTATGGAGGAGAAGCGAATTCAGGGCGACGACGTCGGGGGAGTAGCCGGTGGCGCAGATGCCGCTGCGGTGCCGGCGGTTCGCGCTGAGAAATGGGCTGGGCCATACGCTCGGACGCGGGTTGCGATGCCGTGACGGCCGAAGCCTGGGCACGCGTCGTCGCAACGGCCTGCGCAAGATCGTTGACCGCGCTCGCATACATGTGGCTGCGGTTATAGCGCGTGATCGCGTTGAAGTTCGTGAACCCGACCCGGTACTCCATGCCGAACGGCACGGTGAGCGCGACGAGCGTGGCCGGCGAGTCGGGCGGCAGGTTCGTTTCGAACCGGATGCCGCGGGCTCGCAGCGGTCGCAATCGTGTCGTCGAGTTCGAGCTTGCCGAACTCAGTCCGGTCAGGTCGGCGCCGTCGATCGAGGCGGGCACCATCACCGGCTCGCCCGCGCGCCAGCCATGAACTTTCAGGTAATTGCCGACACTCGCGAACACGTCGGCCCAGTCGGCCCAGAGGTCGCGCATGGCCATCACCGTCGCCATCGACGGCCCAGCTGGCGAAAACTCGTCGGCATGAACTGCGGGATGCCCATCGCGCCGGCATACGAGCCGAGCGGAGCGAGCGGATCGAGTTTCTCCTCGCGCGTCATCAGCAGGAACTGCTCGAGCTCGCCGCGGAAGAATTTTGCGCGTGGCGGGTAATCGAATGCGAGCGTGGACAGCGCGTCGATGACGCGATGGCGTCCGGTGTTCTCGCCATAGAACGTTTCCACGCCGACGATGCCGAGGATGATGTCGACCGGCACGCCGGTCGCCGCCTGGGCCTGGTCCAGGCTTGCGCGCGCGCTCGCGGTAAACGCTGGCCCCGCGCTGGATGCGGCGCTGCGGTCAGGAACTTGCCCCGGTATTCGTCCCAGGTGAGCGTTTTTTCGGCCGGTCGCGCGATCGCCTGCAGGATCGCCGGCCGCGACTCTACCTGCGCGAACGTGCCTTGCAACGCGGCCGGCTTCGAAACCGTTGCGTTGGGCGAAGTCTGCGATGAATGCGGCGACGTCCGTCGCGCTGCGGGTTGAAGGCCTGCGCCACGGCGGAACCGGCACAGCACAGCGAGGACGGCGCCGCTGCCGGCAATGAGCGCGAACAGGTGCGAGCGGCACCTGGCGTTGACGATTCAATGTCACGTGGAAACCAGCTTCCGGCGGGAGTGGATGGACATGAGGATACCGAAGCCCGCCATCAGGGTCACCAACGACGTGCCGCCGTAACTCACGAGCGGCAACGGCACGCCGACGACGGGCAGCAGCCCGCCACCATGCCACTGTTGACGAACACATACACGGCGAACGTAAGCGTGAGGCTGCCCGCGATCAGGCGCGAGAAGGTGTCCTGCGCCTGCGCTTGCGATGTAGAGCCCGCGGCCGATGACCAGCATGTACAGCATCATCAGGACGAAGCAGCCGACGATGCCCCATTCTTCACCGATCACCGCGAAGATGAAATCGGTGGAGCGCTCCGGCAGGAACTCGAGCTGCGCCTGGCTGCCATTCATGTAGCCCTTGCCAAAAATGCCGCCGGAACCGATCGCAATCTGGGACTGGATCGTGTGATACCCGGCGCCGAGCGGATCGTTCTGCGGATTCAGGAACGTGAGCACGCGTTGCCGCTGGTAATCGTGCATGAAATGCCACGCCGCGGGCACGGCCGCCACGAGCAGGGCACCCAGTCCGAAAATGTAGCGCAGTTGCAGGCCGGCAAGCAGGATGACGAGGCCGCCGCCTGCGGTCACCAGCAAGGCCGTACCGAGGTCCGGCTGCTCGGCGATCAGCAGCGCGGGCAGTGCCACCGCCGTGACGACGATCACGAGCGTCGTGAAGTCGGGTGGCAGCGGCCGCTCGTGCAGATACCAGGCACATGCGAGCGGCACCGCGATTTTCAAGAGTTCGGAAGGCTGGAATCGTACGAAACCGAGGTCGAGCCAGCGCTGGGCACCCATCGCAACGTCGCCGACGACCGCCACCGCGACCAGCAGCAGCACGCCGATCGTGTACAAGAAGGGCGCGGCCATGCGCATGACGCGCGGGGGGATCTGCGCCACGGCAGTCATCACGCCGAGGCCGAGCCCGACACGCGCGGCCTGGCCGATGAAGATACTGAAATTCTCGCCCGCCGCGCTGAACAGCACCACGAGCCCGGCCACGCAGACCGCGAGCAGGGCGAGCAGCAGCGACCCATCGATGTGCAGCGCATCGAGAATGCGGCCCGTCAACGTGAACGTGCGTTGCGCGCGACTCGAATAACCCGGCCCTGCGATTTCCGTTCTCATTCGTCGGCTGCTCCGGGCGCAGGCGGCGCCGTCGTCGTAGTGCTGGTATTGCCGTAGTCGGGTGGCAGCAGGTAGGCGTCCAGCACCTTGCGCGCGATCGGCCCCGCCGCGCCGCTGCCACTCTTGCCGTTTTCGACCAGCACGGCGACCGCAAGTCTTGGATTCTCGACGGGTGCGAACGCGATGAACAACGCGTGGTCGCGCAGCCGCTCCGAAACCTCGGATTCCTTGTACTTCTCGTTCTGGCCGACCGTAAAGACCTGTGCCGTGCCTGACTTGCCGGCGAGGTTGTACGGGGCCCCGATTTGCAGGCGTCGCCCCGTACCGGTGGGATCATGCGTCACGCCGATCATGCCGCCGATGATCACGTCCCACGACCTGGGATCCTTGATCGTGACTGCAGGCAACTCGATGGGCGGTATGACCTCGACCTGTCCCGTCAGGGAGTTGCGCACGGCGCGCACCAGCCGAGGCTGGAAGCTCTGGCCGCGCAGGCTGACGGTGGCGGTGGCGTGCGCCAGTTGCAGCGGCGTCGCCAGCATGTAGCCCTGGCCGATGCCGGCGATCACGGTTTCGCCCGGGAACCACACCTGCAGTGCTTTGGTCTTGAATGCCTTGCGCTTCCAGTCGCGCGACGGCACGAGCCCCTTGCGCTCGCCCAGGATATCGATACCGGTTTCGCTGCCGAGCCCGAACTTGACCAGGAAGTCGTGCATGCGGTCGATGCCGATCTGGTCCGAGATGCCGTAGAAGTAGGTGTCGCACGATTGCGCGATGGCCGAGTGCATGTTGACCGTGCCGTGGCCGCCTTTTTTCCAGTCGCGGTACCGGTGGCTGGAGCCTGGGAACTGCCAGGCACCCTTGCAGAAACGCGTGGCCTGCGGTTCGGTGACGCCGTATTCGAGCGCTGCGAGCGCAACCAGCGGTTTGATCGTGGAGCCCGGCGGATAGACGCCGCGCATCGCGCGATCGATGAGCGGCTTGTCGAGGTCGTCCGCCAGTGCCCGGTACTCCGGCGACGGTCAGGCCGCGCGCGAACCCGTTCGGGTCGTACGTCGGCGTACTGACGAACGCGATCACGTCCCCGGTGTTCGGATCGATGGCAACTACGGCGGCGCGTTTGCCGACCAGCGCCTCCTCGGCCGCTTTCTGCACGCGCAGGTCGATGCTCAGGATCAGGTCGTCTCCCGCAACCGGTTCCTTGCGAACGAGTTGTGGCGCCGAAAGACCGACCCGGTCGACGCGGCGGCCTTGTGCGTTCACGAGCAACTGCTGGTAGCCGGTGTCGCCGTGCAATTGATCTTCGTACTTGCGTTCGATACCCAGCTTGCCGATCAACGTCGTGCCTGAATATGCAGCGATGTCGATGCGTTCCTGGTCCTGCTCGCTGATCGCACCGACGTAGCCGAGCGCATGCACGCCGATACCGCAGTTCCGGATAGAAGCGCGTCAACCGCGGCCGCACCTCGACGCCCGGAAAATCCGGCCGATGCACCGCAAAGCGCGCAAGTTCTTCTTCGCTCATCTGCAGGCGGATCGGTACTGCGTCGAACGTGCGTCGCGCCATGATCGTGCGCCGGGTGCGTTCGAGGTCTTCGGCCGGCACCAGCTGCAGGTCGACCAGCCGGCCGAGCGTGTCGTCGAGGTCCGGCACCTGCTCGCGCGTCAGTTCGAGCTGGTAGGCCGGGCGGTTCAGCGCGAGCGGTATGCCATTGCGGTCGATGATCAGGCCGCGCGGTGGCGGGATCGGCTCGATGCGAATCCGGTTACCCTGCGAAAGCTCGGTGAAGTAGTCGTAGCGCACGACCTGCAGGTAGAAAAGCCGGGTCACCAGCGCGCCCAGCAGCACCATGATCACGAACGAGGCTGCGACTACGCGTCGGCGAACATGCGCTGTTCGGCGTAATGATCCTTGAGTCGACTGTGGCGGGCCATGCTGTCGTGCGTGGCCTCAGTTCGAGCGGCGCGTGAGCGAGTCGCCCACGGCAACGATCAGCGGCCAGAGCAGCGCGCCCGAGATGATCGGCAACCAGCGCACCCAGGCCGTGTAGCCGTGGCCCGTCAGGCCGTCGATCCAGAAAATGATGAAGTGATAGAAAGCCAGCAGCAGCATGACGGTCGCGGCCTGATGCACGATCGGGAACATGCGCATGCGCAGCTGGATGCGATGCGTCAGGAAGCCAACGACCAGGAAACCGAAGCGCGTGCTGGCCGAGGACCATGCCGCGCAGCACGTCGAGAAACAGCCCGGATAGCCAGGCGTAACCGAGTCCCGCGATGCGCGGGCTCGTCAGGATGAAATAGATCATCGCGAGCAGCGCCAGGTCGGGCCGCACGGGATCGAGCCAGCCGGGCAGCGGCACGATGGCGAGCACCAGGCCCGCTGCCATGCTGAGCCAGTAAAGCAACCGGCGGGCGAAATCGCTCGGTTGCCTCATTCGCCCAGCTCCCGGATCGGCTGGCGGTGTATTGCGGCCGGCGTCGCGCTGCCGCGGTGGCGAAGCCGCCACCGGCGCCGCCGGTGTTCCGGTCGCGGGGGCGACGGCGGTGTGCAGCAGCGCCCGTCGTTGCCGGCGGCCGGTTCGCCGTGCTCGCGGTGGCCGGTGGCGGTGCCAGGCCCGCTGCCGTGACGAGCGGCTTGAACCAGGCGAGCAACACCTCGCGATCCCGGTCGAGTTGCGCCGTGGGACGCGCCTCGACGAGTGCGAACGTGCTGCCGGCGCGTTTGACCTGCGATGACCTGTGCCACCGGGTAGCCCGGCGGGAATACGCCGCCCATGCCGGTCGAAAGCAACAGGTCGCCGGGTTGCAGGTCGGCTTCGACCGTCACGAACGGCAAGCGACAGCTTGTTGGGATCGCCCGTGCCGACCGCGATCGTGCGCACGCCGCTGCGGTTCGACTGCACCGGGATCGCATGCTCGGGATCGCTGATCAGGATCACTTCGGCCGTGCCGGCATTCACCTTGGTCACCTGTCCGAAGATGCCTTCGCCGTCGAGCACGGCCTGGCCCTTGAACACGCCGTCGACCGCCCCCTTGTCGAGCAGCACGCGATGGCGGAACGGGTCGAGGTCGACATTCAGGATCGAAGCCACGAGCACCTCTTTCGGCGACGCCTGCCGGTCTTCGCGCGCATTTCACGCAGCCGGCGGTTTTCGTCCTCGAGCGCCGCAAATCGCTGCAACTGCAGGTTGGCGAGACGCAGGCGAGCCGTGAGCTCGAGGTTTTCCTGGCGCAGGCTGCCCGCGATCGGCGAACGAACCGGTGACCCAGCCCCAGGCGCGGAACGGAAAATCGACGACCCGCTGCACGGGATGCACGATCGCACTGAGCCACTCGCGCACCTGGTCGATCTGGTGATAGCGCTGGTCGGCGACCATCAGCCCGATCGAGACCGCCGCGAGCATGATGAACGTCGCAACTAACGGCGGCCCGCGGCCGATGATCGGGCGCGAGTCGTGAGTCAGTTCGACCACGGCCGTTGCCTGCGGAGTTATTGAGCGGGATCAATCCAGGCCGAAAATGCCTGGACCATGCTCGTCGATCAACTCCAGCATCTTGCCGCCGCCACGCGCCACGCAGGTGAGCGGGTCTTCGGCGACCACTACCGGCAGGCCGGTTTCTTCCATGAGCAGTTTGTCGACGTCGCGCAGCAGTGCGCCGCCGCCCGTCAGCACGATGCCGCGTTCGGCGACGTCGGAACCGAGTTCCGGTGGCGTCTGTTCGAGCGCAGCCTTGACCGCGCCGACGATGCCCTGCAGCGGTTCCTGCAGGGCTTCGAGGATTTCGTTCGAATTGAGCGTGAAGCTGCGCGGCACGCCTTCGGAGAGATTGCGGCCCTTGACCGAGATTTCCTTGACCTGCTGGCCCGGATAGGCCGAGCCGATCTCGATCTTGATGCGCTCGGACGTGGCCTCGCCGATCAGGATGCCGTAGTTGCGGCGCACGTAGTTGATGATGGCTTCGTCGAAACGGTCGCCGCCGATGCGCACCGAAGCCGCATACACGATGCCGTTCAGCGAGATCACTGCGACTTCGGACGTGCCGCCGCCGATGTCGAGCACCATCGAGCCGCGCGCCTCGTGCACCGGCATGCCCGCACCGACGGCGGCGGCCATCGGCTCTTCGATCAGCCGCACCCAGCGCGCGCCGGCGCCTTCGGCCGATTCCTGGATCGCGCGGCGCTCGACCTGCGTCGAGCCATACGGCACGCAGACCAGCACGCGCGGGCTCGGCCGGATCATGCGATTGCCGTGCACTTTCTCGATGAAGTACTGCAGCATCTTCTCGGTGACCGTGAAGTCTGCGATCACGCCATCCTTCATCGGCCGGATGGCCGTGATGTTGCCCGGCGTGCGGCCGAGCATGTTCTTCGCCTCCGTGCCGACAGCCTCGATCTTCTTGCCGCCGCGCGAAGGTTCTTCGCGGATCGCGACCACGGAAGGCTCGTTCAGCACGATGCCTTTGCCGCGGACGTAGATCAGCGTGTTGGCGGTGCCAAGGTCGATCGAGAGGTCGTTGGAGAAGTAACCCCGAAGTTTTTTGAACATTGAGAATTATCGACCGGAGTAGGGGAGCGCTGCGCTGCGCTTAAATCGCGGCAATTTAACCATAGTCAGGACATTCGGCAAGGCGACGTGTATGATTTGTGACGGGTTTTTCCTGCCCAATCGAGCCTTCCCGCATGAGTCTGACCCGCACCCAGGTCGAGGGCATCGCCCACCTTGCCCGCCTCGAGATCACCGAGGCGCAGATGCCAGTGTACGTCGATAGCCTGTCGCGCATCATCGAGTTCGTCGAGCAGATTGACGTCGGCCGACACGACTGGCGTCGAGCCGATGGCGCATCCGCTCGCCGACCAGGTGCAGCGCCTGCGTCCCGGACGAGGTGTCCGAAGACGAACCAGCGCGACAAATACCAGCACAACGCCGCGAGCGTCGCTGCGGGACTCTATCTCGTGCCGAAGGTCATCGAATGAAGACGCATCCGCGATGGTGCGAACGGGCCTGCCGATGGCGCCGCGCCCGAGACCCGGCCGGTGGCTGCCACCTGGACCGCTCCGAATTTTCGAAGCCCTGGACTGACGTGATCTGATTCCTGGTATCGCCGCACAAACCATGCATACACTGACCGTAACGGAACTCTCCGCCGGCCTGCGCGCGCGCAAGTTCTCGAGCCTCGACCTGACGCTGCATTTGCTCGGCCGCATCGAGCGGCTGGGGCCCGAGCTCAACGCGTTCGTCACCATGACGGCCGACCGCGCGCTCGACGATGCGCGGGCTGCGGACGTGTCGCTCGCGCGCGGCGAGGGCGGTCCGCTCACCGGCGTGCCGATCGCGCACAAGGACATTTTCTGCACCGACGGCATCCGCACGACCTGCTCGTCGAAGATGCTCGCGAACTTCGTCGCGCCGTACGACGCACCGTGGTCGCGCGAATGGCGCGCTGCGGGAACCGTGCTGCTCGGCAAGACCAACATGGACGAGTTCGCGATGGGCTCGTCGAACGAGACGAGCGTACTTCGGTCCTGTCAGGAACCCTGGGACTCTCGCGCGGGTGCCGGGCGGATCGTCCGGGCGGTTCCGCGGCGGCGGTCGCCGCGTGCCTGGCGCCCGCCGCGAGCGGCACCGACACCGGTGGCTCGATCCGCCAGCCGGCCGCGCTCACGAACCTGACCGGCATCAAGCCCACGTACGGCCGCGTTTCACGCTACGGCATGATCGCGTTCGCCTCGAGCCTCGACCAGGCCGGCGTGCTGACGCGCTCGGCCGAGGATGCGGCGCTGCTGCTGCGAGGCGATGTCCGGCTTCGACCCGCGCGATTCCACGAGCGTCGATTCGCCCGTGCCGCACTACGCCGGTGAACTCGATCAGCCGCTCAAGGGGCTGCGCGTCGGGCATGATCCGCGAGTTCTTCGGCGAAGGGCTCGATCCCGCCGTCGAGCGAATGCGTGCGCGCCGCGATCGAACTGCTGCAGCGGGAAGGCGCCATCGTCAAGGACGTGAGCCTGCCGAGCCTGCCGCTCTCGGTGCCGACGTATTACGTGGTGGCGCCGGCCGAGTGCTCGTCGAACCTCTCGCGTTTCGACGGCGTGCGGTTCGGCCATCGCTGCGAAGCGCCGAAGGACCTGCTCGATCTCTACAAGCGCTCACGCGGCGAAGGGTTCGGCGACGAGGTCAAGCGCCGCATCATGACGGGCACCTACGTGCTCTCGGCGGGCTACTACGACGCCTATTACCTCAAGGCGCAGAAGTGCCGCGCGCTGATCGCGAACGACTTCGCGCGCGCCTTTGGCGAAGTCGACGTCGTCGTTGAGCCCCACCTCGCCCACCGCGGCGTTCGAGCTCGGCGCCAAGACCAGCGACCCGATCGCGATGTACCTCAACGACATCTATTCGATCGCGGCCAATCTCGCGGGCCTGCCGGGCATCTCGATCCCGTGCGGCTTCGTCAACAGCGGAGGCACCGAACTGCCGGTCGGCCTGCAACTCGTCGGCCCGCACTTCGGCGAGTCGCTGCTGCTGTCCGTGTCGCACCAGTACCAGCTGCGCACGTCGTGGCACAAGCGCTTTCCGCCGGGCTACGCGTAAAGCAAGTGTCTAGTGTCTGGCGGCTAGTAAGCAGGCATTGGCGCCGGCCAACCTTCGACTAACCGCTAGACACTGAACACTAGACACTGCCATGAATGGGAAACCGTCATCGGGCTCGAGATCCACGCCCAGCTCGCCACTCGCAGCAAGATCTTCTCGGGCTCGCCCACGGCGTATCGGCGCCGAGCCGAACACGCAGGCCAACCTCGTCGACCTCGGCTACCCGGGCGTGCTGCCGGTGCTGAACGGCGAAGCCGTGCGCATGGCCGTGCGCTTCGGGCTCGCCACCGGCGCGAAGATCGCGCGACGCTCGATGTTCGCGCGCAAGAATTATTTCTATCCCGACCTGCCGAAGGGCTACCAGATCAGCCAGTACGAGCGCCCCGTCGTCGAGGACGGCTCGCTCGACATCGTGCTCGAGGACGGCACGCAGCAAGACGATCGGCATCACGCGCGCGCACCTCGAGGAGGATGCGGGCAAGTCGCTGCACGAGGACTTCCACGGGCTCTCCGGCATCGACCTGAATCGCGCCGGCACGCCGCTGCTCGAGATCGTCTCCGAGCCCGACATGCGCTCGGCCAGGGAAGCCGTGGCGTACATGAAGAAGATCCACACGCTCGTGCGCTATCTCGAGATCTGCGACGGCAACATGCAGGAAGGCTCGTTCCGCTGCGATGCGAACGTCTCCGTGCGGCCCGAAAGGCCAGGCGGAGTTCGGCACGCGCGCCGAGATCAAGAACCTCAACTCGTTCCGCTTCGTCGAGCGCGCGATCAACTTCGAGATCGAGCGCCAGATCGAGCTGCTCGAAGGCGGCGGCAAGGTCAAGCAGGAAACGCGCCTCTACGATCCCGGACCGGGCGAGACGCGCTCGATGCGCTCGAAGGAAGAAGCGAACGACTACCGTTACTTCCCCGACCCCGACCTGCTGCCGCTGGCGATCGACGAGGCGACGATCGAGGCGGTGCGCGCCACGCTGCCGGAACTGCCGGACGAGAAGGCCGCGCGCTTCTGCCGCGAGCACGGGCTCTCGGACTACGACGCTGGCGTGCTCACGCGAGCCGCGAACTCGCGCAGTACTACGAGACGGTCGTGGCAAGCAGTTCGGCGGCCAGCCGAAGCTCGCGGCGAACTGGGTCATGGGCGAGCTCTCGGGTGCGCTCAACAGGGAGAACCTCGACGTCGCGCAGAGCCGCGTGAGCGCCGGATGCGCTGGCCGGCTTGCTCGCGCGGATCGACGACAACACCATCTCCGGCAAGATCGCCAAGGAAGTGTTCGAGGCGATGTGGCCCGAAGGGCGCAGTGCCGACGCGATCATCGAGGCGAAAGGCCTCAAGCAGATCACGGACACCTCGGCGATCGAGCAGGCCATCGACGACGTCATGGCGAAAAATCCGGCGACAGCTCGCCGATTACCGCTCGGGCAAGGACAAGCTGTTCGGCTTCTTCGTCGGGCAGGTCATGAAAGCCACGGGCGGCAAGGCGAACCCCGCCCAGTTGAACGAGTTGCTGAAGCGCAAGCTTTCCGGCTGGGGCGAGCGTTTCGACAACCGCTAGACCAACCGCTGGACCTGCCGTCATTCGCGAAGACGATTTCATCCAGAGCGTCGCCGACGCGCTGCAGTTCATTTCGTATTACCACCCGCTCGACTACATCGAGCACCTCGGGCGTGCCTACGAGCGCGAGCAGTCGCCCGGCCGCGAAGGATGCGATCGCGCAGATCCTGACCAATTCGCGCATGTGCGCCGAGGGCAAGCGGCCGATCTGCCAGGACACCGGCATCGTCAACCTGTTCCTCAAGGTGGGCATGGACGTGCGCTGGGACACGCAGCGCGGCCTGGCCGACATGATCAACGAGGGCGTGCGCCGCGCGTACGACCATCCCGACAACAAGCTGCGTGCCTCGGTGGTCGATGACCCGCTGTTCGCGCGCAAGAATACGCAGGACAACTCGCCGGCCGTGTTCCACGTCGAACTGGTGCCGGGCGACGAGGTCGAGGTGACCGTCGCCGCGAAAGGCGGCGGCTCGGAGAACAAGTCGAAGTTCGTGATGCTGAATCCGAGCGACTCGATCGTCGACTGGGTGCTGAAAACGGTGCCGACGATGGGCGCAGGCTGGTGCCCGCCCGGCATGCTCGGCATCGGCGTCGGCGGCACCGCCGAAAAGGCGATGCTGATGGCGAAGGAATCGCTGATGGAGCCGATCGACATGCACGAACTGCTCGAGCGCGGCCCGCACAGCAAGGCCGAGGAGCTGCGCATCGAGCTGTACGAGAAGGTCAACGCGCTCGGTATCGGCGCGCAGGGTCTCGGCGGGCTGACGACCGTGCTCGACGTGAAGCTGAAGCTCTATCCGACGCACGCGGCGTCGAAGCCGGTCGCGATGATTCCGAACTGCGCGGCGACGCGTCACGCGCACTTCGTGCTCGACGGCAGCGGGCCCGCCGATGCTCGAGCCGCCGTCGCTCGAGCAACTGGCCCAAGGTCACCTGGAGCGCGGGCGCTGGTTCGCGCCGCGTGAATCTCGACACGCTCACGCGGGACGAAGTTGCCAGCTGGAAGCCCGGCGAGACGTTGCTGCTGAACGGCAAGATGCTCACGGGCCGCGATGCCGCGCACAAGCGCATCGCCGACCTGTTCGCGAGCGGCCAGGGCCTGCCGGCCGGCGTGGACTTCACCAATCGCGTGATCTATTACGTCGGGCCGGTCGATCCGGTGCGCGACGAAGTCGTGGGCCCGGCGGGTCCGACGACCGCGACGCGCATGGACAAGTTCACCGACATGATGCTCGAGAAGACCGGCCTGATCGCGATGGTCGGCAAGTCCGAGCGCGGGCCCGTCGCGATCGAGTCGATCCGGAAGCACAAGGCCGCTTACCTGATGGCGGTCGGTGGCGCGGCCTACCTCGTGTCGAAGGCGATCCGTCCGTCGCGCGTCGTCGCGTTCGGCGACCTCGGCATGGAGGCGATCTACGAGTTCGACGTCAAGGACATGCCGGTGACCGTCGCCGTCGATGCGCAGGGCACGTCCGTGCACAACACGGCTCCGGCGCAGTGGTCGGAGAAAATCCGCACGCTCGGCATCCCGGTGCGCGTGGCCTGAGGCGGCGATGGCGGAAGTCGACACGCTGCGGCGGTTCGTGTTCGAGCGTACCCGTTCCGCGGGCAACTGGTGCACCTCGGCCCGGCCTGGCGGGCCATGATGGAGCACCACGACTATCCGGCGAACGTGCGCGACACGCTGGGCGAGGCCGTCGCCGCGACCGCGCTGCTCGCCTCGACGCTGAAGTACAAGGGCTGCTGTCGTTGCAACTGCGCGGCGAGGGTCCGATGCACCTGATGCTGGTCGAATGCACCGACGGCCTCGCGATGCGCGCCGTCGCGCGCTTCCGCGAAGCCGCCCGACACGCGCGACCTGCGCGAGCTGTTCGGGCAACGGCACGCTCACCGTCACGATCGAGAACGAAGGCCCGGCAGCGAACCGCTACCAGGGCATCGTGCCGCTCGCCGGCGCTTCGATGGGCGACTTGCCTGCGCGAGTACTTCGAGAGCTCCGAGCAACTGCCGACGCGGCTCTGGCTGCACGCGGATGGCGACAACGTGAGCGGCCTGCTGCTGCAGCGTCTGCCCGTGACGTCGAGGTCCGCCGGCGTGCACGAGTCGGGGGCCGGGCGGTGCCCGAGGATGAGGTCGAGGACGCGTGGCACCGCGTGCAGCTGGTCGCGGACACCGTGACAGGCGCGGAACTGGCGCAGCTCGACGACCACAAACTGCTGCGGCGCCTGTTCGCCGAAGACGACGTCCGCATGTTCGAGTCGGTCGCCGGCGTTCTTCCGCTGCCGCTGCTCGCGCGAGCGCGTCGAGAACATGCTGCGCGTCGCTGGGCCGGGCCGAGGTCGATTCGATGATCGAGGAGTTCGGCCAGGTCGAGGTGCGCTGCGAGTTCTGCAGCCGTGCTTATCGCCTCGATGCGGTCGACGTGGCGAGGTTGTTTGCCACCGACGCGACGCCCGGGCTGGGAAATCCCGCGGTTCATTGAGGGCGACCGCCCGTGGATCATCGGTTACTCACGCGGCCATCACAGGCCCGCGAAATCAGAACCGATAACTGACGCTCAGGTAGTACCGTCGGCCCAGCACGTCGTATTGCGAAGGATCGGTGTTGGCCGAAACCTGCGTCGGGATCAGCGGCGGATCCGCATCGGTCAGATTCTCGACGCCACCGCGCACAGTCAGGCCAGCGAGCCTGCCCACATCGAATTCATAGCCGGCGAAGAGATCGAAATAGTCCTGGCTCGCGATGGCGTAGTCCCAGTTCCGGTCGCTCATGCCGTCGACGTAGCGCCACTGCCCGGCGACCGTGAATCCAGCCCAGTCATAGCCCAGGTTGAGGTTCCACTTCCATTCGGGAAATGAGCCGCCGAGAAAGCCGCCAACGTAGCCGACCTCGTCGGTCCGCGGGAGACCCGGGACCTGGACACTCCCGAACGAATCCATCCACGAGACCATCCAGTTCAGGCTGAAATCGCCCGGCCCGACGGGCAGGCTCCAGTCGAATTGCGTATCGATGCCCGAGACGTCGTAACCGACGATGTTCTGGTTGATGTCCTGCAGGCCCACGATCTCGCCGCTGGCCGGGTCGCGCGAAAACTGGCGACATTGCTCGTTGTCCGGGTCGAACCCCGGATTGACGCGCGCGTCGAAGCACCACGGCACGTAGTTTGTGGCCGCCGCCACGACGATGGCGTCCTGCATATCGATGCGGTACCAGTCGACGGACAACTGCATCGATGCCAACAGCCGGTTGTCGGACCAGGAACTGAGCACGAAGCCGGCGGTCCAGGTATCGGCGGTCTCGGGTCCAAGCGCCGGATTACCGCCGCCGACGCCGGTGTGCTCTCCGTCGGTGTCGCTGAAATCGGGCAGCAGCGTCGCGGGCATCCCTTGTGCGAGGCACAACTGCTCGACCTGTGCAGCGTTCGGACCATTGCGTTCGACGCTGCCCACGCTGCAGGGATCGAACGGCGACCCGTCGTCGCGTGGGTCAAAATAAAAGACGGGCAGTTGTGGCTGGTACAACTCGAAGACGCTCGGTGCCCGCACGGCGTGCTGGTAGGAGCTTCGCAGCGTCACGGATTTGACCGGGTTGTACAGCAGTTCCGCCTTGTAGGCGTCCACGCCGCCGGCGGATTCGTAATTCGAGTGTCGGTATCCGAGAACGGTTTCCAGGCGCTCGATGCCTTGGCCTCGCCGCCACCAGGGGAATCACCGCTTCCGCATAGACGTCGACGTTGTAATCCGAGCCCTCAATGTCGTCGGAGGCATTGAAGCCGACGATGTCGAGCGAGCCATCATCGAGCACTAACGAGCCGATCGGATCGGCCTCGTAGATGTACTTGTCATGCTTGTAGAGGAAGCCGAGCGCAACCTTGAGGTCGCCGGCGGGCACCGCCAACGCCGTTCCCGTCACCGACGCTTCGGCAATGACCTGTTCATAACGCGCGCGGTTCGTGCCGCCGGCGGCGATGTACTCCGCGCACTGCTCGGAAATGGAGTCGGGCCCGAACAGGTTCAGCCCGCCACACGCGGCAACGCCTCCGTCCGGAGCGAACGTGAGTTCCATGATCTTCGAGCGCAGTGCGTTACCGGTCTGCGACTCGGTGGATTCATACCGGCTCGCTTGCACGTATGCGTCGTATGTCCAGCCGCTGAATACGTTGCCGCCGGATCCGAGGGTCGCCTGGAACACGTCGTGTTGGTTGGACGCGATGCGCGGACCCAGTGCGGTCAGCCGTTTCCCGATCCTGACCTGCGCCGCCGAATCGGGGCGCGAGTAGAGCAGCAGGCCAAAGTCCGCGGGGATGTACGGATTGGAGCGAGGCAGGTACAGCGGGAGGGCTACCGTCGGTGCAAGCGCCTGATCGACGCTGTAATCGGAATACAACGCCTGGCCGTAAAGCTTCGCGGCGGGCGACAGCTCGAACGTCGCGCGCGCAAAAGCCGAGACTCGTTCGAGCGGCAGCAGCAGATAATTCCAGGGACCGTAGTTGTAGCTGTAGCTGCGATCGTTGTGGAGGATGGGGTCCTGTTCGCCACGGAAATTTGCGACGCTGCCGGAGGTGCCGTCGCCGGTCGAAAATACGCTGCCGTCTGCGTTGAAACTAAAACCGTTGCCAGGCAACACGACCGTACCGTCGGGGTAACCGTACCTCGCAAACAATTTGTCGATTTCGGTTTGTGACGGCCGGTTGCTGGGAAAGACAGCTCGACCCTCGGGGACGGACGGCGATCCGCTCGGCAGGAATCCGCCATCGGGCCCCACGCCGCCCGCGCCGGCGCCTACGTATTCCAGTGTGACTTCCGAGAACTCGCGTGCGCGCTGGAATACCGCATCGCGTTTGGAATAGCCCACGTAGCCATACGCCTTGCCGCGGTCATCGCTGAACGACAAGCCACCCGTGACCCCTGCGGTATATTCGGCGCCATCGCCGTGCCCCGTCTCGCCCCAGCCGCCGTCGAACTGCACGCCCTCGAACTTGTCCTTGAGTTTGAAATTGACGACGCCGGCGATCGCGTCTGACCCGTACACGGCCGAAGCGCCACCGCTGATGACCTCCACCGATTCGACCAGCGCGGAGGGAATGACGTTGACGTCGACCACACCATCGCCGTTGGCAGGTACCAGCCGCCGGCCGTCGACGAGGACAAGCGTCGACGTCGGACCGAGACCGCGCAATTGCACGTTTCCTTGACCGCCGTTGCCCGGATTGTTCGAGGTGCTCGTCGCATCGGGAGTGAACTGCGGCAGCCGGCTTACCACCGCTTCGACGCTCGAGGCGCTCGTGCGTTCGAAGGCATCCGCCGTGATGCTGACGATTGGACTGGCGGACTCGAAGTCGGGCCGCGCGATGCGAGAGCCGGTCACGATGATCTGCTCGACCTCCTGACCAGCTTCCTGCGCAACCACGGCGGCAGGCAACAGGAACGGCAGGCTGACCGCGCAACCCCGGCCGAGGCGTCGCAGTCGCTCCCTGGCGCGGAGGATTTCGTGCACGGCTGCTCCGATGCAGCACTCACGAGCGACAGCCAAGCCTGTGCCCGACTTCATGGACCCTCCCTGCCGTGCACGCGCAAATACCGGATTCTCACCTGCCCGGCTGGCTTCGCTTATAGTCTCGCACTCGTGACGAGTCAACGCTGACGGTGCAATCCAGTCTTTTGCTGCGCTTGGGCGAACGTGACGTCGTCCGAGTCGCTCCAGTTATGCCGATATCGTCTGGCTCGTCCTGCAGATCTCCGACGTGACATTCGATCCGCTGGGCAGGCCCAACTTCCCAACAAAAGCTGAGATTCTTGACGTGATCCCGGTTTCCGGGCGGTGGGCCAGAGGGCTATTTACTTTAAACATCAAGACATGTTTATATTTAAGAATGCTGTCGATGGCTACCCTGCTTGCAGACCTCCGCGCGATGGCCGAGCCTTCCCGCCTGCGCTTGCTGGCGATCCTCGCCCGCGGGGAATTTTCGGTCAGCGAGCTCACCGCCGTGCTTGGGCAAAGCCAGCCGCGCGTCTCGCGCCACCTGAAGCTGTTGTGTGACGCCGGCCTGCTGGAGCGATTTCGCGAGCAGCACTGGATCTTCTACCGCGTGCCCTCCGAGGGACGCGGCGGGGAATTTGCGCGTGAACTATTGACCCGCCTGGACCCCGACGATCCGATCCTCGCGCGCGATGCAGATCGCGTTGCCCGCGTGCTCGAGGCGCGTCGCGAGGCCGCCAGTCCGCAAGCCGGCCCACCGGGCGCCGCGGGTCAGGCGGAATTGAACGCCGTGCTTGCGGCCGAACTCGGTGACACCGGTCGCGACGCGCTCTTCTTATTACGGCGCCGAACCTGCCGACGTGCTGAGTGCGATTGCCACGCGCGCGCGGCGTGTCGTCGGCATGCACGGTTCGCGGCTCGCTGTGCAGGGCGCACGCGCCGCCTTGCACTCGCGCGGCCTCAGTCACTGCGTATTGCAGCAGGGGCAGTTGACGGCACTGCCGCAACCCTCCGCGAGCTTCGACCTTGCGATCGTCGACCGCTCGCTGGGTGGGCATCCGCGCCCGGTGGATGCCCTGCGCGAAGTGGCCCGGCTGCTGCACGCAGGCGGCCAGGTGCTGCTCGTCGAGGATTACGACGAACTAGCGCAGCGCGCGGCGACCGGGCAATCCCATCTGCCCTCGTGCGCGAGTGGCTCGCCGAGGCGGGCTTGCTGGTGACGCGGCTGCATCCGGTCGACCTCGACGGCAGGCACCTGCTGCTTGCCGTCGCCACCAGCGAGCGCATCGCCGCTGCTGCCGCGTAGAGCAGGGAAAGCATTCGATGAGCAGGACAGCGCAGATGATCAGCAACGAGTCCTCGACGCGATCGAACACGCCCGTGGCGGTGTCGTTCGAGTTTTTCCCGCCGAACGATGCCGCGATGGAAGCAACGCTCTGGGCGTCGATCCAGCGCCTGGCGCCGCTGTCACCCGCGCTTCGTTTCGGTGACCTACGGCGCCGACGGCTCGACGCGCGAGCGCACGCACAACGTGGTCGCGCGCATTCTGCGCGAGACGTCGCTGACCCCCGCGCCGCACCTGACCTGCATCGGTGCGCCCCGCGGCGAAATGCTCGACGTCGCGCGCGGCCTACTGGGATGCGGGCGTGCGCCACATCGTCGCGTTGCGCGGTGACGCGCCGCCCGGGCAAGCCGCTACGCGCCACATCCGGACGGCTTCGCCTACGCCGTCGACCTCGTGCGCGGGCTGAGGACGGTCGGCGACTTCGACATCTCCGTCGCCGCCTATCCGGAGGTGCATCCCGAGGCACCGAGTGCGCAGTTCGATCTCGACAACCTGCGCGCGAAGGTCGACGCCGGCGCCACACGCGCGATCACGCAGTTCTTTTTCGACACCGACATTTTCCTGCGTTTTCGCGACCGATGCGCGGCCGCCGGCATCGACGCCGACATCGTGCCCGGCATCCTGCCGATCACGCGTTTTCCGCACATGCTGCAGGTTCGCGCAGCGCTGCGGCGCGACCGTGCCGGACTGGCTCGTGCAACGCTTCGACGGGATCGAGGACGACGCCGAGACGCGGCGCATGATCGCCGCGAGCGTCGCGATCGAGCAGGTGCGCCGGCTGCAGCAGCACGGCGTGGAGGAATTCCATTTCTACACGCTGAATCGCGCCGAACTCACGTACGCGATCTGTCACGCGCTGGGTGTGCGGCCGCAGGTGCCGGCGCTCGCGGCGGAGCCTGACCATGCTGCGACCCGAACGCATGCGTGAGTTCCGCCGCCTGCTCGGCGAGCGCATGCTCGTGCTCGACGGCGCCATGGGCACCGTGATCCAGTCGTACCAGCTCGGCGAGAGCCGACTATCGCGGCGAGCGCTTTCGCGACTCCGCCGAGGGACCTCAAGGGCAACAACGACCTGCTGGTGCTGACGCGCCCCGAGCTGATCGGCGAGATCCATCGCCGCTATCTCGAGGCCGGCGCGGACATCATCGAGACCAACACGTTCAATTCCAACGCCACGTCGCAGGCCGACTACGGCACTCGAAGCAGCTGGTGCGCGAGCTGAATCTCGCGGCCGCGCAGATTGCCCGTCGTGCGGCCGACGAGGTCGCCGCGCGCACCGGCCGGCCGCGCTTCGTCGCCGGCGCGCTCGGCCCGACCAACCGCACGGCCTCGCTGTCGCCCAACGTCAACGATCCGGGCTTTCGCAACGTCACCTTCGACGAGCTCGTCGCGACGTACGCCGAGGCGACACGCGCGCTGGTCGAGGGCGGCGTCGACCTGATCCTGGTCGAGACGATCTTCGACACGTTGAATGCCAAGGCCGCGCTTTTCGCAGTGCGCCAGGTGCTCGACGAACTCGGCGTCGATCTGCCGATCATGATCTCGGGCACGATCACGGACGCATCGGGCCGCACGCTTTCCGGCCAGACCGTCGAGGCGTTCTGGAACTCGGTGCGTCACGCGCGGCCGGCCGTGATCGGGCTCAACTGCGCGCTCGGTGCAAAGCAGCTGCGCCCGTACGTCGAGGAGCTCTCGCGGATCTCCGATGCGTACGTCTGCGCCTACCCGAACGCCGGGTTGCCCAACGCGTTCGGCGAATACGACGAGACCGCCTGCGAAACCGCCGAGCTCGTGCGCGAATACGCGACGAGCGGGTTCGTCAACATCGTCGGCGGCTGCTGCGGCACGACGCCGGAGCACATCGCGCACATCGCGCGAGGCCGTGGCGGCCTGCCGCCGCGCAAGCCGCCCGTAATCGAGCGCGCTGCCGCCTGAGCGGCCTCGAGCCACTGAACATCGGGCCCGACAGCCTGTTCGTGAACGTCGGCGAGCGCACCAACGTCACCGGCTCGGCGAAGTTCCGCCGCCTGATCGAGGCGGACGATTACAACGGCGCGCTCGACGTCGCGCGCCAGCAGGTCGCGAGCGGCGCGCAGGTCATCGACATCAACATGGACGAGGGCATGCTCGATTCGGAAGCGGCCATGGTGCGCTTCCTGAACCTCGTCGCGGCGGAGCCCGACGTCGCGCGCGTGCCGGTCATGATCGACTCGTCGAAGTGGTGGGTGATCGAGGCGGGTCTCAAGTGCCTGCAGGGCAAGGGTATCGTCAACTCGATCAGCCTCAAGGAAGGCGAGCGACCGTTCCTCGAGCAGGCGCGACGTGTGCGCGATTACGGTGCGGCCGTCGTCGTGATGGCGTTCGACGAGCAGGGCCAGGCCGACACGGTCGAACGCAAGATCGAGATCTGCAAGCGCTCGTACCGGCTGCTGACCGAGTCGATCGGTTTCCCGGCCGAAGACATCATCTTCGACCCGAACATCTTCGCCGTCGCCACCGGCATCGAACAGCACGATCGTTACTCGCTCGACTTCATCGAGGCCACTGCGCGAATCCGCGAGGAGTGCCCGCACGCGCTCGTCAGCGGTGGCGTCAGCAACGTCTCGTTCTCGTTCCGTGGCAACGATCCCGTGCGCGAAGCGATGCATTCGGTGTTCCTGTACCACGCGATCCGCGCCGGCATGAGCATGGGCATCGTCAACGCCGGGCAGCTCGCGATCTTCGCGGAAATCGAGCCGGAGCTGCGTGAACGTGTCGAGGACGTGGTGCTCGCGCGCCGCTCCGATGCGACGGAACGCCTGCTCGAAGATGCGCACCGGTTCAAGGGCGAGGCAGGGCAGAAGCGCGTCGAGGACCTCGCCTGGCGCGGCTGGCCCGTCATCAAGCGGCTCGAGCACGCGCTCGTCAAGGGCATCGACGAGTTCATCCTCGAGGACACGGACGCCGCGCGAATCGAGCTGGGCAAGCCGCTGCTCGTGATCGAAGGCCCGCTCATGGACGGCATGAACGTGGTCGGCGACCTGTTCGGCGCCGGCAAGATGTTCCTGCCGCAGGTCGTGAAGTCGGCGCGCGTCATGAAAAAGGCCGTTGCGCACCTGATTCCGTTCATGGAAAAAGACAAGGACGGTGCGAGCCGCTCGAACGGCAAGATGGTGCTTGCGACGGTCAAGGGCGACGTGCACGACATCGGCAAGAACATCGTGGGCGTCGTGCTCCAGTGCAACAACTTCGAGGTCATCGACCTCGGCGTCATGGTGCCCACGGAGCGCATCCTCGAGACGGCGCAGCGCGAAGGCGCCAGCATGATCGGGCTCTCGGGACTGATCACGCCTTCGCTCGACGAGATGGTGCACGTGGCGCGCGAGATGAAGCGACGCGATATCGACGTGCCGTTGCTGATCGGTGGCGCGACGACTTCGCCCGCGCACACGGCGGTCAAGATCGACCCGGAGTACGACGGCCCCGTCGTCTACGTGAAGGACGCTTCGCGCGCCGTGGGCGTCTGCCAGTCGCTCGTCACGGCGGACAGCCGTGCCGAGTACACCGCGAAGCTCAAGGCAGACCATGCAACGCGGCGCGAGCAGCACAAGGGCCGCAAGGCGAAGGCGCCGGCGTTTTCGCTGGCCGCAGCGCGTGCCAATCGCTTCGCTGCGACTGGTCGGCGTACCGTCCGCCAGTGCCGAAGTTCGCCGGCGTCCGCGTGTTCGAGAACGTGCCGCTCGAGGAACTCATGCGTTACATCGACTGGATGCCGTTCTTCAACGCCTGGGAGTTCGCGGGCAAGTTTCCGGACGTGCTGACCGACCCGGTCGTCGGCGAGGCGGCGAGCAACCTGTATGCCGACGCGCGCCGCGTGCTCAAGCAGATGGTCGCGGAACGCTGGGTGCGCGCGAGTGCGGTCGTTGGGCTGTTCCCGGCGAACTCGGTCGGCGACGACATCGAGGTCTACGCCGACGAGTCGCGCACTGCCGCGGCGTACCGGCTGCACAATCTGCGGCAGCAGAAGCCGAAACCGACCGGGCAGCCGCATTTCGCCCTTGCGGATTTCGTGGCGCCGAGGGCCTCCGGCATCCGCGACTGGATCGGCGCGTTCGCCGTGACAACGGGGCTCGGGCTCGACGAGAAAGTCCGCGAGTTCGAGGCGCAGCACGACGACTACGGCGCGATCATGGTCAAGGCGCTGGCGGACCGACTGGCCGAGGCGCTCGCCGAGCGCATGCACGAGCGCATGCGGCGCGAATTCTGGGGATACGCGCCGGAAGAGCGCTTCACGAACGACCAGCTGATCCGCGAGGAATATCGCGGCATTCGGCCGGCACCGGGCTATGCGGCCTGTCCGGACCACACCGAGAAGGCCACGCTCTGGCAGCTGCTGGACGTCGAGCGCAACGCCGGGATCCGCCTGACCGAAAACTATGCGATGTATCCGACCGCCGCCGTGAGCGGCTGGTATTTCGCGCACCCGGAGGCGAAGTATTTCCAGGTCGGCAAGATCGACGCGGACCAGGTGGCCGACTATGCGCGGCGCAAGGGAATGCCGCTGAACGAGGCCGAACGCTGGCTCGCGCCCCTCCTCGGGTACGATGCGGTGGCGAGTGCCGCCTAGCGCCTGAGGCGCGGCGCCTCGTTGCCCCAGAGCGAGGTGTCGACGATGCATCGAATCGGACGGAGATTGGTCGCCACGGCGGCCGTGGCGTTGCTGGTCGCGGCGTGTGCCGGGACAACGCCCCCCACCACAACGCAGGCCGAGCTCTACGACACGATCATCCGCGGCGGTACGCTCTACGACGGCACGGGCTCGGCACCGCGCAACGCGGACGTCGGTATTCGTGGCGACCGCATCGCCAAGGTTGGCGATCTTTCCGGCGCGCAGGCCCATGCCGTGATTGATGCCTCGGGACGCGCCGTCGCGCCCGGCTTCATCAACGTGTTGTCCTGGGCCACCGAGTCGCTGCTCGTCGACGGTCGTGGCATGAGCGACCTGAAGCAGGGCGTCACGCTCGAAATCTTCGGTGAAGGCGAGTCCGGCGGGCCGCTCACGCCAGCAATGAAGGAGCGATGGCTCAAGCAGCAAGGCGATTACCAGTTCGATATCGACTGGACCACGCTCGGCCAATACCTCGAGTCACTCGTGCGCAAGGGGATCTCGCCGAACGTCGCTTCGTTCGTCGGCGCGACTACCGTTCGCGTGAACGTGCTCGGCGAAGATGACCGTGACCCATCGCCGGAGGAACTGGCGCGCATGCAGCAACTGGTGCGCGACGCGATGCGTGAGGGCGCACTCGGTGTCGGCAGCTCATTGATCTATGCGCCTGCCTTTTTCGCCGAGACGCCGGAATTGATCGCGCTTGCGCAGCGCCGCGGCCGAGTCCGGGGGAGGGTATATCTCGCACATACGCAATGAAAGCGCGGGGCTCGAACAGGCAATCGACGAACTGATCGAGATCACGCGCGCCGCGGGCGGGCGTGGGGAGGTCTATCACCTCAAGGCGGCCGGCGAAGCGAATTGGGGTGGCATGGCCCGGGCCATTGCGAAAATAGACGCTGCCCGCGCAGGAGGCCTCGCGGTTTCAGCCGACATGTATTCGTACACGGCGGGCTCGACCGGACTCGATGCTGCAATGCCGCTCTGGGTGCAGGCCGGCGGGCTCGACGCGTGGGTGGCACGGCTGCAGGATCCTGCGTTGCGTGCCCGGTGTATCGCGGACATGCGCGAACCGCCCGCGGGCGAAGAAAACCTGTTTCGCACGGCCGGTTCGCCGGATCGCGTGAAGTTCGTCGGCTTCAAGAATCCGGCGCTCAAGCCACTGACCGGCAAGACACTGGCGCAAGTCATGACCCTGCGGGGCACCAGCGCGGAAGACACGATCGTCGACCTCGTCATCGAGGATCATTCGCGGGTTGGGACGGTGTACTTCCTGATGAGCGAGGACAACGTGCGTCTCGGCATTGCGCAGCCCTGGGTCAGCTTCGGTTCCGATGCCGAAGCACTCGCTCCCGAAGGCGTGTTCCTGAAGTCGAGCACGCACCCGCGTGCCTACGGCAACTTCGCTCGAGTGCTCGGGAAATACGCGCGCGACGAGAAGGTGCTCGACCTGCAGGAGGCCATTCGCCGCATGACGCGCTTGCCGGCAATGAACTGGAAGCTCGAGGATCGCGGCTGCATCGATCCGGACTGTTATGCGGACGTCGTGGTCTTCGACCCAGCCACCGTCGCGGACAAGGCCACGTTCGATCAGCCGATGCAATACGCGGTCGGCATCGAGCACGTGCTCGTGAACGGTGTTCCGGTGATTCGCGCGGGCGAGCACACGGGCGCGAAACCCGGGCGCGTCGTGCGCGGCCCGGGCTGGCGGCCGTAGCCCCTGATCGGGCGAGGCGCGGCCTTGCGGTCAGCGACGCTTGGCTGCGCTCGTGTCGCGTATCGCCTTGAATTCAGAGCCCGTGTTCCACTGCGGCCATCGCTTTGAATTCGCGAGTTCCCGTGCGATCGCGTAAACGAGCGTGACGTCCTGCGCGGCGCCGCGCAGATCCCATTTCTCGCTCCAGCGGTCACCGGCCTGGTGATAGCTGTTGGCCGTGTAGTCGGCCACCCAGCGATCTCCTGCCGCACGTCCGCCGTCGACCAGGTCGTGGCCGCCACCCATGCCCATCAGCAACAGCGCCGGTACGCCACGTTTTGCGAACGGGAAATGATCCGCTCGAAAGGCAAGTCCGCGCTCCGGCTTGGCGTCGGGCGTGATCACACGACCTTGGCTTGCGGCATGCTTCGCCAGGAGCGTGTCGAGGTCACTTTGTCCCGCACCCACCAGCACGACGTCGCGCGCCTGCCCCGCCGTTTGCAACACGTCCATGGTCAGGTTGGCCACGGTCGTCTCGAGCGGCATGGCAGGGTGCATCGCGTGGTATTCGGACCCGAGCAAGCCACGTTCCTCGGCCGTCCAGGCGGCGAAGATCACCGTGCGGTCCGGTTTTGCTTCCTGCTTGAAGGCACGCGCGATCTCGAGCACGCCGGCAATGCCGATCGCATCGTCCGCGGCACCGTGACGGATGCGGTCGCCGGTCGGATCCGGATCGCCCATGCCATACGCGTCCCAATGCGCCCCCAGCATGATGCTTTCCTGCGGCCGCTTCGTGCCCGTGATCTTGCCGAGCACGTTGTGGCTGTGCGACCTGCGCGTGGGCGAGCGGAAAGTTCGCCGAGAAGGTTGCGTTCTTCAGCACCGTCGGCGTGAACGAAGCGCTGCGGGCGCTCCTTTTCAGCGCCTGGAAGTCGAGCCCGGCCTTCCTGAAAAGCTCCACGGCAGTGTCGTTGTGCAACCAGGACTGCAGCAGCAACTTTTCCTTGGCCGGATCGGCACGCACGATGTCGTAGCCTTCGCCATTCGGTGCGATCGCGGTCTTCCAGCCGTATGCGGCGGGCTCGGTCTCGTGCACGATCAATGCGGCGATGGCACCACGGCGCGCGGCCTCGTCGTATTTGTAGGTCCAGCGCGCGTAATACGTCGCCGCCTTGCCACCGAACTTGCCGTATGCATCGTCGCCGGTCACCGCTTCGAAATCCGGATCGTTGACCAGGAAGATCGCAACCTTGCCACGCAAGTCGACGTCCTTGTAATCGTCCCAGTTGCGCTCGGGCGCATGCACGCCGTAGCCGACGAACACCAGCGGCGCGGCTTCGATATGCACGCGATCGACAGGTCGCAGCGCGACCGCCGCCATGTCGGTCTGCTGCACCAGCGCACGGGATTCACCGGCGACAGCCACGGTCATCCGTGCGTCGAGCGGCACCTGCGTCCGCACCAGGGGCACGACCTGCGTGTACGAGCCGTCGTTGCCGGCGGGTTCGAGACCGACCGCCTTGAACTGCTCGATAAGATAATTCACGGTCCTGGTTTCGCCCGGCGTGCCAGGCGAGCGTCCCTCGAACTCGTCCGAGGCCAGCGTGCGCGTGATGCTCGACAGCCGCTCGATGCTGATCGGCTCCTGGCCTGCTGGCGCCGCGACGACCGGGCTGACCGTGACCGAGTAGCCGCTCAGCAATACGGTAAGCCCCGCGAGACGCCTGCGCGTGCGATTCGGGTGCACAAGGCTGCGATGGATGGGGGAGCCGAAAGCCCTCCTCGTACAAGCCGTCTTCAACATGTGTCGTAGTCCTCGAGCTGCGCTTCGCGCAGCAGCCGCTTGTAGCGGATCGTGCTGTGCGGCCAATTGTTGGTGATGGTGCCGTCGGCGAGTTTGTACCAGCTGGCTCCCGCGGTGGCCCAGACGGATTTCGCAAGGTCCTGCTGCAGCTGACCGTTGAACCGCTCCAGGACCGTACGCTTGACATCGATGCGCCGCAGATTGCGCGTCCTGCATCTTTCGCAAGGCGTCAATGATGTAATCCGCCTGCGCCTCGAGCATCACGAGGATGCTGTTGTGACCCAGGTTCGTGTTCGGGCCGTACACCATGAAAAAGTTCGGAAAGCCGGTGACCGTGACGCCGAGATAAGCATGCGCCCCCGCGCGCCATTCGTCGCCGAGCAAACGGCCGTCGCGACCCGTCACCTGCATCGGCGCGAGGAACTCCGTGCTCTTGAAGCCGGTCGCGAAGATCACCACGTCCGCAGGATGAGTATCGCCAGTGCGCGTACGGACGCCGTCGCGCGTCAGGCAGTCGATGCCATCGGTGACGAGCCGGACGTTGGTGCGACTCAACGTCGGATAATAGTCGTCGTTGAAGAGTATGCGCTTGGCGCCAATCGGGATAATCCGGCACCAGCCTGGCACGCAGGCCAGGGTTGGACACCTGCCGGCGCAAGTGCGCAAGCGCCCGCCAGCGGGCAAGCGCCTGCACTGGCCGCACCTGTTTCATGATGGGTGTCAGCTGAACCTCTCCGAAAATAGAACCACTGGAACTGATGGTAAAGCTTTGCGAGCGCGGGCCAGCGCGTCAGCAGGCGCTGCGTACGCGGGGCATACAGCCGATCCTTGCGCGGCAGCAGCCAGTTCGGCGAGCGCTGGAAGATCGTGAGTCGAGCGGCCAGCGGCGCGATTTGCGGGATGAACTGCACCGCGCTGGCTGCGTTGCCGATCACCGCAATTCGCTTCGCCGTCAGGTCGATCGAGTGGTCCCACTGCGCGGAATGAAATTTTGCGCCGGCGAACGTATCTCATCCCTGCGATCGCCGGTATCGACGGACGATTCAGCTGGCCGACGGCGGTGATCACGAAGTCTGCTTCGAGCTGCGGTGCCGTCGGCGCACGTGAGCGTCCATGCATTGGCCGAGTCGTCGTAATTTCGCAGCGGTCACCGCGGTCTTGAACCGGCAATGCGTCAACAGGTCGTGCCGGATCGCGAGTTCGGTGGAGTAGGCCAGCAGCTCCGGCTGCCAGGCGAACCGGCGGCTCCAGTCGGTCTTCTGCGCAAACGAGAAGCTGTACAGGAACGAAGGTGCATCGCAGGACGCGCCTGGGTAGGTGTTGTCGCGCCAGGTGCCGCCGAGCGTCGCGGCCTTCTCCAGGATCAGGAAGTCGTGCATGCCGGCCTGCTTGAGCTTGATAGCCATGCAGAGCCCGGAGTGCCCGGCGCCGATGATGGCGATCCGCACGCGCTCGTGGTTCTGCAAGCTGGACTCCCAGAGCCTCGGTCCGTCGCACGTGGCGACTGCCCGCGAGCGTTACCGCAGCGATCGCCAGGTAAGACGTTCCGCCGAGCGCCGCCATCTGCCGCAGGATCCAGGACTGCCGGCGTTGCACGTAACGCGACGGGGCCTGCACCTTGAGCCGCGTCGGCGCCGGCAGCACGGCCGCAAGCAATGCCGCTTCGTGGCGCGTCAGTCGTCGCGGCATCCTTGCGGAAGAAACCGCAGGCTGGCGGCCTGCACGCCATAAGTGCCGCGTCCGAATTCGGCTACGTTCAGGTACACCTCGAGGATACGCTGCTTGCTCCAGCACGCCTCGATGAGCACGCGTGATGCCGGCCTCGAGTCCCTTGCGGAACCAGCTTTGGCCCTGCCAGAGAAACAGGTTCTTCGCGACCTGTTGCGAGATCGTGCTGGCGCCGCGCACGCGGCGGCCGCGCTCGCGGTCGGCGAGCGCCTTGTCGATCTGCTTGAAGTCAAAGCCGTGATGCACCGGAAATTGCTGGTCCTCGGCCGCGATGACCGCGATCGCGGCGTGCTTCGAGATGGCGCTCCCAGTCGCGCCAGTCGTGGCGGAACTCGTAGGCCTTGTCGCGACGCGACGAAGGCCTTCACGCGGCTCGCCAGCATGAACATGCTTGCACGGCGGGTCGACCCAGCGCAGCGCGACCACGGCGGCGATCGTGACCGCGGCCCACAGCAGCGCACGCCAGCAACAAGCCGCGCAGGATCCGGCGCGCCAACCCTCGCCGACGTTTTGCCATGCTGTCGCTGGTTCGCTATCGCTACCGAGGCGGGCGCTGCGTAGCCTGGCTCAGCCTTCCTTGGGCGTCGACGCGCTTGGCGCTGATGACGACGATGGGCTCGACCGGCACGTCGTCGTGCCGCCCTTGCCGGCCCGTCTTGACCTTGGCGATCGCGTCGATCACCGACATGCCTTCGGTCACGTGGCCGAACACGGCGTAACCGGCGCCGCTGCGGCACCGGGATCGAGGAACGCGTTGTCGACCAGGTTCATGAAGAACTGCGACGTGGCGCTGTGCGGGGTCGTTCGTGCGTGCCATCGACAGCGTGCCACGACGATTCTTCAGGCCGTTGCTCGGCTCGTTCTGGATCGGCGCGCGCGTCGGCTTCTGCTTCATGTCGGCGGTCATCCCGCCGCCCTGGATCACGAAGCCCGGGAATCACGCGATGGAACACGGTGTTGTCGAAATGGCCCGGAATCGACGTAATCGAGGAAGTTCTGCGCGGACAGGGGCGCTTCCTTGTCGAAGAGTTCGATCGTGAAGGCGCCGAGCGAGGTTTCGAAACGAATCATGAGGTCGACCTGTCTGGAAGGGCGGGAAATGGGGCGGAATAGTGAACGGAGCGGCCGCCCGATGTCAGGTCCCGGGGGCGCACCGAGGCTGCCGCCCAGTCGGCGGGCGGCGCCTCGGTGCAGCGCTCGTGGCCGCCGAGATCGGGGTGGGTGAGCACGGATTCGAAACCCGCGGCGCGAACAGGTCGCGCACCGTCGCGCCCTGCAGGTCGCCGTGCTCGACGATCGAGCCAGCCGCCGCGGCAACAGGTGCCGGCCCGCACCGGCCGATCACGTCGCGCAGCGCGCTCGAGTCCGTCGGCGCCGGAATAGAGCGCCGCGTGCGGCTCGAATCGGCGCACGCCGCGTTCGACGCGCGGGTCGTCGTCTGCGATGTACGGCGGATTGCTGACGATCAGCGTGAAGTGTTCGCCGGGCAACGGCGCATACCACGAGCCGGTGCGAAACTCGATGTTCTTGAGTCCAGCCGCGCGGCGTTGCTGGCGGCAATCAAGGCTGCCGCAGGTGAGATGTCCGTGCCGATCACGTGCAGGCGCGGCCGCTCGTGGGCGATCGCAAGCGCGATCGCGCCACTGCCCGACGCGAGGTCGAGCACGCGTCCCGGCGCATCCCGCGGCAGCCGAGCCAGCGCCAGTTCGACCGCGAGTTCCGTCTCGGGACGCGGGATCAGCACGTCGGGCGTCACCTCGAGCGGCAACGACCAGAATTCCTTCTCGCGCAGGATGTACGCGATCGGTTCGCCGTGCGCGCGCCGCGTGATGTGCGACTCGTAGCGATCGGTGGCTTCGCAGTCGAGGATGCGCTCCTCCGGATGCGTGCACAGGTAGGTGCGCGAGCTCGACGAGCGCGGCGGCGAGCAGGATCTCGGCCTCGTGACGCGGCTGGTCGGTGACCCGGCCGAGCCGCGCGACGCCTTCGCCGATCAGCTGCGAAATTTCCGTGGCCACGAAGCTCCTTGCGCCGCAGGCGGACGATTACTCCAGGCTCGCGAGTTGCTCCGCCTGCCACTCGTTCTGCAGCGGCCCGATCACGTCGCCGAGCGCGCCTTCCATGATCGCGGGCAGCTGGTAGAGCGTCAGGTTGATGCGGTGATCCGTCACGCGGGCCTGCGGATAATTGTACGTCCGGATGCGCTCCGAGCGGTCGCCTGTGCCGACCTGCAGTTTGCGTTCCTGCGCCTGCTGCGCGGACTGCTTCTGCTGCTGCGCCTCGAGCAGGCGCGCCCGCAACAGCGACATCGCGCGCGAGCGGTTCTTGTGCTGCGAGCGCTCGTCCTGGCACTCGACGACGGTGCCGGTCGGCAGGTGCGTGATCCGGATCGCCGAGTCGGTCTTGTTGACATGCTGGCCACCCGCACCGGAGGCACGGTAGGTGTCGACGCGCAAGTCGGCCGGGATTGATGACCACCTCGTCGATCTCGTCGAGTTCAGGCAGGATCGCGACCGTGCAGGCCGACGTGTGGATGCGTCCCTGCGATTCTGTCGCAGGCACGCGCTGCACGCGGTGCGCGCCGGACTCGAATTTCAGCTGCGAATAGGCGCCCCGGCCGACGACCCGGCTGATGATTTCCTTATACCCGCCATGCTCGCCCTGGCTCTCGCTGAGCACTTCGACTTTCCAGCCCTGGCGCTCGGCGTAGCGTGCGTACATCCGAAACAGGTCGCCCGCGAAGATCGCGGCCTCGTCGCCGCCGGTGCCGGCGCGGATTTCGAGAAAGATATTCGCGTCGTCCTTCGGATCCTTGGGCACCAGGAGCTTCGTGAGTTCGAACCCCTCGGCTGCGATGCGCGCCTCGAGTTCGCGCACCTCGTCCGCCGCCAGCTCGTTCATCTCGGCATCGCCCGAGCCCGCCATCTCCTGGACCGCGTGCTGTTCCTCCTCGAGCCGCGTGAACTCCCGGAAGCGCTGCGCGACCGGCTCGAGACGCGAATACTCCATGGACAGGTCGCGAAACTGGTTCTGGCGTGAGATCACGCCCGGGTCCGCGAGCAATGCGCTCACTTCCTCGAAGCGGTCTACGGTCCGCTCCAGGCGGCGTCGAATCGAGTCTTTCATCAGTCCTGCAGATGGTCGAGCCGGTAGATTCCGGCAATCGTGTCCAGCGTGCCCGAGTCGCCCGTCTCTGCGGCGTCGCGCAGCCGCTGGCTCGGCGCGTGCAGCAGCCGATTGGTCAACGTGCTGGCCAGGAACCGGAGCGCTTCTTCGGCGCTGCGCCCCTGTTGCACCATGTGTTCCGCCTGTTCGAGCGTGTGCCGTCGCATGCGATCGGCGTCGTCGCGCAATTGCCGGATCAGAGGCGCTGCGTCTCGCGTGCGCAGCAGGTGCGAGAAGCGCTCCACCTCGGTGCCGATCAGTTCGCCGGCTTCGTGCGCGGCCTGCCGGCGGCCCTCGAGGTTGTCGTTCACGAACGACTGCAGGTCGTCCACGGTGAAAAGATACACGTCCTCGAGCTCGGCGACGTCCGCATCGATGTCGCGTGGTACTGCGATGTCGACCATGAACATGGGGCGGCGTTTGCGAGCGCGAAGTGCATCGGCGGTCATCTGGCGCGTGATGATCGTCGTCGGCGCCGCAGTGGAAGCGATGACGATGTCGGCTTCCTTGAGGTGCGTCGGAATCTCGTCGAGGCCGATGGCGAAGCCGTGGAATTCCGCGGCCAGCTCGAGGGCCCGCTCGACGCTGCGATTGGCGATGATCATGCGACGCAGGCCGTCGGCGTACAGGTGCCGCGCGGCGAGCGCGACAGTCTCGCCCGCGCCGATCAGCAGCGCGGTACGATTTTCAAAGCTTGCAAACACGGTGTGCGCCATTGCGACTGCTGCCGACGCGACCGACACCGCGTTGGCGCCGATCCTGGTTTCAGTGCGCACGCGCTTGGCCACCGAGAACGCCGATTGGAACAGCCTGTTCAAGACCGGTCCCGTAGTCCCGGTTTCGTGCGCGACGCGGTAGGCATCCTTCAGCTGGCCGAGAATCTGCGGCTCGCCGATCACCATCGAATCGAGTCCCGAGGCAACGCTGTAGACGTGCGCGATCGCCTTGTCCGCGACGTGGTGATACAGGCAGTGGTGGATCGACGCGCCCACGTCGTGATACCGCTGCAGCCACGTGCCGAGTTGGGGCTGGGGCGAATCGGTGACGCAATACAGTTCGGTCCGGTTGCACGTCGACACGATGACAGATTCGCGCACGTCCGGCAGGGTCCGCAGCTCGCGAAGAGCGTCGGGAATCCGGGCCGGCTCGAATACCACTCGCTCACGAACTTCGATCGGGGCGGTGCGGTGATTGATGCCAACGACGACGAGAGACATCCGGATTCCGGGCTGTATGACCGCGAAATTCTGGGTGAACGGCACGGGCAACACAAGCCGCGCTACGCATCCGTTATAGTGACGGTGCCATGCCAATCCGTATTTCCGCTGCTTTTCTGCGCGTCGGTCTCGTCGCGACGTTGTTTTCCGTGAGCGCCTGTGGGCCGACAGCGGGTGTCCGCGACGGCGACGCTGCCGCAGCCGCACCTGGCGAAACTCTGCTTGGGGATGCGGACGCGGCGCTCGAACGCGGCGATTACCCTGCTGCGGCTCGCGCATATCGCGAGTCCGCCCAGGAATCGGACGATGAAACGGACGCCGAGCAGGCGACGCGGGTCGCCTTTGACAGCTTTCAATTCCAGGAGGCGACCCTCGCCGCGCGGCGCTGGCTCGAGTTGAATCCCGACCAGTGAGCAGGCCCGGCGCTACGCGGGTCTCGTCGCACTCAAGATGCATCGGCTCGACGAGGCGGAACAGCACTTCGGGGAACTGCTCGACACCGTGTACATCAGTCCCGCCGCGGGGTTTCTTGCGCTGCTGCCAGTGATCGGCAGCGAAGCTTCTCCGGCCGACGTCATGGAATTGTTCCGTCGCCTTTCGGCACGGCATCCACAGGTGGCGGAAGGTCACTATGCGCTCGGCAGCGCCGCGTTGCGCGCGGACAATTTCGCCGTCGCGGAGAATTCCGCGGCGAAGGCGGCCGAGCTCGCACCGTACTGGAAACCCGCAAAGATGTTGCTCGCGCGGGCGCGCATCGCAAATGGCAAGGAGGACGATGGCCTCGCGCTGGCACGCGACCTGGTGACGGAACCCGAGTCGGACCTGGCCACGCACCTCGAGTACGCGATGCTGCTCGCGGCGACGGGCCGCGACGAGGAGTCGCGCGCGATGCTGACGCCGTACGCGGCCGGAAAAACGGTCATACCCGGCGCCGTCCGTGCCATCGGCGTGCTCGACCTCGATGCCGGCAACCTCGACGCCGCGAACGCGCGTTTCGAAGAATTGCTCGCAACCGGGGCGCAATCCTACGACGCGTTATATTTCCTCGGCGTGATTGCCGAGCGGCGCAAGGATACCGAGCGTGCGATGCGCTTCTATGCGCGCGTGAGTGGAGGCGAATACGCACTGCCGGCACAGCAGCGCGTGGCGCGACTGAAGGCCGATCAATCGGGCATCGAGGCGGGGCTCACGCATCTCGACGAATTTGCGCGCTCGCAGCCGCCGTTCGGTCCGGATGTAGTCCAGTCAAAGGCGGGACTCCTGTCCGCCAAGGGCGACGAAAAGCAGGCATTGCGCGTCCTGGACGACGGCCTGACGCGTTATCCGGATGTCGTCGATGTGCGTATGGCCCGCGTATTCCTGTATGAGCGAACCGACCGCCAGGAAGCGGCGGTCAAGGAACTGCGCGCGATGCTTGCAGAACGACCGGGCGACGCGACGCTGCAAAACGCACTTGGGTACACCCTGGCCGATCACGACACCCGGTTGGATGAAGCGCAGTCACTGATCGCGGCCGCCCTGGTACAGACGCCCGACAATGCCGCCGTACTCGACAGCATGGGTTGGGTGTTGTATCGCCAGGGCAAGCCCGCCGAGGCGGTGAAATATCTGGAGAAGGCGCAGCGCCTCGGCAGCGACCCGGAACTCGACCTGCACCTCGGCGAAGCACAGTGGGCGGCCGGCGATCAGGCAGCCGCGCGCAAGACCTGGCAGGCCGGGCTCGAGCGGCATCCCGACAATGAAAAGCTCCGCAAGCGGCTCGAGCGCGCGGGGTCCTGACACAAACGGCGGCCATCGGCGTGCCTCACGCGCGAATCGCGGCACTCGGCATGCTGGTGCTTGGTTTGGCCGGCTGCGTCGCGAGACCGCCCGTCATTGAACCGGCGCAGACCGCGCGGGCTGCCGACCCATCCGCGCTTTCGCAATGGACGGCCAAGGGGCGTATCGCACTGGCCGTGCAGGGTGAGGGTGGCAGCGGCAGTTTTGTCTGGCATCAGCGCTCCGAACGCACGGAACTGTCTTTCCGCGGGCCGCTCGGTGCAGGTGGCCTGCAGATCGTCACGGACGGCGAAACACTCCAGTTGACGGATGCCGAAGGCCGCGCCCTCGACGGCGAGGCCGCACGTCAGACTCTGCAGCAACGGCTGGGTATCGACCTGCCGCTGGCGGACATGCGTTACTGGATGCTCGGACTACCGGCCCCGGAGTCGGGAGCGGTTGAGCCTGCAGCTCTGCCCGTCGCGGCTGGCAACGTGACCGGTTTCCGGCAGCGCGACTGGGAGATCACTTTCCCCGAGTTTCGCCCGGTGTCCGGCTGGTCCCTTCCCGCCAGGCTCAATGCAACTGCCGGTGACGTTCGCGTGCGCATCGTGGTCGATGACTGGCAGCTGCCGACACCGTGATGCGATCGCCCTGCACCGCGGCGGGCCCCCGATGATTGACGCAGTCGCTGCCGAGTCGTTGGGTTTGTCGCCAGCCTGGCCGGCGACCGGCAAGTTGAACCTGTTCCTGCATGTCGTCGGGCGCCGCCCGGATGGTTTTCACGAACTGCAAACAGCCTTCCAATTCATAGAGTTACAGGATTCTCTGCGGTTCTGGAAGCGTCCGCCGGGTGTCATCGAGCGCCTCGGCGACGTGCCGGGGGTGTCCCCGGCTGACGACCTCGTCGTCAGGGCAGCCAGGCTGCTGCTGGCCCACGGGCCGGCGGGACGCGGCTCGGATGTCGCGGGCGGACCGGCGTCGTTGCCCGGCGTCGCGGTCGAAGTCGTGAAGCGGCTGCCCCTGGGAGGGGGCCTTGGCGGAGGCAGCTCCGACGCTGCCACTACGCTGGTGGCCTTGAATGAACTCTGGGGTTTCGGTCTTCCTGTCGAGGAAATTGCGGCCCTGGGCCTGAAGTTAGGCGCCGACGTGCCCGTATTCGTGCACGGGCATGCCGCCTGGGCCGAGGGCGTGGGTGAGCGCCTGACGCCGTTCGAATTCCCGGAGTCCGTATTCGTGGTGCTGCGACCAGATGCCTCGGTCAGCACGGCTGAGGTGTTCAAAGCCCCTGAATTGACAAGAGATTCCCCGGTCCTCAAAATTGCCGGCTTCCTGACGTCCGGGGGCCGGAACGATTTCGAGCCGGTGGTCAGGGGTCGCTATCCGACGGTTGCGGCCGCGCTCGACTGGCTCGGGCGTCGTGCGCACGCGCGACTCACTGGCACCGGGTCGTGCGTATTTGCGGCCATGCCGGACGAGGCGAGCGCAAAATCCGTGATCGCACAAGTGCCGGGGGAGTGGCAGGCGTGGGTAACGCGCGGTCGGAATCGATCGCCGTTGCTCGACCGATTGCAGCATGAGCGCCAGGAAGGCCGTGGGTTGACCGCAACCGCTTAAGTGACGGACTGACGAGACGACCGACGCGTTGGGGTGTCGCCAAGTGGTAAGGCAGCGGGTTTTGATCCCGCCATTCGGAGGTTCGAATCCTTCCACCCCAGCCAACCGACGGCACAACAAGAGAGATGTAGATGGACGGCCCCATGATCGCGGTGTTCACCGGCAATGCGAACCCGCAGCTCGCGCAGGACATTGCGCGTTACCTGCAGATTCCGCTCGGTCGCGCGCACGTAGGGCGCTTCAGCGATGGTGAAGTCACGGCGGAGTTGATGGAGAACGTGCGCGGGCGCGACGTCTTCATCGTGCAGCCGACGTGCCCGCCGGCGAACGACCATCTGATGGAATTGCTGGTCATGGTCGATGCCTGCCGCCGTGCTTCGGCCGCGCGCATCACCGCCGTGATCCCGTATTTCGGCTACGCCCGCCAGGATCGCAGGCCTCGCGCCACGCGCGTCGCGATCACGGCGAAGGTGGTGGCCAACATGCTCGCCGGCGTCGGCGTGCATCGCGTGCTGACGGTCGACCTGCACGCCGACCAGATCCAGGGGTTTTTCGACATCCCCGTGGACAACGTGTATTCGTCGCCGGTGCTGCTCGGCGAAGTGTGGAAGCAGAAGTACGAAGACCTCGTGGTGGTCTCGCCGGACGTCGGTGGCGTGGTCCGGGCGCGCGCGATCGCGAAGCGGCTCGATGACGCCGACCTCGCGATCATCGACAAGCGGCGTCCGCAGGCCAATGTCTCCGAGGTCATGAACATCATCGGCGAAGTCGAAGGCAAGAGCTGCGTGCTCGTCGACGACATGGTGGATACCGCGGGCACGCTGTGCCACGCGGCGAAGGCATTGAAGGACCATGGCGCCCGGCGCGTCGTGGCCTACATCACGCACGCCGTGTTGTCGGGGCCGGCCGTCGAGCGCATCGAGGGATCGGTGCTGGACGAACTCGTGGTCACGGACACGATTCCGCTGCGTGAGAACGCGCAGGGCTGCCGCAAGATTCGCCAGCTGTCGGTCGCCGGCCTGCTGGCCGAGACGATGCGGCGCATCCGGGACGAAGAGAGCGTCAGCTCGCTGTACCTGGATTGAAATGTTTTTGGTGTCGTCACACCTGGTCGCGGTTGTGACGGCGAATTTGTCGTAACTGGAGAAACTCATGAAAACCGCATTCGAACTCGCCGCCGAGTTTCGTGACGCGCAGGGCAAAGGTGCGAGCCGCCGCCTACGTCACGAAAACAAGGTGCCTGCCATCCTTTACGGTGGCCACCGTGAACCGCGCGCCCTGTCGCTCGATCACACGAAGCTGCTGCTGATGCTCGACAACGAGCGCTTCTATTCGACGATCATCAACCTGAAGGTCGGCGAACACGAACCAGGCTGCGATCTTGAAGGACGTGCAGCGTCATCCTGCGAAGAACGCGATCGTCCACGTCGACCTGCAGCGCGTGGTCGACAACGAGAAGATCCGCATCACGATCCCGTTGCACTTCAACGGCGCGGCGGCTTCGCCCGGCGTCAAAAAGGGTGGCGTCGTTTCGCATCTGCGCAACGAAATCGAAGTCAGCTGCCTGCCCAAGGACCTGCCGGAGTCCGTCGAAGTCGACGTCTCGGGCCTGGAACTGAACCAGATGGTGTACCTCGCCGACCTCCAGCTGCCGGAAGGCGTAGAGATCCTCGAGCTGTCGCACGGTCGCAACTCACCTGTCGTTTCGATCCACCACGCTCGCGCCGACGACGCTGCGGAAGCTACGGAAGCAGCTGCTGCTGCCGCCGCTTCGGCTGCTGCGGCTCCGGCTGCTGCGGCTGCAGCGAAACCTGCTGCAGGCGCAAAACCGGCGGCGGCGGAACCGAAGAAAGACGCGAAGAAGTAATTCGGAACGTCTCGGCCTGACGGCCGGGGAATCGGGCCGCTCCTCGGGGCGGCCCGGTTCTTTTTCGTCTCCGCATTCGGATAAGCGATGGGAAACAGCATGGCGGGCACTCCGTTGCAGATTGTGGTCGGGCTCGGCAACCCCGGTCCCGAGCACCGGCTGACGCGGCACAACGCGGGCTTCTGGTTCGTGGATGCACTTGCACGCCAGCACGGCGCGCAGTTCCGGTCGCACGCGCGCTACCAGGGCGAGATCGCGAAGATCACGGTCGAGGGGCAGGAGCTGGTCCTGCTCAAGCCGCAGACCTATATGAACCGCAGTGGCCTCTCGATTCGCGCGCTCATGGATTACATCAAGGCTCCCGCGGGCGAGATGCTGGTCGTGCACGACGAGCTGGATCTGCCCGTGGGTGTTGCGCGATTGAAGCTTGGTGGCGGTCACGGCGGACACAACGGCATGCGCGACACGATCACGCATTGCGGGCCGGATTTCTGGCGCCTGCGGCTTGGCGTTGGCCATCCGGGCGACAAGTCGCAGGTGATCGATTACGTGTTGCAGCGTGCGACGGCAGCGGATGAGACGGCGATCATGGAAAGTGTAGTGGCCGGCCTCGGCGCGCTGGATATCTTCTTGCGCGATGGCGCCGAGAAGGCGATGCACCAACTGCATTCCAACGCGGCCGGGAACACTCGCTGATTTTCTTCCCATTGCGAATTCGCAAGGGATCTTTGTTTTCCAAGCTGCTGCCGCTTCCCGGCAGCCGCCGCCCGCAGACCGGGCAAGGGTAGTTGCGAGAATGGGCATCAAGTGCGGCATCGTCGGCCTTCCCAACGTGGGCAAGTCGACGCTTTTCAACGCGGTGACGCAGGCGCAGAACGCCGCGGCAGCGAACTATCCGTTCTGCACGATCGACCCGAACGTCGGCGTCGTGCCCGTACCGGACTTGCGGCTGCAAGCCCTGGCCGCCATCGTCAAGCCTGAACGTATCCTGCCGACGACTGTCGAGTTCGTAGACATCGCCGGCCTCGTCGCTGGCGCTTCGAAAGGCGAAGGCCTCGGCAACAAGTTTCTCGCGCATATCCGCGAGACGGACGCCATCGCGCACGTCGTGCGATGCTTCGTCAACGACGACATCGTGCACGTCGCCGGCAAGATCGATCCGATCGCCGATATCGACGTGATCAACACCGAGCTGGCGCTCGCAGACCTCGACACGGTCGAGCGTGGCCTGCGCCGCGCCGAGAAAGAAGCCAAGACCGGCGACAAGGATGCGGCGCGGCTGCGCGATGTGCTGAAACGAATGAACGAGCACCTCGACAGCGGCAAGCCCGCCCGCACGTTGCCGCTCGATCCGGTGATGGAGCGGCCGTTGCTGCGCGAATTACACCTGATCACGTTGAAGCCACTCATGTACGTGGCCAACGTCGCGGAGAACGGGTTCGAAAACAATCCGTTTCTCGAGGTGGTCAAGGCGCGTGCAGTCACCGAAGGCGCGGACGTCGTGCCCGTGTGCGCGGCGATCGAGGCAGAAATCGCGCAACTGGACGAGGGCGACCGCATGGCGTTCCTCGAGGAACTCGGACTGCATGAACCCGGTCTCGATCGCGTGATTCGCGCGGCCTACCACCTGCTGGGCCTGCTGACGTTCTTCACCGCGGGCGTGAAGGAAGTACGCGCCTGGACTACGCACCAGGGTGCGCTGGCACCGCAGGCGGCCGGCGAGATTCACACGGACTTCGAGAAGGGCTTCATTCGCGCCGAAGTGATCGCTTACAACGATTTCACCGCCTGCAAGGGTGAGCAAGGTGCAAAAGAAGCAGGCAAGATGCGTCTCGAGGGCAAGGAATATCCCGTGCGCGAAGGCGACGTGATGCACTTTCGCTTCAACGTCTGACGCCTGGCGCCAGCCGACGGAAAGTGACTGTCGGTCAGGGCTCACCAGGCACGACGGGTGCCGGGTCGGGCGGCTCGCGGCCTTCGAAGAATGCGCTCAACCAGCTGCGGAACTCGGCGTCATAGATACCCCGTTGCACGGCATTGTCGAACAGCGCCTTGACTTCGGGCATCCGCGCGAACGACGGAAATGTGCTGATCCAGTTGCGCCAGTGCTGGTCCATGACGATGCCTTCCTTACGCAGCAAGTAGACGTCCTGTGTCGTGTCCAGCATCCGCCGCAGCATCATGGCGGAGCCGAGCCCGCCGGCCTGCGCGTAAATCTCATCCAGGCCTGGATTCGCGCGCATGAAGGCGTCTCCCACGTTGGCGTCCGCCACCAGCGCTTTCCGGATGTCGAACGCCCTGTCGGCCACGCGAAAGCTCGTCTCGAGCATCGCCGCGCGGCGCGCAGTCCGGGCCTGTTCCGTGGAGGCTTCGGCTTGCACACGCGAAGCAGCGGCCTGGGTTCGGACGTAGACCAGCGTTATCAGCGCGATGACCAGGCCCGAAAGACCAAAAACCGTGCCTAAGTCCATGCGCTCTCCCTGATTTCTCGTTGTTGCGCCGGCGTCGCCTTGACTCGGTGGGCAGCGCTCTGGACAATTCGCGGTCCTGTACGGCCCGGGCCATTCTAGCCTGCCGCCGACCGCCTCGTGGTGAGGTAGCTCAGACGGTTAGAGCGAGGGATTCATAACCCCTAGGTCGGGAGTTCGATTCTCCCCCTCACCACCACATTCTAATTTTCGCCTCGATTCACTTCCGCAGAATATTGTTTCTCCGCAAGCTGTAACCTTCGGGGTATTCGCCGCCTGCCTAGACATCGGGCCATGCAATCTGAATGCATTCGGAACGGCGTATTTTTCGGATGTTGGTCCGCCGGTAGACGTGACTTCGCTAACCATTTCGCCAACCGCCGTCCCCGAACCCGGCACGCTCGCGCTGCTCGGTCTGGGCCCTAGCGCCGGGTTCTCGTTTCTGCGGGTTCACATCAGAAAAGCAGCACGACGAACGCGTTGGCGCGCGGCACTGTTGGCGCATGGACCCCCGAAACGCAAATTGAAATTCTCGCTACCGCGCTATGGACTTGCTTGTGTGCAGCCGTGGCAGGAACGGTGCGGTAGCCTTCTTAGAGAAGCTGGCCGCACAAACGAAAGCGGGCGAGCATCGCGATTACACCGCAATGGGCTAAGCCGACGCCAATAGGACAAAGGCCATAACTGACCTGAAACGATGCCTGACGACTTTCGCACGCGCGCAAGTCACGGGTTTCTGTTTTCGGACGCGAAACGGCACTCGCGACCGGCGAACGTGGTGCTCACCGACTATAAAACCGATCGTCGGTTCGAGTAACATTCCTGGCGCGTAGTTGCGTCATTGGCTTGATGCGCCGCGGTGGGGACCGTTAGGGAGACGCACATGGATTTGACCTTGCTATCGCAACTGGCCCAAATCCTAAGTGGCGTTGCTGTGGTGATCGCTATTGTATTTGGCATGGCGCAGATTCGTCAGTATCAGCAGCAACGCCTCGACGCGGCAGCTCTAGAACTCATGCGTTCTATGCAAGATCGCGAGTTCACTCACGCTTTTGGGCTCATATATCCGATGGTCGACAGTGTGGGTCGAGCTGATCTGCGTGCGTTGGGACCTGAGCATGAAGATGCGGCGCTCGCCCTGGCAACCAGGTTTGAAACGGTCGGTCTGTTAGTTTTCCGGGGCAGCATTCCCATCTCGTTAGTGGAGGAAATTGTCGGCGGCGCTGCTGTGATTTTATGGGGCAAACTTCAGCCGTGGGCAGCGGAACTCCGTGCCGAGCAAAAACACGAACTGCTTTTTGAGTGGTATGAGTGGCTCGTTGATCGCATGATCGAGCGCGGCCGGCCTCGGCAGATACCCGCCTACCGTCGATGCCGTGATTGGAAGCCACCGCGATAAACCTGGCCCAGTCAGCGGCCTCACAATGCCCAAGACGGACAGGTCTCACGACTAACCCTACGGGGGAGGACGATTGCGCCTTCGTGCCGTTCGGCACAGGCACCCGTGTTGACGACCGAAAGATAAGATTTCGATCCGGGCCAAACGTCAGGCCGGTAATGATGTGGCTGGCCAGCGGCGCGATCACTTGCCGTTTGAACTGCCCCGGTCTTCTAATCGAACTCCAGCACCGTCCCATGCGTCGCCGTCGATCCAGCATTGCTCGGCAGATATAAGGCACTTGCCGGGACGGCTGCCTGCGCGTCCCCCGACGACAGCGAACCCCGCCGACGATGCACAAGACGGAAATAGCAACCCCGGAAACGGACGAGGCGATGGCGCGCGTCGTGGCACCATTATTACGCGCGGCGGATTGGCCGATTGGCCCCGGGTAGGGGGTTTGAGGCACACAAGAGAGCCGATTGTCGTGCGCTCCGTCAGCCATACCGCAGCCGCTATCGACACGATTCGCCTCCCAAGACGATTACGGAATCAGCTTACAACCCCTGGGGGGACTGTCGCGGAGCGGCAATTCCCCCAGGGCACGCGCCCGATCACCGGGCGGGCTATTCAACCGTAGGGTCAGCCCCCGGTTCCGGTCAGATTCACGACGCGCAGGCCACCACCGCCACCGTTCACGCTCAAAGTGGCCATCTTCGCGCCTTTGGTCGTCGGCTTGAACGTCGCCTTGATGGTGCAACTCCCCTTGGGCGGCACCGAGCTTGCACAGTTGTCCGTGCGGGCGAACTGGCTCGCACCAGCGCCCGCCAGCGCAATGCTCGTGATGGCCACGGCTGACGTACTGCGGTTCTGCACCGTGATGGACTTGGACGCGCTTTCGGTCCCCACTCGCTGATTGCCGAATGCAAGGGCGTGGGGCTCGAGTGCGAGCGCGGAGGTACGCAGCAGGTACGTCTTAGGCAGCCCTACGACACGGGAATCAGCACCGTACGCCATGATGTCGCCTGCGTCGTTGATGTCCGCAGCCCAATTCAGCACCAAAAATGGTTTCAAAGGATCGGCCGGGTCAACGAGATCGTTGAGATTCCTCACCCCTTTGCCGTCGTTTCTCCACAGAAATGCGCCATCGGCAGTACCGGCATATCCGACCACCCAACCGGAGGAATTGATGCCGTACGCGTAGCTGTTGGGGCCGCCCGCAGTGCCCAGATCACGCATTGGCGTACCGTCATTCCTCCACACGAAAGCATGGTCGAAACCGTCGGCTGCGGTGGAGAATCCGACAACCTGGCCGGAATCGTTTATGGCATAGGGCTGGCTGTCTGTTCCCAGGGTTCCCAGATCCACCATGGCCGTGCCGTTGTTCCGCCACAGGAAAGCATGCACCTCAGTTTGGCCCTTTCGGACCCTGCTATACCCCGCCACCTGTCCCGAGGAGTTGATCGCCCAGCCCTCGCTTTGATCGCCACCGAGCGTACCGAGGTTGCGCATTGGCGTGCCGTCGTTCTTCCATATAAACGCGCGCCTGCTGTTGAAGCTTGTATACGCAAACCCGGTCACCTGACCCGATTTATTCTCGGCATTCGCTCCGCTCCATGTTCCACCCAAGGTGCCGAGATCCACAATTGGACCGCCGTTCCTCCACAAGACGGCATGAGTCTTGCTGCCGGTGCCGGGCGTAGCTACGCCGACAATCTGACCTGAATTGTTGATGGCGCGCCCTTTGGCCATGGCACCCCCGAGCATGCCGAGAGCTCGCATCGGTGTGCCGTCGTTTCTCCACAGGAAGGCCTTGCTTACGAGAAATCCGCCGACGTAGCCCGTAACCTGCCCAGCGTCATTAAGAGCAAGCGCAAAACCATCGCCATTTGGCCAGCCGTCGAACTTGAACGGGCCGAGGTCCAAGAGGGGAGTTCCGTCGTCCTTCCACAAAAAGGCGTGGAACGCGTCGCCGGAGGCATTGCAACTATCCTGCAATCTGACCTTTCGAGTTGATGGCGTTTCCTTGGACGCCGCACTTGGCGCCTGCCAGCGTGCCAATGTCCGTGATCCGATACTTAGGATCGCTCTTGCTCGCCGCCTGGATGCTGATGCTGGCAGCGCCGACCGCACCAAGGAACACCACTGTCAGGCGCAAATGCCACTTGATCGTAACGTTCATGATGAACCTCCATCCTGTTGGAAGTCGCAGCGGCGGGCTGCGGAGCAACCGACTGTATGCCAGCTCGCCGTATTGTCATGGGCCAGAGAACGCGGGTGACTGTAGTGCTGGATGCGGCCTTTCGAAGGCCTTTGGGGCGAATCGTTGACTCGCCTTATTCCCGTTATGGCGATGTACATTTCGCGCCTATGTCACGCCGCCCCCGGACTACTGGAGGTCTTTCTGTCACCGCTTCGACGCGCACCATAGTGCGAAACGCTATTCATCGAAGTCAAATGTCCGATGAAAGCTTGGGCAGCGCGAGCAACGAAGGGGTATCGGCGGGGGTAAGAAGGCGTAGTCAGCGCTCTCAGTCCGCGCAGATTCATCAACTTACGCCGACTTTTCGGGGCTCCCCCTCACCGCCACATCCTATTTTTCGGTACTGGGTTGTGTGCGTCGGTCGACCGAGCGTCCCGGCCTTCTATTGCGCGGTCTCCTCACGGCAGAGGCGGTAGGAGTTCACCGCCGCGCGATTCCCGAGCGTCCTATTTCTTGCGTCGACACGTTGGAGGAGTTTGCGCGGCAATAAGGCTTGCGTCGGGAGACTTCGATGCTCATTTCAACCCCGCTCGTTGTCGTGAGTCCGCAAGTACGCGATGCGTTCCACGAAGGCTGCCGCGCCGTTTTCGAGTCGCCCGGGTCGCGCTGGAGGGGTGGCGCGCGTGAAGGCGATTTGATCCTGCGCTTCGCTGCGCACTACGAACGCCTCGTCGCCTTGCCGCGACACCTGAAACGCGCGGTCCAGCGGCAATGGAAACGCAGTCTGAGCGCAATTGCGCTGCTGTTGGCTCTGGGCACGACGCCCGCGTGGGCTGCGACGATCGAGGTAACGCCGGGCACCCCGCCGGGCGTGAAAGCTGACGGCAAGTGCTCGCTGGTGGAAGCGATCGTCAACGCCAACAGGAACACGCGCACGCACCTCGACTGCGTAGCGGGCAGCGGCGCCGTCGACACGATCCTGCTGCCCGCGAACAGCCAGCAGCGGTTGCACGATACGCAGGCGATCCCGGCGATCGCCTCCAGGATCGTGATCGAGGGGCGCGGCAGCACGATCTCGCGGGACATCCGGGCACAGCAGACGTTCCTCAATGTGTCGAGCACTGGCTACCTGACGCTCAACCACACGACCGTCAGCGGCGCCGACGGCGGCGTCTTGTGGGACGCCTACGGCATCGTCAACACGGGCCGACTCGAGTTGAACGACAGCCACGTCGTGCAGACAGATGGCGTGATCAACTCCGGAGGCGTCGCGGACCTGAACCGCAGCAGCATCACGGACAGCGTGGGCATTTACGTGGACAAGGGCGGCGCGATCCAGAACCGAAATGCAGGTTCCCTCACGGTGACCGCCAGCGTGATTACGGGCAACTCCGCGCAGTTCCGCGCGGGCGGCATCTTCAACGATACCGGCAGCACTGCGAACATCGTCGATAGCGTCGTCTCCGACAACTGGATCAACTACGAGGGATCGGGCGGAGGCATCGTGAACTACGGCTCGCTGGTGCTTGTCGGCACCACCGTCGCAGGCAACGCCGCCGACTTCGCCGGCGGCATTTCAAATTCGGGTACCGCTACGATCCGTCGCAGCACGATCTCCGGCAATCGGCAGAGCCACCATTACCTCTACCTGAATACCGGAGGCATCTCCAATACCGGCACGCTTACGTTAGCGAACAGCACCGTGTCCGACAATTATTCCTCGGGGTACCGAGCCGGCGGTATCCGCAACCGCGGGGCGTTGACCGTGCAGAGCAGCACGATTACGGGTAACGAACTGCGCGACCGGGCGGACGTAGAGGAAAAAGGCGGCGGGATTTATGCGGAGCGCGGAACACTCACGATCTCGCGCTCGATCGTCTCCGGCAACATGAGTTCCTCGTCTCCGGAGGTGTTCGTGCGCACCCGGTGTCGAGGTGACGGCCAACGACTACAACATGTTCGGGCACGACGGCGATGCGGGCGTCTCGGGCTTCACGCCGGGCTCCACCGACATCGTGCCGAACAAGCCCCTCGGCGGCATCCTGCTGCCACTCGCCGACAACGGTGGCGACTTCGACACGCGCACGCACGCGCTCGCAATGAATAGCCCCGCGCTCGATGCGAGCCCGGACGACGCAAAGTGTCCCGCGGTCGATCAGCGCGGCAGCCCACGGCCCCGTGGGCCGGCGTGCGACATCGGCGCGTTCGAAGGCGCGGCCGTGCTGTGCAACGGCAAGGTCTCGACGCAAGTGGGAACCGACGGACCCGACGAACTGACCGGCACGCCCGGACCCGACGTGATCGCCGGCCTGAACGGCGACGACGCGATCGGCGGACTCGCCGGCAACGACGTCGTGTGCGCGGGCGGCGGCAACGACAGTGTCTTCGGCGGCGGCGGCAACGACGTGCTGTCCGGCCAGGGCGGCAACGACCGGCTGGTCGGTCACCGCGGAGACGACAAGCTCGACGGTGGGCCAGGCACCGACCAGTGCGACGGCGGGATCGGATCCGGCGATTCCGCGACGACCTGCGAGTCGGTCACCAACGTGCCGTGATGTCCGCTCCGTGAATTCCCCGGCGCGCTGGCTTCTTTCCGGATCAGCGCCGCCTGGGCGCGGCCTCCTTAACGTCGGACGTCGTCTCGTTCCACAGATAGAGATAGTCGTCGTCACTGGCGGTCACAACGGATCGGCCGCTCTTGCGACTCGCACGATTCACGGCGGATCGGACCTTTTCCTTGCTCTCCTTCAGGTCGGCCAACGGCACCTTGATCGCGCTGCCCGGCTGCACTTGCGCCAGGCAAGGGCGGTTTAAGGAGGTCACCCGTACGCATCAGACGCTGCTACCCTCCACCCGTGAAGTCGAAAACCGCTACAAAACAGGTCCGGGGCATGCACTTCGAGGTGATCGCCGTGGCGAGGATCGCCCGTCTGCCCGGTGTCCTCACCTCGAGCGACACGGCTGAGTCTTCGGTGACACCCCGCAAGCGCAGGCCCAGGGTCGGGCCGAAGTCGCGAGTGCCGTAGGCGCTGCGTGCTACGAAATGCTCGCGATGGAAATCGCATCGATCTGGGGGAGGGTGGGATGAACAAGACAGATCGTCGATGGACTGCCGATCGGCGCCGCACCTCGCGCAGCGGCTGCCATCTGACTGACACCAACGAAACGGGCTCGTAGCGCCACCGTGGCCACAGACAAGCCTTCGTTCCGAGCGGGTGACGCCGTGGCGCGTTCATGGCTCGGGCTGCCCCTTATGCTGGCCGCCGGTTTCTGCGGCATCGTTCTCGTCCTCGTCGTCGCCTTCCTGGTTACCCTGATCAGCCTGCGAAGCGTGTACGACACCACTGGTGCTGTGACGCACACGCAGGCTGTGATTGGCGCGCTGCAGCGACTCACCGCAACTGCAGTCGATGCCGAGACCGGCGAGCGCGGTTACATCATTACGGGACGAGAGGCGTATCTGGAGCCTTACGAACGCGCCCGCGCCGCCCTGGCCGCGACCTTGACGCAGGTGCGCGCACTCACGGCCGACAATCCGGCGCAACAAGTTGACGTCGAAACATTGCACTCCCTGATGGAACGCAGGCAGGCGGAGTTGGCGGAGGCGATCGGACAACGGCGCGAGTCCGGATTTCCCGCCGCGCAAGCAGTCGTCATGACCAATATCGGCAAGCAGACGATGGACACAGTGCGCGCGGTCGTTTCACGGATGGAGACGCGTGAAGACGCTCTTCTCGCCCGACGGATCGCGCAGGCTACGAGTGAATATCGCCGGGCCCTGGCTGCGGCGTCGATGACGGCCGCCCTGTCCCTGCTTGCCCTCGCGGGTCTTTTTTTTCGGCGCGGTCCGACTGGCAGATGAACGGCGGCGTGCGGCGAGGCTCGCGGAGCGTCTCCGCGTGACGCTGACAAGCATTGGCGACGGAGTGATCGTCACGGACGATCGCGGCTGCGTGACCGAACTCAATCCAGTCGCGGAAGCGCTCACTGGTTGGACACTGACCGACGCGGTGGGTCGGAACATCGAAGAGGTGTTCACCCTCATCCATGCGCAGACCCGTCAGCCCGCCGAGCAACCGATTGCTCGCGTTCTCCGGGACGGCGTCATTGCCGGACTCGCGAATCACACCGTGCTCGTGTCCAAGGATGGACGGGAGACTCCCGTCGATGACAGCGCCGCGCCGATCAGGGCAACCGACGGTGGAGTCAACGGCGTCGTGATGGTCTTTCGTGACGTGACAGAACGATATCGCGCGGAGCAAGACCGTGCGGCCCTGGCGGATGCCGAGCGCAACGCGCGTCTGCGCGCAGAAACCACCAATCGCGCCAAGGACGACTTCCTCGCCATGCTCGGGCATGAGCTGAGAAACCCGCTGTCCCCGATCATGACCGCGCTGCGCCTGATGAAGCTTCGCCCCGGCGACAGCATGGAGCGCGAGCGAATGATCATCGAACGCCAGGCCGCCCACTTGACGCGCCTCGTGGAGGATCTGCTCGACGTGGCGCGAATCACGCGTGGCAAGATCGAACTCGATAAAGTCCGGATCGAGATGGCTGACGTCATCACGAACGCCATCGAAATGTGCGCTCCGCTCTTCGAGCAGAAGCAGCACGCACTTGCGGTCGATGTGCCGCAGACCGGGCTCCCCGTGCTCGGAGACGCGATACGCCTCGGCCAGATTGTGTCGAATCTGTTGACCAATGCTGCCAAATACACGCCACCGGGTGGCAAGGTTTCGGTGCGGGCGGCGCTCGAGCAGGACTGCATCGTGGTGCGCATTCGCGACACGGGCATCGGGATCGCGCCCGACGCGCTGCGACGCATCTTCGATCTCTTCGTGCAGGAACGAACGGCGCGCGAGCGAGCCGACGGCGGACTCGGGCTGGGCCTGACGATAGTGCAGCGTCTCGTGGAAGCCCACGACGGCACCATCGAGGCGCACAGCGACGGGATCGGTGCAGGCAGCGAGTTCGTACTCCGGTTGCCCGCGAGTTCCGCGCCTTGGCCGGAGGGCGCGTCACTCTCCGCGCTCGACGACCGTGTCCGATGATCTACGTCCCCGCCAATTCCCGAGACGCTTGCCACGGTACGCGGCATCGTCGGCGGAATGGATAACGCCTGAGAGATTTCTCGTGCAAAACTGAGCATGGCGTCCCGCGCGCAACCTCTCCTACAAGCAGGCGAGGCGAGCCTCTATCACACGATAAAGATCCTACGCTGGTAGGCGGCGTGGGCGGACAGGCGTGACCTCAACAACTGATCAAAGTCGCCGCCCTACGCCAACCACCGAACACGGAGTTATTTAATGGCATCTTCAAACCAGAGGTCTTCAAAGTCTGACAAGGCTTCGAAGTCGACGCGCAGTGAACCAAACATCGACACCTCACGCGGCAGCAAAGCGAAGTCCGGTCCTATGGACGCGATTGACTTATTGAAAGCGGACCATAAGCAGGTGGCTGAATGGTTCGAGCAGTTCGAATCGGCCCGTTCCGATGAAATAAGGCAAACACTTGCGCAGCAGATCTGCTCGGCTTTGACTGTGCATGCGACGATCGAAGAGGAAATTTTCTATCCCGCATTCCTGGAAGCCACCGGTGAAACAGACCTTCACCACGAAGCGGAGGTGGAGCATCAAGGCGCCAGGAACCTGATCGCCGAGATCGAAGAATCAGATCCCGAGGACGAGTACTTCGACGCGAAAGTTACGGTGCTCGCTGAGTTGATCCGTCACCACGTGAACGAGGAAGAGCAGCGCGACGGAATGTTTGCGAAGGCCAAGGAGTCCGAAATGGATCTGGAGGCCCTCGGCGAAGAACTGGAAGCACGCAAGGCAGAGCTGGTGGACGAGGCACCACCGCAGCGGCGTGTGGGTTAAGACTATTTACATCATGTCAAAGGAGATCAAATTGCAACGATCAAGTATTGTTTCCGCCCTGGTGCTCGCAGGCGTAATTGCCTCGCCAACGCTGCTGCACGCTCAGGCCAATCCCACCTCGGCCGATGACACCACCATGGTTACCGATCGGGATGACGACGGCAGGGATTGGGGCTGGCTGGGGCTCCTCGGACTGGCTGGCCTGCTGGGCCTCAGGCGCCGGGACCGCGAGGAAGTGCGCGATCAGGTCAGAACGCGTCAGTCGATTTAACGCGTAAGCCCGTTTCAATACGGTACGAGGCCTCGCCGCGATTACCTCCGCGCGCGAGGCCTTTTTTATTTCAGCCCGTACGCACTGCCCGGGGAAAGCGCGCTCAAGGTCCAGCCCGTAGCAGGGTGAACAGGGTGTCGGGTTGGAGCGGTTTGGTAACATGGTGGTCGAAGCCAGCGTCACGAGCGCAGGCGCTTGTCTTCGGACCGGCCCCAGCCAGTCACAGCAATCAATATCGGCCGATGCGTGAACGGCATCTGGCGCAGCCGCCGCGCGAGTTCGTAGCCGTCGATCCCCGGCATGCCGATGTCGAGAAACGCAATCTCAGGCATGAACTCAGCCGCCACTTCCAAAGATTGCTGCCCACCATACGCGACGCGTACGTCGTGCCCCTGGAGGCCCAGGAGCATCGCCAGGCTGTCGGCGCTATCGCGGTTGTCATCGGCGATCAAGACGCGGCGCCTGATTCCAGGCGACACAGACTGAGTGTGAGCGCCGTCCGCCTCAGGTGACATTGAGCGACCCCTCGGTAGGACGAGCGTGAAGACACTTCCTTTCCCGGGACCATCACTCCTGGCGGAGATCTGTCCGCCGTGAAGCTCCATGAGGCCCTTCGCAAGAGATAGCCCGATACCGAGACCGCCTTCGGCCGCGGGAAGACTCGTTTCGACTTGAGAAAAGATTACGAATATCTCGTCCAGCGATTCGCTGGACATTCCCACGCCTGTGTCCGTGATTTCGATGCGAACCTCGTCCGCCTCAACGACGGCAACCAGGTCGATGCGTCCTCCGGGGGCCGTATATTTGGCGGCATTGTTGAGTAAGTTCGCCACGACCTGGCAGAGCCGGACCGGATCGGCGTCGAGTGGCACGGGCTCATCCGGCAGCTTGACGTTTAGCCGGTGGAGCCGCGCCTCGATCAGCGGCTTGCTCATTTCAATCGCGTTGCCCAGAACCGTCCACAGCAGAACGGACTCCTTGCGCAATTCGAGCTTTCGCTGCTTGATCCGCGAAATGTCCAGCAGGTCGTCGAGAAGCCGAGCCATTGTCGCGACCTGGCGGTCGATGACCTCACGGCTCCGCTGCTGGTCCGACGCGGAAGCGGTCGGCGTGCCGAGCACACGTACGGCGGTATGAACTGGGGCCAGCGGGTTCCGCAGTTCGTGCGCAAGGGTGGCGATGAACTCATCCTTGCGTCGGTCCACCTCTTCAAGCGCTCGCTGCGCCACTTTCAGATCGTCGATGTCGTGCCACGCGATCAAGCCTCCTGTGATCGACCCGTCGGCCGCTCGGATCGGTCCGGCGTTGCATAGGATCGTGATCGTGCTGCCATCGGGCCGGCGGAAGCGCCACTCTTCGTTGCGCACGATCTCGCCTTTGAGCGCGCGACTCAGAGGAATGTCGGCGGTCGTTGCAACGGTGCCGGTCTGGTCGTAGAGGTCCCAATGGATCGGATATTGCTCCGCGGAGACACCAGCAATTTCGGCGAGTGGACGACCTATGAGGCCTTGGCCATAGCGACTGACGTGAGTGATCGTGCCATCCGGCGCGTCGGCCAAGATGATGCCCACGGGCAGATATTCCATTAACGCCTCTAACGTGCGCTGCCCGGTCTCGGCAATATCCTGCGCCTCGCGCTCGAGCCGTTCCTTATAGTCGTTAAAGAAGGTGATCGATTCGGCCAGCGCTTCAGCGATGGCCCCGTCAAAGTGGATCACGTCATCGATGAGCGGCTGGTCAGGAAGGCACGCGTCGATCCAAAGACTGAGGACGGTTGCTCGCAAGTCGCGATATTCGGAAGCCAGTTGTTGGATGTCGAAGCCGCTTTTCGCCCTGTGTAAACCGTGTGTCTGGGCTGCGGTTCTGGTTGCCGAAAAAACCTCGTGAGCCAAGCCTATAGATTTGGCCGCTCCGGTCGCATCCGCCTGATAGTTCGACAAATCGACCACCACGGCTTCAAGAAGCTGGGGTACGTGATCGCGCAGCTCAATGGAGTCCATGTTTTTTGCTGCAGGCAGCCGAGTCGATACCAACGTCTCCCACGTCGCAAGGAGGCGGGGCTTATGACCCAGGATGAACTCACCTAACCTCACCTCTACCTCCTAAGTGCTTCACGACTTGGTGGGACCGGCGCGGTCCCCAGACGTGTTCGGGCGCAACATGACCACTAAGTGCTCGGTTGTCTAGCAGACATACAAGTAGAGCAGCAATAGAGCGGTTTCCACGCACTTATGCTTAAGCGGCGCGGGCGTTCGAGCGGATGATGGCGACCTCTTATGCAAGCGAAGCGCCCGTCCGACGCGGCGCATCGCCGGCGACCTGCGTTCCTACCACGATGCTTCCACGGCGCCTAGTTTTGCCTTGTGAGTGCGTCTCGTAGGGTACGCACACCTTCCAAACTTCGAGGCAAGTCTGTGTCGCGTAGACGTCTGCGCCCCCTTGGGACCTTTAACGCGGGCTACGCGCGCGCACCATTTTCAGTTTTCGATGCGGGGATCGGTCGGGTCTTGTCGCGGTGAGCGAGGTGGGCGCTGACACCGTTATGGACTGGACACGACCTGTTTATTCGTCGCTAAACCCGCACGCTACCGCCATTCGCAAAAAACGCATCGTTCATGCCCCGACCTCTACCGTGAGAAGCCATTTCACCCGATGCGCTCCATGCGATCGGGACTTCTTCTGGGACCAAGCCTGCGAGCCGATGGCCAGTATAGGCCGCGTGTTAGGCTGGAAGACTTTACGAAATCGGCGGGAGAGAGAGATGGCAACTAATAGTTCGATCGAGGGCTTGGTAAAGAAGCGATCCGCGGACTTGAAGTCGGCCTGGCTAAAAACGATTTCCGAGTCCGAGGAAGCCGGAGGTGCTGGCCGAATCTCGGCGGGAGAACTCAAGCATCAGGTCGGGGAGTTTGTCGAACTGTTTGCCTCCGCGCTTCAAACGGGCACCGACATCGAATCCCCACCGTACAAGAGTCTGCGGGAACAGCTGGTAGGCATAGCCCGCTCTCGCGCCCAGCAGGGGTTTTCGTCATCGGATACGGCTACGTTCATATTCGCGTTGAAGAAGCCGCTGTTTGACGTCCTGGTAGATGAGTTCGGTAAGGACGCGACCGCGCTCGCACGACATCTCTGGGTCGTAACGGAGCTGATGGACTCCCTCGGTCTGCATGCCGTCAAAGCGTACCAGCTCACGCGCGAGGAGATCATCCGGCGCCAGCAGGAAGAAATGCTCGAGCTGTCTACCCCGGTCGTAAAATTGTGGGAAGGTATTCTTGCGCTGCCGATGATCGGCACGCTCGACTCGGCGCGGACGCAGGTCGTCATGGAGTCACTGCTGAACCGGATCGTCGAAACGGGCTCCGAGATGGCCATTATCGATATAACAGGTGTGCCAACGGTTGACACGCTGGTTGCCCAGCATCTCTTGAAGACGGTCACTGCACTGCGCTTGATGGGTGCCGATTGCATCATCAGCGGCGTTCGGCCTCAGATCGCGCAGACCATCGTTCATCTTGGCGTCGATCTTCAGGGAGTAACCACCAAAGCCAATTTGGCGGATGCTTTATCTCTCGCTCTGAAACGCACGGGCTATGTCGTTTCTCGAACGAGCCTCTAGCGTGCAACGCATACCCATACTGCGAATGGGCGAGTTCCTGCTCGTATCGATCCAGGTCGATATGCAGGACCAGCTGGCTTTGCAGCTTCAGGACGATCTGACGTCAGCGATAGAAAGACATGGCTCCAAGGGCGTGTTGATCGATATCTCCGCGCTCGAGATGGTGGATTCGTTCATCGGTCGAATGATTTCCGACATCTCTGGCATGGGCAGCCTTCTCGATGCCGTCACTGTGCTCGTTGGCATGCAGCCCGCCGTGGCGATAACGTTAGTGGAACTGGGTTTATCGCTGCCGGGCGTGTCGACGGCGCTCAATGTCGAACGTGGTATGGCATTGCTGCGCAACCGGGAATCCGACATTCATGAACGCTGAAGCGCCGCTGCGGTCGCAGAGCGAGATCGTGCTCGCACGCCAGCTGGTTAGAAAACTCGCGCAGCAGGTCGGATTTTCGCTGGTGGACCAGACCAAGATAGTGACTGCCACGAGCGAGCTTGCGAGGAACTGCTTTATCTACGGGGGTGGCGGGGTCATGCAGTATGAGATACTCGATGCCGGCGCCCGACGAGGCCTGCGGCTCACCTTCATTGACGAGGGTCCCGGCATCGCCAACGTGGAACAGGCGTTGACGGATGGCTGGACCTCCGGTGGCGGACTAGGTTTAGGGACTGTCGGGGTCGCGCCGCCTGGTCAACGAGTTCGACATCGACTCCAAGGTGGGCGTGGGAACGCGGGTCACGATCGCGCGCTGGAAATAGCCGTGCGGCTTTACGGAGAGACCGGACCAACTACGCATCTCACGTCGACGACGAGAGTGCGATAGGTGAGGGCCGCGGGCTGCTCAGCGGGTGGCGGGCGAGCTGGACCTGGACGAGACGCTGATTGGGCAAGTCGGAATCGTTGCCTCGGAGCTTGGCACAAACCTTTGGCGCCACGCAGGGGGTGGTGAGTTGCTGATACAGGCCATCGGAACGCAGGTCGAAGTATTATCGATCGATCGCGGTGATGGTATGAAGGATGGAAATCGCTGCATGGTCGATGGCTACTCGACTGGCGGTACGGCGGGCCATGGTCTTGGCGCGGTGCGGCGTTTGGCCTCGGAGTTTGATTTCTATTCGCAGCCCGGCCATGGGACCGTGGTCATGGCGAGGCTCGGCCGAGGACAGCCCTGTTTCTTTCGGCGCGGTTTGCGTCGCGTTACGCGGTGAGGTCCAGTGCGGTGACACTTGGCGGTTGGTTTATGACGGCGAGGATATCGCGGCCTGCGTCGTTGATGGCTTGGGCCATGGCATATCGGCGGCAGAGTCCGCGCAACTCATGGCCGAGGCTTTTGCGGCAGCGCCGCTGGAGGAGCCGAGGGCAATCCTGGAGCGTGCGCACAGTCGTATGTCCGGCAGCCGAGGGGCTGCGGGTGCCTGCTCGAGGTTGAGGGCCTCCCGGGCGTTGTCGTATGCCGGCGTCGGCAATATTTCCGGCCACTGGCTGAGCGATGGAGCTTCACGGGGGCTGGTCTCACACAGCGGCATCCTCGGGGTCCAGACTCGACGCGTCCAGCAATTTGAGTATTCGCCGGAGCCCGACACATTGCTGGTCATGCATTCCGATGGCGTGTCGGCGCGGTGGGATCTGCACCGGAATCCAGGCCTGATGTGTCGCCACCCCGCGATCATCGCCGGAATGCTTTATCGCGATCACGGACGACCTAAGGACGATGCCACTGTGCTCGTGGTGCGGCAATGAACGACCTTCCGATGTCAGCACTCGTCGACAGCCTGAGGAAGCAACTCGCCGCAAGTGACGCTGAGGCTGCTGCCCTGCGGAGCCGAGCTCGACGAGACGAACAAGGGTGTCGTCGCACTGTACGCGGAGCTGGACGACAAGGCGACACAGCTCAGCGACTCCCTCGCACTCAAGAGCCGCTTCCTGTCGTACATGAGTCACGAATTCAGGACGCCGCTGACAGCGGTTACGAGCATCAGCAACATCCTGCTGCAGCAGCTGGATGGCCCGCTGACACCTGAGCAGACCCGTCAGGTAGAGTTTGTGCGCAGTTCTGTCCGCGAGCTGACCGAGATGGTCAACGACTTGCTGGATCTGGCTAAAGTGGATGCGGGTCGGGTGACGATATCGCCGGAATGGTTCGAGATGGTGGATCTGTTCTCCGCACTGCGTGGCATGTTCAAACCGATACTCGCCCAGTCTTCGGTCACGCTCATATCTGGAGGAGACGACCTCCATTCCGAGGATCTACAGCGACGACAAGAAGCTGTCGCAGATTCTGCGAAATTTCATCTCGAATGCACTCAAGTTCACGCGCGATGGAGAGGTCCGTGTCAGCGCAACGATTCTGGACAACGAGGAGATCGAATTTGCGGTGACGGACACGGGCATCGGTATCGCCAGCGGGCACCTGCCCGCACTGTTCGAGGACTTCGTTCAGATCGACAATAGTCTGCAGAAGCGTCTGCGGGGTACCGGCCTCGGACTATCGTTGTCCAAACGGCTCGCTGAGCTGCTGGGAGGGCGTGTCGGGGTACACAGCGAGCTTGGGAAGGGATCGCGATTCTGGGTCGTGATTCCCCAGCGTTTCGCGGGCCATACCACCGCGGAGCGGCTGTCTTGAACACCGTGGGGGCGTCGCTGAAGCAGAGAATCCTGGTCGTCGACGATCACCATGCGTCGCGCTATGGCACCACGAGGATATTGCGTGCCGCCGGCTTTGAGATCATCGAGGCAGAAACGGGTGCCGAGGCGCTGGCAAAGGCAGCAGAGAACGTTGACCTGATCGTCCTGGACGTGAACCTGCCGGACATGGATGGGTTCGAGGTTTGTCGCCGCCTGCGAAGCCGCCGCGAAACCGCTTACATTCCGATTACCTATCTCTCGGCGACCTTTACGTCAACCTCCGACATGGCGCACGGGCTGCTCGCGGGCGCGGATTGTTATCTCGCACATCCTGCAGACCCATTGGTCCTCACCGCGACCGTCCGGGCGCTGCTGTTCTCCCGCGATGCCGATGCAATCAAGCGTAAGGCAGACGCTCGGTTTCGTACCGTCTTCGATCTGGCATCAAGTGGCATCGCCATTCTGGATTGCGACATGGTCTTCACGGACGTCAATCCGGCCTTTTGCGAGTTGGCCGGGCGCGATCGCGACGCACTGCTGCGGACACCTTTCTCCAGCCTGGTGGCTGACGATTTTGTTTATCCGTTGACGAGCGTAAATAAACAGCTCGCGGACGAGAAACAGCTGGGACGGCATAATTCCTATCGCGCGCGGTGATGGGCGACGCGGAGCAAATAGAGTGGCGCATCGTCGTGGAGGCAGATACGGGAGCACGGGTCGCGATCGCCACGGATATCACCCAACGCCTGCGATATGAGCAGGAACGCGAGGGTCTGCTGGCCAGCGAGCGCGTTGCCCGCGCAGAGGCAGAGCGCAGTAATCACCTGAAGGACGAGTTTCTGGCGACCCTATCCCACGAACTCCGAAATCCGCTGGGGGCGATTCTCGGGTGGGCCAATGTCTTGCGGCGCACCCCCGATCTTCCGGTCTCCGTGCGCCATGGCATCGAGGTAATCGAGCGCAATTCCCGTATCCAGTCGCATCTAACCTCGGATCTCCTTGATTTTGCGGGCATTCGGTTCGGAAAGATGCGCCTTGAAATGGCCGTCATCGATCCACGCGCTATCGTCGATGCCGCAATGGAGGTCGTCGCTTCCCAGGCAGAGGCGAAGAGGATTCAGATGACGATGACGCAAAGAGCGCCGGACGTCGTTGTCATGGGTGACGAGGCCCGGTTGCAACAGGTCGTGTGGAACCTGCTGAGCAATGCCTTTAAGTTCACGCCCGCGGGCGGGCAAGTTACGGTCGCATCACGACTCCGCGATGACTGCTTCGAGTTGGACGTAACCGATACCGGCAAGGGCATCAGCGCCGAGTTTCTTCCTAAGCTGTTCGATCGATTCAGCCAGCAGGATTCCGGAAGCTCCAAGAGCTTTGCCGGTCTCGGGTATCGGTTTGACGATCGTGAACCACCTGGTGGGTCTACATGACGGAGCGGTCGAAGCTTTCTCTGATGGCGAAGGGCAAGGCGCGACGTTTCGCATACGCATCCCCGTGACTACGTCAACGCAAGAAGCACCGACCGATCGCTTTTCAAGCCGATTGTCGAACCTCGATGTGCTCGTCGTCGAAGACGCCGATGATTCGAGGACCCTGATCGCGCGATTCCTCAACGACGCGGGGGCCCGGGTTCGGGAAGCGGAAAATGCAGATGCTGCATTGGCGGAAATCGATCGTGCCGTTCCGAATGTGCTTGTCAGCGATATTGGTATGGCGCGTAAAGACGGCTATCAATTGATCAGGTCCTTGCGCGCCGCCGGCTACACGGCGGAAAAATTGCCGGCCATCGCGTTGACGGCATTTGTTCGCGAGGAAGATCATTCCGCAGCGCTCGAGGCTGGCTTCCAGCTTCACCTGGGAAAACCTGTCAATGCTCAAGCACTCATCACTGCTGTTTGTCGTCTTGGAGTGACGTCGGTGACGTAGGCGCCGGTGAAAAGCGGATGGTAGCCCTGCCTTTGTGGGCGTATCGGCGGGGCTACGGCGATCTAGTCAACGTCATGCGAGTCACCGAAACCTAACGTCGCGAGGTCGACCGTGAGAACCAACCATTGGCATGCTTGCGTCGGAATCACAACACTCGCCGCACAATTTGTCCTGAGCACAGCATCGTTCGCCGCGACGGTGCCGAGCGGTTTCGTCGACAGCACGTACGTCGAAGTGCCCACCAATGTCACTGCGATGCAGTTCTCGCCGGACGGGCGATTGTTCGTCTCCCAACAGAGCGGCAAGCTTCGCGTCGTTCAGAACGGCAATCTCCTCACGACACCATTTCTCACGCTCCCAGTCGATGCCTCCGGGGAGCGCGGGCTGCTTGGCGTAGCTTTCGACCCCGGTTTCGCGACGAACAACTTCGTCTACGTTTATTACACGGCAAAAACCCCGACCATCCACAACCGGTTGAGCCGCTTCACGGCCAACGGTAACGTCGCGGTGCCCGGCAGCGAGGTCGTGCTGCTCGACCTCAACCCCTTGTCGTTCGCCAAAAATCACAACGGGGGTGCGATCCACTTCGGGAATGACGGCAAGCTGTACATTGCCGTCGGCGACAATGCCAACGGCGACAACGCGCAGACACTCGGAAACCTGCTCGGGCAAGATCCTGCGGATCAATCGCGACGGATCCATCCCGACGGACAATCCGTTCTTCGGAAGCACCTCCGGCGTCAATCGCTCGATCTGGGCACTTGGGCTGCGCAATCCGTTTACCACTGCATTTCAGCGGAGCACTGGCCGCTTGTTCATCAACGATGTCGGGCAAAATACCTGGGAGGAAATCAACGAAGGAAGTGCCGGCGCCAACTACGGCTGGCCCGTTACTGAAGGTGTATCCACCCAGCCAGCGTTCACGGATCCGATTTATGCCTACGGCCACGTCGACGAAGTGTGCGCGATCACCGGTGGTGCTTTCTACGAATCCAATGTTCTCGCCTTTCCCAGCGCGTATCACGGCCAATATTTCTTCGCCGACTACTGCGCGGGCTGGATACGTCGGCTTGAATCCACAGAGCGGAACGGTCACCGGCTTCGCGGCGGGTGTTGGCGCTCCCGTGGACCTCAAGGTGGGTCCGGACGGTGCGCTCTATTATCTTGTGCGACAGGAGGGACGCGTCGGGCGGATCACCTACGCCACATCGCAACCGCCCGCCATTGGCCTGCAGCCGGCGAGCCGCACGGTCGCGGTCGGCCAGTCTGTCATCTTCAGGGTCGGGGCGACCGGAAGCGCGCCGCTCGCGTTCCAGTGGCGCCGCAACGGCAGTCCGATCGCCGGCGCCACGGGCTCGAGCTATACGCGCTCCAACATTCAGCTCGCCGACAACGGTGCGTTCTTCGACGTCATCGTATCGAACGCGTTTGGCATGGCTACCAGCAACGCTGCGCAGCTCACGGTCACGCTGAACGCACTGCCTTCGGCGAGCATCACTCAGCCTGTGAGCGGCACGACCTACGCGGGCGGCAACGTGATCAGCTACGGCGGCACGGGCAACGACGCGGAGGACGGCGTGTTGCCGCCGAGCGCCTTCACCTGGTGGGTCAACCTGCACCACGACAGCCACGTCCATCCCCACGTCCTGCCCGTCACGGGCTCCAGGACCGGTTCGTTCACGATTCCCGTCAGCGGCGAGACCTCTGCCAATGTCTTCTATCGCATCCATCTCAGGGTGCGCGATTCCAGCGGACTCACGCGTTCGGTCAGCCGCGACGTCCGGCCTCGCAAGAGGACGGTCACGCTCGCGACGAATCCGGCCGGCCTGCAGCTGCGGCTCGACGGACAACCGGTGTCGACGCCGCACAGCTTCGTCGGCGTCGTGGGCATCCAGCGCAAAATCGAAGCCGTGTCGCCCCAGGGCGCCGCTGGCAATTGGGTGTTCGCGTCCTGGTCCGACGGCGGTGCACGGATCCACACGATCAGCACGCCGACCGCGAATACGACCTACACCGCTACATTCGTCACGCACTGACATGAACGAACCGAAGGCGATCCTCGTGATCGGCGCCGGCGACGCTACCGGAGGTGCAATTGCGCGGCGGTTCGCCCGCGAAGGTTACATTGCATGCGTTACGCGACGAACGGCCGACAAGCTCGAGCCACTGGTGCAGCAGATCCGCGCCGAAGGCGGCCAGGCGCACGGCTTCGCCAGTGATGCGCGCAAGGAACAGACATGGTCGCGCTCGTCGATAAGATCGAACTCGAGGTCGCGCCCATCGAAGTGGCCGTGTTCAACATCGGCGCCAATGTGCGCTTTGGCATCACCGAGACGACGTCTCGTGTGTACTGCAAGGTCTGGGAGATGAATTGCTTCGGCGGTTTCCTGATGGGTCGCGAGGTGACGAAGGCGATGCTGCCGCGAGGCCGCGGCACCATCATCTTCACCGGTGCGACCGCGAGCCTGCGCGGGAGCGAAGGCTATGCCGCGTTTGCCGGCGGCAAGCACGCGTTGCGCGCGCTCGCACAGAGCATGGCGCGCGAGCTCTGGCCTAAAGGCATCCATGTCGCGCACACCATCATCGATGGCGCGGTCGACACCGATTTCATCCGCAGCACTTTCCCGGAGCGATACTCGCTCAAGGATCGGCACGGCATCCTGAGCCCGGAGCACATCGCGGAGACGTATTGGCAGATCCACCAGCAGCCCCGCGATGCATGGACGCACGAGACCGAACTGCGCCCGTGGATCGAGACGTGGTGACTCGCTCCCAAGTGCAGGACGCGTGGCGCGCCGAGTGAATTAATTTCAAGCGGACATTAGAGTGAATTAAATTTCAAGCGGACATTAGGGGAAGTATTTGGTTCCTCGCTCATGCGAGCCGGCCATAAAAACTCGTAATTTCGACGCGGCACTGCGCGAACTTTCTCGCGACTCGGATGGTCGTACAGGATTCGCCGCCGAGGCTCGCTTGGCTATTTCATGGATCTAGCCGGTTGAGCTCGATCAGCAGTGAATACTCCGTCCCGCTGCAGGCATTCCGCCGGAAGTTGGGAAAAAGTTTCCTTCAGTCCACAGGCGAGGGCTTGCGCAGTGGGATTGCCGATGGGGTGACGCAGCAACTCCGTCAACGAAGTGGCTGCCTTCTGGCGCTCCACTTGCGGCGACCCGTTGTTCCGGACTTGTCCTACGGATCGGACAAGCCACTCGGAATTTCGGGAGGACTCGTGAGAAACCTAACCTCGGTTTGGCGCGGAGGCCTGATCGCGCTACTCGCATGCGTCGCCTTTTCCGCCCACGGCGCGGTTTCACGCAAGGCGAATTACGGACATTACTTCGCCACTCGGTACGCGGACACGCCCGCGGATGTAGCGATGCTTTGCGACCAGGCGGGCGTGACCGGTGTCGTCTGGCGCCAGACCTGGAACGAAGTGGAACCCTCTCCCGGGAACTATGATTTCAGTTCCTTCGAGAGGGTGCTTCGGGCAATTGCCAATTCGCACAATCCGCAGTGCCAGCTCTGGATCCTCGTCGAGCACAAGAGCTTTAACAGCAGCCCCGTGCGCAATCCGTGCCCGGCTTACCTGCAGGCGAACTACTCCGGCCCGAACATGGATGGAAGTCGCGCGTCGACGTGTTTCATGTGGGTGCCGATGGTCACAAAAGCGTACATCGCGATGATGCGAGCGGCCGCCGCGCGCTACGACGACAATCCGCGCGTGGAAGGATACGTCGTCCAGGAATCGGCCCTGGGCTTCACCGGGGAGTATTCGCAGGACTTAGGCGATGGCGGCACGTACACGGCGAGCCGCCTGGCGGGATGCGCTCATCGATATCACGCGCAAGTGCGGTGAGGCGTTTTCGCGCAGCCGTTGCATGGTCTACATGAACTTCATACGCAACGGCCAGCAGTATCTCGATGACGTTGCGGCCGCCATCGATGCCATTCCCGAGAATCGCGGCTGCCTCTCGGGTCCTGACGTGTTGCCCGACGAAGTGGCACTTTATGCAGGCAACGACGCGATCTATGAGGTGCTCACACGCCATAAAGGGTGCCGCGCGAACAGTGTGCAAAATCGGTCGTATGGCATCAGAAACTTCGGCATGAACAGCGTGTTTCAGTTTGCTGTGCGTGGTGACTTCGGGGATTTCAACCAGTACTACCCGCGCACGAGTGGTTTATGCGTCAACTCCTACCTGTTCTGGAACCATCGGGTGGGCCCCAGTTGGACGGGCCTCGACTGGACTGACGCGCTGCCGGTCATCGCCGCCTACCCATATGGACGCAACTGGCTCGAGCAGTGTGCTGGGGGCGGGACGGCGCCATAAGGGCGATACCTGCGAGCTGGCTACCGCTCGGGGGCGGATCAGGCGGAGCACCGTTTTAGTGCCGTGTCTCCTCACACTGTCGCACCGGCCGACGACTCCCACACATGTGCATCACACCGGGAAGGACCGCGATCACGACTAAAACGTCGGCCATTTACGCGATGTTCGCGACCGTTTGCGACATAATATCGGCGTTTTATGACCGTCGTGTAGGAGTAATCGCCCGCCGCATCCATGCCATACTGACACGCCGACACGTACTGCCTACTTGAGACGCACCGTCGCCTAAGTAATTATTACGCCGGCTCTTCGAGGCTGTTGTAAATACTTCACAGGGGTACTGAATGGACGGGATAAGAATATCGGGCTGGCGTCCGGCTTTGTTGGTGGCATCGCTATTCGTCGGGCTCTGGTCCACACAAGCGTCGGCGGCGGTGGCCGTGCGCGTCGACGCCGACCCCGTTGCGGAGCCGATCTCGGTATCCGTCGAAGTCACGGATGCCGCAGGCGGACCAGTCGGTAATCTGACCGCCGCCGATTTCACGCTGCTCGTCGATGGCACCGCCGTCAGCTCGCCCACTTTTTCGATACCGCCCTCGCAGGATCCGAACCAGCGAGTTTCCATCGTCTTCGCGATGGACATGAGCAGTCCGTGAAGCAGGCGGCGCTGCCGGCAATGCAGCGGCGATCACCGAGTTCATCAATTCGATGCAGGATGGCGATTCGCCGCGATCGTCATGTTCAACGATACAAACCCGGACGAGGGCCTCGGTCGTGACATCGCCGACATTCGTGCAGATCGACGGGCCCGCGGGACTGGCACGAACGCCCTGCTTAAGTGCGGCGATGGCGAATACCTGGGCTCCGGCAGCAACATCCTCGATGGCGTCGCGCTTTCGATACAGCCAAATCACGTCACTTCCACGGCGCTTCCCGCAGGACCGAAGGCCGTGCTACTCGTCAGCGACGGACGGGAGGATGACCCTCCTGGATTCAACGAACGCCGTACGCCGCCGTGATCACGGCGGCTAACGGGGCCAACATCCCCATCTTCACGGTCGGCGTGGGTGACGTGAACGCTGCCGGCTTGGAACTGTTGACGGACCTTGCAACGGACACCAACGCAACCTATCTGCCCGCGCCTACGCCCGAACAGATCGCCGAAGCCTACGTGGCGATAGCGAATACGCTCAACAACGAGTACCTGCTGACCTTCACGTCGAGCGATCACTGACTGCAACAATCACACGCTCGAAGTCAGGGTGACAGGCCAGGATCCCGCCACCGCCAGTTTCGCGCGCTGCACGGCGCCGCCGCCGCCGCCGCCGCCCCCGCCGCCGGCAGGTGGCGGTGGTGGTGGTGGTGGTGGAGGCGTCGGCCTGCTGGAAATCGCCGCGGGATTCCTGCTCCTGGCGGCCCGGCGTCGACGTAAGGCTGACCGTCCCCAATAGCGAACCCGCATTGAGCGACGCGGCGTGACGCTGGCCTCGGCCAGCGTCACGCTTTTACGCGGCGGGTGCCGGTCGACGATTCGAATCCCTGTGTTCAGCGCTCCAGTCGTGCGCCGTATTGCCTGAGCAGTTCCCGCAGGGCGGAACGGTGGCAATAATCTTCATTCTCGCAATAGCACCCGACTGCGAAATTGGTCTGCCGCGAGAGCATGGCCAGCAACTCGAGCGCGTGCGCCGCTGCCGGTGATTTCATCTCGGCACGGTATTTCCTGAAGAACCGCGCGCGTTGCACGTCATTGGTTGCCGCACGACCGAGCCGCATGGTTGCCGGGCTCGGCGCCAGTGTCGGGAACCAGACGTCGAACCAATCCTGCGCGGCGTAATCTTCCTTGCGCACGCCCCGGGGCGGCCGCCGTACGGTACCGAGTCGCAGGCCCTCGCCGTTGCCGCGTGGGCTGCCCAACCTGACGATGCGCACCGTCATGGCGATTGGCCAGGTTTGCGGGCTCGCAGCACGCGGCGTTGCGCTGCGAGCAGTATCACGCCCGTCATCAAGGCTACACCGGCCGAAATCGGGTGCTGGTCCCACTCGCCGAAGGGCACCCGGAATACGTAGCCTGCCAGTACGCCCGCACCCGACATCAGTAACCCCGCGGCCAATGCGAGCACATAAGCGTGTCCCGTGAACGCAACGCGGGAGGGACGTCGACGCGCGAAGAAGGGCAGCAGTAATGCACAGGCAACCACCGCCACGATCAGGCGCGGCGGCGCCGGGCGGGAGATGATCAAGCCGCTGAAGAGGAAGGCAAGCAGGACGGCCAGCATTGCGGTCAGAAGCGCCGCACCCAACGGCACCGGCAACCAGGGAGCGAACGCGCGATCGTTCTCGTCAACCGACATGCCCGGTGCCATTCACGGGTGATCAAACTTCACGAGTTCGGGTTTCTTGCCGGACTTTCGCCGTACCACGACCGTGCCGGCCAGCTTGTCGTGCCAGCCCTGTTTGCGCGAATCGATGCCGACCCAGATGAGCCCCAGGAAGAGTGGAATCGTCGACACGAAATAGCCGAGATAGCGGACGACCGCTTGCGAAACAGTGAGCGGCTTGCCGGTATTGGCATCGACGACCCTGGCGCCAAATGCCATCTTGCCGGGCGTTGCCTGTCGCGCAATCCAGAACATGATCACGGCCACGGCCGGCCCCACGTAGGAAATGACTATGTTGGCGGCGGTCTCCATCCAATCCGGGTCCGGCTTTACAGAAATTGGACTTCCGAACAGCGCCCACAGCAAAGGCACGGTTATTGCGAGCACCAGGACCGTGTCGATGAGCGACGCACCCACCCGTACCCAGAAGCCCACGTATTCAAATTCTTCCGCCATCACCGTTACGCATCCCTTCGAAAAAACGCTGCAAATGCCGTGCTGTGCCCGGGCCGCAACCGGGCGAGCGGCTTCAGAACATGCCGTTCTCGTTAACGAGTGGATTGGGCGACGTCTGGCTGATGTCCCAGAACTCGGCAATCCGATCATCCGCGAACCGCATGATGTGCACGACGGCCATTTCGGGGTTTTCGGCTCCCAGCCGCAGCCGCGAGTGCACCGCCACCAGGTCGTCGTCCTGCAGGGCGCGTTGCACGTCCAATCGCCTTGATGGGAACAGCGCGTTGCTCTCCGCCATCGCCGTGAGCAGCGAGTTAGCGTCGCCTTTGAAAAAAGGATTGTGATGCCTGAAGCCCGGCGCGACGAATTCGTCGTAGGCCTCGGTCACTTTCCCGGCCACGATCATCTCGAGAAACCTCACCGCTCGAGCCTTGTTCGCCTCTTTACCCGACATAGGACCTCCGCACGGCTTGCCAGCGATAAAGTACAGCATGAATGCCGTCCGGTGACGTCCGATACCGGCAGACGAAGGTTCCGGGTGTGCGGAAATGCCGATGCCTCAGCCGGGTTTGTCCGCGCGCGCATTCAGCATCGCGCCCATCTTCTGGTGGATCAGGTTGATCGCCTTGAGCGGGCGCAGCATGACCTTGAAGTCGGTAATCTTGCCGTCGTCATTCCAGCGAATCATGTCGACGCCATTGACCGTTATGCCCTCGATCTCGGTCTCGAATTCAAGCACCGCGTCGCGGGATCCCTGCAGCTCGCGCACGTAACGAAACGAATCGTTGAAAAAAACCTGGAATGCCGCGGAGAGATACATCACCGTGAGCTTCTGGCCTTGCTGCGGCGTGTGCACGACCGGTGAATGAAATGTCGCGTCGGGCGCGATCAGGTCCGGCAGGCGGCGGATATCGCGGCTTGCAACTATTCGATGCCACTCTGCCAGCACGGGACTGCTCATCTGAAAACTCGTTGGTTTGCGGCGTTCTGCACCGGCGTGTGAGCCTACGCTTCGTGCGCGTGCCGGTATACTTTCGAAGTGCGCCTGATTGCTACGTGCCCCGAAGAAACCAAGCCCGCGCTGATTCAAGAGCTCGAGGCGCTCGGTGTTACCGCGCTCGAACCCGGCTTCCGCGCCGTCGTGTTCGAAGCGAGCGCTGCGCACTTTTATGAACTGCACCTGAAGCTGCGTACAGCGAGCCGCATCCTTGCGGTGGTCAAGGAGGTGCCGGCGAAATCGCCACCGATGCTCTTTTCGCAGGTGCGACGCATTCATTGGCCGGACTACTTCGACCCACAGCATGCATTCATGGTTGAAAGTCTCGGGGCCGTTGAGGACGGTGGCGAGATGCCACCGAAGCAGGTCATCACCCAGGTTCGCGAAGGCATCCGCGATGTCTTCCAGCGCGATCTTGGCCGCGTGCCGGCCGTCGACGTGAGCGAGCCAAAGGTCGTCGTCGTGGCGCACCTGCAGCGCGGCCGCTGCATGCTCAGCCTCGACACCTCCGGTAAGTCGTTGCATAAGCGCGGCTATCGCGAACAAGGTCACCCCGCGCCTCTGAAGGAAACACTCGCCGCGTCGATCCTTCTCATGGCGGGCTACGACGGCACCCTGCCGTTTCTCGACCCGATGTGCGGCAGCGGCACGCTCGCGATCGAGGCGGCCATGATCGCGATACGCAAGGCTCCACAGATCCACCGCAAGAAAGGCGACTTCTACTTCGAGTGGCTGAAGAGCCTCGACCGCGAACTCTGGCGAGCCACGCAGGACCAAGTGCGTGCCGAAAAGCTCGAGTCGCCACTGGCACCAGTGCGCGCATCGGACATCAATCCCGCGTACGTGGCGATGGCCCAGAAGAGTGCACTGAAGGCGCGGGTCGAAAAATACATGACGTTCGAGACGCGCCGGTTCCAGGAGCTGGACGTCATCGCGGAACATGGCCTGCTGGTCACCAACCTTCCGTATGGCGAACGCATCGGCGGGAGCGAGGCCGACACACGTCAGCTTTACGCCGAACTCGGCGATACGCTGAAACAGAAATTTTCCGGTTGGCGAGCCGCGATCCTGGCGTCCGCCGCGTCACCTTACAAGGCGATCGGGCTCAAGCCGAGCCGCACGATTGCGCTGATGAACGGCAGCCTCCCCTGCAGGCTGCTGCTATTCGACTTGTATTCCGGCAGCCGCCGGTCCACCTAGAGTGTCTTGGAATACACGACGAAGGGCGAGCGTACGGCGATCACTTCGTACAGGCGCATTGCTACGCTGTTGGTCTCGTGCGTGAGCCAGTAGACGTTCGGCGAGCCCGCTTCCCGGGCGTTCTTGTACACGGCGTTGATCAGCGCGCGCCCGACCCCTTTGCCGCGCGACTCAGCGGACGTGAAGAGATCTTCGAGGTAGCACGTAAGCGCTACCTGCGTCGTGCTGCGGTGGAATAAATAGTGCACGAGGCCGAGCAGCCGTCCAGCGGACTCGGCGACGAGCGCGCTCATCGGCTCGTTGGGATCGAGAAAGCGCGACCACGTAGCCTGCGTGACCTCCTCAGCGAGGGCGGTCGGACCCGAGCGCCCGTAATGCGCGTTGTACCCGTCCCAGAGGGGCCGCCATGCGGTCATATCCTGCGGCGTGACCGGCCGCACGAGCAGTTTAGCGTTCATGGAACGTACTCTACGCGCGCTCGGCCTATTCCTGCATGCCGTGGTAGAGCAGCCGAATCAGCAACCTCACGCCGTCGTTGTCTTTCAGGTCGGCATAGCGCGGCGCGGAACGGCCGCCGATATCCCTGATGTCGGCCATCAGTTCGGGATGAAACTGGCACGTGAACGAGCGCCGGATACGGTGCGTCTCCCAGTCCTTGTAATAGATGGCGGTCGTGCTGACCTCGGTAAAGGCACGCTCGCTGACCTGGGTTTGCGCAAGTATCTCCACGGCATACGGCAGGCTCAGCAGCCAGCCGACCGGGCTCACAGCCAGTTCGTGCCGCACCGGGATCACCGTGTCGTGGAGTCGTTTGTAAGCCCAGTTGGCGAACAGCGCTGCTTCCTCGTTGACTTCATCGTAATGAAACATTTCGACCAGCAGCTCGCGTTCCTGCGTCATCGCCACGTCGATGACACCGTCGAGTTCATCGGCAATCAACGCGTGCGTCGCGTGCAGCATGTCCGGTACGTGGTCGTGATGACTGCGTCGTACATAGGGGAGCAGCTTGCGCGTGCCGACCTCGAGCGCCTCGTTGCGCGCGACGGCAAAGTTCGGCTCATCCCAGCCGGTGGCGATAATCGCACCGTTCTTCAGGATCGGCAGGTGCTCGCCGACGTCGGCGATCTGCCGGCAGAGTTTTTGCAGCGTCGAGAGCGTGCGCCCCGCAGGATCGAGCGGCAGGCGCGTCAGCGCGAGCACCTCCCGCGTCACGCGCTTGATCAGCTGCACGTGCGCCGCTGCCGCGAGCTGGTGACCGAGGCAAACAAAAATACTGGGGCCGCTGCCGCTCGTGCGACGCAGCAACATCTGCGTGATCAGGGCCAGCAGGTCGTCGAGGTTCGCCTTGGAGCCGGCGAAACTGCCGGGATCATGCACTGACGGATGGCCGCCCTGGATCACCGTGGCGATCCCGGCGCTGAGGACGTTGGCGAGCCTGTCCGTATGCTCGATACCGCTGGACCAGACCGGGAACAGCACGCTGTCGGCGTCCGCGATCTGCTGCAGCAGGTAGGCGATGTTCTTCGATGCGCGGACCGATTCGCCCTGCGGATTCAGGCCGACGTTGGCCCACGGTTCGACGATGGAGACACTCTGCCGGTACATCTCCGGCACCTCGAGCAATAGCTTCAGGTGCTCCGGACCTTCGATGACCTTCTCGAGCGGACTGGCAATGCCCCACTCGAAGAGTCCTTCGTTGGTCAGCATGTCGCGGCCCGGGAACGGTGTCGGTGACTGGCGATCCTTGAGGAAGTAGCCGAGCAGAGCATGCACAGACTGCGGACTCGAAGGGTGCTTGCCCAGAATGCCCGGCCGGACTCTCCAGCCGAGCTGTTCCCTCGTCAACGGCTTCATGATCTGCGTCGGTCGCTCGTGTGTATCTGGGAAGACCTAAGCAACGCCCGTGCCAAGTGCTGGATTGCTACGGAAAGCGCTGCAATCTGGCCGCGAAACTGCCGCGGAGCGTCGGCGGGCCAGACTTGCTGCACCGAAACAGTCGTCGTTCACGTTACAAGTGCACGGTTACGGAGCAGATCCGTTCATGCGCTCCGGTAAGACAGGTCGCACAGGAACCGGGGGTCGCAACCTAGCTTCGCGCAGAAGGCGCAGACCCTAAAGTGCGGCGACCCCATTGGAGACCCACCGCATGGCTGCTTCCCGTAAACCGCCCGCCGATCCGGCGACCCTGGCTGCATTGACGACGTCCGCTCGCTCGACGATCAGCGGTCCGTCCGTGCCGCCGTCACCCGACGCGCTGAAGAGCAGCGATCCCGCCGTCGTAAAATTTGCCGCCGCGGCAGATCTCGCCGACAAGATGCCGGCAAACGAAAACAAGCCGGCCGAGTACGGTGAAACCGCCGCTGAAGGCGCGCCCGAGGGCGATACGGCCGAGGCGGAGTCCCCGTTGGCAACGGCGAGCACGCTCAGCGAAACCAATACCTCGGAGAAACTGGGCGACGAGATTCCGGACGGCGAGAACCTGAACACGCATCCGCTGTCGCAGATGCGCGCGCAATCGTCCGGCCGCATGCTGACCACGAACCAGGGCGTGCCCATCGCCGACAACCAGCACTCGCTGAAAGCCGGGCTGCGGGGACCGGCGCTGCTGGAAGATTTCATCCTGCGCGAGAAAATCACGCACTTCGACCACGAGCGTATTCCGGAGCGCATCGTGCATGCCCGCGGCTCCGGCGCGCACGGCTACTTCGAGTGCTACGAAACCCTGAAGGACATCACGCAGGCCTCCATTTTCGCGAGCGCAGGCAAGCGCACGCCCGTCATTCGTGCGCTTCTCGACCGTCGCCGGTGAACGCGGGTCCGCCGACACCGTACGCGACGTAAGAGGTTTCGCGACCAAGTTCTACACTGACCAGGGGATCTGGGACCTCGTCGGCAACAACATCCCGGTCTTTTTCATCCAGGACGCGATGAAGTTTCCCGACCTGGTGCATGCGCTGAAGCCCGAGCCGCATTTCGCCATGCCGCAGGCGTCGAGTGCCCACGACACGTTCTGGGATTTCGTCTCCCTGATGCCCGAGTCGACGCACATGTTGATGTGGGTGATGTCGGATCGCGCGATTCCGCGCAGCTACCGCATGATGCAGGGCTTCGGTGTCCACACGTTCCGCTTCGTCAATGCGGACGGCGAATCGAGCTTCGTGAAATTCCACTGGTCGCCCCTCGCGGGCACGCATTCGCTCGCCTGGGACGAAGCCGTGAAGATCTCGGGTGCGGATCCCGATTTTCACCGCCGCGACCTCTGGGAAGCGATCGAGGCGGGAAACTATCCCGAGTACGAACTCGGCGTGCAGGTCTTCTCGGAAGAGCAGGCGGAGCAATTCAGCTTCGACGTGCTCGATGCCACGAAGATCGTGCCCGAGGAACTCGTGCCGGTGCGCCGGGTCGGCAGGCATGGTGCTGAATCGCAACCCCGACAATTTCTTCGCGGAGACGGAGCAGGTTGCTTTCTGCACGGCGCACATCGTGCCGGGCATCGACTTCTCGAACGATCCGCTGCTCGCGGGCCGGATCCACTCGTACGTCGACACGCAGTTGCTGCGACTCGGTGGCCCAAATTTCCACGAAATCCCGATCAACGCCCCGGTCGTCGAGGTCCACAACAACCAGCGCGACGGCTTTCACCGGCACACGATCCATCGTGGTCGGGTCGCCTACGAGCCGAACTCGCTGGGTGGCGGCTGCCCGTTCCAGGCAGGCATGGCGGCGGGCTTCACATCGTTCCGCGAGCCCATCGAGGCCGACAAGGTGCGCGGCAAGCCGCAGAAGTTTGCCGAGCATTACACGCAGGCCGAGCTGTTCTGGAACAGCCAGAGCCCGGCCGAGAAAGCGCACATCGTGCGGGCATTCCGCTTCGAGCTGACACGCGTGCAGATCCCCGCGATCCGCAAGCGCGTCGTTGCGCAGCTGGCGAACGTGTCGCCAAAACTTGCCGACGCGGTGGCCGCAGGGCTCGGCATCAAGACGCCGCCGCCGCTGAAAAAGGCTGCCCACAAGATCGATCCACCCGAGGTGTCGGTCTCGCCGCCGTTGTCGTTGCTTGCTCGTCCGGGTGACGCCGGCGTCCGCTCACGCCGTGTAGCGATTCTGGCGGTCGATGGCGTCAAGGCTGCGCCGTTGATACGGGTGCATGCTCAGCTCGCCGCCGCGGGCGCGGTGCCACGCTTCGTCGGCGCCTCGATGCTCACCGTCGAGTCCGTCGAGGGCACCGAAATCCCGATCGAAGTCACCATGGAAGCCGCGCCGTCGGTGCTCTGGGACGCACTGGTGTTGCCCGACGGCGCCGGCGCGATCGGTACCTTGATGAAGCAGGGGCTCGCGCACGACTTCGTCCGCGACCAGTACCGGCATTGCAAGCCGATCCTCGCCTTCGGCGCAGCTGAAGCGCTTACTGCACCAAATTGTCGATCCCGCGCCAGTTCGTAACCGGCGAAGTCGATCCAGGCCTCGTGTTCGGTCAAAGCGATTCCCCCGATGCGGCGATCGAGGCGTTCTGCAAGGCGCTCGGCATGCATCGCAATTTCGGTCGCGAAACCGACCCGCCGAGGATCTGATCCCAGGACGCCTGGACGAGGCGCCGCCGCGCTTGCCAGTCCCGCCTGCGTCCTACACAGTGCGCGCTCCGCTGCGCATTGTGTGGGGCGCTCTCATGTCTGCCGACACCGATTCCCGGCTTGCCAACCGCATCCTGCTGGGCCTGGCGCTCGGCGCCGTCGCCGGGACACTCGTGCTGCTCCTGGCCGAATTCGTGCCGGGATGCTCGAGCCGGCTCGCTGGGTCGCGACGAACCTGTTCGACCCACTCGGACAGGTGTTCCTGCGCATGCTGTTCTTCGTCGTGATCCCGCTGGTGTTCGCGTCCCTCGCGGGCGGCGTCGTGCAACTCGGCGAGCTCGTCGAACCTCGGGCCGCTGGCCGGCCGCACGTTCACGCTGTTCTTCGTCAACATGGCGATTGCGGCCACGCTCGGCCTGGTCATGATGAACCTGCTCAATCCGGGCGGGCGACTGGAGCAGGCGACGTCGGCCCGCCTGGTGGAGGAGTACAGCGGCCAGGCCCGCTCGCACGTCGAGACGAGCGAGGCGAACGTGCGGATGACCCCACGCGGCGTCGTCGACATGTTCATGCCGCGCAACCTGTTCGGCGCGTTCGTCGGCAACCAGCGCAACGTGCTCGGCGACGTGTTGCCGCTGATCGTGTTCGCGATCCTGGTCGGCGCCGCCGGGCCTGTCGCTGCCGAGCCGAACGCAAGCGCAGGCTGCTGGACGGACTCGATACCGTCGCGCGACCTCATGACCGGCATCGTGCATTTCGCGTTGCGGCTCGCGCCCTATGCCGTACCGGCGATGATTTTCAGCGTGGTCGTCAAGGTCGGCTTCGACATCCTGATCGCGCTCGGGCTTTTCGTCGTGGGCTGCGCATCGATGCTGCTGCTGCACCTGTTCGGCACGATGTCGCTCTGGCTGCGCTATCTCGCCAGACGCAGTCCACGCCGAGTTCTTCCGGCAGATCAAGGACGTGCTGGTCACGGCGTTTTCGACGAGTTCCAGCAGCGCCACGCTGCCGGCGGCGCTGACCGTGTGCCGCGAACGGCTCGGCATCGCACCGTCCACGGCCGGATTCGTAATGCCGCTCGGCACGACGATGAACATGAGTGGCACGGCGCTCTACGAAGGGTGCGTCGTGCTGTTCGTGGCGCAGGTCTTCGGCGTGCATCTCGGCCTCGATCGAGCAGATCACACTGGTGTTCCTGTCGGTGCTCAGCGCCGTGGCCGTGGCCGCGATTCCGGGCGGGTCGTTGCCGTTGATTGCGGGCCTGCTCGTCGCATTCGGCATACCGCCCGAAGGCATCGGCATCATCCTCGGCGTCGATCGGATGCTCGACATGACGCGCACGATGACGAACGTCGGCTCGGATCTCGTCACGACGGCCGTCGTCGACGCAGGCCAGCGCGCGAGCGGTCACATCCCGGCAGGTTAGGCGCTGTCGCGCGGCGCACCCGGGCCAACCCAGCAGAGGGCAAACAATCGTGACAATCCCTGTCAACATCACCTTCCGGCACATGGAATCGTCGGCGGCCGTCGAGACTCGCATGAGCGAACTCGCCGCGCACCTCGGAAAGTTCAGCGACCGCATCCAGTCCTGCCGCGTGGTCGTGGACTCGCCCCACCGGCACCATCACCAGGGCAAGGTGTTCAACGTCAAGGTCCAGCTCGGCACTGCCCGGCGGCGACGTCGTCGTCGACATGGAACGGCCGAATCGCGACGGCCACGAAGACATCTATGTGGTGCTGCGCGATGCGTTCGACGCGGCGAGGCGCAAGTTCAGCAACGCATGTCGGCCTGCGTGGCGACGAGACCCACGCCGCGGGAGAAGCCGCCTCGCCTGATCGAGTCGCGGCGGCCGCACGCATGCCGGCTGCAATCCATGATGACCGTACCGTTGCTCTTTGCGCCGCTCGCCACGCGGTCCTTTGCCGGACGCATGGCCGCCGCGCTGGGCATCGGCCTCGCACCGCTCGAGGAGCGCGAGTACGAGGGTGGGGAGCACAAGATCCGGCCGCTGGTCGCCGTGCGCGGCCGCAACGTCTACGTCGTGCAGTCGCTGAGCGGTGACGCCGTAGCGAGCGCCAATGATCGGCTTGTGCGCGTTGCTGTTCCTGATCGCGGCACTGAGGGACGCCGGCGCCGCGCGCGTCACGGCATGCGTGCCGTACCTGGCGTATGCCCGCAAGGATCGTCGCACGAAGGAGCGCGATCCCGTCAATTCCCGATACGTCGCCCAGTTGTTCGAGGCCATAGGCGTCTCTCACGTCATCACGCTCGACGTGCACAACGTCGCCGCGTTCGAGAACGCGTTTCGCTGCAGCGTCGATCAGCTCGGAGCCGCGCCGCTCGCTGCCGAATTGATCGCGCGGCAGGCGAACGGGCGCGCCGCTCACCGTCGTGTCGCCCGATTTCGGCGGCGCCAAGCGGGCTCAGCGAGTGCAGGACCTCATCGCGGTGCGCGCTGACACGCCGGTCGATTTGGCGGTGTTCGAAAAGCGCCGGGAGAGCGGTGTCGTCAGCGGCGAATTGCTGGTCGGGCCGATCGAAGGGCGCCATGTGGTCATCGCCGACGACCTGATCAGCGCCGGCTCGACGATGTTGCGCGCGGTGCAGCGCCTGTCGCGCGGCAGGGGCGCACCGGTGACGGCGTTCGCGACGCACGGCGTATTCGCGCCCGGGCGCCGAGCGACTGCTCGGCCCGGATGGGCCGGACCACCTGCTATGTCACGCGACACGATCCTGCCCACGCGACTGCAGCGCCCAGCAAAGCTGCAGGGTCTGCGCGGTCTCTGCGCTGTTCGCCGAGGCGGTGCGCCGCATCGAGGCCGGCGAATCTGTCGTCGCGCTGCGCGAGATGGAGCGCAAACTGCCCGCCGGGTGACCGCACGCCCTCAAGGAGCGATGGTCGTGATGACGCGGTTCGAAGATCGGCAGCCGACGCGGGACGCCAGTTGGCGGCGAGACTTTCGCGCAACGCCGAAGCGTCGACGCCTGGTGCTCGGCCTGCCACGCGGCGGCGTGCCCGTCGCGGCCGAGATTGCGGATCTGCTCGGCACTGCCGCTCGACGTGCTGTGCGTGCGCAAGCTCGGCGTGCCGTTCCAGCGCGAACTGGCCATGGGCGCAGTCGCGAGCGGTGGTGCCGTCGTGCGCAACGAGGACGTGCTCGCGGACTGGCCGGCGGCGATGCGGGCGTTCGAGCGGGTGCTCGAGCAGGAGCGCAATGAACTGTCGCGGCGCGAGCGTGCATACCGCGGCGCCAACGCGCCGCCACTGACGCGTGCGCGGCCGCACGTGCATCGTCGTCGATGACGGCCTGGCGACGGGTGCGACGATGGAGGCGGCCGTGCGTGCGCTGCGTGTGCTCGAGGCGACGCCGGATCGTCGTCGCGGTGCCGGTTGGCTTCGCCCGAGGCCGTCGCGCGGCGTTGGCACCGTCGCGGACGACGTCGTATGCGCGATCGCGCCGATCTGATTCGGCGCGGTCGGCGAGTGTTATCGGATCTTCGACCAGACCAGCGATGCGGAGGTGGCCAGGTTGCTCCGCTTGATGCGGCCGGCCGCAAGGCGAAGCGGCCCACGCGGTCGTGATAGATCTCGTCGGCGAGCAGATGCGGCGGAGCAGCACATGACGCAACGGGTCCGCAGGTCATCAGGATCGACGAATTCGCCGGCAGCGAAGAAAAGCTCGAACTCGACCCGACGCGCCTCGCCGCGGGCAGCCCGATCGCCCGTGCAGCTCGTGCGCAATCTCTTTACCGACGACGACGGGCCATTTTTTCGGTGGCATCTGGCGCAGCAGCAGGGCGCCTGGCGGGTCGCGTACACCGAGAACGAATGTGCGTGCTGACCGAGGGACGCGTGCGCATCAGCGACGACTCGGGCAACTCATGGACGTTCGGGCCGGGCGATTGCTTCGTGATGCCCGCGGGTTCAACGGCCTCTGGGAGGTCCTGGAGCCTGCCCGGAAGTTCTATGCAATCTACGAGCCAGCGATGCCTGACGCATTGACCTCGTTGCGGTGCGCCGCGCAGTCGCGCATGCCCGGTCGCGGTGCAGTTCTGCAGCATGACGCCTTGAAAAACCTCGGCCGCGCCATTGGCATGCTTCCTGCACTGCAACATCCCGGAAGCGTGACGGGCGCTGACTGTCGTGTCGCTTCTGCTACAATCTGTAGCAATTACCGTATCGTTTCAGTTGTTATGAAGACAACAAAAGGGGTATCCGAAGATGAAATTGACCCATGGTCTGGCTGCGGTCGCGCTGACCGTTTCGGCGATGGCGGCTCACGCCGAAATTACCGGCACCGTCACGGTGGTCAGCGATTACGACTTCCGCGGCATCACCCAGACCGCGCAGGATCCCGCCCTGCAGGGCAGCCTCGACTTACGCGCACGAGAGCGGCTTCTACGCGGCGTCTGGGCCAGCAACGTCGACTTCGGCGACTGCTGCGACGAGGAAGTCGAAGTGGACTCTACGCCGGGTTTCGCGGCGGCGAGGACATCACCTGGGACGTCGGCGCTGATCTATTACAGCTACCCGGGTGCCGAAGACATCGACTTCCCGGAGATCTACGCGAGCCTCGGCTAGAAGTGGATCAGCGGCAAGATCTGGTACTCGGACGGACTTCGGCGGCACGACGAGTCGGCGCTGTACTCGAGGCCAACGGCGCGTTTGAACTGCCCGCCAACTTCGGCCTCACGGCGCACGTCGGCTACAGCGACGGTGACGACGTCGGACGCGTACGCCGGGTACTACTCGACTGGGTCGTCGGCGTGACCTACACGCTCGGCAACTTCACCTGGGCCTGAAGTACGTCGACGGCAGCGACCTCGAAGACGCTCGACGGCACGCCGGGACGACGTCAGCAGCAGCGAAGGCGTCGCGCGATCTTCTCGGTTGCGACCACGTTCCCGTGGAGCAGCGAATAATAAGGTTGCGACGCGCGTAGGGCGCGAAATCACGTGATCCAGACGCCCGGTCTTCCGCAAGGAGACCGGGCGTTTTCGTTCGGTGCCCGAGTTTCTTTACCGTGTGTCGCTGCAGCACTTCGGCCAGGGTGCCGAACACCTCGTCGATGTGCTTGCGCTCGATGATCAGCGGCGGCGACAGCGCGATGATGTCGCCGGTGACGCGCACCAGCAGGCCCTTCTCGAACGCGCGCACGAAGATGTCGTAGCCGCGCGCGCCGGGCTTGCCCGGGATCGGCTCGAGTTCGATCGCGCCGATCAGGCCGAGGTTGCGCAGGTCGATCACGTGCGGCCGGCCCTTCGAGCGAATGCACCGCGTCGGCCCAGTAATCCGCCATGTCCGCGGCGCGCGTCAACAGGCCTTCGCTGCGGTAGATCTCCTGCGTCGCGATGCCGGCCGCGCACGCCACCGGGTGCGCCGAGTACGTGTAGCCGTGGAACAGCTCGATCGCGCTTCCGGACCCTGCATGAACGCGTCGTAGATCTGCCTGCGCGCGGCCACGGCGCCCATCGGCACCGCGCCGTTCGTGAGGCCTTTGGCCATCGTGATCATGTCGGGCGTCACGCCGAAGTACTGGGCGCGCGAAGGGCGCGCCGAGCCGACCGAAACCGGTGATGACCTCGTCGAAGATCAGCAGGATGCCGTGCTTGCGTGCAGATGTCGCGCAGCCGCTGCAGGTAGCCCTTCGGCGGGATCAGCACGCCCGTCGAACCGGCGACGGGCTCGACGATCACGGCCGCGATGTTGCTCGCGTCGTGCAGCGCGACGAGCCGCTCGAGTTCGTCGGCGAGGTGCGCGCCGTGTTCGGGCTCGCCGCGCGTGTACGCATTCCGTGCCGAGGTCGTGCGTGTGCGGCAGGTGATCGACGCCCGGCAGCTCGGGGCCGAAAAATTTGCGGTTGTTGACCATGCCGCCGACGGAGATGCCGCCGAAACCGACGCCGTGGTAACCGCGCTCGCGCCCGATGAACCGGGTGCGCGTGCCTTCGCCGCGCACGCGGTGATAGGCGAGGGCGATCTTGAGCGCCGTGTCGACCGACTCCGACCCGGAGTTCGTGAAGAACACGTGGTCGATGCCCGCAGGCAGCCAGCTCGCGATCGCGTTGGCGAGCTCGAACGCCGGGTGCATGTCCCATCTGGAACGGCGGCGCGTATTCCATGGTGCGCGATCTGGCGGCTCACGGCCTCGGTGATTTCCTTGCGGCCGTGACCCGCGTTGACGCACCAGAGTCCGGCCACCGCGTCGAGGACCTGCCGACCCTCGGGCGTCCAGTAGTGCATGCCCTCGGCTCGGGCCAGCAGCCGCGGGTTCGCCTTGAACTGCCGGTTGGCCGTGAACGGCATCCAGAAGGCTTCGAGGTCGGCACGTTCGGGGCGCTGTTGGCTGGCATCGGCGGAGTCTCAGGGAGGGGCGGAGATGGCGATGATAAGAAAAATTGACACTTGCCTCAAACGGCCGTGAAATTCGCCCGAATTTCGCACCCAAGTGTGCAGGATATTGAACACCCGTGAGCGAGATCAAGCATCGACGTCGGTGCCCACCTGCGCGCCGTGCGCACCATGTACGGCCTGTCCCAGCGCGAACTCGCCAAGCGCGCCGGCGTCACCAACGGGCTGATCTCGCTGATCGAGCAGAATCGGGTCAGCCCCTCGGTCAGCTCGCTCAAGAAGGTGCTCGACGGCATCCCGATGTCGCTGGCCGAGTTCTTCACGCTCGATCTCTCCGCGAGCCCCCAGGTGTTCTTCCGCAGCGACGAACTGGCCGTCCTGGGTGACCGCGCGGTCACGTTCCGGCTCGTCGCGGCGCGTCGCCCGAACCGTGCCATGGCGCTGCTGCACGAGCACTACGCGCCGGGCGCGGACACGGGCGCCGACATGCTGCGGCACGAAGGCGAGGAGGGCGGCGTGGTCGTCAGCGGGCGCATCGAGCTCACCGTCGGGGCCGAGACCCGCCAGCTCGGGCCGGGCGACGCCTACTACTTCACGAGCGCGATCCCGCACCGCTTCCGCAACACGCGGCAGCGACCCGTGCGAGATCATCTCCGCCAGCACGCCGCCGACGTTCTGACCGATCGATCGTCCGCGGCCAGGCCGACCCTGCGGTACACAGCCACCCTCGATTGCCGGGAGCACGCAAGCGATGACGACACCGCCACGCTGACCGCCCAGGATTGGCGCCACCGCGCCGCCGCCCTTGCCATCAATGGCCAGGCCTTCATCGATGGACGCTACGTCACCGCCGCGAGCGGCGCGACGTTCGACGACGTGAGCCCGATCGACGGTCGCGTGCATCGCGCGCGTGGCCTCGACCGACACCGGCCGACGTCGACCGTGCCGTCGCCGCCGCGCGGCGTGCCTTCGAGGCAGGGCGTGTGGTCCCGCCAGCCCCCGCGCGATCGCAAGCGCGTGCTGCAGCGCTTCGCCGAATTGATCCTCGCGCATCGCGATGAGCTGGCGTTGCTCGAGACGCTCGACATGGGCAAGCCGATCTGCGGACAGCCTGGCGGTCGACATCCCCGCCACCGCGCGTTGCATCGCCTGGTATGCCGAGGCGGTCGACAAGATCTACGACGAAGTGGCGCCCACCGGTCGCACGACGCGCTCGCGCTGATCACGCGCGAGCCCATCGGCGTCGTCGCCGCGATCGTGCCGTGGAATTTCCCGCTGATCATGGCCGCGTGGAAGATCGGTCCGGCGCTCGCCGCCGGCAATTCGTTCATCCTGAAGCCCTCGGAGAAGTCGCCGCTCACGGCGATCCGCCTCGCCGTCGCTCGCCGCCGAGGCCGGCATTGCCCGACGGGTGTCTTCAACGTGCTGCCGGGTTTCGGCCAGACGGCCGGACAGGCGCTCGCGCTGCACATGGACGTCGACTGCATCGGGTTCACCGGCTCGACGCGCACCGGCAAGCTGATGCTGCAGTACTCGGGCAGTCGAACATGAAGCGCGTGTGGCTCGAGTGCGGCGGCAAGTCGCCGAACATCATCCTGGCCGACTGCCCGGATCTCGACCGCGCGCGCGAGCCGCGGCCGCCGGCGGAATCTTCTTCAACCAGGGCGAGATGTGCACGGCCGGCTCGCGGCTGGTGGTCGAGGAGCCGGTCCGCGACGGAGTGCTCGAGCAAGATCGTCGAGCGCGAGTCGCGAGATGCACGCCCGGCGATCCGCTCGATCCGTCGACGCGGCTCGGCGCGATCGTCGACGACGTCCAGCTGCAGACCGTGCTCGGCTACATCGAGTCCGGCCGCGCGGAAGGCGCCGACGTGCTGGCGGGCGGCGAACGCACGCGCGAGGAGTCGGGCGGGTTACTACGTGCAGCCGACCGTCTTTCCGAGCGTGCGGCCCGAAATGCGGATCGCGCGCGAAGAGATCTTCGGGCCCGTGCTGGTCGGCGATCACGGTCGAGGATGCGGAGGAAGCCGTGCGCGTCGGCAACGGCGTCGAATACGGGCTGGCGGCCGCCGTGTGGACGCGCGACATCCGCAAGGCGCACCGGATCGCGCGCTCGCTGCGCGCCGGGCATGGTCTACGTGAATTGCTACGACGCGGACGACATCACCGTGCCATTCGGCGGCTTCAAGCAGTCCGGCATCGGCCGCGACAAGTCCCTGCACGCTTTCGACAAGTACACCGAACTGAAGACCACCTGGATCGATCTTTCGCCATCGCCGGAGTCGTGACACCGGCGGCCCTGGCGCTCGCTGTTTTCGCCGTCGCACCGCGTCGAAGAGCCAACAAATGGCGCCCGCCGTGGTCTAACGACAGGGCCGCATGGTGACGTCACCGGCGGCCCGATAGACTTCGCGCCTGCACCGAGGATTCGCAATGCAAGTTACCGTCGCTGCCACCCAGTTTGCCTGCTCGCCCGACGCGGAACGGAACCTCGCGAAAGCCGAGGCGCACGTGCGCGAGGCCGCCGCACGCGGCGCGCAAGTCGTCCTGCTGCCGGAACTTTTCGAGACGCCGTATTTCTGCAAGGACCACCTGGCCTGCCATTTCGAGCTGGCCCGCCCGATTGCGGAAAGCGCCGTCGTCTCGCGGTTCCAGGCGCTTGCCCACGAACTCGGCGTCGCCTTGCCGCTCAGTGTGTTCGAGCGCGCCAACAACGCCTACTACAACTCCATGGCGATGATCGATGCCGACGGCCGCCTGCTCGGCGTGTACCGCAAGTCGCACATTCCCGAAGGCCCCGGCTACCACGAGAAATTCTATTTCTCGCCTGGCGACACGGGATTTCGCGTCTGGAAAACACGTTTCGGAACGCTCGGCGTGGGCATCTGCTGGGACCAGTGGTTTCCCGAGGCCGCGCGCACCATGGCCCTGCATGGGCGCTGACATACTGCTGTACCCGACGGCGATCGGGTCGGAGCCGCAGGACCCGTCGCTCGATTCGCGGGACCACTGGCAGCGCTGCATGCAGGGGCACGCCGCAGCGAACGTCATGCCGCTCGTGGCGTCCAACCGGGTCGGAATCGAACGAGGCGAGAAATACGAGATGACGTTTTACGGCTCGTCGTTCATCGCGGACGGTACGGGCGCCAAGGTCGTGGAGGCCGATCGTGAGTCGGAGACCGTGCTGACAGCGACGTTCGATTTCGACCTGCTGCGGGTGCAACGGCATTCCTGGGGCGTCTTTCGGGATCGTCGCCCGGAACTTTACAAGCCCATTCTCACGCTCGACGGGCGCGTATCCGCCTGACACCCGCCATGCTCGAGACCACGCCAGCATTGACGCTGCGCTCCGCGGCGCTGCGCGGACGCGTGGCGTGCGTCGACTTGGAGACGACGGGAGGCATGGCCGCACACCATCGCATCATCGAGGTCGGCATCGTGCTGCTCGACGACGGCGTGATCGTCGAGGAGTGGAACTCGCTCGTCCAGCCCGGTATCGGCATCCCATCGAACATCGCGGCCTTCACGGGTATCGATGATTCGATGGTGGCCGGTGCCCCACGGTTCGAGGACATTCGCAGCGAAGTGCGCCGCCGGCTGGAAGGGCGCCTGTTCGTCGCGCACAACGCGCGCTTCGATTATGGATTCCTGCGCAGCGAATTTCGCCGGCTCGGCGAGCGTTTCTCTGCACCGGTGTTGTGCACCGTGCGGCTGTCGCGTGCGCTGTTTGCGGAACATCGGCGGCACAACCTCGATACCTTGATCGAGCGCTTCAATCTCACGTGCGTGGCACGGCACCGCGCGCTCGGTGATGCCCAGGTGCTGCCGGCGCTGCTGGGCGCGATGGAACAGCATCACGGCGACACCGTCGTGCACGAAGCCATCACCGCGGCGTTGCGTGAAAGGCGCCTGCCGTCGCAACTGCCACCGGAGCTGGCCGATGACCTGCCCGGAAAGCCCGGGTGTCTACCTGTTTCGAGATGAGAACGGCGCATTGTTGTACGTTGGCAAGGGCCGAAACATCCGCAGCCGCGTGTTCGAGCACTTCGCCGCGCAGCATCGCTCGGGCAAGGAATCGAAGCTGACCAGGCAGTTGCAGAAGGTCGAGTGGGTAGAAACGGGCGGCGAACTGGGCGCATTGCTGCTGGAGTCGCAATTGATCAAGGACCTCGCGCCGATCGGCAATCGCCGGCCGCGCACGAGTAATGACGACTGTGCCGTAGTGCTCGCCCGCCGCGACGATGGGCTCGAGCCCGTCGTCGTTGCCCTGCAGTCAGCAGCGCTGGCGCCGGAGACCGTCCTCTATGGCCCGTTCCACTCCGAAAAGGATGCGTGGCGTGCCGTGGAAGGCAAGACCCGCGAGGCCGGCCCTGTGCCTCAAGACAATGGGGCGCGAGCGGGGCGAGGGCAGTTGCTTCGCGTATCAGCTCGGCAAGTGCCGGGGCGCTTGCGTGGGCAAGGAATCCCGCGCGCTGCACGACACGCGCTTGCAGCTTGCACTCGCGTCGCTGCGCGTCGAATCGTGGCCATTCAAGGGCCCGATCGGCATCCGCGAGTCAGCCCCGGATCACGAAGGGACGTGGCTGCACGTACTGGATCGCTGGCACCATCTCGGCACTGCCCGTGACGAAACGGAACTCGAAGCTTTGCTGCACGCACCTCGCAACGGTGCTTACGATGCGGACGGCTATCGGATCATCAGGCGTTGCCTGAAGTCCGTTCGACCAAAGGACCTCGTCGTGTTCGACCGGCCGGGGCAAGCATGAACGCTACGCTCGCGGCCAACTGCGTATTTTTTGCCGCCTGTCCACGAGGGGTCAGCGAGTTGCTGGCCACCGAGCTGCGCGAGCTGGGCATCCAGGTCGACCGGGAACACCCGGCCGGGGTCAGCTTCAGCGGGCCACTGCGCAGCGCTTACCTGGCCTGCCTGCAGTCGCGGACGGCGAGTCGCGTGTTGCTGACGCTGGCCGATATCCCGGCAGCCGATCCCGAGGCGATGTACCGCGCACTGCGTGAGCTGCCATGGGAGGAGCACGTCGGACCCGAAGGCACTTTTGCGATCGACATCGTCGGCGAATCGCCACGCGTGGTTGCGCAACACGCAATTTGCGGCCGTCAAGGCCAAGGACGCCATCGTCGATCGCATGCGTGAGCGCAATGAAGTGCGTCCGTCCGTCGATCGAAATGCGCCGGACCTGCGCATCAACCTGCGCTTCGCCAAGGAACGGGCCACGGTAGGTATCGACCTGAGCGGCGAGCCACTGCATCGCCGCGGGTACCGCCAGGCGGGCGTCGAGGCGCCGCTGAAGGAAAACCTCGCCGCGGCGTTGCTGCTGCGTTGCGGCTGGCCCGCACTTGCACGCGAAGGTGGCGCCTTTTTCGATCCGATGTGTGGCTCCGGCACGCTCGTGATCGAGGCGGCAATGATCGCGGCCAATATTGCGCCCGGCTTGCTGCGGCGTCGGTTCGGTTTCGAGCGCTGGCTGCAGCACGACGCGGCGCTCTGGTCGGAACTGCGCACGGCCGCAGAATCGGCTCGGAATTTCGATGCGCTGCAACCGGGCCGCTGCGCTGGCAGCGACCGGGACCAGACCGCCATACGTGCAGCGATCGCCAACGCGAATCTTGCCGGCCTCGGTAATCACCTCGTATTCGACCGCCGCGACATCACACACGTGCCTCCGTCGAAGCATGCGAACGGCCTCGTACTGGTCAACCCGCCATACGGTGTGCGTATCGGCGAGTTGCAGGAACTCGAGGCGTTGTACGCCCTGCTGGGCCAAAAACTCATGACGTGCTTCCCCGGTTGGGAGGCCGGAATGATCATCAGCGATCCCGGCCTCGGCAGGGCCATAGGCCTGCGGGCGTATCGGTCGCACACATTCTTCAATGGCGCGATAGAGTGCCGGTTGCTGCGTTTCCACCTCGATGAGACCGCGCTCGAGCCAGATCGAGAAGTCGTGCGCGCTGCGCGCATCGAGGCGGCCCGCGAGCGGCCCGGATCGGCGATGTTCGGCAACAGGCTGCGCAAGAATGCGAGCCGGCTCGCTACGCTGGGCGCGTCGTAACGATATCGCCTGCTATCGCGTCTACGACGCCGACATGCCCGAGTACTCGTTCGCCATCGACGTCTATGGCAACGAGAGTGAGCGCTGGATTTCGGTGCAGGAATACGCGGCGCCGCCGACCGTTGCCGAGGACGCGGTGCGCGCCCGGCGCGACGAAGCACTGGCCGCGATTCCCGACGTGATGGGCGTGCCACGCGAACGCATGATGCTGCGGGTGCGCAGGCGGCAGCGCGGCGGCGATCAGTACGAGAAATTGAATGCCGAGCAGCAGTTCCACGTCGTCCGTGAGGGACAGTATCGCTTTCTGGTCAATTTCACCGATTACCTGGACACAGGCCTGTTTCTCGACCACCGCCTGACCCGCGGCCGCATCGGCGAACTTGCACGGGGCAAGCGCTTCCTGAACCTGTTTGCCTACACCGGAACGGCGACGGTGCATGCGGTCGGTGGCGGCGCGGCCTCGTCGACGACGGTGGACATGTCGCATACCTATCTCGACTGGGCGCGGCGAAATCTCGATCTGAACGGGCTTGCCGGACCAGCGCACGAATTCGTGCAGGCGGATTGCCTGACGTGGCTGGACGATGAGGCTCAACAACGCAGGCCCCGCCAATATGACCTGATTTTCATCGATCCGCCGACACACTCGCGCTCCAAGCGCATGCAGCAGGAATTCGACGTGCAGCGCGACCATGCGTGGTTGTTGCAGACGGCTGGTCGACTGCTCGCACCGGGCGGTGTCATGCTGTTCTCCAACAACTTCCAGCGCTTCAAGCTCGACACCGGTGCACTGGAACCGTTCCTGGTCGAAGACATTACGCGCGCCACGATTCCGGAGGATTACGCGCGCAACCAGAAGATCCATGTCTGCTACCTGTTACGGCAGCCCCAGGCGCACAGCGCGGGTACCAGCAGCAAGACGCTCATCCATCAAGCAGGAGATTTCTTCGTGAAACGAATCCGTTACCTCGCCGCCCTTGCGTTTCTCGCCCTGATTTCGGGGCCCGTCATCGCCGATCCACCGGCCGACAAAGGGCAGGGCAATGAAAACGCCAAGCAGCAAGGGCAAGCCGAGCAGCACGGACAGTCCGGCCAGCAAATAAAAAAGACAAGGGCGGCGACCAGCTGAATCACGGCCAGGTGGTCTCGGAGTGCAATCACCGCGCCAACCAGCGCAACATGAAGGGCCAGGACCGCAAGCAGTGGGTGGAGTGGTGCACCGAGCACGGCCAGCGTTTCGGGTACGACAATCGCTACTGGAACAACGACCGTACGTGCTATCAAAAGGCTGACGACCGCAACCTGTCCGGCGACAAGCGGCGCTCCTATCTGCACGAGTGCCTGTCCAAGTCGGACCGCAACCGTTATGACTCGTCGAAAGACGATACGTACGGCGAGCCGCGCGGCAAGGATGTCCTCGGCAAGGGCAACGTCAACTAAGCATCCGGACGGGCCGCCTACGTGGAAATCTTCAAGACCTTCAACCTCGAGTGCGCGCATCGGCTGCCCAACGTGCCGGAAGGGCACAAGTGCGCGCGAGTGCACGGCCACTCATTCAAGGTCGAACTCCACGTGCGCGGCCCGGTCGACGACCGGCTGGGCTGGGTCATGGATTTCGCGCAGATCAAGCAGGCATTCGAGCCCTCTGCACGAACGACTGGATCACCGCTACCTGAACGAGGTCGAGGGCCTCGACAACCCGACGAGCGAGCAGCTTGCGCGCTGGATCTGGTTGCGCCTGAGACCTTCGCTGCCGCTGCTCGCGCGCGTCGTCGTGCATGAGACGCTGCACCAGCGGGTGGCTACGAAGTGCGGCGATGACGCAGGGCGGAAGGACGTTGAGCGGCGTCGCGCGGCATCGCGTTACAGCAGGTCTTTCAGCCGGAACCAGAGCATCGCCAGCACCAGGGCGGGCATCCGCAGCGCCGGACCGCCGGGAAAACTGCGGTGCCGCAATCGATTGAAGAGGTCGAAACGCTCGGACTGTCCGGCGATGGTTTCGGCCACGAGTTTGCCTGCAAGTCCGGCCAGCGCGATGCCGTGCCCGGAGAACCCCTGCAGGTAATAGACGTTCGGCGCGAGCCGTCCGAAATCAGGGGCGCGGCTCATGGTGATGTCGACGTAGCCGCCCCAGGCATATTCGATCTTCGCGTCGGCGAGCTGTGGAAACACCTTGAGCATGCGGGCGCGGGTCGCGTTCGCCGGTGTTGAGCGAGTCGAGGCCGGAATAGCTGACGCGCCCGCCGAATAGCAGCCGGTGGTCGGCGGAGCGGCGGAAGTAGTCGAGCACGAAGTTCACGTCGGACGACCGCGACGTTCTCGCGTGATCAGTTCGCGATCCGTGCTGCGCCGAGCGACTCGGTGGCGACGATGTACGTTCCGACCGGCATGATTCGCGCGCGCAACTGGCGGTGACAGTTCGTCGATGTAAGCGTTGCAGCATAGCGCGACATGTTTCGCGCGCACCGTGGCGCCGCTTGCGGTACGGACGCCGCGACGGTCGCGCCGTGCTCGAAAGTCACGACGGGGCTCGTTCGTGCATCAAGGCGCCGGCGGCCTCGGCGGCAGCCGCGAGACCCAGCGTGTAATTGAGCGGGTGCAGGTGACCACTGCGGTCGTCGTAGAGCCCGCCAATGTAACGCTCGGTCGCCAACAGCTCGCGCACGTTCGGCGCGCATCGAGCCAGCCTACCGACGTGTAGCTGTTCTCGCGGGCCAGTTCCTCCTGCTACGCGCGCAGCTCTTTTTCGTGGCGCGGCTTGATCGCGGCGTGCAGGTGGCCCCAGTGCAGGTCGCAGTCGATGCGATGGCGTTCGACACGCTCGCGCATCAGTGTCGACGGCCTCGACCGAAAGGTCGAACATGCGCTCGCGCGTCGGCACGGCCGACCTGCGCCGACAGCTTGTCCTGGCTGCGCGGCGTAGCCCGAAGATCACCTGCCCGCCACTGCGGCCGGAGGCGCCCCAGCCGACGCGGTGCGCCTTCGAGCAGCACGACTCGATAGCCGCGCTCGGCCAGGTGCAGCGCGGTCGAACAGCCGGCGATGCCGCCGCCGACGACGCAGACGTCGGCCTCGATGTCGCCGCGCAAGGGCGCGCGGACGGTGCGTGCGTTGGCCGTGGCGGCGTAATAGGAGCGGATATGTTCCACGGCATGGTCAGTTCGTCGTCAGGTACCAGGCGTAAGTCGAGTGCCGAAACGTACGAATTGAACTCCTGCATCTCGCCGCGACGGGTCTGCGCGTACAACCGCGCGTAACGCTCGCCGAGATATTCCTTCACGAACTGCGCTGCCCTCGAACACCGTCAGCGCCTCCGCCAGCGTCAACGGCACCGTCGGGCGTCGTGTCGCGATAGGCATTGCCGGCCAGCACCGGGCCGGGGTCGAGTCGCTGCGTCAGGCCGAGGTGCATGCCGGCCAGCACCGTTGCGGCGAGCAGGTAAGGATTGGCATCGGCGCCTGCCACGCGATGCTCGACGCGCCGGCTGGCGGGCAGGGCCATGCGGCACGCGGAAGGCGACGCCGCGATTATTGACGGACCAGCTCGGATTCAGCGGAACGTACGCTTCGGGCTGGAAGCGGCGATATGAGTTCGGCGTTGGGCGCGCAGACAGCCATCGTGTCCGTTCATCGTCGCGGCCAGCCCGCCGATCGCGTGCCGCAGGCAGCGCGCTACCCGCCGGGTCCTCGGCCGCGAAAATATTGTCGGCCCTGGGCATCGAGTACGCTGACGTGCAGGTGCGCGCCACTGCCGGCGTGGTCGCGATAGGGCTTTGGCATGAAGGTCGCTTCCATGCCGTGCTGCAACGCCACGCCCTTGACCAGGCGCTTCAGGCGGATCGCGTGGTCGCAGGCGAGCAGCGCGTCGTCCACGTGATGCAGGTTGACCTCGAACTGGCCCGGGCCGTACTCGGCGAGCACCGTGCCCGTCGGCAGGTCCTGGGCGCGAGCCGCTGCGTCGATGGCGGTCAGGATCGCGCTGTATTCGTCCAGTTCCTGCATCGAGTTGATCTGCGTCTTGTGTTCGCGGCGCCCCGAGAGCGGCTGTCGCGGCGGCTGCGCATGACCTTGCGGCCGTGCGCTCGCGGTCGACGAGGTAGAACTCGAGTTCGACTGCCATGACCGGACGCAGCCCAAGCGCGGCAAAGCGCGCGAGCACGGCTTCGAGCACGTGGCGCGGATCGCCGTGAAACGGCGTGCGGTCATGCTCGTACATGCTGACCTGCATCTGCGCGACCTGCTCGCCCAGCCACGGCACCGGCGACCAGCGTGCCGGGGATCGGCAGGCACACGCGGTCGGCGTCGCCCTCGTCGAAGCCAAGGCCGGTGGACTGGATCGGTGCCGCCCAGCACGTCGAGCGCGAACATGGAGCCGGGCAGCAGCAGCCCCTGGCTGTGCACGCCCTCGAGTTCGCCGACGGTTACCCGCTTGCCGCGCGGAATGCCCATCTGGTCGGCGAGCAGCAGGTCGACGAAGCGCACCCCGGGTGCTGGCCCAGCCAGGCAGCGGCCTGCGCGAAGTCCGCGAACTGCGGCATGACAACCCCATAATGTTTAGGATTTAGCGACGGCAGGACCGCCGGGGAGCGCCGAGGATAGCCCGGAGCCAGCGCGGCGAGCAAGCCGGAAAGGCGTCGTCGCAAGGCGCTGTCAAGCCCATGTTTTGGCTTATTTTTAGCCGCTTTTTTGCACTGCTCGGCGACCTGGCCAGTGCTGGCTGTGGTTTAATCGACCTCGACCTTCAGAGGGCGGCCGGGTAGAAGCCGTCTAGGATTTTAAACGTGGCTCGGCGCAAACCACTCATCGGTATCCCGGCGGATCGCCGGATCATTCGGACCGCACCCCTTCCACTGCGTCGGGCGAAAAGTACATCGCCGCCGTGGTCGATGCGGCGGATGCGATTCCTTTGCTGATCCCGGCGCTGGGTGACCAGCGATCTCGATGAATTGCTCGATACGCTCGACGGCATCCTGCTGACGGGCAGTCCCTCGAACGTGGAACCGAAGCGTTATGCGGGCCCCGCGAGCGATCCCGGATACGTTGCACGACCCGCATCGCGACGCGACGACGCTGCCGCTGATTCCTCGCGTGATCGAGTCCGGCCTGCCGCTGTTTGCGGTCTGCCGCGGCTTCCAGGAAATGAACGTCGCCTTCGGCGGCACGCTCTGGCAGAAGGTGCAGACCGTGCCCGGCATGCGCGACCATCGCGAAAACATGGACAGACCCGCTCGACGTTCAGTACGGGCCGGTGCACGAGATCGAACTGGTGCCGCGGAGGCATGCTGCACGCGCTCGCCGGCACCGACCGGGTCACCGTCAATTCATTGCATTCGCAAGGCGTGCAGACGCTCGGCGGAGGCCTCGCAGTCGAAGCGCGCGCACCGGACGGCCTCGTCGAGGCGTTCCGCGTGCCGCGCGGCGCCCGGGCTTTGCCCTGGCGGTGCAGTGGCACCCCGAATGGCAGGTCATGCGCAATACTTTCTCACGCGCGCTGTTCGCCGCCTTCGGCGACGCGGCCAGGGCGCGCGTCACACGCACGGAAAACGAGTTCATGAGTACCCCGATCCAGCAGTTTTTCAAGGAACACGGCATCTCCGAAGTGGAGGCGGTCGTTCCCGACATGGCCGGCATCGCGCGCGGCAAGGTGATGCCCGCGATGAAGTTCGCGGAGGACGAAGGCATGCGGATGCCCGAGAGCATCTTCCTGCAGACGGTCACGGGCGAGTACCCGGAAGACGACCGGGCAATCAGCCCCTCCGAAATCGACATCGTGTTGAAGGCCGACCCGACAACGACCCGCGTCGTGCCCTGGGCCGCCGAGCCCACCGCCCAGGTCATCCACGACAGCTTCTATCACGACGGCCGGCCCGTCACGATGGCGCCGCGCTACGTGCTGCGGCACATCCTCGATCTTTACGCCCAGAAAGGCTGGAAGCCGATCGTCGCGCCGGAACTCGAGTTCTATCTCGTCGAGCCCAACATCGATGCCGACTATCCGCTCAAGCCACCGGTCGGGCGATCGGGGCGCCCTGAAATCGGCCGGCAGTCGTACAGCATCGCGGCCGTCAACGAGTTCGACCCGTTGTTCGACGACATCTATGCGTTCTGCGAAGCGCAGGAAATCGAGATCGATACGCTGATCCACGAAGACGGCGCGGCGCAGATGGAGATCAACCTGATCCACGGCGATGCGATGTCGCTGGCCGACCAGGTCTTCATGTTCAAACGCACCGCGCGCGAGGCGGCGTTCCGCCACAAGATGTACGCGACGTTCATGTCCAAGCCGATGGCCCGCGAGCCGGGCAGTGCGATGCACATCCACCAGAGCATCGTCGACATCAAGACCGGCAAGAACATCTTCAGCGACAAGGAAGGCAATCCGAGCCAGTTGTTCTTTTCGCACATCGCCGGCCTGCAGAAATACCTGCCGTCGGCCATGTGCCTGTTCGCCCCGAACGTCAACGCGTTCCGCCGCATCATCCTGCGGCACATGGCCCCGATCAACACGCAGTGGGGCTACGACAATCGCACGGCTGGCCTCCGGGTGCCGATCTCCAGCGCCGAAAATCGTCGCGTCGAGAACCGCCTCGCCGGCGCGGACGCAAATCCGTACATCGCGCTGGCGGCGTCGCTCGCCTGCGGCTATCTCGGCATGATGGAAGGCCTGAAGCCGTCGGAGCCCGTCACGGGCAGTGCGTACGACCTGCCGTTCGGCCTGCCGCGCAGCCTCGAGGAATCGGTACGCATGCTGCGCGATTGCCGCGCCGCTGATCGATACGCTGGGCGATCGTTTCGTGCTCGCTTACACGGCGGTGAAGGAGAGTGAGCACGACACGTTCCTGCAGGTGATCAGTTCCTGGGAACGCGAGCACCTGCTGCTGAACGTCTGACGCGAACCGCAACCCATTCGGCGCACCCCTCATGACAGCACCCGCACCCTTCAGCGTCGAGCGCAACACGGCCGCGTGGCAGGAACTCGACCGCCAGCACTACCTGCATCCGTTCACCGATTACAAGAGCCTGCACGCCAAGGGATCTCGCGTCATCGTCAAGGCGGACGGGGTGTACCTGTACGACTCCGATGGCCATCGAATCCTCGACGGCATGGCCGGTCTCTGGTGCGTCAACCTGGGCTACGGACGGCGCGAACTTGCGGAGGCGGCGTACCGGCAGATGCTCGAGCTGCCGTACTACAACAGCTTTTTCCAGACGGCCCACCCGCCCGCGATCGAACTGGCCAGGCAACTGGTGGACCTGACGCCGCCGCAGTTCAACCGGGTGTTCTTCACGGGCTCCGGCTCGGAAGGCAACGACACGGTGGTGCGCCTGGTTCGCCGCTACTGGGACCTGCTCGACCAACCCGAGCGCAAGGTCATCATCAGCCGGCAGAATGCCTACCACGGCAGCACCATGGCCGGCGCGAGCCTCGGCGGCATGGGTTTCATGCACGAGCAGGGCGGCCTGCCGATCCCGGACATCGTGCACATCCCGCAGCCCTACTGGTATGCCGAGGGCGGCGACTTGAGTCCGGCCGAATTTGGCCTGAAGGTCGCCCAGGCGCTCGAGACAAAGATCCTGGAACTCGGTCCGCAGCGCGTCGCGGCATTCATCGGCGAGCCGATCCAGGGTGCCGGTGGCGTGATCATCCCGCCGGATACCTACTGGCCCGAGATCCAGCGCATCTGCGACCGTCACGGCATCCTGCTGGTGGCGGACGAGGTCATCTGCGGGTTCGGTCGTACCGGTTACTGGTTTGGATCCGAGCGCTTCGGGATCAGGCCCGACCTGATGACGATCGCGAAGGGCCTGTCGTCCGGGTACCTGCCGATCGGCGGCGTGATGGTGGGCGACCGGATCGCCGAGGTGATCATCGACAAGGGCGGCGAGTTTGCGCACGGCTTTACGTACTCGGGACACCCGGCGTCGTGTGCCGTCGCCAGCGTGAACCTGACGCTGCTGCAACGTGAAAACCTGATCCCGCGGACACGCGACGATACCGGCCCCTACCTCGCCGCGAAGTGGCGGCAGCTCGCCGAGCACCCGCTCGTCGGCGAGGCCCGGTCGGTCGGCCTGATCGGCGCACTGGAACTGGTGCGCAACAAGGCGACGCGGCAGTTCTTCGACAAGCGCGGCGAAGTCGGCACGATCTGCCGCGACTTCTGCTTCCAGAACGGGCTGATCATGCGTGCGGTTCGGGACACGATGATCGTCTCGCCGCCCCTGGTGATCAGCCACGAACAGATCGACGAGCTGGCCGAGAAAGCCTGGAAGTGCTTCGACCTGACCCTGGCACGCTGCCGCGAAGACGGCCGGCTGTAGAACCCCCTAGCCATGTCGCAAAATCTTCGCTATACATCGGTTATGCAAGCAAAGCGCGCGCTGATGCCCGCGCTTCCCCATTCGTCGCCAATAACAAAGGGTGTGCCAACGATGAGTATCAGCATTCGTGCGGGCTTGATCAGCCTGGTTGCCGTCGCCACCTTGTACGGCTGCGGCAAGAAAGAGGAAACGGCACCGCCCGCCGACGCGACGGCGACCGCGCCGGCCGCCGCCACTGACGCGGTACCGGCCACCAACGAAGAAAAGGTCGTCAACGTCTTCAACTGGTCGGATTACATCGAGCCGAAGATGCTCGAGCAGTTCACTGCCGAGACCGGCATCAAGGTCAACTACGACGTGTTCGACTCGAACGAAGTGCTCGAGACCAAGCTGCTGGCCGGTAACACCGGCTACGACGTCGTGGTGCCGTCGGCATCGTTCCTCGAGCGCCAGATCAAGGCGGGCGTGTTCCGCAAGCTCGACCGCTCGAAGCTGACGAACTGGGGCAACCTCGATACCGAAGTTTTGCAACGCGTCGCACTGCACGATCCGGGCAATGAGCACGCCGTGGACCACATGTGGGGCACGGACGGCATCGGCTACAACGAAGGCAAGATCAAGAAGATCGACCCTAACGCGCCGGTCGACAGCTGGAGCATCGTGTTCGAGCCCAAGTGGGCCAAGAAATTCAAGGACTGCGGTATTTCCGTGCTCGACGCGCCGAGTGAAATCGTCGGTGCGATGCTGGCGTACATGGGCAAGGACCCGAACAGCCAGAGCGAGGCCGACCTCAAGGCGGCCGAACAGAAGCTGCTGGCCATTCGTCCCTACATCCGCATGATCCACAGCTCGAATTACATCGACGCACTCGCGAACGGCGAGATCTGCCTCGCCGTGGGCTGGAGCGGCGACGTCCTGCAGGCACGCGACCGCGCCGCGGAAGCCGGTCAAGGCAACGTGATCAAGTACAGCGTGCCGAAGGAAGGCACGATCATGTGGTTCGACATGTACGCGATTCCGGCGGACGCGAAGCATCCCGACAACGCGCACGCGTTCATCAACTTCATGATGCGGCCCGACGTCGCTGCGGCGAACTCGAACCTGGTCAACTACGCGAATGGCAACGCCGCGTCGGTACCGTTGATCAACGAGTCCGTGCGCACCGACCCGAGCGTCTTTCCCTCGGCCGAGGTCAAGGCGAAACTATTCCCGGACCTGGCCGAGTCGCCCGAATTCACGCGCCTGTTGAACCGCAGCTGGACCCGCTTCACGACGGGCAAGTAACCACACCGGCATGAAACGGAGCGGGGCGGTCGGATCGGTTTCCGGCCGCCCCGTTTGCATTTGTGCCCTCTACAATCACCGGGACGGCGAACCCTGAGTCCAGCCACGTAAAAGCAAGAGACCTTATGGCCACATCCCCGCGCATGACGCAGCAGAAGTTCGATCCCTGGACCGACCCGGATGCGAAGCCTTACGTCCGCATCGAGAAGGTGACGAAGAAATTCGGCGACTTCGTGGCGGTGGACGACGTCACGCTCGACATCTACAAGAAAGAGATTTTCTGCCTGCTCGGTGCCTCGGGTTGCGGCAAGACAACCCTGCTGCGCATGCTGGCCGGATTCGAACGGCCGACGTCCGGCAGGATATTCATCGATGGCGTCGACATGACGTCGATTCCGCCGTACGAGCGGCCCGTCAACATGATGTTCCAGTCGTATGCGGTGTTCCCGCACATGACCGTCGAGCAGAATGTTGCGTTCGGATTGAAACAGGAAAGCCTGCCCAGGGCCGAGATCGCGCAGCGCGTGGCCGACATGCTCGAACTGGTGAAGATGGGCCAGTTCGGCAAGCGCAAGCCGCACCAGCTGTCGGGCGGCCAGCGGCAACGCGTCGCACTGGCCCGCTCGCTGGTCAAGAAGCCGAAGCTGCTGTTGCTCGACGAACCGCTGGCGGCGCTGGACAAGAAGCTGCGTGAACACACGCAATTCGAACTCATGAACATCCAGGAAACACTGGGCGTCACTTTCATCGTCGTGACTCACGACCAGGAAGAGGCGATGACGCTCTCGTCGCGCATCGGCCTGATGAATCATGGCGAAATCGTCCAGGTCGGCACGCCGAGCGAAATCTACGAGTATCCGAATTCGCGGTTCGTCGCGGAATTCATCGGCTCCGTGAACATGTTCGAAGGCCGCTTGATCGAGGACGAGCCGTCTTACGTGCGCATCGAATGCGACGACCTCGAGGCGCCGATCATGGTCAACCATGGCGTGAGTTCCGCGCCGGGCGCCACGGTCTGGGCAGCCGTGCGGCCGGAAAAGATCCTGATCAGCCGTGACCAGCCGACAGAGCCTGACAACTGGACGAGCGCCGTCGTGCGCGACATCGCGTACATGGGCGACATGTCGATCTACCTGCTGAAGCTCGACTCCGGCAAGATCGTGCGGGTCACGCAGCCGAACGTCTACCGGCACGCCGACGATCGCGTGACCTGGGACGAGCGCGTCTACCTGCAGTGGCATTCGTCGAGCCCCGTGGTGGTGACCAAGTGACGCCGCTGCGCAAGCTGCTGCCGAACTTCGACGGGCGCCGGCTCGTCACGGCGGTGCCTTACCTGTGGCTGGTGCTTTTCTTCCTGATCCCGTTCGTGATCGTGTTGAAGATCAGCTTTTCAACCACGCAGATCGCGATGCCGCCGTATACACCGCTGTTGCACTGGGCAGGCGACCAGCTCGTGCAGCTGCAGCTCAACCTCGGCAACTTCGCTTTCCTGGTCGAGGACGACCTGTATTGGCGGGCCTACCTGAACTCGATCATGGTGGCCGCGATTTCCACGGTCTTTTGCCTGCTGATCGGCTACCCGATCGCGTACGCAATGGCGCGCAGCAATCCGTCAATCCGCAATATCCTGCTGCTGCTCGTGACGCTGCCGTTCTTCACGTCGTTCCTGCTGCGCGTATACGCGTGGATGGGCATCCTGAAGACCAACGGACTGCTGAATAACTTCCTGATGTCGCTTGGCGTCATCGACCAGCCGATCCAGATGCTGCATACGAATTTCGCTGTCTACGTCGGCATCGTGTACTCCTACCTGCCGTTCATGATCCTGCCGCTGTACGCGAACCTGGAAAAGATGGACTTGACGCTGCTCGAGGCGGCCGCGGATCTTGGCAGCAAGCCCTGGCAGGCATTCGTCAAGATCACGCTGCCGTTATCCATGCATGGCATCGTTGCAGGGTCGCTGCTGGTGTTCATTCCCGCCGTGGGCGAGTTCGTAATCCCCTCGCTGCTCGGCGACCCGGGGCAGCTCATGATCGGCAAGGTGCTGTGGACCGAGTTCTTCAATAATCGCGACTGGCCAGTGGCCAGTGCGGTCGCCATCGCGTTGCTGTTGTTCCTGGTGATTCCGATCATGTATCTCGATCGGGCGCAGAACGCCAAGGCGGCCGAGGGAGACCGAAAATGAACGGTCGTTCCTGGTTCCGTACGATGTCGCTGATCCTGGGTTTTGCGTTCCTGTACATCCCGGTCGTCTCGCTGATCGTCTATTCGTTCAACAAGTCGCGTCTCGTCACGGTCTGGGGCGGATTTTCGACCAAGTGGTACGGGGAGTTGCTGCGTAACGAACAGATCCTGAATTCGGCCTGGCTCAGCGTGAAGGTTGCGACCATCTCGGCCACCCTGGCCGTCGTGCTCGGCACGCTGGCCGGCATGGTGCTGGCGCGTTTTGGCCCGTTCAAGGGCCGCACGTTGTTGTCGGGGTTGACCACGTCACCGCTGGTAATGCCGGAGGTTATTACGGGACTCTCGTTGCTGCTCCTGTTCGTGACGATGGAGCAGTTGATCGGCTGGCCCGCCGGGCGCGGCATGACGACGATCGTGATTTCGCACATCACGTTTACGATGGCGTTCGTCACGGTCATCGTGCAGTCGCGGCTTGCGCAGCTGGACGACTCACTGGAGGAGGCGGCCATGGATCTCGGCGCGCGACCCTTCAAGGTGTTCTTCCTGATTACGCTGCCGATCATATTTCCGGCATTGATGTCCGGGTGGCTGCTGGCGTTTACGCTCTCGCTCGACGACCTCGTGATCACGAGCTTCGTCGCAGGTCCCGGCTCCAGTACGCTGCCGATGGTGATCTTTTCCAAGGTGCGTCTCGGCGTGAGTCCGGACATCAACGCGCTGGCCACGATCATGGTATTGATCGTTGCCGCTGGCGTGACCGTGGCCGGGTTCATGATGTCGCGCCAGCAACGGGTCAGGGAACGCGATGCACAGATGGCGTTGGCTGCGAATCAGCAGATGATCGAGAGTCTCAAGGACGTGGTCCGGCATCAGTGAGCAGGAACCGAGTCATCCTGGCCTTCGACGTTGGCGGGTCGTTCGTCAAGGCGGGTCTCGTCGACGTCGGATGCTGGCGAAGTCCTGGGGTTCGTCGACCGGCGGCCGACGCCTGCCGGCGCGCTGCCCGAGGCCGTGCTCGACCTGCTCACCGACCTCGCCGTGGAATTCCCGTCGGAAGGCCCCGTCGGCCTCGCATTTCCGGCAGTCGCCAAGAACGGCGTCGCCTGGACTGCCGCAAACGTCGACAAGCGCTGGATCGGCATGAACGCGCAAGGTCACCTGCAGGCGCGCCTGCAGCGACCCGTCTCGTTCGTGAACGACGCGGATGCCGCGGGCATTGCCGAGATAACGGCCGGCGCCGGCGTAGGGCTTCGCGGCACGGTCATGATGTTGACACTGGGCACGGGCATCGGCACCGCGCTTTTTGTCGACGGCAAGCTCCTGCCCAATACCGAACTCGGCCACCTCGAGATCAAGGGCAAGGAGGCGGAACACCGTGCGTCGGCGAAAGTGCGGACCGATCGCAACCTCGACTGGGTCGAGTATGCGGCGGAGGTGAACCTGGTGCTCGGTGCCTACCATGCACTCCTGTGGCCGGATTACTTCATCGTCGGTGGCGGCATTACCGAGAACTGGCACCATTTCGGGTCGCTGCTGCGCAGTCGCGCGGAGATCGTGCCGGCTCGCGTTCGGGAATGATGCCGGCATCATCGGCGCTGCCATGGCGGCGGCCCAGATCGAAGCCTAGCTGCAGCGTTGCTCATCGGCGCGCATGCATACGTCACCGCTCGCATCGAAGTTGCCGGCCGTCGGCACGACGATCTTTACGGTGATGTCGCGCCTCGCTGCCGAGCACGGCGCCATCAATCTCTCGCAGGGCTTTCCTGATTTCGAGCCTCCAGCGCGCCTGGTCGAACTCGTTACGCACCATATGCATCGCGGCGCGAACCAGTATGCGCCGATGCCCGGCCATCCGGCATTGCGTGCTGCGATAGCGGCCAAAGTCCTCGAATATTACGGTCGTAAAGTCGACACGGAGCGCGACATCACCGTTACCTCGGGCGGTACGGAGGCATTGTTTGCCGCGATCCACGCTGTCGTGCGCAGCGGTGACGAGGTCGTCGTGCTCGATCCCGCGTACGATTCCTATGAGCCCGCCGTAACGTTGGCCGGCGGCAAGGTGCGTCACGTGCCCTTGCGCAGGCCCGATTTCTCGGTCGACTGGCAGGCCGTGCGCGATGCGATCAGCGCGCACACGCGCCTGCTGATCGTCAACTCGCCGCACAACCCCAGCGGCGCGGTCTTCAGCGCCGAGGACCTCCAGCAGATGGTCTCGCTGCTGCAAGGCTCAAAGTGCTCGTTCTCGCCGACGAGGTTTACGAGCACATGCTGTTCGACGGGCGCCGACATCACAGTCTCCTGACCGTTCCCGAACTCGCGGAGCGCAGTTTCGTCGTCTCGTCGTTCGGCAAGACACTGCATGCGACCGGTTGGAAGGTCGGCTACTGCATTGCGCCTGCCGCAATGACGGACGAATTCCGCAAGGTGCATCAGTTCGTCCAGTTCGCGGTCTCGGCGCCGATGCAGGCCGCCATTGCCGACTTCCTCGTGGAATGCCCCGCGCACGCCCGTGAACTACCCGGGTTCTACCAGGGCAAACGCGATTACTTTGCGCGCCTGCTGGCGCAGACACGGTTCCGGTTCGAACCGGCCGCGGGCACGTATTTCCAGCTCGTCGACTATTCCGCCATCAGCGACGCGCCCGACGTCGAATTTGCCCGCTACCTGACAATCGAAAAGGGCGTTGCCGCGATTCCAATTTCCGTTTTCTCCGCACAGGCTCCCGCAGGTGAACGCATCGTGCGATTCTGCTTTGCCAAGCACGAGGCGACACTCGACGCGGCCGCCGCCCGACTGAGGGATATCTGATGCATCCGAACCTGCGCGTAACCATGATCCAGGCGGACCTTGCCTGGCAGCAGCCCGACACGAACCGAAGCCAGCTTGCCGCGCATTTCCGCGGCCTGAGGGGGTACACCGACCTGATCGTGCTACCCGAGATGTTCTCGACGGGTTATTCGATGGACGCCGAGCGTCTCGCCGAAGACATGGACGGCCCGACGGTCGGATGGCTGCGTGAAGAGGCGGCGGCGGTTGGTTGTGCAATCACCGGCAGCCTGATCATTCGCGAAGGATCGAACTACTACAATCGACTGCTGTGGGCGACACCGGACGGCGGCATCGTGCATTACGACAAGCGTCATCTGTTCCGCATGGCGCGCGAGCAGGAGCATTACGCGGCGGGCGACAGGCGGCTCGTCGTCGAGCTGAGGGGATGGCGCGTCTGTCCGCTCGTCTGCTACGACCTGCGATTCCCGGTCTGGAGCCGCAACCGCGGCGACTATGACCTGCTGCTCTACGTCGCCAATTGGCCGTCACGTCGCCGCACCGCCTGGCAGGCACTGTTGCGCGCGCGGGCCATCGAGAATCTCTGCTACGTGGTCGGCGTGAATCGCATCGGCAAGGACGGCAATGGCGCCGCGTACTCCGGTGACAGTGTCGCGCTCGATTTCCTCGGGCAAACGCTGGGCGGCGACCGCGGCGGTGATTTCGCCGAGACCGTGGTGCTCGCCAAGGAATCGCTCACGAACTTCCGCAGGGATTTTCCAGCGCATCTCGATGCAGACACCTTCGAGTTGAAGTCGCGGGCATGAAGCCACGCACGCGAGTCACGCATCCACCCGACGTTGCTGTTCCGCCGGACAATCGGCCGCTCGTGGCACCGATTTACCAGTCGGTCAAGTTCACGTTCGACACGTCGAACAGACGCGACGGCAATGGGCGGGGGAACGTGACGGCTTTTACTATTCCCGTATCTCCAATCCGACACTGCAGCAACTGGAATTGCTGCTGGCGGAGTTGCAGGGACGTGATGCGTGCCTGTTGACGGCCTCCGGCGTGGCGGCGATAGCGATGCCACTGCTGGCCCTGCTGAAGACCGGGGACCACGTCGTCTATTTTGCCGAGATGTACCAGCCGACACGCGCGCTCGTGGGCCGACTGCTGCGCCGGTTCGGCGTGACGAGCACGATGCTCTCGATCGACGACCTCGCAGGCCTGGAGCGCGTGTTGGCGGCCACTCCGACACGGCTCGTCATATTTGAATCGCCCACGAATCCCGTGTTGAAGGTCGCGGACATCGAGCGGCTCACGGCCTCGGCACGCCAGCACGGCGCGCTGACCCTGCTCGACAATACGCTGGCCGGCTTTCACAACCACGGGCAGTATGACGTCGACCTGTTCCTGCACAGCCTGACCAAGTTTGCGTCCGGCCACGGTGACGTCATGGGCGGCGCGATCATTGGCCGCAGCGGACCTGATCGACCGCATGCGCGACGACGTGGCGATCCTCGGGCCGACCCTCGACCCGCACGCCGCGTTTCTGGTGCTGCGCGGCATGAAGACTTATTTCCTGCGCTGGGAAGCCCAGTGTCGCAATGCGCTGGCGGTCGCGGAGTTCCTCGCCGGTCATGAACTCGTCGAACGCGTGCGTTATCCAGGGCTGCCGACGGATCCCGGCTACGCACTCGCCTGCCGCCAGATACCGGATTTCGGCACGATCGTCACATTCGATTTCCGCGGCGATATCGACGCCGGCACCCGTTTCGCCGAGGCGCTCGAGCTCTTCGCGCTCACCTCCAGCCTCGGATCCACCGAGTCGCTGGTTCTCGCCCCGGCGATGCAGCAGCCGCGCGGCTTTACGCAGGAGCAGAGGCGCTGGGCTGACATCGGGCCCGGCACCGTGCGCTTGTCGGTGGGTATCGAGGCCATCGAAGACCTGTTGCAGGATTTGTCACGCGCCCTCACTACGGCCGCCCGAAAGCGGTAACGGACGCTGCAGCGGGACACTGTGCCGCGGCCGTACGGCACGTTCCCGGGGCTCTGCTATCCTTCACCGAGGGACACTAAGGTCACAAGGCGATGGATGCCGACGACCTCCAGCACGGCTTTCGTCTCGGCGAGTGGCGCGTTGCGCCTGGCGCAATGCAGCTCGTCGGGCCGCTCGGCACGCGAGCCCTGCGGCCTGCGCATGTCCAGTTGCTGCTCGCCCTGGCGGCGAGCCACGGCGAGGCCGTAGAGAAAAGCGAGCTAGCCCTCGCGTCCGGATGCAGCGAAGAGTCGCTGGACGAGCAATTGCTGGACCTGGCGCGCACGCTGGGTGATACGCCCGAGCACCGCCGTTATATCGTTCCCGTGGGTCACGACGCGTGCGCCTTGATCGCCCATTTCGAGCCGCAGGGACGCCCGAGCGCCCCTTCGACAAGCCCATCGGCCAGTGCGGCAGGCGCGGGTGTCACAACGAGTGGCACCGAGGTTGCGAGTGGTGGCCTGCACTGGGTGCTCGCTGAACTCAGACGCCGGCACGTAATACCAGTCTGTGGCGCCTACCTGGTCGGGGCTTGGATAACGCTGCAGGTCGCCCAGCTCACGTTCGCGCCATTGCACCTGCCGGGTTGGTGGATGACTGCCCTGACGATCGTTGCCGTGATCGGCCTCCCGATCGTTGCCATACTGGCATGGTCATATGAAATTACACCCGCCGGCATTGAGTTCGATGCGGCGGCGACCGGCATCGCGCACATGCAGTTGCCACGAGCGCGTCGCGCGGTCGCCCCCGTGCTTGTGGCAGGCGTCGCGCTGCTCGCGGGAATCACCGGATTCGCGTGGTGGCGCTCGATAGACACTGCCACCGATGCGCTCGAGCCAGTATCGCCCCCCGCGGCGGACGAACTCGGGAGTCCCTCCGTCGTCGTGCTGCCGCTGCTCGACCTGAGCCCGGGTGGTGGTTACGCATATCTCGGCGAGGGCCTGAGCGAGGAACTCTCGGTACGGCTTGCTCAGGTACAGGGACTGCGTGTTGCCGCGCGAACATCGGCGTTCGAGTTCAAGGAGCGCGCGGGCGATGTGCGTCGTATCGGTCAATTGCTCGGCGTGTCCCATGTTCTGGAGGGCAGCGTGCGGCGCGAAGGGGACAAGCTGCGAGTGGCCGTGCAGTTGATCGACGCGCGGTCAGGCTTTCATGCCTGGGCCGAAAATTACGATCGCGCGTGGAGCGATGTGCTGGTCATCCAGGACGATATCGCACGGGAGGTGACACGGGCGCTCAAGGTCGTGCTCACGCCCGATGCTCCGCCGCCGGGGGCCGTCGCGAAGGACTTGGATCTCGGCGCTTTCGACGCTTATCTCGCGGGACTGGCATTGCTGCGTCAGTCGGGCGACGCCGGCACACTCAAACAGGCCGAGGATCATTTTCAGCAGGCATTGGCAGTCGAGCCTGACTTTGCACGAGCATATGCGGGACTTTGCGAGGTCGTCGTTCGCCGCTATCGACTTACGCGAGATCCAGGCGATCTGGCCACGGCGGAGCAGCATTGCGTCCGGGCGCTGGAGTTGGACAGCAACCTGCTCGAGACGGAAAAGGCCCTGGCAAGTCTTTACGTCGCTAGCGGCCGTTATGCCGCCGCCAAAGTCGCATACGAGCAGTTGCTGTTGCGGCACCCGGGCGACGCCGATGGCGCGATCGGCCTCGGCCGTGCGCTGCTGGGGGAGGGCGACAAAGCCGGAGCGGAGACAAGTTTCCGGCGCGCCGTCGCGATGGAGCCGGGCTTCTGGGGCGGTTACAAGGCCCTGGGTGCTTTCCTGTTCGAGCAGGGCAGGCTATCGGAAGCGATCGAGGCGTACCGGCAGGTCGTGCAACTCACGCCTTCAAGTGCAAGCGCACACAACAACCTCGGCGCGGTCTTGCAGATGCAGGGCTCCCAGGCCGAGGCAGCGAAGGCGTTCGAACGGTCGTTGCGTCTCGAGCCCTCGCGTTCTGCCTACTCGAACCTCGGCTCGTCTTACTACTATCTCGGGGATTTCGAGCGCGCGGCGGCTACGTACGCAAAGGCGACCGCACTGGCGAGCCAGGATCGGGTCGTATGGGGCAATCTTGCCGACGCCTTGTGGCAGATTCCGGCGCGCCGCGACGAGGCAATCGCAATCTACCGTCGAGCAATCGCCCTGGCGGAACGAGACTTGGTCCAGACACCCCGAGATGCGCCCCTCACGGCGGAATTGGCGTATTACTACGCGCAGACAGGGGACTTGGAGCGGTCCGTGCAGCGGGCAAGGGCAGCCCTGGAGCAGGATCCCAAGGATCCGTACGTGCGCTATTACACGGCTCTGGCGGCCATCGGGCGCGGCGAGCTGACCCAGGCCGTCACCGAACTCGAGGCGGCCGTGGCGGCGGGGTATCCCACTACGTCGCTAGCGACGGCGCCTGAACTTGCTGGTATACGAGGTGACCGCAGGTTCGCGGCGCTCGTGGCTCGCGCGGAGCAGCTGTCGCGAGAGAACAGGTGATTGCCAAGCCGAGAGGGAGTTCTTAACAAGCCGAGAGGGAGTTCCTGAAATGAACAAAAAATTAATTCCATGGGCCACGGTCGCGGCCTTGATCATCTTAGTAATATTGGTCTTCACTATGCGGCAAGCGCGGGAATCAAAGTTCGTCGGCTGCGGAGCGATCAAAGTCGATGTCACGATCGCGCTCGATGACGGGAAAATCGTTCTGAGCCCAACCGACGGGGATGTACGTCTGTCGACCAATCACAAAGTGCGGTGGACCGGTCCCGAAGGGTTCGAAATCGATCTCGCACTTAAAGAGCAAAAGCCAGGATCAAAGCCTGGACGCCTTCCCGTCAAGGACACCAAGCCACAGAAGGACGACTTGTGCTATCGAGTTGGCAAAGGCCCTTACACGCTTAAATACACGGTAACCGTCCCGGGCGCAGCGGAGCCGCTGGATCCGAAGATCATTGTCGACCCCTGAGAAACATGATTACAGACCACTCGGGGCTATCCCCGTTCGAGCGATTCCTGACGATCTTTACGCGCGTGCGGCCCGGCGAGGGCCGCGCGGCGTTCCTGTTCTTCCTGCATGGCTTCCTGCTGCTGCTCTCGTACCAGATGGTCAAGGCGCTGCGCGAAGCCTTCATGCTCACGAAGTTCTCGGCAGAAGTACGGTCGTACGCCGTCGCGGTTATCGCGCTGGTGCTGATGTTCCTGGTGCCGTTGTATGGCTACGTGCGCCGGCACCTCGACGGCGCGCGCCTGCTGCAGGCCGTGACGATTTTTTTCGCCGTGACGATGCTCTGTTTCGTTGCCCTGGCGTGGTCGGGCGCCTCGATCGCGTTCGTGTTCTTCGTGTGGGTCAGCATCTATGGCGTGATGGTGATCGCGCAGATGTGGGCCTTTGCCGCCGACTCGTTCAACATCAAGAGCGGTCAGCGCCTCTTCCCCGTGATCATGCTGGGCGCAAACATCGGTGCGCTGGTGGGCGCGAAGTCGGCCCAGGTCCTCGTTGCGGCTCTGACGCCACTCGGCCTGATGCTGATGGCGACAGTGCGCGCTCACGGCAACCCTGCTGCTCGCAACGCCGGAACGTGACGCTGTTCCGGACGGCTCCCGCGCTATCTCGGTCGAGCACGGCAAGGACGTACCACGGCTTCTCGGCGGCATCGGCCTGGTGCTGCGCGACCGCTACCTGCTGCTGATCGCGCTGCTGGTCGTGCTGCTCAACTGGGTGAACACGACGGGCGAGTTCATCCTGGCCGACTTCGTGCAACGCGATGCCGCAACGCGCGTCGCGGAAAGCGGTGGCGCGCTGGACGCAGGAACGTTGATTACCGCGTTCTACGGCAACTTCCAGTTCTGGGTAACGCTATTGAGCCTGACCATCCAGCTGTTTCTCGTGTCGCGCATCTACCGTGCGGTCGGGGTGCGCGGTGCGCTGCTGATCCACCCGATCGTCGTCGCGCTGGGTTACGGCATGTTGGCGTTGTCGCCGTTACTCGGTGGCTTCATTCCGATATTCACGTTGATCCGGCTCATCAAGATCGGCGAGAACAGTATCGATTATTCGTTGATGAATACGACGCGGCATGCGTTGTTCCTGCCGGTCGATCGCGATTCGAAGTACGAAGGCAAGACCGCGATCGATACCTTCTTCTGGCGTTTCGGGGACCTGATACAGGCAGGGGCGGTATTCGTCGGCTTGAACCTGTTGCATTGGCAGGCGCCGCAGTTTGCGCTGTTGAACCTGTTCCTGGCTGGCGTCTGGATCGCGCTGGCGGTCGCGCTCGGTCGTGGCTTCATGCAGAAGGCACTCGAGAACGTCATCAATGTCGCCCCGGAAGCGGGCGACCCGATCCCCGACCTGCACTGTGCGCCGGGGCAGGCATTCCGTCATCCAATTTCCGCTACTGCATTTCGCGACGCCGACCCCGGCGACGTGCTGCATTTGCGCGCATGCCGCGACGATGGCCAGCCACTGCCGCGGTGGGTCCAGTTCGACGAACGTCAACGCGCATTCATCGGCACGGGCCCAGCCGTGATGGCCGAGGAGGAGCTGCGCATTGCCGTGATCGCGAGCGACGTGGACGGCCTGGAGGCGCGCAGTTCGTTCATGATTCGCCGCCTTGTGCTGCAGCGCTGATGGTTACATCGGCGCCGCCAACCTTCCTTACTCGGGCTTATCCATTGACAAGTTTTTGCTGACATTTCAGCTGAAACGCCTGCGATCACCTCTTCGTTAGCCGATCGAGCCGTCGTACCCGCTAGCTGGCTTTCGTCGGGAACGGACCGACGATTCGTGACATCTAAGTCATTGCAAGCCACGAATCGAGGCTTGATCACTCGCGGAGAAGGTGGACTGTGAAAAAGTTACCAATCATTTCAGCCGTTGCCTTCGTGTTTGCGATGCCACCCTCGTTCGCCGCGCAGGAGCAGAGCGGCCCCACCGATCCACAGATCGCCGCCATCGTTGTCACGGCCAACCAGGTCGACATCGATGCCGGGATGCTCGCGAAATCGAAGGCCTCGTCGCCGGCGGTCAAGGGATTCGCCCAGCAAATGATCACGGACCACACAAATGTGAACCGCGAGGCGACGACGCTGGTCACCCGGCTCAAGGTCACACCCCAGGAAAACGACACGAGCAAGGCTCTCAAGAAAGGCGGGGACGATAACCTGGCCGCACTGAAGCAACTGTCCGAGGCAGCTTTCGACCGTGCCTACGTGACGCACGAAGTCACCTATCATCAACAGGTCATCGACGCGCTCGACGACACGTTGATACCGAACGCGAAGAACACGGAACTCAAGGACCTGCTGATAAAGGTGCGTCCGGCATTCGTTGCCCATCTCGAGCACGCCAAAAACGTGCAGGCGTCGCTAGGCCAGTGATGTGATCGCCCACATAGACGCGGGAAAGGCCGAACTCAGTGCAGCAGGAAGCGCTGCGCCTGACGATGGCACCGTCGTCGCGAGAATCCTTGACGGCGATCTCGTCGCATTCGAATTGCTCATGCGCCGCCACAACCGACGATTGTTTCGTCTGGCCCGAGCGACGCTCCGTGACGATGCCGAGGCGGAAGACGCACTGCAGGATGCGTACCTCCATGCCTATCAGCACCTCGCCCAGTTCCGGCAGGACGCTGCGCTGTCTACGTGGCTGTCACGCCTCGTGCTCAACGAGTGCTTTGCCAGGCTTCGGCGGACGGCGCGGCGGCAGAACGTGGTTCCCATCACAGCAGCAAACGACAACAGCGAGATCGATCACGTGGCCGACCAAACCGCAGGGCCCGACGTGATCGCAATGCGTGCCGAGATGCGCGGCCTCATCGAGCGCCGGCTCGACGCGCTGCCAATCGATTTCCGGCAGGTCTTCGTGCTGCGATGCGTCGAAGAGATGAGCGTCGAGGAAGTAGCGCAATGTCTCGATATCCCCAGCGCCACCGTGCGCAGCCGTTACTTCCGAGCCCGTGCGCTGTTGCGGGAGGCGCTGGCCGGTGAGGTCGAGATTGCCGAACGCGACCTCTACGAATTTGGCGGTTGGCGCTGTGACCGGGTCGTGAGCTCGGTCCTGCGCCGGCTTTCCAGCGATCAAGCGGGCTCATGACGAGCTGCTCATCCAAGGATGGCGACCATGAAACACGGAACAGTTTCTCCCCACAGGTTACCGACGAATTCGCTCCGGTTCGCGTTGCTGCTCGGGCTCGGATTGGGCGTGTGCGCCGCATGGGGCGTTCGCGCCCAAGGTCAGACACAAGCACTCCAGCCCGCCCAGGTCGCCGCCGAGCGTTCAGTCAACGAGCGTGCCCAGTCGATCATTAACGAGGGTCGTCGGACATTTCGCTTCGACACGTTCGGCTCCGAGGCCTTCTGGGGCCAGAGGCTGCGACTTCACGAAGCCATTGCCGGGGCCGCGAACGGCGGCGTTGGCACCGGCGTCAGCCCGAAGACCGCGCTGGCAGTCGGGCTCAAGATTGATCTGGCAGCGTTGCCAGACAATTTCGTCACCAGACTGAAAGAAGGACGTGTAAATCTTGATGATCCCGCGAACACGCTGGCGCTGCTCAAGCTGAACGCCGTCGTCGGCCTGACCGGCAGATTCGACCAGGCCGGTATGATTCGTTCGATCGGGATCCAGTGTGCGTTGTGTCATTCCGACGTCGACGACTCCCTTGCGCCCGGCATAGGCAAGCGTCTCGACGGCTGGGCCAACAGGGATCTCAACGTCGGAGCCATCGTCTCGCTCGCGCCGAATCTGAGTCCGTACACGCAACTGCTGGGCGTCGATGCCGCAACGGTCCGTAAGGTGCTGCTGAGCTGGGGGCCGGGTCGCTACGACGCGTTGCTGGACAAGGACGGCAAGGCCTTTCGTCCTGACGGCAAGCAAGCCGGCACGCTGATTCCGCCCGCCTTTGGTCTCGCGGGTATCAACCTGCACACCTGGACCGGCTTCGGCTCTGTTCCGTATTGGAATGCATATGTTGCCGTCACCCAGATGCACGGCTCGGGCACGTTCTTCGACGAGCGGCTCGCCAACCCCAATCAGTATCCCGTTGCGGCCGCGAGCGGATCTTTCAATACGCGCGGCACGCCGGACCTGGTCACGCCGAAGCTCGAAGCGCTGCACATGTATCAACTCGCACTGCCGGCTCCCATGCCGCCGGCAGGAAGTTTCAACTCGGTAGCGGCGACACGCGGCGAGAAACTGTTCAACGAGAAAGCCCAGTGCGCGACGTGTCACGTCCCACCGCTATTCACCGAGCCGGGACACAACCTGCACAGCCCCGAAGAAATGGGCATCGATGCGTTCCAGGCGAATCGATCGCCGACGCACATGTACCGGACCGCGCCTTTGGCTGGCCTATGGACTCACCAGAAGGGCGGCTTCTTTCACGACGGGCGGTTCGCGACGCTGAGGGCCGTGCTCAATCACTACGACCGGCATCTCGCGCTCGGACTGACGGATCGTGAGAAAGCCGACCTGGAACAATACCTGCGCTCGCTGTAGGCGAGTCAGTAGCCGCTAAACCCGAATTGACCCGCGGGCAGGTTAATGACCGCGAAAACGGAACGACCATTTTGGGCCGTTCCGTTCTCGTTGTTGCCTCAGGTTCCCGTTCCGCTCAATGCTCACCGCGACTTTGCAGAGGCGCCGGGACCTACGCGCACGATCAGCGTGGCGCCGGCGCTGGCGCCGGTACCGGCACCGGAAGCGGCAGCGCGAGCAAGGCGTCGCGCCTGATCAGCATCGCCTTGATGGCACGTTCGTCCACGAGAGTTCCCAGCCCCGCCGTGAGACCTGCCACGTCCAGCGCCTTCAGGCGTTTGCGAAGTTCCGGGCCGGGCGTCGGGGGCCGCGCCTTGAGGTAGGCGGGTAGTCCCTTGCCGGTGCCGAAAGCCTTGTCATAGCCGACGGCGTACGCAGACCATTCTTCAGCATCGAACAATAGCGTCTCGGCCGTGCGGCCCTCGTTGCCGCGTGAACGCGTCGAATGCGTAGACGAGTTGAAACTGCGGCTCGAGCGGACACCAGCCCCCGGCACGCAATGATTGTCGCTGCACGTCGCCCTGGGTGACCGCTTTGCCCGGTCGCGCCTGCAACGTCCCGAGCTGCCCTTGCACTTCGCGTTCAACGGTCGCCGGGACGATGCCCAGGCCCAGCACCCGGTCGAGCCGGTAAGCCGCGACTTCCTTGCGGTTGGCCGCCTGATTTCCGGCCACGAACAGCGCGGGCACGGAACTGCCTTTGTGCTCGACGGTTGCGATCAGGCGTCCGGGAGCAGCCGGGCCCGTCACCGTGACCGTGCCGTCCTTCAGCGTGGCGGCGACGATCTCATCGATGACGGTGTTGGGCGCAACGTACAGGCCTTCAGGCTTCACCTCGCCCGGGGCAGCGTCGCCGGGATACAGAACACTGACCTTGCCCTGTTGCTGAATCAGCGCCGCTGCGCGGCCCTTATAGGCGGCCGTGTTCATACCGGCATCGAGTTTGATGACCGCACCACCGAACCGGGAGACTGCCGCGCGATTGCGGGTCGGCGTGTGGCCCACGACGACCCGCGTGACGGCGAACTGCTGCATCAGCGGGTTGAGCACATCGGCCTCGGCGACCTCGTTGCACATCGCTGCGCCGCGGTACCAGTTGGGACCGTCGGGGTTGATCCATGGACTCTCGTCTGCCGCGCGCAGCCGCTCCACGGATTCCGTCAATGTCGCCTGTTGCGTAGGTTCGGCGATGCCAGCCGCGCGTTGTGCGGCAAGGGTCGGTCGTTCGTTGTACGAATCGCCTTCCTGCACGAGCCCTGCCGCGCGTAGCGGCGCCAGTGCGCCCAGATAATCGGTCAGGGCAGTGCGATAGCGCAGGTTCACGGCGTCAAGGTTCAATCCCGCGAGGACGGACGACGGACCACCGTGCATGATACAGGGTGTCGTTGACGACGATCGCGACCGGCAGGCTCAGCAGCCATTTCCCGTACTGTCCGGTCGGCCCGAGGGCGGCGCGGTGTCCGAAATACCCTGGTGGAAATTTCGCATCGAACGCGCCGCTCGATTCGGCGCCATTTGCCCGTAGCCATTCCTCCCGCGCCGCGGCGCGCGCATCACTCGGTTCGAGGTCGGCGTAGGCTGCGTACTCCCCGGGCGTGACGTAGCGCAAGTCGCCGAGCACGTTCATGGCCTCGTGGTTGCCGAGCACGACGTGCACCTGGCCGCCCGCAGCGGCCGCTTCCTGCTGCAGGCGCATCAGCAGGTCCATGACCTTGCGCGAGTCGTCGCCGCGGTCGAGCAGGTCGCCCAGGCTGACCACATGAGTCTTGCCTGCGCTCCACTTCAGGTTCGCGTCGACAATGCCTGCCTGCGTGAGCAGTCCCGTCAGCTCGTTATAGGCACCGTGCACGTCGGCGAAAGCGACGACACGGTCGATACCGCGCCAGGTTGCGGTAGGCGGCTGCGCATGGGCTGTCTGCGGCATCGGCAGCGTCGCCGCCACCAGGACTATCGTGGCGATGAATGGCCGTAGGAACCGTGGGAATCTGTTCTTTTGCATGACGTATTCCCGTGTTGCTATTCGTAGGTCTTGATGTCGCCGCGGTCGATGCGGCCGAGCAACGCCTTCAGGAGCTTCTCGATCCGCCCGATCTCGGCGCTGCGGCAGCCCCATCTGCACGCTGTCGCCCTGGCGCCGTACGCCGAGGCTTTTCTTGAAGTTGGAACCGGGCGCCTCTGCCACGTATCTGCCGTCCTGCGCCCGCCACTGCCCCAGCACGGCGAGTTTCTCCTCGAGCATCTCCGGCGTTATCTGGCCGCAACCTCGCGACGAGATCGGCCGGCAGCCGCGTCACGCGCATGTCTTTCCACAGCTCGCCGCGATCGCTGTCGATCGATGCGAATGCGACGCCATGATCGATCGAAAAAACGCGCGGGCCCCGTCTCGGCACGGGAAATCAGGAAGTTGCCGGCGTTGGAATCGCGGTGCTCGATCAGGTACGTCAGCACATTCAGCTGGCCGATGTGCCGCGCATAGACCGGGTCGCTCGCATAGCGCTCGGCGTCGTAGACGTCCGCGTAGACGGCGATGTCGTTGAGCCAGTACTGCACGACCGACCAGCACGTCATCGGCAGCCGGGAAAGGTCCGCTTCAGGTCCGGCGAATACTTTGCCGAGTTCGGCAAGCGGCACCATGCGCAGAGCAGTCGGCGGCACGACGTACTCGGGGGGATCGAGGAACAGTTTCTGCAGTTCATAGGCGGCCAGGTCATAGCGTGGCACGTTGTTGAACGAGTCGGCGCCCGGTTCTGCCTTGCGGACCTTGACGCGGAACGGCGGGTGGTCGCCGAACGTCGCTTCGGCTTTCAGCGTGATGTCGCCCTTGGCCTTTGGCCGGCTGATTTCCGCGCTGACGATCGTCATCGGTTCGTGCGTGAGCAGTTGCTCGAGATCGGCGATGGGAAACGTAATGTTGCGGTCCTGTGCCGGCACGTCGTCGCACCGAGCGGCGAGCAACGTACCTGCGAGGGCACAGACGATCCGGGTCATTGTTCTCATTGAGGGCACCTCTGTCGCCAGCAGGGCGGATCCGGAAACGACGGCCTGATCCTGCCGACACTGGTCGCCGAGGGCAAGCGGCGTGACGCCCAAGTCATGACTTTTGACGTTGTCCGGTCCCGCGTGAAGACCTACGCCGGTCGGCAGGTCCGCCAGGAAGAACTGGATGCCGTTGCCGTCGGCGTGCACGGCGCCGATCGGTCGCGCGCGCGCCCCGCATTTTGCAACCGCGGACAGGAATCTCTCCACATGATGCTGCTTGATGCCATAGACGTTGCGCTCGCGTTCCCTCAATTCATCGCAAACGTCTTCCTGCGCCACAAACTTCGAATAGGTGAAACGCCGCTCGTCGATCTGGATTCCCTCGAACTGGATTCCCTCGACGTGCTTGTCGAGATACAGGTTCAGGCCGTAGAACGGTCGCATGCCCACGAACACGATCTCGCCGACATCGTGCAGGTCAATAATTCGAGTCAGTTGCGCGGCGATGTCGCGCGCGTCGCGGTTCGTGGGCCAGTAGGCGAGGGCGCCCTTTAACGCGACGAACGTAAGCGTGGTCAGCACCAGCGTCACGGCCATTCGTCGACCCGCGAGCCGCAGGCCAGTTCGCCAGCGCCCGCGCCATCATCAAGGCGAGAGGGCACGAAGAGCGGCAGGATGTACAGGTGCAGGCGCGATCGCGCCAGGAAAAAAACCGCGAGCGGCATGAACAGCCAGTAGCTGAGCAGCAGCCAGTCGCGGTCGCGCACGCGCAGTCTGCTGCGCAATTTACCCCAGGCTTGTCCGCGGCCCGCCGGCGGCGATAACGGCCAGCACCGACCAGGGCAAGCGTGCCGGCGATCAGCATCGGCAGGTAGATCTCGAATGCACCGGACCATCGCGAGTTGCGGTCGTGCGTCGACGTGAACAAGCGGTCGTAGACTTCGTACTCGAGAAAATATTCGAGCCGGTCCGGTTCCTGCGTAGATCACCAGGCCGAACCACGAAAACGCAATCACGGCGAACAGCATGCAGCCCCACCGGCGTCAGCATGTGCCGCAGTCGCGACCGGTCATGGATGGCCCAGGTACACGGCGATGGCTGCAAGCGGAAGCAGACCCGGCGGCCCCTTGGTCATGAACGCCAGACCCCAGCCCAGCCACATCAGGTAGTACCAGGGCCGAGCAGCACCCCCTGCACGGGACCACGCTTCGACGAACGCATACATGGCCGCGGTTTCGAAGAAAGTCAGGATCGGATCCGTCGACACGACGTTCGATGCGATCGCCGGCGCGAATGACAGCGCCCATACCGCCGCCGGCAGCCAGGGCCGCTGCGGACACAGGCGCCGCCCGAGCCCGAAGACGAACAGGCCCGTGCCGATGAAGGCCAGGGCGCTCGGCAGGCGTGCGGCCCACTCGTTGTGGCCGAACAGCCGCAAAACTCGATGCCAGCGCCCAGTAGATCATCGGCGGCTTGGTCAGGTGCGGGTGGGTGCCGTCGACGGTGGGGATCAGCCAGTCGCCGTTCTCGTGCATGTTGACGCCGGCCGAGCTGTACCTGCCTTCGTCGGGTTCCCAGATGCCGCGCGTGCCCTGGAACGCGAATGCCACGATGCACAGCATCGTCAGCAGCCACCAGAAGGAATGCGAGGCAGGCCCTCGGCGTCGGCCCTCATTTCCGCAACAGCCACAGCAACAGGCTGATCACGAGGCTCACGATGATCATGGTCGTGAACGGGGCGAAGAGCTTGAAGCCAGGCCGATCGATGACCAAATCGCCGGGCAGGCGGCCAAACGGAAGTTTCGAGAGCAGCGGCCACAGCAGGCCCGCGAGCGTGATCAGCACGCCGACACCGATCAGGAGGCGTTGCATGGCGCAGCCACTCAAAGGCTGCTGAAAACGCGGACCCGATGCCGGTGATACGGCAACACCTCGAGCAGGTCGCCTTCGCGCAGCCGTTGCTGGATACCGCGCCACCAGTCCGCCGTCAGGATCTCGGCATGCGCGTCCAGGAACACCTGCTTCAAGTGCGCGTCGAAGCCGAGGAAATTGATGAACGTTTCCGGAAACACGTCATTTTCGCCGACGTAAAACCAGGCGTCGGCAGCCATGTCGTCCTCGTCGTGCGATGCCTGCGGTATGTCGCGGAACCGGCACTCGGTCACGAGGCACAGCTCGTCATAGTCGTAAAAAATCACGCGGCCGTGGCGCGTGACGCCGAAATTTTTCAGCAGCAGGTCGCCCGGTGAAGATGTTCGTGCCCGCAAGGTCACGGATCGCCTGTCCGTAATCGAGCACCGCCTTCTCCGCCTGCGCGCTCTCGGTGTTTCTTACGTAGAGATTCAGCGGCGTCATGCGGCGTTCGATGTACAGGTGATCGATCAGCAGTTCGTCGCCCTCGACGTGCACGGTATTGGCGGATTCGGTCAGGAGTTCCTCGAGCAGGTCTGGTGCGAAGCGCGCCTTCGGGAACTTGATGTGCTTGAATTCCTGCGCGTCGACCAGGCGGCCCGCGCGGTCGTGCTTGAAGACGAGTTCGTACTTGACCAACACGTCTTCGCGCAGGATGTTCTTCTGCACCGGGAACTTGTCCCGGATCAACTTGAACACGACGTCGAAGGAGGGCAGCGTGAAGCAGATCATCACGAGACCCTTTTCGCCCGGGGCCAGCACGAAGTCGTCGTCTGAATGCTGCAGGTGGCCGAAAAGTTCGCGATAGCGCTCGGTCTTGCCCTGCTTGGCCCGGCCGAGCACGGTGAACAGTTCGCTGACGCGCTTGCGCGGCAGGATCGTCTTCAGGAACTGCACGACTTCGCCGACGTGCGCCAGGTCGACGTGAAAATACGAACGCGTGAAGCTGAACAGTACGCTGACCGTGCTTTCCTCGAGCATGATCGCATCGACGACGACGCCACTCGTTCCGTTGCGCAGCGCCACGACGAACGGCAGTGTCCAGCCTCGTCCGCTGATGCGGCCGACCAGGTACGCACGGGTCATCTGGTAAAAGACTTCCTTGATGACCTCGATCGTCTCGACGTTGCGCCGCTCGCCGCCTCGCTGCGACCGAGGCCTTGATCTCCTCGGCGACCATCTGCACGCTGTGTTCGAAGTCGCGATAAGGCGTGCGGAAGCGGAAATCCGTCAGCAGTTCTTCGACCAGCAGTTCGGTCGCGCCGCGATTCACGTAGATCTTGGTCTCGACGTGCGTCTTGACGTTGGCGAGCGGATCGAGATCCAGCGCGATGAATTCGACGGCCTCGTCCACGCCGACCGTGCCGAAGGTCCTGCGCGTGACGGAACTGAAAAAAGTCTTGGGAAACTCGCAGTCCGGCAGCGGGTCGATGATTTCATCGAACCGCCGCTTGATGCTCGACCAGATCGCACGCTCCTGGGCTTCGTCACCGAGGCGACGAATCATCAACTCGACGGTGCTGTCCACATACCGTGTGTACAGTTCGATGCGCTCGACCGCGTCTTTCTGGCTGCCGCGCCAATCGCGTTCTTCGAAGCGCTGGCGGGCCCGTTGCGTGATTGCGCGAAAATCGGCGTTGTAATCGGCGAACGCGTCGACCAGCGTCTGCGCGCATTCGGCGATCAGCGCGTCGCGCGAAATCGGCTGGACGACGGAAAGACTCACCGAATGCGTTCCTTCCGCCGTCCCGCCCGAACGCGTCTTACAGGTTCCGGATCAGGATATCGCCGAATTCGCTGCACTTGACCTCGGTGGCCCCTGGCATCAGCCGCGCGAAGTCGTACGTGACCGTCTTCTGGCCAATGCTCTTGTCCATCGCCGAGATGATCGCGTCCGCGGCTTCATACCAGCCCATGTAACGCAGCATCATCTCGCCCGACAGGATCACCGAGCCCGGGTTGACCTTGTCGAGGTTGGCGTACTTCGGCGCCGTGCCGTGAGTCGCCTCGAACACCGCATGACCGGTCATGTAGTTGACGTTGCCGCCCGGCGCGATACCGATCCCGCCGACCTGTGCCGCCAGCGCATCCGACAGATAATCGCCATTCAGGTTCATGGTCGCGATCACGTCGAACTCTTCGGGGCGTGTGAGCACCTGCTGCAGCGTGATGTCGGCGATCGCATCCTTGATGATGACCTTGCCGGCCTGTTTCGCCGCATCCTGCTCGGCGTTCGCGGCCTTCTCACCTTTGTCGGCCTTGGTGCGCTCCCACTCGTCCCAGGTATACGTCTGGGCAGCGAATTCACGCTCGGCGAGGCCGTAGCACCAGTTACGGAACGCACCTTCCGTAAACTTCATGATGTTGCCCTTGTGCACGATCGTCACGCTCTTGCGCTTGTTGACGATGGCGTACTCGATGGCGGCGCGGAACAGTCGCTCGGTACCTTCCTGCGACACGGCCTTGATGCCGATGCCCGAGGTGTCCGGGAAGCGGATCTTGCCGTACAGCTTCGGAAAGGCTTCCTTGAACAGCGCCTTGAACTTCGCGTTCTCAGGGCTGCCTGCCTCGAATTCGATGCCGGCGTAAATGTCCTCGGTGTTTTCACGGAAGATCACCATCTCCACCTTTTCCGGCGCCTTGACCGGAGAAGGCACGCCCTTGAACCAGCGCACCGGACGCAGGCAGACGTACAGGTCGAGCATCTGGCGCAGCGCGACGTTCAGTGAGCGGATGCCGCCGCCGATCGGGGTCGTGAGCGGGCCCTTGATCGAGACAAGGTAATCGCGACAGGCCTGGACCGTTTCATCGGGCAGCCATGTGTTCAGGAGGTCGTTGGCTTTCTGCCCGGCATAGACCTCCATCCAGTGAATCTTGCGCTTGCCGCCATAGGCTTTTTCCACCGCGGCATCGAGCACGCGCACGGAGGCGCGCCAGATGTCGGCACCCGTGCCATCACCCTCGATGAAGGGAATGATCGGTTGGTCCGGAACGACGAGCTTGCCGTTCGTGATGGTGATTTTCTGGCCCTGCGCGGGCACGTTCAACTTGAGCGCGGTGGACATCGACCTGGCTCCGATAGACGCAAGGAAAGGGGGGTTGAAATGCTAGCACAGCGACCAGTGTCACGTGCGTCCGGGGCCGGTTCAGTGCAACGCTGCTACTGCCGTACGGATCCCCGCCGGTTCGCCGGTCTCGGTCCAGGCGAAAACGAGGTTGCCGCCGTCGAGCCGCATCTGCGGAAAGCCGGATGAGCGGGCGATGGCCGAACGTGCGATCGTCTGCGCAGGACCGGCAGCGCCGCGGACGGTGAATGGCTGCGCGCGAATCAGAGCGCCGTCCGACCCCTGCTCGAGCCAACTGGTGATGGCGCGACCATCCGGCAGCACGACCAGATCGACGCGGCCCAGGACCCGGCCGGCGGCGACTTCGAACGGCTCGGCAAACGACTTTCCCGCATCGGTCGAAAAAGCCAGGCGCACCCGCGGTTGGTCCGGTGCCGTGAACCAAGCCACGGCCACGACGTTGCCCGACGCATCGATCGCAGGTCCATTGACGGGGCAGGCATCGATGCGCCAGCCATCGTCATGTACGACGACGGGTGCGCTGCGATGGCCGGCCTCGAGGCGCGCGAGTCGGATATCCCGCGTCTCATCGGCACTGCGGTCGCGATAAACGACCAGCGTCGCGGCGCCGAGGCCCACGGCATCCGTCTGGCAGCAGTCGCAGACACGGGCGTCGATTTCGGCGTCGTCCGTAATCGTGCGTGCCGCCGTTACTTGTGCGCCGCGGAGCGTCATGGCACCCGTCGCACCGGCGTGGTCTTCGTCGTGGCTGTGTTCTTCACCGGCAGTCTTGCGTCCGTCGAGCCAGACCACGTAAGGCTGGCCTCCCGCATTGACGATCGACACGAAGCCGTGTTCGGTGAGCGTGCCGTCATCGTGCGGACTGAACGACTCGGACCATGTGGCGCCGCCGTCCGCGCTCGTGCGCATGCGCACGTCATACGAGTAGACATTGCCCGGCCGCTGTTGCAGCCAGTGCGCAACCCACAAGGTTGATGTGACTGGCACGACCGAAGGAAAGTCCGCCCAGTTGATGAACCAGTCAGTGCCCTCGGCTACGGTGGCAGGCGCGCTCCAGGCGTCGCCGCGCCTGCGTGCCTGACGCAACTCGAATGCTCCTGTCGAGCCAGGTTCAAGCCAGCTCATGACGACCGGCGTGCCATCGCGACCGCCGGCGAGGTGCGGGAACCGCGCGCCGGGCGCCGCTGGTGTTGGGCTGGTCGTGACCGGGCCGAGCCATTCTTTGTTGTCAGTCCTGCCGGCGGGCCGTGGTTCGAGTGCGGCACTTGAGCCGGGCGGCTCATTCTCAGCCACGCGGCCACAGCCGGCGGCCAGCAGAGTGCCCGCCAGCCACGCGACCATGCTCAGTTTGCGCATCACTGATTCTCGCACGGGTTCAGCGCATTGCCGCGGTCCGCGGGCATGACGGGAGCCATTGCCTTGCCTTCGTTGTCCAATGCGGGTAGGTTCGCCGCGACACTAAAGGGCCTTGCAACAAGTGACATTCGACGGTCTTAACTGGTTCCGCAGTCGACAACGCAAGCTCGCTCGAGGCGTGCTCGCGTTGTTCTGCCTGGCCTGGTTACAGCTGGCCGCCCTGCCTTGCGTCATGGCGAGCCAGGCGGCCGCAGGCGACGCCGGTATGTTGCAGGCAACGACGGCGATGGACATGGCGGGCGGCGATCATTGCCAGTACTGCCCACCTGCAGACCAGCCGCCGCACGTTACCGGCGAACACGCCGATTGCGCGTATGCGCACGACCCGCAAGTCGACTCGCGGGCAGGGTTCGCAATCGGTGTCGCATTGCCGGCCCTCGCCCCAGTGTTGGTCCTTGCCGTGCCCGAACTCGCCGATCATCTATCGGCGCGGGCGTCCCCACCCTTGGCAGTGCCGCGGACTCCGCTGGCCATCAGCTACTGCCGTTACCTGAAATAGCCGATCTCCTGCCCTGCGACTGACGCTGGCGTCCGCCAGCGCGTGGTGGTTTTGCGGAGATCCTCGATGTTCCAGTTCCTGCCGTGGTCCGTATCGGGCCGTCGCGCGGCTCGTTCGATGCAGCGAACGGGTTGCAGTGCGGTCTTGGTTTGTTTTCTCGTAGCCGTGCTGCAGCCTGGCGCCGCCATGGCACAAGCGATGTCGCTCGCGGAAGCCGAGCAGGTTGCAATTGCGCGCGACGCGATGCTGCGCCAGGTGAGCGCGGACGCCGAGGCCATGCGTCACCGTGCCGTCATGGATGGCCAGTTGGTGGACCCGAAGCTGCGCTTCGGCGCCGTCAACGTCCCGACCGACTCATTCAGCCTGCGCGATGACGACATGACGATGCTCGAAGTGGGCGTCAGCCAGGAGTTCACGCCAGGTGATTCGCGCCAGCTCGCGCGCAAGCGCATGGACCAAACGGCCGCCGCAATGGAGTCGGTGGCGGTCGACCGCGGTCGCCAGGTGCGCCGTGAAGTGCGCAAGCTCTGGACGCAGCTGGCCTACGTGGCGCGGTGCACGAGAGCTGCTGGACCAGCAGGTGGACTGGGTAGAGCAGATGCGGCGTTCCGCGCGCGCGCGTTACGCCTCTGGCGAGGGCAAGCAACTCGACGTGCTGCAGGCGGGCCTCGATGCCGCGATGCTGCGCGAGCAGCGACTGGACCTCGACCGTGACGAAGCGATGTATCGCGCGCAACTCGGGTACTGGCTGGGCGCAGAGCAGCTCGCACGTGTGCAGCCCGTGGGTTTACCGGCGCGCGCCGCGCCAGCTCCTCTTGCAGTGCTGGAGCAACGACTGATGCAGCACCCGGCGCAGGCCGACTATGAACGGCGCATGGAGGCGGCGGACACCGCCGTTGCAATCGCGCAAGAACAACGCAAGCCCGGCTGGATGCTCGACGTGAGCTACGGCTACCGCGAGGACATGCCCGACGGCATGGGCCGGCCCGACATGCTGAGCGCAATGGTCACGGTGGGTCTGCCGCTGTTCAAGGAGAACCGGCAGGACCGCGCCGTGAGTGCCGCTCGCGCCGAGGCCCGCGGTCTGCAGGAACGACACGGAGATCACCTGCGCGAGATGCAGGCGATGCTCGCCGAAGCCTGGAACGTCGCGACTCAAACCGCGGCGATCGAGCAGTTCTACGAAACCGAGCTGTTGCCGCTCGCGGACCAATCGGTGCACGCGGCATTGCTCTCCTGGCGCGCTAACCGCGTGATGATCGAGGAGGTCGTGCATGGCGCGTCGCATGGCGCTCGAGACACGCACCAAGCACCTGCGCCTGGCGGCCGATCGCGCGCTGGCGCAATACGAGATTGATTACCTGACGGGTGAAGAATGATGGACAAGCAGCCATGTGTCCGTGCGGCCGGCCTGCTGCTGGGAGCTTTACTGATCGTCGCCTGCTCGAAGCAGCCCGTGAGTGAACCGCTGCGCAGTGCGGCGGACGACACCGCTGTCGAGCACGCGTTGAAGCACACGAATCCGCAGTACCGGTGCCCAATGCATCCCGACGTCGTCCGTGACGAACCGGGCAACTGTCCAATCTGCGGCATGACGCTGGTCAAGATCGAATCGCCTGCCGGGCCGGGCACACCGTCGAGCAGCGCAAGCCGAGCGGAGATCCGGATTTCGCCAGCCGTGGTCAACAATCTCGGTGTGCGCACCGAAGTCGTGCAGCGTGGCGGCCTGGCGCGCCGCGGCGAAGTCGTCGGCTATGTCGGGTTCGACGAACGGCGCGTGCAGCAGGTGCGTCCACGCGCGGACGGCTGGGTCGAAGGGCTTGCGGTCCGTGCGATGGGCGAAACGGTGCAGCAGGGTCAACTGCTGTTCACGCTGTACTCGCCGATGCTCGAAAGCGCGCAGCAGGAGTACCTCGACGCGCTGCAAATCGGCAACGAGGACCTGATCGCCGCATCACGCGAGCGGTTGCGGTGCACTGGGACTCGATGCAGGCACCGCGGCTCGGCTCGCGAAGTCGGGCCGTGCCGCAGGGCGGGTCGCATTTCACGCGCCGATCTCCGGCGTCGTGACGGCACTCGAGGCGCGCGAAGGCGCAATGCTGAGCCCGGCGATGGTTGCCATGACGATCACCGAACTGGGCAGTCTCTGGGTAATCGCGGACGTGCCGGAGTCGCAATCGGCGTGGCTGCGACCTGGCACGCAAGCCGAAGTCCGCTTTCCGTCGCTGCCGGGAAAGCCGGTCATGGGCAAGGTCGAGTATGTCTATCCCGAACTGAACATGGAGACACGCACGCTGCGCGCACGGATCACGCTCGAGAAACCACCCGCCGGCGTGCGACCCAACATGCTCGCGAATATCGGTTTACTTGGCGAGCCGGGGGAGGACGTGATCCACATACCGCGCAGCGCACTCATCCGTGGCGGTGGCGCAGACCGTGTCGTCGTCGCGCTGGGCGAGGGCAGGTTTGCCGCTCGACCCGTGGTGGCCGGGCCAGAAAGCGGCGACCGCGTGACGATTCTTGACGGCCTTGCCGCAGGCGAGCGCGTGGTTGTCGCAGCGCAGTTCCTGCTCGATTCCGAGACGAATCTTGCCGCCGGCATGGACAGGCTGCAAAACGGGGCCGCGCCTCCGGCGGATAAGGCGCCGAACGGCGACATCCGCCCCGCACGCGGACCACTGAGGCACGCCCATGATCAACGCGATCATCCGCGCCTCGCTGCAGAACCGGGCCCTGGTGTTGCTGCTCAGCGCCATGCTCACGGCTCTCGGCGTTTATTCAGTCCTGCACACGCCGATCGATGCGTTGCCGGACCTTTCGGACGTGCAGGTCATCGTGCGCACGCCGTTCTCCGGGCAGGCGCCCCGCGTCGTGGAGGATCAAGTCACGTATCCGTTGACGACCGCGCTGCTGTCCGTGCCCGGTGCCACGACCGTGCGTGGTTATTCGTTTTACGGCGACTCGTTCGTCAACGTCTTGTTCGAGGACGGCACGGACCCCTATTGGGCGCGTTCGCGCGTGCTCGAATACCTGAGCCAGGCGACGGCACGACTGCCCGAGGGCGTCCGGCCCGTGCTCGGCCCGGACGCGACCGGCGTCGGCTGGGTCTACCAATACGCGCTCGTCGACCGCACGGGACAGCACGATCTCGCGCAATTGCGCTCGCTGCAGGACTGGTTCCTGAAGTTCGAACTGCAGGCGCTCGACGGCGTCGCTGAAGTCGCCACGATCGGCGGCATGGTCAAGCAATACCAGGTCGTCGTCGATCCGCTGCGCCTGCGTGGCTACGGCATCCCGTTGACGATGGTCGAACAGGCGATCCGCGGCGGCAACCAGGAAGTCGGCGGCTCGGTCATCGAAATGGCCGAGGCGGAGTACATGGTCCGCGCCACCGGCTACGTGAAAAGCATCGAGGACCTCGAGCGCATTCCGGTCAAGGCGACGCAGGGCGGCACGGCCGTGCTGCTGCGTGATGTCGCGGAGGTGCGCCTGGGGCCCGAGATGCGGCGTGGCATCGGCGAACTGGACGGCGAGGGCGAAGCCGTCGGCGGCGTCATCGTCATGCGCAACGGCGGCAATGCGCGCGACACGATCGTGCTCGTCAAGGCCAAGCTCGACGAGTTGCGCACGGGCTTGCCGGCCGGCGTCGAGATCGTGGAGACCTACGATCGAGCGAGCTTGATCCAGCGCGCGGTGGATCACCTCAAGGGCAAGCTCCTCGACGAATTCATCGTCGTGGCGCTCGTGTGCCTGGTCTTCCTGCTTCACGTGCGCTCGGGGCTCATCGTCGTGATCGTCACGCCGATCGCGGTGCTCTCGGCATTTGCCGTCATGCGCGCGCAGGGCATCAACGCGAACATCATGTCGCTCGGCGGCATCGCCATCGCGATCGGCACGCTGGTCGATGCGGCGATCGTCATGATCGAGAACGTGCACAAGAAGCTCGAGCGCGAACCCGAACGAGTCGCAGCGGCTCGACGCGATCTACGCTGGTTGCCGCGAGGTGGGGCCGTCGCTCTTTTTCTCGCTGATGATCGTGGCGCTCTCGTTCCTGCCGGTGTTCACGCTCGAAGCGCAGGAAGGACGGCTCTTTGCGCCGCTGGCCTACACGAAGACCTATGCGATGGTCTGGGCGTCGCTCCTGTCGATCACGCTGGTGCCGGTGCTGATTTACCTGCTGGTGCGCGGCAAGGTCCGCCCGGAGTCCGCGAATCCGGTGAATCGCGCGACGATGGCCGTGTACCGGCCGTTCCTCGAGTTCGCGTTGCGCTTTCCACGGGGCGTTGCCGTGGCGACGGCGTTGCTGATCTTCGTGACCGTGTGGCCCGCCTCGCGCCTTGGCACGGAGTTCATGCCGGAACTCGACGAAGGCGACTTCCTCTACATGCCGACCACGCTGCCCGGGCTTTCGACCGACGCCGCTCGCGCGCTGCTGCAGCAGACCGACAAGCTGATCACGCACGGTGCCGGAGGTCGAGCGCGTATTCGGCAAAGCCGGGCGCACCGACAGCGCCACGGATCCCGCGCCGATCGAGATGTTCGAAACGACGGTGAAGCTCAAGCCCCGCGAGGAATGGCGGCCTGGCATGACGCCCGACAAGCTGAAGGCCGAACTCGACGCGCTCGTGAAGCTGCCAGGCGTGTCGAACGTGTGGGCCTATCCCATCAAGACGCGCATCGACATGCTGGCGACCGGAATCCGCACGCCGGTCGGCATCAAGATCATGGGTCCGGACCTCGCGACGATCCAGCACCTCGGCCAGCAGATCGAGGACATCGTGCGCCAGGTGCCGGGCACGACGTCGGTGTATGCCGAACGCACGGCCACCGGCCGGTATGTCGACATCGACATCGATCGCGTGGCGGCGGGGCGCTACGGCCTCAACATCGATGACGTGCAGGCAATCGTCGGCAGTGCCGTGGGTGGCATGACGGTGAGTTACACCGTGGAAGGACTCGAGCGCTATCCGATCAACCTGCGTTATCCGCAGGGTTATCGCGACTCACTCGAGAAGCTGCGCCAGTTGCCGATCGTGGCTCCGACGGGCGCGAACATCACGCTGCAGGACGTCGCGCGGGTCGACGTCGCGGATGGCCCGAGCATGATCCGCAGTGAGAATGCACGGCCGTCGGGCTGGGTGTTCGTCGACCTGCAGGGGCGGGATCTCGGTGGCTTCGTGCGGGAGGCCAAAGCCGGCATCGCCCGGCAGCTCGACCTGCCCGCCGGCTACAGCCTGAGCTGGTCCGGGCAGTACGAATACCTCGAGCGCGCCGTCGAGCGCCTCAAGGTCGTCGTGCCGCTGACGCTCTCGATCATCGTGCTGTTGCTCTACCTCAATTTCCGCAACGGCCGCGACGTGATGATGATCCTGTTCACGTTGCCGTTTGCGCTGGTCGGTGGCATCTGGTTCATGTGGCTGCTGGACTACGAGCTTTCGATCGCGGCCGCGGTGGGTTTCATCGCGCTGGCCGGCGTGGCGGCGGAGACGGGCGTCGTCATGCTCATGTACCTCGAACACGCCTGGGCGGACCGTCGCGAGCGGGCGGCGAGCGAAGGGCGCCAGCCCGACACGCGAGGAACTGCGCGAGTCAATCGTGGAGGGCGCGTTGTTGCGCCTGCGGCCAAAGCTCATGACCGTGATCACCATCATCGTCGGCCTGCTGCCGATCATGTGGGGCTCGGGTACCGGCGCCGAAGTCATGCGCCGGATCGCGGCACCGATGGTGGGCGGCATGGTCTCGGCGACCATCCTGACCCTGGTCATCATTCCGTCGCTGTACCTGCTCGTGAATGGCTGGAGATTGCCTCGAACGGTGAATTAGCGCGAAATTCACGGGCCTTTCATAGCAAATCAGGAACCTTCAGGACTTTCCGCCGGCGCACAGCGCACGGTTTCTTCCGAGCGACAAACCAATCGGGAGATGACCATGCAGCATACCTTCGCGTCCCACACGCTCGCCGGTAGCACGCTGAGCGACGGTAACCCCACAGCGTGCAACTCCGGGCAGCAGCCCGCGCTGGTTCGACTCGTCGCTGCGCCGCAGCACGCCACCGCCACGGTGTCGACTGCGATTGCTGTCAGCTTGCTTTGCCCGCCGGCGTTGGGCGCGCCAGGCGATCTCGACCCAACGTTTGGCGACGTGGGACGCTCAACTCCGCTCGGACGTTTTGATCAGGTCTGGGCCATCGATGCAATCGACGACGACGAGATGCTTTACGCCGGCGTTGATTACTACTGTAAGTCCGACTGGTACAACTCTTACTACTGCGTCGATGCGTTCGGTTTTTCCGGTCGATTGCTCGGTACGGGCGAACGCGACCCAGCCTATGCGGCCGCGGTTCTCGAACGAATGGTAATTCTGGATATCGCGGCACAGGGCGACAGCAAAGCCGTGGGTACGGGTTACACGTTCCAGGATGGCCTCGCGCGGATGACCATCTTTCGCTTGCTGCCGGATGGCGCGCTGGACACCAGTTTCGGTAGCGACGGTGTCGTTCACCTGAGCGACCCTGCCGGCCAGACTGGCCGGTCCCTGGTCATCGAACCGGACGGACGCGTGACCGTGGCTGGAACTCGTGGCCCTAACCTGATCGTCGTCAGACTGCTGGCGGACGGCACCCTCGATCTCACCTTCGGCACCGCCGGGATCTACGTTGGCTCGGTCGCCGATCGATTCGGTGGGACGAGGCTTTTGCGCGCGCCGGGAGGCGGGTACCGAATGACGCTGGATGCTGGTGGCTGCCAGGTCCTCGCGTTGGACGCCGGTGGCGTGCCTGACGGAACGTTTGGCACGGGCGGTCTTGCGCCGGCATACACCCCGGCATCCGCGTCCGTCGTCTGTGCAGATCTGGCGGTCCAGGGCGATGGCGCACTGGTGGTTGCCGGAACAAGGCAGGACGAAGGGTTTGTCACGCGCTTGCTGCCGGGCGGTTCTGAGGATCCCGGTTTCAGCGGCTCCGGGGCGGCAGACGCGATGGGCTACACGACGTCCGTCGCGGTCGGCAGCACCGGATCGATCTTCGTTGCGGGGCACGACAAGACCGGATCTGTCCGGCGCCCTGGTGGTTCGCCTGCAAGCGGACGGGTTCATCGACACGTTGTTTGGCAAGGACGGCGCCGCGCTCGTTGACGTCAAGTCACCCGCCAGCGCGCACCCGACGATCCATGACATGCAAGTGCTCGCGAACGGCAACATCGCCGTAGCCGGGGGCACCACGCAGGGGTACCCGTTCGTCGCAAGTTTGCTGGGCGCCGGCAGTGGTCCGGGCATTGCGAGTTTTCTGGAGACAGCCGCCACTGCGGTCAACGAGCACGACGGCCAAGCCGTCGTGAACGTGCGCCGCATTGGAGGCAGCGCGGGCGCGGTGAGCGTTGCGTACCAGACTGAACCAGGCAATGCGGTGTCTGGCGCGGATTACACGCACACGTCGGGTCGGCTCGACTGGGGCGACGGTGACACCGGCGATCGCCAGATCGCCGTGCCGATCGTCCTCGGCAGCGAGTCGTTCGAGACAAACGAATATTTCGCGGTCAGGTTGAGCGACCCACAGGGCGGAACAGGACTCGGCACCTTCGAGGCCACTGTCGGAATCCTTGGTGATGTCATTCCGGCCGGCGTGTTCTCGGTCAACACGGATACAGCCTCGACCGTCGAACGCCCCGGTAGCGTCGAGTTCAGGGTAAGTCGCCTGTACTACTCCGTTGGTGCCGCTTCAGTCACTGTAACGCCGGTGGGGGGGGCCGCAACGGCCGGCAAGGACTTCGACGCTACGCCAGTTACGTTGACGTGGGCCGACGGTGATTCGTCGGTGAAGACGATCCGCGTAACCATCATGGACGACAATAAGTCGGAGGGCGACGAAACATTTTCAGTCGCGCTGTCCGCACCGACCGGAGGTGCGATTATTGCGCCCGAGACACCCCCGTCGGTAACGATCAGCGATAACGACAGGTCGCGCGGCGGCGGGAAGTTCGGCGCGCTCATCGCACTGCTGCTGGGTTTCGCAGGCGCCTGGCGTCGGCATGGTTTCGGACATGCTGAAGGCATCATTCGGTCGCTGTACCTGCTGGTGAATGGCTGGACACGGCCTCGAACGATAAATTAATTAAGATTTCACCGATTTTTCCGATCAAATCAGGATTCTTCAGGACTTTCCACTTCCCTGGAGCGCATATTTCTGCCGAGCGATAAACCCATAAACCCAACGGGAGATAGCCATGCAACATAGCTTCGCGTCTCACACGCTCGCCGGTAGCACGCTGAATGACGATAGCCCGGCAGCGTGCAACTCCGGACAACAGACCGTGCTGGTTCGCCTTGTCGCTGCACCACAGCATGCCAGCGCCATGGTACCGACGGCCCTGGCCGCCAGCCTTCTCTGCCAGGCCGCCATGGCTGCGCCAGGGGACCTCGATCCGGCCTTTGGCGACGTGGGACGCTCGGCTGCGCTCGGAAGTTTTGGTCCGGTCTGGGCCATCGATGCAATCGACGACGAGGTGCTTTTCGCGGGCGGTGATTATTACTGCGGGTACTACTCCTACTACTGCACCGATGCGATCGGTTTTTCCGGCCGATTGCTCGGTACGGGCGAACGCGACCCAGCCTATGCAGCCGCGGTTCTCGCGCACACCGTCATTCTGGATATCGCGGCGCAGAGCGACGGCAAAGCCGTGGGTGTGGGTTACACCATGCAAGATGGGATCTCACGGATGACCATCTTTCGCTTGCTGCCGGACGGTGCGCTGGACACCGGTTTCGATGTCGACGGTGTCGTTCACCTCGTCGACCCTGCCGGCCAGTCTGGTCGGTCACTGGTCATCGAACCGGACGGGCGCGTGACCGTGGCCGGAAATCGTGGCAGTAACCTGATCGTTGTCAGACTGCTGGCGGACGGCACCCTGGATCCCACCTTCGGCACTGCCGGGGTTTACGTTGGACCGGCCGCCGATTTCGATGGAATGAGGCTTTTGCGAGCGCCGGGGGGCGGGTACCGAATGACGCTGGATGCTGGTGGCTGCAGGGTCTTCGCCTTGGACGCCGGTGGCGTCCCTGACGGAACGTTCGGGACGGGCGGGCTTGCGCCGGCATACAGCCCGGCACCCGCGTCCGTGGTCTGTGCAGATCTGGCGGTCCAGGGCGATGGCGCGCTTCTGGTCGCCGGAACGAGGCTCGACCATGGGTTCGTGACGCGCTTGCTTTCAAGTGGGGCCAGGGATTCCGGTTTCAGCGCAACCGGCGTGGACGCCGCGATGAAAGACGCAACGGCCCTCACGCTCGGCAGCACCGGATCCATCTTTGTTGCGGGGCACGACAAGACGGGATTGTCCGGCGCCCTGGTGGTTCGCCTGCAAGCGGACGGGTTCATCGACACGTTATTTGGCAAGGACGGCGCCGCGCTCGTTGACGTCGAGTCAGCCGCCAGCGCTCACCCCACGATCCATGACATGCAAGTGCTCGCGGATGGCAACATCGCCGTAGCCGGGGGCACCACCCAGGCGTACTCGTTCGTCGCGCGATTGCTGGGCGAGGGCAGTGGTCCGGGCATTGCCAGCTTTGTGGAGACAGCCGCCACTGTTATTACCGAGGAGGCCGGCCAGGCCGTCGTGAACGTGCGTCGCATTGGAGGCAGCGCGGGCGCGGTGAGCGTGGCGTACCAGACCGAACCTGGCAACGCGGTCGCTGGCTCGGACTATACGCACACGTCGGGCCGCCTCGACTGGGGCGACGGCGACACCGGCGATCGCCAGATCACCGTGCCGATCGTTCTCGGCAGCGAGTCATTCGAGCCAGATGAATATTTCGGGGTCACGTTGAGCGATCCACAGGACGGAGCCGGACTCGGCACATACAAGGCCACTGTCGGAATTCCTGGTGATGTCGTACCGGCCGGCGTGTTCTCGGTCCAGCCGAACACGACCTCGATCGTCGAAGGTCCCGGTAGCGTCGTGTTCATCGTGAGTCGCCTGTACTACTCCGTGGGTGCCGTTTCAGTGACAGTGACGCCGGTGGGACAGAGCGCAAGTGCGGGCACGGATTTCGTCGCTACGCCAGTCACGCTGACGTGGGCCGACGGCGATTCTTCGGCGAAGACGATCAGCGTAACCATCGTGGACGACAAGAAAACGGAGGACAACGAAACATTTTCGGTCGCGCTGTCCGCACCGACCGGAGGCGCGGTCATTGCCCCCGAGACACCCCAGACCGTGACGATCAACGACGAGGACAGGGCGAGCGGCGGCGGCGGGAAATTCGGCGCGCTCATCGCGCTGCTGCTGGGTTTCGCAAGCGCGTGGCGCCGGTATAGTGGAGCCACGGCGGTTTCCAAGGCAACCTGATGGCGCGAACGCTGCTGACCGATCCACGACGCGATGGCTACCGAATGCCGGGTGAGTTCGAACCTCACTCCGGCTGCTGGATGCTTTGGCCCGAGCGCCCTGACAACTGGCGTCTCGGCGCCAAGCCGGCGCAGCAGGCATTTGTAGCACTGGCTGCTGCGATCGCCGAGAGTGAACCCGTCACGATGGGCGTCTCGGCGCACCAGTTCGGCAATGCACGTCGGCTGCTGCCCGCGCAGGTGCGCGTCATCGAACTTTCGCACGACGACGCGTGGATGCGCGACGTCGGACCAACATTCCTGGTGAACGATCGGGGCGGGCGACGCGGAGTGGACTGGCCATTCAATGCCTGGGGCGGCCTCATCGGTGGCCTGTATTTTCCGTGGGACAAGGACGACGCCGTCGCGCAGAAGGTGCTCGAGATCGAAGGCAACGAGCGCTATCGCGCACCGGTCATCCTCGAAGGTGGCGCGATCCATGCCGATGGCCAGGGCACGCTGATCACGACCGAAGAATGCCTGCTCGATCCGAATCGAAACCCTGGCATGACGCGCGCGGAGATCGAGACGCAGTTGAAACGCTACCTCAATGTCGAAGTCGTTATCTGGCTCGGCAAGGGCGTGCATCTGGATGAGACCGATGGTCACGTCGACAATTTGTGCGCCTTCGTGCGACCGGGCGAGGTGGTGCTGACATGGACCAGGGACAAAAGCGATCCGCAATACGCGATATCGCGGGACGCTTACGAGCGACTCACGGACGCCCGCGATGCGCGTGGCCGACGCTTGAAAGTGCACAAGCTCCAGCAGCCGGGGCCCCTCGAGATGACGGCAGAGGAGGCGGCCGGTGTCGATGTGGCCCCGGGTACAAAGCCGCGTGAAGCGGGCACGCGTCTCGCTGCGTCATATGTCAATTTCTATATCGGTACGAGCCGCGTCGTCGTGCCGCTGCTCGATTCGCGTCGCGATGCTGCGGCGTTGCGCACGCTGCGTGAACTCTTCCCGCGACGCGAGGTTGTCGGGGTGCCGGGGCGCGAACTGTTGCTCGGTGGCGGTAACATCCATTGTCTGACGCAGCAGGTGCCCCTCGCGCGTGACCGACGCAGATAGCATGCCCACGCGGCCTGCCGTCGACTGGACCCGGCAATCAACACAGGATGAAACGTGGCGAGAATCGCATTGGTCAGCGCCCAGGCCGCGCTCGCGCTCGATGAGGACATGCCGCCGCTGGTCGCTGCGCTGCAGCGACCTGGGTGCCGATGTCTCGACACTTTCCTGGGACGATCCCGGCACCGACTGGTCGAGTTTCGACCTCGCGCTGCTGCGCTCCACCTGGGATTACGTAGACCGCATCGACGAATTCCTGCGCTGGGCGCAGGCCTGCGCGCGTGTAACCACGCTGCTGAACCCGCCGGACGTCGTCGCGTGGAACACGGACAAGCATTACCTGGTGACCCTGGGCGCGGCAGGAGTCGACGTGGTTCCGACGCGATTTGTCGAGCCCGGCGACGATGCGGGCGAGGCGCTCGAGCAGTTTCTCGCGGGCAGCTCAAGGTTCCCTGAGCGTGGGCTCCACGGCGAACTTCGACGAATTCGTCGTGAAGCCCTCGGTCGGCGCCGGGTCGCGAGACGCCGCGCGCTATCGACGCGCCGACCACGACGCGGCAGCCACACACCTCGCGCGCCTCGTCGAAAACGAAAGCCGCAGTGCCATGCTGCAACCCTATCTCGCGAGTGTCGATCACGCCGGCGAGACGGCGATGATGTACATAGCGGGCGAGGCGAGTCACGCGATACGCAAGGGACCGATCCTGCGCCTGGGTAGCGACCTCGTTGCGGGCCTCTTCGCGCCGGAGCAGATTACGGCGCGGGAGCCGGGAAGCGATGAGCGGCGATTGGCGGCGGCCGCCTACGCCGCGATTCCGTTCGAGCCGCCGCTCTATGCCCGGATCGACATGATTCGCGATACGCAGGGCCGGCCGTTGCTGCTCGAACTGGAACTGACCGAGCCTTCTTTTTTCCTCGCCCACGCGCCGGGCAGCGCCGATCGTTTTGCGCGCGCGCTGCTGGCTCGCGCCGTCACGGCCGCTACAGCAGCACGCTGACTACAGCCCGCGCACGAAACGGAAACGCGGATCCGGTGCCATCTGATGCGCGACCGACTGTCTTCAATAAATTTCCGGATTATGTGAGATCTCGTGTAGGACCCACGGCAGAGCGAGTGGCGCAATGACCGTGTTGCGGCCAAACAAGCTGACAAACTGCGATGCACGTCATCGAAGTTCGCTTGTCTTGAGGAACATAGTCCCGTCGCGATTCAGTCAAGGGCAAAGTCATCGAAAGGTGGCGACGCAAAGTCTCCGGTCTAAAGAGCCTCGGGCTCCACGATAGCGGGACCGCCGGAATCCGACCCAGTCATGGGGTCGCGTCGGCTTGTCGTGCCCGCTGTATCGCAGCGCGAGCCAAACGAGGACCGTCATGACCCGACCCGACCGGATCTCCAGCAATTCCCTCCGCGAGCAAGATGCGTCCGTCCCGGATTTCACGGCTGGCAGGCGGGCATCGATCACCGCCCGCCAGACGCATCGGATGATGCTGCGCGCGGGCATGTGCGGCCTCCTGTTACTGCTTGGCCTGCTGGTCCTGCTCGGGAGTCGCCTCGAGCAAGGCCGAGGGCACTGATCGCCAGCAGATGAAGGGCCTCGACGAGCAGGTCCAGGAAATCAAGTCCGACGTGCTCGGCATCTCCGCCGAGCTCGGCCAGCTCGAGGAGAAACTGCTCTATCCGTCGGGCACGCAGGTCGCGGTCTTCGTCGCGCTCGCTGCAGGCGACCCGACGCGTCTCGACGCCGTGCGGATCCAGATCGACGGCCAGCTCGTTGCCCACTACATCTACAGCTTCAAGGAGCTCGACGCGCTGCGTAAGGGCGGCGTGCAGCGCATCTACGTCGGCAACGTGCCAACCGGCGATCACCAGCTCGACGTGCAGCTCGACGGCAAGCTGCCGAGCGGCGCCGACTTCAGCCACAGCGGGAAGTTCAGCTTCAGCAAGGGCGTGAAGCCGAAGCTGGTAGGACTGACCCTCGCCGGCCCGGATTCCGGTCGCGCTCCCATCGAACTCGGGAATTGGTAACAGATGACTCGAGCGCCACACCGGCTGCTCGGAATTGGCGCGGCGCTGGCGCTGGCCGCCAATCCTGTCGTCGGGCGCGGACCTGAGGGACCTCTATTTCGGCGAGGCGCTCTATCACGCTTACCAGGGACAGTACTTCGATGCGCTCGAGCGGCTCGACACCGAGCTCGCGCAGTATCACGGCCTCGATGAGCCCGAGCTCGACACGCTCCACTTCCACATCAACGGCGCCGAGTTCTCGGTCGGCGACTTCGAACTCAACTACCGCATGCACCATCGCGCCGGGCGCGCCATCAAGGCAGTGCTCGAAGGCAACGTCGACGAAGCCGTACGCAACGAGGCCGCGTTCCGGCTGGCTCGCATCCATTTCCAGAAGGACCAGCTCGACGATGCGCTGCACGCGCTCGGCCGGATCCAGGGCGAGGTGCCCGAGCCGATCAAGGACGACGTCGAGTTCCTGCGCGCGAACGTCTACATGGCGACTGGGCCGGCCGAGCGACGCCGTCAAGGTGCTGCGAGCAGCTGCAGGGCGACGAGAACCTGACCGGGTTTGCTGCCTACAACCTCGGCATCGCGCTGCTGCAGGACGGGCAGACGGCGGAAGCCATCGAGCAGCTGGACAAGGCCGGGCAGCTCAAGGCCGGCGATCACGCCGATCTCGGCGATCCGCGACAAGTCGAACCTCGTGCTCGGCACCATTCTGTTCGAAACGGCGGACTTCGGACGTGCGGAGCAGTCGCTCGACCGCGTCCGCCTCGATGGGCCGTTCTCGAACCAGGCCCTGCTGCGGGCGGGCTGGGCCGAGGCGTCGGCGAAGCACTACGACCGCGCGCTCGTGCCGTGGAACATGCTGGTGGAGCGCGAGCCGACGGATGCCGCAGTCCAGGAAGCCATGCTCGCCGTGCCGCACGCCTACGCCGAGCTTGAACGTGCACGGCCGCGCCGCGGTCATGTACGGGCGCGCGCTCGAGTCGTTCAGCAACCAGATCGAGCGAGTCGACGCGTCGATCGGCAGCATCCGGGAAGGGCGAGTTCCTCAAGGCGCTGGTCCGCGAGGAGATCCGGCAGGACAAGGACTGGGTCATCACGCCTGCGCAGCCTGCCCGATGCGCCGGAAACGTACTACCTGATGGAGCTGATGGCTTCTCACGACTTCCAGACCGCGCTGCAGAACTATCTCGACCTCGAGGACCTGCGCTCGAAAGCTCGTGACATGGCAGACCAGCCTCGATGCTTTCGAGGACATCATCCGGCTGCGCGGACAGAACTACGAGCCGCTGCTGCCGGAGGTCGACGCGCAGTTTCGCGAGCTGGATGCGCGGATGCGCCTGCGCCTCGAGCAGCGCAAGCACCTCGCCAGCGCCTGCAGGCCATGCTGACCGCGCCGCGGCCCGGATTATCTCGCGACGGCGGACGAGCGGATCGCTCGGCGAGCGCATCGCCGCGATCGAGAAGCAGCTCGGCGACGCTGACAGCGCCGAAGCGCTGGCGCTCCGCCAGCGAGCGGCCCGCCTGCGCGGCGCGCTCACATGGCGGCTGGAGACCGAATACCACGAGCGGCTGACCGCGGCGCACGTGCACCTGAACGAATTGAATGCGGACGTCGATGCGCTCACGGCGCAGTACGACGCCTTCGTCCGGGCGCGGCAGGCGGCGACGCACAGCTATGTCGGCTACGACGTGCAGATCGCGCGGCTCCGCGAGCGCGTCGACGCAGGCGCTGCAGCGTGTCGACATCGTGATGGCCCGGCAGGGTCACATGATCGAGACCGTCGCCATCAACCAGCTCGAGGCGCGCCGGGAGCGCCTCGTGGCTCAGCAGACCCAGGCGCGTTACGCGCGTCGCCGACAGCTACGATCGCGCCACGCAGCGCCCAGTCCGGCGGAGGGACGCTGATGCGCCGCTTTGCCATTCCGATCGTGCTCGCGCCGGCTCCTGTTCGCCGGCTGCGCCACCGTGACCCGCGAACGACAAGGGCACGCTGGCGGAGCTGCGTAACGTGCGTCCGGACGTGCAGGAGGTGCCAGGTCGAGCAGGGCCTCGAGCAGGCCATGTCGGGCTATCGGCGCTATCCTCGAGGAGACGCCGGAGACGACAATGACTCCGGAGGCGATGCGGCGCCTCGCGGACCTGCAGATCGAGAAGCAGTTCGGCATCCGCGCGGGCGACGGCAAGCCTCGCGAAATGGCGGCGCCGGAGCCGGCGCAGCCGACTCGCCGGACGCGCAGTCCGAGCCGCACGTCACGGCGGCGGCGTCGGCCGCGCCGGTCGCGCGGAATCCGAGCAGGAGTTCGAACAGCGCACGACCGCGCAGAGCACGATCGCTGGCGGCCGCAGACCGCCGGCACTGCCGCGAGCGGACGCGATGCCAGGCGGACGCGGATCCCAGCCGGGCCGCTCGAGGCGATCGCTCTTTACGACCGGCTGCTCACCGAATACCCGAACTACGAGCACAGCGACAAGGTGCTCTATCAGAAGGCGCGCGCGTACGACGAGCTCGGCCGCACCGAAGAGGCCATCGCAGACCATGGAGCGCCTGATCGGCGCGAACCCGCATTCCGAGCACTTCGACGAAGTGCAGTTCAGGCGCGGCGAGTACTTCTTCACGCGCCGGCAATTCCGCGACGCCGAGACCGCCTACTCGGCGATCATCAGCCTGGGCGCCGCATCCGTCGTACTACGAACTCGCGCTCTACAAGCTCGGCTGGACGTTCTACAAGCAGGACTTCTACGAGGAGGCCCTGCACAAGTACATGGCGCTGCTCGACTACAAGGTGTCGATCGGCTACGACTTCGATCAGACGCACGCGGAGGACGACGAGCGCCGCGTCGCCGATACGTTCCGAGTCATCAGCCTGAGCTTCAGCAACCTCGGCGGCCCGGAGGCCGTGCAGGAGTACTACTCCGACGTTCGGCAATCGCTGCTACGAGGACCGCGTTTACAGCAATCTTGGCGAGCACTACCTGGCCAAGCTGCGCTACGACGACGCGGCGAAGACCTACAAGGCGTTCGTCGCGCTCTATCCGTTCCACCGCGCAGCGCCGCGCTTCAGCATGCGCGTCGATGGAGACCTTCACGCAGGGTGGGTTCCCCAAGCTCGTGCTGGAGTCGAAGCGGGAGTTCGCGTCCAAGTACGGGCTGCAGGCCGAGTACTGGCGGCACTTCAAGCCGGAGGAGTCGCCGGAGGTGCTCGGCTTACCTGAAGATCGAACCTGAAGGACCTCGCGAACCACTACCACGCCGCAGTACCAGGGCACGTGCAGCTGGCAGACGAGAAGCTCGCGAACTACGGCGAGGCGCTGCACTGGTACGGCGAATACCTCGAGTCGTTCCCGACGGACGCCGATTCGCCGCCGATCAACTACCAGCTCGCGGACCTGCTGCTCGAGAACAAGGATTTCGGCGAGGCGGCGAAGCAGTACGAGCGCACGGCCTACGGATACCCGGCGCACGCGCAGTCGGCCGCCGCGGGCTACGCCGCGGTCTTCGCCCACCGCGAGCAGCTCGAAGTCGCTGGCCGACGAGCAGCGCGAAACGCCGTCAAGCGCGACACGGTCGCGAGTTCGCTCAAGTTCGCGGACGCGTTCCCGCAGCACGAACAGCGCCGCCGCGGTTCTCGGCGCGGCCGCCGACGACCTGTACGAGATGAAGGACTACCGCCCCGCCGTCGACGGCGGCCCAGCGCGTCATCGACACCTATCCGGGCGCCGATGCGGCCATCCGGCGCTCCGCCTGGATCGTCGTTGCGCACGGCTCGTTCGAACTGGCCGAGTATCCGCGAGGCCGAGCAGGCCTACGCCCAGGTGCTGGCGGTCACGCCGGAGGGCGACGAGTCGCGCGCCGCCCTGGTCGACAACCTCGCCGCCTCGATCTACAAGCAGGGCGAGCGCGCCAACGAGGCGCAGGACTATCGCGCCGCCGCCGACCACTTCCTGCGGATCCGCGCGGCGGCGCCGACGTCCGCCATCCGGCCGGCGGCCGAGTACGACGCCGGCGCCGCGCTGATCCGCCTGGAGGACTGGACGGCCGCGGCCGAGCGTGCTCGAGGCGTTCCGCAGCGCGTTCCCGCAGCACGAAATGCAGCGCGAGGCCGACCAAGCAGATCGCCATCGTCTACCGCCAGAGCGGCCAGCTGGCGCGCGCTGCCGGCGAGTACGACCGCATCGCCATCCGAGTCGAAGGATCCGGCACTACGCAGCGAGGCACTGCTCGTCGCCGGCGACCTCTACGAGCAGTCGAACGAGCGGGACCGCGCGCTGGACGTGTACGTCCGCTACGTCGAAGGAGTTTCCGCAGCCGGTCGAGACGGCCGTCGAGACGCGCTTCAAGATCGCCGAGATCCACAAGGCAGCGCACGACGAGACGCGCTACCACCAGGAGCTGGCGGAGATCGTCCGCGTCGACGCCGACTGCCGGGCCGGAACGAACCGGCCGCACGCGGACACTCGCGGCCCGCTCGGCGCTGGTCCTCGCGGAGAAGCTCTATGGCGAGTTCGTCGCGGTGAAGCTGCTGCAGCCATTCGAGACCAGCCTGCAGGTAAAGCAGCAGCGCATGGACTTCGCTGATCGACGCGCTGGAACGGCTGGTGGACTACGAAATCGCCGAGGTGACGGCGGCCGCGACCTACTACATGGCCGAGACCTACTTCGATTTCAGCCGCGCACTGGTCGGAGTCGCAGCGGCCGACCGACCTGAAGCGCGGCAGAGCTGGAGGAGTACGAGCTGGCCCTCGAAGAGGAAGCGTTTCCGTTCGAGGAGAAGGCCATCGGCGTGCACGAGAAGAACCTCGAACTGCTGCGCGCCGGCGTCTTCAACGCCTGGACCGAGAAGAGCCTCGGCAGGCTCGCCGAGCTGATGCCGGGCCGCTACGCGAAGAGCGAAATGAGCGGCGGCTTCCTCGGCTCGATCGACAGCTATGCCTACCGGTCGCCCCTCGCGACGATCCCCGTGCTCCAGCACCGGGGACGTCCCGAATCGATCTCCGTCACCCGCGGCGGCACCCACGCCGAGTGACTTGTCGCCCGAGGCCTCGATCCAGACGACGCAACGTAGAACCAGGAACCGCAGACGGCGAAGTGGTGGCACATGCAAACCCGCAATAACCCGGGCCCGGTACGGCCGGTTTGCAGCGTCCTGACGTCGGTGACGCTGTTGTTTGCCGTCACCGCCCATGGCGTCGGTGAACGTCCGCCAAGCAGGAGACCCGGCGACCGGTTCGAGTGGACGTGCAGCAGGACGCGCTCGGATTCACGATCACGCAGCAATTGCGCGTGAGTGCGGAGGTGCGCGCGGACTACGAGGCGGCCGTGCGCATGCTGCAGGAAGAGCGTTACCAGCCGGGCATCGCGCTGCTGGTCAAGGTGACCGAGCAGGCACCCCACGGTGACGGCCGCGCACATCGACCTCGGCATCGCCTACACGCGCACCGGCGAACTCGATCTTGCGGAGGCGAGCTTGCGCAAGGCCCTGGAACTCAATCCGCGGCATCCGCTCGCCTACAACGAACTCGGCGTGGTGCAGCGTCGCAAAGGGCAGTTCGCGGCCGCTCGGGAAAGCTACGAGGCGGCCCTGAAGCTGTTCCCCGACTTCCACTTTGCGCACCGCAACCTCGCAATCCTCTGTGACCTGTACCTGGCCGACTCCGGCCTGCGCCTTGCAGCACTACGAGGCTTACGCACGTGTCGCGCCAGACGACGAGGAGGCCGTCAAGTGGATTGCCGACCTGCGAAACCGCGCGAGCCAGAAGGAGGCCAAGTGAACATAAGGCTGTTGATCGTGCCGCTGTTGCTGTTGTCGGGCCCAGTTGACGGCCGACGACACGCCCAAGGGTGAGCTCGTCGCCAGTGCATCGGAAAAGGTCAAGGATTCGGCGGCCAAGGCCGACGGAGCAAAGACCGCGGCGGACCCGAAGTTGATCTCGGGCATGTCGATCCTGGGCAACCAGGAGGCGCCGAAATCCCTCGTCATCGTGCCCTGGAAGAATTCTGAGATCGGCGACTCGGTCGGCGTCGCGACGTTGCTCGATGATTCCAGGCGGCCCGTGGACCGGGACGTCTTCATGCGCGAGCTTTCGTATTACGAAGTCAGGTCGAGTTCGAAGTGACGTCGCCGTTCGTATTCAGGTTCAGTTGAGGGTCGCTGCTGCGATTTTCCATCGTTACTTCCAAGAGGCTTAAACCGTGGACATTTTTTATTCGGTCGTAAATTTCTTCGTATCAGGCGGGGCCTTCATGTTCCCGATCCTGATCGTGGCCGCCGCGGGTGCGGCGATCGCGCTCGAGCGGTACATAACGCTCTCGCGCATGCGCGCAAGTAATCGGCGCACGTGGGCTCAGGTCGAGCCGGTGCTGATGAAAGGCGATTTCGACAAGGCGCGGGAACTGACCAGCAAGGACGACACGGGCATTGCCCGGCTGCTGAGCATGGGCCTTGCGCTGCAGGGGGCCGTGCGGCGTCGCGACGACGTCGAGAAGGCGATGGAAGAGCGGATGATGGAAATCATCCCCCAGCTCGAAAAGCGCACGCATTACCTGGCCACGTTCGCGAACCTCGCGACGCTGCTGGGCCTGCTGGGTACCGTGAGCGGCCTGATCCACGCCTTCGCCGCCGTTGCGTCGGTCAACCCGGCAGAAAAGGCGAACCTTCTGGCGGCGAGCATCTCCGAGGCCATGAACTGCACCGCGTTCGGCCTCATGACGGCCGTGCCGATCCTGTTCATCCACGCCCTGCTGCAGACGAAGACGACCGAGTTGATCGACAGTCTCGAGACGGCGTCCGTCAAGTTCATGAACGCGCTGGCCAATCGCCAGTCGACCAAGACCCAGGGGCATCTTGAACTCGTGAAGGCTGCGGCCCAAGGGTAAGGGTTACCTCATGCGCAACAAACACCGCCGCCCGAAACGTAAGCCCGCAGAGCTGCTGCTCGTGCCGATGATCGACATTTTCACGGTGCTGGTCACGTTCCTGCTCATGACCGCGGTGTTTTCGCGCATCACGATCGTAGAACTGGACCTGCCGAGTTCGGCCGCCGCGAAAACCAAGGAGCCGGCATTCCGGCTCGAGGTCGTCGTCCGCAAGGAAGGCCTCGAATTGACCAATGGCAGCACGCTGATCGCGGCGATCCCGAAAGTGAATGGCGATTACGACCTCAAGACCCTTTCGGAACTCGCGCTCTCGCTCAAGCGGGATCATCCCGACGAAGACAACGCGTCGGTCTTGCTCGAGCCCGATGTCGAGTACGACGACCTGATCCAGGTGATGGATGCGGTCCGCAGCACGGAAGCGCCGGAGTCCAGCGCTACGAAATTCATCAAGGTGGCGCTGTTCAAGAACATCGCAGTAGGAGACGCACCGCAATGAGCCTCTGGAAAAGTACCCGCCGCGCAAGGGAACACCACCTGCATCACCGGGTCGACGCGGAACTCAACCTGATCCCGCTGATCGACATCATGTCGGTGATGGTGGCGTTCCTGCTCGTGTACTCCACGAACGTCGAAGTCGTGCAGAACACGAAGGGCGTCGAGATCCCACACTCGACGGCGGCCGCACAACCAAACCAGTCGGTGGTCGTCATGATCACGAAGGACCAGCTTTTCGTGCAGGGCGAACTGGTCGCGAGCATGGCGCAGGTGCGCGACCCCGGTACGGCGCTGATCGAACCGCTACGCACGGTGCTCGAGCGACCGATGCTCACCAGCAACGTCGCGACAACCGGGGAAGACCAGGCATCCCGGGAGATCACGGTGCTGGCCGACAAGTCGCTGCCTTACGAGGTGGTCAAGAAGGTGATGGCGACGTGCACCGCGGCCACGTACGGGAAGATTTCGCTGGCAGTCCTTGAAAAGGAACTGCCGGCCAGTCCCGGCAGCCAGAAGCGGGCCTGATGGCGGAGTCACCATGCGTCCCACCCAATACAGGTCCAGGTAACTTCATGGACGCCGGAACAGCACAAGAGCAACAGGCGCTCGTCACGCAGCTTGCGGAAGCCCGCGAGCGGCTCAACGGTCTCGAAGGCGAACTGCGTGCCATCGATGACGAATTGAACGGTCTCGCGCCCGAGCGCGAGCAAAATCGTCTGCTGGATCACGTATGTGGTTCGCTGGAACAGCTTCGCCAAACCGGTGGAGCGGAGCTCTTCTGGGGCAGCAGCGGCGCCGCGAGCGCCGGTACGGAGCACACCCGTCGAGTGCGAAGCCGGGTCGAGGTTTTCCAGAAGCGATTGACCGGGATCGAGGACCGCCGCAACGCCCTTCTCAAGGAGATCGAACTACAGCAGGGCCGCGCGTACCTGCTCGAGGACGACGTCTTTGAAGCGCAGGAGGAAGAGGAGCGACGCAAACAGGAATGGATCATCGAGCGGGAGATCGGCGCGCTGGCTTCCCGCGAGGCAATCATGCCGTGGGCTCGCAGTGGCGAAGACGACCGTCGTTTCCGCAAGACGCTGACGGCGACGTTGCTGATCTGCTTGTTGTTCGCGTTGATCGTTCCGTTGATTGACCTGCCCTTGCACGAATTGAGCAGGAACGGTCCAGGTGCCGGAGCGCGTCGTACGCATGATGATGGAGGCACGCCCGAAACCTCCGCCTGCCCCGCGTGAAGAACTGGCGCCCCGGCCGGAGCAGCGCGTGGCGGAGCAGAAGCCGGTCGAGCAGCCCGTGCCAAACACCGACCACCAGGCCCGAGAAGGCTGGAGCCGGTCAAAGAACCCGAGGCGGTCGTGCCGGAAAAGGGAATCCTGGCATTCCGCGAGAAATTTGCCGGGTTGAAGGAGGCCAAGGTCACCGACCGGCTCGGCTTGAAGGCCAGCCTCAGCAGTTCGAACGACACGCGTCCGGGCGGCCACCGAGCGCTCGATGCTGACGACGAACGGACCCGGTACCAGCGGCGGCATCAACCTCGCCGCGCTCAGTCGCGGCCTCGGTGGCGCGAAAGGCAACGGCGGTGGCGGCATGGCAGGCGTGCAGGTCACGCGCGCCTCGAGCGCGATCTGGCGGCGGCGGGAGACGGCGATGCGGCGACCGGCCGCTGGCCAGCGGCGCGCAACGCTGCGCGCACCGACGAAGAAATCCAGATCGTGTTCGACCGCTACAAGGCGTGCGTTCTACCGGCTCTACAACCGCGAGCTGCGCAAGGATCCGACGCTGCGCGGGCAGATGGTGCTGCGCCTCACGATCGAGCCGGACGGCAGCGTGTCGATGTGCGTGCTGCAGTCGTCCGACATGAACGCGCCGGAGCTGTCCGCCCAGGTCGTGGATCGCGTCCGCACGATCAACTTCGGCGCGAAGGACGTGCGACCCGATCACGATCGTGTATCCGATCGACTTCCTGCCGGCGGCGTAAGGCTGCCGCACGGTCTGGTGCAATGAACAGAAGGAGAGTGTCAGCATGAGGCAGATGTAGCGACTACGCGAGTTTGAAGATTTATCTTCGACGCGATTTTGACAAAGGCAAAGCCATCGAAAGATGGCGACGCAAAGTCACCGGTCTAACGGGCCTCCGGGCCCCACGACAGCGGGACCGCCGGAATCCAGCCTGCAGCGCGGGCGGCCTCGGTCCCTTTGGCGATGAAATCGCTCGGCAAGTGGAACGAGGGTGCGCATGACATTCAGCGTTGACAACAGTGCAAGGGCGAGCGGCGGCTGGATCTGGATCCGGCTGCTCGCCTTCGTGTTGTTGCTGCTCGGCGCGGCCTTCTCGGCGCAGGCGGAGGATTGCTCGCAGTATCCCGGCGGCGTGATCGACGGCGCTGCCGGGCACCGTCTGCCCCGTCCCAGCTCAACATCGACCGCAACTGCACGATCCGGAACTTCCCGGGCGGCATGTCGACGAACTTCTCGTTCTATACGCAGCCGGGCCAGACCGACCAGCGCTGGCTCGTGATCTTCGACAACGTCGTGCACACGGGCAGATGGCCTGCGACGCGGTGCACGAGCACAGGATCTGGTTCGTCAACGGCTCCTCGACCCGGATCAAGGACGGCTGCCAGAACTACCTGATCCCGGTCGAGAAAATCGACAAGAAGAATCCGGCGGGCCAGACCACGGCCACGATCGGCGTGCCGTTCACGTACACGCTCACGATGCCGGTCCTGTTCGCCCCGGCCACCAACGTCGTCATCGACTGGGCCGGATCGCCCAACGACCTGCACAGCGTCACGCTCACGGACGACCTCAACGCCACGGGCGTCGACCTCACCTACGTGAGCCACGTCGCGTACATCCAGGGCACGAGCACACCGGTGCCGCACACGTTCACCAACGTCAACGGCGTGCTGACCTTCGACAACTTCCCGATCATCCCGGCGGGGCAGCAGATCATCATCGAAGTCACGGTGGTGCTCGACGACACGCCGACGAATGCGATCGGCACGCAGTTCGTCAACACGGCGAAGTGGGTACTTCGGGCGGCTCATCGACGATGTGTTCTATCGCACCGCTGCCCGGCGAATGGGGCATCTCGCCACCGCTGACGATTGCCGCGCCGCAGCTCGTCGTTGACAAGACGGGCCCGGCGACGATGAACCTCGGGCAATGGGGTCAGTTCACGATCGACGCGCGCAACACCGGCCTCACCGATGCCTGGGACGTGACGATCCTCGATCGACTGCCCGACGGTGCCACTGGCGGCATGTGCACGACGACGCCCGAGGTGCTTGAGCGCGCGGGTCTTTGCGGCCGATGGCGTCACGCCGGTTGCGGGGAAAGGGCCGCTGGTGGCAGGCACCGACTACTCCCTCAATTACAGCGGCGCGCCTGCTTGCGAACTCTCGCTTGACGATGCTCACGGCTGCGGGCGTGATCGGCCCGAACGAGCGGCTGGTCGTCACGTACCGGACGCAACTCGACGCCGACAGCCAGAACGGCGCCACGCTTACCAACGTCGCCGGCGCCATCCAATGGTTCAACGGCGGCAGCAGCGTCGGCGGTCGCCAGCCGTATACACGCACGTTGACGAACGGCACGGTCGGCACGCTCGACCACGAGGATGCGCACACCGTTACGGTGGCGATTTCCGGCTACTTCTTCGAGAAGACCGTCGCCAACCTCACGACGCGGCGTGGATCCTGCCACGCTCGCCACCGCGGGCGACACGGTGCGCTACACGTTGCGCCTGCAGGCCACGACGCAACCGGTCAACAACTTCCGCTTGTACGACGAACTCGACGCGCTGAACGGCCAGGCGTCGTTCGTCCCGGGCACGCTGGCGCTCGTGACCTATCCAGCCGGCGCCGACATCAGCAACACGAGCAGCACCGGCGGCGCCAGGGGCACTGGCGTCATCGACATCCGCAACCTGAACGTGCCGGCCGGCGGCCAGATCCTGGTCCAGTTCGACGTCAGGCTGGCGACGACACTTGCCGATGCGACCGTCGTCTCCAACCAGTCGGCGTGCCCGCCTGCCGAGTGGCACGACCTTCGCGCTGAGCGACGATCCCAACGTCAACGGACAGGCCGATCCGCTGCTCGCCGGCGACGAGGATCCAACCCGGATCACGGTTGCGATAGCGCCGCCGACCGCCCTGCTGAAGGCCAACACGCAGGCCACGGCGTCGGTGGGCGAGGTGTTCACGTACCGGATCACCGTACCGTCGGTGCCCGACACGTCGCCGCTTTACAACGTGCGGATTCTCGATGACCTGAGCGCGTCCGCCGCCGACCTGCGCTTCGTCAGCGTCACCAGGATTTCCGGGTCGCAACCGTGGACGCCGGTGAACACCGGCACGGCCACCAGTCTCGTGATCGAAGATCCGGCGCTCGGCATCGACATTCCGGCGGGTCAACAAGTCGTCGTCGAGATCGCCGTGCTGGTCGAAAACACGGCCACGAATGTGATCGGCCTGCAGTTCACCAATACCGCGTCGTACGTCTACAACCGGATCAACGACGCAACCGTCAGCGTGCGACCGGGTGCCCCTGGCACCACGGCCGCCGATGACGATCGTCGGGCCCGACCAGTTGACGCTCGAAAAAGACGGCCCGGCCAGCATGTGCGATCGGCACGCCGGCGTCGTTCTCGCTGAACGTGCACAACCCGAGCACCGGCACGGCCTGGGGCCTCACCATTACCGACGTGTTGCCGAACACGGCGACTGGCGGGATGTGCGATGCCGTCGCCGTCGCAGCTGACGGCGCAGGTATTCCAGGCAGACGGCGTCACCGCCGTGTCCGCGCCGCTGGTCGCGGGCACCGACTATTCGGTGAGCTTCGCGGCCGACCCGGCGTGCACGCTGACGCATCAAGATGCTGTCGCCGGCTGCGGCCGTTGCTGCGGGTCAGCGACTGATCGTGCGCTACCAGGCGCAACTGGACGCGGGCAGCCAGACGAACGCCACGCTCACCAATGTCGCGGGAGCGACAGAGTGGTTCAGCGCGGACCCGTTGAATCCCGAGACCGCCGGCCAGGCCGTCACGTACACGCGCGTGCTGACCGACGGCACCGTCGGGCTGCTCGACCACGAGGACGCCCACACCGTCAACGTACCGGCGCTGCGGTTCGAGAAGACCGCGGCCAACGTGACCACGGGTGCCAACCCCGCCGTCGAAGCGCACGCCGGGCGACCGGATCAGGTACACCCTGCGCGTCACGAACCTGGGTGACACGTCGCTCACGTTCTCGCTGCGCGACGAAATCGACCGCCTCAATTCGCTTGCGGCCTTTGCACCGGGAACCCTGACGCTGGTTACGGCCCCGGCCGGCGCCGATTCAAGCAACACGACGGCCAACGGGGGCACGAAGGGCACCGGTGTCCTGGACGTGCGAAATCTTACGCTGGCCGCCTCGGCGAGCTTGCTGCTCGAGTTCGACGTGACGCTGGCCCCGGTCATTGCCAACGGCAGCGACGTCCTGAACCAGTCGCAGCTGGTCGCCGGCGGCGCGGTGCTCGCGCTCAGCGACGATCCCAACGTCAATGGCGCCGCGGATCCCAACGTGTCCGGGGACGAAGACCCGACGCGACTCCGCATCGTGTCCGCGCCGCTTTTCCGCGTCTAGAAGACATCCGCGGACATCACCGCCGATCCGAATGTCCTGCTGGCCGGCGAGACCCTGCGTTACACGATCACGGTGCAGAACATCGGCACCGACAACGCCACCGACGTGCTGCTGCGCGACCAGGTGCCGGTCAATACGACTTACGTTGCCGGCAGTACGACGCTCAACGGCACGACCGTCGCCGACTCTGGCACGCAGTCGGCACTCGTCAACGGCATGCTGATCAACGCCCCGGGCAGCGGGACGCCGGGCACGATGCCGGCCGCCGCGACCGGCAACATCGCCACGATCACTTTCGACGTCGTGATCGACCCGACCGTCATCGACGGCACGGTGATCTCCAACCAGGGTCTCGTGAGCAGTGTCGCGGGTGGCGTCACGGATCAACCGTCCGACGATCCGGCGACGCCAGTGGTCGATGACCCGACACGCGACGTGGTTGGCAACTTGCCGCTGCTCTACGCCGAGAAACGCGTCGTGCTGTTCGGTGACCAGGGTTCGCCGGGCACCGTCGATCCGGGTGACGTGCTGCGATACACGATTACCGTGCAGAACTCCGCGGCGACACCCGCGACCGGCGCTGGTGCTGCGCGATGCCGTGCCGGCCAACACGACGTACGTAGCGAATTCCACGCTGCTGAACGGTGCCCCGGTCGGGCAGCCGGACGGCGGCGCCGCGCCGCTCGCGGCCGGTATCGACCTGGGCACCTTGGGCGCCAATGGCGTCGTCACCGTCCAGTTCGACCTGCGCGTCAATGCGGGCACGCCCGCCGGCACGATCATCAGCAACCAGGCGGTCGTGAGCAGCGTGGAGTTGCCTGACCTGCTGACCGACGGCGACGGCAATCCGGCAACCGGTCCCGAGCCAACCGTCGTCGTCGTCGGCGACCTGCAGCGGCTGTCCATTTCCAAGGCTGTGACCGTCGTTGGCGGTGGCGCTGCAGTCGCGGGCGCGCAACTCGAATACGTCGTCCGGGTAACGAACATCGGTACGGTGCCGGCCGTTGCCGTGGTGATCACCGACGACCTCGCGCTGCAGCCGGGCCAGCTCACCTACGTGAACGGCTCGGCCACGATGAACGGCCTGACGGCCGGCGTCGCGTTCGCCGGCTCTACCCTCACGGCCGACTACTCGTCGGGCAACGGCACACTGCAGCCAGGCGGCGTCGTCACGCTCAGGTTCCGGGCGACCATCAACGCCGGCCTGCCGATCGGCAGCACGGTGACGAACACGGGTGTGGTCAACTGGAACTCGCCGACGCAAAGCGCGAGCGCGAGCGTCTCGATCGACGTCGGCGGCGTGCCCGGCGTCGGCGTCCTGAACGGTGCGGCCTGGCACGACGCGAACTTGGACGACGTGCAGGGCGCCAGTGAACGGTCGCTTGCCGGCTGGTCCGTGGAGCTGTATCGCAATGGCCAGCTGCAGTATTCGACGCTCACGGATTCGAGCGGTGCATATCGCATCAGCGGCCTCGCCCCCAACGATGTAACCGGCAGTACGCTACGAACTGCGGTTCCGCGCACCGGGCGCCGGCGCACGCACCGCAATGCTGGGCCGTGCCGCCTCGGCCTTCACGAACGGCCTGCAGCGCATCTCGAGCATCATCGTGACGTCGGGCGCTAACCTGCAGGGTCTGAACCTGCCGATCGATCCGAACGGTGTCGTCTACAACTCCGTCGCGCGCTCGCCGGTTGCCGGTGCAACGCTGACATTGTTGAGCGCGGGCAGCGGGGCGCCGCTGCCGACGAGCTGTCTCGACGACGCAGCCCAGCAGGGCCAGGTCACGCTCGCCGATGGCTATTACAAGTTCGACATCAACTTCAGCGACCCCGCCTGCCCGAGTGGCGGCGAATACCTGATCGGAGTGACTGCTCCCGACACGACCTACGTTGCCGGGTATTCGCAGATCATCCCGCCGACGTCCAGCGCGTCGACGCCTGCGCTCTCGGTGCCGGCGTGTCCGGCCAGCACCGACGACGCCCTGCCGGCGACCGCCTTGTATTGCGAGGCGCAGCCGTCGGAGTTCGCGCCCGCTGTATCGATAGCGGCACGCAGCGCCGGCACGAACTACCACGTGCACCTGCGGCTCGACGGCAGCCAGTTGCCGGGTTCGAGCCAGATCTTCAACAACCACATTCCGCTCGACCCGGAGCTGAGCGGCGCCGTGGCGATTTCCAAGACGACGCCGCTGATCAACGTCACGCGCGGACAGCTGGTCCCGTACGTGATCACCGTCAACAACGTCGCCGGTCTTGCGCTCACGGACGTGCGGATCGTGGACCGGTTCCCGGCCGGATTCACCTACGTCGAGGGCTCCGCGCGCGTCGACGGCGTGCCGACCGAGCCGACCGTGGCAGGCCTGGAGCTCGTGTGGGACGGCCTCGCGCTTGCCACTTCGGCGCAGCACACCGTGCAACTGCTGCTCGCGGTGGGCGCCGGCGTCACCGAGGGCGAGTACGTCAACCGCGCACAGGTCGCGCTGACCGTCACGGGCAACGCGATCTCCGGCGAAGCCACGGCCACCGTCCGCGTCGTGCCGGACCCCACGTTCGACTGCACGGACGTCACCGGCAAGGTCTTCGACGACGCCAATCGCAACGGATTGCAGGAAGACGGCGAGCTGGGCTTGCCTGGCGTGCGACTCGTGACAGCGCGCGGCCTCACGGCGACGACCGACCAGTACGGGCGCTACCACATCACCTGCGCGGTCACGCCAGACGAGGCCCGCGGCAGCAATTTCGTGCTGAAGCTCGACGACCGGACGTTGCCGAGCGGCTTCCGCATGTCGACCGACCAGCTGCAGGTCAAGCGCGCCACGCGCGGCAAGGCCCTGCGGTTCAATTTCGGTGCGTCGATCCATCGTGTCGTCGGCATCGATCTCGCCGATGCGGCATTCGAGCCGGGTTCCACCGAGATCCGCATCCAGTGGCGGCCGCGCATCGACCTGCTGCTCAAGGAACTGCGCAAGGCGCCGGCGGTGCTGCGCCTGTCCTACGTCGCCGACATCGAAGACGCGGCTCTGGTCGACCGGCGCATGCAGGCCGTCAAGAAACAGATTACCGACGGCGTGGGAGGCGATGAACTGCTGCTACCCGCTCACCATCGAGCCCGAAGTCTTCTGGCGCCTCGGTGCGCCGCCCAAGCAGCCCGTCGTACGCGTCCCGGACAGCAGGTGAACCGTATGACCAGACATCACACTGTGCTGCTTCTAGCCTTCGTGCTTCCTTCCCTGGCGAGCGCGGAGCCGCTCGCCCTGCCCGGCAAGGAGACGCTGGGCGAACCGGTCGAGCGCCACCTCTCCGGCGACCAGACGTTCCAGCAGTGGACTCAGGATCCGGCACTGCTCACCGTCGACCGGGGCGATCGGCTGGAGAAGCGGGAAGTGGTCGGCCAGGCAATCGAAACGGTCAAGCTGCGCAATGTCGTGCCGCCGATCCGCTTCGAGTCCGGCGTGGCGAAGATCCCGCCGAACTACGTCGACAAGCTCGCCGAAGTCCTCGAGGGCGTGAGCCAGCGCACCAACGTCCGCGTGCATTTCGTCGGGCACGCGGATTCGCAGCAGCTGTCGGGCGATCTCGTGCGCGTCTTCGAGGACAACGCCGGCCTGTCGCGCGAGCGCGCCGGAGAGGTTGCGGAATACTTCAAGACGGCGCTCGCACTTGCCGCCCGATGCGATCGTTTACGAGTGGGCCGGTGATACCCGGCCGATCGCGTCCAACGCAACGGAGGCAGGCCGCGCGCTCAATCGCCGCGTCGAAGTCGAGGTCTGGTACGACGAGGCCCGCGCCGCCCTGCGCGAGGAGGACGTCGTCGTCGCCGAGGACATCAAGCGCGTCAAGGTCTGCCGCATGGAGACCGTCTGCAAGCTGCGCTACAAGGAAGGCCACGCGCGACGTGCCCGCGTCCGGAACCTCGTCGTGCCGTTGCGGTACGAGGACGAGACCGCGACCGTGCCGGAGGACTTCACCGAAGCAGGTGCGGCAAGCGCTCGGCAACCTGGGGGACAAGCAGCGCGTGACAGTCCGCTTCATCGGCTACACCGACGACGTGCCGCTGAGCGGCCGCAACGAGCGCATCTACGGTGACCACGTCGCGCTGTCGAAGGCACGGGCGCACCGCGTCGCGCTGTCCATCCAGGAATCGCTCGGACTGCCGACTGCCGCGATCGAAAGCGACGGTCGCGGTGCAACGCAGCCGCTCGCCTCCAACGCAACCGCCCAGGGGCGTGCGTTGAATCGTCGTGTCGAGGTGGAATTCTGGCACGACGATCCGCTGCAGGAGTTGCCGGACGAGCCGCAGATGTGCCCGGACGAAAGCGTGCCGAGATGGTGACGAGAGTGTACGACCCGCCCTGGGGCAGCATCGCGCCGCTCGCAGCTTGCCGAACGGCCAGCCGATCGTTCCGCCCGGCTACGCGGCGATCTGCGTCGCGCGCTGGCGGACATCGCCGGCCGCACCAACGCGCGACTGCGGTTCATCGGCTACACGCGGAACGAGCGACTCGATCGCCGCACCGCGTCCGTGTACGGCGACGACATCGGCCTCTCCGCCGCGCGCGCGCGCCGCGCCATGGACACCTTCAAGCAGGACCCGGCATTGGCCGGGGCGCGCGCCGAACACGAGGGACGCGGTTACGTGCAGTCCGACGACGTCGTGAACGCCGGCTTCATCCAGGGCGAGGAGTCGTTCGTGCGCGTGCAGGTCGTGTATGACGAGCCCGCGCCGCTCGACGACTCGAGGGCGTGGACGTCACGCGACTCACGCGCGAGCTGCGTCCGAAGAGCCCGTACGAGCTCAACGTGATGCGCATCACCGTCGACGGCAAGCCGATCGACGATCCGGGCCGCAGCTCGTCCGACGTGCAGCGCTGCACCGACGTCGCGCTCGACGACGCGAAGATCCAGTTCCGCTTCGACAACCTCGAGTCGCGGCCGCGTCTCGGCGTCGCGGCGCATCCGACCGCCGTTGCGATGACGGACCTCGGCGATGGACCGGTCGCAGCGCCGGTGCGATTCCGGATGTACACCAACTACGCCGAGCTTCATCGAGCGCGCCGAAATCCGCGTGTTCGACCACGCGCAGTCGTTGCAGGCCGCGCCGCTCGCGATCGTCGCAGTCGACGGCGCCGGCCTGGCGGAATGGCAGCCGGCGGCGGAGCACCTCGGGGGTCCGGCACACGAGCTCAAGTACGTGCTGCGCGCCTACGACGCGAAGGGCAATTTCGACGAAACGGAAGCGCAGCCGTTGTGGCTGTTCCACGAAACGGCGTTACTCCTGCCGTCGCTACCGTCGCGGCGGCATCGCCGGAGGATGTCGACGTCGCAGAGACAGCGACGAAGACACCTGCCGCGCGAGCTGCTGGCTGCCTACGGCGAGAGCGAGCTCGCGCAGCACAACATTCCGCTCGGCAGCGGCACGGTCAAGGTGCAGGGCAGCGGCATCCCCGCCAATCACACGGTGTGGGTGGCTGGCCGCCAGGTGCCGGTGGACTCCAGGGCAACTTCGCCGCGGAGGAGATCCTTCCGGCCGGCGCACACACGGTCGAAGTCGCCGTGCTCGACGATGCGGGCAACGGTTCGCTCTATCTGCGCGACCTGGAGTTCAAGCGCAACGACTTGTTCTACGTCGGCGTTGCCGACCTGACGCTGTCCGAAAACCGCACGCAACGGGCCGGTCGACCTGCTGCAGGGCGAGAACGCGCCCACGCGATTACGATTCGTCGCTGGACGGCCGGCTGGCGTTCTACGTGAACGGCAAGTTCAGCGAGCACTGGCGGCTGACGGCGAGCGCGGACACGCGCGAAGGCCCGGTCGAAGGACCTGTTCAGCAACTTCCTCGACAAGTCGCCCGACTCGCTGTTCCGGCGCATCGATCCCGACAATCACTACCCGACGTTCGGCGACGACGGCGTCGTCGAGGAAATGGCGCCGACGCTGGGCAAGTTCTACGTCAAGGCGAGCCAGGGCGAGAACTACGGGCTGTGGGGCAACTTCAAGGTCGGCTACATGGGCAACGAACTGGCCCACGTCGATCGCGGCCTGTACGGCGCCAACGCGCACTACGGGTCCGAGGACGACCACGAGCTTCGGCGAGCGACGGATCGCCGCTCGACGGATTCGCCGCCGAGCCGGGCACGATGCCGAGCTATGAGGAATTCCGCGGAACGGGCGGCTCGCTCTACTTCCTGCGCCACCAGGACATCCTGGCCGGCTCCGAGCGCGTGCGCATCGAACTTCGCGACAAGGACTCGGGCATCGTCACGGGCGTCGTCAACCTGCGGCCCGGCGATGGACTACGACATCGACTACCTGCAGGGCCGGCTGCTGCTCTCCGAGCCGCTGTCGTCGACCGCCGACGACAACCTGCTGGTGCGCAGCAGCGGCTTGAGCGGCGACGAGGCCTACCTGGTGCGTGCGTTACGAGTACACGCCGGGTTTCGACGACCTGGACGCCGTCGCCGTCGGCGGCCAGGGTCATTACTGGTTCAACGACCACGTGCGACTCGGCCTGACCGCCAACGCCAACGACGAGGGCGACACCGACAGCAGCCTCAATGCCGCCGACCTGACCCTGCGGATGAGCTCGGAATCCTGGTTCAAGGTGCAGGCGGGCCGGAGCGAGGGTCTGGTCTCCAACGCCGCTGCGGTCCGACGACGGCGGCTACGGATTCCATGGCTAGACGACCTGTCGTTCGCCGACGCGGACGCCGGGGCGTACCGCGCCGACGTCAGCGTCGGGCTCGGCGACTTCTTCGAGGGCCGCGACGGTCGCGCTGACCCTCTATGCGCAGAACCTCGACGCCGGCTACTCGGCGCCGGGCCAGGCGACGATCAAGGACACGGAGTTTTACGGCGGCACCTTCAGGATGCCGGTGACGAGCGCCTGAGCGTCGGCGCGAAGGGCGACCTGACGAGCCGAGGACCAGGGGCTCGAGACCTCGCGCGATCGAAGTCGACGTCGGCTACAAGCTGACCGACCAGTGGAGCGTCAGCACCGGCGTGCGCAACGACCTGCGCAAGGACCATTCGCCGATCGTCCCGCTGACCCAGGAGCAGGGCGAGCGCACGGACGCGGTCGTGCAGGTGACGTACGATCCGAGCGCCGCATGGCGCGCGTATGGCTTCGTCCAGGACACGTGTCGCGTCGAGCGGCGACCGCGAGGACAACGGTCGCATCGGCGCCGGCGGCTCCTACGTCTCGACGGAACGCTTCAAGCTCGACGCGGAGGTCTCCGACGGCGACCTCGGGCCCGGCGGCCGGATCGGCAGCAACTTCCTGTATTCCGAGCGCACCAACCTGTACCTGAACTATGCGCTGGAGAACGAGCGGACGGACAACGGCCTGCGCGTGCGTCGCGGCAACCTGGTCTCGGGCGTGAAGACGCGGCTCTCCGACAGCTCCAGCGTGTACGTCGAGGAGCGCTACCAGGACACCGGGTCGCTGACCGGCCTCACGCACGCGACCGGCGTCAAGCTCGCGGCGAACGAGCGCTGGAATTTCGGCGCCAATGCCGACTTCGGCACGCTGACGGATTCGCTGACCGGCGCCGAGACCGACCGCAAGGCGGGCGGCGTCCGCATGGGTTATGGCCTCGAGTGCGATGCAGCTGTCGAGCGCGGTCGAGTATCGGCTGGACGACGCGGAACAACCCGACACGACGCGAGCACCGAACGGACCGCCTGGCTGTTCCGCAACAACTTCAAGTACCAGCTCACGCCGGACTGGCGCGTCATCGGCAAGCTGAATCACTCGATCAGCGACAGCTCGCTCGGCGAGTTCTACGACGGCGGTTACACCGAGGCGGTGGTCGGCTACGCGTACCGTCCGGTGCGGCAACGACCGGCTGAACGCCCTGGCCAAGTACACGTACTTCTACAACGTGCCGACCACGGACCAGGTGATCGCTGCAGAACACGGCGGTCGGAGTTCATCCAGAAGAGCCACATCGCCGCGCTCGACCTCACCTACGACCTCACCGCCGACTGGTCGGTCGGCGGCAAGTACGCGTACCGCCTGGGACAGGTGAGCCTCGATCGCGAGCACCCGCAGTTCTTCGACAACTCCGCGCAGCTCATGGTGCTGCGCGCGGACTGGCGGTTCCGGAAGGGCTGGGAGAGCATGGTCGAGGCGCGCATGCTCGACCTGCCGGACGTCGAATCAGACGTCGCACGCGGCGCGCTGGTCGCCGTCTATCGTTACATCGGCGAGAACCTGAAGGTCGGTGCCGGCTACAACTTCACCGACTTCTCCGACGACCTGACGGACCTGAGTTACGACCACCAGGGCGTGTTCGTCAATGTGATCGGGACGATGTGAGCCCGGGCTCGCCGGTCAGAATCGGCGCGTGATAGGGCCGCCGGACGGGTCGCCGGAGGCCTGCCGGGGCAGGAGACCGATTCGGTCTTGCGTAAGAACAATTTGGCGATCCATGCGATTTACAGCCGGGCGCTCCGGGACAATCCCGCATTGCAAGGCAAGCTGGTGCTTGAAGTCACCATCGCGCCGACCTGCGAAGTCACGGAATGTCGCGTAATTTCCAGCGAATCAGGCGATGCGGAACTCGAACGCAAGCTGGCGGTGCGCATCCGGATGTTCCGTTTCGAGGCCCGGGACGTGGCCGTCATGACCACGACCAAGCCGATCGACTTCTTCCCGGCCTGAGCCCGTTATGAGCCGATAACCACCCGGCCTTTCCGCGCACCGGGTGGCGCTCCCTAGGATTCATCCTCCAGAACTGCCGTCAGGCTGGGGAATCCCATGAGTGCCAACATCATTTCGTCGCTGCCGCTCGGGCCTCTGGACGCCGAGCGGTCGGAACTGCTGCTGCGCGTCGTCGAGGGCCTCGAACCGGCCTCCCTGCAATGGCTCTCGGGCTTCGCCGCCGGGCGTCGCCTACGAGCGTGCCGCGGGTCGCGCGTGGGGTGCTCGCGCTGGCCGCGCCGCACCGGTCGCCCAGGCGAATCGCCGCGCGCCTTGCCATCGTCTACGGCTCGCAGACCGGCAACGGCAAGCGCATCGCCGAGCGCCTCGGCCGCAGCGCCGAGGCGGCAGGCCTTGCGGCGCGGGTGTATGCCTCCGGCAGCTATCCCACTCAAGGACCTCGCCAAGGAGCGACTGCTCGTCGTCGTCGTGAGCACGCATGGCGACGGCGATCCGCCGGACGATGCGCGCGGCTTCCTCGAGTTCCTGGCCTCGCGGCGCGCGCCGAAGCTCGAGCAGCTGTCGTACGCGGTGCTCGCGCTCGGCGACTCGAGCTACCCGCGATTCTGCGAAACCGGCCGCCAGGTCGACGAGCGATTGGCGGCGCTCGGTGCCAAGCGGCTCTTCGACCGCGTCGATTGCGACGTCGACTACGAAAAGCTCGCGACGCCGTGGCTCGACGAGGTCGTCACCGGCGCACGCGAAGCACTCGGTGCGCGCAGGTCGCGACGGTCACCCGGCTGCGCACGGTCGCCGTCCGAGCCGCAGTTCTCGCGCGAGAAGCCGTTTCCGGCCGAAGTCCTCGCCAACCAGCGCATCACCGCGCGCGACGCGACCAAGGACGTGCGGCACATCGAGATCGACCTCGCGGGTTCGGGGCTCAAGTACGAGCCGGGCGACGCGCTCGGTGTCTGGCACGAGAACCCGCGCCGTGGTCGTGGACGCCGTGCTCGACCGCGGCGCGCCTCGACGGGCGCGCAGGATCGTCGAGTTCGACGGCCAGACGAGGCCGCTGCGCGACTGGCTGACGATCCACCGCGAGATCACGCGACTGACGCGGCCGTTCCTCGTGCAGCATGCCGAGCGCCCGGGGACGCGGCGCTCGCGGCGGTGCTGAAGCCGGGCAACGAGAGACTGCTGCGTCGCACGCTCAAGGACCTGCAGGTCGTCGACGTGCTGCAGCGCCATCCGGCCGCGTGGGAGCGCGCTGCGTTCGTCGAGGCGCTGCGGCCGCTCGCGCCGCGCCTGTATTCGATCGCGTCGAGCTCCGAAGCGGTCGGCGACGAGGCGCACCTTACGGTCGCCGTGATCGATTATGAAATCGACGGGCAGCGTCGTCATGGCGCGGCCTCGGCGTTCCTCGCCGAGGCTCGACTGGCGAAGGCGCGAAGGTGCGCGTGTTCATCGAGCACAACGAGCGCTTCCGTCTGCCGGCCGATACGTCGCGCGACGTGATCATGATCGGCCCGGGCACCGGCGTCGCGCCGTTCCGCGGCTTCCTGCAGCACCGCGAAGCGCAGGGGGCACCGGCCGCAACTGGCTGTTCTTCGGTGCACGGCATTTCGCGCAGCGAATTCCTGTACCAGGTCGAGTGGCAGGAGGCGCTCAGGAAGGGCCTGCTGAACCGTGTCGACCTCGCGTTCTCGCGCGACACAGCACGCCGCGCGCTTACGTGCAGGACAGGCTGCGCGAGGCCGGCAAGGAACTGTTCAAGCCTGGCTCGAGGGCGGCGCGTACGTGTACGTCTGCGGCGATGCCGACCAGATGGCGCCCGACGTCAACGCGGCGCTGATCGACATCGTGGCCGAGCACGGCGGCCTCGACCGCGAGAGCGCCGAAGCCTACGTGCGGCGGCTTGCCGACGAGCGTCGCTACCTGCGCGACGTGTATTGAGCGAGACCATGACCGAACAATCTCCCGTCGAACACATCAAGCGGGCCAGCCGGCTGCCTGCGTGGCACGCTCGTCGAGAGTCTCGCTGGACCCGCTGACGGGCGCGATTCGCGAGGACGACACGACGCTGATCAAGTTCCACGGCAGCTACCAGCAGGACGACCGCGACATCCGCGAGGAGCGCCGCCACCAGAAGCTCGAGCCCGCCTACAGCTTCATGATCCGCACGCGCCTGCCGGGCGGCATCTGCACGCCGCAGCAATGGCTGCAGCTCGACGCGATTGCGCGGCGAATACGCGGGCTCCGGACGCTGCGCATCACGACGCGCCAGGCGTTCCAGCTCCACGGCGTGATCAAGACCGAGCTCAAGACGACGATGCAGGCGATCAACGCGGCGCTGATCGACACGATAGCGGCCTGCGGCGACGTCAACCGCAACGTGATGGTGAGCGCGAACCCGGTCGAGTCGACGCGCGCACCCGGTCGTCTACGACTGGGCCAAGCGGCTGTCCGAGCATTTGCTGCCGCGCACGCGCGCCTATCACGAGATCTGGCTCGACGGCGAGAAGGTCGCCGGCGCGACGGAAGTCGAGCCGCATCTACGGCGAGGTCTACCTGCCGCGCAAGTTCAAGGCCGCGTTCGTCGTGCCGCCGCACAACGACGTCGATGTCTTCGCGAACGATCTCGGGTTCATCGCGATCATCGAGAACGGCGAACTGCAGGGCTTCAACCTGACGCGTCGGTGGCGGGCTTGGCGCCACGCACGGCGATCCGGAAACGTACCCGCGTATTGCGGACGTGGTCGGATTCCTGCGACCCGAGCAGGTGCTCGCGGTGGCCGAAGCCGTGCTCACGACGCAGCGCGATTTTGGCAATCGCACGGTGCGCAAGCGTGCGCGGCTCAAGTACACGATCGACAGCCGCGGCCTCGACTGGTTCGTCGGCGAGATCACGCGACGCCTGGGCTTTGCACTCGAACCCGCCCGGCCGTTTGAGTTCACGACCACGGGCGATCGCTTCGGCTGGACCGAAGGGTTCGACGGCCGCTGGCACCTGACGCTGCGCATCGAGGCAGGGCGCATTCGTCGACACCGACGGGGCCCGCACCTGACCGGCCTGCGCGAGATTGCGAAGCGTCCATCGCGGCGACTTCCGGCTCACGCCGAACCAGAACCTGACCATCGCGAATGTCGATCCGGCGGCGCGCGCGTTCATCGATGCGCTGGTCGTGCACTACGGACTCGACCGGCACGTGCGCGCGACGCCGCTGCACGCGACGCGCTCGCCTGCGTCGCGCTGCCGACCTGCGGGCTCGCCATGGCCGAGGCCGAGCGTTACCTGCCGCGCCTCGTGCAAGCTGGTCGAGGATCGGCATGTCGCGGCGCACGGGTCGCGCGGCGAGCCGCTGGTGCTGCGCATCACCGGCTGCCCGAACGGCTGCGCGCGGCCGTACCTCGCCGAGATTGCGCTGATCGGCAAGGCGCCGGGTCGTTACAACCTGTATCTCGGCGGCGACGGCCGCGGCCAGCGCCTCAACGTGCTGTACCTCGAGAACATCGACGAGCCGACGCATCGTCGCTGCCCTGGACGCCGCTGTTTGCGCGCTACGCCGAGCGAGCGTCTCGAAGGCGAGCGTTTTGGTGATTTCGCCTGGCGTGCCGGACTCGTCGAGTCGCCGGCGCCGGCAAAGGCGTGGGGTGAGAGCATGAGAGCACTGGCCTGGGATCCCGGACCGCGATGCACGAAAGCCGCGGTGCTCGATGAGATGAACTCGCGACCTCGAACGCATGGACGTCGGAGGATCGCGTGCGCTGGGCGCTCAATCACCTGCCGGGCGAGCACGCGCTGTCGTCGAGCTTCGGCGCGCAGGCGGCCGTCTCGCTGCACCTGGTGTCGCGCTATAAGCCGTCGGTCGCCGGTGATCCTGATCGACACCGGTTACCTCTTTCCCGGAGACGTATCGCTTCATCGACGACCTCGTCGTGAAGCTCGGCCTCAACCTGAGGGTCTACCAGCCGCGGGTGTCGCCGGCCTGGCTCGAGGCGCGGCACGGTCGCCTCTGGGAGCAGGGCGTCGATGGCATCGAGCGCTACAACGAGCTGCGCAAGACCGAGCCGATGCAGCGCGCGCTGCAACGAACTCGGCGTGAACACCTGGTTCGCGGGCCTGCGCCGCGACCAGTCGCGAAAGCCGCAAGCGCATCCGCCCGCTCGAATGGCGCGACGGGCGCTGGAAGGTGCAGCCGATCTTCGACTGGACCGACCGCAGGTGTTCGACTACATGCGCGCGCACGACCTGCCGTATCACCCGCTCTGGGAACAGGGCTACGTCTCGATCGGCGACTGGCACACGACGCGCACGCTCGCCGAAGCCGGCGATGCCGAGGCCACGCGGTTCTTCGGCCTGAAGCGCGAGTGCGGCATCCACGGCCTCGACGGCTGAGGAGGCCGCATGCGGTATTTCCCGCTGTTCGCCGACCTGCAGCGGCCGTCGCGTGCTCGTCGTCGGCGGCGGTGCGGTCGCGGAGCGCAAGATCCGGCTGCTGCTCGATGCCGGGTGCGCAGCGTGACCGTGGTCGCGCCCGAGCTGACGGACTGGTTGACGACCCAGCGGCGCCGACGCCGCGTCACGCGATCCTGCAGCCACGCCGGATTCGAGCGAGGTGCCGTCGCCGGCACGGTCTCGCTGGTACATGTCGCGCGCGTTTCGAGCCCGCCCACTTTGACGGCGCCTTGTTCGCGGTCGCCGCCACCGACGATCGCGCCGTGAATGCACGCGTCGCCGCGACCGGACGCGAGCGCAACGTGCTCGTGAACGTGGTCGACGATGCGGAGCTGTCGAGCTTCATCGTTCCCGCGATCGTCGATCGCTCGCCGCTCGTCATTGCAATTTCCACCGGCGGCATTGCGCCCGTGCTCGCGCGGCATGTGCGTGAGCGCATCGAAGCACTGCTCGATAATTCCTTCGGTACGCTGGCGGCGCTGCTCGAACGCTGGCGCGGGCGCATCAAGGCGTGCCGTGCCCGACGTTGCGGCCCGGCGCCGATTCTACGAGAACGTGCGTGCGCGGGTCGCGTGGCCGGACTCGTGCGCGCCGGACGCGTCGGGCCGCCGAGCGCGAACTCGAGCGCACGCTGGCGACGCGAACGCGCCGCAGCGCGGCTCGGTCGTGCTGGTCGGGGCCGGGCCGGGCGATGCCGGCCTGCTGACCCTCAACGCACTGCGCGCGTTGCAGTAAGCGGACGTGATCCTGCACGACCGGCTCGTCTCGGCCGAGGTGCTCGGGCTCGCGCGGCGCGACGCCGATCGCATCAGCGTCGGCAAGCAGGCGGGCGGGCATTCGGTCGCGCAAGGGCGATCCACGAAATCATGCTCGAGCAGGCGCGAGCCGGCCGGCGGGTCGTGCGGCTGAAGGGCGGCGATCCGTTCGTGTTCGGCCGCGGCGGCGAGGAGATCGAATTCCTTGCGGGCGCAGCGGCATCCCGTTCGAAGTCGTGCCCGGCATCACCGCGGCGATCGCCTGTGGAGCTATGCAGGCATACCGCTGACGCACCGTGAGCATCGCCCAGTCGCGTGCGGCTCGTGACCGCGCACTGCGGCGAGTCGCATCGACGCGATCGACTGGGCGGCGCTCGCGCGGAGCGGCAGACGGTCGCGTTCTACATGGGTGTCGCAGGCTGGCCGCGATCAGCGCACGGCTCATCGAGCACGGGCGCGCAGCGGGGACACCGGTGGCGATCGTCGAGAACGGGTCACGCCCCGAACAACGGGTCGTGCTCACGACGTTGCGTGCGCTTGGATCGGCCGAGGACGGGGCCCATATCAGGTCGCCGGCACTCGTCATCGTCGGCGAAGTCGCGGCGCTCGCCGAAGAGCTGCACTGGTTCGGCAAGGCGCCCGAGACCTGGGACGGGACGGAGCTGGCAGCGCGACAGGCGGCCTGACCGCCGTTCAGTCGACCGTCCAGCCGACCTCGGCGAACACGGCGCGCGAACGGCCCGGAAAATACCGGTAGCTGCCGAACGCGAAATCCGCGCGATCCGCATAATAACGATCGAGCGCATTGTTGATGCGCAGTGCTGCGGACCACCGTGGCGTGACCTGCCACAGGGCGCGCAGGTTCAGCAGTTCATGCCCGCCGTAACGATGCGCGTTGGCCGCATCGACCCAATATTCTCCGACCATCAGCCATTCCACCTCGGTCGAGAGCGTCGGCAACGGTCGATAATCGATCGCTGCGCGAAACAATTCGCGCGGCGCCGTATCCACGTCGTTGCCCTTCGTGATCGTTTCGCCGCCGTCGATCGCCGCCGAGAATTCGTACTTGTGCTGCGCAAACGTGCCGGACAGCGTGGACGAGAGTTGCGCGGTGGGTTGCCACGTCACCTGGTATTCGAAACCGCGATGCGAGGTGCGCCCGTTACTGACGTAGAAGCCATTGGCGTCGCGCAGGATCACGTTCTTCTTGTCCATGTCGAACGCGGCGAGGTCGAGCCGGAACGTGTCGATCGAAGCCTTGAAGCCTGCCTCCAGGCTGTCGATCTGTTCGGAATCGAGGTCCGCTACGGACTGCTCACGCTGCAACCGGTACATCTCCGTGATTTCGGGTGGCCGGTAGCCGCGCGACGCATTGGCGTAGAGCACCATGTCGTCACGCGGATTCCACCGCAGGCTCAGCTTCGGGGCAACATTCGTGAAACTGTCCTTGCGGTGCGGTCGGCAGGACGGCTGTAGAGGCACGCGGTCGGCTGGCAGGGCACGCCAGCGTCGTCCGTATTGCCCGCGAGCATGTGGTTGTCGTAGTCGTAGTCGACGTATTCCGCGCGCACCCCCAGCCCCGCGTGTACCCGCTCGCCAAGCGCAACTTCAAACTGCCCGTAGAGAGCCGCCACATTCGAGGTGACGCTGTAATCGTAATGCTTGCCGGCGGGCCGGACAGCATTGGCTGCCGGTGAGCCTTGCGTCGTCGGCTCGTCCTGCTCCTCGAGCAGGAATGAATCGGCCCACTCGAGGTCGAGGCCCGTGATCAGCGAAGTGCGGTTCCCCATGTCCCAGGCGAAGCTGGAAATCACACCCGCGCTTTCCTGGCCATTGCTTTCGAGCGGCTGGCCGAGCAGGAAGTGCTGCAGGAATTCCATGCGCGAGGTTCGCAGGTATGGCCGCAGTTCGAGCTGGCCCGGCAATGATGTCTGCGGCTGCACGTTGCCCGTCAACCGCACGGCACTCGCTTTGCGAAATGCCTCGGGATTCGGATTGGTCTCGCGCACGGCGTCGTCGCGATACGAGTTCTGGCCGATGATGAACCCGGCCGTCTCCTGGTCGAGCCAGGTGGCCGCGAGGTCGAACCGCAATGGCATGGAGCCCGCCTCGGCATTGCGCGCGAGCGTGGCGTTCAGCTTGGCCTCGTCGAATCCGGACGCGTCACGCCAGCCGCCGTCGTGCGTGTAATGGGCCTTGGCGCCGAATTCGGTCGTGTCGCTCGCGGTGGTTCCACTCGCCTTGATGCGTCCGTAACTGGTCGGACCGGCCTCGAGGCCGAGCTGCGCTTCCGGTAACTGCGCGGGCGTGTCCTGCAACACGTTGACGGTGCCGTGCACGGCATTGGATCCGTACAGCGCGGTGCCCGTACCACGGATAACCTTCGATCGCATCCGCCTGCTCGGTGTTGATCTCCAGCATCTCGTTGACGTTACAAAACCCGACAGGCCGGATCGGCACACCGTTTTCCAGGACCAGGAACGCGCCACAGGAGCCGGCGCCGGTGACGACGGGCGAGCGAATCGCGGTCAGGCTTTCCTGGCCGCTGCCGCGCTGGATCAGCGCGCCGGGCACTCGGTTCAGCACCTCGGAGCTATGCGTCGCGCCGAGCAGTTCGATGGTCTCGTTACCGATGCGGCTGATGCTGAGTGGCGTGGCGAACGTGGATATTTTTTGCCGCACTGCCGTGACGACGATTTCTTCCAGTGCCGTGTCGGCGGCATGCGCAACACCTGCGCAAGCGGCGATGGCGGCACCAAGAAGCATCGAAGCAGGTCGGCAGCGGGGCTTTGACATGAGGTGTCCGGGAGTGTCGGCTGCGGCCCCGATCCATGGACCTTGGCCTTCGGCTCGGCGAGGCCGTAATTATGACCGATCGACACGTGGCCGCGCAGGCCGCACAGAGGTCGGGCGAGCTCACGGTCAGGCGCAAGGCCCGCGTTTGCTACCATCCGCGACAATCTCCGGAGCGGGCCGACGATGGAACGATGCGATTCGAGGGCGCTCCGTGCGCCGCGACTGTCCTGGGCGGCCTGCATGGCCGGCCTCGTCTTGAGCGCAGTCGCGCTTCCCGCGGCGTCGCGCGCCGATGATGCTGCGGCGACCGCGCCGGCAGTGGAAACACCGCGTCCCCGTATCGGGCTCGTCCTGAGCGGTGGCGGCGCACGCGGCGGCGCTCACGTAGGTGTCATCCGCGCGCTCGAGGAAATGCGTATCCCGATCGATGCCGTGGCCGGCACCAGCATGGGTGCGGTCGTCGGCGGCCTGTACGCCGCGGGTTTGAGCGGCGACCGAGATCGAGCAAGTCTTCAGCGCGCTCGATTGGCAGGAGATGATCCGCGACCGCGCCCCGCGCCGTGACCTTGCGTATCGCCGCAAGCAGGACGACCGCAACATCCTCGCGCAAGGCGCCGCTCGGCGTGCGTGACGACGGCACGGCTCGACGTTGCCGCTCGGCCTGGTGCAGGGTCACAAGATCAACCAGGTGCTGCGCGCGGCGACGGTTCGGGTCGCGGACGTGCAGGACTTCGATCGGTTGCCGACACCTTTTCGCGCGCTCGCCACCGACCTCGAAACCGGCGAGCCGGTGGTCATGGGCCAGGGCGACCTCGTCACGGTGTTGCGCGCCAGCATGTCCGCTCCCGGTGTGTTGACGCCGGTGCAGGTCGACGGCCGGCTGCTCGTGGACGGCGGGCTCGTCGACAACCTGCCGGTCGAACTCGCGCGCCGCATGGGCGTGGACCGGCTCATCGTGGTGGACGTCAGTTTTCCGCTCGCGCAACGCGACGGCCTCAGCTCGCCGATCGACATCACCAACCAGATGATCGGCATCATGGTGCGTCGGGGCACGCTCGAATCGAAGCAGCTCCTGCGCACGAGCGACGTGCTGATCGAGCCCGATCTCGGCGCCATGACAGCGCTCGAATTCGCGCGCATGCCGACGGTCGTCGATGAGGGTGTCGAGGCGACGCTGGAAATGCGCGCCCAGCTCGTCGGGATGGCGCAGTCACCGGAGGCCTATGCCCGCTACGTCGCCGCGCGCGCGCGTCCGGCGAATCCGGTCGTGCAAGTGGCTTACGTGCGTCCCAGCGCAAGGTCGGAACAGGAGTCAGCTCGCGTCGCTGCCGTATTTGGCGATCTTGCCGGCAAGCCGCTCGACACGCCTGAATTGCAGAAGCGCCTGGCGCGGCAGTACCGGCTCGATCGCTTCGAGTCGGTCGATTACCGCTTGATTGGCGACGCCGCCGAGCGCGGACTGGAGATCGACCTGCGCCGCAAGTCATGGGGACCCACGTTCCTGCGACTCGGCGTGGGGGTCGAGAACGACTACGAGGGTGGCGCGACCGCGAACGCGGCGGCACAGCTCACGCTGACGGACCTCAATGCGCTCGACGCCGAGTGGACGATCGATGCCCAGATCGGCGAGGAGCCCCGGCTGCTGACGGAGTTCTACCAGCCACTGTCGTTGCGCAGGCTCCTGGTTCATCGCGCCTGGCTTCCGGTACGAACTCGAGACCCTTCCCGACGTGACGCCCACTGGCAAGCGCGTGGCGCGCTATCGCATCCGTGATACGGAGGTGACGCTGGCGACCGGCGCAGAGCTGGCGAACTGGGGCGAATTTCGCGTCGGGCTGCGTCGCGGCGACGGCAGCACGCACGTCCTCGTCGGCGATCCGGACGTTGCCGACGCGCGACTTCGACATCGGCGGGGCGTTCGTCGCAGTTCGGCTACGACCGGCTCGACAGCGCCTACTTCCCGAAGCAGGGCCAGGCGTTTCGCGCGCAGCTGGCTCGGCGGACCGCGAGTCGCTCGGCGCATCGCAGGACGCCGACATCGTGCAGGCTTCGTGGCAACTCGCGCGGTCACGCGATCGCTACAGCTTCGTCTGGTCGATGGACGCAGGATCGGCGCTCGACGACACCGTCGTGTCGCCGCAGAACCTGTTCACGCTCGGCGGTTTCCTCGAGCTCTCCGGACTGCCGTCGGATGCGCTCGTCGGCACGCAGTTCGGCATCGCGCGCGCGATCCTGTATCGGCGCATCAGTCGCGGCGGCACGGGATTCTTCGAATATCCGGCGTACCTGGGGGCGTCTATCGAAGCCGGTAATGTCTGGGCAACGCGCGACGACGTCGATTTCGGCGATCTCGAGAACGGCTGGCAGCCTGTTCCTGGGCGCGGAAACCCCGTTCGGGCCTGTCTACCTCGCCGCCGGACTGGCAAGTGGCGGCGAGCGGGCGTTCTACCTGTTCCTCGGCAAGACGTTCTAGCCGTCCGCGGCCTGGCGTCATTCCGCTACAGTAGAAAACTGGCTCCGGAGAACTGTCCCGATGTCGATTGCGAACGCCCAGAACCTGCGCGAACCCGTGCCCGAAGCGTGTCCTTACGGCTTGCGCGTGCGGGCGCGCAAGAACGACCCGTTCCGCCACCTGGTCGGCGACGATTGGGAGAAGGAGCACTGGTTTGCCACGCGTGAACAACGCGACGCGGCGTGGCGAGAGATGAGCGGGCGCTATGTCTATTTCAGGCCAGGCGACGCGCCCACGCTCGAATTCGACCCGATCGATCCCTGACGCGTGGTCCGCATGACTGCGCCGACCTGGTCATGCAGGAGTCTGGCCGCCGGTTACAGTTCGCCGATGAAACTGCTCGTCGCGTATTTCAGTTATCTCGCGGGCGCATTGCTCGCGATCCTGCCCATCGTGAACCCGTTCGGCGCCGTGCCGCTGGTCATGTCCGCCGCGTCGCACCTGCCCGAGGCAGGAGCGCTTGCGCCAGATCCGCCGCGCCTGCATCTATACGTTCTTCCTGATGGCGGGTTTCCTCGTCGCGGGCGGGCTGGTCATGAATTTTTTCGGGATCTCGATCCCGGGCATGCGCATCGCAGGCGGCCTGATCGTCGCGTTTCTCGGTTTCCAGATGCTGTTTCCGAGTGTTCATCCGACACCGAGGCGATGACGAAGGCGGCCGGCATCAAGTACGACATTGCGTTCACGCCGCTCGCGATGCCGGGATCTGAGCGGGCCGGGAACCTTCGCCGTCGTGATGAGTCTGTCATCGCAGGCGGCCGCGCGTCCCGGCTGGTATCGCATCGCCGATTTTGCCGGCGTGCTGACGGCAATCTTCCTGACGGCGCTGCTGAGCTGGTTCGTGTTGCGCGGCGCGGAACGCGTGAACAGGCTGCTCGGCGATACCGGAATGGTGGCGCTGACGCGCCTGACCGGTTTCCTGATGGTCTCGATCGGCGTGCAGTTCTTCATCAACGGCATTGGCATGATCTTCAGCGATCCGGGGTTCTGGTCCGGCCTGGCCGAGGCCGTTGGCAGCCCGCGCTGATAACTCGCTGCTGGAGGACAACCTCATGTTTTCATTGCGCGGAAAAAAGCTCGAGCTGCCGACGGCGGCCGAAGCGCTGGCGGGCCGCGCGCAGGCGATGTCCGTGCCGGCGCGGCACTTCGTCAATGGCCATCGCCTGCAGCCGCCGTTCCCGCAGGGACTGCAGATTGCAGATTTCGGGCTGGGGTGTTTCTGGGGTGCCGAGCGCAAATTCTGGACGCAACCCGGCGTTTACAGCACGGCCGTGGGCTATGCCGGCGGCGTCACGCCGAATCCCACCTACGAGGAAGTCTGCACGGGCATGACCGGGCACACCGAAGTCGTGCGTGTCGATATTCGATCCCGAACAGGTCAGCTTCGACGAACTGCTGCAGGTGTTCTGGGAATCGCACGACCCGACGCAAGGCATGCGGCAGGGCAACGACATCGGCACCCAATACCGTTCGTCGATCTATATGGCACGATGCCGAGCAGCGCGCGGCGGCAGAACGCAGCGCTGCAAGCCTACGGCTCGACTGCAGGCGGCCGGCACGGTCCGTCACGACCGAGATCCGGCAAGCCCCGATTTCTTTTACGCCGAGGACTACCACCAGCAATACCTCGCCAAGAACCCAGGCGGTTATTGCGGACTGGGTGGCACCGGCGTGTCATGCCCGGTCGGCGTCGGCGTGGATTCGACGGGCTGATTTTTTTACCGCAGTCGGCGGCACGGCTCAGTTCGGCGGGGGCGCGCCCGGATTCTCGTCTTCCATCGGATAGGTCTGCGCTGCGCCGGCCGGCGATGGCGGCGGCAGGGAATCCGGGGCGGGCGTAACTGCGGCGGCCGGCGCCGCCGTCTTGGGCGGCACCGAGGCCTGCGGTGATGTCGTGCGCTCCAGGGCCGCGGTGAACGCCTCGGCGGCCGGCGGCGCGGTCGCCACCTTGCCCTCGAGAATCTGCGACGCCAGGATGCCGGAAACACCGTAAGCCGTTTCGTTCGCACCCGTATCGATGGAAAGCACGGTGCCGTCCAGCGCAACGCCGAGCGAATATGCCCGCGTTACGTGAATACGAAAGCACCTGCGCCGTGAACGTCGCATCGGTCGTGGCCGCGGCCGAACGGCCCAGTGGGCCCGCGGCGACGCTCGCGTCCGCGCCCAGCGTCACCTTGCCGCCCGCGAGGCCTTCGACACTCTCGCGCGACATCAGGACCAGCACGAGGTCGGTCTTCTGCACACCGATCTGGAACCCGAAATTCACGCCCGCGAGCCGGACGAAGGCCGGATTGCTCCAACGGCCGTCCGGTTGCCGCACCGACATGACGCCGAGGCCACCGCGCCCGCCGAGCGAGAGAGCCACCTTGACGACTTCCGGCACCACCACGATGCCGTAGGCACGTTCCATCAACCAGGCCGGGATGCTCTGCTCGGTGAGGTCGGCAAACGACTCGAAGACCCGAGTCGACGTCTGCAGGCGCTTATCGGTCTTGGCGTCAGCCAGGGCCGTCGCAGGGTTGACTAACGAAGCCGCGATAACGAAGACGAAGCAGGAGGCGAGGAAGCGATGCATTTGCGCTCTACAGCCGTAAATTGAAGATGCGAGACTTTAACAGAATGTATGGGTGCGTTTGTCGAGCAGGCGCGCGTGCATCGCTGCTCGCCGGGCTTGCACCCTGCGCGGGCTAAAGCACGCCCGCATTACGAAGTGCACCGATCTCGGTATCGTCCAGCCCGGCTTCCCGCAGCACGGCCTCGGTGTGTTCGCCAAGCTTCGGCGCGCGCCGGCTCGGCACGCGCTTGCCCGCAAGTTTGATCGGATTCGCCAGCACCCGGTAGCCGTCATGTTCGGCGAGTGGCAGCTCGCGCAGCATGCCGATCTCGCACACGAAGGCATTGTCGAGCGCCTGGGGCAGTGTATGCACGGGTGCCGCGGGCAGCACACCCTGCAATCGTTCCAGCCATTCGCCCGTGGTCGCATGGGCGAACAAGCGGTCGAGCTCGACAGTCAGTTGATCACGGTGTTCGTGTCTCGCTTCGCGAGTTGCAAAGCGCGGGTCGCTGCCGAGTGCCGCGTGATCGAGCTGCTGCACCAGTGCCTCCCAGAATTTCTGTGTCATGCACATGATGAAGATCCAGCCATCCGCCGTACGCATGCAGTTGCACCGGCACCGCGGTCGGGTGCGCGCTGCGCGGTAGACGTCGTGTTTCGTAACCGGCGTTCAGGTACCACGCACCAGGGTAAGTCAGCTGGTGCAACGCGACGTCGAACAGCGACACGTCGATGTCGTGGCCCTGGCCCGACTTCAGCACGCCGATCAGCGATGCCAGGATCGCGGCGGACGTCGTGATGCCGGTCATGTAATCGACGATCGAGAGGCCCATGCGGGCAGGCGGTGAGCCGGGTTCGCCGCTCAAGTGGAGATAGCCTGCCTCGGCCTGCATCAGGTAATCGTAGCCTGGCCAGCCCCGGCGCTCGTTGTCGCGCCCATAAGCCGAGAGGTGTGCACACAGCACGCGCGGGTTGACCGCACCCAGCGAGGCGTAGTCGAGCCCGAGTTTCGCGGGTTGATCGCCGCGCAGGTTGTTCATGACGACGTCCGCTTCCCGCACGAGGCGCAGGAACGCCGCGCGCCCTGCCGGATGCTTCACGTCGAGCGTGACGCTCTTCTTGTTCAGGTTGAAGGTCTGGAAGAAATAGCTGTCGTGCTCGCCAAGGAAGTACGGCCCCATGCCGCGCGTCGCGTCACCGCCCTGCGCGCGACTTTCGATCTTGACCACCTCTGCACCGAGGTCGGCGAGGTACATCGAGCCGAAGGGACCGGCGCCGAAATTCTCAAACGTCAGTACGCGAATGCCGGCAAGTGGCAGTCGTTGCCCGGTCAAGGCTACAACTCCAGCGCGTAGTAGCGGTCACAGGCGAAGTGGCCGGTGGCGCCTAGTGGGTTGCACAGGGGTTTGAATCCGGCTTGCTCGTACAGATGCATGGCGGCGTCCATGCCGGTCAGTGTCTCGAGGTAGCAGCGGCGGTAGCCGAGGCGCCGCGCCAACTCGAGACAGTGGTTCAGCATGCGCCGGCCCTGGCCGCGGCCGCGCACTTCCAGCGTGAAGTACATCTTGCGCAGCTCGCAGACATCGTCTCCCGCGCCCGCGAGCGGCGCGATGCCCCCGCCGCCTACGACGCGGCCCGCATGCTCGAGCACGAAGTACGCCGCGCGAGGCTCCGCATAGGCAGCACTCATTTGCGCAACCTCGGGGTCGTTGATCGCGAATCCCGGACCCTGCGCGCCAAACTCCGGCATCACGGCGCGAATGATGGTCGCCATCGCGGCGTCGTCGTCGGCGGTGATCGGTCGTAGCGTGAAGTCGTCGCCTTGCATTCCAAGCCGGGCCGGGGTTCGTTCAGAAGCGGAAGGTCACATCGAGGCCATACGAATCGCCCGGTGCGTCATGGATGAACGAGCCGCCGAATTCCGGCGCCGGGATGATTTCCGCAAGGTAGTCCTCGTCGGCCACGTTGCGGCCCCAGGCCGTCACGCCCCAGGCTTCACCCTGCAGCGTCAGCCGCAGGTTGATCGCGCTGTACGGGTCGCGCTTCATGCTTCGAGAACTCGCCCTGGCCGAAGCCGAAGCCGGTGAACAGGTTGGGCAGTTTCTCGCCCTGGACCGGATGGAACCAGGTCTCGCCGATGAACGACGCATCGACGCGCGCGATGAACGAGAGTGCCTCGCCCATCGGGAAGCGCGCCTCGGCGCCGAGGTTGCCCGTGTATTCCGGCGCATACGGCACTTCGTTGTCTTTCGTGTACGGCCGTGCCCGCGTACTTGTCGATGTTGCCATCGGTGAAGGCATAGCCGCCGAAGATCGTGAAGTTGTCGGTTGCGTTCCAGCGTGCATCGATCTCGCCGCCCTGGATCGTGACCTCGTCGAGATTGGTCACGACGCGCAGCAGGCCGAACGGCCCGGCGAAGAAGTTGAAAAACTGCATGTCCTCGACGTCGGTGTGGAACAGGGCGCCGTTCACATTCAGCGTGCGCTCGAGGAAGTACGACTTGAAGCCGATCTCGGCGGCTTTCGATACTTCCTTTCGGTAGTTGTCGTTGACGTCGGTCAGGTTGGGCGTGCCATCGTCCAGCAGGAGTCCGCCGTAATAGGTTTGCACGGTGGCGGCACTGCCGGTCGAGTTGAAACCGCCACTGCGGAAGCCGTAGCCATAGGAAGCGAAGAACGCGAGATCCTCGTTCGGCTGCCAGTTCGCGGAAAGTTTCGGCTGCACCTGCTCGTAGCTCTTGTTGCGATCCGGGATGCCCGAGGTTGCGTACGCCGGTGTCACCGTATAGGCAGGGTTGATGTACGGATTGCTGAAAAAGTTGAATCCCGGTGTCTGCGCACGGCAGGACGTCGTGTCCGTGCCACTGCAGGTACGCACGTTGTTGTCGACGTCGCGGTCCTCGACGTCATAGCGCAGCGCGAGGGCGAGTTCGAGATCGTCCATGACGTCATAAGCGATCTGGCCGAACACCGCGTACACCTTGCTGCTGAAGTCGTCGTCGTACAGCAGGTCGGTGGGATTCGGGCCACTCGTCGGTACGAACGCCTTGGCCTGGAAGCCCTGGCCGAGATCCGAACCCTGCGACACCACCACGTGCCGCTGGATGTCCGCCGCGTAGACCCCCGCCACCCAGCGCAGCGACTGGTCGTCCGGGGAAGTGAGCCTGGCCTCGAAGCTCAGGTCCTCCTGGTCGCGCTGCTGGTACTGGTAGCCGCCACAGGTGGACGGACCGTACGGCGGCAGGAAGCCGGCGGCGCCGTTACCGGCGGGCGTGAACCAGATGCTCGACGGTATGCCGAAAAACGGCGCTTCGTAGCCCGGGTCGCGTCAGGTTGGCGTCGTTGCTGGCCTGGCACGTCGCGTCGAGCGCATACAGCAGGAAGGCATCGCTGGTGCCGTCGGTCAGGAAAAAATTGGTCTGGTCGTTGTAGGCCACGTAGCTCGTCAACGCCGCGAAGCCGACGTCCCAATCGCCTTTCAGCGAGACGTTGATGTTCTCCTGCTCGTTGCGCGGATTGATGTTGTTGATGTAGCGGAAATTGTGGTTGTTCGGGTCTTCATAAAACGCAGGCGCACCGAGAAACGCCGCCGCGTCGACCAGGGCGATCGAGGCATTGAAATTGATCGCGCCCGAATCGATCTTGGAATACTTGGCCTTGAAATCCATGTCGCCGCCGCCGAGGCCGAACAACAGCCGGCCGGAGACGCCGGTTTCCTCGAACTTGTCCACGCAGTCGTCGCAATCGTTCTTGAGATTCTCCCACTGGCCGTCGGTGTGACGGGTGTACACCGAGAGCGAGCCCTTGGTGCCGTCGGCGATCGGCCCGCCCACGTAGATGCTGCCTTTGTAAGTGTTGTCGCTGCCGTAGCCTGCGGTGACTTCGCTTGCCCACTCGTCGCCAGGCTTGCGCGTCGTCATGATCAGTGCGCCGGCCACGGCATTGCGGCCATACAGCGCGCCTTGCGGACCCTTCAGAATCTCGATCTGCGTGATGCCCGCCAGTTCCTGGTTGAGCGCATTCGGGTTCGTCTGCAGCACGCCGTCGACGACGAGTGCGAAATTGGTTTCCGCGTCGCGGCTCGTATTGATGCCGCGAATATTCACCTGCAGGTCGCCGGCTTCGGCCGTCTGCACCTGTGACACGCCCGGCGTCAGCGCGATGAAGTCCTGGGGGCGCTCGATGCCGGCGCTCTTGATCTCGGACGCCGTGAAGGCCGTGATCGTGACCGGCACGTCCTCGATCCTTTCCTCGCGCTGCCGGGCAGTGACGACGATTTCTTCCAGCGTTTCGGCTGCCAGCAACACCTGCGGAACGGCGAGCAGGGACGCGCCGTGCGCGGCGGCCAGTGCGAACAGACGTGACTTGCCGGGCTTCATGGAGTCTTCCTGATTTTTGGTTTCGTTTGACCGGGACGCATCCGACTGCGATCCGTTGCGAACATACCACCGGCCATAAACACTCACAACGAATCATGACGCGCGCGTCGAGGTGTCGCCGTAGCGCTACATCAGGTCGCGGCCGGCGCCGCGCAGGTCTGCTAGGATTCGCTGCGGTGCGGCTGTCCGAGTCAGCTGCTCACCGCGGTATTCTCGGTTCATACGCAACGCTGCATACGCGCGGACATGGCACGCAAAGACATCACGTTTCCGCTCAAGGACGCCGCACTTCGCGACGACGTCCACACGCTCGGAAACCTCGTCGGCGAAGTGCTGCGCGACCAGGGCGGGCGATGCATTTCTCGCCGAGGTCGAAGGCGACCGCCAGGCCGCAATCGGGCGTCGCAATGGCGATACGGATGCGGCGGTCGAGCCTGGTAGCGCGCACGCGCAACCGGGAGACGCGACAGGCGGAGGACCTGATCCGCGCGTTCGCCACCTGGTTCCAGATGGTCAACATGGCGGAGAAGGTGCATCGCGTGCGCCGGCGCCGCCAGTACCTGAACGACAGCAGCACGCCGCAGCCCGGCGGCCTCGAGGAATGCCTGATTCGCCTGCGCGCCCGCGGCGTGACGTTGCTGCAGGTCGTCGATTTGCTCGGCACGCTCAGCATCGAGCCGGTGCTCACGGCGCATCCCGACGGAATCGACGCGCCGCACGTTGTTGCGCCAGCAGCAGCGCATCGCGCGCCTGCTGACCGGGCGCCTCGATCCGAGCGTCACGCCCGCCGAACGCAGCGCCACGATCGAGCGCGTCCGCACGGAGCTCAGCGACGAACTGGCAGACGGCCGACAATTCGCGCGCAAAGCTCACCGTGGCCGATGAGCGCGAGCACGTGCTGTTCTTCCTGGTCGAGGTCGTCTACAAGATCATCCCCGTCTTTTACGAGGAGCATCGAAGACGCGCTGGTGAAGATCTACGGGGACGAGGCGCCGGAACGTGCGCGTTCCCGAGGTGCTGCGTTTTGGATCGTGGGTGGGCGGCGACATGGACGGCCACCCGGACGTGCACGCCAAGACGATCCGCGAAAGCTGCGCACGCCATAACGCGTTGATCGTCAACAGCTACTTCCTGGAAGCGCAGGCCCTGGGCGGCAAGCTGAGCCAGAGTGAAAAGCGCATCGCCGTCTCCGAGCAGGTGCGGGCGCGCATCGAGCATTACCGCTCGGTCGTGCCGGCTGCGAGTGGCTCGGCGCCATCGAGCCACGACCGCATGCCGTACCGCGTACTGCTCGCCCAGATCGCGGCACGCCTGCGCGCCACCTATGAACATGGGTCGGGGCAGTACGAGCGCGTCGAGCAGCTGATCGACGACCTCGAAATCATCGCGCGCAGCCTGGCCGAGAATCGCGGCCGCGCCGCCGGCTTGTTCTACGTGCGCCGGATGCTGCGCCGCGTTCGCACGTTTGGTTTTCACCTCGCGACGCTGGACGTGCGCCAGAACGCCGAAGTGCACCGCGAGGTGATTGCGAAGGCGCTGGCCGCCGACGATTGGCTGCAAAGGACGCCGCTCGCGCGTGCGGAGCGGTTGCGCGAGGCACTGGCAAAAGACGAATCGCCGCCCGGCGTCCTCGAAGCGGCGGGCAAGCGCGCGCTCTGGGTCTTCGAAGCCATGGAGTATTGCAGTCACCGCTACGGCCAGGCGGCGATCGGCTCGTATGTCGTCAGCATGGCCAAGGACGTCAGACGACATCCTGTCCGTGCTGCTGCTGGCGCGCTGGGCGGGCCTACATCGACGCGGCGTCCGGCCAGGTGGGCCTCGACGTCGCGCCGCTGTTCGAGTCGGTCGAGACGCTCGAGGCCGCGGGCGAGATCCTGTCGCGCCTGCTCGACGACCCGATCTATCGCGCCCACCTGGCGGCGCGCGGCAACCGCCAGGTCGTGATGATCGGCTACTCCGACAGCAACAAGGAGTCGGGCATCGCCGCGTCCCGCTGGCTGCTGCGCAAGGCCCAGGTGGCGATGCAGGAGGTGTGCGCGGCAGCGGGCGTCGGGCTGGTCATATTTCACGGTCGCAGTGGCTCGGTCAGCCGTGGCGGCAGCCGCACCGAGGCCATCGTGCGCAGCCTGCCTTCGGGCGCAGTCGCGGGGCAAATGCGCGTCACGGAGCAGGGCGAGACGATCAATGACCGGTATGGGCTGCAGCCGATCGCGCTGCGCACGTTCGAACAGGGGCTGAACACACTGGCGCTCGTCACGGCCGGCGTGCTGGGAACGGAGAACGTCGAACCCCGCTGGCTCGAGGCAATGGAAATTCGTCGCATGCGCGGCACGAGCGCATTACCGGACCGTCGTGCACGACGACCCGCGGTTCCTCGAATTTCTTCCGGCTCGTGACGCCGGTGGACGTCATCGAGCGCATGCAGATCGGCTCACGACCACTTGTCGCGGGCAGTCGGCACCGGCGTCGATGCCATGCGCGCGGTGCCGTGGATCTTCGCCTGGTCCCAGAGCCGGCACATGTTGCCGGGTTGGTTCGGCGCCGGGCATGGCTTGAAGACACTCACCGACCAACTGGGCAGTGGAATCCTGGAGGACATGTATCGCAGCTGGCCGTTCTTCGAGGGCCTGGTCGACGACGTCGAGATGCGGCTGGCGCGCGCGGACATGGGTATCGCCGGACATTACGAGGAGTTGGCCGGACAGGACGGCCAGGCTTATTCCGGCGTCATTCGGCGCGAGTTCGATCTCACGCTCGAGCACGTGCTGCACCTGAAAGGTTGCGCACGACTGCTCGATTCGGAGCCGACGCTGCAGCGCTCGATCTGGCTGCGCAATCCCTACGTCGATCCGATCCACCTGACCCAGATCGAACTGCTGCGACGCTGGCGCGAGGCCGATTGCCCGCTCGATGGCACGCTGATGCCGGCGCTGCTGGCGTCGGTTAATGGCATCGCGCAGGGTCTGCAGGGCACCGGTTGAGTTCGCGCTGCTGTTTCCGTTGTTGACTCAGCGGTGTGCGTGATCTAGCGTCCGCGGGTCAACAGCGCGACGGTGGATGCCGGCGCCGCAATTACGCCCACGGAACAAATGGCGAGGGAGACCGATTACATGGCAGCGAAGAAGAAGGCGCGTCGCACGACGCAGCGCAGCAAGAAGAGCACCGGCGCGAAAGTGAGCCCGGAAGAAAAAGGTGGTCGCCGTAAAGAAGCGGCGTGTGGTCGCGAAGGCGAAAAAGTCGGCCAGGAAGACGAAGGCCAAGGCTAAGGCAGTAACCCGGCGTCGCGTCGTTGCCGTGAAGAAGAAGGCAAAGACCTCTCGCTCGGCGGCCGCGAGGGGCGTCGCAGCCGTGCGCACCGCCGCGCGCAAGACGCCCGCAAGCGGTGCAAGAAGGCCGTGCGCAAATTGCCTGCGCCCGCCAGGAAAGTCGTAAATCAGGCCGGGAAGGCTGCGCAGCAAGCCGAGACGAGCATCGCCAAGGCATACGCGAAGGCCAAGAAAAAGGCCAGCAACACCGCCAAACAAGCCGGTTCGATGGTGACTGCGGTGCAGGCTTCGGCAGGGAAGACCGCGGCGGCCGTGGTCGATCAGGCCAAGGACATCGCGACGAAGGTCAGCGATACGGTCCAGTCAGCTGTCGATACGCTGACCCCGGGCGGCGACCGCCAGTAGGCAACATTCGCCGGTTTCCTCTCCCGCTTCGAGCGGGAGGGGAACCGCTGCGAGCTGGTTTCGCGGGCCTATTGCTCGGGCGGAATTGCCGTGTCATCGGGTACGCGGTCACGGCGGCCCACGGCATGCCACGGCGTCCATCGCGACGGCAAGCGCGTGAGATGCGGCGGGTAACCTTCCACCAAGACGAGACCTTCGCCGGGGGCCGTTGCATACTCGGGGTCCCAGGGCAGCACCACTTCGCGCGTTGCGCCCGATGCCAATATTTTCGGCATTACGGGCGGCACCGCGCGCGACTGCTCGGCGCGCAACATTCGTTCGACGCTGCCGTGATGGCGGTGGCTGTCCCAGAGATCCTGCAGCGTTACGCGGGTCGGAGGGGCCAAAAGCAGCTCGTCGCGACGTATTCCCGCCTCGAGGTCCGCCTCGCTCAACCACGCGTGCTCCGTCAATTCGGACAAATCGGCACTTGCCTCCTGGTCGGCCGGCCATTCCACGGCAAAAAAGCGCGTGTCGAAGCGCTTGCCCTCGCGGGCAGGCGTGATCCAGTGCGCCCAGTACGTCAAGTGTCCGACGTTGAGCACGAGATCCTCGTCGACCAGGAGGCGCACGAATCCCGCGGCCGTGCTGGCGTCTGCGCGCCGTAACGTGAGTCGCGCCAGTTGAGCCGCGTCACAGGCGCCGCCGGCGGCCGGGCCGCCGAGCAGTACGCCCGCTTCCTCGAAGGTCTCCCGGCATGCGGCCACGTGCAGGCCATGCATGGTGGTCGCGTCGAGCGGCGGGCCCTGCATCGAAATCAAACGGTTTTCGCGACCTGCCAGCTCCGTCGTGTCGATTCGCGCGAGCACCTCGGGCGATTGATCGGAGCTCTCCATGCGCCCGCCGGGGAAAACCCAGAGGTTGGCCATGAACGTAAGACCCGCTGCGCGCTTGGTCATCAGCACCTGGGGACCATCCGGCGTGTCGCGCAGGATCACGACGGTGGCAGCGTGCGGAATCGTTGCGATCGGCTCCCGTGGTTGCGTGTCGGTCAGGGCCATGTCAGACCAGTTTCACGACCTGCTTGCCGAAATTCTTGCCGGCAAGCAGGCCGATAAAGGCCTCGGGCGCGGCGGCCAAGCCTTGCGCGACGGACTCGCGGTACTTGATGCGTCCGCTGGCGACGCCCTCGGCCAGCTCCTTGAGGGCCGCCGGCCAGAATTCCAGGTGTTCTGACACGATAAAGCCACGCAACGTGGCGCGGGAAACCAGGAACGCCCGTACGTTGTGGATGGCGATGTCCTGCCCTCGTAGCCCGCGATCAGCCCGCACAGCGCGATACGCGCAAACGCGTTGAGGCGGGGCAGCGCTCCGTCCAGGCCAACACCACCGACATTTTCGAAAATGGCGTCGATGCCTTTCGGTGCGGCCTCCTTGAGAGCCCGGTTCATGGAACGCACGTCCGTGTGCTGGCGATGGTCGATGCAGGCATCGAAGCCAAGTTCGTCGGTCACGTACCGGCACTTGTCGGGCCCGCCGGCAATGCCGACGACATGACAACCCGCAAACTTGGCGAGTTGGCCGGCGGCCGAGCCCACCGCACCGCTTGCGGCCGAAACCAGCACGGTCTCGCCGGGCTTCGGCGCACAGATCTGCTTGATCCCATACCACGCCGTTACGCCCGGCATGCCCAGTACGCCGAGATATGCGGACATCGGAATGCGCGTCGCGTCGACCTTGTTGAGGCCGGCGCCGCTCGACAGGCCGTACTCCTGCCAGCCAAGCCCGCCGACGACGGTGTCGCCGACCGCGAACTTGGGATTGTTCGAAGCCTCGACGACGCCCACGGTGCCGCCGATCATCGTCTCGCCGATCGGTTGCGGTTGCAGCATACGACTTCGCTTCGATCATGCGGCCGCGCATGTACGGATCGAGCGACAGGAAGTGGTTACGCACGAGCACCTCGCCCGCGGCGGGCGTCGGCACTGGCACTTCTTCAAGCCGGAAATTGTCCGGCTGCACCGCGCCTTCGGGACGGCTCGCGAGGACGATGCGCTGGTAGGTCTTTGGCATGGCTCGGTGCTCTGGTCGTTATTGGCCGGGAGGCGAAGTGTATCGCCTTACGGGCCTTGAGCACGACTGGCGACTGCAACGAGATCTTTTGAGCAATGCCTGCCATGTCGAGCCGAGATCTCGTCGCTAGCGTCGGATATGCAATCGACCTTATTTCAGATATTGCTTCGATTCGATCCGGCCGTCGGCCGCATTGATCACGCATCGATACCCAGAAAACGAAAGCGCTTCTATCGGTTCCGAATTCACGAGTTCGTAATAATAGTCAACAGACCTCGGGCATCTCGGCGTCCCAAATCTTAGTTCCGCTTCTCGAGAACGCTTGCAAATTATTGACGGCGGGCGCGCCCGCACGTCTTCGCTCCCGATAGCCAGTTTCGGCGAGATACACGTCCGGATCCAGCAAGACGAGAATAGCTTGGTGGTCGATGCCACCGTGCGCACCGCGGAACCTACCGGAACTTTCACGCCATCCACTTCGATCAGGCGGCTGCCGTTCAATTCAAGCATCTTGGTTTCTTCCGGCCTGGATCGACCCGCTCCGGTATCGGCTCAATGCCTGCTGACATAGCCGGCTACTAGTCATGCGTAGAAAATCGTCATTGCTTCATCGTCATGGTGTGCGTGCCGGCGAAATTTCCATTCGAGCTTATCTTCGAGTTTGCTCGCGCGCTCCTGCAGATATTCGAGTTCCGATTGAGGAATAGCTGGCGGCTGCGCGCGGCACGCTCCATTGGCGTTCCCGCAGATGACCTCTGCACCCTCTGCATCAGGTAGCCCGTTCTCCGGAACTGGCGAGTCGACATGCCACTGTTGCGCTGGCGCCCATTTCCGCTCCCAGGCTTACATTGGGACGGAGAAACGCCGAGTTTCCGATCTTGTTCGCCCAGTCACACGATAAAAAACTTTGTCCGTGGTAATGACCCAAACAGTGAGGTCCGTCTCGCTGCGAACACGGCGTCTTTGCGGTCCTGATGGCTTTGAGGACTCACAGATGTCATCGCTCGAAACGGCTGCGGACTCCGCAAATTGTCCTTTAGCTGCCGCTTCAATTCCGCGCCTATACGCCGCATCCCTGCTTCGAGTGCGTCGTTATGCGAGAATCAGAACGTCTACCGCGTTTACGCCGAGATCCACGAATAACTGGTCGAGATTTTCTGACGCGTAATCGTCGTCAACCGACGTCGCTCCCCACGTCGACGTCCCCGGACCGCTCGGCCGGGGACTGGGCGTGCCCGCATAAAGAACGGCCCCGCCGCATGTCGGGGAAAAAGTTCCGGGACCGCACATGCCCATGCCGTTCTGCGCCGATTGGCCGGGGAGGGCGGTTGCCGGCGGCGGTGGCGGCTTGTTGTCGTGCGACGAGAAATTGAAGATCGTCTGGGCGAGAAACGAGAAGACGCCGATCGACATGCCACCGTCCGCGAATTGACCCGTCGGGTCGGTCGCATTGAGAGGCCGATTGCCGACGTACGCGTACGCGTTTGCAGACTGGCTGTCGCCAAGATCACCCACGACCGGGTCGACCGACAGGAAACGTGCCAGTTGCGGGTCGTAGACGCGCCCGTTCATGTGCACGAGTCCCAGGTTGTCGAGCATTTCGTGCGACGTGTAACCACGCCGTGTCGAATTGGCGATGCCCAGCCAATCGGGAGCCGTTGTGGCCGTCCAGTCACTGCCGCGCCGTGCACCGAATGCGTTGTAACTCTGGCTCGACACCGTCAAGCCGGCTTCATTCACTACGGTCTCGCTGCTGCCGAGATGATCAGTGAGGACGAAGCTGGTCGAGGAACTCGAATCCGAATTCCGCGATACGACGATCCCAAGGCCGGACGGAGTGGCTATGTAATGGCGCCAATACGTGAGTCCGGTCGACGTCGTGTGTTCTTTCTCGAGCATGCCACCGACGTAGTGCGTCGTCTCGGTGCCGTTCTGGTACGAAGCGACCTGGCGCCAGCGCTGGTGATCAGGGCCGTAAGCGAACTGGCTCTGATAACCACCTTTCGCCACGCGGCTCGGCAGGTTGTACGAAGCCCAGGCCTGGGTCGCGCCATTCCGCAGAACGAGGTTTCCATTGCGGTCATAGGCAAGGCTGATTGCGCCGGCACTCGTGACGGCATGCGGGTGCGACGCGTCGCCGTAGACATACGCGCCGACGCCGGACTTTTGCTTGACGTTGCCCGCGGCGTCATAGCTCACCGACTGGTCGAGCACGCCATTCACCGCGGATGCGGTCACGCGGTCGAGGGCGTCGACGGTGAATGTCTCCGACAGGTTCCGGCGCAGATCGCGCCGTTCCTCGAGATTGCCTGCAGCGTCCCATCGATAGCTCAGGTCTTGTCGATTCGTGGGGGTGCCGCCGGAACCCGCCTGCAACTGCGTCAACCGGTTCGTCGCGGCATCGTAGCTCGCCGCAATTGCGACCGAACCACCGGCCAGGGACTCCGCCGTGGCCGACGAGTAATCGTTGGTCGCGTTCAGGGCCCACAGCGTCCGAGGCTGCGCTTCGGTCACGTCGGATATCAGTGCCGGGGCTCCATAACTGTAGCCGTATCGAATTTTGAAGCGGTTCGAGGATTTGCCTGCGGGCACGGGACTCGCTGGATACGTAATCGTGTCGAGCAATCCCGAGGCGTTGTACGTGTAGTCGTACTGGTATGTCTGGTCGGTCGTAATGGCACGCGTTGCGAGCCGTCCCTGACTGTCATAGCTCCTGTTTTCGGCATAGCCATAACCTGATACCGACTTCAGCCGACCGACGTTGCGAGCACCCGGCGAGTTTCCCCAGGACCAGGTGCTGGTGCCTTCCGGTTCGGTGCGCGTGGTCATGCGACCCGCCGCGTCATAGGTGGCGCTGAATACCTGGCCCTTGGCATCGGACCAGGCAACCAGTTCGTTCAACGAATTGGGTGTGTAACTCCAGGCTCCCGCATCTGCGTCCGACCATTGGGTTCGAAATCCGTTCGTGTTGTAGAGACCCGTCGAAACGGCGCCGATGGGATCCTGCACGCGCGCGAGGTTGCCGAACGAATCGTACGTGTACTGCGTGGTGCCACCCGGCGACGGCTCGATGAGCGTGCGTAGTTGCCCCGTAACGTCATTCACTTCGCTCCGCGTGCGCCCGAGCGGGTCGGTGATACTCGTAGTGCGACCCGAATAGGAAATGGCGGTTGCGCTGCGCAGCGCAGCACTCGCGTCGAAGTCGCGTCGTGCGGTCACGCGATTCAACAGGTCGTAGCCGCGTACCGTGTACCCGTTGGACGGACCAGACAACGGCCGGAATTCGGTTACCAGGCGACCGAGCGAGTCGTACGTGAACACATCGTAGGTCCACGTGCCGAGCGCGCGGTGATACTCGCGGTAGCGCAGTTGCTCGTTGCCGTTATAGAAGTACTGCAGGCTGCGAATGGTGGCGCCATCGGCCGCCAACTGGGTTTCATACTTCAGGAAACGCAGGTCGCCTTCGCCCCAGCACGGCCCGGCCGCGCAAGACTCGTACTGCCACGCTGTGCTTGTCTGGTCGGGTCGAGTCTCGAGAGTCCGCCTGCCAAAGTCGTCGTGAAGCCAGCGCGTCGTCAGTCCGTTCGGATCGGTCGCCTCCCTCGGCACGCCGAAGTCATGGTTGTTCGCGTACGTCGTCGTCGCGCCGACAGGGCTCGTTGCGGACTCCAGCAACTGGCAGCGCGTGCCGTAACCGAACGAAGTCGTTCGCGGCGGCAAGGCAGCACCTGTCGAGGCGGAACCGACGATGCGGACGCTGCTGACATTTCCGCATCCGTCGAAGCCGAACGTGGTGGTGACTTTCAGTGCCGCATTATTGGGTTCGAGCGTCTGTTGCGTGATGCGGCACGTCGTAGGGTCCGAGACGTACGCACGCGTGCGACTGGCCGTCGACTGACCCGGCGCCGATGCGGTCGTCACACTGGAGAGGGGCAAGCCGAGGCACCAGGCCGACGCGTCGTTCGAGAACGTATTGCTGAGCGTGCTTTGCCACGAGCTATTGAGGAAGGGTGAGGTCGGGTCTTTGTCAGTCGTCGTCTTCTGGATCTGGGTCGGGTTGCCGTACCCGTCGCCATAGGCAAACGTAGTGCTGGACTCGGTCACGAGTGCGCCGTTCAAAGGGCCGCCGGCTTCGTACTCGCGTTCGGTAATCGCTGCGGCAAAAGGGAACCAGCGCCGTTCGAAGTTCGTCCCTGCCGTCTGCGAGGCGAGCGGTCACCAACCACGTCGCGAGTCGCGTCGAAGCGTCGGACTGGTAAACACTGCGCTGGATGTGCATCCCGGTGTACGGGAACTGCCGGTGGGCATAATCCAATGTGATCAGTCCGTTGCGTGTGTCCTCGATGCGCTGTGCCTCGAATCCCTCGAATCCCCGCCCTTGCAGGTGCAGTCGTGCCGCGTAGTAATGCAACTTGTTCTGGTACGTGCCACCGGTGCCGTCGGTCGCGGAGAACTGGTTTACGACGTAGAGCGGAGCCTGGAAGTCCGCTTCGGGAAAGACAGCATCGGTGCCGCGCGTGTAATGACTGCGAGAGATCGAGACATAGGTGGGCGACTGCTGCATGCCGAAGCCGTCCGTGAATCGCACCGCCAGGTCTGCTGCCATCGCGGGCGTGGTACGCAGTTGATACTTGAGCCGGTTGCCATCATTGCCGTCGCGGTGAGCAAGATCGCCCAGCCCATCGCCGTCCACGTCCAGCACGAACCAGGCCGTGGAATTGGGCGCCTTGATACCCGTGGATACGGCCGCCGCAGCCCCTTCACCGGTTGAAGCAACGACATGCCAGTATTTCGTCGTCGCGTCGATGTACAGCAGGTCCGCGCGGCCATCCTGGTTCCAATCCGTCGGAATCGCAGCGTACTGGCTGCCCCCAGCCGGGATTGCCCCCGTTGCGATCTGGACGAGCCCACCGGCGCAGTTGGACACGTAGATGCGCGTTACCTGGATCAGGTCGGTGCAACCATCGCCGTTCCAGTCGGCGAAGCTCGTCATCGAATCCAGCGACAGCAGGGTTTCGGTGCCAACGGTGAATGGCACGCCGAAGCCGTTGGAAAGCAGGGGCGTCGCAAACGACTTCGAGTTGCGATCCCCGGTCGTAAAGCTCAACGCGACGATATCGGCACGACCGTCGCCGTTCACATCTGCAACACGCAAGTTGTCGGACGGCAATGACTGCCGCAGGTTCGGAATCGTCCACGCCGTCTCACTCGACGCTGCGAAGGACGCCACCGTAAGCGCGGAGGGCGTAGTTACGTTGCGCCGTACGCCGATGCTGATCGGCGTCGTGGCCAGGCGTGACATCAGGTCGTCGAGCCCGTCACCGTCGAAATCCGCGGCGCCGTTTTCGCCACTCACGGCGAGACCCGTCGCGGTGGCGCCGAAACCGTTGGCGTCGATTCCCGCCACATACCACTGTCCCGACCGCGGAATCAGGAGCTGCATGCGTCCGTTGCCGGAAAATGCTCCCGGTATGACGTTGTCGGTCGTCGCCGTTACAAAACCGGTGTCGATCGGTACGCCGTAGCCCGCGCTGGATGCAAGCATGATGCGCCAGCTGACAGTAGTGCTCGTCAGCGCGACGGGGTAGACGATATCGGTAAGCCCGTCGGCGTTCAGGTCGACCGGCACGACAGGCGTATTCGCCGCGACGACTACGCCCGTGTTGTTGACACCAGGCGACCAGCCGACGGCGCCGTCCTGGTACACAATCGTCGTGGGGCGCAGGCAACTCGCGGGGGCGCATTCGCGGACAGAATTGAGCCGCAGCCGGCCCGAAGTTGGCGCGACTTCATAACCAAGGTAATACGTCTTGATCGGCGCGGCTGCGCCGATGGCCTGGATGTTGATCGAATCGAGCCGATTGGGTTCGCGGACCTTGTTGCCTGCCAGATAGCCGGCGAGCACGTCGCTGGCGGGCCGTGCCGAATAGGTGAACGAGACCGTATAAAAGGGGCCTTGCCCGGTGGCGGTCGTAGGATAAGTAATGGAGGAAACGCGGAAGCTGCCGTTCGAATACGTCCGCAGCCTGGGCATCATTGGCGTAACTAATCGCGATGCTGTTTCCGGATCCGCCGGAAGCGCGATCACGAACGCGAGCAAGCGCCCAGGTGCGGACCGTGCCCGTCGTGCCTGCATGAATTCGCGACTCGGTGTCCGTCCCGTAGTCGTAGACCAGGCCGTTTTTGGTCGTCAGGGAGAACGAGGCAGGGCCGGACCCGACCGCGCCGTTCGCGACGATACGCGAGTAGGCCTCGATTTCGGTTGCGTAGACTGAGCCGCGCGACGCCATAAGTGCCGCTGACCAGTTTCAGCTGCTGGCCGTCCAGGCAAAAGCGATCGCTGAATTTGTTCGCAACGCCGCCAGCAACACCGTCCTGCGCCCAGGTCTTGTTGCAACGGGTGATCACGGACAGGCCCGTGAGCGACCAACCGACGCCGAGCGTCCCGTTGCCGCCGCGACTGTTGTAAACGAGCGCCAACGGCAGTTCTACCGCGCCCGCGCCCGGCGGCATCCACAGCGGAATTCGATAAGTTGCGGCGCCCGACTGCGAGACGGCGAATTCGACGGGCGTGCGTCCGGCGACGGTCGTGCCTGCACCGGCTGCTGCCGATTGTGAGCCGATCTCTGCTGCGGTGTTGCCGTCGGCGGAGTCTGCGAGCGCGGGAATGCCGGCGGCGGCCGCTGTTGCAGCGAGACCCGAATTTGAGTGCCCCATGCCGGCGAGAGCCGTCATCGCGGCCGCCAGGGCGCACGTGCGGATGGAATCACGGCGCGCCGTGAGAGATGCCGCCAGCCGACGTTTCGCATCGCGATCTCCTTTCGTGACAGCAACGAAAGTGACCGATGCGTTCGCGGCGTTAAATGCGATTAAGCGCTCAGGACCTCGAATAATGCGCGCGCGACAAAACCCAGTCTTCTAATCGCGGGCTCTTGCTTCAAAAATCCGTGCGAACCCGTCGTCAGAGTCTGTCGTACCACGTCAGGATCTCATCCGCGTCATACAGGTCTTTCATCTGCGGGATCGCGCGAGGGTGGAGCATCAATTGCATGACCTGTCCCTGCCGCCACGCGTCGGCGCCGGCAATGATGCGAGGCCGGTCGATATCCTTGCGACTACGGCGCTTTTCGGCGGTTGCGATGTCGAAACGTCGGTCGCGCGCGGCGATCATGGTGGCGTTTGCCTGCCCATCCTCCGTGAATCCCATCATCAGCACGGGGTGGCCGATCGGCAGCGCAAAGTTCTGGTCCGTATGCCAGGTGTGCCAGGTCTTGCCATACGTATCCACCATTTCATCCATGAATGCGTGCTCGGCCGTTTCAGGAACACCCGGCGCAATCAACTGCCCGCTCTTCACTTCGTAAGCGTGGCTGTGCCAGAGAACTTTCTCCTCGCGCGGCAGTGTCTCGAACAGTCGCCGGCTCACGATGTATTCGACGCCGGTGAGCCTGGCGTCCGTGACCATTGCCGTCGAACAGCACGCACTGCTTGACGTCCTCGTTCAGCACCGAGCAGTAATGGTGCGCTTCCGACTGCGCGCGCAGGTCGCCGTTCAGGAAATGAAAACCATCCACGTAGACGTTGAACGCCGCAACCGGCTCCATCGACTGCAACACTGCGGTGCCGCCTTCGAGGAACCGGGTCCTCGTCGTCGCGGGCGCACCCGACGCATCGACACTCGATGCGGAGTTGCCGCCACCACAGCCTGCGGCGAGCACCGCGGGTAGCGCTAAAGCCAGGATCCTGAACCAATGCGTCATGGGGTGAACTCCGCCGGAACGGCAAGAGCATTTGTACTGTTTGCGGGGGATGCACGGCAGAAGACACTGACGCGCTTGCGGGTGGGCCGACCACCGACACCGCTGTACGCCGCATGGCCCGGCGCGCCAGTGCCGGAATCGGGGTGCTGAAAGCCGAGTTCCGACGCGGATCTCGCGCGGCACAATAAGCGCGCCAGCCCGACGCCGGGCTCCGTTAAACTGTGGGTTCTGGCGCGAGAAAGCCTCGCGCCGTCACAGCGAGTGAGTCCTGAATGCTGCCGAGCCTGGTCTGCCGCACAATTGCCATAACCTGCATCGTCTTCTGGGCGTCAGGGTGCTGGAGCGCATCACCGTCGGCGCCCGCGGCCGTTCCGGAAAAGGCTACGACGGCCGACACTACGTCCTGGGACAAGACCGGGTTCCTGCGGCCGGAAGAGCGCCCTGATGCGCTCGTGATCATTCCGTCGCCACCCGCGCCAGGATCGAATCGCATGGCAGCGGATATCGAGCTCCATCGCGAGTCGCTGCGGTGGCGCGACACGCCGCGCTGGCGGCTCGCGGCCAGCGATGCGAACGTCAAGTTTCCCGAAGCCGCCGAGATCTTCGCTTGCGCCGCCGGCATACGGGTTTCCCAGGCCTCGACGCCAAGCCTGTACTCGCTGTTGCAGCGGTCGATCATCGATGCGGGAAAATCCACGGCACCGGCCAAGGAGAAATACGATCGTCCGCGCCCGTTCGTCGTCTATGACGAGCCGACCTGCGTCAAGTCAGACGAAGCAATGTTGCGCGGCAACGGTTCGTTCCCTTCGGGACATGCATCGCTCGGGTGGGCGTGGGCGCTGATCCTCGCCGAGCTGGTCCCGCAGCGTGCCGATGCAATACTCGCGCGCGGCTATGAGTTCGGCCAGAGTCGCGTGATCTGCGGCGTGCATTGGCAGACCGATGTCGACGCCGGTCGGATGATCGGTTCAGCAGTCATCGCGAAGCTGCACGCGAACCCGGAGTTCGTCGAGCACATGCGTGCTGCCAGCGAGGAAGTCCGCAAGGCGTCGGTCGCGTCGGCGCAACCAGCGTCGGCGTGCGCCGCCGAGGCCGCCGTGCTCACTACGAAAGAAACACCATTACCCGCGGACGCTGGTTCATCGGCGCAGGGCGGCGCGCCGTGACACCGGACGAGGCCGAAACACTGGCGACGCAACTCACGGGGCATCCCGATTTCCGCGTCGTTCGCAGGCTCAAACCAATCGATCCGGTCGAGCTGACCAGCAAGGTCCTGCGCCGCGCGGCCGTCATCGATACGGAAACGACGGGCACGGATCCGACAGTCGATAAAGTCATCGAACTCGCCGTCGTGGTGTTCGAATACTGTGCGGAAAGTGCGGTCATCGGACGTATTCTCGGCCGGTACGACGCATTCGAGGATCCGGGATTTCCCGTTCCTCCGGAGTCGACGGCGATTCACGGCATTACGGACGACATGGTGCGCGGCCAGCGCCTCGACGATGCGGCCATCGGCCGCTTGCTCGAAGGGGTCGGGCTGGTCATCGCGCACAACGCCCGATTCGATCGCAACTTCATCGAGCCGCGCCTGCCGGTCTTTGGCTCGCTGGCCTGGGGTTGCTCGTGGCAGGAAGTGCCGTGGCACGAAGCCGGCATCGAAAGCTCGAAGCTCGAGTACCTCGCGTACCGTTACGGCTTTTTCTACGAAGGGCACCGCGCAGAGTCCGACTGTCTCGCGCTGCTCGAGGTGTTGCGCCAGCCCTTCGCACAGACGGGCAGGCCCGCGTTCGCGCAGTTGCTGGAGTCTGCCCGGCGCCCCTCGTACCGGCTCTGGGCCAACAACTCGGCGTTCGAAACCAAGGACGTACTGCGTAAGCGCGGATTTCGCTGGGAGGCGCAAAAACGCTGCTGGTATTGCGAGTTGACGACGCTCGAGAACGTGCAGTCCGAACTCGCGTGGTTGAAAGAGGCGGTGTTCGAGGGCAAGACGGTCGCGCTGGATCTCGACGAATTCGATGCGCGCAATCGCTATTCGACGCGCGAAGGAAAACGAGAGCGTGTCACGACGCCAGAGTGAACTTCCCCGGGCCGCGCCTATCTGAACGAAATGCCGTTTCCGTTACGAACAATAATCCTGCTGCTGGTGGTGGCGGAGGCGGGCTGCGTGGTCGGGCCCGAGCCACGTGCACCGGCGCCTGAAACGCTCGGCGTTCCGGACCATTTCAGCACGGCCGTCTCCCGCTGCAAATCCCGAGCAGCCGGTCGACCTCGCGCACTGGTGGCAGGCGTTCGGCGATCCGACACTGGTGCGACTGGTCGAGCAGGCGCTCGTGGCAAATACCGACATCGATGCGGCCCGTGCTCGCGTTCTGCAGGCGCGCGCATCACAGCGAATTACCAGCGGCGCCTGGTGGCCAACGCTCGATTTCGGCGTGTCGGCGTCACAGCGGCTCGGTGACACAGCGCAAACCGCCAACGGCTCCGGCCAGGACGTGGAGTTGAACCGCACCTACTACGACGCCGGCTTCGACGCGGCGTACGAGATCGACCTGTTCGGTGGCGTGCGTCGCTCGGTGCAAGCGTCCGAAGCCGACCTCGCGGCGGTTGAAGCTGACCAGCAATCGGTGCGATTGACCGTGATTGCCGAAGTCGCCCGCAATTACGTCGGGGCGCGCCTGGCACAACGACGGCTCGCGATTGCGCGAGCGAACCTGGCCGCCCAGGACGAAACACTGCAGATCGTAGGCTGGCGCGTGCAGGCCGGGCTGGTTGGATCGCTCGACCAGGAGCAGGCGCTGCAACTGCGCTCACAGACGGCGGCAGCGCTCCCGTTGGTGGAACAGGACTTCGCCACCGCCGTGAACCGCGTGGCCGTGCTGGTCGGCGAGGCACCCGGCGATATCGCGCCGATGCTTAACGACGCGGCGGAAGTGCCGCTTGCAGCGATGCCCGCGATTGCTATTCCTGCCGACGTCGTGCGACGCCGTCCGGACGTGACACGCGCCGAGCGCACACTCGTCGCCGAAACCGCGCGTATTGGCGTACGCGAGGCGGATCTCTATCCGGCGCTGCGGTTGAGCGGTTCCTTCGGTGGAACGGGTTTGTCGATCGGAGACATTACGGAGACTTCCATCGGCAGCATTGCGGCGGGCCTGACCGCTCCGATCTTTCAGGGTGGGCGTTTGCGTGCTGCGGTGGAACAGCAGCAGTCCGCGGCTGACGAAGCGCTCGCAGCTTACCGTGGCGCTTTGCTGGTCGCGCTGGAGGAAGCCGAGAACGGTCTCTTCGCCGTGGGCGCGGCAGAACGGCGCGAAGCCGACCTGATCATTGCAAGCGGGGCGGCGCGCAACGCGGCGATCATTTCGCGCAGTCAATACCAGGCCGGCCTGATCGATTTCCAGACGCTGCTCGACGCGGAGCGCAGCCTGCTCGTGACCGAGGACAGCCGCGCGACCGCGCGCGCCAACCGGGCTGCTGCGATGGTGCAGCTTTACAAGGCGCTCGGCGGCGGTTGGGGCGCCGCTGCCGTGTCCGCTTCACCGTGAGTGCAAGGACCGAACCATCGATGGACCGCGAAACTGACAAAGACACCCTCCAGGACACGACGACGCTCGATGCGTTCCTCGGTCGTGAGCCGCGTTCGGCTCAGGCAACGTTACTGCGCAATGTGGCATTGGCGGGCGGTGGAATCCTGCTGATCGCGCTGCTGGTCTACTGGTTTGCGGGCCGCGGGGACGAGCAGCCCAACTACGCGACGACACCGGTTCAGCGTGGCGACCTGCGTGTCACCGTCTCCGCGACCGGCAACCTGCAACCCACCAACAAGGTCGAGGTCGGATCGGAACTATCCGGCCTGGTCACGGAGGTCAATGTCGACAATAACGATGTCGTGGCGAAAGGCGACGTGCTGGCTCGGCTCGACACGTCGCGCCTGCAGGATTCGATTGCCCAAAGCCGCGCGGCCTTGCAGTCGGCGGAGGCGGGCGTTGCACAGGCGCAGGCGACCGCGCAACAGACACAAGCAGCCCTCGCACGCCTCGAGGAGGTGCGGCAATTGTCGGGTGGCAAGGTGCCGTCGGCCGCCGAGTTCGATAACGCCCGCGCCGAACACGCGCGAGCGAACGCCGCCGTGCTGACTGCAAAGGCGGCGGTGGCACAGGCGCGCGCCCAGTTATCGTCCGACGAGACACAGTCGTCGAAAGCATTGATTCGCTCACCGGTTACCGGGGTCGTGCTCTCGCGACAGGTGGATCCCGGCCAGACCGTGGCGGCCTCGCTGAACGCTCCGGTGCTGTTCGTGATCGCAGAGGATCTGAAACGCATGCGGCTCGAAGCGAAGGTGGACGAGGCCGACGTGGGGCAGGTTTCGGCAGGGCAAAAAGCGACGTTCCAGGTCGATGCGTTCCCGGGACGCACCTTTCCTGCGCGCGTCGAGCGGATCGACCTGGGCGCCAACGCGAGTGACGGCTCGACCGCATCGTCGAGCACTGCCAGCAGCGGATCCGGTGCCGTGGTCGCGTATACCGCGGTGCTGGCCGTGGACAACAGCAAGGACATCCTGCGGCCGGGGATGACCGCGACCGCCGAGATCGTCACCAGCGAAAAGCGTGATGTGCTGCTGGTGCCGAACGCTGCCTTGCGTTTTTCCCCGGATGCGGCGGCGGCGGCCGCGAACCAGGGCGGCGGCGTGACGAGCGTCCTGATTCCGCAACGCCCACGCGGCACGAGTGGCGGTCGCAATCGCGACGTGAACATCGGTCGCGGCAGCGCACAGACGGTGTACTTGCTCGGGTCAGACGGAGAACCCACGCCGGTACCGGTCACGACCGGCGACACTAATGGCTCGCAGACCGAAGTTACCGGGAAGGGGATCGTAGACGGCGCCCAGGTCATCACCGGTCAGCTTGCGGCGGGCGCGAACCCGCGCGCGGAGGCCGGAGCGTCGCGTGGTCGTTGACGCGCGGGCCCTCGACGTGGCGCCAACAGCGACTATCGCCGCGCCGGGAAAAACACCGCTGATCAGGCTCCGCGGTGTAACGAAGACGTTCGGCGAAGGCGCAGCGGCGTTCCAGGCCCTGCGCGGCGTAGATCTCGACGTCGCCAGCGGCGACTTTGTGGCCGTCATGGGCGCGTCCGGCTCGGGCAAGTCGACGATGATGAACATCCTGGGCTGCCTCGATGTGCCCACCACGGGCGAATTCCTGTTCATGGGCGTGCACGTAGAACGGCTGACACGCGATGAACGTGCGCTGCTGCGCCGCCGTTACCTGGGCTTCGTGTTCCAGGGCTTCAACCTGCTCGCGCGCACGAGCGCGCTCGAAAACGTGGAACTGCCGCTGCTCTACCGCGGCGAGCCACCGCGTGCGCGACACGAAGCCGCGATGTCGGCGCTGGCACAGGTCGGCCTGGCCGACTGGTGGAAGCACACGCCGGCAGAACTCTCGGGCGGGCAGCAACAGCGTGTCGCGATCGCCCGGGCCATCGTCACGAACCCCGCCGTGCTGCTCGCTGACGAGCCGACGGGAAACCTCGACAGCGCGCGATCGCTCGAGATCATGGAGTTGCTGACCAGCTTCAATCAACGCGGCATCACGATCCTCATGGTGACGCACGAAAGTGACATGGCCGCATACGCCCATACCATCGTGCACGTGCGCGACGGCCTGATCGACGGCGCCGCGGCTCAGGCGGCTTGAAGCGTGTTCTACGGTCCCATCGTCGTGCTCGCGGTCCGGGAAATCCGGCGCCACCTGCTGCGCTCGTTCCTGACGATCCTCGGCATCGTGATCGGCGTGGCCGCCGTAGTCACGATGGTGACGCTCGGCAACGGCGCGACCGCGGCCGTGCGGGAACAGATTTCGGGGCTCGGCGCGAACCTGCTGCAGATCCGGCCAGGCCAGGGCTTCGGGCGGGGTGGTGGCGGGCCCTCGCCACCCGATTTCATGATCTCGGACGTCGACGCGATTCGTGGTCAGATCGCCGGCGTCGTCACGGCGGTGCCGCTCGCACAATCCTCGGGCACTGCGGTGCACAACGCAGCGAACTGGTCCACGACGATCAACGGCACGACCGGCGAGTATTTCGGGGCCCAGCAATGGGCAACGACGGCGGGGCGAACCTTCAGCACGGCTGAGGAGCAAGCCGGCAAGGCCGTCTGCGTGATCGGTGCCACCGTGCAGCGCAACCTGTTCAAGGGCGAAGAACCGCTGGGACAGCGCTTTCGCATTCGTGACCTTTCCTGCGAGGTCATCGGCACGTTGGTTGCGCGAGGCCAGGGTGGTTTCGGCAACGACCAGGACGACGTCGTGCTGATGCCCATCAAGACGGTGCAGCGCCGGTTTACGGGCAACCGCAACGTGCGCACGATCATGGTGCAGGTGGACGCCGCCTACGACACGGCCGCGGTGACTGCGTCGATCCAGTCGCTGCTGCGCGAGCGCCGCAACATTACCGGCGCCAAGCCGGACAATTTCAATATCTTCGACACGGCGCAGATTGCAGCGACGCTGCAGGGCACGACGAAGATCCTGACGGCGTTGCTCGGAGCGGTGGCCGCAGTGAGCCTGCTGGTAGGCGGCATCGGCATCATGAACATCATGCTGGTCTCGGTGACCGAGCGGACGCGTGAAATCGGCATCCGGCTCGCGATCGGCGCTGTCGGGCGCGAAGTGTTACTGCAGTTCCTGGTCGAGGCCGTCGTGCTCGCGTGTCTCGGCGGCGTCGTTGGCCTGCTGCTCGCGCTCGTCGCCAGCTGGTCACTGGCTCCTGTGTTACAGGTGCCGTTCCTGTTCGATCCGCGAATCAACGTGGTCGCGTTCGGCTTCGCGGCCTTGATCGGAGTGGTCTTCGGCTACTTCCCGGCCCGACGTGCCGCGAGCCTGAACCCGATCGACGCGCTGCGCCATGAGTGAGCCCGTGCATTAGGGTCGGCGGCCGTGACGTCGCCATCGGGCGGCCAGAAAAATAACTGGCGAAGGTGCATCCGCCACGCCTCGCCGCTCGTATAGCGCCCGTTACACCATCCCGAGTGTGACGGAGGACGAGACATGCACAGACAATGGACAATTCGCACGGCCGTCGCGGCCGTATGCTTTGCCGCGACATTGGCCGCCCAGGCGTCGAGTCATCGCGAGGCTCCCTTCATCACGGAGCAGCCGAAGGTCGACGCGACCGACTTCTATATGTTCCGCAGCTATGAGCCGGGCCGGGAGGGGTACATCACCCTCATCGCCAACTACGTGCCGTTGCAGTCGCCGTACGCGGGGCCGAACTACTTCACGCTCGACCCAGACGCGCTGTATGAGATCCACGTGGACAACGACGGTGACGGCGTCGAGAACCTGACATTCCAGTTCGAGTTCAACCAGCACCAGCGCAACATCGCGCTCAATGTCGGCGGCAAGAACGTGGCGATTCCGCTGGTACAGGCGGGCCCGATCACGAGCGTGCGGCCGGCCGTGCAGAACGTGTACGAGACGTTCACGGTCGACCTGGTGTCCGGCCCGCGCCGCGGCCCCGACGTACGCCACCTGACCAACCCAGCCACCGGTTCAGGTCGGTTCGACAAACCGATCGACAACATCGGCAACAAGACGCTTCCGGACTACTCGGCGTACGCCGCGAAGTTCGTGCATGCGGTGAATATTCCCGGCTGCGGCCAGGGCCGGGTGTTCGTCGGTCAGCGCAAGGACTCGTTCGCGGTGAACCTCGGTGAGACGTTCGACCTGATCAACATCCAGGCACCGGCTACCGAGTTCGATCCGAACGCAGAACGAGCGGAACCCGACAGCCTCGCCGACGCGAATGTCACGACCATGGCGGTCGAAGTGCCCATCCGCTGCCTGACGTCGGAAGCCGATCCGGTACTTGGCGCCTGGACGACGGCAAGCTTGCGCAAGTCCCGCATGCTGCAAACCGTGCCCACCTCGCTTGGCGGAACGCCACCCAGCGTCTCGTGGGAGACGGGCTCGCTGGGTGCAGGTCTCGCGACTGGGCATGCCGTTGGTCAACGAAGTGGTCATCGGCCTGAAGGACAAGGATCGCTTCAATGCGAGCCAGCCTGCGCAGGACGCGCAATTCGGGTTGTACGTGACGAATCCGACATTGCCGGCCCTGGTCGAAGCGTTGTTCGGCACCGCAGGCGTGCGCGCACCGACGAACTTTCCCCGCACCGACCTCGTGTCCGCGTTCCTGACCGGTGTGCAGGGTCTCAACAAACCCGCCAGCGTCAAGCCAGCGGAGATGTTGCGTCTCAACACGACGATCCCGGCGATCGAAGCGGCCTCGCAGCAACGCCTCGGCGTGCTTGCGGGCGATGCCGCCGGATTTCCGAACGGTCGCCGGCCTGGTGACGATGTGGTCGATATCGAATTGCGCGTGGCAATGGGCGTGCTCTGCACGCTCAATGCACCGACGGTGTTCGGTTGCCGGCCAGCCGATGCGGCTTCTGGCGGGATTCACTTCACCGACGGAGCGTTTCTCGACTCGACGTCGTTCTCGGCCGCGTTCCCGTACTTGCGCGATCCGATCCCGGGTTCGCCCAACGAAGCGAACGGCGTGGCGAGCCGATGATCGCGAAACCAGTGCTGGGCTGCCTGGCGCTGGTGGCGGCGCTGTGGGGGATCTCGGCCCCTGCAGCGCCGTTTCGGCCCGACAGCGACTCGGTGGTCGTCGCGACCTTGCCGGGCGGGCGCGAACGGTCGGCCCCCATCAACGTCTTGATTGGCGAGGCACGCAGTTCCGCCGACCCGGCCGCTGTCGCCAAACTTGCGTTCGCATATGTCGAGCGCGGCCGCGCCGAAGGCGATCCGCGCCAGCTCGGGCGCGCGCAGGCCTTGCTTGCGAGGTGGAACGACCCGGGGACGACGCCGCTGGACATACTCGTGTTGCAGGCCACGATCGATCAGTCGCTGCATCAGTTCGATCGTTCGTTGCAGAAGCTGAACGCCGCACTGCATCGTGAGCCTCGCCATGCCCAGGCGTTGCTGACGCGTGCGACGGTGCTGCAGGTGCAGGGCCGGTTCGATGACGCAGCGCGCGACTGTGCGTTGCTCGGACGGGGCGGAGACAGGTTGGTGGCCACCACCTGCGGCGCGGGTGTCGAAAGCTTGCGCGGTCAGGGGCGACGAGCCTATGTGTTACTCGATTTCACGGTGCGCTCAGCCAGCACCGGTCAGGACACGCGAGCGCTGACGTGGGCCCGCTTCGTGCTCGGCGGCATCGCGGAACGTTCTGGCGACTTTGCCGCGGCGAAACAGCAATACGAAGCGGCCTTGAGGCTGAATCCCCAGGATCGCTACGTACGCGCGGCGTATGCCGATTTCCTGCTCGATCGCGGCGACGCGCAAACCGTGCTGCTATCTACCGCGAACGATCTCGCCGACGACGGCTTGCTGCTGCGTCAGGCAATCGCGCGGGCACGACTCGGTCGTGCGGATCGCGCCGAAGCGATTACCCTGCTGGCCGAGCGCCATGCCGCGGCACGACGCAGGGGTGACTCGACGCACCTGCGCGAAGAGGCGCGATTCGAATTGCAGCTGCGCCACGATGCGCGGCGCGCACTCGGGCTCGCCGTACAGAACTGGGCCAGCCCGCAGCGTGAACCGGAGGACGCGCGAATCCTGCTCGAAGCTGCCGTTGCAGCGGGCGACGCTGCAACCGAGCGCATGGCGCGCGCCTGGTTCCGCAAGGCAGGCGTCGCCGAGCAATACGTTGCCCAGCTCGCACGGCCGTATTCGACCCGTGGCGCGCATGGTGAAAGCGCATGAAAGCTGCATCACGCACTCGACGCGGCTGGGGATTCGTTCTCGCCATCGCGCTGGTAGCTCTCGCGGCCGGGAAGGCCCAGGCGCACCAGCCGAGCGACAGTTACCTGACGCTCAAGATGCAGGAGAACTCGGTGCAGGGGCGCTGGGACATTGCGCTCCGCGACCTCGATTTCCTGCTGGCGCTGGACGTGGACGACGACGGTCAACTCACGTGGGGCGAGGTTCGCTCGCGCTTACCCGAGATCGAGAGCTACGCGATGCAGCATGTGGCGCTGGCCGCAGACGGCGCCGCGTGCCCGCTCGATGTCAGGGACCGGCTGGTCGACACCCACGCCGACGGCGCGTATCTCGTGCTCGACGTCGTGGGCGCCTGCCCGCGCCCGCCGCGCGCCGTTCAACTGCGGTACGACTTCCTGCTGGGCGTGGACGCAATGCACCGCGGCTTGCTGCGACTCGCCATCGATGAAGCGTCGCACTCGGCGGTGCTGGTGCCGGGCGCTGCCTTGCAAACGTTCCAGGCCGGTCGTAGCGGACGGCTGGAAAACGCTCACGTCTTATCTCGCCAACGGTGTGCACCACATCTGGGTTGGCTATGACCACCTGTTGTTCCTGATCTCGTTGCTGCTGCCGTCGGTCGCGTTGCGACGGGGTGGACGCTGGGTGCCCGCGCCGCACTGGCGCCCGGTCGCGCACGATGTCCTGCGCACGGTCACGGCGTTCACGGTCGCGCACTCGGTCACGTTGGTGCTCGCAAGTCTCCGGATCATCACGTTGCCGGGCCGCTGGGTCGAATCCGTGATCGCACTGACCGTAGTCCTCGCGGCGCTGAACAATGTGTTCGCCGTAATCGACACAAGGCGCTGGCTCGTTGCCCTGGTGTTTGGACTCGTCCACGGCTTTGGCTTCGCCAGCGTGCTCGATGGCCTGGATCTCCCCGGGGCGGGCGCTCGGGCGGTTGCGCTCCTCGGGTTCAATCTAGGCGTCGAAATCGGCCAGCTTGCAGTGGTGGCCGTCTTGTTGCCGGCCCTGTATCTCATTCGCGGTACGCCGGTTTATCGGCGCGCGATCCTGGCCGGAGGCTCGTGCCTGGTGGCCGCGCTCGCGTCGGTCTGGCTGGTCGAACGCGCCTTCGACGTGCGCCTGCTGTCGTTGACGTAGAATCCGGCGCTGATGGCCACCCATGCACCAGCGTCCGAATGGGATGCCGCACAGCTCGAGACGCTGCTGCGGCGCTGCGCACTGCGTGACCGCGCAGCCTTCGAGGAGCTTTACCGTGCTGCAGCCCCGCGGCTGCTCGCGTGCCTGATGGCGATACTGCGCCGTCGCGACCTCGCCGAGGATGCGTTGCAGGAGTGCTTCGTGCGCATCTGGCGGCGGGCGGACCAGTTCGACGCCTACCGCGGTCGCGCCGTGGGCTGGCTGGTCTCGATCGCCCGCTATCACGCGATCGACCTCATGCGTGCCGGCCGAAGCACGGTACCGCTTTCGGATGCAGTGTCCGACACTCTCGACGATCCGATGGCCGCGCAGGCATTCGAGCGCGCGGAATCATCGCTCACCGATGCGCTGCTGAAGAAATGCCTCGAGCTGTTGCCTGCTGAGCAGCGTCGCAGTGTCGTGCTGGCGTATTCGCAGGGCCTGACACACGACGCGATCGCGATGCAGCTGACGACTCCGCTCGGGACGGTCAAGAGCTGGGTGCGGCGCGGCCTGCAGAGCCTGCGACGGTGCATGCAGCCATGAGGTACATCGACAACCCGGAATTGCTGCAGAGCCTTGCCGACGAATACGTGGTCGGCACGCTCGCAGGCCGTGCACGACGCCGATTCGAGCGGCTCTGCGCAGCGCATGCGGCCGCGCGCGACGCGGTTCGACAGGCCGAGGACAGGCTGGTCGCGCTGAGTGTGGCGCTCAGCACCGGTAGAGCCGCGGGCCGAGACATGGACAAGCATCGATTCGCGCACGGGTGGCACGGATCGCGCCGGCACGGTATCGGCCGCGCCCCAGAAACGTGCGCGCCTGCCCACGAACCGATGGGCGTTGGCCGCGGCGTTCGCGATCGCGGTGCTCGGTCTGTCGTGGCTGGTCTTCCAGCAAGAGCCAAGGCCCACAGCGCTGGCCAGCGTTGCCGTCGAGGGTGGAGCCGAGCTCTGGGCGCTGGAGGTGTTCGGCGACCGCGACCGGTTGACCGCGCGCGTGACGGGCGCGATCAAGCAGGAACCCGGGCGTAGCTATGAACTCTGGGCCTTGCCGGAGGGTGGCGCTCCTGTCTCGCTCGGCTTACTGCCCGCAGCCGGCGAGCTGGACCGCGAATTGACGGCGGCGCAACAGACGGCCCTGCGCACGGCAACCAAGGTTGCCGTCAGCCTCGAGCCCGCTGGCGGCTCAACCACCGGTGCACCGACCGGCCCGGTGCTCTACGTCGCGCCATTGCAGCCCGTGGCGTCCTGAATACGCGTGCGGCGCGCGGCGACATCTGCGGCTTCTCTGGCGAAAGCCTGCATGCGATCATGCGCAGGCGATCGCAAAAACAAGGGCACTGGATGAACGACAAGCAACCGACGCACGGCCTCCCGACCGACGCTGGCGTCGTCAAGGAAGCGCTCAACAACCTGCTGGGCATCGTCAATGGCATCGTCTGCGACGACAACCTGGCCGACGCGGAAGTGCGCTTCCTGGCGACGTGGCTGGAAGCCAATCAGCACGTTGCCCACATCTTTCCGGCCAACATCATTGCGCGGCGGGTCAGCGAGGTCATGAGCGACGGCATCCTCACGCAGGATGAAAAGTCGAAATTGCTGGCAGACCTGAAGACGATATCCACGACCGGCCTGGCGGAATCGGTGCCGGAACTGCCCCCGCACGTCGCTTCGGCATTTGCGCGCGAGCCGCTGGTCGAGATTCCCAAAAAGCTGTTCGTGCTGACGGGCGAGTTCGTGTTCGGTTCACGTCCGGTGTGCGAACGCGCCATCATGAAGCGCGGCGGCAGCGTTGGCAGCAGCGTGAGCGCACGCACCAGTTACCTGGTGGTTGGCGGCATGGCGACACCCGGGTGGATCGAGCAGAACTACGCGCACAAGATCCGGCAGGCCGTCGAATTGTCCAGGTCCGGGCAAGCGAAAGTCGCCGTGATCCGCGAATCCGACTGGGCCGCGGCGCTTATTTGAGGGGGCCGTTGCCCGGCACGAAGCCGGAGCTGCCGTTTCGTTACCGCGCGGGCGCCCGTGGGGCCAGTGACGCGCCCTGGTCGAGACTGGCCAACCGCGCCCGTATCTCTGCCTGTCGCCTTTTGAGTTCGGCGGTCAGCTCGGCGTAGCCGGGTTCGCCCTCGAGGCTCTTGAACCAGGGTAACTGCGGATAAAAAAGTTCCGGCAGCGGCGCAAGCTTCATCGCTTGCTGCAAGTGCTGCACGGCGGCAGCCCGCTCGCCATTTGCTGCAGCAATGCCGGCCAGGACGACTGTATGCGAGGCGCGCGGCGGGACGTTCCGCTGCCTTTTTTTCAGTTCATTCACGAATCGCGCAGCCATTTCACGCACCTCGCGCTCCCGACCGTTGGCGGCGTAAATGCGGATCAGCGCCGGCAGTGCGCCACGCTCCATCGACGAGCCCATGGGCCACCCGTCGAATTCTTCGACGTGTCCGGCCGCGGCGAGCGCATCAGTGGCTTCCGCAAACCGGCCCTGCACGGACAACCAGAACGCAACGATTGCATACTTGTAGTGCGCGGCGACCATTGGCGGTGCATCGGGCAAACTCGCGTTTAACCGCTCGAAGTCGCCGTTCAGTCCCAGGGCCAGGAGCAGGTATGGTCGGTAATGGAAAGGGTCCCCGACGCCCAGCGTCTTGATGATGTCGATGCGCGCAAGGGCTTCAGGATAGTCGCCAAGCGCGATCAACGGGTCCAATGAGGCGATCAATGCAGTCGTGCGGTCGCCGCCGGCGCGCTCGATCGCTTGGCTCAACTCCAAACCCTCATACGGAAGTTCCGGCTTCGCCGCGAGCGCGAGTGTACCGAGCCCGTCGGCATCGCCGTCGAATACCTGTATCGCCTTTGTAAACTGCTTGCTGTATTCGGCCGCGCCCTTCTTGTTGTAGACGTATTCCAGTTTGTTGGTCCACGCAATGGCGGAACGCGGGTCGAGTTCAAGAGTCCGCTCGTTCATGGCCGCTGTATCGATGGAGCGACTCGCCTGGTCGTTAAGTAAAAGCGAATAGTTGTGCGTGACGATTGCGTTGTTCGGATTCAGCACCAGCGCGCGCTTGTACGCGTCCTCCGCGCCCGGCCGCCCTGACGCTCTCAAAAAATTGCCGAGCGCGCCGTGTGCGTCCGAAAGCGACGGGTCCAGGGCGAGCGCTTTGTACACAGACTGCTCGATGGCCGCCAACACGCCGTTTGCACCCGTCGCAAGGTCTGCCCCTGAATATGCGGCCAGCAACAGCCGCGAATTGGCGAGCGCCGCATGTGCCTGGGCATAGGAAGGATCCAGCGCCACCGCCTGCTCGAGGTGCGTGACCGACTCGGCGAGCCGCGGAGTTTGCCGGGAACGTTGCGCAGCGATACCGAGCAGGTAGTGGTCGTGCGCGTCGAGGTTTTTTGTGGGTACCGAAGCGAGCGTTGTGTCCCCGCGGGCCGCCGGGACGATTGCGTCGATCACAGCGGCCGCAAGCTCAGCCTGCACGGCGAAGATGTCGGTGACTTCCCGATCGAAGCTTCCCGACCAGAGCTGGAAGCCCGTGCTGCCGTCGATCAGCTTGGCGTTTACCTTCAGGCTACGACCCTGGCGTCGCACGCTGCCTTCCAGCACCGTGGTCACGCCGAGTTGACTCGCAATCGTCTTCGCGTCCTGGTGCTTGCCCTTGAACGAGAATGACGACGAACTCGCGATGACCCTGAGACCGGGCACCTGCCCAAGCCGGTCAAGCACTTCCACGGCGAGACCGTCCGAAAAATACTCCTGTGCCGGGTCGCCACTCAGGTTCTCGAAGGGGAGCACGGCAATGGCCGGGCTTGCCGGTGGCGGAGGCTTGCCGATGTCCGACTGCCGGACGAGCAGGACAGCCACGACGGCGAGCAGCACGCCAATGATCGCGAGGTCTGCATAACGCCGCTTGCCGTGGACGCTCGGGCGGGCGACTCCCTCGTCGGCGGTGTCGCGCTGCAGTCCTCGGTCGCCGATCTCGTAGAACCACGCGAGCGCGATTGCCACCGGGAAGCCGAGCACGGCCGCCACGATCAGTGAGGGCATGACCCACTTCGGAACCCCGAGTGGCTCGAAGGTGACGTCCGCGATCTGCAGCAACAGCCACGCAATGACCGCATAACCGGCGGCGACCCGCAGCACGCCGCGTTCGCGCAGTCGTACCAGGAGGCTTGTTTGCATATTTTTCTAAACGCTGCCTCGTCCGGCGGATAGCGGACTATAAGCGTTCTGAAACCAATGCGACCAGCACCGGCAAACCCCCACTATCCGCAAGCGACGTGGCGTACTCCCGACAGCGGGATAGCCTGCGCCAAGCTGCGTTCCTACGTTTACCCCACTAGGACGCCCGGCGGAACCGAGTATCATCGAAGCCGGCCGCAACTTTGGTTGGTCATGGATGGACTAGCGGGAGAAACACATGGAAATGCCAAACGTCAGCAGCGACAAATTGATGCAGGACCTGCGCGCGGTAGTCACCGATATCGAAGAACTCCTGAAGGCCACGGCAGGCGAGGCCAGCGATGAAGTAGCCAAGGCGCGTATACGAGCCGAAGCGACTTTGAGCAACGCCAAAACGCGCTTGATGGAAGCTGAGCGTGAGATCGCGGGTCGCGCCCGTGGCGCGGTGCGGCGAGGCCGATCGGTATGTTCGCGAGGACCCCTGGCCGATCATCGGCGTCGCGGCAGGCGTCGCACTCGTGCTCACCTTGCTGTTGGATCGGCGCTGAGCGCCATTGCCACATGAATGATGCGCGAGTTCACGCCTCGGTCGGGCTGCTCGACTCGGTGTGAACTAGCCGGAGACGATCTCCAGCAGCGAACTGCGGCTGGTGGTCGGCAGGAGACCCGGCGCGTAGCCGTGCAGAGAAAATGCGCCATTGGGCCGATGGCTCATGAGCTTGCGCCGGATCTGCGTGCGCGCCGAGCGGTACGCGAACGTCACTATCTGGATCGCCATGGCCAGCAGCACGAACACCGGGATGATCATTGCCACCATCATGAATGGCCCGGCCGGTTCCTGGGCGGGCGACACCGGTGGCGGCCGCTCTACACCGAACTCGGCAGCACCTGCAGTCTGCAGGTCGTCTGCGACGACGTTCGGCGCACCGAACGTCAGGAGCGTGGTGATCATCAGGAAGAGTAAAGCTTTCATGGCAGTGGCCATCCCGATTCGGATCGCGAGCCAGTTGCCGAGTGCAATCTGCCGTTAAGGAACCGAGGTTCCGCGCGATGCATCCTGTATAAGCGGGTTCGACTGCAATTTCAGTTCGCTGTCGTACATAGCGCAGTGTGTGCGCGGCTTCATTTACGCGAACCGAACCGCGCAGCCCTGGCTGTCTCCAGCGGGGTCATCCTGGCTGCGAGCTGCTGGCGTTCCCACTCCTCGATGTAGCCGCGCGTCAGGGGAACGCTGTCGCGGCGGCGCGCGAGCTGGATCTGGAACACCATCTCGTCAAGGTTGCGGAACGATACTTCGCTGACGGCGAGATAAAACTCCCACATTCGGCAGAAGCGTTCGTCATACAGGGCCTTGACCTGGTCGCGATTCTGCGCAAACCGGCGCGACCACTCACGCAGCGTGTCCGCGTAATGCAGGCGCAGGATCTCGATGTCTGTCACCCACAGGCGTGCCCGTTCGATGGCAGCCAGCACCTCGGACAGCGCCGGTGCATACCCGCCCGGAAATATGTACTTGCGGATCCATGCATTCGTCGTGCACGGCGCGCCGATGCGACCGATGGAATGCAGCAGCGCGACACCGTCCGGTTGCAGCAGGTCGCGCACCTTGCAGAAAAACTCGTCGTAATGCCGGGCACCGACGTGCTCGAACATGCCGACCGAAACGATCCGGTCATACGAACCGTTTTCGTGCCGGTAGTCGCGCAGGTGGAACCGTACCTTGTCCGACAGTCCCGCTGCAGCCGCGCGCTGTCGTGCGTCAACCACCTGTTCCGACGATAGCGTCACGCCGGTGACGTCGGCTTCGGCGACTCGAGCGAGGAAGAGTCCAAGCCCGCCCCACCCCGAACCGATGTCCAGAACTTTCATGCCCGGCCGCAGCAACAACTTGGCGCCGATGTGCGCCAGCTTGTGCTGTTGCGCCTCTTCGAGCGTCTCCGCACCTGTCGGAAAATAGGCGCAGGAATAGTGCCGGTCTGCGTCCAGGAAGAGTTCGTAAAGCGCGCCCGACAGGTCGTAATGGTGAGCGACGTGAGCCTGTGCCCGCGGCGCGGGATTGTATTGCTGCAGTGATTTGCCCAGCCGATCGAGTCGCTGGCGCAGTCGTTGTAGCGGGTGATCTCTCAAGGCCTCGATATTCGCGGTGGCGAGATAGAGCAGGTCGTACAAGGAGCCCTGTTCGATCGTGAGCGTGCCCTGCATGTAGGCCTCGCCCAGCGCGAGATCGGGATGAAAAAATAGCTGGTGATGCAAGCGCCGATCGTGCAGGCGAATCGTGACCGCCGGGGCTTCGTCCGCACCGAATCGATGTTGGCGTCCTGCCGCATCGATGACGGTGAGTTGCCCGGTGCGTATGAGCTTGCGAAGCATGCGCGATAGGAGCACAGGAGGTTCTCCGATCCGAACGTAATCCCCGCCTCGGCGCCGCCGCGTTGCGCGTCGGCACGTCGGGACCTTACCGCAAAGAAAATGACCGCTCTGCCAGCCAAGGCTGTTCTCTGACAGTTAGCTTGGGTTTGCGCCGTAGGCTTCAAGCCTTCAGAACGACCTCAGGGCCCGGATTTCAGCAAAAAGAGGCGGCTTGGGCGTCGAATTGTCGGCGGCTTCCGACTTCCCGGCGCGCCACATGCGGCGGTAGGATCGTGGCATTCGCACGGATCGACAGCGTGCCTCTCGAATTCAACCGGAGCTGCACATGAGCAAGATCTCGATTCATCCGTCCGTCGACAACGGGGTGCAGCCTGGGAATGCCGGTTTTGCTGGCGGCACGCTCACCTGCCATTGCACTTCAGAGCCCGTGACGGTCTCGATCAAAGGCGACGTTGCGCACAACCATGCGTGCGGCTGCACGAAGTGCTGGAAGCCGAAAGGCGCGGTGTTTTCGATCGTGGCTGTCGCGCCCAAGGACAACATAAAGGTGACGGCGAACGAACAAAAGCTGAAGGTCGTGGATCCGTCGGCAACGATTCAGCGCCACGCCTGTTCCGCATGCGGCGTGCACATGTTTGGGCGAATCGAGAACAAGGCGCATCCCTTCTTCGGCCTGGACTTCGTGCATCCCGAACTTTCGAAGGACAAAGGGTGGGCAGCGCCCGGATTCGCTGCTTTCGTGTCATCGATCATCGAGTCAGGTACCAAGCCCGAGCAGATGGCCGACGTGAGAGCGAGGCTCAAGGAACTGAAACTGGAGCCGTACGATTGCCTGTCGCCGGCACTCATGGATGCGATCGCAACGCATACTGCGAAGGCGAGCGGCGTGCTGCGTTAGGAACCGCCTGAAAAAGTTTTTCCGTTCATCAGGTTCTGACAAGGAGGTCTTGGTCATGATTCATCGAACTTTCGTACCGTTGACGTTGGTCGCACTGTTGCTGGGTGCCGGCGCGCAGGCACAGGACACGGGCAAGGCGCCCGAGATGACGCCGGAGCAGAAGGCCGAGATGGAGGTGTACATGAAGGCCGGGACACCCGGGCCGCAACACCAGAAGCTGGCCTCTGTGGCAGGCACTTATAGCGTGAAGGCGAAAAGCTGGCATGAACCGGGCGGCCCGGCGGACGAGGAGAGCGGCACGGCTACCCGCACCATGGCTCTCGACGGTCGGGTGCTGGTGGAGGACTTCAAAGGCACGATGATGGGAAATCCGTTCAGCGGACACGGCATGACGGGTTATGACAACGTCTCCGGCAAGTACTGGTCGACCTGGACGGACAGCATGTCCACGGGGCTGATGATTAGCCAGGGCACCTGTGACGCGAAGATGGCGTGCACGTTCACTGGCTCGTGGAACGACCCGGTCAAGAAAGGGCCGGTCAAGTCAAGGATGACGTCTCGTTGGACCAGCCCGACGACCGAGGTTTTCGAGATGTACGGGCCCGACAAGAAAGGCAACGAGATGAAGATGATGGAGCTTACTTACACCAAGAATTGATCAGGTCGACGTGAGCTTCCAAGGGTGTTCGCGGCGGCGGCCGACGCCGCCGCGGGGCCCTGTTGATCAATGACGCGACGACCGTTGCACAGTGTTATGTTAACCGTGCATTCCGTCGTTCTTTTGCCGTCAGGTAACGGGTCAACGCAGCGCTGGGACAAAGAGGCGCTGCACCACATACCGAGGAGCCGTCGATGAAGAGCAAAGTAAAGGATTTCCTGGCCGAGAAAACCCAGTCGCTGGCCGACCAGGCCAGGACGATGCGGGAAGCCCCGGTAGAAGCTGCGCGCGGCGCCGCTACCCGGTCGGCAGAGCGCCTCAAGTCGTTGCGTACTCCGGTACGTGAGGTTGCGCGTTCGGGCGTCAGGCTGACAGCGATTTCACAAGGCATGCTGCAGGGGCTGATCGAACTGCAGGAACAGATCGTCACGTCGGCACTCAGCGATGCCGCCCAGCAGCTCGAGGGCGCGGCGCGCACCGAAAAAGTGATGGACATCGTGCGCAACCAGGCCGACGTGCTGCGTTCGACGCGCGAACGAATCATTTCCGACATGACCCGCGCCGTCAGTATCCTCACCGAAGCCGGGCGGGGTGCAAGGGAAGTCGCCACGGATACCTATTCGAAGGTCCGGAAGCCCGCGGGCGCTGGCGCCGCAAAGGCCAAGGGTGCAGCCCGCAAGACGGCTACGCGTGGCCGTAAGGCAAAAGCCAAGACCAAGGCGAAGGCCAGGCGCTGACGCGCGGAACCGCCTTCGACTTCTGATGCGGAGGATCGTCGTCGTCTTCAGGGACGACGGCCTCCGCAAGACTTGCGACGAGTCCGAGGCGTAACATTCGAGCCATGGCACTGCAACCGGACTGGCTGAACGCACTGCTCGGTGGCTTGCTGATCGGCAGTGGCGCGGCTTTGCTGATGCTGTTCAACGGCAAGATTGCCGGCATCAGCGGCATCGCTGGAAACGTGCTCCGAGGCATCATGGGGGAGGGTGCCTGGCGGGTGGCGTTCCTGCTGGGCCTTATTGCGCCCGCGCTGATCGTCGGGCTGCGCACGGTTGAATTTGCAGGCGGCCTCGGCTGGCTCGCCGCGTCCGGCCTGCTGGTCGGGCTCGGCACCCAGATCGGATCCGGCTGCACGAGTGGCCACGGCGTCTGTGGCCTGTCGAACCTTTCGACGCGATCGCTGCTCGCGACACTGACGTTCATGGCGACAGCCGTAATCACGGTGTACTTGGTGCGTCATGGAATTCCCGCATGAGGACGCTGACGGCACTGGTCGCCGGCCTGCTGTTCGGTGGCGGCTTGCTGGTGTCCGGCATGACCAATCCAGCGGTCGTGCTCGGTTTCCTGGACGTGGCGGGCAGCTGGAATCCTGCGCTCGCGTTCACGATGGCCGGCGCCATCGCGGTGTCAGCTCCGGCCTTTTACTTCGTGCGCCAGCAGCAAAAGACCGTGCTCGGTGAAGCGGCGCCCTTGTCACGCAGCGGACGCGTCGATGCGCAGCTGGTGGCGGGCAGCGCCGTGTTCGGCGTCGGCTGGGGATTGAGCGGTATCTGCCCGGGTCCCTCGCTCATTCTGCTGACGGGCGCAAGCATGCAGGCGTTCGTGTTCGTCGGTGCGATGGCGGCTGGCATGCTTGCTAGCCGGTGGGTTACGCCGCTGCAGAGATGGCGGGCCCCGATGGCACCGGCCGCGGGAAACTAGGAATGGGCCACCGCGTCGGCACCCCCATCGTCGAGCTCGGCGAAAACAGCTTCCGCATCCTCGTCAACACGGTTCGGGATTACGGCATTTTCATGCTCGATCCCACTGGTCGCGTCATCAGCTGGAATACGGGTGCCGAGATCATCAAGGGCTACAAGGCCAATGAGATCATCGGTTCGCATTTCTCCAGGTTCTACACGCCAGAGGCGGTCGCCCGCGGCTTTCCGGACCACGAACTCGTGGTCGCTGCCGAGACGGGGCGCTTCGAGGACGAGGGCTGGAGAGTAAAGAAAGACGGCTCCAGGTTCTGGGCGAACGTCATTATCACGGCGCTGCGCAACGAGCAGGGCGTTTTGATCGGCTACTCAAAGGTCACGCGCGACCTGACGGAACGCCGGCAGCAACAAGAAGCGCTGCGAGAAAGCGAAGAACGGTTTCGCTCGCTGATCGAAGGTGTCCGGGACTACGCGATCTTCATGCTCGATCCGAAAGGCTTCGTCACCACCTGGAACGCCGGTGCGCAGAAGATCAAGGGCTACGAAGCGCACGAGATCATCGGATCACATTTCTCGCGCTTCTACGAGGCAGATGCCATCAGGACGGGTTACCCCGACCATGAGCTTCGCGCGGCCACCCTCGATGGGCGCTGGCAAGACGAGGGTTGGCGCGTCCGCAAGGACGGCTCCCGCTTCTGGGCCAACGTGCTCATCACTGCCGTGCGCGACGCCAGGGGCAAGCTGATCGGTTTTTCGAAGATCACGCGCGACCTGACCGAAAGACGCCAGCACGAAGCCGAGTTGCGGCGCGAGCAGGAGCGATTTCGACTGCTCGTGGATGGCGTGACCGAGTACGCCATCATCATGCTTGACAAGGATGGTGTGGTCACCAGCTGGAACGCCGGCGCGCAGCGCATCAAAGGTTTTACTGCAGAACAGATCCTGGGCAAGCATATCTCGCACTTCTATACGTCCGAAGATATCGCCGCAAACAAGCCTTGGCAGCAGCTGGCCCAGGCGCGCGAGCACGGTCGCGTAACGGACGAGGGGTGGCGCGTCAGAAAGGATGGATCGCTCTTCTGGGCCGGCACGGTGGTGACGTCACTGCGGGACTCGGATGGAAAGCACCACGGATTCGCCAAAGTGACCCAGGACCTCACCGAACGCCGTCATGCGGAGACACTTGCTGAAACCGCCCAGCGAATGCACGAGTTCATCGCGATGCTTGCGCACGAACTTCGCAATCCACTCGCGCCGATTCGCAACGCCGTAGCACTGATGGGGCGAAAAGGGCTGAAGGATCCAACCCTCGAGTCGATGCGCCAGACGATCGATCGACAAAGCATCCACCTGACTCGATTGCTCGATGAGCTGCTGGATGTCAATCGTATCGCGCGTGGACATTTCTCGATCGAACGGAATCCTCTCGACCTGCACGACATCATCAGTCGCGCCATCGAAACCACTCGCCCTTTGATCGACACGCTTGGCCATCGCTTCCAGACTGTCCTGCCGGAAGGTCCAATCCCCGTCTCCGGGGACGCAGTGCGACTCACCCAGGCACTCGTCAACATCCTGAACAATGCTGCGAAGTACACGCCGCGGGGTGGCGACATCCGCCTGAGCGTCAGCGTGCGGAGCGGGGATGTCGAGATTCGAACGCTCGACAACGGGATCGGTATGGACAGGAGCGTGCTCGAGAAGGTGTTCGATCTCTTCATGCAGGTAAACCCGCATTCTGCAAACGTGCCGGGCGGGCTGGGTGTCGGCCTGTCCCTTGTCCGACGAATCGTCGAGCTTCATGGTGGGAACGTCCAGGCCCGGAGTGCCGGAACCGGGCTTGGAAGCGAGTTCATCGTTCGCCTGCCGCTTGCGATTCACACCATGCTGGTCGCCGAAACCACCCAAGTGGTCGCGCCCGCCGACATCGAGAGGCTGCGGGTACTGGTGGTCGACGACAACCGGGATGCGGCCGACAGCATGCACTTGCTGTTGGAGTTCATGCGACAGGATGTCCTCACCGTATACGATGGCCCGTCAGCGCTCAGCGCCGTGACGACGTTTCGTCCTGATGTCGTGATGCTGGACATCGGTATGCCGCAGCTAAGCGGATACGAGGTTGCTCGACAACTCACATCCGGCGGCGCGGAAGGTTCTCGCCCGACGCTGGTCGCAGTCACGGGCTGGGGACAGGAAGCGGACAAGAAGCGGGCGTGGGAATGTGGCTTCCGCTATCACTTCGTCAAACCGGTGAGTGAGACGGCCATCCGATCAATGCTGATCGATGTAGCAAAGCGACGAGCAGGACCGCCCGTCCAGGATTGAGTTCCTTCAAGCCTGGTTCGAGCAACGGCATGCGAGCTTCGTGGAGATCGGCCGCCAGCAGGCACACGCCCACTTCACCTCAGTAAAGGCTGTTCCTTCGCAGCTGTCGCTTGCGGATTGCCTGTGCCCACCCGGCGCGGCTGGAAAATCGCGAAAAATTATCGTACGCCAACAAAATTCGGATGGCGATGAAGCCTCAAAGTACGGCGCGCCGTTTCATGAAACGAGCAAACCAGAACAGGAACAGGGCGAATCCGATTATGAATAGCGTCAGCGGCAGGTTAAAGAAACCTTCCGGCGGCGGATTGGTGACATACACCATCGTATTCGCGACTGCTCCGAATAAGGAAAGGGCGAACGCCGGCACCGCCAGCCGGTTGCGCAGCAGGAGCAAAATTGATCCAACAACACCGCCCAGCACGCCGAGGCCCCAAGTGAGAGTGCTCCAGATGGGCAAGCCGCCGACATATTCGCGGTGGGCCGCGGGCAGTCCCTCGAGGAACGCGTCCGGCATGAAGCTCGTGCCGCCCCACAGGACCGTCCCGAAGCCGTTCCAAAGGATTCCAAGTCCGGCAACTACCCAAAGGTACCAGGGGGCCAAGCTGCGTTGCGCGGTTTGATTGTCTGGCATAGGCGTATTTTTCCTGTTCTTTAGAAACTATCTGCGCAGACGTTTCAGGTGTCAATCATGTGCTGGCGCGCTCGGAGAATCACCTTAGGTTTCTTGCTGCCCAGCTTCCTGCGCCTTCTTCGACTGCCGCCGCTCCCGCCGCGCCGTCATCTATGAGACGACTCGAGTCGTCGGAGAGCATGACGTCCAACGTGGCTAGAGATTGCAAGCTCTACGATCCAGTTGTACCATTGGTATAAGTGGTACATAGGAGCGGACGCGCCGGTGGAAATCACCATCGACATCGACGACCCCGTGCCTCAGTTCGAGCAGCTCATCGAGCAGGTCAAGGCTGCGGTCACTGCTGGCGTTCTGAAGCCGGGAGACGCGCTGCCCTCGATCCGCCAGCTTGCCAACGATCTCGAGCTCAACAGCAAGACCGTGGCGAAGGCTTACAAGCTGCTGGAACGGGATTCGATCATCGAAGCCAAGGGGTACCGCGGTACCTATGTCCACCCCAAGGCCAAAGCGAACTGCAAGTTCAACCTGCAGGAATGGACGCTGCGCAAGGTCAGCGAGGCGGTCGCCGAGTTGCGCGAAGCAGGTGTGACCGATTCGGAAATTCGCAATGCGTTCGCCGGCGCCATCAGCCGGCAACCGCCGACACAGTGAGGTGCCGTCATGATCGAGGCCTATGCGTTTCTTGCGGCGTTCACGGTACAGATATTGGTAGTGTCAGTCCTGTATCCGGCCTGGTTCATCAGGTTCGTTCGAGTGCAGGTGACGAGCATCCCCGCCGAACGCCTTGCGCAGCTGTACCCGGGTGTCGACCTCAGTCTTGCTCGAGAGCGCTTTCTGACTCAATACCGCGCGCTGACTACGGCCATCGCAGTGCTGGGCTTGTTGCTGCTGGGCTGGCTGTTCAGCTACGTGCGGCGCCCGGACTGGGATGACGGTCCGGTAGAAGTCCTGGTCACTGTGTATTTTCTTGCAGCGCAGATGCTGCCGCTTGGTCTCGTTGTCTGGCTCGGAGTCAGGTTCAACAAGGAGCACAAGCGTTCGTCGCCGGAGGGGAAGCGCAAGGCCATCCTGCAACGCCGCGGGCTTTTCGATTTCGTCTCGCCGTTCATCGTTTTTCTTGCCGTCCTGGGTTATTTCCTGTTCGCCGGGTTCGTGATTTATATCCAACAGCATCCGTTTCTGGGATTTGCCGGCCTTATCAACATCGGCGCCCTTACGCTGGTCTACGCAGTAAATGCATTCTGCGTGTACACGATGCTGTACGGCAAAAAGTCCAATCCGTTTGAGACGCACGCGCGTCGCGTGCGCACGATCGGTCGGGTAGTGAAGAGCAGTGTCTACTCGTGCATCGTCATCGTCGTGTACCTGTCGCTCAACTTCTCGCTCCGGCTGCTGGATCTAAGGAGATGGGAACCTTTCGCGCTAAGTGTTTTTTTCGTCATCTGCACGCTTCTCGCTTCCATGGGCTTCACCGCGCCGCTGCGCAAGCCAGAAGCGGATGAGCTCGGCTCCGACGGGCGACTGAGTCCCTAGAACGCGAGATCTATCCGCGTAGCGATAGGCGTCCGCACTGGGTCCGGATTCAGACCGTCGCGTTGAGCGGCAGCGTTCGTGCGACCTACTCCTCAAAGCGACCCGTGGCGTCACGATCGTGCTCGTATCGTCTCGTGAGCGGAAACGGCGGCAACCAGGACTCGCGACGGACGATCCAGCTTTCGTAGGTCGGCATCAGTTGGTCAGGGGCATCCAGGGACCCCAGGTTCACTTCGATTTCGTCGTCGGAGCGCGCGAAAATGGATGAGCCGCAGCGGGGACAGAAAAACCGCCCGGCGTAGTCGCGTGTTTCGCCATCGATCGTCACCGCGTCCTGAGGGAATATCGCGGAAGCGTGGAAAAGGGCCCCATGATGCTTGCGGCAGTCGAGGCAATGGCAAAGGCCGACCCGGTATGGGCGTCCCGACGCCACAATTCGGACGTTGCCGCACAGGCAACCGCCGGTGAATCGGTCCATGCTGCCTCTCCTCTAAAATCAAGCGGTCGGAATGTTTACAACGAACTCCGTCCGGCGTCCATGAAAGATGCGCCAGCCTTTTTGGCTGTAGGCTTTACAGCGTCGAGAAGCCCGGCCCGGGTAGCGGGGTCCGCGGTCGTCTGCCGCTGCGTAGGTCGAAGTCGGCGGCAGGTTCGTTCGGACACCAGAGAGCCGGCGCTGACAGCGGATTTCACCTTCGCCAATCGTTCATACAGGGATATAGTCGCCGCATACCAAGCGGAAAGGCGTTCCGGTCCCCCAAGGCCGGCGCTGGGAATCGCGTCGACTCACCTGAGGACGACCCCATGGACGGCACGAACAGCGCGTTAGTACCAGTATCTCGATCGCTCGCGCACGGTGCGTCGCTGCGCCCGGCACGTCGCAAGATCGCTTCGCCGACATTTCGCAGCATTGTGACCTCGACGCTGTGCGCCGTCGCGTGGCACTCCGCGCAGGCGCAAATCGCTTTCGTCGACGTGACGAACACTGCCGGCGTCGCCTACAAAGGCGAAACCTATGGCGCGTCCTGGGGCGATTTCAACGGCGATGCGTACCCGGACCTTTTTGCGAACAATCACCGGACAAAGGAGAGTCTGTTCGTCAATCGCGGCAACGGCACGTTCATCAACATCGCCAACCAGGTCCTTACCTGGCGCAACAAGCCAAATGCCGACACGCACGGCGCATCGTGGGCGGATATCGACAACGACGGCGACCAGGACCTGCTGGTGAGTTCCGGCACGGGAAACCTGAGCCAGCTGCTGTTCAACCAGAACCGCAGCCTCGTCAACCTCACGAAGGAACGCGGCCTGACGACCACGAATCTCGGCGGCCGCCTCCCAGTGTGGCTCGACTACGATGGCGACAAGCAGATCGACTTCGTGATGACGCAGTTCGGTGGGACCGCCAAGCTGTATCACCAGAGCCCGCCCGGATTCTTCAAGGAGACGACCAGCGACGCGAAGCTGCTGTGCATTCGTTTCCACTATGCGCAACTCATCGACGTCACTAACGACGGCCGCGTCGACCTGATGTGCTCGGACCAGGACCTGTTCCCGCAAAAGATCTACAACACGGAGCCCATGCCCTGGAGCAAAGTCTTCGACGCCACGAAGCCCGTGGCGTTTCTCAAGCCGGTGCCGAAGGGCGTCGATTCGGCCGTGGCTGACTTCAACAACGACGGGCGCGTCGACCTGTTCGTGATCGGCCGCATGGAGCTGCATCCATCGGGCGTGACGCAAAGCAGCCCCACGCACTTCGAATCGCACCTGACCGATGCGACGAAGGGCTTCCAGTTCGTCACCGCCGGCAAGGTGAAGTTCGACCTCGACTGGAACAAGCAGGATGTGCGCACCACGACGACATTCACGCGCATCAAGATCGGCTCGGGTGCACGCATTCCGGCCAATCTGCCCTTCACGCTCGACCCCGCCGATCCAACCGTGCGTGGTATGCCGCCTGCACCGACGACCGAAGCGCAGATTCCCGTGATGCGCATCGGCTACGACGCAGCGACGCAGAAGTGGACCGTCGTGGTGCATTCGCAGTTGAACGCGACCGCTCCGGTCGTCTTCAGCGAGGTGTACTTCCAGGTCGACTCGACATCCGCCATCACGGGGTTGACGCCGACGGGACTGTTTCCGAGCGACACGGCGAAGCGACCGTCGCTGCTTACCAATCGCTCCGGCGGCTTCATCGACGACACGACAGCCGCCGGCCTCGCTGCTCCGATCGAATGCGCGAGCGTAGTCGCTGGCGACTTCGACAACGACATGGACGTGGACCTGTACCTCGCGTGTCGCACTGGTGCGAGTAACCTGCCGAACATCCTGTACCGGAACCAGGGCAACGGCACGTTTACGAAAGTCGCCGATGCGGGCGGTGCCATCGGTCCCGTCGGCGTCGCGTTCGCAAGCGGGGCCGGCTGGGCCGATTCGGTCGTGACGGCCGACTACAACGTTGACGGCTTCCTCGACCTCTACGTGACGAACGGGCTGAACCTGCGCCCTCGCCTATATGGCGGCCCGACCAAGCTGTTCCGCAACAAGGGCAACGCCAACCGCTGGATCGAGCTCGACCTGGTCGGGACTCAGTCGGAACGCGATGCCACGGGGGCACGTGTCTTCGCGACAGCAAACGGCGTGACGCAACTGCGCGTGCAGGACGGTGGCTATCACCGCTGGTCGCAGAACATGAAACGCGCCCACTTTGGTCTCGCCAGCGCGACCCAGGTGAACGTGCGCGTCGAATGGCCGAGCGGCAACGTGCAGACCTTCAACAACGTCGCCGCCAACAAGTTGTACCGCATCACGGAAGGCGGGGGGATCGTCGCGGTGCCGCTGAGTGTCGCGCCGGCGGGACCGTAACTTCTTCAGATTGGCCAGGTTCTCGAATGCCGGCACGGGCTCCCAGCTGGGCGGGCGGCGCGTGCATTTCGCGTGATGAGCCGCTCGGTCGGACCTGCTGGATGCCTGTCACAGATGCGGGCCGGCCACGAAGTGCGTTGAATAGAACAGGCCGGCTTCCACCCTTTACCGCCGACTATCATGTGACCGAAGTCGAGAGTGGTTCAGACCAGGAGCCGGCGGCTGACGTCGCTTCAAAAAGCCGTTACCATTGGTTGGTCGAGGGTCTCAATGAGGGTATGAAAATGAAATCGAACTACATACTCTTTGTTTTCGGCGTCGCACTGGGCCTGACGGCTTGTTCGCGGTCCGAAACACCGCCGCCCGGCACGTCGGCCGCCCCCTCGGCCGCCCCCGCTTCGCCTGCCGAGTTGCCGGCACCGAATCCCGATAACAACGTCTATTTTGGCGATGTCCACGTCCACACCGGCTGGTCGTTCGACGCGCTGACGAACGGCTCCAAGACCACGCCGACGGATGCCTATGCTTGGGCGCAAGGCAGGGAGATCACCGGCAGCGGCGGGCCGAAAATGCAGATCCAGACGCCACTGGATTTCTACATGGTGTCCGACCATGCCGAGTACATGGGTGTCTTCAACGAGATGCAGAACCCGGAAAGCCCGCTCAGCAAGACGGAGATTGCAAAGGGCGTCAACTCGCCCGACGCCAACGTCCGATTGCAGACTTTCGCGGGCATCTTGCGCGACATGAGCCAGGGAAAGCGCGATCCGCAATTGAGCGACCCGGTGTTGGCCCGCACTGTCTGGGCCAACATCGTCAAGGCGGCTGACGCCAACTACGTTCCTGGCAAGTTCACGACCTTTGCGGGCTTTGAGTGGACGTCGAATCCACAGAAGCGAAACCTGCATCGCGTCGTTGTCTTCCGGGACACGGCGCACCTGCCCGATCTGGTGCTCTCGGCGCTTGATTCCGACAATCCCGAGACTCTCTGGAAGTGGATGGAGGACCAGCGCGCCAAGGGTTCGACGCTGTTTGCAATCCCGCACAACGGCAATGCGAGCGACGGCCGCATGTTCGAGATGGTGAAGTTCGACGGCAAGCCGATCGATGCGGCCTACAACAAGACGCGCGCCGACAACGAACCGCTCTATGAAATCACCCAGATCAAGGGCACGTCGGAAACCCATCCCGACCTGTCACCGACCGACGAATTCGCCAGCTTCGAACAGTGGGATTACACGCTGTCGGCGGATTTCGAGCGGCCCTCGCATCGCAAAGGCAGCTTCGCCCGCCAGGCATTGCTGGATGGAATGAGCCAGGCGGCGGCGGGTGCAGGCAACCCGTTCAAGTATGGATTTATCGGTGACACCGATACGCACAATGCCGCGGCCAGCCACGAGGAGTACAACTTCACGGGCAAGTTCGCCTTCGAAAACAATCCGAAGGAACGCCTGACCGGTATCCCGGGCTCGGCAGCCGGCCAGATCCAGCAGATCCAGGAATTCAGTTCGGCTGGCCTGGCTGGTGTCTGGGCTCCGCAAAATACGCGCGAAGCGATCTACGATGCCATGCTTCGCAAGGAGACGTTCGGCACCTCGGGTACGATGATCAAGCTGCGCTTATTCGGCAGCTTCGATTATGGCGCCAGCGATGTGGACAAGCCGGACTTCGTGAAACTCGCCTATGCCAAAGGCGTGCCGATGGGCGGCGACCTCAAGCCTGGATCCGGCAAGGCGCCGACATTTCTGGTCATGGCCATGAAGGATCCCAAGAGCGGCAACCTCGACCGCGTTCAGATCGTCAAGGGCTGGCTCGACGCGGCCGGCAAACAGCACGAGAAAGTATTCGACGTCGTCTGGTCGGGCAATCGCAAGATCGGCGCCGATGGCAAACTTCCTCCGGTCGGCAACAGCGTCGACCTGAAAACCGCAACGTATACGGACGAAATTGGCGCCCAGCAACTTGCTACGGGCTGGACCGATCCCGAGTTCAAGCCGGACCAGCGCGCCTTCTACTACGCCCGCGTTCTTGAGATACCTACCCCGCGCTGGAACACCTATGACGCGGCCCGGCAGAAAATGCAGCCGCTGACCAAGGTACCGGCAACCATCCAGGAACGCGCCTGGAGTTCGCCAATCTGGTACACGCCGTAAAGCGATCGCCGCGTCCGGGTTCGATCCCCAATGACCACTGGTCGAAAGCATGATGCGCAGCCCGAGCCTGCTCGTTCGGTTCCGAGCGATTTCGAATGAGCAACCAGAACGACTACATCCTCGGAACAGATCCCGAAGAACTGCAGCGCCTGGGATTTCAGCACCGCGTCTGGTCAAAGGATGCGTTTGCTCTTTGGGAGCGTGCAGGATTAGGCCAGGGACAGCGCATCCTCGACTTGGGGTGCGGACCAGGATTCGCAACCTTCGACCTCGCCGCTATCGCAGGCTCGGACGGCATGGTGATTGGCCTGGATAAATCCGCAGGATACATAGCCTCCGCGCGCTCACATGCCCAAGCAGCCGGTTTAAGCAATGTCGAATTCGTGCTGGCTGACTTCAGCGATATGACGTTCGAGTGCAATAGCTTCGATGCTATTTATTGCCGTTGGGCCTTTGCCTGGATCAATACCGTAGAGCAAGTCGTCCAGAAAGCCTGTGCATTCCTGAAACCCGGCGGCGTCTTTCTCTCTCATGAATATCTTGATTGGGGGACGTTTCGCGTCATACCCGAGCGGTCTGAGGTGCGCCGCGTAATTGATGCTTGCCGCGAAAGCTGGCACATCATGGATAGCGAGATCGACATTGCCGCGCAGCTGCCCATGCTGTTCAGGAGGAACGGATTGAATGTCATTCACACGGCAGCCATCTCAAAACTTTCCAGGCCGGGGCAGATGGTGTGGCAGTGGCCGTCCTCGTTCTTGAAAATATATTCACTGAAGTTGGTCGACATGGGGCTGTTGCGCGCTGCAGACAGAGACGCATTTTTAAAAGTATGGCCCGAGGTCGAATCCAACGAGGATTCCATGTTGATCGCTCCGCTGATGATGGAAGTCGTCGCCAGAAAAGCATGATCCGGAAGACTCCGTCACCGGGGCAGCGTCTTGGTTCTCGACAAGCCGATGGCGGAGGCGTTGGGAAGCAGTGTGCCTTGACCGCTGGCTCGGGCACGAACTGCCAGGCCGGTACGAGTAAGCTGGTGAGCTGATCGACTCCCAATCACAGGGTGCAGCGTGCCCAAAAAGCAAGATTACGACCTGGTCGTCATCGGCGCGGGTTCCGGCGGCGTTCGGGCTTCGCGCGTGGCTGCCGCGCATGGGGCCAAGGTCGCGGTCATCGAGGAACACCGCATCGGCGGAACCTGCGTCATTCGCGGCTGCGTGCCAAAGAAGCTGCTGGTCTATGGCTCGCACTTTGCCGAGGACCTGGTCGACGCACGGTGTTTTGGCTGGACCGTCGAGAATGCGACGTTTAACTGGCCCACGCTGCGCGATAACGTGTTGGCAGAAGTATCACGCCTCAGCGACATTTACACCGAGACCTTGACCAGCCACGACGTCGACACCATCAACGGCCGGGCCGTCGTGACCGGCCCGAACTCCCTCCGCGTCGGCGATCGGGCATTGAGTGCCGACACGATACTGATCGCGACCGGGGCGAGGCCGCAGGTCCCGGACGTGCCTGGCGCACAGCACGCCATCACGTCGAACGAGGCGTTTCACCTCGACACGGTGCCGAAACGCATCGTCATCGCCGGGGGCGGCTACATCGCCAACGAGTTCGCCGGAATCTTCCATCAATTCGGCGCGGAGGTGACGCTGCTGAACCGTTCCGACCAGATCCTGCGTGGCTACGACGAGCAGATCCGCGACCGCCTGCTGCAGATTTCGTTGACGAAAGGCATTCGCTTTCTGTTCAACACAAGGTTGAACGGCATAACACAAAGCGAGGACGGCACGCTCACGTTGGATCTGGAGGGCACGCGACCAATGCAGTGTGACGCACTGATGTTCGCGACGGGTCGCGTACCGAACACCGATGGTATGGGGCTGGAGCAGGCCGGCGTAGAGCTCGACAAAGACAAGGCCGCCGCGGTGCGTGTCGACGATTACAACCGCACGACGTGCGGGTCCATTTATGCCGTGGGCGACGTCACCAATCGTGTGCAACTCACGCCCGTGGCGATTCGCGAAGGCCAGGCATTTGCCGACACGGTGTTCGGCAACAAGCCCACGAAGGTGGATTACAACTGCATTCCTGCAGCAGTCTTCAGCCATCCACCGCTCGGGGGCGTTGGAATGACAGAGTCGCAGGCGCGCAACCGTCTCGGCACCGTCAAGGTGTACACCTCCGATTTTCGCCCGATGAAGAACGTGCTCGCGAATCGCAACGAGCGCGCGCTGTACAAACTGGTCGTCGATGAGACGACCGACAAGATCGTTGGTGCCCATATGATCGGACCGGAGGCGCCCGAGATACTGCAACTGGCGGCCGTGGCCGTGAAGGCAGGACTCACGAAGGCGCAGTTCGATGCATGCGTGGCCATTCATCCAACCATGGCGGAAGAGCTGGTCTTGTTGAAGTAGCCAGGTGGCCGGTGTCGGACCGTCTGTGGTCGTTAGCTCGAACTGTAGGGGCCGCTGCGTCTTGCGCTGCATCACAATCGCCCGCCCACGTGGCTAGAGATTGCAATCTCTGTAGTTCGAGCAGGTCGAGGCCGCGGTCACTGCGGGCGTTCTGAAGCCGGGCGACGCCCAGAGCGAACGCCTGTCAGCTCGTCGGCGGCTTGCCGGTGAAAACCGCCAACTGAGCGCCGAATGCTCGCTTGTAGGCGGGCCGCGCTTCGCCGCGGGCGACATAGGCGGAGAGGTTCGGATATTTCTCCAGTATCCCCGATCCGTGCAACCTGCGCAGCACCGTCACCATCATCAGGTCACCGGCGCTGAATGCATCGTCGAGCCAGTCGGCATCGCCAAGCCAACTGGAAAGTTCGCCCAGCCGCACACGGACGCGATCCTCGAGGATAGGCAGGCGCTCCTCATACCAGGTCTTGTCGCGCTCCACGAGCGTGGCGGTTTCGCGCTCAACGATCGGCGGCTCCACCGTGCTGAGCGCGGCGAACATCCATGTGATCGCGCGCGCCCGGGCATTCGCATCGTCTGGCAGCAGGCCCGCATGGCGCTCCGCGATGTGGAACACGATCGCCCCCGACTCGAAGAGGGCGAGATCGCCTTCTTCATAGGTGGGAATCTGCCCGAAAGGATGAAGCGCCCGATGCGCGGGTTCCTTCATCTCACTGAACGAAAGAAGACGAACGTCGTAAGGCTGGCCCACTTCTTCAAGCGCCCAGCGAACGCGCATGTCACGCGCCAGTCCCTTGCCGCGATCGGGCGACCGTTCAAACGCGGTGATGGTGGGGTTCATTGGATCGCTCCTGCACATTGCGGGTGCACAGGCGGAGGTTTAGTCCTGGCGCCTACTCTACAGGCCGTCGGCAACCAGTTCTCAATGACGGTCTCTGTGCCGTTGGCGGACTAGCCGACGAGCGTCCGCGGCTGCAGGCGGATGGGGACCGGCTGCGCAAGGGCGGTCCAGCCTCGGTCGCGGATCACGTCGTTGCTCTCCTTCGCCGCCCGACCGGGACCGAGCGACCACGTGATGTGGTAGGTCGAGCCGTCGGGGCGGTCGGTGGTGCCCCCGATGGCCACCACGAGAGCCTGGACGCCCGCACCATCGTCGGCTTCGCCCACCACCTGACCCTCGGTCTCGGTGGGCGGGCGCGCCGTGTGGTCGCCGAGCTTCAGCGTCACGTGGTGGGCGACCACGTCGGGATAGCGCGGCGGGAAGCGGGCGATGAGCGCTTCGCGATCGACCGGGTCGAGCAGCCAGCCGACGTCGAAGGCCCGGGGATCGCGGTGTGCTTTCGTCAATTCGATACCTCCGCGACTGCAACCTTGATCGCGCCCGAGGCATATCAAGGTTTGTCTCCTGATTGTCGGCCGCGAGCCAATCAAGCTGGATGTGCCTACGTAAATTGAAACATACGGTGCAAGTAGTGAGAACCAAAAGTCACCCGAGGCTCGCGTGCGCCGCGATCCTCGTGGCGCTAGGCAGCCTGGTACACGCTCAAGTGTCGCATGCAAGCCAGCGCGCTCCGACCCGCTGCGAAGTCGGTAGCTATCTTATGGCGGATGGCACTTCATTGGATGTCGGCCCTGGCGCACCTGGCGAACTTCGCTGGAGGCGCTTGGATGGGCGCACGGGTGCGCTGACGCCGCAGGGGAATGGTCGCTGGAGTAGCACACTCGGCTGGACGGACCGGTCCGACGGGCACCACCTCACCATTTCCGACTGCACGAGTGGTGAGATTCGTTTCGACGACGTCGCGGGCCAGCGAACGCCCTTGATCCAGGTCGACACGAGCTTTCAAGGTAGTGGGGTCGTGCTGGCCGGACGACTGACGTTACCACCCGGCGAGGCGCGTGTTCCGATCGTCGTCTTGATTCACGGAGCCGAGCACTCGTCGGCGCTTGAGACCTATGCATTGCAGCGTCAGTTCGCCAGCGCAGGCATCGGCGTGTTTGCCTATGACAAGCGCGGTACGGGTGCTTCGGGCGGCCGCTACTCGCAGAACTACCTGTTGTTGGCCACCGATGCGATTCTTGCTATGCGCGAGGCACGGCGTCTTGCGGGCGTACGCGCGGGACGAGTGGGATACCAGGGTGGTAGCCAGGGAGGCTGGGTAGCGCCACTGGCCGCGCACATAGAGCCCGTGGACTTTGTCATCGTGAGTTTCGGACTGGCTGTCTCGCCGTTGGATGAAGACCGTGAGGCGATCGCCTTCGACATGGAGCGTGCCGGCTTCGGTCCGGAGATCAAGGCCAAAGCCATGGAGGTTGCTGATGCGACGGCGACGATTGTCGCGAGCAACTTCACCGATGGTTATGAGCAGCTCGAGACTGTGAAGCACAAGTACGGCCAGGAGCCTTGGTTCAAGTCGGTCCGTGGCAATGTCACGGCCTATCTGCTTGCCACCTCAACCGAGATATCGCGCAAGGAAGGTCCAAGTTTGCTGGAAGGGGTGCCAGCACAGTACGACCCCATGCCAGTGTTGGCCAACCTCGAAGTGCCGCAGCTATGGCTACTGGGAGGCCAGGATCGCGATGCGCCGCCCGGAGAGACCATCCGTCGCTTGGGTGTCCTGCGAAAGTCTGGTCGTCCGATCACGACCGTTGTCTTTCCCGGTGCTGATCACGGCATGTACGAGTTCGAGACACTTCCAGATGGAGAACGCGTTTCTACGCGACAACCGGAAGGCTATTTCGCCTTGATGAGGGACTTCATCAATGGCAGAGCGGGCACAGGCAAGTTGGCGAGCCTACCGTCCGCTTCTGGCCCGGAGACGGGCGTTTCACGTGAGGGCGTGTGAAAACGGCCGAGCGAACCTATAGCGACACGAGACTGGCAAAGCACGTATCAATCAACCTTTCAGTTCATCAGTGCGATCAAACGCGGTGCGCCAAGACGCTGGATCATCTGCAACAGGTTGTAACCGAGAACCGCGATCGCCATTTCCGTTCCCGCGCCCTTCAAGCCTCGACAACTGAAGCGTTTGAACGCCATCACCTGTTTGAGGATCGCAAAGGGGCGCTCGGCAATGCTCATGCGTCGCCGCATCAAGCGCGGATTGGCTGTGAGCCTCGCATCGGAGCGCGCGTAGGCAGCTTCGAAGTAATGCCGCGTGACTAGCCTGGTCTTGCTGGGCGTGCAACGCGACTGCAGCGGGCACTGATTACAGCCAGAGCGACGGTACAAGTGCAGCTTGCGCCTTTCATCGACGCCCGCGCGTTGTAACTCCTGCCCGGCCGGACAGCGGTACAGGTCGCGCTCGGCGTCGTACGCAAAATCGCTTTTCTGATAAAGCCCGGCGTGACTGCCTGGGATCACACGCCGTGGCACGCTCGCCGTGATGCCCGCACGCTCGCAGGCATCGAGATGCTCGCCATTGGCGTAACCGTAATCGGCTAACACCTCCAGCCGTTCCACCGCCAAAGAGGCTTTTGCTTGCTCCGCGACGGGCCACAGCGCGCGGGTGTCGCCTTGTTCGTTGGTGACTTCGTGGTGGACGATGAGGCGCGTCTCTGCCTCCACGGCGTTTTGCACGTTGTAACCGACTGGTCGTACCTTCGCGGCCGCGCATTAGTCGTGCGTCAGGCTCACTTTCACAGTACTCATCACGCCCGGCCGCATCCATTGCCTGCTCGAACCGGTCGAGCCGCTCGGCGCCCCGACGCAGCTTCTTCAAGCGCCGCCTCCACACGCTCGCGCTCGAGCGGCTCGGCCGGGCTCTGCCGATCAGCCCGGTCAAGTTTCTCGAGATACGCCTGCACTTCTTGTTCGAGGCGCGACGGGATCGCGCTTTAAGTGCTGCGCGCGTCAGCACCGGACCTAAACTTGCGTTCGCCTTGAACTTGCTGCCGTCGATCGCCACCAGCGTCCCCGCCAACAACTGCGCCTCGCGGCAAAACTCAATGAACGCTGCGGCACGCGCCGCGGATCGCCACGGGGTTGTCCTTGCGGAAGTCGGCGATCGTCTTGAAGTCAGGTTGCAGCCGCCCGAGCAGCCACATCACTTCGACGTTGCGCTGACACTCACGCTCCAAGCGCCGGCTCGTGCTGACCCGGTTCAGATAGCCATACACGTACAACTTCAGCAGATCCGCCGGGTGATACGGCTTGCGCCCCGTCTCCTTCGGCACCGCTTTGTCGAACCCCAGAGCGGCTACATCCAAAGTGTCGATGAACACGTCGATCACTCTCACCGGCGCATCGGCTGCGACAAACTCATCCAATGACTCTGGCAGCAGCGACACCTGCTGGCGACTTTGACCCGTGAGATGACGCACTGATTAATCACTCCGATCATCTGTGTGACCGTGAAATTATCGCATCAGCCCGCTTCGTTTTCACACGCCCTCACCTGAAACGTCAACTCACGCTAAACAATAGTTGCCGACACGCTCTGTACCGCGCATCCCGACACTGACGGTATTTCATGCAGCATGCTTTTGCGTTGCAGCGTTTCTATTGCCAAAACATTGTACGATCACGCAGTTCGACCTCAAACAACCAGTATGACAAGGGAAAACCATGCGAGTAAAAATCGCGCTTTTGGCGCTGGTACTCAGCTTCAGCTCCGGTCCGGTATTTGCCGATCTGGAGATTTACAAGGATTACGACGTCAGCGAATCTTTCTGGAACATTCAGACCGTGAAGGTTAAGTCGAACATGATCGACGCGTACCTCGAAGGCCTGAAGAAGACTTGGATATCAGGGTGCACAGTTTCAAAGTCTTTGGGGCAAATAGAGGATTGCAAGATTTTTGTAAGCGATCTGCCAGACAGCGGCGACTTCAACGTTTTGCTCGTAACCATATTTAAGAATGACGAGATGGCTGGTCCAAACAAGGCTCGCTACGACGCATTCATGTCCAAGTTTGGCGCTGCGCAGATGAAGACGACGACGGAGCAAGCGCAACGAGACTATCCGGCCATGCGAGAAATCACAGGCGACTACCGCTTGCGCGAACTCACCTTGAAGTAAACAAGGGACCGGCGTTGCTCCAGCACCCCGGCCACGCAGTCTGGGTAAAAACACTCGCAGGCTAGGGGTTTGATGAAGACAATGCCCGCAACGCAAGTTGCGGGCATTGTCATTATGGGATTTGTGCGCAGGGACAGTCGGGATCAGTGGGCGTCGTCCCCGGTGTCGCTCAATGCTGGTGCCCGAGGATCATATCTGCCGGATGATCGATGCGTTCGTCGAGTCGCTTGACTTGGCTGAGCTGGGATTCGGCAAGGCCTGTCCCACCGGCATGGGTAGACTCGCCGTCCGCTTTTGCATCAGATCTTGATCTGCGCCCCAAGCTCGACGACCCGATGCGATGGCAGGCAGAAGTATCCCATCGGGCTTTCCGCGTTACGCATCATCCAGGCGAACAGCCGTTCGCGCCAAAGGGCCATGCCCTTGATTTTTGTCGCTAGCGGCGTTTGGCGACTCAAGAAGTAGCTGGTTTCCTCAGGCACCAGCGGCACGCCGATGCCGCTCAAGCTCTTCAGGGCCCTAGGAACGTTCATCTCTTCCATGAACCCACGGCGCAGCGTCAACCTCAAGAACCCGTGACCGAGATCTTCGACAGTCACGGGCGTGTCGGGCGGGACGTAGGGGACGTTTTCGATCGCGACCCTCAGGAACAGCGAACGCTCGTGGGCGACCCGGTTGTGCTCGATATTCTGCTGAAGTGCCTGGGGAATTCCATCAGGCTGGGACGTCATGTATACGGCGGTGCCGGGCACGCGCGTGATCGATTCAACGGCCGCGCCAAACAAGTCTTTTGCGGGAATTTCCGTCTTGCGCATCTGGGCCGCGAGCAGTTTCCTGCCTTTCGCCCAGGTAGTGAGGAACGTGAAGGCAGCAACGCCGACGAGGAGCGGAAACCAGCCGCCTTCGGGAACCTTCATGAGGTTCGCGCCAAAGTAGGCCATGTCGACGATGAAAAAGGTTGCCAGCATCGGGACAGCAGCCCAAGCAGGCCATTTCCACAGCGAGAAAAGCACGACCGCCAGCAGGCAGCCGTCGATGAACATCGCGCCAGTCACCGCGATGCCATAAGCAGCGGCGAGGTTGCTTGAACTCCTGAAAACCAGGACGAGCAGAATCACCATCGTCATCAGCGCCCAATTCATGACTGGGATGTAGATTTGCCCGGCGGCCGCCTCGCTCGTGTGGCAAATCCGGAGGCGCGGGATGAGAGCCGGAGATGAATTGCCTGTTAGTGACGGAGAAAGCGCCGGAGATGACCGCCTGGCTGGCAATGATTGTGGCAAGGGTCGCCAGAATGATGAGAGGGATGCGCGCGATCTCGGGCGCGAGCAGGAAAAAAGGATTCCTGATCGCGTGCATCGCCGAGTCGGGTTCCAGCGACAGGATCATGGCGCCCTGGCCCATGTAGTTGAGCATCAACGCCGGCATGACGAAGACAAGCCAGGACAGGCCGATCGGCTTTCGGCCGAAATGCCCCATGTCTGCATAAAGAGCCTCGGCTCCGGTCACGGCCAGCACGACCGACCCATGGCGAGAAAAGCACGCAGCCCATCCGCAACGAAAAAGTTCAGGGCATTGAGCGGGTTCAAGGTCTGGAAAATGATCGATGGGTCGCCGGCGATGTGCGAAATCCCGAGGACCGATATTGTCGCGAAATAAAGCAGCATGATCGGACCAAAGAAGCTTCCGACGCGGCTCGTGCCACGGGACTGAATCGAGAAAAGCCCCGCCAGGATGATGATTGCGATGGGCACCACGAAGGGCCCGAACCGTGGCTCAATGGTCTGCAACCCCTCGACCGCAGAGAGCACCGAGATGGCAGGCGTTATCATGCTGTCGCCGTAGAAAAGGGCGCAGGCGAAGACGCCGAGCAGCACGATCCCGGCCGTCCACCGGCGCTCAGGGATCTCGCGGCTGATGAGCGCCAGCAGCGCCAGGCTGCCGCCTTCGCCATCGTTGTCGGCCCTCATGATGACGACGACATATTTGATCGTCACTACGATCATCATTGACCAGAAGATCAAGCTCAGCACGCCGTGAATGTGCAGCGGGTCGGGCGAAATCGGGTGATGCCCTGCGAACGTCTCGCGAAAAGCGTAGATCGGGCTGGTGCCAATATCGCCAAACACGATTCAATCGCGCCGACCGCCAGTTTCAACACGCTTTGTCGCCGATGGTCGTGCGGGCCAGGTCGAATGCCCGGCAGCGGAGCAACAGCGGCAGGATCGTTATACGTGTCCCCAACGCGACACCTCACTGAACATCCAGTTCGGCCATGTCGCCTGCTGTCAGCTTGAGGTTCGGCGCCTTGAGGATGTCGGAAAGTTGCGCAGGTTTCGTGGCGCTGGCAATTGGCGCCGTCACGGAGCGACGGTGCAGCAGCCAGGCAAGGGCAACTTGCGCGAGCGTCGCATCGTGACGGGCTGCGACGGTATCCATGGCATGCAGCAACTTCAGCGCGCGCGGATCTGCCAGGTGGCGCTCCACCAGATAGTCGCGGACGCCACCCTTCAGGTCATCCTTGCTTCGATACTTGCCGGTCAGGAACCCGGATTCCAGGGAAAAATATGGAATCACGCCGAGACCATACTCGACACAGATATCCTCGACCGGACCTTCGTACTTTGTCCGATCGAGCAGATTGTAGTGCGGCTCGAGAACCTGGTACTGCGCACGGCCATTGCCCGCCGCTTCCAAAGCCTCTCGCATCTGTGCCGCCGTGTAATTGGAAAAGGCGCAAATGCGGGACTTGCCCTGATCAATGAACGACTGGTGAGTTTCCAGCGTAGCTTCGATTGGCACCGTCGGGTCAGCCAGATGAGACATGTAGACGTCGATATAGTCCGTCTGCAGTCGGCTCAGTGAATCTTCAATCGCGCGTTTCATGTAATCGGGATGCAGTCCTTTCTTATCCTGCGTCATGGGGCAGCCGCATTTCGTGATGACCACCACCCTGTCGCGGACGCCGCGTTCTTTCATCCACTCGCCGATAATGGTCTCGGACATGCCGCACGCGCGACTGGGATAGTAGTCCGCGGTATCGATGGCGTTGAATCCTGCTTCCAGAAACGCATCGAGAAGCGCAAAGCTGATCGCCTTATCGGCGCTCCAGCCGAATACGTTACCGCCGAAGACGATCGGTGCAATCCTGATGCCCGAGTTGCCCAGATTGCGATAGTTCATGCAAGTTCCTCGTGTCTGAACGCCCAGTACCACTGGCCGTATGTCAACGCCGCGCTGCACGGTCGGCGGCATGCCAATCGGTGGAGACGATAGGATTATTTCTGCGGGCCTGGAGCCGATTCACCTTTGTAGAAGTCCTGCAACTTCTGTTCGTCGGCCTCGAAATCATCCAGCACATGTACATCGGACACATTCGACGTGTATCCAACGATCACGTACATACCGACCAATGCAATCAGCAGCATCAGCCCACGATATCCGACGATTCCCACGACGGCTTCGCGCGTGCTGTCGCTCAAGGTACCGACCCGTACCAACTCGAGGTTGGCCTGGTAGACGATGCGTTCGGCATCGTCGGTAAATTCAGGTTTCTCGCCCCTGCCAATGGCTTTGATTACCGCTTCCGGCAGGCCATTCTTTCTTGCCTGGGGCACATGGAAGTCGTACTCGACGCGGGTGTTCAGCAGCATGGAGGTCGTCAGGACCACGAGCTCGCGCAATTTGTGCGTCAGGGCCTCATTCGCGCGAATTGCGTCGGCCAGGCGCAGCGCGAGATGTCCGAACTCAGGGAACTGCAGCCAGGCATTGAAGAGATCGGGCATCCGTTTCTTCCCCGGTCCGCCCGTAATGACGCTGCGCGGGCCCAGCGTCAGTTCGTCCCATAATACCTTTTGCTTTTCGTCCAGGCCCGCCTTCTCGAGGATTGGAAACGTCGTCATGAAAACCTCATCTTTGGATCGGTGGACCAGGGACTGTCGTCCGCGTACCTGCGGGCTACGGACTTGCGGAATCGCCGTCCATCGCCGAACCCTATGTGTACGCAAAATGCATGGCAAGTTCCATTTAATGACGCGGTCGAATGCCGCTTACGGGGAGCCGGTTGCCGCACGCATGAGCCAGCGGACGGATCGATGGCACCTACAGGTCGATGACGGCGGCCCGGGCGACGTGCAACTTCTTCACGCCCGTCCTGGCTTGTCCAACTGGCCGGTATCGCCGCACTGATCCTGAAGATCGGGGCCGACGGCAGCCTGTTGGGGGTGGCACGGGTTCGAACCGGGCGGAGCGGTCGCCGCCGCGGCCGATGGGACGGTACGACTTGCCGCAACGACGACCCAGGGCCCGCCGTATTCGCTGCTGCCGGCGTCGCTCAACCTTTCTGTTCCGAAGTTCACCATCGCGACCCCGGCGGGTGCGCTCGTGGATCCGGCAGGCACGGTCCCGGTGTCGACCACGGGGCGTCGTCACCGGCCGGCAGCACGACCTACAGCGGAAAACCTCGGGGGGACTCGTGGAGCTCACGTTGCCGTACTGACGCCTCGGCGACCAGCGTTGACCAGGGTCGTCCGTCGCAGCTGCACGACATTCACAAAGGATCAGAACGTTTCAGCTCGTCTCAAAGATCTGACCAGAACGGCAGCGCAGTCTGCGAGCCGTCGCAACGACAACCCGACCGGAGGCATGTCATGGTCAGATTCCACTTCCTTGCTTGCGCCGTCCTCGCCCTCGCCGCCTGCAGCGGCGGATCCACGACCGATTCGACCGCGGCGAATCGACCTCGATTACCAACTCAACCGCAAGTACCAACTGACCTCTCCGGCGAGGGATTGGTGAAAATCCAGGTGACGACGAGCTCTGGCACGCCGGTTCCCGGAGTTGCGATTGCGCTCAATGGCGGTTTCGATGGGCGAGCAGCGGATACCGATGCCGCCGGAAGTGTCCGGTTCGAAGACATTCCCGCAGGAGAGGCATCCGCGACCAGCTACGCGGCCGGTTTCCACACTGCCTACCGTCGATTCGTGGTGAAGGCTGACGCGAACACGGAAGTAACTTTGATCCTCGAGCACGTCGCCGAAGCGACACCTGTCGTCCTGGGCAGCCGCGCGGTGGCCGCAAGCGACGGACGTTCGCTGACCGTGGACGTCGACCTCGCGGTGATAGGTGAGGACGGCCGGGCGATCCCGACACTCACCGCTGCGGAATTCACGATGCTCGACTCGGACTGCGCATTCGTGCCATGTGGATACGACGCCGACTTCGGGAGCCTGCCGATGGGGGGATACCGTGCCCACGCAGATTACGAGGCGTTCGGCTGGCGGCACTCGTCGGATCAGCCGATTCCCCCGATGACGTCGCCCTGCTGCTGGAGCAGAGCGCGGCCATGGCCGAATACGATCCGCAGAGACTGCGACTTTCGGCCGTGCGCGCCTTCCTCGAATCCGTGATCCCGCCGGATACCGTCGCGCTCGCGACCTATCGCGGGACATCGCCGGGCCCGATCCTGACCACCTATGGTGCGTTCACATCCGACGGCGCGCAATTCAGCGATTCCGTCAATGGCCTGGCAGGTCAGGAGGGCGGTGGCAACCCGCTGCACTGTGCCGTCGCCGGCATGCTGTCGTTTACCGAGGAGCATGCCCCCAGCGATCTCGAGCGATCCATCACCGACCCTGGTCGTTGTGACGAACAGCAGTTCGGCCGGCGCTGACGCATGCAACCTGGAGTCATCCCCCATCCGGTGACGCCGCGGGACCGGGCATCCCGGTGGTGGCGATCGGGGGACAAGAGTCCGGCGCGGCGCTCGCCGCGCAATCCGGCGGGTCATTCGTATCCGTGACCGACCCCGCGCAGTATCCCGTGGCCGTCGGGAATCTCGCGCCGATTGTGGGGCGGACCCTCCATTACAACCGTCTCCGGTTCTTGCTGACTCCGGAAGGCGCAATGACGACGGGGGCTGTGTTCCGGCCAGGGCAACAGACGCTTTGGGCCTACGTGCTCGTGCGTATCGGTCCAAACACCGACGTCATCGTGCCGCTGGTAATACCGGTCAAGTGACGCGCGACGCCGAACCTGACATCAGAATCGATAGCCCGCGCCAATCTCGTAGGTATCCGGGAGTCCGGGGCTCGACTGGAAAAAAACCTGGTTGAAGTAGTCCTCGGTTCGTCAAATTACGGCCCGACGCGAAGGCGTACCACCCGTTGTCCGACTCGAACCTCAACGACACATTGAGCAGACCAAAGCCGTCCTGCGCGAAGCCGAGACTCGTTCTCCTTCGTGAAGAAGTAACTGCTGCGGTAGCTGTACTCCAGCCGGGTCGAACAGCTCGCCCAGGTCCCGCAGCGGCATCTCGTATTCAATGGCCGCGTTCGCCGACCATTCGGGTGCACGAACCAGCTTGTTGCCGGAGTACGACCCTTCATAGTCAGTGAATTCCTCGAATTCCCGCAGCGGCGTCCAGATGACGCCGCCGGAGAGTGTAAGTCGATCGGAAATCGCGCACGCGGCGTCGGCATCGATGCCGTAGATCTCGGCCTTCGCGGCATTGGCTGTTTCGGTGACTGTTCCATTTGCAGTCAAAGTTGTGGTGTTTACCTGCAGGTCTTCGAAGTCGTAGTAGAAGGCGGCGGCATTCAGGGTCAACCGTCCATGCAGCAAACGTGACTTTCCGCCCGCCTCGTACGCGACCACATTTTCGGGTTCGAAGTAATCGAGTTCGCCGCGAGCAGGCACCGCAGTCAGGCCACCGCTCTTGTGGCCGGTCGGAGACGCTTCCGTACAGCATCACGTCGTCGCTCGCAGCGTACTTCAGGTCCAGGCGCCAGGAAAAATCGTCCGATTCGTAATCCCCGGCCAGCAGCGTCGGCTCGGGTTGATAGCCCGTGCTGAGCGAGTCCAGGCGATTTTCTTCGCGGCTCAGGCGCAGCCCGCCGCTCGCACTCCACCGTTCGGCAAAATGCAGCGTCGCTTCGCCAAAAATGGCGGCCGCTTTCTCCCGTGAAGCGGAATGCATCGTTGGTCGGGTTCGGGTTAAATAAGGGGCATGAACTGACAAAATCGTTAGCTCCCATCGGACTCGAAGTAATAGATGCCGACGAGGCCGTCGAGCACCCGTTGCCGTGCAGATGCAACTGGATCTCCTCGCTCCACTGATCGAAGCGAGCGCGCCTCCCCTCACGCAACCCTGCAGGGCAGGGATTCCGGCACAATCATCGAGATTCTCAGTACGACTCCGCGCGTAGCCGGTGATGGAACGCAACATCCCGAATTCGAGATCGTATTCGAGTGTCAGGTCGACATTGTCGTTCTCGGTCTCGAGATACGGGTTCGGCAGTGTGACCGTGGTCAGGCGGATGTCGGACGGATCGATCAGGTATTCAGGGTTCGGCGTCCAGAGGTCGCCGGTCGCACCGTCGTCGGTCACACGTTGTGCCATGACGGAGAGGCGCAGGTTGTCGGTCACGTCGGCCTTCAAGGAAGCTCTCAGCCCCCAGAAATCGCTCTCGGCAAACCTCCTGTCGTCGACCGAATTTCTGATGTAGCCATCGCCCTCCGAAGCGACGAAGGCGAGCCGAACGGCGGCGTCCTCCATCGGGAGATTGACATGACCCTGAGCGCGTGTCGTTGCAAAGCTTCCGTAGACACCTTCGATGTCCGCGCTGAAGTCGTTCTCCGGCGCCCGCGTGATGAAATCGATCGAACCGCCGGTCGCGTTACGCCCATACAGGGTTCCCTGCGGCCCCTTGAGTACCTCGATGCGTTCGAGATCGAAACTCCTGGCAATGGCCAGGTTGGCACTTCCAAGATAGACACCGTTCAGATGCAGCGCTATCGACTGGTCGCTGCCTCCCTGAGCAGCCACGCCGCGCAGCGCGAAGCCAGCGCCGAACAGTCCAACGTTATTGACGACGAGACCAGGAACGTTGAACTGCAGGTTGTACAAACTGGTGAGGTTCGCTTGATCCAGAAAATCTCCGGGCAGTGCCTGGACGCTCATCGGAACGTCCTGAAGGTTTTCGTCGATCTTGCGTGCAGTGACGATGATTTCGGTCAAGCTCGCGTCGTCGGCTGCTGCCTCGGGCGGAGTTCGACAGAGCGCCGTTGCTGGCAGCCAGGTCGAGCCGACGAAGACAGCCGTGAGTAGACACGCGGCAGACTTTCTCGTCCTATACGTCGCGTCCACGGTCGACACCTCAGCCGAGGCCGAGCTGAAACGATACGGCGCGGAACCGGGGCTCGTTCCTTATCGAGTCCAGCCCTGGCTTCGAGTTCAGGAAACCGATGATCATGGCCAGGTCGAATGCCAGCACGCCGTAAGCACGTGCCGACCGGTTCAGGCAGGCGCCGTCCGGCCCGGTGAATTCCCGCCGCTGCAGTTCGACGCGGAAATTCCCGAACCTGTACGCACGCGAAATGGGCTTGTCCATGGGCGCCCCAGCTCTCTTATGATTATTTCAGCCGGCTTCAAGACATGCATCGACACGCGTCATCAGCGTACTATCCACGCGCTGCAGTCTCAATACCGGCGCGGCGTACCGGCGTAGTTGAGAACCCGATGGGCCGGGGAAGGCCGTCGTGACGGTTGGGTCGAGGCGAGTCATCGCCGGACCAACGGGGCGTCGCCGGTACAGCGGTTGTTTGTTCTCGGCAACTGGGAACGGACCTGGAATCGGTTCAATCAGTCGCGAGACGTACCATGCGGACGGTCATTTCATTCCTCAGCATCGTCGCTGTCGCCTATGTTGCGCTCTGCGGCTGGCTGTATGTGACACAACGATCCCAGATCTATTTCCCCACGGCGGAGACCCAGTACCCGAGTGCGCAGGCTGTTCGGCTCGAATCACAAGGGCAGCGGCTCAACGTCTGGGTCGTCCCGCGAGGCGGTCCACTTGCCCTGATCTACTTCGGTGGAAATGCGGAGGACGTAGCCGGAACATCGGTGCGTTCTCCGAAGTATTTCCCGAACACACGCTATATCTCGTGGATTATCGCGGGTATGGCGGGAGCAGCGACGGCCCTCGGAGCGGGCCCTGTTCGCCGATGCGCTCGTCAGTCTACGAGCACGTGCGCGCCAACCACTCGGAGGTCTCAGTGATGGGACGCAGTCTCGGCAGCGGTGTGGCGGTGTATGTGGCGAGTCAGCGGCCGGTCACGAGGCTCGTGCTGGTCACCGCGTTTGACAGCCTCGTGAACGTGGCGCGTGAGCATTTCTGGTGGCTGCCGGTGAGGCTGCTGCTTCGGGACCGATACGACTCGACGAGTCGCGCCCGCGAGGTGACGGCGCCGGTGCTCATGGTGGTTGCGGGCGAGGACGAGATCATTTCGCGGGTACGCTCGGACGCACTCGCGGCGGCGTTTGTGCCGGGCCAGGTGCAAATCCGGGTGATTCCGAGCGTGATGCACAATACGCTGGACTTGGCACCTGAGTATCTCGGGGCGGTGCGGTCCTTCCTGGAGGAGCGGCAAAGCAATTGATCACCTGCTCGGACA
>CAWAQN010000021.1:0-87500 GCA_963784225.1 uncultured Gammaproteobacteria bacterium
CACGAGGCTGAAAACGACCACGACTCACCCGGAGCCATGCTCCGGGCAAATCCAGCCCTTGAATATTCGGGTGGGAGCCGTCGCCGACGCCACAGGCGTCTCAGGTCGAAGTTTCGGACTTCCCGCACACGACCGGGACGTTCTTCTCGCGCTGTTCCATCACGCGCCCGACGGTCTTACCAGTTGCTTGTCCTGGCGCTGTTCAACGCGCGCATAGCACGTGCCCTGCTTGCTCGCGGCGGTCAGCTCGGCGGGATCGGTCTTGTAGGCGACCGGCAGGAACGTGGGCGACCCCGAGTTGCTGGCGAGTTGTCCTTGCAGCTTGGTGGCGTCGCCCCACGAGACCAGCACAACATCGGTCTGGCCCTGGGCCAGCAGGCTGTCGAGTTCGGCGGGGATGTCGACGGTGCGTACCTTGTTGCCGGCGTACTCGAGCGCCTGGCGCAGCTTGAGGGCATCGTTGGCGGCGCGCAGCGAGGAATTCGGCTCGACCAGCATGACCACGTTGCCACGGTGCTGGCTGACGCGATCGAAGCTGACGCCGCCGCCGATCACCGACAACTTGTCGCCGCAGGCATGGGCGGCCGGCGCCAGCATGGAACGCCGCTGCTGCAACGCAAAAAACGAGAACCGGCTGCTTACCCATGCGACATCCCTCCCGCAGGTACCGTCCTGAATATACTCTCGACCTGACTGAACGCAACTCGCCTCCCTTAAAGCGAGTATCCCAGGGATGGTGTCGCATGCACCGGCGCCGCACCATGACCGATCCCGGTCCGGAGCGGCCGTCGTTTTTCGCCGAGCTGCGGGGGCGCGGCGTGTTGCGCGTCGCGGCCAGCTATGGGGCCATCGCCTGGCTGTTGGTCCAGATCGCCGGCACCGTCGCCGAGCCGCTCGAGTTGCCGCGCTGGGCGCTGCGCGCGACTGATTTTCGCAGCCGTGCTGGGTTTCCCGGTCGCGATCGGCCTGGCCTGGTTCCTGGAACTGACCCCGCAGGGCGTAGCCGTGGATCGGCAGGCCGGCGGGCGAGCGGCGGCCGTGCGGTCGTGGGCCTGCGTCGTTATGCGGACGTGGCGGTCATCGTCTTGCTGTTGCTGGTCGTCGGATACCTGGTCGCGCGGCAACCAGACGTGATCGGCTTCACGACCGGGCGACCGTCGCCGTGCTGCCGTTCGAAAACATCGGCTCGGTCGCCGGAGCGGCAGATGCTGGCCACGGGCATCGCCGAATCCGTGCTGCACCAACTCGCGAACCTGCAGCAACTCGATGTGATCTCGCGAACGTCATCATTCACGTTCAAGGGACGGTCGCAGGACGCGCGCGAGATCGGCCGGGCAGCTAAAGGCCACGTTCCTGCTCGAGGGCAGCGTGCAGAGCGATCGCACGCGCCTGCGCATCACTACGCAACTGATCGACGCCCGCACCGGCGCCGACGTCTGGTCGATGCGGTTCGACCGCCAATCCCGCGACATTTTCGCCGTCCAGGACGAGATCGCATTGCAGGTGACGCGCGCGCTCGAATTGACGCTGGACGACGACTGCGATCGAGCGCATGAAAGGGCAGGGCACCGAGAACCTGGATGCCTACCTCGCGTACCTGCAGGCTCGCACGCTGTTGGCGGGGGACCGCGTGGCAGACGTGCAGCAGGCAATCGAACTGCTGGAGCGCGCGGTCGAGCTCGACCCGGAATTTGCGGCCGGCTACGTCGGACTGGCGGAGCGGGCTTGTTCCTGGCCGAATACGACGTCACGGAGGACCGGCAATCGCGTTTCGAGAGTGCGCTGGCGCAAGGCCGCACGCTCATCGAGCGTGCGTTGTCCGCGGATCCTGACAACGGCGAGGCCTACCTCGTGCGCGCCTCGATGGCGGCATACGCGGACCTCGCGACAGCCGAGGCGGACTATCGGCGCGGCCTCGAACTCAGCCCGAACTCGGCCAAGGGATATCTCGGCCTCGCCACCGTGCTGTACGAAACGCCGTCGCGACGCGACGAGGCGCTCGCGATGCTCGACCGTGCGCGCAAGCTCGACCCATTGCAACCTGCCTATGACGTCACGCGCGCCGTATTCCTGCTCTACGAGCGTGGCGACGTGCGCGGCGCCAACGACCTGCTCGCGGACGTCCTGCGCCGGCATCCGGACTACCAGCCTGCGCTCGCGCGCATGAGCGAGATTCGCGGTGTGCTGCTTGGTCAGACGGCCGACAGCATCGAATATGGCGAACGCGCGCTGGCACTCGATCCGCTTGCGGAAGAAGTGCGTCGCGGGCTGGTGCGAGCCTATCTGGACGTGGACGACGTCGCTGCGGCCGAGCAGATCGTCGACGAGGCGCCGCACGAGCTTTCCGTGCGACGACTACCGATCCTCGTCTATCAGCGCGATTGGTCGCGGGCGGGCGAGGCGGCTTACGACTCGCTCGAGCGGCAGACGCTCTCGCCCAAGGACACGGGGTCGGTGTTGCCGCCATCCGCATGCACGCGCGCACGACGGGCGATTACGAGCGCGCGCGGATCGCGCTCGAGACTTTGGCTGGCGTGCGCTGGAATGCGTCGGGAGGTGCCGAACTGCCGGAACGACCCGATGTCCGCGAATCCGCCATTGGACTCGCTGACGTGCTGATCGCGATGGGTCGAGAGAAGCAGGGCCGTCAATTGCTTGCTGTCATACTCGGCCGCATGGAGCACGAGATACGCAAGGAAGGCCGGGCCGAATTCTGGTACCAGAAATCTCACTCGCTCGCGCTGGTACTCAATGACCAGCCTGAAGAGGCGATAGCCATGCTGCAACGCGCGATCAGCACTGGCCACGCGCAGAACTCCTGCAGGTACTTCGAGCGGGAGCCGGCTTTCGACAAGCTGCGCCGCGACCCGCGATTCCAGGCGATGCAGCAGGCTGCGTGCACGAACGCCGCGGAGCAGCGCCGCGATCTTGACCGGCGGCGAGCTGAAGGACGCGGTGCCGGACCGCGGCGGCGCGGATCCGGCCAAGTCCTCAGACCGCGCGCAATGACCTCACCCAGCCATACCGATCGATCACGACTGGTGGTATTTCTTCGAACGTGAACGGGCCCTGGACACGACCGGACGTGCGCTTTCAGGCACGGGAGCGGCGTGTGCGCGCACACGCGGAGTCCGAGTGCGAGGCACTGCTGGCCATGCGAACAGACGGTCGGGTGCCGGCGCGCTGACGCGCCGTGCTAGCTCTGATTGCTCGTGAGGATCGTGGGTGCGTGCTTAGCGCGTACTTACGCCGACGGCCTCGGCCCGCGGCCGGTAGCCGTAGGTCAGGCCGAAAGTAAGCCCCTGGTTCAATCTTGTGACCGTTGACCCCGTTGATGCCGTGCATATAGATCAGGAACGCCGTCATCGAGGGTGTGATCGACCATCCGGTACCGATGCCCAGGTTGAAAAACTCGTCCGCTGCCAATCGATCATGGTAGGGAAACAGTGGGTCAGTCCGTGGGATTGGCACGTCGATACCGCCATGCGTCCACTGCCAGGAGCCGTACGCACTCATACTCCAGCGCGTTGTAAGGAACGTGCCGATTTCGAGGTTGACGTTGGTGCGATCGTGTTTGACGTCGGCGACCTCTTCGACGAAACCGTAGGTGTACCGCGCCTGCACATAGGTTCGCGGGATCCATTCGTCAAGGTTCTTGCCGGCATTGAACCCGAGCAACAGCTCCTGGAGATGACGGCCCTGCGCCGCGTGCCCCGTTACGAAGTAGTCGGTCACGGGCGTCACATAGCTGATGAACGGCGCGAGCGCCAACGGATCTTCGAGCAGCTGGTAATGCACGCTCAGGCGCAAGTCCGTCAACGAGCCGTGCGTGTCGCCATCGTCGGCCTCAAACCCTGGTGCACCACCGTGACTGGGCGGCCCCCAGTAGCGCGTCTCTATGTAAGGCAGGCTCGCGGCGATCATCACGCGGTCGGTAAGTCCATAGCTCGCGTACATCGCGTAGGTCGTCGAACGCGTATGACCGACGTCGATCTCGTCGCCGTTCGGCAGGTAGTGCTCCTTGGTGAGCGCGTCGGACACGATGAACGACCCGCTCAGCACGCCCTTGTCCGGCAGCCACGCCTGCGCGGTCGCGATCACAGGCAACAGCAGACAACACGCGGCGAGCGAATATGACGCAATGCGTCGGCGAGACGGTCGAATGTTCAGGATTGCTCACTCAGTCTGATTGGCGACAGTGGCCGCACACTGCGGCGGCGTACCCTTGGCTCTCTGCCCGATGACTTTCGTCACGGCTTCGACGACCTTGCGTCCACGACGTAGATCGGCGCGCGCAAAGCACCCTGTCGTCGCGGCCGCGGACTTCGCGGCAGCTGCATCGTCTGCGTCATACGCCACCGAGAGTACGGTCGGGCCGCCCTCGATGTCGCCAAAAAGCTGTGTAACAGTCGGGGCCTGCGGCCAATGCACTATTACAACGTCAACAGCATGGTTACCGTGGTTCTGTCGCAAGGCGGCCACGTCGACGGTGACCTCGACATGGTGGCCGTCTTTCTCGAGCAGGCTGCTGATTTCTGCCGCCGCGGGCGCGAAACCTTCCGCTGAACCAACGGGCGAAATCAGCGCGACGTGGCCAGGGGTCTTCCGCTCGAAGCCCATGCCGCCGCCGAAATTGAGCTTGTCGCCGCAGGCAGGGCAAGCCAGTGCAGCTTCAGTGCCCAGGATGCTTACGAGCACCAGCAGAATCGAGCCACGCATACGGTTCCCCGTCTGGTTGCACCGTTTCTAATCGCCCGAGCATACGCCGTATTCCGGACACCGCAACTGCGTCCGCGAATGCGCTCGCAGCGCTTCCTCAAAGTGCATCGGATCACTTTGACACGGACTTGGGTGAACCGATTTTCGCGAATCCCGTCCTGTGCTCGTTTCAGGTACGGTACAACCTGCTTGCACTCACGCTGCAACACGACCGCCGCTGGCGGCATACAACAGGATCGCACGCTGGATTATGTCGCTAAACGCCCGGCCGACGAACTGGTTTCAACGCCTCCAGGAGCGCGGCGTCATCCGTGTCGCGCTGAGCTATGGCGTGATCGCGTGGCTGCTGCTGCAGATCGCGGACGTCACCTTCGAGCCGCTCGGCGTGCCTCGCTGGGTCATGGTCTCTTTGATCGTGACTGCGCTGCTGGGCCTGCCGGTCGCCATCGCGTTCGCGTGGTTTTACGAGGTGGGGGACCAGGGCATCGAGCGCGACACGGCGCGCGAGGGCGTTGTGCGTCCGACCGTCACCGGCGTGCGGCGCAATGCGGACATCGTGATCATCGGCGTGTTGCTGGCTGCGGTCGGCGCCCTGCTCGTGCGGCAGACCGACCTGGGAACCGCCGGTGGCGCCAACTCGACAATTGCGGTGCTGCCGTTCCAGAACCTGAGCACGACACGGGACGGGGAAGTACTTGCGCTTGGCATCGCCGAGTCTGTCCTGCACCAGATCGCGAGCCTCGCGCAACTCGATGTCATTTCGCGCACCTCGTCGTTCGCGTTCCGTGACCGCAGCCAGGGCTCGCGTGAGATCGGGCGCCAGCTCGGCGCGCGCTACCTGCTCGAAGGCAGCGTGCAGAGCGAACGCTCCCAGATGCGAGTGACCACGCAGCTGATCGACACCGAGACAGGCGCGGACGTCTGGTCGATGCGTTTCGACCGGCCGACGGGCGACATCTTCGCGGTCCAGGACGAGATCGCGCTGCAGGTGACGCAGGCGCTCGAGCTGAGCGTCGACCCGGCTGCGAAGGAGCGCATGACCGGGCAGGGTACGAAGAACCTCGGCGCCTACCTTGCGTTCCTGCAGGGACGCACCCTGCTCGCCAACGCTCGCGTCGTGGACATGCAAAAGGCAATCGAACACTTCGAGCAGGCTGCAAAACTCGATCCCGGCTTTGCCGCAGCCTACGTCGGCCTCGCGGAGGCCGGCTTGTTCGTTGCCGAATACGAGATCACGCCGGACCGGCAGTTGCGGTTCGAGGCCGCGCTGCGCCGTGGCCTGGATCTGGTCGACAAAGCGCTCGAACTCGATCCGGACAACGGTGATGCCTATCTGCAGCGGGCACACCTGACCGCATTCGACGATCTTGCGGCCGCCGAGAAGGATTACCGCCGCGGCCTCGAACTGAACCCGAACGCCGCGAAAGGATATGCCGGCCTCGCCGCGGTGGTGTACGAAACGCCGTCGCGCCGCGACGAGGCGCTCGAAATGCTGGATCGCGCGCGCAAGCTCGATCCACTGGAGCCAGGTCACGACGTCACCAAGGCGCTGTTTCTTTATATGGAGCGCGCCGACATGGCGGCAGCGAACGCGCTGCTGCTCGAGGTGGCCAAGCGTTACCCGCGGTATCAGCCGGCGCTCGCGCGCCTCTGCGACGTGAACATGCTGACCGGGCAGGGGGCGAAAAGTATTCGCTATGGCGAACAGGCCCTGGCGCTCGATCCGTCACTGGAGATGACGCGTCGCAACCTGATCGGTGCCTATGTCGACCTCGGCGACATGGCCGCCGCCCGGCAACTCATCGAGGACCAGGGGTTCGAAGCGTCGCCACGGCAATTGGCAGTGTTGCTGCGGGAAGGCTCCTGGCAACAGGCAGGCGAAGTCGCGTACGACTCGCTGGCGGCCGAAACCGTGTCGTCCACGATCGAGACCGCCATGAACGTCGCCGCGATTCGCATGCATGCGCGAGCCACGGGCGAGTTCGGGCGGGCACAGGCCGTGCTCGAGGACGCCTCGGGTGTGCATTGGGACACGGCCGGGCGCGCCGTCCTGCCGCCGGAGGGATCACCGCTTCGCGACGCTGCGATCGGATTGGCGGATGTATTGCTGGCCAGCGGGCAGACAGAGCGCGGCCGCAGTCTGCTCGACTCGATCCTGGGACGCATGAGACACGAGGTAGGGGAACTCGGGCGGCCGGAGTTTTTTTATTACAGGTCGCATCCGATCGCATTGGTGCTGAACGGCGAACACGATGCCGCGATTGCAATGATCGAACGATCCGTCGCCAGCGGTCTCGCACTGCGCGACTGGTGGTACTACTTCGAATCGGAACCGGCGTACGAGCCGCTGCGCAAGGCAGCGCGCTTTCAGGCAGCGCTGCAATCCGTGCGTACCCGGGTGGCCGCGCAGCGCGCGGAACTCGACCGGCTGCGCACTGCCGGACTGGTGCCGGACCGTCGCTAGCCCCGGCGACAGATCACCTGTCTCCGCGGTACCTGCCAACCGTGGCCTCAGCGAGCCAGCGCATCCAAGGCAAGCAGGATGCAGCCCGCAAGGCATCCGACCGCCACGCCAAGTAGCACCTGTCCAGCCGTGTGCCTGCGTAGCGCAATCCTGGACCATGCTGTCGCCCCGACCACGACGGCGAATGCGGCTGCAGCCCGGAGGTTCACGCCCGCCACCAATACCGTACAAAACGCGCCAAAGAGCATGTGCAGCGACACGTGGGTCCAGCGCGCCAGCACGGCGCCGGTCACCAGCAGACCGAGCGCCACGACAAATCCCCGGATCGCACTTGACGGCAGGCCGAGCCACCAGCCAACGACCGTGCTAGTCGCGAGAATTGCGATCGCAACCGCGTAGAACCCGCGTCGTTGCCCTGGGTCTGAAACGTCGAAGTTTGACCATTGCCCTTTGGCAACGCGCCATGCAATTACCGCAAACATCGTTGCGACCGCCGTGAGCGCAATTGCAACGCCGAGCCACGCCGGTCGCGCGATCAACGCGACGGTGCACGGGATCAACGTGAAGGGATGGCCAGCCACTGACAAAGCGACAGCAAGGCGGCGTCGGGCGACGGTCGGCAGAATCATCGGACCGCGATCCTGTTTGATGGAGCGGCGTTGCGCACCGATGCCGGTCAACAAAAAGGCCCCTTGCGGGGCCTTCTGTTGCGACTGGAACCCAGTTGAGCCTCAGTCTTCGAGGAAGCTGCGCAGTTGCTCACTGCGGCTCGGGTGACGCAGCTTGCGCAGCGCCTTCGCCTCGATCTGGCGAATGCGCTCGCGCGTGACGTCGAACTGCTTGCCCACTTCCTCGAGCGTGTGGTCCGTCGTCATGTCGATGCCGAAGCGCATGCGCAGCACCTTCGCTTCGCGTGGCGTGAGACCGGCGAGCACGGCGTGCGTCGTTTCACGCAGCGACTCGGTCGTCGCGGAATCGATCGGGGATTCCACCGAGGTATCCTCGATGAAGTCGCCGAGGTGCGAATCCTCGTCGTCGCCGATCGGCGTTTCCATCGAGATCGGCTCCTTGGCGATCTTGAGGACCTTGCGCACCTTGTCTTCCGGCATTTCCATGCGCACGGCAAGCTCTTCGGGCGTGGGCTCGCGGCCCATTTCCTGCAGCATCTGGCGCGAGATGCGGTTCAGCTTGTTGATCGTTTCGATCATGTGCACCGGGATGCGGATCGTGCGCGCCTGGTCGGCGATCGAACGCGTGATGGCCTGGCGGATCCACCACGTCGCATACGTCGAGAACTTGTAACCGCGGCGGTACTCGAACTTGTCCACGGCCTTCATCAGGCCGATGTTGCCTTCCTGGATCAGGTCCAGGAACTGCAGGCCGCGGTTCGTGTATTTCTTGGCGATCGAGATCACGAGGCGGAGGTTCGCCTCGACCATCTCTTTCTTCGCGCGCCGGGCCTGGGCCTCTCCGACGGCGATCTCGCGGTTGATTTCCTTCACTTCCGCGATCGACAGGTGCGTGCGCTTCTCGACGTCGGCGAGCTTGAGCTGCTCGCGCTCGATTTCCTCGCGGAAGCGCGCCAGCGCGGCCGAGTGCTTGCGCTTGGCACGCACGTGCTTGTCGAGCCACGTCAGGTTGGTCTCGTTGCGCGGGAACGTCTCGATGAAATCCGAACGCGGCATGCCGGCATCGCGCACGCAGCGCTGCATGACAGCCTTCTCGATGCTCGCGGATTTCGTTCAGGTGCTCACGAATGTGCGTGATCAGCTGGTCGAACATCTTCGGCGAAAGCTTGAGTTCCATGAACTCGTCGGCAAGCTTCTTGCGCAGCTTCAGGGTCTTCTGGTCGCGCGTGCCTTTCTCTTCGATCGACTTCACGACGTGCGAATAGGCTTTCGCGATCGACGCAAAGCGAGCGGCGGCTTCGATCGGATCCGGGCCCGTCTCGAGCACTTCCTCTTCTTCGCCTTCGACCGCTTCCGTTTCTTCGGTCTCTTCTTCCGGGGCTTCCTTGGCGGCGAGCTTCGGATTGATCGGTTCGGCGATCACGTCCGGCGCGTTCGGATCGACGAAGCCGACGATGATGTCGATCAACCGGCCTGTGCCGGACTTCAGCGGCTCGTAGGCACGCAGGATGTAATCGAAAGTCGGCGGATAGTGCGACAGCGCGCGACGCACTGAATCGAGGCCTTCCTCGATGCGCTTCGCGATCGCGATTTCGCCTTCGCGCGTCAGCAGTTCGACCGTGCCCATCTCGCGCATGTACATGCGCACCGGGTCGGTCGTGCGGCCGAATTCGGCGTCGACGGTGGTCGCGAGCGCCTGTGCGGCTTCCTCGGCGGCTTCGTCGTCGGCCACGACCGGCTCGCGCATCAGCAACGATTCGGCGTCCGGTGCCTTTTCGTACACCGGAATGCCCATGTCGTTGATCATCTGCACGATGTCTTCGATCTGCTCCGGATCGACGATCTCGGAAGGCAGGTGGTCGTTGACCTCGGCGTAGGTGAGGAAGCTTTGTTCCTTACCGCGGGCAATCAGCAGCTTGAGCTGCGACTGCCGGTCTTCAGGGGTGCTGGCAGCAGAGAATTTGATCTCGAGCTTCTCCGCCTGCGCTTTGGCGGCCTTCTTGCCGGTCTTTTCGACGACGGCAGCAGCAGGGGCGTGGGCAACAGGCTTGGCGGGCTGCGCAGCGGCCTTCAGGGCCGGCGTCTTCGCAGCAGCGGTTTTCGGGGGATGCGCAACGGCCGGTGCCGCCGCGGGCTTCACGTCGGCGTGCTTGGTGGCGACGTGTTTGGAGTCCGTGTGCTTTACCGAGGCATTGTGGGCGGCGACGGGCTTGACCGCAGCGGGCTTGCCGAGCTTGGGCGCAATAGTCTTCACCGCCGGCTTCGCGAGCGGCGTGGCCGAGTGCTTCGCGCCATGCGATACCACGCCCTTGCGCAGGATCGTCACGGGCTTGACCGTCCTGGCGGACGCCTTCGTCGGGGTCTTCGTCGTGCTGGGCTTCGAATGTGTTACAGCCTTGACCACCTTGCGGATCGCAGGCCTTGGCCTTGGCGATCGGGGGGTTTTTGCGGGCGGGAACTTTCTTGGCCTGCTTGCGTGCCGTCTTGCTCAAGATGGGGCGCCTCAGGGGTCTAAAAAAGAGCGGAAGTCTACCACAGGGCGGTATAGGCGCGCCTGCCTACTTGGCCGTGGGAGGACGCCGTGCAGCCTGCCCTTTGGCGTGCAAAAGCCCCGTTAGTTCCTGCTTTTCCACGTCGGTCAGGCTCCCGTCACGGGCCTGGGCCAGTAACGCGTCCAGCCGTCGTGCCGGGGATTCCTCGACGATCAGACGGCCGATCGCGGATTTGAGTTCCGCGGCGGCCCCGACGGCGTCCGGCGCGATGCACACCGCCACCGCGAGCTTCGAAAGCGAAGCGTGCTCCGGGCGGTCGCGCCAGCGCTCCAGCACGGCCCCTGTGCTGGGGGCCGGGTCTTCGCGCAGTTGGGCCAGTAACTCCGTGAGCAGCGGGATGCCGGGCCGGTCGATTTCACCGACGGCCTCCAATTCGCCGCCGCCCACCACCCGGGCCGCTTCCGGGAAATGCACCAGCAAGGTCACGGCCTGGCGGACCAGGTTGCCACGACCCTGGGCCGGAGCGGGCGGACGTCGGGGGTTTCCACCCGTTCGGCCCTGGGGCGTCGATCCGTACGAGCCGCCGCCGCTGCCGGCTGCTCCGGGCCCCGAAGTGCGCCGCGCGTCGCCTGGAGTGCCATCGGCGTCGGCCGCGAGCAGCTCACCAAGACGCGTCGCGGACATGCGCACCACTTCGGCAAGCTGGGTCACCAGCAATTCGCGGTAGACCTCCGACGGAATACGCCGGATCAGCGGCCGTGCCAGCTCGACCAACCGCGCCTTGCCGTCCACGCTGGCCATCTCGACGCGCGACGAAAGCTCATTGATCAGGTAATCCGCCAGCGGTGTGGCCGAGGCCAGGCGCGATTCGAAACCGGTCGCGCCTTCCTCGCGCACGAGCGTGTCCGGATCGTGGCCGTCGGGCAGGAACAGGAAGCGGACCTGCCGGCCCTGCTTGATCTCGCCCATCGCGTTTTCCAGCGCGCGCCACGCCGCCGCCCGACCGGCGCGGTCACCGTCGAAACAGAAAACCACTTCACCCACGAGCCGGAAAATCCGCTGCAGGTGTTCCGGGCGTCGTGGCGGTGCCGAGCGTGGCGATTGCATAGGTGACGCCCGCCTGGTGCAGGCTGACCACGTCCATGTATCCCTCGACGACCAGCAGCCGCTGCAGGGTGCGGGTGGCCTGCCGCGCCTCGAACAACCCGTACAGCTCGCGGCCCTTGTGGAACAGCTCGGTCTCGGGCGAGTTCAGGTACTTCGGCTCGCCCTGGTCGAGCACGCGTCCGCCGAATGCGATCGTGCGGCCGCGCGTATCGCGGATCGGGAACATGATGCGATCACGAAAGCGGTCATAGAAGCCGCGCTCGCGCGACGGGCTGTTCGGCGCGGCGGCATCGGCCTGCCGCTCGATGATGAGTCCTGCGCGCAGCAGAATCTGGCGCTCATCGTCGCGTGGTGCCATAACGCTCGAGCAGGCCGTCCCACTTGGCCGGCGCATAGCCGATGCCAAAGCGCTGCAGGCTGTCCGCGGACAGGCCGCGACGTTGCGCATAGTCGCGCGCCGTCGATTCGCCGCTCAGCGACTGGCGATAGAACAGCGCGGCACGTTCCATCGCGACGTACAGCTCGTCGTTCGGGTGCGCAGGCGCCGCGGCGCCACCTTCGCGTGGAATTTCCAACCCGGCTCGCGCCGCGAGTTCCTCGACTGCCTCGATGAAACCGAGATGGTCGTAATCCATGACGAACCCGAGCACCGTGCCGTGCGCGCCGCAGCCGAAGCAGTGATAGAACTGCTTGTCGGCGCTCACGGTGAACGATGGGGATTTCTCGTCGTGGAACGGGCAACAGGCCTTGTACTCGCGACCGGCGCGTTTCAGCTGCACGCGGCTGCCGATCACCTCGATGATGTCGGTGCGGGCGACCAGTTCATCGATGAAGTGCTGGGGAATGCGGCCGGCCACTGGGGTTCGGTGCCTGTCTCGGTTCAAGGGGTGAGGGTCGGGGCAAGGATACTGTGGGCGAGGGGCAGGCGTCGCAAGGACCCGGGTGTCTGTTGGCCGCCGTCACGTAGCCGGTCGCCTGTTAACCGTTTGCGGCTCACGCGCCACCGCTGTTTGTTGCGCCGGCCGAATCGTAAGCACCGGGGCCAGACGTGCCAGGCCACCGGAATCAGGGCGGACGGTGACGATGTTGGGATGGCGGCAACAGGTGCCCGCGTACTTACGTCGGCCTGCCTTACGTCCCCGGTAGATCCTGCCTCGACACGCGCCCGTCGAACGCCGCCGCCGTCCCAAAGTGAGTTTGGCTCGCGTCTTCCCTTCGGATCCCGCCCAAGGCCACCTTGGCGTCCGATTCTTGATCGTTAACGTCTGCACGCGCCGTGCGAATCATCGGGTGCTGCAGTTGCGCTCGAATCCTACGCAGCTGGCTCATTGCACCCGATGAGCAGCTCAGGCGCAGTCGACCAAGGCCGGGTTTCGGGTCTTGTTCCCGGCGATATTTCCCTCTTCTGAGCCGGGAACAAGACCCGAAATCCGGCCCTGTCCCCGCCTGAAGCGCGCAGCGCAAGCATCCACGCCAACTGCGCTGAAGCGTGAGCAACGCGAAGCATCCGGGGTAGGCACGGCAACGCAACCGCGCGAGGAAAATCAGGCGCCGAGAGCAGCCTTGATGCGGGCGCTCACCGCGCCCATGTCGGCACGTCCGGCGGCTTTCGATTTCACGATCGCCATGACCTTGCCCATGTCCTTGACGGACGCTGCGCCGGTGGTGGCAATGGCGTCCTTGATGATGCGCGTCGACTTCAGCTTCCGAGAGCTGTGCGGGCAGGTAATCCTGCAACTGCGCGATTTCCGACTTTTCCTTGTCGGCGAGGTCAGGCCGTCCACCCGCCTCGAACTGCACGATCGATTCCTTGCGCTGCTTGACCATCTTTTCGATGATCGCCAGCACCTGCGGCGTCGTCGAGCGTGATGCGCTCGTCGACTTCACGTTGCTTGATGGCCGCCTGCAGCATGCGGATGGTCGACAGGCGCTCCTTCTCGGAAGCGCGCATGGCGGCCTTCATGTCTTCGGTGATGCGCTCTTTGAGCGTGGTCATCGACGTCTGGCTGCTCGATGACGAGCAGCCCGGTACCGTGGTCGTCAGAACGCGCGGGCGCGCGGTGCCGACGTGAAGTCGCGTGTGGTGCGCTTCTGGTGACGCTTTACGGCCGCGGCCTTCTTGCGCTTACGTTCCTGGGTCGGCTTCTCGTAGAATTCGCGGCGGCGAAGTTCCGTCAGTACGCCGGCCTTTTCGCAGGCGCGCTTGAAGCGGCGCAGGGCGGCATCGAAATATTCGTTCTCACGGACGCGAACGCTAGGCATCGAAACCTCGTCAATAAATACTACGGACTGGCTGACCTCAGCCGACCGATGCTTGGACACGACGACCGGCAGGCACGACCAAGGGGCCGTACTGCCGGAAAGGGACCGCGAATTCTAGAGATCGCGGCGACGAATTGCAAAGCGCCCGTCCGGCCCAAGGCAGGAAAGGCCGCAGGTGGCCAGACGATGCGAGTGCTCGGGATCGAAACTTCCTGCGACGAGACGGCCGCCGCGGTCTACGACGGCGCTGCCGGCCTGCTGGCGGACGAGATTTACAGCCAGGTCGACCTGCATGCCCACTACGGCGGCGTCGTGCCCGAGCTTGCGGCTCGCGGATCACCTCCGTAAGTTATTGCCGCTCATAGAAAAAACGGTCGAGGCCAGCGGCGGGTCGCGAGGCCATCGACGGCATCGCCTATACCAGCGGCCCAGGGTTGGTCGGGGCCCTGCTGGTGGGCGCCGCCGTGGCGCGCAGCCTGGCGTACGCGTGGGAAGTGCCCGCCATCGGCGTGCATCACATGGAGGGTCACCTGCTCGCTCCGCTACTCGAAAAAGACCCGCCGGACTTCCCGTTCGTGGCGTTGCTGGTGTCCGGCGGCCACACCTTGCTCGCCGACGTGCACGGTGTCGGGCAGTACGAACTGCTCGGCAGCTCGCTCGACGACGCGGCCGGTGAAGCTTTCGACAAGACGGCAAAGCTGCTGGGTCTCGGCTACCCCGGCGGACCTCAACTGGCCGCGCTGGCGGAGCAGGGGCGGCCCGGACGTCTTTCGGTTTCCGCGTCCGCTGACCGAGCGACCCGGTCTCGACTTCAGTTTCAGCGGCCTGAAAACGGCGGTCGTCGTGGCACTTGCGCAACCATGGGCCGCTCGACGACCAGGCGCGAGCCGATGCCGCACGCGGGTTCGAGGAAGCGGTCGTCGATACGCTCGTGATCAAGTGCCAGCGGGCCATCGAGGCGACGGGAGCCGACTACGCTCGTCGTCGCCGGCGGCGTCGGCGCGAACCGCCGCTTGCGCGCGCGAATGCTGGCGATGGGTGAGCGGCAAGGTGTCCGTGTGGTCTATCCTCGCGCCGGGTTCTGTACCGACAACGCGGCCATGATCGCGCTGCTGGGGCACCTGCGCCTGGCGGCAGGCGAACGCGACGACTTCTCGATCCGGGCGCGGGCCCGCTGGCCGATGACGGAACTGGTTCCGCCGGCTCCGAATCAATGAACAACTCGACCTGGCGCACCATGGACATCATCTTCCTGACCGGCCTCACGACCGACTGCATCATCGGTATCTGGGACTGGGAACGTAAGGTCAAGCAGAAGGTCGTGGTCGACCTCGAGATGGCCGCGGATATCCGCAAGGCGGCGGCGAGCGATTCCATCGAGGACACGCTCGACTACAAGACGGTATCGAAGCGACTGCTGCAGTTCATCAGCGAGTCCGAGTTCCAGCTGGTCGAGACATTGACGGAACGCATCGCGCAGGTCGTCGTGACCGAGTTCGACGTGCCCAGCGGTGAAGGTGCGCCTGAACAAGCAGGGTGCGCTGCGTGGCTCGCGCGACGTCGGTATCCTGATCGAGCGCACGCGCGAGGACTACGCCGGCGTGGCTGCACCGGCTCACGCGAAATCGGCCGTTGTCGCGTAGTTCGCCAACGGCAGCCGGGCAGCACGCACCTTGACGAGCGTCTACGTCGCGGCCGGCAGCAACGTCGATCCGGTCCGCAACCTGCGCAAAGCGCTCGACGTGCTGCAACGTCATTTCGGGCCACTGCGCGTTTCGCGTGCCTATCGCAATGCCGCGGTCGGCTTTGCAGGCGACGATTTCATCAATCTCGTGGTCGGGTTCGAGACCGGGTTGCCACTGCCCGAAGTCATCGATCGTTTGCATGAAGCGGAGGTCGCGTGCGGCCGCGAACGCCTCGCGCCGAAATGGGCCCCGCGCTCGATGGACCTCGACATTCTGTTGTATGGCGATGAAATCCGGGATGAGCCGGGTCTCAAGCTGCCGCGCCCGGACCTGCTGCGTCGTCCCTACATGCTGGGCCCCGCCGCCGAAATTGCGCCCGATGCGATGCATCCGACGCAGCACGCCTCACTCGGCGAGCTGTGGCGCAAGATGCAGTCGAGCGACGCGCATCCGATGACGCCCGTGGACCTGGCGTGGCCCGACCGCGCAGCACCGGCGGCCGCGCCGTGAACATCGGTTGCGGCGAAAGCATCGGCCCGAACGGGCTCGATTCAGATGCTGCGACCGCCATCCACGGCGAGCACTTGTCCCGTCACGTACGGGGCGTCGGCGACGAAAAAATACGCAGCGCGAGCGATGTCTTCGGGCGATCCCGCGCGTTTCAGTGCCGTCTTGCCGATGATTTCGGCTTGCAGCGTCGCGTCCATGCCCTGCTCGGGCCACAGCACCGGACCAGGCGCAATCGCATTGACGCGCATTTCCGGCCCGAGTTCGCGCGCGAGCGCACGGGTGAGCATGAGCAGGCCCGCCTTCGCCGAGGAATAGACCGAATGATGCTTGAGCGGCCGTTGCCCGTGAATGTCCGCGATATTCAGGATCAGCCCCTGCGTGGCGCGCAGCGCCGGCGCGGCAGCTTGCGCCAGGAACAAGGGTGCGCGCAGGTTCGTGGCGATCAGGTCGTCGAACTGGTCGACCGTGATCGAGCCGACCGCGGTCGCGTAAAAACTCGATGCGTTGTTGATCAATACATCGAGCCGTCCGAAATTCTCGAGAGTTGTCTCGACCAGGCGGGGCAGACTGGAAACGTCGGCAATGTCCGCCGCGACAGCCACGGCAGAACCGGCGCGCACCGCATTGAATCGCGCCACGAGTTCGGTGGCCTCCGCGACGGACGTATGGTGATGAACCGCCATCGCCGCACCGGCCGCGTGCAGGTGCCGCGCCGTCACCGCGCCAAGGCGTCGCGCTGCACCCGTAATCAGAATGCAGCGTCCTGCCAGGGGAAGTGGTGCGTTGGTCATCCGAACGGCATCTCGAGTGGCGTCGTCCGTGGGCGCCGGGTGCTGCGGCAGAAGATACCTTACCGGGTTCGGCCTGTGCGCACGAAAGGACGCCGGCCATGAGGGTCGCTCTCGACCTGCCGGACCTCGCGCCAGACGAAGCCACACACAGTGCGCGCCTCGCCGAGCGCGTGCGCCAAGTCATCAGCGAAGCCGGTGGCTGGATCAGCTTCGAGCGCTTCATGACGCTGGCCCTCTACGAGCCGGGTCTCGGTTACTACAGCGCCGGCGCGCAGAAACTCGGCCCCGGCGGTGACTTCATCACGGCGCCCGAAGTCGCACCGGTCTTCAGCCGCTGCGTCGCCGTGCAATGTGAAGAGATTATCGCGAGCCTCGGTGCCGAGGCGATCGTGCTCGAGCTCGGTGCGGGTTCCGGTGTCATGGCAGCCGCGCTGCTCGCCGAACTGGAGCGGCGCGAGGCGCTCCCGGCCGCCTACTGGATTCTCGACGTGAGCGCCGACTTACGCGAACGGCAGCGCGCGACCCTGGCGGCCGCCGTGCCCGGGTTGCTTGGAAAAGTGCGCTGGCTCGATGCCCTGCCCGAATCGTTCAGCGGCGTGATCATTGCCAATGAAGTGCTGGACGCCTTGGCCGTCGAACGGTTCGCGATCCGGGGCGCGCACGTTAACGCCGTCGGTGTTGCCGAGCAGATGGGACGGCTCGAGTGGTCCGAAACGCGCGCGCCGGCCCGCCTCGATGCAGCCGTGCGCCGTATCGAAACCGATCTCGGGGAGCGCTTGCCCGACGGCTACGTGTCGGAGCTTTGTCCAGGTCTCGCACCGTGGCTGCAGTCGCTGGCGAGACCGGATGACGCGCGGTGTCATGTTGTTCATTGACTACGGCCTGCCGCGTCGAGACTATTATTCCAGCGAGCGTCGCGACGGTACGCTGATCTGCCACTTCCGGCATCGTTTCCACGACGATCCATTCACGCGCCTGGGACTGCAGGACATCACGGCCTGGGTCGATTTCACCGCGGTCGCCGAGGCCGCGCAGGCCGCGCGCCTGGCCGTTGCCGGCTTTACGACCCAGGCGCATTTCCTGATCGCCTGCGGCATCTCCGAGTTCATCACCGACGTCGCGCACCTGGATATTGCCGAGCGCGTCAACCTTTCGCGCCAGATCATGGTGCTGACGCTTCCCGCCGAAATGGGAGAACGGTTCAAGGTGATTGGACTTGCAAAAGGGTACGATGCGCCACTGCGCGGGTTCGGCGTACGTGACTTGCAGCACTCGCTTTAAGTCAAGCAACAACAATCGAGGCTCGATAACAAATCATGGATCTGGTACAGGCGATCGTTCTCGCCGTAGTGCAGGGGCTCTCCGAATTTCTGCCGATTTCCAGCTCGGGACATCTCGTGCTGATGCCGCATGTATTCGGCTGGTCCGACCAGGGCCTCGCATTCGACGTCGCCGTGCACATGGGCACGCTGGTCGCCGTGCTGGTCTATTTCCGGCGCCAGCTGCTGACGATGGCAACAGCGTGGACGGGCTCGGTGCTGCGCCGTGAACACACGCGCGACAGCCGCCTCGCGTGGCAGTTGCTGGTGGCGACGATCCCGGTCGGACTCGTGGGCCTGCTGTTCGATGACTACATCGAAACGCACCTGCGGGATCCGCTGTTCATCGCGTGCACGCTGTCGTTCTTCGGCATCGTCATGTACCTGGCCGATCGCTACGGCCGTAGTACGCGCGATGAATTCGACCTGAGCTGGCCGCAGACGTTCCTGATCGGCTGCGCCCAGGCGCTTGCGCTGATGCCGGGCACTTCCCGCTCCGGCATCACCATGACCGCCGGCCGCGGGCTCGGGCTGACACGGTCGGCCGCGGCACGATTCTCATTCCTGCTGGCGGTGCCGGGGATCGCTGCGGCGGGTGGTTATGAGGGCCTGAAGCTGGTGCTGTCCCCGAGTCTCGTCGACTGGCAACCAATGCTCGTCGGCGCGGTGTTCGCGGCCCTCAGCGGAATTGCATGCATTCACTTGCTGATCCGCTTCATCGAGCGCATCGGCCTGCTGCCTTTTACGATCTATCGCCTGCTGCTGGCCGGACTGATCGTCTGGCATTTCGCCTAGCGCGGCTGTTCGGCGCGCGCTGCGTGGATCGCCGCGACACGCGCCTTGCGTATGTGCTCGGCGATGGCGGGGCCGGCCTCTCGTGCCGCCAAGGCTGGGTCCGGCTTCACGGCCGCCGCGGCGCGCCACCAGTTTCGTAGCAGTTCGCCCTGCGTGTATTTCCGTGCACGCAATTCGGGCCCGCGCCCGCGCGCATCCGCTTCGCAGACCAGCAACAATTTCTCGAACCGCTCGGGTCGCCGGAACGCGTCCGTCGCGGTCAGCAGGTCGAGCACCGTCGTGTCGCGCAACTCCTCAGCGCGATGAAATTTCTGATGCTCCCGGGACGCCATCACGGCGAGTTGCCGATGTTCGTTCGGCACCTTCAGGCGCTCGCAGAGCTTCGTGATGATCCCGACGCCCTCATTATCGTGCCCAAAGTGGCTCGGCCACTTTGCGGGTGGCGTGACGCCCTTGCCGAGGTCGTGAACGAGCGCGGCGAATCGCACCGCCGTGTCAGTGGCGAGTTCGCAGGCGACGTCGAGAACCTGCAGCGTGTGAATGCCGGTGTCGATCTCGGGGTGATATTTCTCGGGCTGCGGCACGCCGAATAGACGGTCGATTTCGGGGAACAGCGCCGCGAGCGCGCCGCATTCGCGCAGCACTTCCCAGTACACCGTAGCGCGCTCTTCGCCGAGAGCACGCTCGGTTTCAACCCACACCCGCTCTGGCACGAGCGCCTGCATTTCGCCCGAGCGCACGATTTGCGTCATCAGTGTCATCGTCTCCGGCGCAATACGAAATCCCAGCGGCGCGTATCGAGCCGCAAACCGCGCCACGCGCAGGACGCGCAACGGGTCTTCGACTGAACGCCGGTGAGACGTGACGCAGCACTCGCGCTTCGAGATCGCGACGGCCGCCGTAAGGGTCGACGATCTCGCCCGACTCGTCGCGCGCCATCGCATTGATCGTCAGATCCCGGCGCGCCAGGTCCTGTTCGAGTGTCACGTCGGGCGAAAAACGTGTCTCGAAGCCGTAATACCCCGCGCCGGTCTTGCGCTCTGTGCGGGCCAGCGCGTACTGGTCGCCCGTTTTCGGGTGCAGGAATACCGGAAAGTCCTTGCCCACGGGCCGATACCCGAGCGCCGTCAGCTCGTCCGGCGTGGCGCCGACGACTACGTAATCGTGTTCGTTGTACGGCCGTTCGAGCAGGGTGTCGCGCACCGCGCCGCCGACGAGGTAGACCTTCATGGCGAAATCGTAGCCGATTACCGGCGGCTGCGTGGATGCAGCGCTCGCGACAACACTGCATCGCCGGCATTAATCTGCGTCACCATGTGGTTGCGACTCGCCTTTCTCACCGTGATGCTGGCCAGCACGAGCGGCTGCTACCTGGTGCAGGCGGCCCAGGGTCAGTGGGAAGTCTCGCGGCGCAGTCGAATCGATCAGCGACGTGCTGGCCGATCCCGCCACTCCGCCGGAGACTCGCGCGGGACTCGAGCGCGTGGTGGCCGCGCGCGCTTTCGCCGAAAATGAACTCGCACTGCCCGGCAAGCAAGAGCTACCGGCGCTACGCCGATCTCGGCCGGCCATATGTCGTGTGGAACGTGGTGGCTACGCCAGAGTTCTCGGTCGAGCCACGGCGCTGGTGCTTTCCGGTCGCAGGTTGCGTCGCCTACCGCGGCTACTTCGACGAATCGCGCGCTCGCGAGCTCGGGCTGAAACTTGCGATGCGTGGCGATGACGTCGCCGTGGGCGGGGTCGGCACGTACTCCACGCTGGGGCACCTGGCGGATCCCGTGTTCGGCTCGATGCTTGGCTGGCGCGAGACGCGCCTCGTCGGCACGATCTTTCATGAACTCGCGCACGAGCAGCTGTACGTTCCGGGCGACAGTGAGTTCAACGAAGCGTTCGCGAGCGTCGTCGAGGAGGAGGGCATCCGGCGCTGGCTGCGTGCATACGGGGCGCGAGGCGGAGTTGCGTGCATTTGAAATGGCGGCCGCGCGCGAGACGGAGTTCTCGGACTTGCTACGCGATGCGCGGGCGCGACTGGAAACACTGTACGGCTCGGGCGTATCGCAGGAATCAATGCGGGTCGAGAAACAGCGCGAGTTCGGGCGTCTCAAGTTTGCTTACGAGCAGTTGCGCGCGCGCTGGGGCGGGTACGCCGGTTACGACAGCTGGTTCGCGCGATCGCTGAACAATGCGCACCTGGCGTCGGTCGCCACCTATCGCGATTGCATGCCGGGACTGCGCAGGGAACTCGAGCAAGCGCAATCGATGCGCGATTTCTACGGCCGCGCGGGTGCGCTGGGCAAATTGAGCGTCGTAGACCGGCATGTCGCGGTATGCCGCTCCGCAGCCTGGTCGATTCACCGCGGCTTCAAGGTGAACGCCGCTGTCGTCGTGCCTTCGACGGTGGTTTCACCGCAGCAGGTATTTCTCGATGGTGCCGCGCATCGGCGTGCGCTCGATGCCGAGTTCCGCGAGGCCGTCGCGGTCGCAGACAGAATCGAGTGACGCCGAGAGGAAGTTGTCGGTCGAGAATGGTTTGCCGGGCACGAAGTCCATGATGGCGGCCTGCACTCGCGCAACGGAGCGGGGTAGCGGCAGCACGAGACGCTTTACGCCCAACGCACGCGCTGTGCTGCGTACGATGTCGCCGAGCGTCGAGATGTCGGGGCCGCACAGCTGGAACGTTCGCCCCGCCACGTCACGGCGGTCGACGCACGCCACGAATGCCTCGGCAACGTTCGCCCACGTAGACCGGAGCGAATTTCGCGTCGGCGCAGGCGAGAGGCAGCACACCCGGCGTCAGCTTGAGGATGCGGGCGAATTTATTGATGAATGCGTCGCCCGGGCCGAACACGACAGACGGCTGGAAGATCACGAACTCCGGCTCGCCCGCGGCGCATTCTCGCCGGATGTAATCCTCCGCGGCGCCCTTGGTCTGGAGGTAGCGACTCGGACCGCGTTGCGAGTCCGCGTTCAAGGCACTCATGTGCAGGTAACGCCGGACTCCGACGTGCTTGCACGCGCGCACCACCTTCTGCGGCAGCTCGGTGTGCACGCGCTCGAATTGCTTGCCACTGCCGCGGCCAAAAGTCCTGCTCGTTCAGGATGCCGACGAGGTTGATGACGACGTCGCAATCACCGAACTCCGGTCGAGGCGGGCCTCTTCGTGCACGTTCGCGCGGACGACGCCGCAGCGTGGGTAGTACGCCGAGCTCGCGGTGCTGCGCGGGCTCGCGCGTCAGCACCTTCACTTCGTGACCAGCCGCACCGAGGCGCGCGACGATTTCCTTGCCGATGAATCCCGTGCCGCCGAGCACGCAAACCCGTCCGGCCAGGACGTCGCCGCCGCGGCGTTGCGGAGGCATCAGCGAATGGGGATCACGAGCATCGCATTGCCCCGGCGGATCTGCAGCACGAATGCCGCCTGGCCGGCGGTGGCACGCTGGAACTCGGCCGCCGTCGCGACGCGCGTGCGGCCCACGGCGAGGATCAGGTCGTTGGTGCGCAGGCCACGCTGCGCGGCCGGGCTCGCCTTCGGCGACGCTGCGGATCAGCACGCCGCCCTGGCCGTCGACGATTTCGGCGCCCTCGAGCCCGGGGTGCGCGCCCGCCCCCGGTTGCGCGTGCGGAAACAGTATCGCGTTCGCTGACGACGGCCGTGACGCGGCGCGGCTTGCCGTCACGCAGCACCGCGACGTCTACCTTCTCGCCGATGGCCAACAGTCCGATCGAGTTGCGAAGTGCACCGGCATCCTTGACCGGGCGGCCGTTGATCGCGGTGATGATGTCGCCTGCCTTGATGCCGGCTTTTTCAGCAGCCGAACCTTCGACCACCTGCGAGACGAGCGCGCCCTGCACGTTGTCGTCGAGATCCATGCTTTGCGCGATGTCGGGCGTCAGCGTCTGGATGTTCACGCCCAGCACGCCGCGCTTCACCTCGCCGAACTTGATGAGCTGGTTCATCACGATCTTCATCATGTTCGACGGGATCGCAAAACCGATGCCGATGTTGCCGCCAGTGCGCGAGAGGATCGCGGAGTTGATGCCGACGAGCTGGCCGCTCGAGGTTCACGAGTGCGCCGCCCGAATTGCCCGGGTTGATCGACGCATCGGTCTGGATGAAGTCTTCGTAGCCTTCGGGATTGATGCCGGAGCGGCCGAGCGCACTGACGATGCCCGAGGTGACCGTGTGGCCGAGGCCAAACGGGTTGCCGATCGCCACGACGAAGTCGCCGACTTCGGCCTTGTCGCTGTCCGCGATCGGAATGTCCATCGAGATTGGCGGCCGTGAACCTTCAGGACCGCGACGTCCGAGCCCGGGTCCTTGCCGATGACCTTGGCCGTGAGCGAACGGTTGTCGAGCAGCTGCACGGTGATTTCCGTCGCGTTCTCCACCACGTGCGCGTTGGTGATGATGTAGCCGTTCTTCGAGTCGACGATGACGCCCGAGCCCGCGCTCTGGAATTCGCGCTGGCGCGGCGTGTTCGGCACGTCGAAGAAGCGGCGGAAAAAAGGATCGTTGAGCAGCGGGTTCTGCTCCTGCACCGTGCCGCGCGTCGCGATGTTGACCACTGCCGGCGAGACTCGCTTCAGCATCGGCGCCAGCGACGGCACCGGTGTTTCGCCGACGACGGCCGGCAGTTGTGCGCTTGCGACGGACGTCCAGGCGGTCAGTACGACGGCAGCGAGGCTCGAATGAAACTTCATGGGCGATATGTTCCTGAATACTTGTGTGTATACGGCGCTGCAGCCGAAAAGTCTAACAGGCGCCAGATGGCCCGCTTTGTCGGCCAGATTCGCCAGCAATCGGACTATTTGCAGCGAAGCGAGTTCCCGTCGGGTCGTCTTGTGCGCTCCGCTTCGAGCCGGGCAGCGGAATTCAAAAAGTCGAGCAGGGAATTCATAAGTTGTGTGCAGGTCTGTGGATAAAGTGTGAGTCCACGGTGGGTGGCGCGGGTACGCGCCTGCACACAAGATGTTGTGTTCTCGACTCGCAACGACGCACTTGACGCGGAGCGCAATTCAGGCATCGTTGAACATAATCGTAGGCGCTTTGCAATAACTATATGATTTTTATAGAAAAAAATTCGCTGCGGTGCGACAAAAGAAGCAGTTGACGGACGCCCGGTCGGTGCCTATTCTCGCTCCCCTGACCCTATATGTTGTGTCTGGTACGAGCGTTAGCCGGGGGGCTTGGGAACGCTCCGAGCCGACCGATTACCGAGTCAGCCGACTGTGCGGCGTCAGGCGTTCCGGCCGGCGCAAGCAAGTCGGATCGTCGTCTTCACACCTGATCGCCGCACCGTGAACCGGGGAGTCGTGTCGCCGCAATGAGCACCGCCGTGAAACTTGAATCCCGAGATGCACGCAGCATCCCGTTCCAGGAAGCGTCACTCGACATCTGGGACAAAAAATACCGCCTCTCCGCCAAGGACGGCACGCCGATCGACCACAGCATGGACGACACTTATAAGCGTGTCGCCCGCGCGCTGGCCGACGTGGAAGCTGCCGGAAGCGCGTGAACACTGGTACGAGCGGTTCCTGTGGGCGCTGCGTCGCGGTGCGATCCCGGCCGGTCGTGTCACGTCCAACGCCGGCGCACAGGAACACAAACCTGCCACGTCGACGATCAACTGCACCGTGTCCGGCACCATCCGCGACTCCATGGACGACATCCTCGGCAAGGTGCACGAAGCGGGCCTGACGCTGAAGGCCGGCTGCGGCATCGGCTATGAATTCTCGACGCTGCGTCCGCGCGGCGCGTACGTCTCGGGCGCTGGCGCGTATACCTCGGGCCCGCTGTCGTTCATGGATATCTACGACAAGATGTGCTTCACGGTGTCGTCGGCGGGCGGCCGCCGCGGCGCGCAGATGGGCACGTTCGATGTCGGCCACCCCGATGCGATGGAATTCGTGCGGGCGAAGCGCGAAGCCGGCCGTCTGCGCCAGTTCAACCTGTCATTGCTCGTCACCGACGACTTCATGCAGGCCGTGCGCAAGGAAGGCGAGTGGCAGCTCGCGTTCCCGGTGCGTGCCGCCGAGATCGTCGGCGAGGACACCAGCGACCCGCTCGAAGTACATCTGGCGCGAATGGCCCGATACCTCGAACTACGTCAGCAACGCCGAAGGGCTGGTGCTGTGCAAGGTCTACAAGACCGTGCCCGCGCGCCGCATGTGGGACGTCATCATGACGTCGACGTACGACTTCGCCGAGCCCGGTTTCGTGCTGATCGATCGCGTCAACGAGATGAACAACAACTGGTGGTGCGAGACCATTCGCGCGACTAACCCTTGTGGCGAGCAACCGTTGCCGCCGTACGGCTCGTGCCTGCTCGGCTCGATCAACCTGACGAGCTTCGTGCGCGACCCGTTCACGGACGAGGCGCGCTTCGACTGGGACGAATACCACGAGGTCGTACGCGTCTTCACGCGCATGCTCGACAACGTGGTCGAAGTGAACGGCCTGCCGCTCGAGCGCCAGCGCGAAGAAATCATGCGCAAGCGCCGTCACGGCATGGGATTCCTGGGCCTAGGCTCCACGATCACGATGCTGCGCATGAAGTACGGCTCGCGCGAAGCGGTTGGCTTCACCGAGCGCGTCTCGAAAGAGCTGGCGGTCGCCGGCTGGGAAGCCGGTCTCGAACTCGCGAACGAGAAAGGCGCCGGCGCCGATCATGAACGAGGAATTCGAGGTCACGCGCCGAGATGCTGCGCAAGCGCCCGGAGATGGCGCGTGACGGCATCAAGGTCGGTGACAAGCTGCCAGGCCGCGTGCTGCACGCGCGTTACAGCCGCTACATGCAGCGCGTCGCCGAAGTCGCGCCGCGAACTAGTCGAGAAATTGGCGTCGAAGGGCTCGCGTTTCACCCATCACAGCTCGATTGCGCCGACGGGCACGATTTCGCTGTCGCTCGCCAACAATGCCTCGAACGGCATCGAGCCTTCGTTCGCGCACCACTACTTCCGCAACGTGATCCGCGAAGGCAAGAAGTCGAAGGAGAAGATCGACGTCTTCTCGTTCGAGCTGCTGGCCTATCGCGAGCTGATCAACTCGAAGGCGATTCCGGGCGGCACGACCGCGGCGGACAGGCTGCCGGAGTATTTCACGACGGCCGGCGACGTTACGCCGCGCGAGCACGTGGACATCCAGGCCGCCTCGCAGAAATGGATCGATTCGTCGATCTCGAAGACCGCCAACGTCCCGACCGACTTCAAGTACGAGGACTTCAAGGAAATCTACCTCTACGCGCACGAGCAGGGCCTGAAGGGCTGCACCACGTTCCGCTTCAATCCCGAGGCGTTCCAGGGCGTGCTGGTCAAGGAAGAGGACCTCAAGAACACCACCTATGTGTTCACGCTCGAGGACGGCACCGAGGTCGAGGTCAAGGGCGACGAACAGATCGAGTACGACGGCGAGATGCATTCCGCCGCGAACCTGTTCGATGCCTTGAAAGAAGGCTATTACGGCAAGTTTTGACTCGGGTTTATTGATGCGTCGGACGGCACGTCAGTGCAGGCCGCGTACGGAGTTGCAGCGATGAGCGGATACAAGATCGACAAGAAGATCGTCAAGTACCGGGTCGTGAAGCCCGGCGACGAAGGCCGAGGCCGAGGCGAAGGCCAAGGAGCCGGTCGTCGAGGCGAAGAACCCGAACGTCATCTGGATGCACGAGAAGCTCGAGCGTCCCGAGGAACTGATCGGCTCGACCTACAAGATCAAGACGCCGGTGTCGGATCACGCGATGTACGTGACGATCAACGACATCGTGCTGAACGAAGGCACAGTGCACGAGCAGCGCGGCCGTTCGAGATCTTCGTGAACTCGAAGAACCTCGATCACTACCAGTGGATCGTGGCGCTCACGCGCATCATCTCGGCCGTGTTCCGCAAGGGCGGCGACGTGACGTTCCTGGTCGAGGAACTGAAGGCCGTGTTCGATCCGCGCGGCGGCTACTGGCAGGCAGGCGGCAAGTTCATGCCGTCGATCATCGCCGAACTCGGTTACGTGATCGAAAAGCACCTGCAGAAGATCGGCCTGCTGCGTTCGCCCGAGATGGACGAGCACCGCGCGAAGCTGATCGAGCAGAAGCGCGAAGAGTACGAGAACCGGAACAAGCAGCAGGATGCGTTCGCGAAGAGCCATTACCCGCAGGGCGCGCAGCTGTGCTCCAAGTGCAGCACGGCCGCGGTCGTCATGATGGACGGTTGCATGACGTGCTTGAGCTGCGGGGACTCGAAGTGCGGCTGATCGGCGTCGATCTGTAATCCCTGCGCTCGTCTGGGCGTGGGGAGCGCCATAAAGTGCGACTTTGACCCCAAATCTTGCGACTACTGACCGCATATCGTGCGACTGAGATAGGAATTGTTTGCGTACCCGGACAAGCCGGTACCACAGATTTCGAGTGAGACTAACCCGACACCATGGATGGACTGACGAGCGAGGGCGAGGACCGGTGAGGCCCTCGCCCTTTTTTTTGGAGTGAGCTGGCGGAGTTAGAGATCGAGGGCTGGTAACCATCGTCGTGATGCGGCCCTTGCAGATCACGGCGGCACCCTCGAACAACCGATGTCACACGCCGGCCCGCGAGGCGTGAGACGCGTGCCGCACTGAAGGTAGCGTCTTCCCATGACGCACCTCCGGCCGCACTATCGTAGTTATCCGTGGGTTGGCTATTGTCACCAAGGCAAGAGAGGTAGACACGTGGCTCGCAGGTTTGTCGATCTATCCATCTTCCTGGAAAACGAAGTCGTGTCCGATCCGCCACCGTTCCAGCCGCGAATCGAATACTTCGATCACAAGCAGTCTGCGTCGCAGTTGCTCGGTTTCTTTCCTGGGCTCAAGGCAACCGACCTTCCGGACGGCGAGGCCTGGGCCGTCGAACGCGTGCACCTGATCACCCACAACGGTACGCACCTCGATGCGCCTTATCATTTCGCATCCACGATGAACGGTGGCGAACGCGCCATCAGCATCGACGAGGTGCCACTTGAATGGTGCTTCCAGCCCGGCGTGAAACTCGACTTTCGACACTTTCCGGATGGCTACGTGGCGACACGAGCCGATGTCGAAGCGGAACTTCAGCGGATCGGCCATGAGTTGAAACCGCTCGAGATCGTGGTTGTGAACACCCGCGCCGGCTCACGCTACGGCTACGGCGACTACGTCGAGGCCGGCTGCGGCATGAGCAGGGAAGCCACGCTCGCGTTGCTCGAGAGCGGGGTACGACTCACGGGAACTGATGCCTGGAGCTGGGACGCGCCATTCAGTTACACGGCAAAAAAATACGCTGCGACTGGCGATGCCTCGTTGATCTGGGAAGGGCACAAAGCCGGACGTGATATCGGCTATTGCCACCTGGAAAAGCTACACAACCTCGAGGCGCTCCCGTCCAGTGGATTTACGATCGCATGTTTCCCGTGCAAGATCCGCGGCGCATCCGCAGGATGGACGAGAGCAGTCGCGATCTTTGAATAGTGACTCGCAGCCTGCGCACCCTTCCCACATCGACGGCATTAGTTACCGGGATCGATGGATTTCGCACCGCGGCTTAAAACCCAAAATTCACCGTCAAACGGCCGTAAAGATCGTCGTCCAAATTGCTGATTCCATCCTCGCCGCGGTAATGCACGTACTCGAGGCTCGGGATCAAGCTGATGTTCGCGTGCAGGTCGTGCTGCCACGCAAGAATCGCGAGGTCGAACGGCGTCGCAGCGGCGAAGTGAAAATACGGAATCCTGTCAGCGTCTGAATAGCCATCGAAACTCCGGTCGTAACGAACCGTCAGTGTGCCCGGATCGGTGAGCCGCCAGATGCCGAACAGCGAAGCGACGGCCACGTCTTCGTCGGGTGCACCCTCCACGTCGCGTAACTGCTTCGCGTACAGCAGACCATAACGGCTGCGCGCTCCCTGCCAGCCTGCAAAAGCCTGCCACGTGCTCCGATCCGTCGCGCCTGGTCGATCCTCATGGTCGGCGTACAGGTGCAGAACGAGTGCATCCGTTGGATGGAACCCGACGCTGCCCGCGAGTTTCTTGCCCTCGTTCGTCTCGGAGCCGTCCCCCGAGCCGTTGCCGAACATCGCGTGGTAGAAGACCTTGCCGCCCGACACAGTTCCCTTGTATGCAACGCCTGTGTCGCGCGAGCTGCCAAACCGATAAAGGTCCATTGGCGACTTCTCGAGCGGCCGCTGGCCCCAGAAAGATTCAACGTAATCGTTGGTCGGCGAGGGCGACAGGCCGAGATAGAGCTCGTGACCTCCGCGCTTCCACGCCAGGTACGCGTCCTTCACGAACGGTTCGAGCTTCGAGTCGGTAGTAAAATCTCCCGGGCTGTTGACCTCGAAACGGAGCCGCGCCGACCACTCGCTCGCAAGCTGGGAGTCAAACGTGAGATAGCCACGGCGTATCCAGAAACCCGTGTGGTCCTCGATCGTGGGCTCGTGATTATCGATCACGGCATAGGCGTCGCCGAAGGCGAGTCCGCTCACCTTGATTTTTTCGTACCAGGCTTGCGGCGGCGTTGCCGGAGCCGTCGCAGGGAGCGCGTCTGGCGCCGACGCCAAGCGCCCCGCGTCAGGCGGTGTCTTTGCAGGGACCGCGGAATCCACGGTGGCCGGCACCGTTACGTCAGTTCTGGCGGGACTACCTGCAGCGACCGCACCGGCTGATTCCGCTTCCAGTTCAGCCACGCGCCCCGCCAGGTTCTCGTTTGCTTTCTTCAGCGCCGCGTTTTCAGACTCGAGGCGTCCGAGACGCTCGGCCAACGCGGTCACGTCGCGACGCATCGCGTCATCTTGAGACGCGCCCGCTCGCGCAAACACAGGGCAAACCAGCATCGCGGCGAAGATGAGCGCCGCCCATGTTCCGTCCATAGTCCTCACTGATGCTCCTCTACTAGCGGGTATGACGCGCCTGCATCTTACGTGTAGCTCGACTTGACGCGCGCGGAGCGAGAGAGGGTACGGTTTCGCCTTGCAGTCAACAGACGGTTTGCCCGTGCGGCGCTCCGAGCGGGTAGCAGCGGAAGGCCAGCGTATTGGAGGTCTCGTCGAATTGACCGTCCCGGTTCGTGGATGGCTGTAGCGTCCCCGACAGGTATGCTGTGTTCAGCGCAATGACAAGGTGATACAGATGCCACTGCACATCGGAATAGTGGGTTGCTCCGCAGAAGGCGCGGCGCTGTGCTATCGCACGATCTGCGCCGAGGGCGCCGCGATGCTCGGCCCGCACGGCCACCCTGAAGTGTCGATGCACACCCCGTCGTTTGCGGACTACGTCGCCTGCCTCGACCGGGGCGACCTGGAGGGCGTCGGCGAATTGATGCTGACCTCGGCGCGAAAATTGGCGAGTGCGGGTGCCAACTTCCTGATCTGCCCCGACAACACGATTCACCAGGCCTTTCCCTACGTCGAACCGCGATCCCCGCTGCCGTGGCTCCACATCGCCGAGGTCGTGGCGTTATCGGCGGCCGAACGCGGTTACAAGCGTCTCGGCCTCACCGGGACTCGCTGGCTGGTTGACAGCGGGGTCTATCCTGAAAAGCTGGCGGCACGAGGTCTCGAGTGCATTCGACCGAGTCCGTCGGAACGCCTCGAAATGAATCGCATCATCATGGACGAACTCGTCCGTGGCATTTTCAAGCCCGAAGGCGTCTCCATTTTCCAATCGGCCATTCAGCGCCTGAAGGAACAGCACTGCGATGCCGTGATACTCGGATGCACCGAGATTCCGCTGATCATCAGTGACGAGAATTCCGCCTTGCCGACGCTCGATTCGACACGGCTGCTGGCGCGAGCCGCGCTTCGGCGGGCATTAAACTAATAGGGTCAGTCACGTGAAACTAATAGGGTCAGTCACGTGACTCTTTCGTTCATAAGGAGTGTGAAATGAAAAAACATCTTCTTCTAACGCTGGCTGCGGTGTGTGTTTGGAGCCAGGTCGTCGCTCACGAAGAAAAGCCAACCGAGACTGCCACGGCACCGCTGATGGTTCAGTTCGAAGAACTCAAGTGGACGGCGCTCCCGGAGCGGCCAGGGATGCAATTCTTCGTACTATCCGGCGACCCGAAGATGCGGGAGTACACGCAACTTCGAAAGGTTCCAGCCGGAACCGACAATCCGCTGCACTCGCATAGCAGCGAACTCAAGAACGTCATCATCCAGGGCGTTTGGTACACCGGAACGGACGCCGCATCGGCGAAGGACTTCGGGCCAGGCTCCGTCAATCTTGATGCCTGGGAACTGGGTGCACGTCAGTGGTTGCCGGGCGGGAAGCGAGTGCGTCTTCTACCAGGAAGGCAAAGGCAAGTTCGACTTCAAGCCTGCTGCCAAGGCACCCGCCGGTCAGTAGCGAACAATGTCGTGATCGAGCAGCAGGGCACGTGACACAATTGGCCGGCAGTTTGCTGGCCCGGTCCGATGCGCCGACACACCACGACGCCGTATAGCCCGCTACGTTCGGAGGCGCGCTGACTAAACATCATGTGACCGGCTGTCAGGATGCTTATATCCGAAATTCGGTTCAGCCAGGAGGGTCACAATGACAATGTTCGAGCGTATCTGCCGACAGGAAAATCCACGATCGCGGCGCGGACTCACTGCGGTGACGGCGGTCGCATTGCTCTCATCGTTGACCGCGGTGCTCGCGCCAAGCGCTTACGGTGATAACCAGAACGGTCAGAAGCAGGACGATGCTTTCACCATCAAGCCGGAAACGCTGGCGTTCGGCAAACAGCCGTTGTTCACGAGCCGCACCGAAAGTTTCTGGGTGCGCAACAAGGACAAATCGCCCGTGCGCATCTCGAAGATCGAATTGCAAGGCGCCAACGAAGGGGTATTTGCCGTCCAGCATGACTGCCAGACCTCGCTTGCGGTCGGCGCCGAGTGCCGGATCAACGTCAAGTTCGAGCCTACGTCGGATGGCGAAAAGTCCGCTGAGCTTCGAATCGTCTCGGGCGACAAGTCGCTACGCACGCGAAGAGTGACGGGCACGGGCGTGCAAGCTGACTACTCTGTGTCCCCGAATTCGCTTGCGTTCGGGAAGGTAAAGCGAAACGGGACTACCAAGGCCCAGACGGTCACGATCCGCAATACCGGTAACGTGGCGTTACCGATTACCGCGACCAGTCTTTCGGGGCCGAACGAACACCAGTTTGCGCAAAGCAACGACTGCCCGGCCGAACTCGCGATGGGCAAGAGCTGCACGTCGACGATCTTGTTCAAGCCGACGGCGGAGGGGCACAAGACCGCCATGCTGACGGTGTGGGCAAAAGGTGGTGCCAAGGAGAAGACTGTGTCGATCAGTGGCAACGGTACATGATGAGGGGCCGACCGCAACATTGCGCACTGCACCGCAACGTCTGAGAACCAGTTAGCGGCGATCCGGGTGGCTTCGACTCGAGATCGCCGCTTTCGGGTTATCCGGTGGGAAGCCGGGCGAGGATTGCCTCGACGCTCAGCGACCCCCGTCCTCCCAGTCCACCCAATCCACCGGATGGGTCGCGAGATAGCTGCTGACGGCGGCACCCATTGTCGGAAAGAACGCCGTTTCGCCAAGCCGCGCGAAAAGCCCGAATCGCTTCAGCTTGTCCTTGACGGGGTCCTTCATCTCGGCCACGCACAACTCGATGCCAGCCGCGTGCAAGGTTTCGTCCAGCTCGGCCAGCATGTCGGCGGAGGTCACGTCCACGCTGGTGACCGGTTCCGCCGCAACGACCAGCCAGCGCACTGGCGTAGGCGATGTAGCCACCGCGTCCAGCACTCGGTCATGGAACAACTCGGCGTTGGCGAAAAACAAGGGCGCATCCCAGCGAAACAGGACCAGGCCGGGGATGAGGCGCGCGTCGGGATAGCGCGTGATGTCATGGTAGCCCTTGACGCCCTCGGCGCGTCCCAGAACCGCGGAGTACGGGCGCCAGCCATCCCACAGGAATTCGATGACGGCAATCACGATGGCCAGGCCGATGCCCGGAATCGCGCCCAGCACGGCCACGCCGACCGTACAGACGATCGATAGCCAGAACTCCCAGCGCTGGATGCGATAGATTCGTCGCAGGTCGGCGACCTCGATCAGGCCGATGGCCGATGCGATCACGACCGCAGCCAGTGCGCTGGTGGGTAAATTCTGCAGCAGGTCCGGCGCCACCAGCAGCAGCAGGGCAACAGCAAGCGCGCCGACGACTCCGGTCAGCTGGGTTCTGGCGCCTGCGGCCTCGGCCACGGGCGTACGCGACGAACTGCTGCTGATCGGAAAGCCCTGAAAGAAATCCGGCGGCCAGGTTGGCGACGCCGAGCCCCACCATCTCCTGGTTCGGGTCGACATAGGTACGGGTCCGCGCCGCATAGACACGAGAGAGCACGCTGGTGTCGGCGAACGAGACGAGGGCGACGGCGCAACCGCCGATCAGGACGGGGACGATATCGGCGGTGGTGATCCACGGGATGGCGAACGCAGGCAGGCCTTGTGGGAGGGAGCCGAGGACCGACACCTCGGCGCGCGCTGCAAGGTCCAGCACGCCAGTGACGACGGTCGCTCCCACTACGGCGATCAGGATGCCCGGCAAGCGCTTGTTGCCCTTGAGCAGCAGGATTACCGCCAGGGTGCCTGCGCCGACCATGAACGTGGTCCAGTTGGTCTTTCCATCCATCACCGCTGTGGCGATGGCCCACAAGTCTCGTCAGCGGTCCCTCGCTTTCGATCGAAAAGCCGAAAAGCTTGGGCAGTTGGCTGATCAATACCACCAGCGCGATGCCGTTCATGTACCCGTAGCGGATCGGCTTGGAAAGAAGCTCAGTGACGAAGCCCAGGCGCGCTACGCCGGCCAGGATGCACACCGTCCCCGACACGACCGCCATCATGCCCGCAAGGGCGACCGCGCGAGCCGGGTCGCCGCCGGACAGTGGCAGGACGACGGCGAGGATGACGGCAGCCAGCGAGGAATCCGGCCCCAGCACCAGAATCCGACTGGGTCCGAACAACGCGTAAGCGAGCAGCGGAACGATGGTCGCGTAGAGGCCATAGATGCCGGGTACGCCCGACGCCACCGCGTAGGCGATCCCGACGGGCACCAGCATCGTGGTCAGCACCAGTCCGGCCACGATGTCGTGCCGCAACCAAGCCGCCTGGTACTCGCGCAGCGTGCGCAGTCCCGGCAGCCAGCGGCCCCAGCCGGTCTGATCGGCGGCATTCGCCTGGCGCGTAATCCGGCCCGGTTCCGGGAGGGGGGACGAAGAAACCGAATTGCTCATAGGCGTGCGCGTCCCCTTGTCATCGCAAGAAGGTGGAGCAAAGCAACGTGCGCTCCTTCCGCGTGCTACTCCTTCGCCAACTCCGCGCGCGCCTCGGCCAGCTCCTTGCGCTTGGGGGCATCGACGACCGGGTAGCGCAGCTTAAGTTGCCGCATCGTGTCGGCCACGGCGGCGGCAACCACGACTCTGGTGAACCACTTGTTGTCGGCCGGCACGACGTACCAGGGTGCGTGCTTCGACGCAGTGCTGCGGATGGCATCCTCGTACGCCTTCTGGTACTCGTCCCAGTAACCCCGCTCGCGCACGTCGGAGGCGGAGAACTTCCAGTTCTTCTCGGGTTCGTCCAATCGCGCCATGAACCTGCGCTTCTGCTCCTCCTTCGACACATGCAGGAAGAACTTCACCACTGCGACACCGTTGCGCGCAAGGTAGCGCTCGTAGTTCACGATATCCTCGTAACGGTCCCGCCAGATCTGCTTCGTCATCAGCTCGGTGGGCATCTTCTGGCGAGCGAGTAGTTCCTTGTGGACTCGCACCACCAGCACTTCTTCATAATAGGAGCGGTTGAATATGCCGATCCGGCCGCGCTCCGGGGTGTAGCGCAGACAACGCCATAGAAAGTCGTGGTCGAGTTCCTCGCTGGAGGGCTGCTTGAAAGAGGTCACATGACAACCCTGCGGATTCACCCCTGACATGACGTGCTTGATGGTGCCATCCTTCCCGGCCGCGTCCATCGCCTGGAACACCATCAGAACCGCCCAACGGTCCTGCGCGTACAGCACATCCTGCTGCTCTGAGAGCCACTCCACACCGCGTTGAAGCAGCGCCTTGGCCTCACTCTTCGCTTCGGACTTGATCCCTTGAGTGTCGCCCGGGTCGAAGTTCTTGAGCCGGAACCCCTTGCCGCTGGTGACCCGGTAGGGGCTGATGAGCTTATCGATGCTTTTCGCGCCTTGTTTTTTCATGTTGTCTCCTTCAGGTTGCAGCAGCCGGTCAGCGGCGAATCTAACAAGGTCCAGGTCGAAGGCCCAACTCTCGCCGCACTTGCGGTGCGGTAGCCAGTCTACTCCTACAGCTGCCATTTTTCTGCGGCGGCCGATCAAAAAAGCAGGGATCGCTTTAAACGTTTCCACCTCGCGGGTCATCTCAGCCATGAACCCGGTGCGCCGGCGTCAAGCTGGTCAGGAAGGGCTGGTACAAGCCGGGTTCGCAACGGTTCGTCGCAGGCGGCCCACGCGCCGCCTCAATTTCCACGGCAGGGCTCGTTCGGTGCGGCAAACTCGTTCGACGATTCCAAGTTGCTCCTGCGGGGGACTCGAATGAAGATCTCCGAACTCAGCCTGCAGAACCCCCCAGCCGTAGCCGCGGCGGCGGCCATCATCCTGTTGTTTGGTGTGCTGGCGCTGATGCGTCTGCCGATCCAGCTGCTGCCGGACACCAACCAACCGCAGCTCTTCGTGAACGCAGAGTGGCGCGAGGCCGCCCCGGCGGAACTCGAGGAGGCACTGATCGAGCCGATCGAGGAGGTCATGAAGGGACTGCCCGGGCTCGTCGAGATGCGCTCGGAATCGAACCGCGGGCGGGGCGGCGTGCAGCTCAAGTTCGAAATCGGCACCGACATGACGCGCGTCATGCTGGACGTCGTTTCGCGTCTCAACACGTTGCCTCCGCTGCCGCCCGATGCCGACGAACCTCAGGTGTTCGGCGGCGATAACTTCCAGACCACGAATGCGGCTTCGCTGCTGCTTCGACCGCTGCCGGGCCACGAGGTGCCGGACATTGCCGTCGAATACCAGCAATTCATCGAAGAGGTGATCGAACCGCGGCTGGCCCGTATTGAAGGCGTGTCGCGCGTGAGCCTCGAGAGTGGGCGCCCGCGCGAAGTGCACGTGAGCTTCGATCCGCACCGGCTCGCTGCGCTCGGCCTCTCGCCACAGCGGCTGGCGCAAACGGTAATTGCGGCACGCGACGTCTCCGCCGGATTCGCCGATGTCGGGCGTCGTCAGTTCACCGTGCGGGTTACGGGCAAGGAACCCGTTGCCGACCTTGGCAACCTCGTCGTCGGCTGGGGTGACGATCGGCCGCTGTACCTGCGTGACGTGGCCGACATCCGCACCGAACACGTGGAGGCGCGGTGGTTCTCTTATCGCAGCGGCGTGCCGGCGTACTACATCACACTGCAGCGCACGTCCGATTCCAACACCGTCGAGGTCGTCGACCAGGTCAAGGAAGCGATCGTCGAACTGAACGCCGGGCCGCTGGCGAAGGAAAAACTCTTCGTCGAACTGTCCTGGGATGCCAGCGTGTACGTGCGCCGCGCCATCGGCTTCGTCGAAGAAAGCCTCGCGGTCGGCATCCTGCTGGCCGTCGGCGGCCTGTGGTACTTCCTGCGCGGACCGCGCGCCCTGCTCGTGATCGGCGCCTCGATCCCGATATCGCTCTTCTTTGCAGTCATCACGCTGCACGGGCTCGGTCGCACGCTCAATGTGCTGTCGCTGGCCGGTCTCGCCTTCTCGACCGGCATCGTCATCGATGCGGCGCTCATCGTGCAAGGCAACATCCTGCGCTTCGTGCAGGAGGGCCGCGACGCCTGGCGTGCCACCATCGACGGCGCCGCCGAGGTGCTGCCTGCATTGCTGGCGTCGATGCTGACCAGTGTCGCGATCTTTCTGCCCATCCTGTTCATGGAAGGGCTCGAAGGCCAGCTGTTCAAGGATCTCGCGATCACGATGTCTGTTTCGCACGCGGCCTCACTGCTCGTTGCGATGAGCGTGATTCCAGCTGCGAACCGCTGGGCGCTGGCCAAGGGCATCCCCAACGACCAGCATCTGCACTGGTGGCGCCACATGGCCGACGCGGCCATGCGCGCGACTGACAGCCCGCGGGCACGGCTGGTCTGGATCGCCGGCATCTCGGTCGGCAGCGTGCTCGTGATCCTGCTGCTCGCACCGAAAGTGGATTACCTGCCGGTCGCGCAGACCGACATGATCTGGAGCAACTTCCGGTTGCCCCCGGGCGGCAATATCGGGACCGCTCGTGCTGAATTGGCGCCGGTCGTGATCGGGCGGCTGAAGCCTTACCTCGAGGGCACCAAGCAACCCAAGGTCAAGTACTACAACTTCTCGGCCTGGGGCGGGCAGGGCGGAACCGCGGTCGTGTACCCGGAAGATCCGCGCGATATCCAGGAAATGGTGCGCGTGCTGCGCGAAGAAATCATGGTCGGGCTGCCCGACACTCCCGTTTTCATCCAGCGTGGTTCGCTGCTGAGCGTGGACGGCGACAATTCGCGCGAAATGCGCCTCGATTTCCAGGGTGCCGATCTAGGCGCGCTGATGGACGCGGCCCGCGTCGCGGTCGAGGAGATTCCGAAGGCCATTCCGGAGACGTATCCACAGGCGTTTCCAGGGCTCGAGCTCGACCAGCCCGAACTGCAGCTGATCCCGGACGAATGGCGCATCGCGCGTTCCGGCCTGACACGCACTGAAGTGTCGGCGTCAGTGCGTGCCTTTACGGGTGGGCTGTGGGCCGGCGAATATTTCGACGGCAACGAGCGGCTCGACATCATCGTGAAGTCGACGCAGTGGCGCTCGCCAGAGGAACTGGCCGAGCTGCCGATCGTCACGCCGACGGCCGGCGTGCAGACGGTCGGCGAACTCACCGAGTTGCGACAGACCGTCGGGCCCTCGCAACTGGTGCGTATCAACGGGCGCCGCACCGTCAGCGTCAACTTCCAGCCGCCGGACAACATGACGATCGACGAGGCCCTGGGCACCCTGCAGAACACCGTCGAGCCGAAGGTGCGCGCGTCCATGGCGCCGGAGGTGCAGCTCGCCTACGAGGGCTCCGCGAACGACCTGCACGACGCACTCAGCGCGATGTCGCAGAATTTCATGCTCGCGCTGGTGATCCTGTTCGCCCTGATGGCCGCGCTGTTCCGATCGCTGCGCGACAGCCTGCTGGTCATGGTCGTGATGCCGGTTTCGGTCGCGGGCGGTATCCTGTCGCTGCGCCTGATCGGCTTCTTCGGCTTCCAGGCGCTCGACCTGTTGACGATGATCGGCTTCATCATCCTGCTCGGGCTGGTGGTCAACGCGGCGATCCTGCTCGTCGACCAGACGCGCGCCCGCGAGCGCAATGGCCTGTCGCGGCGACAGGCGGTGCACGACGCGCTCGAGACTCGTGCGCGACCGATCGTGCTGTCGACGATGACAGCGGTGCTCGGCATGGCGCCGCTCATCTTCCTGCCGGGGCTCGGCGCCGAGATTTATCGCGGGCTCGCGGCCGTGGTGGCGGGAGGCATGATCGTCGGCACGTTGTTTACGTGGGTGCTGATGCCAAGCCTCCTGCGCCTCGGCGAGCATGCGACGGAAACCTCGTCGGATCTAGTACCGGGCGCACCGGCGCCGGCTCAAAGGACTGCATAAATGGTTCACATGAATGACGATCCGCGCGGCAGCCATTCGGGCGTGCACAGCCTGACGCGGCAGGCTCGCTGCGGTCGCAGCGACAGCGGCTTTGTTTGGGACCACGCCCGTGCTTGCGCAGCAGGATCGACCCGCGCCGGTACAGATTGCGCGCGCCGAAGTGCGCGAACTGGCGCCTTCGGTGCTCGCGACTGGAATCGTGCGCTCGCGCGCGGCCGCGGATCTCGCGGCGGCCGTCAACGGCCGGTTGCAGTTCGTGGCGGAGCCGGGCACGGCGGTCACGGCAGGACAGGTCGTCGCGCGGCTCGACACGCGCGAAATGTCGCTGGCACGGGCCGAGCAGGCGGCGCGCGTGAAGCGTGCCCAGGTCAACCTGACCGCGCTCGATCGCGAACTCGATCGGCTGCGCGCGTCGGGAAATGCCGTGTCACGCTTCAACGTCGACCAGGCGCAGTCGAACCGTGACCTCGCCGAGGCCGACCTGCAGGTCGCCCGCGCGTCGCTGGCGCAAACCGACGATCAGCTGTCGCGCTCGCGCCTGACGGCTCCGTTCGACGGCGTGGTGTCCGATCGCGTGCGGCGCGTCGGCGAGGAAGTGGCGCGCGGTGAGATCGTTGCGCGAATCGTGAACCCCGACGAACTCGAGATCCGGCTGTTCGTGCCCCTGCGCCACGTGCGCGCAATACAGCCGGGCCACGTTGTCGACGTGGTCGCGGACCGGCGCCATTTCACGGCAAAAGTCAGCACCATCGTGCCGGCCGGCGATCCACGCACCCAATCGTTCGAAGTGCTGGTCAAGGCGCCGCCAGTCGAGGGACTGCTGACGTCCGGCAATACGGTCGAAGTGCGCCTGCCGCTGGGCGAGCCACAGCGCCGGCTGTCCGTGCCCCGCGACGCATTGATCATTCGTGCCGAAGGACAGCATGTTTTCCGGCTCGGCGCCGACGAGCGGGCAGAGCGGATTACCGTGAAACCCGGCATCGCGGATGGCGACTGGATCGCCGTTGACGGGGCCCTCAAGGCCGGTGATCGCATCGTCGTGCGTGGTGGCGAATCGCTGCGCGGGAAGGAGAAGCTCGAGGTCGTGGGCGTGTTCGAGCACGAGGTTCGCAGCGCGACGAAGGAGATTCCACGTAAAGGCGCGTGAGCCACGGCACAGCGCGCACCGCGCGCACGTTATAATGTCGGCTCATGAGCCGAATGAAAGATCTAATAACCGGCCCCGCGGTGCTCCTGGGCATGCTGGTGCTCTCCGTCCTTCCCACACACGGCGCGCTCGCGCAGGGCTTCAGTTCGCTGTCGAGTGGCGCACCGAGTACGCCCAATCCGTCGACCGCGGTTGCGTCGACCGCCGTTGCCTCGGCTGCCGTTGCCTCGGCTGCCGTTGCCTCGGCTGGCCCCGTCACCCGGAAAACCACCAGTTTCGAGCTGGCCGACAGGATCCTGGTCCGCAAGGGCGAACGGCGCCTTTTCCTGCTGCGCCAGGAGCGGGTGATCGCCGAATACCCCGTGCGCCTCGGGCTTGAATCCTCATGGCCCGAAGATGCGCGAAGGCGACTTCCGCACGCCTGAAGGAAAATACCGGCTGGTGCGGCGCAACCCACAGAGCGAGTTTTTCCTGTCGATCCAGGTCTCCTACCCGAGCGCGGAGGACGCGGCCGTCGCCAAGGAACACGGCGTCGAACCGGGCGGGGCGATCATGATCCACGGGCAGCCGAACATCCCGCGCAAGCCAGCGGATTTCTACGCAAGCAAGGACTGGACCGACGGCTGCATCGCGCTCAGCAACTCGGACATGGTCGACTTCTGGTTGCGCACCGGGGTCGGTATACCGATCGAGATCAAACCTTGATGATGCGCCGCGCCGACGTCGCACTTCCGGCGACGACGGAGGACTCCAACGCTGTCGACGCGCGGGTAGCGCCGAGCGGCAGCCTCGAAAACCTCTCGCAGCAGGAAGTCGACCGACTGCTCGATTCGTCGCGCGGCGGCCTGTATCCGCTGTATCGCCGCTGCTCGCTCGCGGTGCTCAACAGCGGCGGCGAAACAGACGACGCGCGGGCCATCTTCGATCGGTACGCCGATTTTGAAGTCAACATCGTGCGCCAGGCCTGGGGCGTGAAGCTCGAGTTGCACAACGCACCGGCCGGCGCATTCGTCGACGGCCGCATGATCCGTGGCATCCAGGAACACCTGTTTGCGGTGCTGCGCGACATTCTTTACGTGCACGGCGAGGTCTACGAGCACGGCAGCGTGGAGTTGCGCGAGTCGCAGGGCATCACCAATGCGGTCTATCGCGTGCTCCGCAATGCCGGCGTGCTGGTGCCGCGCGTGCGGCCGGACATCGTGGTCTGCTGGGGTGGACACTCGATCAGCCGCCAGGAATACGAATACACCAAGCAGGTGGGCTACCAGCTCGGGTTGCGGGGCTTGAACGTCTGCACCGGGTGCGGCCCGGGCGCCATGAAAGGCCCCATGAAAGGCGCGACCATCGGTCACGCGAAGCAGCGCATTCGTGCCGGCCGGTACATGGGGTTCACCGAGCCCGGCATCGTCGCGGCCGAACCACCCAACGCGATCGTGAACCAGCTCGTGATCCTGCCCGACATCGAGAAACGCCTCGAGGCGTTCGTGCGCGTCGGGCCACGGCATCATCGTGTTTCCGGGCGGCGCCGGCACGGCCGAAGAGATTCTGTACCTGGTCGGCATCCTGCTCGACCCGCAGAACGAGCGGCAGCCGTTTCCGGTCGTGTTCACGGGACCGAAAGGCAGCGAAGAATACTTCAGCCAGATCAACGAGTTCCTGGTCGGCACGCTCGGCGAGCGCGTGCAGCAGTGCTACCGGATCATCGTCAACGATCCCGACGAAGTGGCACGCGAGATGTTGCGTGGCATGGACGCCGTGCGCGAGTTTCGCCGGCGCGAAAAAGACGCTTACAACTTCAACTGGTTGTTGCGCATTCCTCACGAACTGCAGCAGCCGTTCGAGCCGACGCACGAAGCCATGGCCGCGCTGCACCTGCGCCGGGACGCTCCTCCCCACGAACTCGCTGCGGACTTGCGGCGCGCCTTTTCGGGCATCGTCGCGGGCAACGTCAAGGAGCAGGGCGTCCGCCTGATCGAAGAGCGCGGCCCGTTCGAATTGCACGGCGATCCCTCAACTCATGCTGCCGCTCGATGCATTGTTGACGTCGTTCGTACGCCAGCGCCGCATGAAACTGACTGGTGAATACCGGCCGTGCTACCGGATCGTGGCCTGAGCGGGCTTGGCCGGAAACGTGTTGCTGCGCACGCTGGAAAATCTGCATTGAACCTTGCGTTTTCTGTGATGCAGTACCGGACGCTGCGGTCGCGCTTGCGTAGCGTGGCTGCAGGTAAAACCAGTGCAGAAAAATCCCATGAATCCTCCCAAGGCAGCGGTAATCGCCGGCGCTCGCACTCCCCCGGCGGCACCGCCGGTCGTCGACCGCGCGCCTGCCCGCGCACCAAACCAGTTTGGTGCGGGCGCCGACGGATGGGATGCGTATAACTCCTGGCTCGACCGCGTCAAGCAACAGCCGACGCAGACCTCGCGGCAGGCAGTGATCGCAAAGGCGCTCTACAGCGTCTCGAGCTACAAGAGCTGGGCCGACAAGGCTCGCGGCGCGTTCGACAAAAAGTAAAATTGGCTTAAAGTCCGACTCCCGGTCTAACGACATGGAACGGCTGCCCAAGTGGCTCGACGACATCGACGACCTGCTCGTGGTCTTCCACGTGCATGCCTCAGCAGCGGTCACAACGCTGCTGCTGCTCGTCGGGTTCGCCGCCACGATCGGCACGATGCTCCTGCTGGGCCAGCCGCACCTGCTCGCCGCGCCTTAACCAGGGTTACCACGATGGCTGACCACGACCAGAAGCGCCCGCCCGGCGAGGCCGAGCTGCGGGCGCGTCTCACGGACGAACAATTCCGGATCACGCAGCAGAAGGAACGGATCGTGCGTTCACCGGCCGTTACCTGCATAACAAGGACGGTCCGCAACCCACGGGCCTGCGCTACTGCGTAAACTCGGCGTCCCTCGATTTCAAGCGCAAGGACGACCCGAATGAATGATTCGAAGCCCGCCTGTGCCACCGCCACGTTCGCAGTCGCATTGGTGCTCGCGTTCGGTTTGGCAGGGTGCGGTCGCACCGCGGCGCCGCCCGTGCAGCCCGCCACGGACCAGGTTGCAACGCTTGGTACCCAGGATCTCGTCGTCGGCACTGGTGCGGAAGCGACGCCCGGCAGCGGGGTCACGGTTCACTACACGGGCTGGCTTTACGACAAGAGCAGGCCCGAGGCCAAGGGTACGGAGTTCGACAGTTCGCGCCAGGGTGGGCAGCCGTTTACGTTCCGGCTTGGCGCGGGCGATGTCATCGCGGGCTGGGACCAGGGCGTTGCCGGCATGCGCGTCGGCGGCCAGCGTCGCCTTACGATTCCAGCCGCGCAGGCTTATGGCGAAAAAGGTGCCGGTGGCGTGATACCTCCGGGCGCCACCTTGCTGTTCGATGTGGAACTGATAGGTGTCACACCGGCGCAGTGAGCGCCGCCCGCGTGTCACTTCACGGCGGGATTCAGCGAGTACGTTCCGGTCAGGCGAGCCTCGGCCAGCACGTGCTGTGCGATCGCGTCCTTGACCTGCTGGCCCGTGAACTCCCCCTCGGTCGGGCAGCGCGTCAGGTCCGTCGCGTACAGCACGAAGTGATAATGGTGCAACAGTGCGTCATTCCAGGGCGGACATGGGCCGTCGTAGCCAAAGTATTTGCCCTCCATGTCCGCATCGCCGGTAAACCACAGCGTGTAATCGTTGAGGCCCTGGCGTGAACCTGCGGGACCGTGCGGGTTACGCTTGCCGCGCGCCGTGATTCCGTCCGCTGCGGCGCCGGCGACGATCTCAGTCACGGTCGGCGCAATGTCGACCATCACCCAGTGATAAAAATTGGTGCGCGGCAGGTCGGCCGGCACCATGCGGCCCTCCTTGTTCACGTCGTCCGGCCGCGTCGGCACGTCCGGGTCCACGCACAGCAGCACGAGCGATCTCGCAGTCGACGGCACGCCGGTCCAGCGCAGGTGCGGATTGCGATTCTGCACTCATGCGCACGTGCTGCGCCGGGTCCGGCGGCGCAGAGAGCGAACACTTCCGGGATGCGCTGGCCATGGACGAAACTCGAGGACATCAACTGCACGGCGAATACTCCCCTGTCCGGTCTGCGATCGATTCTGCCATGACGCCGTAGCCGGCCGTCAGGCTTCTGGCACACTCACGGATGCGCTCTTTCGAGGTGAAAACGGTGTCCGATTCGTCGTACGACCCAGCCACCCCCGGTGCCTTTCGACCCCCCACGCCCCGCGCGATCGTTATCGACGGGCCGGCCGGCGCTCTCGAAGCGCGCGTCGAGGACCCCGTGCCTGCGGGCGCAACGCGCGAGGCCGTGGGTGTCGTCTGCCATCCGCACCCGCTGCACGCCGGCACGATGCAGAACAAGGTTGTTCACACGGCCGCACGTGCGCTGCAAGAGGCCGGGGCCGCCACGGTGCGTTTCAATTTCCGGGGTGTGGGCGCCAGCGCAGGACGCTATGACGACGGGGTCGGCGAGGTCGACGGACGCGCTGGCCGTGATTACCTGGGCGCGCCGGGAATTTTCGTGCGCGCCGTGTGGCTGGCCGGGTTTTCATTCGGTGCTGCCGTCGCGCTACAGGCGTCCGCGCAAGCTCAGCCGCACCGGCTGGTCACGATCGCGCCACCGGTTGGCCGGCTGATCGGGGGACCTGAGTGCACGGCCTGAATGCCCGTGGCTGGTCGTCATGGGCGACCGCGACGAATTGGTAGCGATCGATGCGGTGCGGGCGTGGGTGCGAAGCTTCGAGAAACCGCCGCTGCTGCTGGAAGTGCCGGACGCCACGCACTTTTTTCATGGCAAGCTGACGGAGCTGAGGGCAGGCATCCTGCGGTTCGTTCGCGGCGAGGATGCAGTCGCGGCTGCGACCTGAAAACCGCCGGGGCCGTGCAGAACACGCCCCCGGCGTAGCGTATTGCTAGCTCAGTTCACAAAACCTTTGAGATTTTTCAAGCGGCATCACGCGCACCTTCTTGCTGGCGGGCTTGGCCTTGAAGACCATCTTTTCGCCGGTGAACGGATTGATGCCTTCGCGCGACTTGGTGGCCGGCTTCTTCACGACCTTCATCTTGGCGAGGCCCGGCAGCGTGAAGAGGCCGTGGCTCTTCAGGCTCTTCTTGATGACGATACTGAGGGACTCGAACACGGAGCTAACTTGCTTCTTCGATAGGCCCGTCTCCTTCGAGATCGAGGCCAGGATGTCGGATTTCGTCGGTGCAGAGGTCTTCTTGGCGTTTGCCATCTGGGTGGTTCTCCTGTGAATGCATGCGGGCCGCTGGCCCCGGTTAGTCTAAGAGCGCGCGGAAAAATAGCACGAAAACAAGGCTTGTTAATACATTCGAAACGATTTCGCAGGGTTTTTTTCGCATCCGCGTGCGTCAGTCGGCGACGAACTCGCGTTTGAACTGCACGGAGTACGCGTCCTGCACCGTCGCGCGGCGTCGCGTCGATGTCGAAAACGAGGATCTCAGTGCCGCTGATCCCGACCTCGCCGATGAAATAGATCGGCCGTGCCTTCCTGGATACGCCGCATCTTCAGGTCCTTGAGCTGGCCATTCAGGTTATAGCGCAGTGGCGGTCACGGTGCCGTCGACCGGCGTCGTCTTGCCGTCCGCTGCCTTGGCAAGCAGCGCTACATTGAGCAGCACGCGATTGCCGCTGCGTTCGATGCCATAGGCGCGGGCAACTCGACGCCCAGTTCGTCGGTACGCACCGCGTTGTAATGCACCTGGAAATCGCCGAAATCCTGATACGTGGCCTCGGTCGGCTGCGCCGGTTTCGCGCGTCCCGGCAACCCGCCCGAATCGCAACCGGCCACACCGGCGCCGACCGAAATCATCATGCACAGGGCCACGATCGCGTGCGCAGGGCGTCGCGCGGGCACGTTGGGGGACTGGGTGGCGAGCGTCATGGTCGTTGCCTCCATGGCAGAGCGCACAGCTCCGCGGGAACATCGGGCAACTATAGACCTGATCAGCGCAACAGGATCTGCAGGGCCTGCAGGGCTATCAGCACGAACAGCGCGGAAAGGTCGAGGCCGCCGAGCGGGGGAATCACGCGGCGGACCGGCGCGAGCAAAGGCTCGCAAAGACGGGCGAGGATCTGGTGCGCGGGATTGTAGCCCGAGGACGCGAACCAGCTGAGCAGCGCGTAGATCAGGATCGCGACGAAATAGAACTGCAGGATCGTGCTCGCCAGGTCGTACAGGCCGGCGGTAACGATGCGCAAGGGCGAAAACGTCGCTCTAGCCACCAACAGCAGCAGTGCCGTGCCCACGAATTGCACGATCAACAAGGCGATCACGGCAGCCACGTCCAGGCGTCGCTTCGACGCCGGCACGATCCGGCGCAGCGGAACCACCAGCGGACTCGTGATCGTGAGGACCGCCTGGCCGATCGGGTTGCGGAAATCGGCGCGCACGAGCGGCATCAGCACCCGCAGCAGGTACGCAACGACGATCAGCGTCAACAGCGTGTTCAGGATGAAGAGCAAGGCCTGCATGATCTGTATCCGTGGGTTCTGATCAGGGTCTAGGCGGCGCCGAAGTCGCGCGCAAGCTCGGCGGAACGGCGCGCCGCGGCGGCCACCGCCCGCGCAAAAATAGCACGCACCTGCGCCGACTCGAGCACCTCGATCGCGGCGGCGGTCGTGCCGCCCTTGGACGTCACCTGTGCCCTCTGGAGCGCCGGTGCCTCCGGCAACTCCGCGGCCATGCGCCCGGCGCCCCGTGCGGTCTCGACTGCCAGCAATCGCGCGGTTCTGCGATCCATGCCCAGTTCGACCGCGGCATCTTCCAGGGCCTCGATGAGCAGCAGGAAATAGGCAGGCCCGCTGCCGGAGACGGCCGTCACGACGTCCATCTGCGCTTCCGTTTCGACCCAAACCGTCGCGCCGCACGCGGCCATGATCTGCTCGGCCATCTCGCGCGCCGCGGCCGTCACGTTGGCATTGGCATGCAAGGCCGTGACGCCGGCGCCTAGCAGGGCCGGACGATTCGGCATCGCACGCACTAGCGCCGCACGCGCGCCAAGCCAGCGCGCAAGATCCTCGAGCCGGATGCCGGCGGCGATCGAGATGACGAGCGGCCGTCGCTCGGCAACGACTGAAGCCAGGCCGCGTGCGACGACCGCCATCTGCTGTGGTTTGACGGCCAGCACGATAGTCCCCGCATTTGCTGCGGCGGCGAGACCGTCTTCCTCGACCGAGACGCCGAATCGGCGCTGCAGGCTGTCGCGCTGCGCCGCGATCGGATCCGCGACCGTGATCTGGCCGGGGTCACTGCCGCGTGCGAGCAAGCCGCCGATCAGGCTCGTGGCCATGTTGCCGCCACCGATGAAGGCGATTCGCTGGGTCATACAGTCCTCGTTACGGCTATCTCGGCCGAGGTCCGAATAGCGCAGTGCCAATCCGTACGATCGTCGCGCCTTCGAGGACTGCGGCCTCGAGGTCGTCGCTCATGCCCATCGAAAGCGTGTCCATCCGGCATCCTGCCGCATTCAGCTCATCACGCATGTGCCGCAAGCGTCGATAGGGTGCGCGCTGCGCTTCCAGGTCGGACGCCGGCGGCGGGATGCACATGAGTCCGCGCAGCTCGACCTGCGGCAAGACCGCGACGCCCGCAGCCAGAGTCGGCAGTTCCGCAGGCTCGACGCCTCCCTTTCCTGATTCGTCTGCCATGCTCACCTGCAGCAACACCTGCAATGGAGGTGCATGGGCTGGGCGCTGGGCGCTCAAGCGTTCCGCGACGCGGAGGCGGTCGACCGTGTGGACCCACTCGAAGTGCTGCGCGACGTCACGAGTCTTGTTGCTTTGCAACTGACCGATGAAATGCCAGGTGAGCGGCAGGTCGGCAAGCCCGGTGATCTTTGCGACGCCTTCCTGCACGTAGTTCTCGCCAAAATCATGTTGCCCTGCGTCCGCGGCGCCACGCACCAGTGCCGCGGGCTGCTGCTTGCTGACCGCCAGCAGCCGCACCGTCGCGGGATCGCGCCCGGCCATTTCGGCGGCATTGGCGATACGTTTCAGCACCGACTGCAGTGCGTCGGGTGAGAAGTGCGGAGCGGTTAACATATTGGGGTGTGACGCCCTGATCTATACTGCGGTCGCCCGCGAGACCCATCCTGTTCCGGATCCGGCTCGCTGGCCCAAGGGAGTCCCGATGGCCGTCGACATTGCCCAGTTACTGGCATTCGCCGTCAAGAACAAAGCCTCCGATCTGCACTTGTCGGCGGGGGTGCCGCCGATGATCCGCGTCGATGGCGACATGAAGCGGATCAACATGCCCCAGCTGACGCACAAGGAAGTGCACAGCATGGTGTACGACATCATGAATGACAAGCAACGGAAGGCTTACGAAGAATTCTACGAAACCGATTTTTCGTTCGAGATCCCGAAGCTGGCGCGCTTCCGCGTCAACGCATTCAACCAGAATCGCGGCGCGGCCGCCGTCTTCCGCAACATTCCGTCGGTCGTGCTGGCGCTCGACGACCTGAATGCACCGAAGATCTTCAAGGACATCGCGATGCAGCCGCGCGGGCTGGTGCTGGTCACGGGCCCGACGGGCTCGGGCAAGTCGACGACGCTCGCCGCGATGATCAATTACGTCAACGACAACCGTCCCGACCACATCATCACGATCGAAGACCCGATCGAGTTCGTGCACGAATCGAAGCGCTGCCTCATGAACCAGCGCGAGGTGCACCGCGACACGCTCGGGTTCAGCGAAGCACTGCGCTCGGCGCTGCGCGAAGACCCGGACGTGATCCTGGTCGGCGAAATGCGCGATCTCGAGACGATCCGGCTGGCCCTGACGGGCGCCGAGACAGGCCATCTCGTCTTCGGCACGCTGCACACGAGTTCTGCCGCCAAGACCATCGACCGCGTCGTGGACGTTTTCCCGGCCGCGGAAAAGGAAATGGTTCGCGCGATGCTGTCCGAATCGCTGCGCGCAGTGATTTCGCAGACACTGCTGAAGCGAATCGGCGGCGGACGGGTTGCCGCCCACGAGATCATGATCGGCACACCTGCGATCCGGAACCTGATTCGCGAGGGCAAGATCGCCCAGATGTATTCGGCGATCCAGACCGGACAACAGTCCGGCATGCAGACCCTCGACCAATGCCTCAAGGAATATCTGCAGAAAGGCATGATCACCAAGGAAGAAGCACGCTTCCGCGCGCAGAACAAGGAGGACTTCTAGGCGTCGGCGGCCGCTCGCGCGGCAACGGCGTCTGGAAACGACACTATGGATCGTGAAACTGGCATCAAGCTGATGCAGGACCTGCTGCGCCGCATGGTCGAGCGCAAGGGATCGGACCTCTTCATCACCGCGGGTTTCCCGCCGGCCATCAAGGTCGATGGCGAAATCAAGCCGCAGACCAACCAGCCGCTGTCGCCGGAACAGAGCGCGCTGCTGGTGCGCGCGATCATGAACGACCGCCAGACCAAGGAATTCGACGCGACGCGCGAGTGCAATTTCGCCATCGCGCCGCCGGGCATCGGCCGCTTCCGCGTCAGCGCGTTCGTCCAGATGGGGCTCACGGGCGCCGTACTGCGCACGATCAACGTCAAGGTGCCGACGATCGACGAGCTCGAACTGCCGCCGATCCTGAAGGAAATCGTGCTGTCGAAGCGCGGGCTCGTGATCCTCGTGGGCGCCACCGGCTCGGGCAAATCGACGACCCTCGCGGCGATGGTCGATTACCGCAACGACAAGACGCGCGGCCACATCATCACGATCGAGGACCCGATCGAATACGTGCACACGCACAAGAATTGCGTAGTCACTCAGCGCGAAGTCGGCGTCGATACCGAGAGCTGGCACATGGCCCTCAAGAACACGTTGCGCCAGGCGCCCGACGTGATCCTGGTCGGCGAAGTCCGCGACCGTGACACCATGGAGTACGGCATCCAGTTTGCCGAGACCGGGCATCTCGTGCTGGCCACCTTGCACGCGAATAGCGCGAACCAGGCCCTCGACCGCATCATCAACTTCTTCCCCGAAGACAGGCGCGAGCAACTGCTGATGGACCTCTCGCTGAATGTCCGCGCCCTGATCTCGCAGCGGCTCGTGCCGCGCGAGGTCGGCAAGGGACGCGTTGCAGCCATGGAAATCATGCTGAACACGCCCTTGATCGCCGACCTGATCTTCCGCGGCGAAGTCTCGGCGATCAAGGAGATCATGGCGAAGTCGAACCGGCTCGGCATGAAGACGTTCGACCAGGCACTGTTCGAGCAATACGAAGCCGGGTTGATCTCTTACGAAGAGGCGCTGCGCAACGCCGACTCGAAGAACGAAATTCGCCTGCGGATCAAGCTCGAAGGCAAGCGCCGGCATAACGAGGCCGACGAAAGTGGCGCGCTCAGGATCGTCGAGGAAGAGGAATGATCCTACGCCTGGCGGTCGCGCAGCGCGCGTCGCGGGACGGGGGTAACAGACTATGACAGCGGATACGGACAGCACCTCGCCGCCCCAGGAGCGTGTGCTCAACGATACGGGTAGCTTGAACGTCGGCACGGATACGACGCGCAGCTTCGTGCTGAATACCCGTCCGCTCTTCAAGCTCATGGTCGAAAAGAAGGCGAGCGATCTTTTCTTCAGCTCGAACTCGCCGATCAAGATCAAGATCGAAGGCAAGATCATGCCGGTCAACCGGCAGGTGCTGACGGCCGACCAGGTCCGGCAGGCAGCCTACGGCCTGATGAACCAGGAACAGATCGATTACTTCCAGCAGGAGCTGGAGATCGACTTCGCCATTTCGGAGCCCGGCCTCGGGCGTTTCCGCGTGGCGGTTTTCCACCAGCGCGGCAACCCGGCCGTCGTGCTGCGTTACATCACGGCGGAGATGCCGAAGGTCGAAGAGCTGGGCCTGCCGCCCATCGTCAAAGAACTCGTCATGATCAAGCGTGGCCTGGTGCTGATGGTCGGCGCGACCGGCTCTGGCAAGTCCACGTCGCTCGCCTCGCTGATCAACTACCGCAACGAGAACGCGTCAGATCACATCCTGACGGTCGAAGACCCGATCGAGTTTCTGCATCCGAACAAGAAATCGATCGTGAACCAGCGCGAGGTTGGCCTCGACACGAAGTCGTTCCACCGCGCGCTGCGCAGTGCGATGCGCGCCGCGCCGGACGTGATCCTGATCGGCGAAATCCGCGACCGCGAGTCGATGGAATACGCCATCACGTTCGCAGGCACCGGTCACCTGTGCCTGGCCACGCTGCACGCGAACAATGCCGCGGAAGCGCTCGACCGCATCATCAACATGTTCCCGCGCGACCAGCACAGCCAGATCTTTCTCGACCTTTCGCAGTATTTGAAGGCCATCCTGTCGCAGCGTCTCGTGACCAGTAAGGAGGGCAAGCGCTGCGCCGCGGTGGAGGTGCTGCTCTCAACACCCGCACGTGCAGGAACTGATCAAGAAGGGCGACATCATCGGGGTCAAGGAAGCGCTGCGGTTCAGCAACGAGAAGGGCATGCAGTCGTTCGACGTCTCGCTCTACCAGCTGTACCTCGATGGCAAGGTCACGCTGGAAGAGGCCATCGCGAATGCGGATTCCAGGACGAATCTCGAGGCGAAGATCAACTTCGGTTGACCGCGTCCGTATCCCGGAGCGGACCTGACAAGACCGATCGGGAAATTGGTGGGCGCGAGTCCCGGATGTCCTCTCCGGCTCGCACCGAACAATGCGAGCCGAAAGACGCCGGAACCCACGCCCGATTTACTGATTATTCAGGCAAGCCGCGTGCCAACCCCTTTGGCGTCCGAGGGAATATAGGGTGAACCACCGGGGCGCGTGGTTTTCCCCTCGAAATCGCGTGACGGGCGGGCGAACTGTCAGATTTTTCGACGCTCTAAGCCGCGAACGCTGCTCCAGACGATTCACCTGTAAGCGAAAACCGTGAACTACGTCACAGTTTCAAAAGCGCCGGCACGCGGGTATGACGCGTGGCCGCCCGGATGACAGAAAAACGGCCGTCAGCTTCACGATAAACCTGGCCCGCAGCGATGAGCGCGGCACGGCAGGACCTGCAATCGGCACCGCCCGGCGTGCAGGTGTCAACTTCTTCGACGGTGGCCGCCAGTCGCGCTCGATCAAGCGATCGCGATCGAAATGGAACTCGGCTTCGCGGACGAAATCCGTGGCAGGGATCAGTCCTGGCTGAGGGCTAGTCCCCGGTTGGGGAAATCCGGAACGAACGGATGTTCGTGTTCTGGCGGAGCGCCGTTGCAAGCTCCGTGAGCCTGTTCGGTTTCGTCGTGCTGATCACCATCTGGTATTCAAATGCGCGTGCATCGTCGGTTAGCCGATAACTGATGTTTGCGACGCTGAACCGGACGGATCGCAGGAACGCAATCAGTTCTGGTTCCGGCATCACGTTGTCGCGGTCGAAGCGCACATGAAAGTACGCATATGACTGCGACGGCAATATCGTTTCGACCCAACGGAAGATCGAAAGCGTGATGAGAGTGAGCAGTGTGGCAAGGATCGCCGGAACGTAGAACCCTATGCCCATCAGGATCCCGATCGCGGCAGTGATCCAGATCGATGCGGCAGTCGTCAGGCCCCTGACCGACACGCCTTCCTTGAAGATGACGCCGGCTCCCAGGAACCCGATGCCGGTCATGATTCCCTGTGCCATGCGGGCCGGGTCGGTGCGGATGGAGTCCGGCGGGATGCCGTGCAACCACGCGCTTTGATAAAGGGTAACCAGCATCAGCAGGCTCGAGGCGAGACACACCAGGGCATGTGTCCTGAACCCGGCCGGCCGTCCGTGAAAACTCCGCTCCAGGCCGATCACGCCGCCCGCCGCCAGGGCGGCGATCAGATGCGTAGCGATAACCTGCAATTCAGGGTTCGTCATCATCGGTGGCGGTGCTGCCTGTGAGTAAGTAGCGCTGCCACGAGTAATAACAGATCGAGCACGTTTCCGTAATCGGTCGCGATCTGTTGCGCGCAGCATCGAGGAATTGGCCGACAGGTGCCAGTTCGGCGTGGCCGCGCGCGCTAACTGTACTTCCGCATGGCCGCGAGCGATGCTGTTTCCGTCGGGGCTGTTGCTGCGCCGTGCGAGTTTCGGGCGCGCCCGAATACTCGCTCAGGCGCCGTACCGCAGCGTTCGATCCGGTAGTCTTTTGCCGCGCCTGTCTCTTCGCGCGGCGAAAAGATCTACCGGGTCGGACGCCGGGCCTGCAACTCCTGAAACAGTGTATGCGCCAGCAGAAATTCAGTGGTGCAGCTAACTTGCAGCCGGAAACACCGCGTTCGCGTCGAAGACAGGCCCGTCCACGCAAACGCGCTTCATCGCCAGCCCCGCGGCTGTAACGACGGGCACCGCGCAACCTGCGCAACCGCCCACCGCGCAAGCCATGAATTCTTCGAGCGAGACCTGGCAGGGCACGCCGAACCGTCGCGCGACGCGGGCCACGGCCTGCAACATCGGCGTCGGTCCGCAGGCGAACACCGCGACTTCGGCCAGCGTGGCGGCATCGAGCGTTCCGAGCCAGTGCGCGGCCAGGTCCGTCACATAGCCCGGGTAGCAACCCGCGAACCCGGCCAGGGTCGCGAGCCGGCTGGCAATGGCCCAATCATCGAGCAATGGCATGCACGCGATGGCTTCGGCCGGAATGCCAGGCACCAGGATCTGCGACGGGCCGCGCGCGAAACGGGAATTCGATTTCGGAACCCATCAGCACCAGCGGCTGCCACGGCGCATCGCGGCGTGCCCTGCAGCGTCTCGGCCAGGAATACCATGGGCGGGATACCCACACCGCCACCGATCAGCAGCGTGCGCGGGAAAGCGGGCGACGGAACGAATCCCTGGCCGATCGGGCCCATCACGCTCAGCGTCGCGCCGAGCGGCTGCTGCGACAGCGCCTCGAGTCCCGGTCCCACGACCTTGTAGAGAATCTCGATCCAGCCCGCGCGCGCATCGACTCGCATGATCGACAGCGGCCTGCGCATGGGCCGTTCCGGATCGCAGGTCAGGTGCGCAAAGCTGCCCGGCGTTGCCGCCGCGGCGCATTTGGGCGCCTGCAGGCGGATCACGAACTGGCGTCCGGGGTACTCGTGCTGCGACGAGCAACTGCGCGTCCTCGACGAAGATCGTGTCGCGATGCGGGCGGCTGGCGGAGCCACGCCGGCGGGTCGACATCGTCGACCGTGCACGCGCATATCCACCGTCGCGCTCGGTGGTGCGCGCGGTCACGACGCGGCGTCGTCTTTCATGGCCGGCACTTCATGACCCTCGCGCCGGCCGGCTTCGACGTTGCGCACCTGCACGTTGCGCACGATCGTTGCGAGCACGGCCATGCGCACGGCCACGCCATTGCGCACCTGCTGCTGGATCGCCGACTGCGGCCCGTCGGCAATTTCGCCGGAGATCTCGACGCCGCGGTTCATCGGGCCCGGATGCATGACCACGGCGTCCGGTGCGGCCAGTGCGAGGTTCTTTTCGGTGATGCCCCATTCGCGGCAGAACGCGTCGGGGTCGGGAATCTGGCGTCGGTCATGCGCTCCTTCTGGATGCGCAGCGCCATGACGACGTCTGCACCGCGGAGGCCGTCATCCAGCGTCACGTGCCGTTTCGCGCCCGGAAACTCGTCGGCCTCTGGCATCAGGCTTGCGGGCGCCACGAGACGCAACTCGCCCGACCTGCAGCGTCTGAGCGCCGTCGCGGCCGAGCGCGCGACGCGCGAGTGCTTCACGTCGCCGACGATCGCGACCGTAAGGTCGCGGAAATCGCCCTTGCGCTGACGGATCGTCAGCACGTCGAGCAGGCCCTGCGTCGGGTGCGAGACGTGGGCTTCGCCGGCGTTCAGCACGCTGACGTGCGGCTGCACGTGACCGGCGACGAAGGCCGGCAACCCTGGTTCCGAATCGCGCATCACGAACACGTCCACGTGCATCGCCTGCAGCGTATAGATCGTGTCGAGCACCGTCTCGCCTTTGACACGCGACGAGGAGTGCAGGTCGAGGTTGACGACGTCCGCGCCGAGCCGCGTGGCGGCGAGCTCGAACGACACTCGCGTGCGGGTGCTGGGTTCGAAGAAGAGGTTGGCGACCGTACGTCCGGCAAGACTCTGGTCGCGCGCCGGCATGTCGCCCGGGTGGCGCACGTAAAATTGCGCGAGATCGAGCAGCTGGCCGAGTTCGTCGGGCGAAAGGCCTTCCAGCGTCAGCAGGTGACGCAGGCGGCCGGCGTGGTCGCGCTGCAGGTCTCGGCCGGTGTCGATCTTCAAGACGAGTGCTCCTCCCGGGCGGCGATTCTTGTGCAGCACCGCGGCGCGGCCTGGCTCAACCCCGCGTGCCTGCAGCCAGGTCTCGAGGATCAGCCGCGCCGCGTTCGCATCGATGTCCTCGCGGCGTATCCGTCGCGCGCGGATACCCGCCCGGCGCGCATCGCGCAGTTCGTCGTAAGCCGCGTTGGAAGTCAGGCGCTCATCGACGAACTCGACGGGCAGCCCGCAGCGTCGCGAGAGTTCCTCGCCGAAAGCGCGGCAGGCGGCCGTCGTGGTCGTCTCCGAACCGTCCATATTATAGGGGAGTCCGACCAGCAGTCGCGTTGGGCGCCCATTCGCGAACGCAGGGCAGGACGGCGGACCAGTCGGGCTTGCCGGCATGGGCAGGCAACGTGCCGACGGCATTCGCCGAGTCCGTCGTGGTCTGGCCCACGGCGACGCCGATCCGACGCGCGCCAAAATCAAAGGCGAGCACCACTTCGGCCGGCGTCCCGGCGGGCCCGTCACGGGGGTCGCGGGAAAGTCGCTCAGGCGTGGCCCGCGTCGCTGCTGAGCGCGAGCAGGTTGACGCCGAGCAGGCGCGCGGCGGCCTGCCAGCGCTCATCGACGCGGTGTCTCGAAGATCAGGCGCTCGTCCGCATCGACCGTGAGCCAGGCGTTGCGCGCCATTTCCTCGTCGAGCTGGCCCGCTTCCCAGCCGGCATAGCCCAGCGCGATCACGGCGCTGGCCGGTCCTTCGCCGGCAGCCAGCGCATCGAGGATGTCGCGCGATGTGGTCAGGTGCATGCGCTCCGAGAATGGCAGCGTGGATTCCCATTTGCCGGACGGGGAGTGCAGCACGAATCCGCGCTCGGTCTGCACGGGCCCGCCGCGCAGCACCGGCTGGTCGTTGAGCCTGGACTTGCTCGATTCCAGCCCGAGTTGCTCGAACACGTCGCCGAGGGTCATCGGCAGCGTGCGGTTGATGACGATGCCGAGCGCGCCACGCTCGCTGTGCTCGCAGACCAGCGTGACGGTCTGCGCGAAATTCGGATCGTCCATGCGCGGGCATGGCGATCAGGAACTGGTTGGTGAGGTAGTCGGCCACGATGCGCCAAGTATCCTGCGCTACGGGCCCGGTAGTGAAGACCGATCCGTCGCCTGCCCAGGCGACCGTTGAGGAACTGCCATTCGTAGGCAAACCGGAGCACCGGATAACGCTCGCGCACGGCCGTCGGAAACGGGTCGAACGGCGCGGCGAGACGCACGATGGCGACCGCGGCGTTGTCGAGTTCGCGATGCCCGCTGGTGCGACGCACGACGACACTTGTCGAGTGTGCCGTTGGCGCGGATCGCGACTTCGACGCACCGGGTTGCCCAGACAATTTGCTGCGGCGCGCTTCGTTCGGAAAGTTGAGCGTGCCGACGCGCTCGATGCGGCGCTTCCAGCCGTCGAGATACGCTGCGATCGCGACTCGCGCGTATCGGCCAGCAGCCGGTCATCCGCAGCGGCCTCGCCGCGCAGGCGCAGTTCGCGAGTCGGTGGCCGCGGTGTTCAGCCCGACCTGGGCGAGCGGCCGTTGCGTGGCGAATTCCTCGTCCGGCGCTGTCTCGGGCGATTCAGCCCCGGCGGGCAACCGTCGCGCGTCGAGGGCGCGTCGCGCCAGCACCGAACGTCGTGCCCGGCGCTTCGCTCGGCGGGCTCGGCATCAACTCCGCAGTCACGGAATACCGCCGCGTGGCGTCGAACTGCGTCCAGCGTCTCTGGCAGCGAGCTGCGCTGGTCCTGCGGTCCTGTGCCGGTGCCCCGCTGGGTGCGCTGCGGCGATATAGCCCGCGTCAGGTTGGGTCGTTCTCGGCAGTGGCAGCCGGTGGCACCAGCAGGACTTCGAGCGTGGGCAGCGCGGTCGTCGTCCGCGGCCGGCGCGCTGAACCGGACGCCCAGGATCAGCAGGCCGTGCAGCAGCGCCGCGGCGAAGACGGAGGTCGCCAGGCGGTCGCTGGCCTGGGCGCGGGCGTCGGGTTGCAGCCATGTGGACGATCTCAGTGCGCCGCAACCCGGCGCTGAATCGCGTCCATGAGCGAGCCGGCGATATCGGTGCCGAACTGCTGGTCGAGTTCGCGCACGCCGGTCGGGCTGGTCACGTTGATCTCGGTCACGTAGTCGCCGATCACGTCGAGGCCGACGAACAGCATCCCGCGCTCACGCAGCACGGGACCAATCTGGCTGGCGAGCCAGCGATCGCGGTCGTTGAGCGGCCGGCCGACGCCCTTGGCGCCGGCGGCGAGGTTGCCGCGGTTGTCGGCCGCCGTCGGGATGCGGGCCAGAGCGTAGGGAGCGGGTTCGCCGTCCACCAGGATCACCCTCGAGTCGCCGGTCGTGACGATGTCAGGGATATAGCGTTGCACGATCGCAAAGCGGCTGCCGTAATCCGTGAGCGTTTCGAAGACCACGTTCGCATTCTTGTCGCCGAGTTCGATCGACGAAGATCGAGCGGCCGCCCATGCCGTGCAGCGGCTTGCAGACGATGCGACCGTGCTCGCGCAGGAAGGCGTGCATGTCCGGCATGTCTCGAGAGATCAGGGTCGGCGCGCAACACTCCGGGAACCAGGCCGTGTAGACCTTCTCGTTCATGTCGCGCAGGCCCTGCGGCCGGTTCACGACCAGCGCTCCCTGCAGCTCAGCGCGCTCGAGGATATACGTCGAGTAGATGTATTCGGTGTCGAACGGCGGGTCCTTGCGCATGAGGATCGCGTCGAAATCGCCGAGGCGCCGCGGCACGGGCTCGCCGCGCGTGAACCAGTCGTGCGGGATCGTCGCGCACCTGCAGATGCGTGCGCGCGGCCCATCGCCACGCCATCCCGGAGCCAGATGTGCCCGCAGCTCGAGGTAATGGATCTTCCAGCCGCGCCGTTGCGCGGCCAGCAGCATCGCGAGCGTCGTGTCCTTGTGCGGCTTGATGTCGTCGATTGGATCCATAACGACATGCAATGCTGAGCGGCTTTGCGGGCATGCGGGCTCCCCACGCAGGAAATCAGCGGTCGGGCCGCCGGTTGTGATGAGCGTCATGGTATCGAAAGCAGCCAATGGCAGGGGGGTGACCAATATGTTAAAACGCCCACGCGAGCGCTAACCACGCGCTTAGCGTCGCAATCGCGCGCAACGCCAACACCCATCGAGGGGTTCGACGGAATGGAAAATACGGCAGCCAGCAGCAGCCGACCGAGGCTTGCGGGCCTGAAAGTGCTGGTCATCGACGACAGCAAGACGATCCGTCGCACGGCAGAAACGCTGCTGGCCCGCGAAGGCTGCGAGGTGTTCACGGCGGTGGACGGCTTCGATGCGCTGTCGAAGATCGCCGACCACCAGCCCGACATCGTGTTCGTCGACATCATGATGCCGCGTCTCGACGGCTATCAGACCTGCTCGCTGATCAAGCACAACAAGGTATTCAAGACGATCCCGGTCATCATGCTGTCGAGCAAGGATGGCCTTTTCGACCGCGCCCGTGGTCGCATCGTCGGCTCCGAGCACTACCTGACCAAGCCATTCACGCGCGAAGAACTGCTGAGCGCGATCGAAACCCACGTCCACCGCGCCTGAGCGCACCGCTACAACAGGAAACAACCTCGTGGCACTCGTACTGATCGTGGACGACTCGCCGACCGATGTTCATGTGATGCAGCAGGCGCTGGAGCAGCATGGCTTCACCACCGCCTCGGCGACCGACGGCGGCGAAGGGTTGCGCATGGCGCGCGAACTGCAGCCCGACCTGATCCTGATGGACATCGTGATGCCGGGCGTCAACGGCTTCCAGGCGACGCGGGAGCTGGCGAACGACCCGCAGACGCGCACGATCCCGGTGATCATGGTCACCTCGAAGTCGCAGGAATCGGACCGGGTCTGGGGCCTGCGCCAGGGTGCCGTGGATTACCTCGTAAAGCCGGTGGCCACGGAACAACTCGTCCGCAAGGCGCAGGCTGCGCTCGCGACCTGATGCGACGAGACATTCCCGGAAATGACAAGACACATGGATGGCGTCACTGGCCTGCGTTCCCTGCGCGAACGCCCCTTCGAACTGCTGCGGGAAATCGACCGCCGTTGCCGCGCTGCTGCGCAAGGGCAGCCCGAGGCCGTCGCAACCGGTGCGGAGTGGGTCGGCATCGCTTTTCGCCTGGGCGGCGAGGCATTCCTGCTGGCGCGCGAGGAGACGCGCGAAGTGCTGGCGTTCCCGGGCGCCGTCACGCGCGTGCCCGGTGCGCGGGCATGGGTCCGTGGACTCTCGAACGTGCGCGGCCAGTTGCTGCCGATCGTCGACCTGCGGGCGTTCCTCGGTGCAGGGCTCACGACCGTCAACCGCGGCACACGCGTGCTGATCGCGCAATCACCGGGAAATTCCGGCCGGACTCGTCGTTGACGAGGTCATGGGGTTCCGGCGGTTCTACGAAAGCGAATTCTCCAGCGACCTGCCGCCCACGCTGCTGCGCTGCGAGCCCTACCTCGCCGGCGCGTTCAAGCGCGGCGCCGAAGTCTGGCCCGTCTTCAGCGTGAAGACGCTGCTGGAAAGCCAGCAATTCCTGCAGGCCGCCGCGTCCTGAACGCGAGCGCCGACTATGACAAGAACGGTGATGACATGATCAACAGATTCGACGCCGCCCGACTGCAGCCCGTGCTGCTCGGCGTGGCGCTCGCCGCCGCCGTGCTGGCCGCCCTGGCGCTGCTGCTCTCGGGGCGCGCGATGCAGCAGAAGACGCAACTGCGTGAACACGTCGCCGACCTGACGTCGCTGGCGCAGAACATCCCGCTGCAGGCAGGCGCCGCAGTTCGCGGCTCGGCACCGGCGTTCGAAGCGCTCGACCGTTCCCGCCAACGCCTCGAACGCGTACTGACGAGATCGATGCCGGTAAATCGACGCTCGGCCTGTTTGCGACGCCCAGCGCGCGCGTGCTCGGCGTTGAAAGTGACTGGCCGGCGCTGCTCGAGCAGTCGCAGGCCGTGCTCGACGGACGTCCGGCCGCGCTCAAGGCGCAGCAGGCGGCCGCGGCCATGCGCGATTCCACGCCACGCATGCTGTCCGCCGCGGCCGAAGTGCTGAAGGCGCTGGGCCCGTCGCGGCCCGAGTTGCTCAACCGCAGTTTCGAGCGCTTCGAACTGCGCGCACAGGCGGTGGAGCAGGATCTTTCGGCACTTGCGGACGGGACCGCGCCGGTCGAGGCGGCCTCGCGTCGTTTGACCGACAGCCTCGAGTTCATGGGCAAAGTGGCTGGTGGCATCGTGGGCGAGCCGAACGATCTCGGCGTCGCGGCGGTGTCGGGCCCGGCGGAGGCACCGGCCAAGGCATTGCTCGTGGCGTATCGCGCCGAAGCCGAGCAAGTGCGAGCCGTCATCGGCCTGTCCGACCAGCTCGAGCAGATGCAGGCGGCCCGCAACGCCCTGGCGGAAAGTGGCACCGCGCTCGGCGCCGGACTCGCGACCGCGGACGCGGCCGACGACGCTCAGGGCGGCGCGCTGGCGAGCCCCTGGTTGCCGCTCGTCTTCATCATCGTCACGTTGCTGTCGCTCGCGGGCGCGGCGTGGCTGCAACGCGAACTCGCCAACCTGCGCCGCGTCGCGGACCAGCAGGGCCGACAGAATGAGCGCAATCAGCAGGCGATCCTGCGGCTGCTCGACGAGTTGTCGAGTCTTGCCGACGGCGACCTTACGGTGCAGGCGACGGTGACCGAGGACATCACGGGCGCCATCGCCGATTCGATCAATTACGCCATCGAAGCATTGCGCGAGCTGGTCATCACGATCAACGATTCGGCGATCAAGCTCGACGGCGCGACCCGCCAGACGCAGGCGCTCTCGACGCATCTCGCCAAGGCTACGTCGGTCCAGTCGAAACAGATCGGCGCCGCGTCCGAGTCGATCGCGGCGATGGCCGCTTCCACGGAGGAGGTCTCGGGCAACGCGGAACGTTCGGCTGACGTGGCGCGCCATTCGGTCGACATCGCTCACAAGGGCGGTGACGCCGTGCGCAGGACGATCGACGGCATGAATGCGATCCGCGAAAACATCCAGGAAACCTCGAAACGCATCAAGCGCCTCGGGGAGAGTTCCCAGGAGATCGGCAACATCGTCGAACTCATCAACGACATTGCCGAGCAGACCAACATCCTGGCGCTGAATGCGTCCATCCAGGCGTCGATGGCGGGCGAGGCCGGTCGCGGCTTCGCAGTCGTTGCCGATGAAGTGCAACGCCTCGCCGAGCGCGCGGCCAATGCCACCAAGCAGATCGAGGTGCTCGTGCGCACGATCCAGGCCGACACCAACGAGGCGGTCGTCTCGATGGAGCGCACCACGACCGACGTGGTCGGCGGCGCGCTGCTGGCCGAGCATGCCGGGGCGGCGCTGGAGGAGATCGAACAGGTCTCGAACCAGATTGCGAGCCTCGTGCAGAACATTTCGGCGAGCTCCCGCCAGCAGGCCGGTGTGTCACAGAGTATTTCGCGCAACATGCAGGTGCTGCGCGAAATCAGCTCGCAGACTGCAGAAAGCACGACGGCCACTTCGACCTCGATCGGCAAGCTCGCAGAGCTGGCCGCGCAGTTGCGCAAATCGGTCGCCGGCTTCCGCCTGCCCGGCTCGATGCGCAGCGGCACGGGCGAATTTCCGGCCCTGCGCGCCGAGGACACGCAGACGCTGACGCCCGCCGAGAATCTCGAGCGCGTGCGCCGTGTCGGCGGCCTGGTCGGCTGATTCCCAGCGCGAACGCCTTATCGTGAATTCAGGTCACTTGCCCTTAGCCACGGTCGACGAAGCGCACGCTTCGCTCCAGGTCATCGCTCGCGAGATCGCCGGCGAATTGAACGAGGCGCGCGTCGCGCTCGAGTCATTTGCCGATCGCCCCGAAGACCGTGGCGCGCTGCATCGATTCGCGGCGCACATCCATCTTGCGCGCGGCGCATTGCGGCTCGCCGAAGTTTACGGCGGTGCGCTGCTGGCCGAAGAAATGGAGCACGTCGCACGCTACGTCGACGCACATTCAGGCGCCGCTAACGCAGATGTCGACGGGCTCGACGCGCTGATGCGCGCCATGGAGCAGCTGCCGAGCTACGTCGAGCGTGTCGCCTCCGGCGCGCGCGACCTGCCGCTGGTGCTGTTGCCGCTGCTGAACGACATGCGCGCCGTGCGCGGCGGCGCACTGTTGTCGGAAGGCACGCTGCTGCTGCTGAACCTGCGCTCCGACGAACCGGCACGCGCCAATGCGGTCGCCGGCGGTGATGTCCAGCTCGGCGAGCTCGCACGCAAGTTGCGACCGCGCCTGCAGCTTGCGCTGCTCGGGTGGATCCGCGGCGAACACGTCGAAGCGAATCTCGAGCACCTGACGGACATCGCCGGACAGTTCGAGCAGGCTGCCTCGACGAAGCCGCTGTTCCAGCTCTGGTGGGTGGTCAGTGCGCTGCTCGAGGTGCTGCGCGATGGCGGCATCGATACCAGCGTCTCGATCAAGCGCCTGCTCGGTCATGTGGACCGCGAACTGCGTCGCCTGCAGGACCAGGGCGAGACTCGTTATGCCACGAGCCCGCCGGTCGACCTGATCAACAATTTACTTTATTACCTGGCCCATGCCCGCTCAGCCGGGCCCCGCGTCTCGGCCGTGCGCAAGTCGTTTGCATTGCATGAGGTCATGAACGCCGACAGCATCAGTGATGTCGACGCGGCGGAAGCGTTGTCGGCACCGAGCGTCCGTCTCATGAAGACGGTGGCGGCTGCGATCCGCGAAGACCTCACCCGCGTCAAGGACGTGCTCGATATCTTCGTGCGCAAAGGCGCGACGCAGGTCGAAGACCTGGCGCCGCAACTCGAGATGCTGCGCAAGATCAGCGACACACTCGGCGTGCTCGGCCTCGGCGCGCTGCGCACGCGGGTCGAGGGGGAACTCGAATCGTTGAAGGCGATCGTCGAGCGGCGCATTGCGCCGGACGACGCGGCGCTCCTGAGCGTGGCGGCCGCGCTGATCGCCGTCGAAGACAGCCTCGACTCGCAATTGCTGCGCCTGATACTGCCCGACAGCGGCGGGGCGGGAGCGCCGGGCGAACCGACGGACGAAGAATTCCGTTCGGTGCAGGACGCCGTACTGCGCGAATGCATCGTCAACATGGCGCGCATCAAGGAAGCGGTGACGCAATCGCTCTCCGCGCCGGCCGAAGCGCAGGGTCTCGACCAGGTGCCACAGCTGGTTCGCGGAATTACGGCCGGCCTGCTGATGCTCGGCAAGCAACGGGCCGTCGAAGTCATGGAGGGCATCGGCCGTGCGCTTGGCACGATCGTGCGTCCGGACGCGGGCTCGCTCGCTCCGCTCCGTCTCGAAAAGCTCGCCGATGCGATCGTCGCCGTCGAGTACTACATGGAAACGCTGCAGGCGGGGCGCGCCGATCAGTGGCACATGCTCGATGGCGCCGAAGCGCGCCTGGGCGAACTCGAGCCATCGGGACGCGTGATTCCGTGGCCGGAGTCCCGTGCGGCCGAAGTGCCGGCACCGGTCGCCGCGTCCGATACGCCTGCAGACAGGACCGATGTACCGCTGGCGGAGACCTCCGAAACGGCCGCGCCGGCACTGCCCGCCGCCGCGCAGGCGCCGGAGCCTGCTCGGCCAGCGCCTGTCGCTGCGGCGACGACCGTGGATCCCGAGTTCCTTGCGCTCTTCGTCGAGGAAGCTCGCGAGAACGTTACGCGCCTCAACGACTGGTTCCCGCGCTGGGAGCAGAACCCGCTCGATGCCGAGGCACTGCGCGACGTGCGTCGCGCATTCCACACGCTGAAAGGCAGCGGCCGCATGGTGGGCGCGCGGCGCGTCGGCGAATTTTCGTGGAGCATCGAGACGCTGCTGAATCGCGTGATCAGCCAGACGTTGACGCGGTCTCCTGAAATCGTCGCAGTAGTGCGCGATGCGGTCGCGTTCATGCCGCAACTGGTCGATGAAATCGACGGCGGCGTAACTACGTCGGATGGTGCGGACGCAATCATGGCGCGCGCGGACGCGCTGTCCGGCCGCGACACCACGCCGATGCCGGCGGCTGCGACGACACCGACGCCGACGCTCGAAGCACCCATGATCCAGGCACGGGATACTGCGAGCCTCGCGACTCGCGACCGCGACCTCGACCTCGACCACCGACGCCGCTGCGGTGTCCGAAGCGGCGGCGAAAATCGCCGCAGAGGTTTCAACCGGGCCAGGCTTCGGCCAGGGCACGCGGCAGGCCGGCGAATACTCGACCATGGACCCTGTGTTGCGCGAGATCTTCCGCAAGGAAACCGCGGGTCACATCCTCGTCGTGCGCGAGTTCATCGAGCGCGGCGCGCGTAACGTGGCGCCGCACCCGATCACGGAAGCCCTTTATCGCGCCTGCCACACGCTGAGCGGCATTGCGAAGACGGCCGGCGCGCGCCAGGGCATCAAGGTCGCCGAGCCGATGGAACACTACGTCCGCAAGCTCCACGACAATGGCCACGGCTTGCCCGCCGAAGCCGTCGCGTTGCTTCACGACACGGTGCGGCTGCTCGAGACCGTCTCGGAGCACGTCGACGAGAACACCGGCTTTTTTCCGGAACAAGGCCGCCTGGTCGCCGACTGGCACGCACTCGACCGCACGCTCGATGCCGATCTCGCGCGGCTGGCATCCGCGGCCGAGCGCACGCTGGCCGGTGTCTGGACGCCACAGCGCGGACCCTGGTCGCCGCCGATTCTGTGCACCCGCCGGCCGTAACGCCGAGCGGGCATGACGAACACACCGAGCCCTCGCTGCCGAGCCTGACGCAAGATCCTGCGACCGGCGAAGCTGAGTCCGAACACACGGCGCCGCACGCGGCGTTGAGCGAGCAGCCGGAAGATGGTGCATCCGAGGCCATCGCGTCCATCGAGCACGCCGATTCCGAGTTCGACGCCGACATCGCCGCAATTTTCGGCGAGGAAGCCACCGAACTGCTCGAGCAAAGTGAAGCGGCTTTTTCGCGTTGGCGGCGCGACCGCGCGGACGGCAGCCAGGTCACGGAACTGAAGCGCCTGCTGCACACGTTGAAGGGCGGCGCACGCATGGCCGGCATCCGCGCAATGGGCGACGTGAGCCACGAGGTCGAATCGCTGCTGGAGGCTGTCGAGAACGGCACGGTCCATGCGGACGGGACCGCGTTCGACGTGCTGCAGGACTCGCTCGACGAACTGCACCGCATGCGCGAGCTGGCAAACTTCGGCCAGGGCATCCCGGTGCCCGCAGCGCTGCTGGTACGCATTCGTGAGGTCGCCGGCCACCGCGTCGCGCCGACACGCTTCGAGCCGATTGTCGTACCCACGCCGACGACCGAGACGAGCACCTCTACGCCTGACGAGACCGAAGAGGCCGCCGCGTCGACTGAATCGCCGGAGTCGCTTGAAGTTTCGGAGTCCAGCGAACACGTCGCCCAGCATGAGGTCGTCGCGACCGGCGATAGCCCGGTTGCCGAACCGGACCTGGTCGCGGACGACAGTCCCGGCGCGATTGAAGCCGGGCGTGCGGCGACACCGGATGTCGACTACCTCGCGCCTGCGGCGGCGAATGCCGAGTTTGGATCAGCCCCGCCCCTCGAGGAACCGGTCGAGACGATCCGCAGTATCGAACCACTCGAAACCGAGCCCGAGTTCTACGCGCAGCCTGCGCCGACGCCGCCGACCGAGCGCTTCCAGATTCCGCTGGTCGCCGCCGATAACGCCGCGAGTAGCATGCCGCCGGTCCTGCCCGGCCGCGAAGCACCGGTCGTGGCGGAGCGGCAGGAAATGGCGCGCGTCGATGCGGAGCTGCTCGACGACCTGCTGAACAATGCGGGCGAAGTCAGCATCTTCCGCGCGCGCGTCGAGCAGCAGATGACCTCGATGGAGTTCAATCTCGTCGAGCTCGACCGGACCGTGACGCGCCTGCGCGAACAGCTGCGCAAGCTCGAAATGGAGACCGAAGCGCAGATCCTGTTCAAGCACCAGCAGGACGACGCGCACCGCGCCGATTTCGACCCGCTCGAGCTGGACCGCTACTCGGCCATCCAGCAGCTTTCGCGCGCACTCGCCGAGTCGGTGAGCGACGTGGGCAGCATCGAAGGGCTGCTCGAGAACCTGAATCGCGACACGCAGAACCTGCTGCAGCAGCAGGGTCGCATCGTCACCGAATTGCAGAATGGGCTGATGCGCACGCGCATGGTGCCGTTCCAGCGCCACGTGCAGCGGCTCACCCGGCTGCTGCGGCAGGTCGCGACCGAGACCGGCAAGAAAGCCGAACTTATCGTCGAGGGAGCGTCCGGCGAACTCGACCGGCAGGTGCTCGAGCGCATGCTGCCACCGTTCGAACACATGTTGCGCAATGCCGTCGTGCACGGCCTCGAGATGCCGGTCGAGCGCGCGGCTCGCGGCAAGCCCGAGACGGGCACCATCACGATGCGTCTGCAGCGCGAGGGTGCGGAGGTCGTCATCGTCGTCGAAGACGACGGCGCGGGTCTCGACGTCGCAGCGATCCGTGCGAAGGCGCGTCAGATGGGCCTGTTGCGACCCGAGCAGGACCTCACCGACGAAGAAGCGTTGCAATTGGTGCTCGAGCCGGGGTTCAGCACGGCCAACCGGTTGACGCAACAAGCCGGACGCGGCGTCGGCATGGACGTCGTGGCCACCGAGGTGAAAAAGCTGGGCGGCGGCCTGTTCATCGAGTCCAACCCGGGCTACGGCGCGCGATTCACGATCCGCCTGCCGTTCACGCTTGCGATCACGCAGGCGCTCATCGTGCGCGCGCATGACGAGTTGTTCGCACTACCGATGGCGACGGTCGAAGGCGTGGCGCGCCTGCCGCGCAGCGAGATCGAGCGACACCTGGCCGAGGAGCAGCCGACCTTCGAGTACGGTGGCACGGTTTACCGCTTCCAGCACCTCGCCAGTTTCGTCGGCGCCGCGCCGTCGGTGCTGCCCGAGACGGATGTCGCGCTTGTCGGTAATCCTGGTCCGCGCCGGCGAGCATTCGACCGCGCTGGTCGCCGACGAACTGATCGGCAGTCGCGAAATCGTCGTGAAGTCGGTCGGCCCGCAGATCGCCAGCATCCGTGGCATCTCCGGCGCCACGATTCTCGGCGACGGCCGCATCGTCGTGATCCTCGACATGGGCACGCTGGTGCGCTCCGAATGGCGCTCGCGCCCCGCCGAAGGCCTGCGTGCGACGCGCGACGATCGCATCTTCGCGCTGGTCGTCGACGACTCGATCACGGTGCGGCGTGTCACGCAGCGGCTGCTCGAGCGCAACGGCATGCGCGTGCTGACGGCCAAGGACGGCATCGAGGCCATGGCCCTGCTGCAGGACCACGTGCCGGACGTGATCCTGCTGGACATCGAGATGCCGCGCATGGACGGTTACGAGGTCGCTTCGCACGTCCGTACCGACGCGCGCCTCGCGGACGTGCCGATCATCATGATCACCTCGCGCATGGGGGATAAGCACCGGGCACGTGCGATCGAAATCGGCGTGGACGATTACCTCGGCAAGCCCTACCAGGAAAGCCAGTTGCTCGACGCCATCGAACCGCTCGTGCTGGCCCGCCGACGCTCCAACTGATCGAACGCAGAAGAGGCAGCGCGCCCTTGAACAGCCCCGTCAATAGTCCAGCCGCCAGCAACGAGCTGTATTGCCTGCTGGTTCCACTTCTCGACGACCGCCTGCTGCTGCCGCGCTCGTGCGTCACGGAAGTCATCAACTACCAGGCGCCGACGCCGATGGAAGGGGCGCCGCCCTGGTATATCGGCACGGTTGCCTGGGGTGGACGGCGCATACCACTCGTCTCGTTCGAGGCGCTCTGCGGCCGCACGCCGCCGCGAACGAGTGGACGTACGCGCATCGTCGTGATGCAGGGCATTACGTCGCAAACCCCGGGTGGCCATTTCGCCGTGCTGACGCAGGGCTTTCCGCAGCTGGTCAGGCTGACCCCCGAGGTCGTGCATCCGGACGACACGCGGACATTCGGCGATCACGGCGCGGTGATCTGCCAGGTGCGCATGGTCAACGAATATCCACTGATCCCGGACTTCGACCGGCTCGAGGAGATGATCGCCGAGGAAACCCGGGCCGCCTGAACCCCGGCGAGGTTTACTGCAGGTCGCCCCAGAGTGCCTGCAGCACGGCCAACGCGACGATGCCCGCCGTCTCCGTGCGTAGTACGCGCGGCCCAAGACGTACCGGCGTGAAACCCGCTCGGCTTGCGCGTTCGAGTTCCACGTCGTCCAGGCCGCCTTCCGGCCCGATCAACAGTTCCGCGCGCGCGCCCACACTCGTCAGCCCGGCGAGCGAGCAGGGACCGGTCGGGCTCAGCACGAACCTTTGCGACTCTCGCGGCGCGCTCGTGAGATACGCCGCGAGTTCCAGCGGCGGCCGCACTTCGGGTACCACACTGCGCCCGCACTGCTCACAGGCGCCGGCGACGATCGCCTGCCAGTGCCGCAGCTTTTTCGCGGCTTGCTTGTCGTCGAGCCGCACGACGCTCCGCGCCGAAAGCACCGGGATGATCGTGCGCACCCCGAGCTCCGTGGCTTTTTGCAGTGTCCAGTCCATGCGCTCGCCGCGCGAAACCGCCTGCACCAGAGTGATGCGCAGCGGCGACTCTGGCAGGCCCGGGGACTTGACGCCGACCCGTACCAGCACGCGGTCACCGGTCACGGCGAGGATCTCGCAGCGGTACTCGCTGCCGGCGCCGTCGAACGCGACGATGGCCGCGCCCTCACGCAAGCGCAACACCCGGGCGACGTGATAGGCGGCGGCTTCCGGCAATTGCAGGTCGGCGTCGGTTGCCAGCGGCTCGCCGACGTACACGCGCGTCAGTCGCACGTTGCAGCCCGGATGCCGTCGCGGGCCGTCATGACGAGACGATCGATCTCGTCCGGCGTAATCACGTACGGGGTCATGAAATAGACTACGTTGCCGATGGGGCGCAGCAGCGCTTCGTGCTCGAGCCCGTGCCGGTACACGCGTAGTCCGCGGCGCTCCTGCCAATCGAAAGGATTGGCACGCTGGCCGCCACGGGCCATTTCCGCCGCGATGATCATGCCGCGCTGGCGCACTTCCGCCACGTGCTCGAGGTCGTCCAGCCATTCGTGCGCCCGCGTGCCGAAATGGGCGGCGAGGCCGCGATTGCGTGCAATCACGTCGTCGGCCTCGAAAATGTCCAGCGTCGCGAGCGCGGCCGTGCAGGCGAGGGGGTTGCCGGTGTAGCTGTGCGAGTGCAGGAATGCCCGCAAGCGCGAATACTCGTCGTAAAACGCGTCGTACACGGTTTCGCCCGTCAGCACGACAGACAACGGCAGGTACCCGCCCGTCAGGCCCTTGGAGAGGCACAGGAAATCCGGCGTAATGCCGGCCTGCTCGCACGCGAACATGGTGCCGGTGCGGCCGAAACCTACGGCGACCTCGTCGGCGATCAAGTGAACGCCGTGCCGGTTACACGCGTCGCGCAGCAACTCGAGGTAAACCGGCGCGTGCATGCGCATACCCGCGGCGCATTGCACGAGTGGCTCGATGATCACGGCGCAGATTTCCGCGGCGTGGTCGGCAAGTGTAGCTTCCATGGCCTCGAATGCGCGGCGTGCGTATGTCTCGTCCGGCTCGCCGTCCGCGCGCAGGTACGCGTCCGGCGTCGGTACCGTGATCACGTCCATCAGCAGCGGCTGGTAGGTTTCCTTGTAGAGCTCGACGTTGCCAACCGCGAGCGCGCCAAGGGTCTCCCCGTGATAGCTGGACGCGAGCGTCACGAAGCGGCGCTTGCGCGTCTGGCCCGTGTTGCGCCAGTAGTGAAAACTCATCTTCAGCGCCACTTCGATCGCGCTCGAGCCGTTATCCGCGAAAAAGCAGCGTGTCAGGCCCGGTGGCGCGAGACGTGTCAATCGCTCGGCGAGTTCCACGGCCGGTTCGTGCGTGAAACCCGCGAGCATCACGTGCTCGAGCCGGCCGAGTTGCTCGACCAGGGCCGCATTGATGCGGGGATTCGCATGGCCGAACAGGTTGACCCACCACGAACTGATGGCGTCGAGGTAGCGCCGGCCGTCATGGTCGTACAGCCAGACACCCGACCCCCGCGCGATCGGCAGCATGGGCAGCCACTCGTGGTCCTTCATCTGCGTGCAGGGATGCCAGACGACGCGCAGGTCGCGTTCGGCGAGCGGGTGCAGCGGCACGGTCGTCTGGATCGACGGCATGGCGGCAGTTTAAAGCAAGCGATTGGCGCTCGCGCCGCGACGACGGCATGATCTAGGCATGCGCCGCACGCCGACATCGCCTACCCCCGGTCTCGACCTCGATCCCGTCAGCGGCCTGTTGCTGTCTGCGCGGCAGGTGCCATCGCCCAACTCCGATGAGCGTCCGGCGGGCGTAACCGCCGATCTGATCATCGTGCATGGGATCAGCCTGCCACCAGGCGAGTTCGGCGGTCCCTGGATCGACCACCTCTTCACGAACACGCTGCCACCCGCGGTCCATCCTTACTTCGAGGAAGTACGCGAACTGCGGGTGTCGTCCCACCTGTTGCTGCGGCGGGACGCGGAGCTCGTGCAGTACGTCCCGTTTCACCGACGGGCGTGGCACGCGGGTGCTTCATCGTGGCAAGGCCGCGAACGTTGCAACGATTATTCGATCGGCATCGAGCTGGAAGGCACGGACCATTCGCCGTACGAACCCGGCCAATATGCGATGCTCGCGCGCGTGATCGTGCGTCTTTGCAGCGCGTATCCCGGACTGGGTCCTGGGCGCGTCGTGGGCCACAGCGACGTGGCGCCCGGCCGCAAATCCGATCCGGGCATCGCTTTCGACTGGCCCCTCTTGCACGCGCTCGTGCGTTACGAACTCGAGGTCGCACCGGCATGAGCCTGATCGCAGTCATTTTTGCGCTGATCTGCGAGCGCGGCGTGACGCACCTGTTGCGCCTGCGCGAGCTGCGCTGGCTCGACCCGATATTCGACCATGCCGACCGGGCGCTCGGCGGCCGGACCGGCCTCGCGGCGATTGCGACCGCGGTCTTCCTGCTGGCCGTGCTGACCGTGCCCGTCGCGATCGCATCGCAGATGCTCGGGCCGCAGCTGTTACACCTGCTGCAGTTCGTCTTCGCGGTCGTCGTGCTGCTGCTTTCGTTCGGTCCGCGCGATCTGAAGGACGAGGTGGACGACTACGTCGGTGCGCTCGAAAGGAACGACCGTGACGAAGTCACGCGACGTGCCAAGGAACTGCTGGAATCCACGCCCGCCCTGCGCGGCGGCGCCAGCGCGCGCGAGGCCGTCGAAGAAGCGATCTTCGTGCAGGCCAACAATCGCATCTTCGGCGTGATCTTCTGGTTCATGGTGCTCGGGCCTGCCGGCGCCTGGTTGTATCGCGTCAGCGACCTGCTGCGGCGGCGGGCCGCCTTTGAAGCCGCGCGCCAGGGGGTGCCGCGCATGCGCGGCGATCTCGGCAGCATGCTCACCGACCTGCACGGCATCCTCGCCTGGATTCCCGCGCGACTCGCTGCTTTGTCGTATGCGCTGGCCGGCAGCTTCGAGGATGCCGTGGGAAACTGGAAGGTCGCGGTCGACAGCGCCGGCGCCGGCTTGCTCGACCGTGCCGAAGGCTTGCTGGCCCGCGTAGGCAAGGGGTCGCTCGAGCCCAGCCTCGAAGGCGTCGACGCCGGTGCGCTCGACCTGGCCACGGCCAAGGGTGCGTGGCGCCTCGTGTCGCGGGCTCTCTGGGTCTGGCTCGCAGTGATCGCCTTGCTGGTCGTCGCCGGCGGGGATGCCTGGTAAATGAGGCCAACCCGCGCCTGGCTCGTGCTCATCACGATCGCTGCGATGGCACACAACCCTGCAAGAGCGGAGTCGGCGGCGAAACCGCGTCTCTTGAGCCTCGCCCCCAACCTCACCGAACTCGCGTATGCCGCGGGGGCGGGCTCGCTGCTGGTCGGTACCGTCGAATACAGTGATTACCCGGCGGCCGCGCGCGCCCTGCCGCTGGTCGGCAACGCGTGGCGCGTGGATGTGGAGCGGGTGCTCGAGCTGCGCCCGGACATCGTGCTCGTGTGGCCGACCGGGACGCCGGATACGGTGATCTCGCGGCTGCGCCAGTTGCACCTGCGGATCGTCGAAGTACCGACCCAGAAACTGGCCGACGTGCCCGCTGCCTTGCGGCAGCTCGGTGCCCTCGCCGGGACCGGCCCCGGTCGCGGAGCGCGCGGCCGTCGCGTTCGAGCAGGAAGTGGCGGCGCAACGCGCGCGTTACTCACGGCGGCCACCGCTATCGGTGTTCATCCAGATCGACGATGAGCCGATCTACACCGTCAACGGCCGCCACGTCATCAGCGAAATCGTCACGCTCTGCGGCGGCCGCAACGTGTTCGAGGAATTGCCGCAGCTGGCACCGCCGATCACGGCCGAGGCGGTACTCGCGGAGGACCCGGAGGTGATCTTGAGCACGGACGACACGCTGCGTGATCCGTTTGCCGAGTGGCAGCGCTGGCCGCGCATGCAGGCCGTGCGGGCTCGCACGATCTATCCGTTGCCGTCGGACCTCGTGACCCGTGCGTCTCCGCGGTTGGCCCAAGGGCGTGGGCGTGACCTGCCAGGCGCTCGAACGCGCCAGGACCAGCCTGGCGCAAGCCGGGCACTAGCGCCGCTGCCAGAGCACTTCGCTGCCGTTTTCGTGACGGGCCAGCACCCGCGCAATCACGAACAACAGGTCCGAGAGCCGGTTCAGGTACTGCGGCACCTCGGCGCAACTTCTTCGGCGCGTGACAGCTCCCAGACACGGCGTTCAGCGCGACGCGTCACGGTGCGAGCCAGGTGACAGGCCGCAGCCGCCGGGCCGCCGCCAGGCAGGATGAAGTCCTTGAGCGGCGGCAGGTCTTCGTTGAAGCGGTCGAGCGTCTGCTCGAGACGCTCGATGTACGCGGCCGTGATCGCGCGGTGCCCTGGAATGCAGAGTTCACCGCCCAGGTCGAACATGTCGTGCTGGATGCTGGTCAGTGCGGTGACGACGTCCAACGGCAAGCCCGGGACCGCGAGCACGACGCCGACGGCGCTATTGGCCTCGTCCACGGTGCCGTAAGCCTCGACGCGCAGGTGCTCCTTCGGCACGCGCACGCCATCGCCGAGACCGGTGCTGCCGTCGTCGCCGGTGCGCGTGTAGATCTTGCTCAAGCGGTGGCCCATCAGCGATCGCCTCGCACCGGGGCATAGCGCAGCGTCACGTAAACGCCGCGATCCGGCGTGTTGAAAGTGTCCGCCAGTTCGTACTGCTCGTCGAGAACGTTTTCGATGCGGCCGATCAAACTGAAACTCGGCGTGACCTGCCACATTGCCGTCAGGTTTGCGAGCACGTAGCTGTCGAGCGTGACGGGTGCGGGAAACCCGAAATCCTTGCGCTCGCCCGTGGCGAGCACGTCAAGCCCGAGCACGACCGGTCCGACGGGGCGGCTCAGCGACGAGCGTCAGGGTTTCCTGCGCGCGCCGCAGCAGCAGCGAGTCGTCCTCGAGGTTGCGCGGATCCTGGTAAATCGCTTCGACACGCGCGTTCCAGAGCGCGCCCGTAAATTCCCAGGCGGCCTCGATGCCGCGGACGCGCGCCTCCGCGACGTTCTGGTTCTCGCCCTCGAACGGGTCGAACGAGAGCACCGTGAAATCGATGAGGTCGTCGATGTCGGTCTGGAACGCGGAGATCTTCAGTGACTGCTGCGGCGTCAGCGCGTGGCGCACGCCGGCCTCGTAATTGTTCGAACTCTCGGGATCGAGGTCCGGGTTGCCGCCGAACCCGAAGCGATCGGTGGCGTCCGGCGCGCGAAACCCGCTGCCGGCGAGCGCGAACAGGCGCGTCTGCGGGGTCACGTCGAAAGCGTATTCGACATTCCAGGTGAACGCGTCACCCGCGGTTTCGTGGTCCGTGTAACCAAGTGCGAGCAGCGCGCTGTGCCGGCCGGCATCCACGCGATCCTGCACGTAGACCGTGGTCATATCGGTATCGGCGGACAACGGGTCGCCGAACGACACGCTGCGCGCTTTCTCGCGCGACACCATGGCGCCAACCCCGAGCAGGTTGGCCGCGTTGACCTGCCAGTCCACCTGGCCGTCGAGCGAGTCGCGATCCGTGCGCAGGAAATCGGTCGATTGGTTCTGCTCGATGCGATCCTCGAAGTGACTCAGCGTGAGGCGCGCATTGGCCGCCGACGAAACGGGAAACACGACCTCCGCGGCCGCCGTCGACGATTCGAAGTCCTGGTCCACCGGCGCCAGGAAAAAATCCGAGTACTCGGAATTGCCGTCGGTATGCCAGTACCGGAGGGCCAGTTCGCCGGTCCGACGTCGAAGCGCGCCTGCAGGTTTTCGCTCAGGTTGTCGTAGCCGCGATCGACGTCGTCGAACGTGCGGGTCGGGAATCCTTCGCTGTCGATCCACGAAACGCCAAAATCGATGGCCACGCTGCGAGCCGACGTCGAAGCCGCCGTTCAGGCTGGCCTTGCGCGTGTCGTAATCGCCGTAACCGACTTCGGTCGACCAGCCGTCGCGCGAGCCGCGTCGCGTGATCACGTTGATCACGCCCCCGATCGCGTCCGTGCCCCAGAGTGCGGAGCGTGGGCCCTTGATGATCTCGATGCGCTCGATCATGTCGGGTGGAATGTTCTGCAGCGGGGGCAGGCCAATCGTCCCCGGATTGATCCGGATGCCGTCGATGAGGACCAGCGTGTGGTTGCTCTCGGCGCCGCGAATGAACACCGCCGTGGGTTGGCCGGGACCGCCGTTGCGTCCCATGTCGAGGCCCGCATGAAAACGCAGCAGTTCCGCCGCGTCGTTGGCGCCGCTACGCTCGATCGTGTCACGGTCGATGACCAGCGTCGGCGCGATTACCTCGCTTAGCGGCGTCTCGATACGCGTCGCCGTGACGACCACCGTGGGAGGCAGCGTCACCGCGAACGCGGTGCCGCCGGCGCTGCACATGCACGCCAGCAAGGAAGCCGCCCAGCCCGAAGAAGCCGCGTGGCGACGTGAAACGAACGAGAACCTGATCGCGAAAAACATGGTTGCAAGCCCACCGCGTGCGGCCCGTGAAGGCCTTGACGATCCAGCCCGAGGCGGGGGTGGGGCGGAACGCGGCTGGCAGCCAGGGGAAGCCGCAACCGTCAGTCCTGCCGCTCGCCCGCCGCGAAGCTGGTCTGGCTGGCAGGCCGGTCTCCGGGCTTTCGAGTGGACCCTGGTGGGCCCGGCCTGCATCCCCTTCCCGCGCGACGCGCAGTGGGTGCCGAGCCCAGTGGGCCGCGGCTGATGCAGGCTTGTCTCGACTACCGTTGCGGGGGCAGCGCCGGAATTGGACCGGCTTCCCGTTCTCCCTGAGCCGTCGCTCGCGGGATCACCTGACAGTCGCCGCACGGTAGGCAACGAGATTGAAGATGTCAAGAATTCGCAGCGCCGGCTGGACAACGTGCGCGTACGGAGCCGCGGTGGCCGCGCGAGTGACAGGTTACTATCGCGCCATCCATTCCAGGATTCGCGGCATGTCCCATTCCGAATTCCTTGCGGCGGCCCTCGATGCGGCGCACGCCGCGGCGGACGTCGTGCGTCACTACTACCAGCGCAACCTGAAAGTCACGATCAAGGCGGACAAGTCGCCGGTCACGGAGGCCGACGTCGAGACGGAGAAGACGATCCGTTCGATCCTCGGCGCGAAATTTCCCGGCCACGGTTTTTACGGTGAGGAAACCGGAACGCACGCGCTCGATGCGGAGTACGTCTGGGTCGTCGATCCGATCGACGGCACCAAGGCCTTCGTGCGCGAATACCCGATGTTCTCGACGCAGATCGCGTTGATGCGAGCCGGACGCCTGATCGTCGGTGTGTCGTCGGCCCCGGCTTACGGCGAGCTGGCCTATGGCGAGATCGGTGTCGGCGCATGGCTCAACGAGCAGCCGATCCGCGTCAGTGCCATCGACACGATCGAGGCCGCCGCACTTTCGACGGGCAATCTGAAAACGCTGGCCACCGGTCCGCGCTGGCTCGCGTTCGGGCAGCTCGTCGGACGGCTCGAGCCGCATCCGCGGCTACGGCGATTTCCTGCATTATCACCTGCTCGCGTCGGGTCGCATCGACGCGGTCGTCGAGTCCGACGTCAACATCCTCGACGTGGGCGCGTGCGCCGTGATCGTCGAAGCCGCGGGCGGCCGGTTCACCGACCTTGAAGGCAGGCCGCTGTCGCTCACGAGCGGCAGCGTGCTGGCCTCGAACGGGCTGTTGCACGCGCAAGTGCACGCGGCGATCCACGCCTGACAGGCCTTGTCTGCTTTTTTCTACACTCCGATCACCTGAGCCATAGTGTTGCGTGCCTGGATCTTCCTGACCGTTGCGATCCTCGCCGAGGTGATCGCGACGTCCGCGCTCAAGGCGTCGGCAGGCTTCACGCGCCCCGGGCCTGCGGCGGTCGTGATCGCCGGTTATGGCATCTCGTTTTACTTTCTATCGCTGGCATTGCAGGCGATTCCCGTCGGCATTGCCTACGCGATCTGGGCGGGCGTCGGCATCGTCCTGATCACGGCCATCGCATGGCTCGTCTATGGCCAGACGCTCGATACGGCGGCGTTCGTCGGTCTGGGCTTGATACTGGCCGGCGTGGTCGTGCTGAACCTCTTTTCGCGCTCGGTGCCGCACTGACGCGCCAGGTCGATGCCCCGGCGCGTCGCGATGGTTCAGACCGCGACGAACGTGCGGCCGTCGTTCCAGCGCAGCTCGCGCACGGGCATGCCATACAGCTCGCCGATCGTCTGCTCGTTCAGCACGGTCGCGCACGTACCGTGCAGCCAGCGCCCGTCACCGAACAGCAGCAGCGCAGTGTCCGCGAAGCGCGCGGCGAGGCCGGCGTCGTGCAGGCTCATGACCACGCTGCGACCGGCGTCGGCCAGTTGCCGGAAGCGGCGCAGCACGTCGAGCTGATGCTGCGGATCGAGTTGCTGGATCGGTTCATCGAGCAGGAAGGTTCCTGGATCCTGGGCCAGGATCGTCGCGACGGATAACCTGCGCCGTTCACCGCCCGACAGCGTGGCGATGTCGCGCGACTCGAACCCCGCGAGATCGACGGCCTCGAGACAACGGCTGGCGATCTGCCGATCGGCCGCGCTCTCCCAGGCCCAGAAATCGAGATGCGGATGACGTCCGACGAGCACGGCTTCGAGCGCCGTCGCGGGAAACGGATCTTCGATCAACTGCGGCAACAAGCCGAGTGCGCGTGCGAAATCACGTCGCGTCCACGACGCGAGCGGTTTCTGCTGCAGTGAAACCGTGCCGGCTTGCGCGGTGCGCAGTCCGGCCAGCGTATGCAGCGTCGAACTCTTGCCCGCGCCATTCCGGCCGAGCACCGCGAGCACCGTGCCTTGCGCCAGCTCGAGATCGAGGTCCTGCAGCAGCGTTCGGCCGGGCACGCTCACCGTGAGCGCCTCGCACTTCAGCGTCACGGCGGCGCTCACTTGGTCCACCCGATTTCGGCAGCCGTTGCAGGGCCGATCAGCACGTGATCCAGGGAGTCCGGCATGACAGCCTGATCCGCCGTAACGGCGACACGGCCCGCCATGATCTCACCGTATTCCTGCGGGTAGCGCGGCGACGCTTCAGCATCGCCGAGGCCGATCGGCACGAGCGGCATTCCAGTGCGAAGATCGTACTTGTCGGTGGCGCCGAGCGTGTGCAGGAACTCGTGCGCCAGTACGACCTGGTTGGTGGCGGCCGCGCCTGGCTGCGCATAGAGGTGTGCAACAGCCATGAGGCCCTTGCTGAGGCCGACGGAGTCCGGCACGGCCTTCGAGTTCGTCCCGGCGTGATAAAGCGCAAATACCTGCACGTCAGGATCGGGCAGCGGATCGTTCCACGCGACGCGTGCCGACCACCAGCGCATGCGCAAGCTCCACCAGGCCGCACCGAGCATACCCGGCCTGTCGCCCAGCGATGGTGGACTGTCGACCACGGCGTGCGATACACGCAGGTGCACCGGGTCGCTCAGGTCGAGTGAATAGCCGCCGGCTTCTTCGCGCATGAACTCTTCGATCGCAGCGAAATCCTCGACCTGCAGCCCGCGACACGTACTGCCGCAGCGCCGCGTCGCTGCTCGCCGCGATCGGATAAATGGTCACTCGCAACGGCGCGTCCCAGTCGCGGCTGCGCGCCCGATCGAGCCACGCGCCGAGCCCGACGAACGCGAGCACTGCCAGCAGCGCTGCGAGGCGCAGTGTGCCGAGGAAGGTGCGTTTTGCCATGCGGCGGTGCTGCGGAGACGGCGCGTCAGGGATAAACGCGCGTCGCCTGCCAGGCGCTCGCGGTGAAACCGTCTGCCGGCCGGTGTCAGCGTTCGAGTCCAGCGCGCGCGGTCATGCACGCGGAAGGCGCCCTCCGTCCACAGTTCGACCGCTTCCGGCCACAGGTGATAACCGCCCCAGTGCGGCGGACGTGGCACCGACGTGCCATGTCGCGCCGCTTCGATTGCGACGCGCTTCAACAGCGTCGCGCGTGAATCGAGCGGCTGGCTCTGCAGGCTGGCCCATGCGCCGATGCGGCTGTCGAGCGCGCGTGAGTGCGAAGTATTCGTCACTTTCTTCCGGCGGGGCGCGCACGACGCGACCTTCGAGCCGGACCTGGCGCGCCAGTTCGTCCCAGTGCAGCACGGCCGCGATGTGCGGATTTGCGGCGAGTTCCTGGCCCTTGCGGCTGTCGTAGTTCGTAAAAAACACGACGTAACCCGGGCTCACGATCAGCTTCTTGCAGAGCACGACGCGCGCCGAAGGCTTCCCGTCCGGCGTCGCCGTTGCGACGACCATCGCATCCGGATTCGGCTGCACCTTGCGCTCCCTTGCGTCCGCAAGCCACGCCTGCACGGTCGGCATCGGATCGTCCGGAAGCGTGGAGGGCAGGGATCCTGAGCGAAGCATCGGCGTCTCGGGCGGATGGCGAAGGCTCCGGATTATGCCCGACTGCGGAGACGCGAATCTCTTGCAGCGCCGGGGTCCCGCCCGGTAAAAGGGTAGCGAATACCCGCGTTGCGAAGAATGAAATCACTCGACGAACTCCGTTTCCGCCTCGACGACCTCGATCGCGAACTGCTGCAACTGGTTGCGGAGCGGCAGGCCATCAGCGGCCAGATTGCCGAGGTCAAGCGTGCCACCGGCCAACCCACGCGCGATTTCCGTCGCGAACGCGAGGTGTTGCTGAAGGCGCGCCGCGATGCGGAGGCGATGGGTGTCTCGCCGGCGCTCGGCGAATCACTGCTGCAGTCGTTGATTCGCGGTTCGCTCACGACGCAGGAACAGGCGCGCATTGCCGCGCAGGGCAAGGGTTCGGGGCGTCGCGCGCTCGTGATCGGCGGGCGCGGCAAGATGGGTCGCTGGACCGCAGATTTCCTCGCTTCGCAGGGATTTGCGATCACGATCGCGGATCCGGCCGGTGAGATCGCCGGCTATGACTACGTGGCCGACTGGAAGTCGGCACAGCTCGACCACGACCTCATCGTCGTTGCGACGCCGATCACGGTGGCCAACGCAGTGCTTGGCGAACTCGCCGAGCGGCACCCGACCGGTGTGATCTTCGACATCGGCTCATTGAAGACACCGCTGCGCCACGGGCTCGAGCGACTGCGCGCGGCAGGATGCCGGGTGACGTCGGTGCATCCGATGTTCGGACCCGGACACCGAGCTGCTCTCGGGACGCCACGTCATTTTCATCGACCTCGGCGACGCTACGGCGCTGCAGGAAGCGCGCAGCCTGTTCGGCTCGACGATGGCGGACCTCGTCGTGATGGGGCTCGACGAACACGATCGCCTGATCGCCTTCGTGCTGGGTCTTTCACATGCGCTCAACATCGCATTCTTCACGGCGCTGGCCGAGAGTGGTGAAGCGGCGCCGCGACTCGCGCGCATGTCCAGCACGACGTTCGACGCGCAGCTCGACGTCGCGACGCGCGTGGCCGCGGAAAACCCCGACCTCTATTACGAGATCCAGAGTCTCAACGACTACGGCGAGGAATCGTTGAATGCGTTGCGGGCGGCCGTCGAGAAACTCTGGCACTCGGTGCATCACGCGCAGCCCGGAGAATTCGTGGAGATGATGCGGCGCGGCCACGAATACCTGCAGGTGCGCCAGGCTGCGCGCGCGCAGGGCGGCAGCCCTTGAAGCGTCGCCGATGAGTTCCAGCACGCTGCACGATGCCGTTCTACGGTGGTCCAACGAACTGCTGGCGTCAGGGTCGCTGCAGTCTTTCGCCGAGGTGATCGGGCGGCCACCGGCTGACGATGAGCGGGGCGTGACCGCGAGCCTGGTGTTGCTCGACGGCGGACACGAGTTACGCCGCTTGCACGCCGGGGACGGGTCGAGTGTCACTGCTTCGACCGCGTTGCACTTCGTCGATGCCCTTGCGCGCGTGACTCCCGCGTACGACTCGCTGCACCAGCCCTGGTCGGGTGCGTTCCACGTCGCCGATCACGGCCTCCTGTTCGGAGCGGCGTGCGGCGTAACGCACCTGGTGATGCTGCCCCTGCCGCACGACCGCGCCGTGACCGGTGTCTACAACGTGGGCGGGCAGCGGAGGAATGCCGAGGCGTTGCAGGTCTCGAGCCGATCTGGCTCGAACACCTCGTGGGCCAGGTCGTCGCAACGATGGAGCGTCTCTTTCATCGTGCCCGCATGCTGCGGACCGGGCGTGGTCGATCCGCTCACGGGCTGGAACAGCCGCGAATACATGCGCGCTCGCCTGCGCGAGGAAGTGGCGCGCAGCCAGCGCAGCGGTGTGCAGGCGACCTGCCTGGTGGTCGGCGTCGATGGCATGCAGGCGATCAACCAAACACACGGGATTTCAGCGGGCGACAACGTGCTGCGCGAGCTGAGTGCACGCATCGAATCGCAGGTGCGCGCCAGCGATGCGGCCGCGCACCTCGGCAGCGACGCCTTTGCAATCCTGTTGCCCGGCACGACTCCTCAGCAGGCGCTGCCATTGGCGGGGCGCGTCCTGGCGACCGTGCGAGCGGCGCCGGTGCACGTGGCGTCGGGTGTGTCGCTGCCGGTCACGGTGTCGATCGGTATCGCGGGCACCGGCACATTGACCGGCGACGACCGCAAGGCCGCCGCAAATCAGTGGCTCGCCGAAGCCGAAGCCGCGCTGCACGGCGCCAAGCGCGCCGGTGGCGATCGGTGGAACACCTCGCGTTCCTGATCGCCGTCGCCGACGCGTAAGCGCCGGTGCTAGCTGCGATGTCGCGACAGCAGCAGCAGGAAAATCGGCACGCCCACCACGGCGGTCAGTGCACCGACGGGCAACTGCCGCGGCGCAAGCACGAGGCGAGAAGCGAGATCCGCAGCCATCAAAACGAGGCCGCCGAGCAGCGCCGACCCCGCCAGGACCACGCGTTGATCATTGCCGAGCGCCAGTCGCACGAGGTGCGGCGTGACCAGCCCGACGAAGCCGATGCTGCCTGCCGTGCTGACCGCGAACCCGGTCATCAACGAGCTCAGCACGAAGACGACGCTGCGCAAGCGGCCGACGTTGAGCCCGACCGTCGCCGCAAGCGTCTCGCCGCGCGCCAGCACGTTCAGTGGCCGGCCGAGCGCGACGCACAGGATCGTCGTGCCCGCGAGCATCATCAGCAGCCAGCCCCAGCGTTCAGAGCGCGTCAGGTCGCCAAGCAACCAGAACACCATGCCACGGAGGCTGGTGTCGTCACTCATCGCGAGCAGCAGGCTCACGAGCGAGCCTGCGCCCGAGGCCACGACGACGCCGGTCAGCAACAGGCGCGTGGGAGTCCAGCCACCCGGTCCCGCGGCCAACCCGAACACGAGCAGGCAAGCGGCCAGCGCACCCACGCCCGCGGCGCCATCCACGACCAGCGCCGGCATGCCTAGCATCAATGCGAGCAAAGCGGTCACGGATGCGCCTCCGGACACACCGAGCACGTAGGGATCCGCCAGTGGGTTGCGCAGCAGCACCTGCAACAGCGCGCCGGCAAGTGCCAGCAAGCCACCCACGCCAAAGGCCGTGAGCGCTCGCGGCAGCCGCAGATCGACGACCACGTCGCGAGCCAGCGAAGACTCGGCACTGAACAACGCGCGCCAGACTTCAGCCGGCGCGACATTGGCGCTGCCGAGGACCAGCGAAAGCCCAAGCAGGCCCACGATCGCCAGGGCCAGTGCGCAGAAAACAGGAACGACTGGAAGCTTTTGCAATGGACCCCCGGGGTGCGCAGGTTAGGGAAGCCCGGGCACTGGCACAAGGCAGGCCCGAGACGGTTGTTTTGTGCGCACCCCGCCGATGTGGAAAAATCGGGCAAGCAGCTAGTTCAAGGCGACCGCCGCGCAGGGACATGGGCGACTACATCGACAGCCAGGGATTTCGCGCCAACGTCGGCATCGTGTTGATGCGGGACGATCGCGCCTTGTTCCTCGGCGGTCGACGTGACGGCCGTGGCTGGCAGTTCCCGCAGGGCGGCGTGCGGCGCCATGAGCTGCCGGAAGACGCGTTGTTCCGCGAGCTGCACGAGGAGATCGGGCTGGAACGCTGCGACGTCGAAGTCGTGGCCAGCACCGGGCGCTGGCTCCGGTATCGACTGCCCCGGCAATTCGTGCGTCGCCGCTCCTCGCCACTCTGCATCGGCCAGAAGCAGCGCTGGTACCTGCTGCGCATGGTCGGAGACGAAAGCCGTCTGCGGTTCGATACGACCGGTGAGCCGGAATTCGAAGCTGGACGCTGGGTCGACTACTGGGCGCCGGTGCGCGAGGTCATTTACTTCAAGCGCGCCGTGTACGCGCGGGCCCTGCAGGAACTGGGCGAACGAGCTTTTACCGAAGGTCCGCCGCCGCGTCCGGACGTGGTGGTCGGAGGCGATGCTGCGGGCAAATGAGCCGAACAGTCGGCAGCCAGGACCAGGCGTGCAGCCGTCCGCGTCGCCGCTGGTGGACACGACGACCGATCCCGCCGATCCGACAGTGGATGTGATCGGGCGCCACGACTCGTGACGCCGCCCGCGCCGGTCGCGCCGAGGGTTCCACGAAGCGTCCTGGTCTTGCTGCTGGCTGTCATGGTGGCCCTGGTCGGGCTCGCCGCCTGGCTTGCGTATGGCCGGGGCCAGCGCGATGCGGGTCACGATGCGGCCGCCACCGCGATGCAGCGCCGCGTGCTCGACGCTCAGATAAACCGGCTCGAGAAAGTGAACAAGAAGTTGCAGGCCCGTGTGGCCGAGCTCGAAATGTCGCGCCGGATCGATCGGGATGCCTACAGCCAGGTCGAGCGTACCCTCGGCAGCCTGCAATCGCAGCTTGCGAGACAATCCGACGACCTCGCGTTTTATCGCAGCATCGTTTCGCCGGCGGACGGAATCCGCGGCCTGCGCATCCAGCGCTTTGAGATCGCTCCCGGTGCGAAATCACGCGAAGCCATCCTGAAGCTGACACTCGTGCAGGCGATGCGTCATGAAAGCCTCGTATCGGGCCTCGCGCAGGTGACCATTTCCGGCATGAAAGGCGACGAGCCGACACGCTTCACGCTGGGGGAATTGCTCGGCCAGCCGCGGGCCCGGCTGCCGTTCTCGTTTCGTTATTTCCAGACCATCGAGCAGGCGGTCACGTTGCCTGAGGGGTTCCAACCCTTCGAAGCGTATGTTCAGGTGACTTCCAGCAAGACCTCGGCGCCGATTCAGCAGGCATTCCCGTGGAAAGTGGGCAACGAGGCTTCGCTTTGAAGCGCCGGCCCGTGCGCGTAGAATTGACGTTCAATAGTGTGCAATGCGCACGGAGTATTCATGAGTGAATCGACAGCGGCTGCCCTCGAGCCGACCGACCAGGCCCTCCTCGTCTTCACCGATTCGGCGGCGCGGAAGGTCAGCGAACTGATCAGCGAGGAAGGCAACCCCAACCTCAAGCTGCGCGTGTTCGTGTCGGGCGGTGGCTGCTCGGGGTTCCAGTACGGCTTCACGTTCGACGAGAACGAGGAAGACGGCGACACCTGCGTCGTGAACCAGGGCGTCCGACTGCTCGTGGACCCGATGAGCTTCCAGTATCTGTCGGGCGCGGAGATCGACTACAAGGAAGACCTCGAGGGCGCGCAATTCGTGATCAGGAATCCGAACGCACAGTCCACCTGCGGCTGCGGGTCGTCCTTCTCCGCCTGACCTCGGCTCAGCGGCTGGCGAGCCGCGCTTGCGCCGCGCGACCGCTCGTCAAGTCCAGTTTCGCGAATGCCGTCTCGGCCTCGCTGCGAAACTCGGCCGCGTACGCCGACGGGATCTCGGTGCGTGGCATCGGAATCGACGCCGGGTTCTTGTGGACGCCCTTCACGCGGTATTCGTAGTGCAGGTGCGGCCCGGTGGCAGCGCCTGTCGAACCGACGTAGCCGATGATGTCGCCCTGCTTGACGCTACGGCCGGCTCGCGCCGACTTGCCGAAGCGCGACATATGACCGTACACGGTACTGATGCCCTTGCCGTGGTTCACGATCACGACGTTGCCGTAGCCGCCCTTGCGGCCCGCAAACTCGATGCGGCCTTCGCCCGCCGACCAGATCGGCGTGCCGGTCGGTGCAGCGTAGTCGACGCCCTTGTGCGCGCGCACTTTGCCGCTGATGGGATGACGGCGTTTGGGGTTGAATACCGAGCTGATGCGCGTGAAATCGAGTGGCGCACGCAGGAACGCCTTGCGCATGCCTTTGCCGTCCGGCGTGAAATAACCCTCGACCTTGCCGTCTTTCGACGCGAACCACACGGCGCGATGGGTCTTGCCCTGGTTCAGGAACTCGGCAGCGAGGATACGGCCATCGTTTACGTAGCCGCCGTCCTGGTACTTCTGCTCGTACAGGACACCGAATTCGTCGCCGTCGCGAATGTCGAGGGCGAAGTCGATGTCCCAGCCGAAAATCTGGTTCGCCAGGGTCATGATCGTCTCGGCCGACATGCCGGCCTCCTGGCCGGCCGCAAACAACGACGACGAGATCCGCGCGCGTCGTCCTACGATTTCGGTCTCGAGCGGATTCTCGATGTAGTTGACCGCGAAACCGTCATCGGAACGCGCCACCGACAGCGTCAGCGTGTTGCTGATCTGGCGGTTCAAGGTCTGCAACGCGCCGTCGACGTGCGTGAACGTGATGATGTCGCCGGGGCGCACGATGTCGAGTGCTCGACGGATTTCGGGTCGCGCGCGCAATTCGGCAAGCGGCGCCATGTCGAGGCCGACCGAGCGGAAAATGCGGTCGATCGTGTCATTGCGCTGCACGGTGTAGGCGACGCTGTCGGGATCGTCGACGGGCGCCAGCACGTCCATCGCCACCGGTGCAGACGAAGCGACCATCGCCGTCAGGTCGACTGACTCGGGCATGGGTTGCGTCGGCCAGGCGGCCAGGGTCAAGACGGCCGCGACAGCGGCAACGAGCGGCAGACTGGTGCCGGCGAGCCAGCGTCGGCGCACCGAGTTGGTGCCCCTGGCCGTGCCTGAATTCACCGTAGGGTTCTGGTCAGTCGACTGCACGGCTAATTCCCGGCACATGATGGCGCGTAAGGTAGTTGCGCCGACGCGACAAGTCAATGCCTTTCGCAGCAAATTTACCAGTATCTACAAGGCCTTGCGCCTGCCATGACAAATTCGTGACCGGCTCGACGAAGCGCGCGGCGTTGCCTGCGCGCGCCTTAACCCCTACAGTCCGGCGCCTTGCGTTGCAAAACTCGCCTACGGAGTCTCTCCACTGATGTCGCCCCCAATGCTGCCCGCCGAGGAACAACTGGCCGAGCTGCGCCGAGGGGCCGCCGAAATCCTGGTCGAGACCGACCTGCTGAAGAAGCTGGGGCGTGGCAAGCCGCTTCGGATCAAGGCGGGCTTCGACCCGACCGCCCCGGACCTGCACCTGGGCCATACGGTACTCGATCAACCGAATGGCGATGTTTCAGCGGCTCGGCCATGACGTCATTTTCCTGATCGGCGATTTCACGGGACTCATCGGCGACCCGACCGGCCGCAATGCAACCCGCCCGCCACTTACACCCGATGAGATCAAGGCCAATGCACGAACGTACGAGGCCCAGATTTTCAAGATACTCGACCCGGCGCTGACCAAGGTCGAGTTCAATTCGAATTGGATGGGTCCCATGACCGCGGCTGGCCTGATCCAGCTCGCGGCGCGCCACACGGTCGCCCGGATGCTGGAACGGGACGATTTTGCCAAGCGGTACAAGTCCGGCCAGGCGATCGCGGTGCATGAGTTTCTCTACCCGCTGGTGCAGGGCTACGATTCCGTCGCCTTGAAGGCCGACGTCGAGCTCGGGGGCACCGACCAGAAATTCAACCTGCTGGTGGGTCGCCAGCTGCAGGAGGCGTACGGCCAGGAGCCGCAGGTCGTGATCACCATGCCGCTGCTCGAGGGGCTCGACGGCGTCAACAAGATGTCGAAGTCGCTTGGAAATTACATCGGGATCGCCGAGCCCGCCGATCAGATGTTCGGCAAGCTGATGTCGGTTTCGGACGATCTGATGTGGCGTTATTTCGACCTGCTGTCGTTCCGCCCGAACGCCGACATCGCCCGCCTGAAAGCCGAATGCGCCGATGGCCGGAACCCGCGCGACGTCAAGTTCGAGCTTGGCGTCGAGATCGTCGATCGTTTCCACGGTGCCGGCAGCGGCCCACGCGCCCGCGACGAATTCATTGCCCGCTTCCAGCAGGGTGCGCTGCCCGATCAGCTCACCGAAGTAACGTTAACCGTCGGTGCCGCAGGCCTCGGGCTCGCACATGTCCTCAAGGGCGCTGCACTGGTACCGAGCACGAGCGAGGCGATGCGGCAGATCAAGCAGGGCGCGGTGCGTGTCGACGGCGCTCGGGCCGAAGATGCGGCCGCAGTGTTCCGCGCTGGAAATACCCATGTTTTCCAGGTCGGAAAGCGTCGTGTGGCGCGCGTAACGCTCGCTGCGTTGGACGCCTGAAGCGCAGCCCGAGAACCTCACGATCCGTGGCCCGGACACGGCGAAAAAATATCCGGAGCGAGTGTTGACGGGTCATCGTTCGGAGCTATACTGCGCGCCCTTCCGCAGTGACCCAGCCTCAGGCCGGTCACCGCTGACAAAACCCCGACGACTTAAAGTTTTCGAGGATGTTGACAGCGCGGGAAGTTGCCGCATAATAGGCGGCTCACCTCGGCTGGTTCCGAGGTCGCTCTTTAAAAATCGAAACAGGTAATTTGTGTGGGGACTCGCGTCGAATGTTTGCAAGCGCAAGCATCGAGACGAGTACCAATTAATAGCCAGTTAATTTACTGAAAGTTAGTTGGGATTCTTCTCTGAAACTAAGTCGCAAGACTTCAAGTGAAGAGTTTGATCCTGGCTCAGATTGAACGCTGGCGGCGTGCTTAACACATGCAAGTCGATCGGTAACAGGTGTAGCAATACATGCTGACGAGAGGCGGACGGGTGAGGAATGTTTGGGAATCTGCCCATCAGCGGGGGACAACCCGGGGAAACCCGGGCTAATACCGCATACGCTCTACGGAGGAAAGCCGGGGACCGCAAGGCCTGGCACTGATGGATGAGCCCAAATCGGATTAGCTAGTTGGCGGGGTAACGGCCCACCAAGGCTACGATCCGTAGCTGGTCTGAGAGGACGATCAGCCACACCGGAACTGAGACACGGTCCGGACTCCTACGGGAGGCAGCAGTGGGGAATATTGGACAATGGGCGA
>CAWAQN010000021.1:90000-245347 GCA_963784225.1 uncultured Gammaproteobacteria bacterium
GTTCTCCCCGAAAGCTATTTAGGTAGTGCCTCGTGTAGGACTCCTGGGGGTAGAGCACTGTTTAGGCTAGCGGGCCATCCCGGCTTAGCAAACCTATGCAAACTCCGAATACCAGGAAGTCAACGCACGGGAGACACACAGCGGGTGCTAACGTCCGTTGTGAAGAGGGAAATAACCCAGACCGCCAGCTAAGGCCCCCAATTCATGGCTAAGTGGTGAACGATGTGGGAAGGCACAGACAGCCAGGAGGTTGGCTTAGAAGCAGCCATCCTTTAAAGAAAGCGTAATAGCTCACTGGTCTAGTCGGCCTGCGCGGAAGATATAACGGGGCTCAAGCCATGAGCCGAAGCTGCGGATCTGTCCGAAAGGGCAGGTGGTAGGGGAGCGTTCTGTAGGCCTGTGAAGGTGCACTGCGAGGTGTGCTGGAGGTATCAGAAGTGCGAATGCTGACATGAGTAACGTTAATGCGAGTGAAAAACTCGCACGCCGTAAACCCAAGGGTTCCTGCGCAACGTTAATCGGCGCAGGGTGAGTCGGTACCTAAGGCGAGGCCGAAAGGCGTAGTCGATGGAAAACGGGTCAATATTCCCGTACCTGGTGTTGCTGCGATGGGGTGACGGAGAAGGCTACATCAGCCGGAGAAGTCCGGTTTAAGCAAGTAGGAAGGACTTCCAGGTAAATCCGGAGGTTCAATTCCGAGATGTGATGACGAGGTCCCATGTGGACCGAAGTGATCGATGCCACGCTCCCAGGAAAAGCCTCTAAGCTTCAGGCAATAACAGACCGTACCGCAAACCGACACTGGTGGGTGGGCAGATAATCTGCTAAGGCGCTTGAGAGAACTCGGGTTAAGGAACTCTGCAAATTGATACCGTAACTTCGGAAGAAGGTATGCCTTCGATCGGTGAAAGGACTTGCTCCTGGAGCTGAACGAAGGTCGCAGGTAATCGGTGGCTGCAACTGTTTATCAAAAACACAGCACTCTGCTAACACGAAAGTGGATGTATAGGGTGTGACTCCTGCCCGGTGCCGGAAGGTTAAGTGATGGGGTTAGCGCAAGCGAAGCTCTTGATCGAAGCCCCGGTAAACGGCGGCCGTAACTATAACGGTCCTAAGGTAGCGAAATTCCTTGTCGGGTAAGTTCCGACCTGCACGAATGGAGTAATGATAGCCACACTGTCTCGACCCGAGACTCAGTGAAGTTGAAATCGCTGTGAAGATGCGGCGTACCCGCGGCAAGACGGAAAGACCCCGTGAACCTTTACTATAGCTTTACACTGAATTTTGAACCTTTCTGTGTAGGATAGGTGGGAGGCTTTGAAGTGCGGTCGCTAGATCGCATGGAGCCAACCTTGAAATACCACCCTGAAATGTTCGGACTTCTAACCTAGGCCCGTAATCCGGGTCGGGGACCGTGTATGGTGGGTAGTTTGACTGGGGCGGTCTCCTCCCAAAGAGTAACGGAGGAGTGCAAAGGTACCCTCAGCGTGGTCGGTCATCACGCTCTAGAGTGCAAAGGCATAAGGGTGCTTAACTGCGAGACGGACAGGTCGAGCAGGTGCGAAAGCAGGTCTTAGTGATCCGGTGGTTCTGTATGGAAGGGCCATCGCTTAACGGATAAAAGGTACTCCGGGGATAACAGGCTTATTCCTCCCAAGAGTCCACATCGACGGAGGAGTTTGGCACCTCGATGTCGGCTCATCACATCCTGGGGCTGTAGCAGGTCCCAAGGGTATGGCTGTTCGCCATTTAAAGTGGTACGCGAGCTGGGTTCAGAACGTCGTGAGACAGTTCGGTCCCTATCTGCCGTGGGCGTTGGAGAATTGAGGGTGAGCTGCTCCTAGTACGAGAGGACCGGAGTGGACGTATCTCTGGTGTTCCGGTTGTCACGCCAGTGGCACTGCCGGGTAGCTATATACGGACGGGATAACCGCTGAAAGCATCTAAGCGGGAAGCCCCCCCCAAGATTAGTTCTCCCTAGACTCTTGAAGTCTCTAAAGGGCCGTCGAAGACTACGACGTTGATAGGCTGGGTGTGTAAGTGCAGTAATGCATTGAGCTAACCAGTACTAATTGCCCGTGCGGCTTGACCATATAACACCCAATCGGTCTGGAACCTGGTTCCCGACCGTTGGCGTGGGTCGAATTGAAATCGAGAGTTGTTTATCGCTCTCCTGAAGGCGACACGCGCGTCATTTACCCAGATTTGAATTCAGCGTTCCGTGTTCAACGACACGGTGCGTGAGACGGTTTGCCTGGCGGCCATAGCGAGCGGGAACCACCCGATCCCTTTCCGAACTCGGAAGTGAAAACGCTCAGCGCCGATGGTAGTTTGGTCATCGACCATGCAAGAGTAGGTCACTGCCAGGCTCTTAAACAAAAACCCCCGACGGGATGACCGTCGGGGGTTTTTTCTTTGGTGCGCCGGTCGAGCCCGCCCGTCCGGAGATGCCGCCGCCAGCCGGAATCCCCGCGTATCGCGTGCAGAAGTGCCGGCCGACAGGCAGACTGCGTGCTGCGTTCGGGAAGGCGGCAGGGGGCGGCGTTCCATGAACAACAAGAATAACGGCGAGCTGACGGTTGTCGAGCCAGTGGTCGGATTGCGGCCAGAAGCGCTGCTGCAGATCCTCGAGGTCACGCGCAAGCTCGCGGCGCCGTTCGACCTGCCGGCCGTGCTCAATGAAATTGGCGAGGCGGCGCGCAGTCCGTGCTGCGTGCCGAGCGCGCGACGGTCTGGCTCTTCGAACCGGACACGGCGGAGCTCGTGCTCGCGTCTGCCTCGACCGATGCGACGCCACCACGGGCAACGCTCGCGCAAGGCGTGCTGGGTCTCACGGCCCGCACGCGGCAGGTCGTCAACGTACCCGATGTGCCACGACGAGCCATTGTTCGATCCTGCCGTCGATCTCGACTACAACCACGATGTCCGGTGCATGCTCTCGGTTCCCCTGGTGGAGCGTTCGCACGCTGGTGGGTGTGCTCCAGGTCGTGGATCGAGGCTCGACGGGCCTTTCACCGCCGAGGACGAGCGCGTCGCGGAGACGCTCGCGACGCAATGCGTCGTGTTCATCCAGCGCGAGCGCATGTCACGGTCGCTGGTCCAGGCCGAGAAGCTCGACCGGGAAATCAAGCTGGCCCGTGAAATCCAGATGAGCACGCTGCCGTCGGAAATGCCGCGCGTGCCGGACTACGACATGGCGGGGCAGTTCTGCCCGGCCGACGAGACCGGCGGCGATACGTTCGACCTCGTGCCGCTCGACGACCACCGGCTGTTCGTGTTGCTCGGCGACGCCTCCGGGCACGGCATCGGCCCGGCCCTGAGTGCGACCCAGATGACGGGCATGCTGCGGGTCGCGCTGCGGCTCGGCGCGGACCTCGACTGCGATTTTCGCCCAGGTCAACAACCAGCTCGTCGAGGACCTGCCGGAGGAGCACTTCGTCACCGCCTTCCTCGGCATCCTCGATACGGCGCAGCATGCGTCGATTTTCATGCCGCGGGGCAGGGGCCGATCCTGCATTTCGAGGCGGCAACGGCACCTGCCACTGGCATGCGCCCACGACCTTCCCGATGGGTTACATGCGCTTCCCGCAGGTCGATCCGCCGCAGCGCATCCACCTCGCGCCCGGGCGACATCCTCGCGTTGATCTCGGACGGCGTATTCGAGGCGGAGAACCCGGCGGGCGCGATGTTCGGCGTGAGCGGCGTGGAGGACATCCTGCGCGAAGGTACCGCACACCGGCCGATGACCGAACGTGCTGGCCCACGTGCTGCAGGCCGTGCATGTGCACTCGGCCGGCGGGAGCCCAGGCGGACGACATCACCCTGGTGCTGATCTCGCGTCGCCCGGGAGTCGGCCGCACGCACCACGGTGCAGCAGTACTTCCAGCGCAGCAATCGACTCGCTCGACGGTATTTTCCGGTTCATCGAGCGATTTCCTGGACGCACGCTCGCTGGACCGCGAATTGCACGCGCCCGTCTGCTTCATCGTCGAGGAACTCTTCACGAACTTCGTCAAGTACAACGCGGGCTCGCACGACATCGCCCTGAGCCTCGGCCACACGCCGGACCAATTGACCGTGCGGCTGCATCGACTTCGACGTGGAATCGTTCGACGTCACACGCCCGCCGACCGTGGACATAGACAAGCCGCTGCAACGAGCGCGAGCCAGGGGGCCTTGGCCTGCACCTCGTGCGGCAAATGGCGGACACGCTGCAGTACGAGTATGCGGGACGCTGCAGCACGATCACGTTCACGAAGGCGCTGGGCACGGGATGACGCGACATGTTCGAGATTCGGCTGGGCGGGCAGGGCGAGGTCGTGATGGCGGGACGGCTCGATGCCGCTCAGTGCGAGAAGGCGCTGCAGTTCCTGGACGGCGTCGCCGCGCCGCACGTCGTCGAAATGGGCGGCGCTCGAGTACATCTCGAGCGCGGGTCTGGGCGTGCTGCTCAAGACCCAGAAGCGTGCCATGGCGACCGGCCAGGGGCTCCGGCTCGTCAACGCCAACCAGCACATCCGCGACATCTTCAAGTACGCGGGCTTCGACCGGATCTTCGAAATCGTCCCCGCCGCCGAGTGGGGCCTGACGGCCGTTGGCAAAACAGCCACAAACTTTTCCGCCGCACGGCGGTATTTATGACTGAAGAGCAGACGACGGGACATTGGTGAGGCGTTGTTGTGGCGGGGACCGGCGGGCTTTCGAGGCCTGGTCGTGCGCTACGAGAAGACGGTCTTCAACGCCGCACTGCGCATGCTCCACGACCGGGAAGAGGCCCGGGACGTCGCCCAGACCGTATTCCTGAAGGCGTACGAGCACCTCGCGCAATACGACCCGAAGTTCAAGTTTTACAGCTGGATTTACCGGATCGCCCTGAATGAATCGATCAATTCCCTGCAGCGTCGGCGCCCGCACGAGGCTCTCAACCTCGAAGCGCCCGATCGTGAGCCGGGGCCCGAAGAATCCCTCGGCCAGAGCCAGTCACACGACTGCCTGCTGCGTGCGCTCATGACCTTGCGCACCGAATATCGGGCGGTGATCGTCCTGCGGCATTTCACCGGTTGCAGCTACGAGGACGCGAGCGAGATCCTCGGCGTGCCGGAAAAAACAATCAAATCAAGGCTCTTCAGTGCGCGACAGCAACTGAAAAGCGCCCTCGAGGCGCAGGGCCGAAGACGGGAACAGAACCGATGAAACTCGAAGAGCGACAGGTCGAGTTGATCCAGGCCGACATCGACGGTGAGTTGGCCGGCGCCGACCGCGCCGAGTTGAGCGCGTGTTTGCTGGCCAATCCGGCCGCGCGGCAGCTGCGCGACGAATTGCGGGCCGTGTGCGCCGCGCTCGAGCAGATCCAGCCGGAGGAGCCGCCCGCGGAATTGCGCGAGCGGATCCTGGCCGCGTTGCCCGCCGGCCAGACAACTGGCGCCTCCCGCCGCTGGATTCCCGGTCGACGCCTGGCTGCATCGCCTTCCGGTCTGCGTTACGCGGCCGCTTTCGCCGGAGGCCTGCTGGTCAGCGCGCTGGCGTTCCAGTTCGGCACCTCGCCGGTCTCGGGCCAGCTTTCCGTGAACCAGCTGGTCGGTACCATGGCCCGTGCCGTTCCCGAGTCGGTCGATGTGCAGGGCGGAGGCTCGTTGGTGGACAAGGCCACGATCGAGTTGCCCCAGGTGAGCGGTGCTGTCAGCCTGCACGGCACGCCGGCGGCGCCCGTGGTCGGGGTCTCGGTTCGCGCCCGTACGGACATCGATGTCGTCGCCCGCCTCGAAGGCCAGGCGATCAGTTTTGGCGGTTTCGATACGGCGGCGACAGAACCAGACGTGCGGGTCGGCGCGTTCGTGCATGAACGGCAGCGGCGCCACGAGCCAGGTCGACGTTCAGGTAATAGAAACCGCTACCGGTAGAGTGCTGCAAAGCAGCACACTTAGATTCGATTCGAGAGGCTGAAATAATTTTCGGTCAGAACCAACTTTCCGGTACGAACCGGGTAATTCTAGTTGTAGCTTCATTAACGGCGCCCGGCAGGTTCCGGGTCCACACAGGGGAAGATAGTCAAATGGCCAGTCAAACAAGCACGAAGAAGTATTTGGCGATCGGCGGCATGGTTGCCGTAATCGGGGTGGTGGGCATGATTGCGTTGGACTATCCCCCGGCCGGAGACGATGCCGCAGGCACGATCGTCCCCGCCAAGCGGTTCCGAGCTGACGGCGGCGGCACTACGATCATCGGCGACAGCGCCGCAACCCAAACCGGCACCAACATTGCCAACGGCGCGAATGCCGGCCAGAACGCGGGCGCCAACAACCTGAACGCAGGCGCCAACAACGGCGCGAACAACGCCGGCCTGAACCAAGGTGCCAACAACGGCGCCAACAACCTGAACGCAGGTGCCAACAACGGCGCGAACAACGCCGGCCTGAACGCAGGTGCCAACAACGGTGCCAACAACGCCGCCTGAACGCAGGTGCCAACAACGGTGCCAACAACGCCGCCGTGAACGCAGGGTGCCAACAACGGTGCCAACAACGCGCCTGAACGCAGGTGCCAACAACGGTGCCAACAACGCCGCCGTGAACGCAGGTGCCAACAACGGCGCCAACAACGCCGCCTGAACGCAGGTGCCAACAACGGTGCCAACAACGCCGCCGTGAACGCAGGTGCCAACAACGGTGCCAACAACGCCGCCTGAACGCAGGTGCCAACAACGGCGCCAACAACGCCGCCTGAACGCAGGCGCCAACAACGGCGCCAACAACGCCGCCGTGAACGCAGGTGCCAACAACGGTGCCAACAACGCCGCCTGAACGCAGGCGCCAACAACGGCGCGAACAACGCCGGCCTGAACCAGGGCCTGAATCAGGGTGCCAACAACGGCGCGAACAACGCCGCCGACCGCTGAGCTCACGGGGCGCCCCGCTTAACGGGTGACGCCTCGCAAAAGCGAATCCTTCCAATCATGGGGGGATTCGCTTTTTTGCTTTAGAGTGTGCCAAAGGCGCCGTTAAGCGTCGGCTGTATGCCAGGCATGGGGACCAAGAAAACAGACTTCCGGTCGGTTATCCACGCGTTCGGCTTGATGTTGTCCATGCTGCCTGGGCTTGCCTGCGCGCAGATGAAATATGTCGAGACCGAACAGGTGCGGCTGATCTATTTCACCGGCACCGATTACCTCGTGCCATACGCCACGCAGTCGTTCGTCAATGCGCTCCTGGCGCAGAAGGCTCGATTCGGCTACGTCCCCGACGGCAAGGTCACGGTGCTGCTGCAGGACTTTTCAGACTCCGGCAACGCGACGATGCTCAGCACGCCGCGCAACCGGATCTTCTACGACATCGCGCCGATTGGCCTGACGTTCGAGACGTTCAGTCCGGGCGAGCGACTGTATACGTTCGCCAATCATGAGACGGTTCACTTCGTCACCGGCGACGGCGCCAGTTCCGGCGACACCAAGGCGCGTCACTGGCTAGGTGGCAAGGTCGTGCCGGTGGCGGAGCACCCTGAGAGTATTCTCTACAGCTACCTTACGAACCCTCGGAACACTTCGCCACGCTGGTTCCAGGAGGGTGGCGCGGTATTCATGGAAACGTGGGCGGGCGGTGGTCTCGGCCGTGCGCAGGGGGGCTACGACGAAATGGTGTTTCGCGCGATGGTGCGCGACGAAGCCAACTTTTACGACCCGCTTGGCCTGGTGTCCAAAGGCACCGAAGTCGACTTCCAGGTGGGCGCAAACGCCTACCTTTACGGCACGCGATTCATGAGTTATCTCGCGCTGCAGTACAGCCCGGAAAAACTCGTCGACTGGATGCGGCGTGCCGACGGCACCGACAGTTACTACGCCAGGGATTTTGAACGCGTGTTCGGCAAGCCGCTCGACCAGGCGTGGCAGGATTGGGTTGCATGGGAGCACGCGTATCAGCAGGCGAATCTCGCGCTCGTGCGCGAACACCCGATCACCCCATACGTGGAAATCGCGCGTCGCGGACTTGGCGCGTTGTCGCGAGCCCATTTCAGCGCCGACAAACAGACGATCTATGCCGGTGTCCGCTATCCAGGTCGTGTGCCACACCTGGTTTCAATTTCGCTGGCCGACGGCAAGGTCAAGGAACTTGCCGAGATCAAGGGTGCGGTCGGCTATCGGGTGACGTCCCTCGCCCACGATCCCGCGACCCAGACGCTGTTCTACACCACGGACAATCTGGGCTATCGCAACCTGATGGCCTATGACATCAAGTCGGGCAAGTCGCGCACCCTGTTCGAGGGAGCGCGCATCGGCGACCTCGCCTTCAATGCCGCGGACCGGTCACTCTGGGGCCTGCGAACGAACAACGGCTTCGCGCTGCTCGTGCGCATTGCTTATCCCTACACCGAATGGAAATCCGTGCACGTGTTTCCGTTCGGCGAGGTGCCATTCGACGTCGACATTTCCGCGGACGGAAAAAACCTGTCGTATTCGCTTGCGGGACCCGACGACGCTCGTGCCGGCGTGCAGACCATGCAATTGCGCGTCGTAAGCATCGATCGTCTGCTGGCGGGCGACGTTACCCCTTCCCATCGGCTCGAACTCGGCAGCGCAGTGCCGGAAGGGTTCGTGTTTTCCGCCGACGGGCGTTACCTCTACGGCAGTTCTTATTACACCGGTGTGTCGAACATTTACCGGTACGAACTGGCGACTTCGAAGCTCGAGGCGCTCAGCAACGCCGAGGTCGGATATTTCAGGCCGGTGCCGATCGACGGCAACAAGCTGCTGATTTTTCATTACACCGCGCAGGGCTTCGTGCCTGCGACGATCGAAGCGCAACCGACCGAGGACCTGAGCGCCATTAATTTTCTGGGCGAGCAGATCGCCACCCGACACCCGGTCGTGCAGTCCTGGGGTGCCGGCCCGCCGAGCCAGGTGAACTACGATTCGCAGGTGCTGGCCCAGGGTGATTACAAGCCATACCGGCAACTGGCGCGCGAATCGATCTATCCGGTAGTCGAGGGCTACAAAGATTCCGTCGCGTTTGGCGGCCATGCCAGGTTCAGCGATCCGCTGGGCATGGATGGGCTCAACCTGACGTTGAGTTACAGCCCGGATTCGAGTCTCGAGTCCAAGGAGCGCGTGCACGCCTCGCTGCTGTTTCGGCACGCGCTGTGGTCGGCCGGCCTGAAATGGAATGCCGGCGACTTTTATGATCTTTTCGGACCGACCAAGCGCAGTCGCGAGGGTTACAGCGCTTTCATCAACTACGAGCATTCCTTCATCTTCGACCCGCCTGAATCCCTGTCGCTGGTGGCGCGCCTTGCGTATTTCGGCGACCTGGATGCATTGCCTGGCTTCCAGAACGTCCCGTCACCGACGGACAAGCTCGGCGAGGCACAAATCGGCTTCGTCTATAAATACCCGCGTGCCTCGATCGGCAAGGTCGACGACGAAACCGGCCACCTGTGGTCAGTGCTCGCGCACGTCTACGAAGCCGAGGGGGAATTCACGCCTAGCCTCCTTGGCAAGTTCGACGTCGGCTGGCCACTGCCGTTGTCGCATTCGTCGATCTGGCTGCGCACCGGCGCCGGTTTTTCGTCGGGCGACCGCGCCGACCCGCTCGCCAATGCTTACTTCGGCGGCTTCCGCAACAATTATGTCGACAATGGCGACGCCAAGCGTTATCGCGAGTTGCTGAGCATGCCCGGCTTCGAAATCGATGCCCTGAACGGTAAGTCATTCGCGAAATCGATGGTCGAATGGAATCTGCCCCCGCTGCGCTTCGATCATCTCGGCCAGCCAGGTTTCTACGCGAGCTGGTTGCGGCCCGCGGTGTTCGCGACGGCGCTCGTGACCAATCCGGATTCCTCCGACGAACGTATCGACTCCTACAATGTCGGCATGCAGTTCGACGTGCAATTGCAGGTCATGCATCGGCTGCCGATGATGCTGTCGTTCGGGTATGCGCGCGGCTTCGGGGGCGATGACGCAGCCGAGGACGAATTCATGCTGTCCTTCAAGGTTCTCTGACTTGCCACGCCAAGGGCGTCTGCAGGACTTTCGCTCCGCGCGGGGTCGCGTTTGATCCTGCAATCCGTTTCGCGCGGATGCGTCGCACTGTTGCCGGTGCTGGTTTTTCTAACCGCGTTGATCTATTTCGACAGCTTCAAGGTAGTGCGGGTGCGCGCCATCCTGGTTGCGATCGCGGCCGGAATGCTGGCCGCCGGCGGTAGCTATTGGATCGGTGGTTCCATCTACAGCGCGCTGGACATCACCTTCGAGAATTTCTCGCGCTTCGTGTCGCCCTGGATCGAGGAATCGCTGAAGGCGCTGCTGCTCGTGTACCTGATCCGGACCCGTCGTGTCGGCATGCTGGTGGACGCCGCGATCTACGGTTTCGCGATTGGAACGGGTTTCGCGGTGTTCGAAAACCTGTATTACCTCGCGACGCGCCCGGAAACCAATCCGATCGTGCAGGTGATCCGTGGCTTTGGCACCGCGATCATGCACGGCGGTGCGACGGCGATTTTCGCATTCGTCGCGGTTTCATTGGCCGAGCGGCACCCCGATGGCGTTCTGCGTGTCTACCTGCCCGGACTGCTGGCAGCCGTGGCGCTGCACTCGGGTTTCAACCTGCTGCTGGTACGCCCGGTGATCGCGACGCTCAGCATGCTGGTGCTGCTGCCGCCGATCATCTATTTCATGTTCGAACGCAGCGAGCGCGCCCTGCGCAACTGGCTCGAGTCGGATCTCGATTCGGACGTGCAGCTGCTCGAGTCGATCAACTCGGGCGGCTTCCCGGACACTCACGCAGGCCGCTACCTGCATTCCCTGCGCGACCGATTTCGTGGCGAGGTGGTTGCCGACATGCTCTGCTACCTGCGCCTGCACGTCGAACTGGCGTTGCGCGCAAAAGGGTTGCTGATGCTGCGCGAAAGCGGATTCGGGGAGCAGCCACTCGACGACGAGACCCGCGCGCAGATCGAAGAACTGCACTACCTCGAGCGTAGCCTCGGCCGGACGGGACAACTCGCGCTGCGGCCATTGGTGGTGGCGACGAGCAAGGACCTCTGGCAGCTGAAGTGGCTGGCACAGTGAGGTCAGAGGTCGTTTGAACGAAGAGCCAGGTAGCCTCTGCGCGAGAATCAGCGTACTGCGCTCTGCCTGGCTTCGAGTTCCGCCCAGCGCTCGAACGCCGCTTCGAGTTGCGCCTCTATCGCCGCGACACGTTCGGCATCGTTGCGCATCTGCTCGCCACCGCGCTTGTGATACTCCGTACCTGACATCGCTGCCGCCAGTTCGCGCTGTTCTTTTTCGAGCGCTTCGATTCGCAACGGCAATTCGTTCAAATCGCGCGTTTCTTTATAGGTGAGCTTCGCGGGAGCCGCCTTGCGCGTCTGCGTCGATGGCGACTCCGGGGCGGTGTCGGATGCCCTGGCGGGGGATACTGGTCTTGATGGCGAGGATGTCGGGACAGGACGCTGCTGCAACCAGTCCGAATAACCGCCGACATACTCTTTCCAGCGACCATCGCCCTCGGGCGCGAGGGTTTGCGTCACGACATTGTCGAGGAAGGTTCGATCGTGGCTGACCAGCAGCAGCGTGCCGCGATAGCCCTGCAATGTCTGCTCGAGCAGTTCCAGCGACTCGATGTCGAGGTCGTTGGTCGGCTCGTCGAGCACGAGGATGTTTGCGGGACGTGCAAAGAGATGTGCCAGCAGCAGCCGGTTACGCTCTCCGCCCGAGAGCATCCTGACGGGCGATTCCGCGCGTTGCGGCGGAAACAGGAAATCGCCGAGGTAACTGATCACGTGGCGCCTCTGCTCCCCTTCGCCGACCCAGTCAGAGTTGGGGCTTATCGTGGCAGCGACGGTAAGGTCGGGATCGAGCTGCGCACGCAGTTGATCGAAGTAAGCGACGCTCAGCTGCGTGCCCAGCTTGACCGTGCCCCTGTCGGGCTCGAGTTTGCCGAGGATCAGTTTCAACAGCGTCGACTTGCCTGCGCCGTTGGGGCCGATCAAGCCGAAACGGTCGCCTCGCAGGATGCGAAGATCGAGATCGCGCACGACATGGCGCTCGCCGTACGACTTACCGACGCCCTGCAATTCCGCGACGAGCTTGCCGGAGCGCTCGCCAGTGTCGACGGCCAACTTGACGTTGCCGAGTCGCTCGCGCCGCGCCTCACGGTCGCGGCGCAACTGCTCGAGTCTCTTGACGCGCCCTTCGTTGCGCGTGCGGCGTGCCTCGATGCCCTTGCGGATCCAGACCTCTTCCTGCGCCCAGTACTTGTCGAACTTGCGGCGTGCAATGGCTTCGTCCGCCAGTTGCCCGGCCTTGCGACGCTCATAGGCCGCGAAGTTGCCGGGATAGGACCGCAGCAGGCCACGGTCGAGTTCGACGATCCGGGTAGCCACGCGGTCCAGGAAAGCCCGGTCATGCGTCACGACGATGACCGCCGGGCCATCGAGCAGCAGCGTCTCCAGTTGCTCGATGCCCTCGATGTCGAGGTGATTCGTCGGCTCGTCAAGCAACAGGAGTTGCGGGTCGAGCGCCATCGCCGCCGCCAGTGCTGCGCGCTTGCGTTCACCACCCGAGAGCGTGGACGGCGCAGCGGTGCCGTCGAGGCCGAATCGGTGCAGATACTCGACCAGGCGCGCTTCGGCCCGCCAGCGTGCGCGCTCGTCCTCGATCGCATCGAGACCGATGCGCGCGGCGGCCGCTTCCCGCAAGGTCGCGGCGGCGGGAAGCTCGGGCTCCTGCTCAACGGCGGCGATGCGCAAGCCCGCGGGCTGCTGCATCGCGCCATCGTCGAGCGGCAAGCGACCGAGAATCGCGCCGAGCAACGACGACTTGCCGGTGCCGTTGCGACCGATCAAGCCGATCCGTTCGCCGGGATCGATACTGAATTCCGCACGGTCGAGCAGCGGTTGCGTGCCGAATGCGAGTTCGGCCCGGAGTAACGTGATCAGCGGCATGAGGCGCGCACCGGCGCAGGATTCCTGGCGGAAGAGTTTCGGTTAATTGCGCGGCGAGGTACGCGGGCGCGGTGAGTTGCGCGGCGCGTTTCGCTCTGCGGGGGTCAGCACGTTCGCCGCGCAATCGCTGCATCCGCCGCCCGTCTTTGCGGCGACGCGCGCGAGTCTCGCAGCGAGCTTGCCGCGCGCGCCCGGCGCGGCGCTGCCCCCGAGGGCACGCGCGACGGCCATCACGAACCTGCGGCGCAGCGACGCCGGGGCGAGTACCCACGCTGCGTACGCGAAGGCGACCGCGACGACGACCACGACGATCAAGGTTTGCGCCGACATACGCGACGCTCAGCCAAGCAATGCGTGCGCGACCTGGAATGTCACGAACGCGGCCAGGTAGGCCAATGCGAAAAGATAGGCGGCCATCAGCAGAGGATAGCGCCAGGAATTCGTTTCACGCTTGACTACGACGAGTGTCGAAAGGCACTGCGGCGCGAACACATACCATGCCAGCAGCGATAACGCTGTCGCGAGGCTCCACGTGTGCGCGATCATCGGCACCAGTGTGGTTGCCACGTCACCTTGATTCGACAGCGAATAAACCGTGCCGAGCGCACCGACCGCGACTTCGCGCGCGGCGAGCCCCGGCACCAGCGCCAGCGAAATCTGCCAGTTGAAGCCGATCGGCGCGAAGATTACTTCGAGCGCGCGCCCGATCGAGCCCGCAAAGCTGTAACTGATCGCTGGCGCCGTCGCGTCCGGCGGTGGCGCGGGATAGCTGCTCAGGAACCAGAGCACGATCATGAGCGCGAGGATGATCGTGCCTACGCGCAGCAGGAAAACCTTCGCGCGTTCCCACAGCCCGATCGCCAGGTTGTTCAAGTGCGGCCAATGGTATTCCGGCAATTCGAGCAGCAAAGGATGATACGTGGAGCGCATTGCCGTGCGCTTGAGCGCGTAGGCCACGGCCATCGCGGCCAGGATGCCCGCAAGGTACAACGTGAACAGCACCAGGCCCTGCAGGTTGAACGGACCCACGCGTTGTGCGGGAATGAACGCGGCGATCACCAGTGCGTAGACGGGCAGCCGCGCCGAGCAGGTCATCAACGGCGCGATCATGATCGTTGCGAGCCGGTCGCGCAGGTTCGGAATCGTGCGGGTCGCCATGATGCCGGGTATCGCGCAGGCGAAGCTCGAGAGTAACGGGATGAACGCGCGGCCCGAGAGGCCGACGCTGCCCATCATCCGGTCGAGCAGGTACGCCGCGCGCGGCAGGTAGCCGCTGTCTTCGAGCGCGAGGATGAACAGGAACAGGATCAGGATCTGCGGCAGGAAGACGAGCACGCTTCCGACGCCCGCGACGACGCCATCGACGAGCAGGCTGCGCAACGCGCCTTCCGGCAGCGCGAGCTGTATTTGTGCACCCAGCCACGTCACGCCACCGGCGATCCACTCCATCGGCGCGGCCGCCCAGCTGAACACGGCCTGGAAGACGAAGAACAGCACGGCCGCAAGAATCAGCGGGCCTGCGACCGGATTCAGGACCATCGCATCGAGCTGCGTCAGCGCACTCACGCGCAGCGGCTCGGCGTAACCCACCGCCTGCAGGATCCGCCGCACCTCGCGCTGCGTCGATTCGATCTTCGCAAAAGACGGTTCGTTCCAGGAGGGCGCCTGGTGCGGGCTCGGGTGAGGCAGGCTTTCAAGCTTCTCGAGCAGATGACGATGCCCGCCGTGCTCGACGGCGACAGTGGTGACGACCGGTACACCGAGTTCGCGCTCGAGCAGGTGGCGATCGAGTTTGTAGCCTCGACCCGCGGCAAGGTCGCTCATGTTGAGGGCAACGACCATCGGCACGCCGAGGTCGCGCAACTCGAGCACGAGTCGCAGGTTGAGGCGCAGGTTCGTGGCGTCGACGACGCAGACGATGAACTCGGGAGGCGGCTCGTCAAGCAGGCGGCCGAGCAGGACATCACGCGTGATCGCTTCGTCGAGCGTGGTCGGCGTAAGGCTGTACGCGCCTGGCAGGTCGAGCACGCGGTACTGGCGCTGTCGCGCAGGGCCAACGAAGGATCCTTCCTTGCGCTCGACCGTCACGCCCGCGTAGTTGGCGACTTTCTGTCGGCTGCCCGTCAGGCGATTGAACAGGGCGGTCTTGCCGCAGTTCGGCACGCCGACCAATGCGAGGCGCATCGGATTCACGGCGGCGATGGCGTGCGCGGTCATCGGCGCGCCTTAGCCGGCCGGCTCGGGTTCGACGAGCACGACACTCGCTTCGCGGCGACGCAGTGCGAAGGTCGTATTGCCGAGCCGCACTGCCAATGGGTCGCCGCCCGGCCAGATCTGCTGCGATGACCTCGATCGACTCGCCTGCCACGAATCCCAGTTCCAGCAGACGGCGGCTGATGGTCGATTGCGCTTCGTCGCCCAGCGTCTGCGCATCGTCGCGCACGCTGACGACCACGCCGCGGGCGCCCTTGCGCATCGTGGCGAGACTGATTGGAGGCATGGGGCTATTTGCACCGCTCGCTTGGGGCCTGCAGTTTCATCTTAATGAGACTCGTTCGCAATAAGGGGACGCAGCTTTGCCACTGCAAGACCGGCGTCAGTCCCAGTAATAGATCGACATTTCATGTACAGTACAAGGTGTGACTATGTACAAATACTATACAAAGCGCCCGTTTCGACAGGGACGGTGGCCGGTTCTGACAAGTCCCAGCCGTTCGAGCATCGCTACAATCGACCCATGAATCGAGCGAGCCCCCAGGCGGCGAGCGCCGTGCTGATGGTTCGGCCTGCACGGTTTGCCTGGAACCCGCAGACCGAGGCCAGCAATCGCTTCCAGCGCAGCGATGCCACGCTCGCACAGGACGCCGCGTCGTTGGCGCGCGTCGAGTTCGACGGCCTGGTTGCGCGATTGCAGGCGGCCGGCGTCGTCGTGCATGCGGTGGCACGATCGCGACGTGCCCGCCTGTCCCGACGCCGTATTTCCGAACAACTGGGTGAGCTTCCACGCCGACGGCACGCTGGTCGTCTATCCGTTGCTGGCGCCGAATCGGCGACTCGAACGACGCGTCGAGCTGGCGACCGGCCTCGCCGACCATGGCTATCACGTGACACGTGTGCTCGACCTCACACGTCACGAAATGTCGGGCCGGTTTCTCGAGGGCACCGGCAGCGTCGTGTTCGACCATTGTTCGCGCACGGCGTTTGCTTCCCTCTCGCCGCGCACGGATCCCGGCGTGCTCGACGAGTTGTGCAGTGAACTCGGCTACACGCCGTGCACGTTCAACGCCACCGATGCCTCCGGTGCCGCGGTGTATCACACCAATGTGATTCTCTCGATCGGTACGGGTTTCGTCGTGGTCGCGCTCGAGTCGATCGACCAGAGTGATCGCGACCGGGTGCAGCGACGGCTGGCAGAGTCGGGACGCGACATCATCGAGATCGATCGACGGCAGGTCGCGGGGTTCGCGGGCAATGTGCTCGAACTGAAGGCCGCGGACGGCGCGTCCGTGCTCGCGCTATCGGCGCAGGCGCGCGCGGCATTCGGCCCCGTTGCGGTCGAGCGTCTGATGCAGCACGTCGACAGGTTCGTCGGACGCGCCGACCGCCACGATCGAGACGCTCGGCGGGGGCTCGGTGCGATGCATGCTCGCCGAGGTCTTCCTGCCGCGCTGAGCGAGGTCCGGTCGCCACGCGCCGCAGCCGCGCCACTACAGGAAGCGCGCGGTGGCGATGCTAGAATCCGCGGCCTCCTGCAGAGGAACCGCTGGTGCTCGAACTCGGCCTCAAGACCCTGCTCTCGTATCTGCTCGGATCGTTGCTCGGCAGCCTGTTGCTCGGTCGCCTGCGCGGTGTCGACATTCGTACGCAGGGCAGTGGCAATGCCGGTGGCACGAACGCGTTGCGCACCCAGGGCAAGCTGTTCGCGCTCGGGGTGATCGTGATCGACGTCGGCAAGGCAGTGCTCGCAGTAGGCGTGCTGCCCGCGTACTCGCTGCCCGGCATCGGCATCGATCCTTCGATCGATCGAGAATGGCTCGCGGTCGCCTGCGCCGTCGCAGTGGTGGTCGGCCACGTGTACCCGGTCTGGTACGAATTTCGTGGCGGCAAGGGCGCAGCGACCATGCTGGGTGCGGTAGCGGTGCTGGCGCCCGCGGCGCTCGTGCCCGTGCTGGCCGTGTGGTTACTGACGGTACTGCTGACGGGATACGTCGGGCTCGGCACGATGCTCGGCACCGCCGTATTGCCGATTTATTTTTCGTTGGCAGACCCCGAACATCCACCGCTGGTCGTGTTCGGTCTGCTGATCACCGCGTTCGTGATTTACACCCACCGCTCGAACCTGCAGCGCATGCGCGAAGGCAACGAAAACCGCGCGCGCCGGCTCTGGCTGCTGCGGCCACGATGAGCAGTGCAGAGCCGCTGGTCACGTTACTGGCGGACGGAGCATTGCATTCCGGCGAGCGCCTGGCCGAGGTGCTGGGCGTGAGCCGCACGGCGGTGTGGAAGGTCGTGACCGACCTGCGTGAGCGCGGCATTCCCGTGCTGAGCGTCGACCGGCGCGGTTACAAACTCGAGCATCCTGTCGAACTGCTGCAGCTCGCGCATCTGCGCGCAGCGGCTGCACGAAGGCAACGCGATCTGCCGGCCGCGACCGAAGTCATTTTCGAGCTCGGCTCGACCAACGAGTACCTGCACGCCGCAGCGGCACCGGCGCCGGGCCAGCCGCGTGTGGTGTTTGCAGAACTGCAGACGGCAGGCCGTGGTCGCCGTGGCCGCTCGTGGCTGGCACCTTTCGGCGCAGGCGTGACGTTCTCGATCGGCTGGTCTTTCGCGGACACGCCGGCGGACCTCTCCGCGCTCAGCCTGGCGATGGGCGTGTGCGTTGCGCGGGAGCTGCGCGACATGGGGGCGCCGCGCATCATGTTGAAATGGCCGAACGACATCGTGTTCGAGCATCGCAAGCTCGGTGGCCTGCTGGCGCAGCTTCGCGTCGAGGCGGGTGGCCCCGCTTACGTCGTGATCGGGCTTGGCCTCAACCTGCAGCTACCGCCAGAGCACACGCAGTGCCCTCATTGCCCCGTCGATCACACCCGTTGCGGATCTCGCCGAGGCGTGGGCGGGCACGCAGCCATCCCGCAACGAAGTGGCGGGGCGCGTCGCGTCGGCAATGCTCGACGGGCTGGCGCACTTTGCGCGCTCCGGCTTCGCGCCGTTCGCTGCCGAGTGGGCCACGCTCGACTCGTTGCGTGATGTGCCCGTGACTGTCGTGCGACACGACGGCGCCTGCGCGGGCGTTGCGCGCGGAGCCGATGTCGACGGCGCGTTGCTCCTCGATACCGGCGGCGAGATCTTGCGCGTGCACGCCGGCGAGGTGAGCCTGCGGCCCGCAGGATCCCAGGCGGAACCCGCGCCGTGATGCTGCTCGTCGACATCGGTAACACGCGGGTCAAGTGGGCAACCCTGGAGGCGGGACTGATGTCCCCGCAGCGCGCCGAGTCGCATGCGCAGTGGGACGGCAGCGCAGTGGCGCGATGCCCTGTTTGCGGCAGGCCCGAGTAACGCGCGTCATCGCGGCGTCAGTCGCCGGGTCGACGAGCCGCGTGTATCTCGAGCAAGCGGCGGCGGCGAGCGGCATCACGGTGCAATTCGTGGCGAGTTCGACGCAGGCCGCCGGCGTGACCAATGCTTATGCCGATCCGAGCCTGCTCGGAGTCGATCGGTGGCTGGCCGTCATCGGCGCTTATCACTTGCGGCGCAGCGCGTGCTGCGTCGTCGACGTGGGTACGGCGGCCACGATCGATGCGGTCGACGAACAGGGCCGGCACCTCGGCGGATTCATCGTGCCCGGGCCGCAACTCATGGTCGCCAGCCTGCACTCCGGTACGAGCGATCTCGCAGCGCACACGGCACGCAGCACGCCCGCGACGAACATGTCGTTCGCCAACAATACGCGCGACGCGATCGAGCGCGGCTGCAGGGTTGCGCTCGCGGCGCTCGTGGACCGGGCATTCCAGGAGTTGGCGGCTCGAGGCACGACGCCACCTGCGTTGTTGGGCACCGGCGGCGCGATCGAGCAAATCGCGCCGTTCATAAATGGCCCCCTTGCAGTCGTGCCCGAGCTGGTCTTGCGTGGTCTTGCTACGCTGGCGCAGGCTCGCACTTGAACCGGAACCTCGGCTGGGGGTCCAATACGCAAGGCAGAGAACGCACAGCACATTTAAAGAACCAAATCCGCTGCAATTGCTGCAGGGCCTGCTGCAAGAGAGAATAGTCGATGAAAATCAGTCCCTTGGTCGTCCTCGCGGGTTTGCTCGCAGCTCTCGGCACGGCGGTCCGGCGTTTGCCGACGCGGAGGCGGGCAAGGCGACGTTCACGAGCACTGTTCCGAGTGCCATGACGTGGGCGACTTCGAGGGCGAGGATCCCGCAGAGATCGCGGCCACGCTCAGGCAGATCGCAAGTGGCCAGATGAAGCACAAGACGGCGCTTCAAATTGACGGACGAACAGATTGCAGACGTGGCGGCCTACCTCGTCAGCGGCGGTAAATGACTCGAGCCTGCTCGGCGATTCGCGCCATGCGGCGCCAGGCTGGTCAACGACGCGGGCCTGTCGATTGCAGTTTGATACCATCCCGCGCCTGTACGACGTTCCGGCGGTCCCTTGCGCGCGCTGTTCCTGCTGCTGCTCCTGATAAACCTGTTGTTCCTCGCCTGGACACGCTGGGTGGTCGTTCCGCCAGCGGTAGTGACGTCTTTCAGTGCGCCGGCACGCAGGCCGGGTCCACGCCGATCAAACTCCGACAGGAAGTCCCGGCAGACGGTGCGAACGCGACCGCATCGCAGGCGCCATCCCGAGCAGACAGCGCGGTCGAAGCTACCTGCGTAAGCCTCGGACCATTCCTCGAGCCGGCCGCGGTCGAAGCGACGGCTGCCCGCCTGGCGCAGCTGGGTTTCGTCGCGCGTCAGCGTTCCTCGGTCGATGAGGTACGGGTCGGCCTCTGGGTGCGCGTGCCAAATCTAGCCACGCCGGACGACGCCGCAAACGCACTGGCATCGCTGCAGCTTGCCGGGCTCTCCGACGCGTATGTCGTCAGCGACGGCAGCCCCGGCAATACCGTCTCGCTGGGTGTTTTCGCCGACCGCGGCAGGGCGGAGCAAGTCGCCGCAACCGTGCGCAAGGCAGGTTTCAAGCCGGAAACCAGCGACCGGCTGCGAACCATGGACGTCTTCTGGCTCGACATCGATCGCCAGGCGAACGGCGGCTTGCCGACGCTCGATGCGGTCGAGTCGAACCCGGCGCCGGACTTGCCGCTCGAAATGCGAGCCTGTCCTAGTTCCGCAACCGCCGGCGCGGACTTGCCGGTTGCGTCTCAGGAGAGCCCGGCCGGGTAGGGTAGAATTCCGCGCTCGTGCCGGCTTAGCACAGTTGGTAGTGCACCTGATTTGTAATCAGGGGGTCGGGGGTTCGAATCCCTCAGCCGGCACCAGACTCCTGCCCGGTACGAATAACATCACAACGAGGAAAAGCAATGGCGCTTTGGAAAGACCCGATCAAAGACCCCAGCATGCCCGGAGCGGACGGCTCCGTTGCCCTGGCCGAACCACCGGTCATGCGTACCGTCGACCGCCCGGCACCGGCACCCGTCTCCTTTGCGGCCGAGTCGCAGCGGCGACCGGCGGAGCGCGCCGGAGGCCCAGCCAAGGAATCACTGATCGCGGCCGACGTCACGATCGAAGGCAAGATCGAAGGCGCCGGCCACGTCCGCATCGCAGGACGTTTCAAGGGCGACGTGAATGTCGAGGGCAACGTCACGATCGAGCAGGGCGCCCATGTCACCGGCCAGATTGCGGCCGCCACCGTGATCGTCAGCGGCGAAGTTCACGGGAACATCAATGCCAGTTCGCGCGTCGAACTGCTCGAGACCGGCGTCATCAACGGCGACTTGAAGGCGGCCGTTCTCACGGTGGCCGCAGGCTCGCGCATGCGTGGCAACGCGGACTTCGGCTGGCCGGACAAGGGCGGCAAGTAAGCGCGGCATGCGCGCGGCGCGCACATGCTGACGGGGCGGCCGATGCAGGGCACGGTGGGCAAGACCCGCACGTGCCCGCATTGCAAGGCCGTCATCCTGGAAAGCGCGGCGATCTGTCCGCAGTGCCGGCATCACCTGAAGTTCGGCGCCGCGGCAGTACGCGCGGCCGAGGAGTCGCCTGGATTTTCGGCGCTGAAAGTAGAGGGCACGCTGCGGCACTCGGAGCGGGGCGGGGACTGGGAATATTCCGTCGTCCTGACGATCCGTACCGAGCGCGGCGAGGAAATTTCGCGACAGGTGGTCGGCGTGGGCGCCCTGCGACCTGCAGAGGCGCGCTCGTTCACGCTGGCCGTCGAAGTCGCAACGCCAGGAGGGCGAGGCAAATGATGATCGGACAAATCGTGACGCGCTTTGCGAGTCGACTTCGGTACCCGACGCTGTTCAAGGTCGTGGCGGGTCTCTTCGTCGTCGACCTGTTCGTGCCGGACTTGATTCCGTTCGCGGACGAGATCCTGCTCGCGCTCGGCACGTTGCTGCTCGCCGGTTTGAAACGCCGCGGTGCAGTCACGCTGCCAGCAGAAGGATTCAGCTCGGCACGCTGACCGGCAAACTCAGGTGCCGTGATTTTCCATCATGAGGCCCGTGCCGCCGCGCGACACGTGCGCAACCACGGCAGAGCGTCGATGCAGCTTCGTGACGATGCCGAGGCTGATCGCGAACGCGAGTTCGACGGTCTGGCCTTTGCGCAGGCCCATGTCGCCGGTCTCGACGAAGACCCCGGTCGCACTCAGATTACGTGCACGGCAGAGGCGACGGCGATGGCCCGGTAACAGAACGTACACGGTAGTGCGGGCACGGTGACGCGTTGTAAGTCTTCTTTCCACAGCTCAGTACTTCTCGTTCGTTTTTTTTAATCGACTAGCCGTTACGGGTCGATTATGCACGCAAGCGTCGCGTGCGAGAAGTCTCGTTTTCGCGATGCATTATGTCGCCTCGGCGCGTGCGGTATGCTGCGCGCATCCTCCGGCGGGCGAACCATGAATGCAAGTGTTACCAGCAGTGCGCCGCCGGGCGCTGGTCCGATCGGCGTGTTCGATTCCGGTGTCGGTGGGCTCACCGTTCTGCGCGCGCTGCTGCAACGGCTGCCGCACGAAGACTTCGTCTATCTCGGCGACACGGCGCGACTGCCTTACGGCACCAAGAGCCCGGGTTCGATTCGTCAGTATTCGCTGCAAGCGGCACGGCTGCTCCGGCAGTACGACGTCAAATGCCTCGTCGTCGCCTGCAACACCGCGTCGGCGGTAGCGCTGGATGCGCTCGCTATCGAGTTCGCGCCGGTGCCGGTGCTCGGCGTGCTGGAGCCCGGGGCGGCGGCGGCATGCCGGGCAACGCGCGGTGGCCGCATCGCGGTGATCGCAACGGAAGGCACGGTGCGTGGCGGTGCGTACCAGGCAGCCATCGCACGCCGCAACCCGAATGTCACGGTCGTCGCGCGGGCATGCCCGATTTTCGTGGCCCTCGCGGAAGAGGGGTGGACGGACGGGCCCGTGGTCGAGGCGGTGATCCGGCGTTATCTGGATGACGTGTTCGTCGCGGGGGCGCTTGCGTCACACCCCGATACGCTGGTGCTCGGTTGCACGCACTTTCCCGTGCTGGCGCCGGCGCTGTCCGGCGTGCTGGGGCCGCACGTAGCGATCGTCGATTCGGCGGCGACCACGGCGGACGCGCTGGCCGACGCGCTGGCGGCTGGCAAGCTTGCCGCCACCGTCAAGCGTGCCGGAACCGTGCGCCTGCTGGCCACCGACGGAGCGGAGCGGTTCGCCCGGGTGGGCGCCGTGTTTCTCGGTCGGCCGCTCGCGGCGGACGACGTCGAAATCGTGGACCTGCCCAGCGCGCAGTAGCCCGTAGCCGGACCGCGGCGGCGAAAGTGGCACCGAAAGTGGCACAAAGATTGCTAGGGCGGCCCCGTCCGAGGGCGGGTCATGGATTGACACCGCTCGTCCGGCCGACGAGAATACGCGGCTCTCTGTTCGCGGAGGGGTACCCAAGCGGCCAACGGGAGCAGACTGTAAATCTGCCGGCTTATGCCTTCGTAGGTTCGAATCCTACCCCCTCCACCAGTAGAGAGTGCGGTAGGCGTGGGCATTTTGAGTGCGGGCTGAGGCCCTGGTGACGTTCGAGGCCGGCTGGGCTGGTCAACAGGTTGGTCGGTGCTGGTCGGTTTGCTGATCGTTTTCTGGGCGGCACGGCGGGTGTAGTTCAATGGTAGAACCTCAGCCTTCCAAGCTGTTGACGTGGGTTCGATTCCCATCACCCGCTCCACTAACACGGTCCGGGATGGGGTCCGTTGAGGTTTGCAGGCCCACGTAGCTCAGTCGGTAGAGCACGTCCTTGGTAAGGACGAGGTCACCGGTTCGATTCCGGTCGTGGGCTCCAGATTCGAGGGAGGAGTTGGCGGGTGTGACGAGGAGGTAGCGGAGAGTCAAGGCGTGGCGCAAGAAGGCGCACGGGACTGTCCCCTACCCCCTAAGCGCCTTCGGGCTCTTGTAATCAATTGCTAGAAATTTTCTTCAGAGGTTCAGGTCGTGGCTAAGGAAAAATTTGCGCGTACGAAGCCGCACGTCAACGTGGGCACGATTGGGCACGTGGACCATGGCAAGACGACGCTGACGGCGGCGCTGACGAAGGTGATGGCGGAGACGCACGGTGGCACCTTCATGGCCTACGACCAGATCGACAAGGCGCCGGAAGAGAAGGCGCGCGGGATCACGATTTCGACGGCGCACGTGGAGTACCAGTCGCCCGAACCGGCACTACGCGCACGTCGACTGCCCGGGGCACGCCGACTACGTGAAGAACATGATCACGGGGGCGGCGCAGATGGACGGGGCGATCCTGGTGTGCTCGGCGGCCGATGGTCCGATGCCGCAGACGCGCGAGCACATCCTGCTGGCGCGCCAGGTGGGCGTGCCGTACATCGTGGTGTACCTGAACAAGGCGGACATGGTCGACGACGCGGAGCTGCTGGAGCTCGTCGAGATGGAAGTGCGCGAGCTGCTCTCGAAGTACGACTTCCCGGGCGACGACACGCCGATCATCAAGGGCTCGGCGCTGAAGGCGCTCGAGGGTGACACGAGCGAGATCGGGGTGCCGTCGGTAGTGAAGCTGGTGGAGGAGATGGACCGTTACATCCCGGTGCCGGAGCGCGCGATTGACGGGGCGTTCCTGATGCCGGTGGAGGACGTGTTCTCGATCTCCGGTCGCGGCACGGTGGTGACGGGGCGCATCGAGCGCGGCATCGTCAAGGTGAACGACGAGGTGGAGATCATCGGCATCCGCCCGACGGTGAAGACGATCTGCACCGGGGTGGAGATGTTCCGGAAGCTGCTGGACCAGGGTCAGGCGGGCGACAACGTGGGGGTGCTGCTGCGCGGCACCAAGCGTGAGGACGTCGAGCGTGGCCAGGTGCTGGCGAAGCCCGGTTCGATCACCCCGCACACCAAGTTCGAGGGCGAGGTGTACGTGCTGACGAAGGAGGAGGGTGGCCGCCACACGCCGTTCTTCAAGGGTTATCGGCCGCAGTTTTACTTCCGCACGACGGACGTGACGGGGTCGGTGGAGTTGCCGGAGGGCGTCGAGATGGTGATGCCGGGCGACAACATCAAGATGACGATCGAGCTGATCGCGCCGATCGCCATGGAAGAAGGCCTGCGCTTCGCCATCCGCGAGGGTGGCCGCACCGTCGGTGCGGGCGTGGTGTCGAAGATCCTCAAGTAAAGGTCCGGTCGGGATCCGGCGGCACGGGCTGCAAAGCCCGGCCAACCGTCGTTCCCGATCACCAGCTAATTTCCAACGGGGTGCGGATTCGCTCGAGAAGTTTCGTTTCAGCGCAGGCCAGTAGCTCAATTGGCAGAGCGGCGGTCTCCAAAACCGCAGGTTGGGGGTTCGATTCCCTCCTGGCCTGCCAGTCGATACCAGTCGACGAAGATGACTGGCGCGCAGAACGAAACGGTGAGAGCGGGCCCGGCCCGGCGTAACAAATGACCGAACAGGCACAGACCGGCGGCGCGAGCGCGCTGGATACACTGAAACTCGTCGCGGCGATCGCGATACTTGTCGGAGGCATCGCCGCCTTCTACGTGTTCTCCACGTATCCGATCGCGCTGCGCTGGGTGATCGTACTCGCGTCGCTCGGCCTCGGCATGTTCGTCGCGCTGCAGTCCGCGCAGGGCCGCACGTTCGCGCAGTTCGTGCAGGGCTCGCGCGTCGAGTTGCGCAAGATCGTCTGGCCGACGCGGCAGGAAACGTTGCAGACCACGCTGGTCGTGGTCGTCGCGATCCTGCTGATGGGCATCTTCTTCTGGTTGCTCGACATGCTGTTGGGCTACATCACTCGCACCCTGACCGGAGGTTGATGCCGTGACGCTCCGTTGGTACGTGGTGCATGCGTATTCGAATTTCGAGCACAAGGTGTCCGAAAGCCTGAAGGAGCGCATCAAGCTCCACTCGCTCGACGAGAAGTTCGGCGAGATCCTGGTGCCGACCGAGGAAGTGGTCGAGATGCGGGACGGACAGCGCCGCAAGAGCGAGCGCAAGTTCTTCCCGGGCTACGTGCTCGTGCAGATGGAAATGAACGAGGACACCTGGCATCTCGTGCGCGAGACGCCAAAGGTGCTCGGCTTCATCGGCGGCACGCCCGAGAAGCCGGCGCCGATCACGGAGCGCGAGGCGAACGCGATCCTGCGCCGTGTCGAGGAAGGCGCCGAGAAGCCGCGGCCGAAGGTGCTGTTCGAGCCGGGCGAAGTCGTCCGCGTCACGGACGGACCGTTCAACGACTTCAACGGAGTCGTCGAATCGGTCAACTACGAAAAGAACCGCCTGCAGGTGGCGGTGCAGATCCTCGGGCGCTCGACGCCCGTGGAGCTCGATTTCAGCCAGGTCGAGAAGGCCTGAGCATCCGGGGAGCCCGCGAGGGCGTTTGGACCCAACAGTAGAGGTAGAGAGCGATGGCAAAGAAAGTAAATGGTTACGTCAAGCTGCAGGTACCTGCAGGCCAGGCGAACCCGAGCCCGCCGATCGGGCCGGCGCTCGGTCAGCAGGGCGTCAACATCATGGAGTTCTGCAAGCAGTTCAATGCGCAGACCGCCAACGTGGAAAAAGGCCTGCCGCTGCCGGTGGTGATCACCGTGTACAGCGACCGCAGCTTCACGTTCATCATGAAGACGCCGCCGGCGTCCGTGCTGATCCGCAAGGCGATCGGCATCGAAAAGGGCAGCGGCGTGCCGAACACGAACAAGGTCGGCCGCATCTCGCGCGCGCAGCTCGAAGAGATCGCGAAGACCAAGACCCCGGACCTGACGGCCGCGGATCTCGAGGCAGCGGTGCGCACCATCGCGGGCAGCGCCCGCAGCATGGGCGTCGACGTGGAAGGAGTCTGAGCATGGCCGCCATTGCAAAGCGCATGAAGCCCTGGGCCGCGAAGATCGTCCCCGGCAAGCAGTACGCGATCGACGAGGCCCTCGGTCTCGTCAAGCAGTTCGCGACCGCCAAGTTCGACGAGACGGTCGACGTGTCGGTGAACCTCGGCGTGGACGCCTCCAAGTCCGACCAGCAGGTGCGCGGTTCGACCGTGCTGCCGCACGGCACCGGCAAGGTCGTCCGCGTCGCGGTGTTCACTTCCGGCAAGAATGCCGACGCCGCGCGTGAAGCGGGCGCAGACATCGTCGGCCTCGAAGACCTCGCCGAGAAGGTGAAGGCCGGCGAGCTGAATTTCGACGTGGTCGTGGCGAGCCCGGACGCGATGCGCGTCGTCGGCCAGCTCGGCCAGATCCTCGGCCCGCGCGGCCTGATGCCGAACCCCAAGGTCGGCACGGTGACGCCCGATGTCGCGGGTGCGGTGCGCAATGCGAAGGCTGGCCAGGTGCGGTTCCGCACCGACAAGGGCGGCGTGATCCATTGCACGATCGGCAAGGCCAGCTTCGAGACGCAGAAACTGCGGGAAAACCTGCAGGCACTGCTCAACGACTTGCAGAAGTCGAAGCCGGCCTCGTCGAAAGGCGTGTTCCTGCGGCGCGTCGCGGTGTCATCGACGATGGGCCCGGGCGTGCCGGTCGACCAGTCGTCGCTGACCACGGCGACTCATTGAGTGGCGACTAACAGGTCGCACGCGAAGGATTTTGATTTTAACGATTTGATGCAGGGCCGGCAGGCGCTTGGGTCACGCAAGTGACGCCCAGCGAGTGCCGGTCATCATCGAAGACCGCAGGCGGGTGAGCCCTTCGGGGCGGATCTCTTAATCGCGCAAGCCTGCGCAGATGGTGGTACCCGAGTCAGTGTCTAACTGCCGAAGGTCCGCCCTCTTGAAAGGGTGAATGCCTACGGACGGGCATTTGATTGTTGATCTTCAGGCCAGGAGGAAGACATGGCGCTTAGATTGGATGACAAGAAGGCGCTGGTCGCCGAGGTGAACACGGTCGCGCAAACCGCGCATTCCGTGGTTGCCGCGGAATACCGCGGGCTTACGGTCTCGAAACTCACCGAGTTGCGAGCCAAGGCCCGGGCGTCCCGTGTGTACATGCGCGTGGTGAAGAACACGCTGGCTCGCCGAGCCGTCGCCGGCACTCAATTCGAGTGCGTCGGTGACAAGCTCAAGGGCCCGCTGATTCTCGCTTTCTCGCAGGACGATCCGGGTGCGGCAGCACGGCTGATCAAGGCATTCGCGAAGGACAACGACAAGCTCGTGCCGACGCTGGTGTCCTTGGGCGGCCAGGTCATGCCGGGCACGGACCTCGAGCGCGTCGCGAGCCTTCCCACCAGGGACCAGGCGCTTGCGCAGCTGCTCGGAGTCCTCAAGGCCCCGATCGGCAAGTTCGTTCGTACGCTGGCAGAGCCTCACAGCGAAGCTCGTGCGCACGATCGCCGCGGTAAAAGACCAGAAGAGCGCGGCCGCCTGACGGGCGGCTGCAGACAAGTAATTCGGGTATTCAAGCAAAACGTTTTTAGGAGCTACGCAAATGGCAGCTAGTAAGGAAGACATCCTCACCGCAATCTCCAGCATGACCGTCATGGAGATCGTCGACCTGGTGAAGATGATGGAAGAAAAGTTCGGCGTCACCGCCGCGGCCCCGATGGCGATGGTTGCTGCTGGCGGCGCTGCCGCTGCGGCCCCGGTTGCCGAGGAGCAGACCGAGTTCACCGTGACCATGACGAGCTTCGGCGCGAACAAGGTTGGCGTGATCAAGGTCATCCGCGAGCTGACCGGCCTGGGTTTGAAGGAAGCGAAGGACCTGGTCGAGGCCGTGCCCTCGATGATCAAGGACAGCATCCCGAAGGCCGATGCCGACGCGATCAAGAAAAAGCTCGAGGACGCTGGCGCTGCCGCGGAGATCAAGTAACCGCGATGCGCGGGCATGTGCCCGCCGCAGCAAGGGGAGCCGGCCGGCGGATGACCTCCGCGGGCCGGTTGCCTCCGTTCGTATTTTTGTTTCGTAAGTTCAGTCGCGCTCAGGTGCCCGTTATGGCGGCCTGGAGAGGGTGATCGCAATGGCAATGGCAGCATATTCCTTCACCGAAAAGAAGCGCCTCCGCAAGGATTTCGGCAAGCGGTCGAGCATCCTGGAGGTGCCTTACCTGCTGGCCATCCAGCTGGATTCGTACCGCAAGTTCCTGCAGGCCGACACGGCCGAGGCCAAGCGCAACGAAGTCGGACTGCATGCTGCGTTTCGCAGCGTGTTCCCGATCGTCAGCTACTCGGGCAATGCGCAACTCGAATACGTGAGCTACCGGCTCGGCGAGCCGGTGTTCGACGTCAAGGAGTGCCAGCTCCGCGGCCTGACCTATGCCGCGCCGCTGCGCGTCAAGGTGCGGCTGATCGTGCTCGACAAGGAAGCCCCCGGCGCCAAGAAGCCCGTGAAGGACATCCGCGAGCAGGAGGTCTACCTCGGCGAACTGCCGCTGATGACCGACAACGGCACCTTCGTCGTCAATGGCACCGAGCGTGTCATCGTGTCGCAGCTGCACCGCAGCCCGGGCGTGTTCTTCGATCACGACCGCGGCAAGACGCATAGCTCCGGCAAGCTGCTGTTCAATGCGCGCGTGATTCCGTACCGCGGCTCGTGGCTCGATTTCGAGTTCGATGCCAAGGACTGCGTCTACGCCCGCATCGACCGCCGCCGCAAGCTGGCGGTCACGATCCTGCTGCGCGCGCTGGGTTACAGCGACGAGCAGATGCTCGACATCTTCTTCGAAAAGAACACCTTTTATCTCTCGAGTGACGGCGTCGAACTCGGCCTCGTGCCGAGCCGCCTGCGCGGCGAGACCGCGAGCTTCGAGATCAAGGTCAACGGCAAGGTCATCGTCGAGGAAGGCCGCCGCATCACCGCGCGCCACGTGCGCCAGCTCGAAGATGCCAAGGTCGAACGCCTGCCGGTACCGACCGACTACCTGGTCGGCAAGGTGCTCGCGCACGACGTGGTCAACACCGAAACGGGCGAGATCCTGGCCAAAGCCAACGAAGTGCTCGCCGCGGCGACCACGCTGAAGTTGATCCAGGCCGGCATCACGGAAATCCGTGTGCTGTACGTGAACGACCTCGACCGCGGCCCGTTCATCTCGGACACGCTGCGCATCGACCCGACCAAGAACCGCATGGAAGCGCTGGTCGAGATCTACCGCATGATGCGCCCGGGCGAGCCGCCGACGCGCGACGCGGCCGAGAACCTGTTCCAGAACCTGTTCTTCAACCCCGAGCGCTACGACCTCTCGGCCGTCGGCCGCATGAAGTTCAACCGCCGCGTCGGTCGTGACGAAGTCACGGGCGCCGGCATTCTGTATGACCACCTGCACTTCTCACGGCGCAGCGACGATTTCGCCAAGGCCCTGATCGAAGCCAACGGCCCGACCTCGGACATCATCGACGTGCTGCGCACGCTGATCGACATCCGTAACGGCAACGGCGTCGTCGACGACATCGACCACCTCGGCAACCGCCGCGTGCGCAGCGTCGGCGAAATGGCCGAGAACGCGTTCCGCGTGGGCCTCGTCCGCGTCGAGCGCGCCGTCAAGGAGCGCCTGACGATCGCCGAAAGCGAAGGCCTGATGCCGCAGGACATGATCAACGCGAAGCCGGTCGCGGCCGCGGTGAAGGAGTTCTTCGGGTCCTCCCAGCTCTCGCAGTTCATGGACCAGAACAACCCGCTCTCGGAAGTCACGCACAAGCGCCGCGTTTCCGCGCTCGGCCCAGGCGGCCTGACGCGCGAGCGTGCGGGTTTCGAAGTGCGCGACGTGCACCCGACGCACTACGGTCGTGTGTGCCCGATCGAGACGCCGGAAGGCCCGAACATCGGCCTGATCAACTCGCTGTCGGTCTATGCCCGCACCAACGACTACGGCTTCCTCGAGACGCCGTACCGCAAGGTCGCGGATGCCAAGGTCACGGACGACATCGTGTACCTGTCGGCCATCGACGAAGCACAGTTCGTGATCGCGCAGGCGAACGCGACGCTGAGCGACGCCGGCCAGTTCACCGACGAGCTGGTCTCGAGCCGCTACCAGAACGAGTTCATGCTCTCGACGCCCGACAAGATCCAGTTCATGGACGTCTCGCCGAAGCAGATCGTCTCGGTTGCCGCTTCGCTGATCCCGTTCCTGGAGCACGACGACGCGAACCGCGCGTTGATGGGCTCGAACATGCAGCGCCAGGCGGTGCCGACGCTGCGGTCGGAAACGCCGTTGGTCGGCACGGGCATGGAACGGCCGGTCGCGATCGATTCGGGCGTCACCGTGATCGCGCGCCGCGGCGGTATCGTGGATACGGTCGATGCCTCGCGCATCGTCGTGCGAGTCAACGACTCGGAAACGACGGCGGGCGAGCCGGGCGTCGACATCTACAACCTGACCAAGTACACGCGCTCGAACCAGAACACCTGCATCAACCAGCGTCCGCTGGTCAAGGCAGGCGATTCGATCGCGCGTTCCGACGTGCTGGCGGACGGGCCTTCCACGGATCTCGGCGAGCTCGCGCTCGGCCAGAACCTGCTGGTCGCTTTCATGCCGTGGAACGGCTACAACTTCGAGGACTCGATCCTGATCTCGGAACGGGTCGTCCAGGAAGACCGCTTCACGACGATCCACATCGAAGAACTCACGTGCGTTGCGCGCGACACGAAGCTCGGACCCGAGGAAATCACCGCGGACATCCCGAACGTCGGCGAAGCCGCGCTGGCCAAGCTCGACGAGGCCGGCATCGCGTTCATCGGCGCCGAGGTCAAGGCGGGCGATATCCTCGTGGGCAAGGTCACGCCGAAGGGCGAGACGCAGCTGACGCCGGAGGAGAAACTGCTCCGCGCGATCTTCGGCGAGAAAGCCTCCGACGTGAAGGACACCTCGTTGCGCGTGCCACCGGGCATGGACGGCACGGTGATCGACGTGCGCGTGTTCACGCGCGATGGCGTCGAAAAGGATTCGCGCGCGCTCGCGATCGAGAAGTCGGAAATCGAGAAGGTGCGCAAGGACCTTGCGGACCAGCAGCGCATCCTCGAGGAGGACCTCTTCTCGCGCGTGCACACGATGCTCGTGGGCAAGGTGGCTGCGGGCGGCCCGCGCAAGCTCCGGCCGGGCAGCAAGGTGGCGGCCGATTACCTGGCCGACCTGCCGCGCGAGCATTGGCTCGAAGTGCGACTCGAAGACGAGGAGGCGAATGCCGGCCTCGAAGTCGCGGCCGAGCGCATGCGCATGCAGCGCAAGGAATTCGAGCGTCGCCTCGAAGAGAAACGCCAGAAGATCACGCAGGGCGACGACCTCGCCCCGGGCGTGCTGAAGATGGTCAAGGTGTACCTGGCCGTGAAGCGCCGCGTGCAGCCGGGTGACAAGATGGCCGGCCGCCACGGTAACAAGGGCGTCATTTCCACGATCGTTCCGGTCGAGGACATGCCGTTCATGGCCGACGGGACACCGGTCGACATCGTGTTGAATCCGCTCGGCGTGCCTTCCCGCATGAACATCGGGCAGATCCTGGAGACGCATCTCGGCTGGGCTGCCAAGGGCCTTGGCATCAAGATCGGCCGGATGCTCGACGACGGTCGCAATGCGAACGAGCTGCGCGGTTTCCTCGACGAGATCTACAACAAGAGCGGTGGCAAGGGCGAACGCCTCGAGACGCTGCAGGACGACGAGATCGTTGCGCTCGGCAACAACCTGCGCGCAGGCGTGCCGATGGCAACGCCGGTGTTCGACGGCGCCGCCGAGACCGAGATCAAGTACATGCTGCGGCTTGCAGACCTGCCCGAGAGCGGACAGACGACGCTGTACGACGGCCGCACCGGCGAGCGCTTCGAGCGCCAGGTCACGGTCGGCTACATGTACATGCTGAAGCTGAACCACCTCGTCGACGACAAGATGCATGCGCGCTCGACTGGTCCGTACAGCCTCGTTACGCAGCAGCCGCTCGGCGGCAAGGCGCAATTCGGCGGCCAGCGATTCGGCGAAATGGAAGTCTGGGCGCTCGAGGCCTATGGCGCTTCCTACACGCTGCAGGAAATGTTGACGGTCAAGTCCGACGACGTGACGGGTCGCACCAAGATGTACAAGAACATCGTGGACGGCAATCACCTGATGGATGCGGGCATGCCCGAATCCTTCAACGTGCTCGTCAAGGAAATCCGTTCGCTCGGCATCAACATCGAACTCCACCAGGAAAAGCCGTGAGCTGCCTCCAGGCCGCCACCACTGAACAGGTGACCCAATGAAAGACCTGCTGAAGTTGTTCAAGCAACAGCCGACGGTCGAGGACTTCGACTCGATCCGCATCGCGCTCGCTTCCCCGGAGATGATCCGGTCCTGGTCGTTTGGCGAGGTCAAGAAGCCGGAGACCATCAACTACCGTACGTTCAAGCCTGAACGTGACGGCCTGTTCTGCGCCAAGATCTTCGGGCCGGTCAAGGACTACGAGTGCCTCTGCGGCAAGTACAAGCGCCTGAAGCACCGCGGCGTCGTCTGCGAAAAGTGCGGCGTCGAAGTCACGCAGGCCAAGGTGCGCCGCGAGCGCATGGGCCACATCGAGCTTGCGAGCCCGACCGCGCACATCTGGTTCCTGAAGTCGCTGCCCTCGCGCATCGGCCTCATGCTGGACATGACGCTGCGCGAAATCGAGCGCGTGCTGTATTTCGAAGCCTTCGTCGTGATCGACCCGGGCATGACCGAAATGCAGCGCGGCCAGCTGCTCTCGGACGAAACCTACCTCGACGCGATCGAGAAGCACGGTGACGAATTCGATGCCCGCATGGGTGCCGAGGCGATTCACCAGATGCTGAAGAGCCTCGACCTGCCGGCCGAGATGATCAAGGTGCGCGAGGACATCTCCGCGACCGCTTCGGAGACGAAGATCAAGCGCCTGACGAAGCGCCTTAAGCTGATCGAGTCGTTCCTCGAGTCGGGCAACCGTCCGGAGTGGATGGTGCTGACCGTGCTGCCCGTGCTGCCGCCGGACCTGCGTCCGCTCGTGCCGCTCGACGGTGGCCGTTTCGCCACGTCCGACCTGAACGATCTCTATCGTCGCGTCATCAACCGCAACAACCGCCTGCGCCGCCTGCTCGAGCTGAACGCGCCGGACATCATCGTGCGCAACGAAAAGCGCATGCTGCAGGAATCGGTGGACGCGCTGCTCGACAACGGCCGCCGCGGCCGTGCGATCACCGGCACCAACAAGCGCCCGCTCAAGTCGCTCGCCGACATGATCAAGGGCAAGCAGGGGCGCTTCCGCCAGAACCTGCTCGGCAAGCGTGTCGACTACTCCGGCCGTTCGGTCATCGTGGTCGGCCCGACGCTGCGCCTGCACCAGTGCGGCCTGCCGAAGAAGATGGCGCTCGAACTGTTCAAGCCGTTCATCTTCCAGAAGCTGCAACTGCGCGGCGAAGCTTCGACGATCAAGGCTGCCAAGCGCATGGTCGAGCGCGAAGGCCCGGAGGTGTGGGACATCCTCGAAGAGGTGATCCGCGAACACCCGGTGCTGCTGAACCGCGCACCGACGCTGCACCGCCTCGGCATCCAGGCGTTCGAGCCGGTGCTGATCGAAGGCAAGGCTATCCAGCTGCACCCGCTCGTCTGCACGGCGTTCAACGCCGACTTCGACGGTGACCAGATGGCCGTGCACGTGCCGTTGTCGATCGAGGCCCAGCTCGAAGCGCGCGCGCTGATGCTGTCGTCGAACAACATCCTCTCGCCCGCCAATGGCGACCCGATCATCGTGCCGTCGCAGGACGTCGTGCTCGGTCTCTATTACATGACGCGTGACCGCGTCAATGCCGCGGGCGAAGGCATGTTCTTCACGGACGTGCACGAAGTGCATCGCGCCTACGAGAACCGCGAGGCCGACCTGCAGGCCAAGGTCAAGGTGCGCCTGGTCGAGCACGTGAAGACCGCGGAAGGCCTCGTCGAGCGCCGCCGTACCGTCGATACGACGGTCGGCCGTGCGCTGCTGAGCGAGATCCTGCCAAAGGGTCTCTCGTTCGACCTGATCAACATCGACATGACGAAGAAGGCGATTTCCGGCGTGATCAACGCCTGCTATCGCCAGCTCGGCCTCAAGGAGACCGTGATCTTCGCCGACCAGCTCATGTACATGGGCTTCCACTACGCCACCCGCGCCGGCGTCTCGATCGGCGTCGACGACATGATCGTGCCCGAGCAGAAGGGCCGCATCCTCGCGGCGGCCGAGCGCGAGGTGAAGGAAATCCAGGAGCAGTACTCCTCGGGTCTCGTCACCAATGGCGAGCGCTACAACAAGGTGGTCGACATCTGGTCGCGCACCAATGACCAGGTCGCCAAGGCGATGATGGACAAGCTGGGCACCGACGAGGTCACGAGCTCGACCGGCAAGCAGGTGCGGCAGAAATCGTTCAATTCGATCTTCATCATGTCGGATTCCGGCGCGCGCGGCTCGCCTGCCCAGATCCGTCAGCTCGCCGGCATGCGCGGCCTGATGGCCAAGCCCGACGGCTCGATCATCGAGACGCCCATCACGGCGAACTTCCGTGAAGGCCTGAACGTGCTGCAGTACTTCATCTCGACGCACGGCGCACGCAAGGGCCTCGCCGACACCGCGTTGAAGACGGCGAACTCGGGCTACCTGACGCGCCGCCTCGTCGACGTGGCACAGGACCTCGTGGTCACCGAAGTCGACTGCGGCACCTCGAACGGCATCGCGATGATGCCGATCGTCGAAGGCGGCGACGTCGTCGAAGGCCTCGGCGAGCGCGTGCTCGGCCGTGTGGTTGCCAGCGAGATCTTCCGCCCGGGCACCGACGAAGTACTCGTCCCCGCGGGCACGCTGCTCGACGAAAAGGGCGTGCGTACGCTCGAGCAGGCGGGCGTCGACCAGATCTCTGTTCGCTCGCCAATCACCTGCGCGACGCGTTATGGCGTCTGCTCGCAGTGCTACGGGCGCGATCTCGCGCGCGGTCACCGCATCAACATGGGCGAGGCGGTCGGCGTGATCGCGGCCCAGTCGATCGGCGAGCCGGGCACGCAGCTCACGATGCGCACGTTCCACATCGGTGGCGCCGCCTCGCGCGCCGCCGCCGTGAACTCGGTCGAAATCAAGAGCAAGGGTACGGCCCGCTGGCACAACCTGAAGGCTGTACACCATGAGCGCGGTCACTGGGTGGCCGTGTCGCGGTCCGGTGAAGTCGGCGTCATCGACGACTTCGGCCGTGAGCGCGAGCGTTATCGCGTGCCCTATGGCTCGGTGATCACGGCGAAGGATGGCGAAACCGTCATGCCTGGCCAGGTCATCGCGACGTGGGATCCGCATACCCACCCGGTCGTCACCGAAGTCGCGGGCTCGATCCGCTTCCAGGATTTCATCGACGGCATCACCGTGCAGAGCCAGGTGGACGAAGTCACCGGCCTGTCGAGCACCGTCGTGCTGAATCCCAAGGAGCGCGGCGCCGGCGGCAAGGACCTGCGCCCGGTCATCAAGCTGATCAACGCGAAGGGCAAGGAAGTCTGCTTCGCCAACACCGACATCCCGGCTGTCTACGCGCTGCCCCCGGGCGCATTGGTCAGCCTGGCCGACGGCTCGCCCGTGTCGGTCGGCGACGTGGTTGCGCGTATCCCGCAGGAAAGCTCGAAGACCCGCGACATCACCGGTGGTCTGCCGCGTGTTGCCGACTTGTTCGAAGCCCGCAAGCCGAAGGACTCCGCGATCCTCGCCGAGTACTCGGGTACGGTCAGCTTCGGCAAGGAAACCAAGGGCAAGCGCCGCCTGATCATCACCGACGAACAGGGTGAAAAGCACGAGGAGCTGATCCCGAAGTGGCGTCACCTCACGGTGTTCGAAGGCGAACACGTCGAGCGCGGCGAAACGATCGCGGACGGCGAGCCGAACCCGCACGACATCCTGCGCCTGCAGGGCGTCGAGCCGCTGGCGAACTACCTGGTGCGCGAAATCCAGGACGTCTACCGCCTGCAGGGCGTGAAGATCAACGACAAGCACATCGAGGTGATCATTCGCCAGATGCTGCGCAAGATCGAGATCGTCGAGATCGGCGATACGCCGTTCCTGCGAGGCGAGCAGATGGACCGGGCCCGCGTGCTCGAAGCCAATGACCGCGTCACGAAGGAAGGCAGACTGCCGGCCATCGCGGACCCGATCCTGCTCGGCATCACCAAGGCCTCGCTTGCGACCGAGTCGTTCATCTCCGCGGCCTCCTTCCAGGAGACCACCCGCGTGCTGACCGAGGCGGCGGTGCGCGGCATGAAGGACGACCTGCGCGGCTTGAAGGAGAACGTGATCGTCGGTCGCCTGATCCCGGCCGGTACGGGCTCGTTCTACCATCACGCCCGTCGCAAGGCGCACGGCGAGGAAGACCGGGGCGGCGGCTTCGGCGAGACCACCTCGGCTGGCGCAGCGGCCGATTTCGACTCCGCGACGCCCGACGAGTCCGAGGTACCCGCCGGCTGAGGCCTGATCGGGAGGTGGGGTGCCGCAGTGCGGCAAGTTGACAGGGCCGCCCCCCCTCCCTAAAATTTCGGCCCTTTCATTTGGAGGCCGCCGGCGATGCACCCGTGCGGCCTCCGTGTATGCCTATATCGGGCCGCCGCAGGGCGGCCCGGTGTTCTTTGCCTGAGAATTTTGGGGTGGCCTGCCGCATGGCGCGCTGCCAAACGTCCTGGAGCCGGATTCGAACAATGTCAAGCGTCAATCAGCTGATCCGTAGCCCGCGCCGCGTCGCCGACCCGAAGAGCAAGGTCCCCGCGCTCGGCAGTTCGCCGCAGAAGCGCGGCGTGTGCACGCGCGTCTATACGACCACGCCGAAGAAGCCGAACTCGGCGCTGCGCAAGGTGGCCAAGGTGCGCCTCACCAACGGGTACGAGGTGATCAGCTACATCGGCGGTGAAGGCCACAACCTGCAGGAGCACTCGGTGGTGCTGATCCGCGGCGGCCGCGTCAAGGATCTCCCGGGCGTGCGCTACCACACGGTGCGCGGCACGCTCGACTGCGCCGGCGTCGCCGACCGCAAGCAGAGCCGCTCCAAGTACGGCGCGAAACGCCCGAAGGGCGGTTGATCGGCTGGATCGGTCAGCGAGTCCGGTTGGCGCGTCAGGCACGCGGCCGGGCCCGGTTTCAATTTCGAACATTCACGCCAGTCCGAATAACTGGCCAAGTCGGTAGCAACTATGTCTCGTAGATCACAGGCCCCCGTCCGCGTCATCCTGCCGGACCCGAAGTTCAACAGCCTCCTGCTGGCGAAGTTCATGAACATGATCATGGAGCGCGGCAAGAAGTCGGTCGCCGAGCGTATCGTCTACGGCGCGCTCGACCGTATTGCCGAAAAGACCGGCCGCCCGGCCGACCAGGCAATCGAGCTGCTCACGGTCGCGCTCGAGAACGTCAAGCCGATGGTGGAAGTGAAGTCGCGTCGCGTGGGTGGCGCGACGTACCAGGTGCCGATCGAAGTGCGTTCACAGCGCCGCCAGACCCTGGCGATGCGCTGGGTGATCGACGCCGCGATCGCGCGCAGCGAAAAGTCGATGTCGCAGCGGCTGGCCTCCGAGCTGCTCGAAGCCTCGGAGAACCGTGGCGCCGCCGTGCGCAAGCGTGAAGACACGCATCGCATGGCCGACGCCAACAAGGCCTTCGCGCATTACCGCTGGTAATGCCTGAACGCCTGATCCACACGTCCGAGGAATTTCATCGTGCCACGCACTACCCCGATCGAGCGCTACCGAAATATCGGTATCTCGGCGCACATCGACGCCGGCAAGACTACGACGACCGAGCGCATCCTTTTCTACACCGGCGTCTCGCACAAGATCGGCGAAGTCCACGACGGCGCCGCCGTCATGGATTACATGGAGCAGGAACAGGAGCGCGGCATCACCATCACGGCCGCCGCCACCACGTGCTTCTGGAAGGGAATGGAGAACCAGTTCCCCGAGCACCGCATCAACATCATCGACACGCCGGGACACGTCGACTTCACGATCGAAGTCGAGCGGAGCCTGCGCGTGCTCGACAGCGCCTGTGCGCTGTTCTGCGCCGTCAGCGGCGTGCAGCCCCAGTCCGAGACGGTGTGGCGCCAGATGAACAAGTACGGCGTGCCGCGCATCGCGTTCGTCAACAAGATGGACCGCGCCGGCGCCAACTTCCTGCGCTGCGTCGACCAGATCAAGACGCGCCTGCGGGGCAACCCCGTCGTGCTGCAGTTGCCGATCGGCGCCGAAGACAACTTCGAAGGCGTCGTCGACCTGATCCAGATGAAGTCGATCTACTGGGACGACTCGACCGAAGGCATGAAGTTCGAGTACCGCGAGATCCCGCCCGACATGGCGGCACAGTGCGCCGAATACCGCGAGATGCTGATCGAAGCCGCGGCCGAAGGTAACGAGGAGCTGCTGCACAAGTACCTCGAGCACACCGACCTCTCGGTCGAAGAGATCAAGGCCGGCCTGCGCGCGCGCGCGGTCCGCAACGAGATCGTGCTCACGCTGTGCGGCTCGGCGTTCAAGAACAAGGGCGTCCAGGCGATGCTCGACGCGGTCATCGAATACATGCCTGCGCCGACCGAAATGCCGGCGGTCAAGGGCATCGACGACGACGGCAAGGAAGATACGCGCGCCGCGTCCGACGACGAGAAGTTCTCCGCGCTCGCGTTCAAGATCCTGAACGACCCGTTCGTCGGCAACCTGACGTTCTTCCGCGTCTATTCCGGCGTGCTGAACTCCGGCGACCAGGTCTACGTGCCGGCGAGGAGCAAGAAGGAGCGCATCGGCCGCCTGCTGCAGATGCACGCCGCCGATCGCGAGGAGATCAAGGAAGTCCGCGCCGGCGACATCGCCGCGGCCGTGGGCCTGAAGGACGTCACGACCGGCGACACGCTGTGCGACCCGGACAGCATCATCACGCTCGAGAAGATGGAATTCCCGGAGCCCGTGATCTCGGTGGCCGTCGAGCCGAAGACCAAGAGCGACCAGGAAAAGATGGGCCTCGCGCTGCAGCGCCTGGCGAAGGAAGACCCTTCGTTCCGCGTCAGCACCGACCAGGAGTCGGGCCAGACCATCATCTCCGGCATGGGTGAGCTGCACCTCGAAATCCTCGTCGACCGCATGAAGCGCGAGTTCAAGGTCGAGGCGAACGTCGGCAAGCCGCAGGTCGCCTACCGCGAAACGATCCGCGGCAAGGTCGAAGTCGAAGGCAAGTTCGTGCGCCAGTCCGGCGGTCGCGGCCAGTACGGCCACGTCTGGCTCAAGGTCGAGCCGCAGGAAGAAGGCAAGGGCTACGAGTTCGTCAACGGCATCGTCGGCGGCGTCGTGCCGCGCGAATACATCCCGGCCGTCGACAAGGGCGTCAAGGAAGCGCTGGAAGGCGGCGTCATCGCCGGCTATCCGGTCGTCGACGTCAAGGTCACGATCTTCGACGGCTCGTACCACGACGTCGACTCGAACGAAATGGCGTTCAAGATCGCGGGCTCGATGGCCGTCAAGGAAGGCGTGCGCAAGGCGAAGCCCGTGCTGCTCGAGCCGATCATGAAGGTCGAGGTCGTCACGCCCGAGGATTACTCCGGCGACGTGATCGGCGACCTGAGCCGCCGCCGCGGCCAGATCCAGGGCATGGAAGATTCCGTGTCCGGCAAGGTCGTGACGGCCGAAGTGCCGCTCGCCGAGATGTTCGGCTACGCGACGTCGGTCCGCTCGATGAGCCAGGGCCGCGCGACCTTCACGATGGAATTCGCGAAGTACCTGGAAGTGCCGAACAACGTCGCCGAAGCGGTCATGAAGAAGGCCAGCTGATCCGGCATCGCTCAACTCGTCCCCTGTTACGAACAGAACAAAGTTAGTCTTAGAGGTATCTGGTCGTGGCTAAGGAAAAATTTGCGCGTACGAAGCCGCACGTCAACGTGGGCACGATTGGTCACGTGGACCATGGCAAGACGACGCTGACGGCGGCGCTGACGAAGGTGATGGCGGAGACGCACGGCGGCACCTTCATGGCCTACGACCAGATCGACAAGGCGCCGGAAGAGAAGGCGCGCGGGATCACGATCTCGACGGCGCACGTGGAGTACCAGTCGCCGAACCGCCACTACGCGCACGTCGACTGCCCGGGGCACGCCGACTACGTGAAGAACATGATCACGGGTGCGGCGCAGATGGACGGGGCGATCCTGGTGTGCTCGGCGGCCGACGGTCCGATGCCGCAGACGCGCGAGCACATCCTGCTGGCGCGCCAGGTGGGCGTGCCCTACATCGTGGTGTACCTGAACAAGGCGGACATGGTCGACGACGCGGAGCTGCTGGAGCTCGTCGAGATGGAAGTGCGCGAGCTGCTCTCGAAGTACGACTTCCCGGGCGACGACACGCCGATCATCAAGGGCTCGGCGCTGAAGGCGCTCGAGGGCGACACGAGCGAGATCGGGGTGCCCTCGGTGGTGAAGCTGGTGGAGGAGATGGACCGTTACATCCCGGTGCCGGAGCGCGCGATTGACGGGGCGTTCCTGATGCCGGTGGAGGACGTGTTCTCGATCTCCGGTCGCGGCACGGTGGTGACGGGGCGCATCGAGCGCGGCATCGTCAAGGTGAACGACGAGGTGGAGATCATCGGCATCCGGCCGACGGTGAAGACGATCTGCACGGGCGTGGAGATGTTCCGCAAGCTGCTGGACCAGGGTCAGGCGGGCGACAACGTGGGGGTGCTGCTGCGCGGCACCAAGCGTGAGGACGTCGAGCGCGGCCAGGTGCTGGCGAAGCCCGGTTCGATCACGCCGCACACCAAGTTCGAGGGCGAGGTGTACGTGCTGACGAAGGAGGAGGGTGGCCGCCACACGCCGTTCTTCAAGGGCTATCGGCCGCAGTTTTACTTCCGCACGACGGACGTGACGGGGTCGGTGGAGTTGCCGGAGGGCGTCGAGATGGTGATGCCGGGCGACAACATCAAGATGACGATCGAGCTGATCGCGCCGATCGCGATGGAAGAAGGCCTGCGCTTCGCCATCCGCGAGGGCGGCCGCACCGTCGGTGCCGGCGTCGTTTCCAAGATTCTCAAATAAATCAAGCCTCTAGGTACATCAACATGGCTCGCCAGAACATCCGCATCCGCCTGAAGGCTTTCGACCACCGCCTGATCGACAACTCGGCCCGCGAGATCGTCGAGACCGCCAAGCGCACGGGCGCCACGGTCCGTGGTCCGGTGCCGCTGCCGGTCAAAATGGAGCGCTTCACGGTGCTGGTCTCGCCGCACGCCGACAAGGACGCGCGCGACCAGTACGAGATGCGCACGCACAAGCGCCTGATGGACATCCTGAACCCGACCGACAAGACGGTGGACGCGCTGATGAAGCTCGAACTGCCGGCCGGCGTGGACGTCCAGATCAAGCTGAACTAAGTCGAGGGCAGGCGCGAACAGCGCTTGCATGATCAGTCGGGGCCGCTATAATGCGCGGCTCTCTCGCCGAGGTCTGGCCGGTTTTACCGGTACCGCTCGAGCGGCGCGACGCCGGTCCCGGTCGGTCGCTCCTCTCAGCAACGCCTTTGACGAGCCCTGGCTCCCGGCTTTTTGCGGCGCCAGGCGTGAATTTTCGTTTTCAGCCCCGGCCAATCGCAGCCGTGGGCGGTGTACGAGGACTATGAGATGACGATCGGTCTGATTGGCCGCAAGGCCGGCATGACGCGCGTCTTCACGGACGCGGGTGAGTCGATCCCGGTAACGGTGATCCAGGCTCTGCCCAACCGTGTCACCCAGGTCAAGGGTGTCGAAGGCGATGGCTATCGCGCCATCCAGGTCACCTTTGGCAGCCGCAAGCCCTCCCGCCTCACCCGTTCGCTCGCCGGGCACTATGCCAAGGCGAAGGTCGAGCCGGGCGAGTCGCTGGTCGAGTTCCGCCTCGCCGACGGTGAAGGCGCCGAACTCGCCACGGGCGCCGAGCTCAAGGTCGACATGTTCGCCGCCGGCCAGAAGGTCGACGTCACGGGCACGACCATCGGCAAGGGCTTTGCCGGCACCATGAAGCGCCACAACTTCGCGGGCGGCCCGGCCTCCCACGGCGCCTCGGTGTTCCACCGTGCGCCGGGCTCGATCGGCCAGCGCCAGACGCCGGGGCGCGTGTTCCCGGGCAAGCGCATGTCGGGTCACATGGGCGACCTGCGTCGCACCATCGAGAACCTGCGCGTCGTCGAGATCGACACCGAACGCAACCTGCTCCTGATCCGCGGCGCGGTGCCGGGCTCGCCGGGTGGCGAAGTCATCGTGCGTCCGTCGCTGAAGGCCGCGCGTCGCGCCAAGCGCAAGACGCTCGCCCCGAAGCAGCCGGCCGCGAAGACCAAGAAGTAACCAGCCATGGCTACGCAACTCAAACTGCAGAACGACGCTGCCGCCGGCAGCATCGAAGTGTCCGAAAAGACTTTCGGGCGCGAATTCAACGAAGCGCTGGTGCACCAGGTCGTCACTGCCTACATGGCGGCCGCGCCGTGCCGGCACCAAGCGCCAGAAGAGCAAGGCCGAGGTCCGTGGCGGTGGTCGCAAGCCACACAACCAGAAAGGCGGCGGTCGCGCCCGTGCCGGCTCCATCCGCAGCCCGATCTGGGTCGGCGGTGGCCGCGCTTTCGCTGCGCGCCCGCGCGACTACTCGCAGAAGGTCAATCGCAAGATGTACCGCGGCGCGATCAGCGTGCTGCTGTCCGAGCTGGCCCGCCTCGAGCGCCTGACGGTGGTCGAGTCGCTCGCGCTCGACGCGCCGAAGACGCGCCTGCTCGCGGCCAGGCTCAAGGAACTGGATCTCGGCAACGTGCTGATCGTGGTCGAGGCCTACGACGAGAAGCTCGAGCTGGCCTCGCGCAACCTCATCGGCGTCTCCGTGCTGCCGGTGTCGGCAGTCGATCCGGTCAGCCTGATCCGCCACGAGCGCGTGCTCGCGACGGTCGGTGCGATCCGCATGCTCGAGGAGAAGCTGGCATGAGCAGCAAGGAACGTTTGATGGCGGTGCTCGTGGCGCCGCACGTCTCGGAAAAGAGCGCGCGCGTCGCCGAGCAGGGCAACCAGGTCGTGTTCCGCGTGGCACGCGACGCGACCAAGCCCGAGATCAAGGCCGCTGTCGAGCTCATGTTCGAAGTGAAGGTCGATGCGGTGCAGGTCGTCAACGTCGCCGGCAAGGCGAAGCGTTTCGGCGGCCGTCCCGGCAAGCGCTCGGACTTCAAGAAGGCCTACGTGAAACTCGCGCAGGGCCAGACGATCGACTTCGCCGGCGTCGAGAAGTGACGACGGCGTTCAGCAGACGGAAGGCTTAAAGATGGCTCTCATCAAGACCAAACCGACGTCGCCGGGTCGCCGCTTCGTCCTGAAGCCGAACCGCTCGCACCTGCACAAGGGCGAGCCGGTGCACGCGCTCACGTCGGCCAAGAAGCGCACGGGCGCCCGCAACAACATGGGCCGCATCACCACGCGCCACAAGGGCGGCGGTCATGCGAAGCGCTACCGCGTCGTGGATTTCGTCCGCAACAAGGACGGCGTCCCGGGCAAGGTCGAGCGTCTCGAGTACGATCCGAACCGCACCGCGAACCTCGCGCTCGTGCTGTATGCCGACGGCGAGCGTCGTTACATCCTGGCGCCGAAAGGCATGCAATGCCGGCGATGCGATCTCGTCGGGCGTCGAAGCCCCGATCAAGGCTGGCAATGCGCATGCCGCTGCGCAACATCCCGATCGGCACCCAGGTGCACAACGTCGAGCTGAAGCCCGGCCGCGGCGGCCAGATCGCCCGCAGCGCCGGCGCCTCGGTGCAGCTCGTTGCGCGCGAAGGCCTCTATGCGACGCTGCGACTGCGCTCGACCGAGATGCGCAAGGTGCACGTCGATTGCCGCGCCACGATCGGCGAAGTCGGCAACGACGAGCACAACCTGATCGTCTACGGCAAGGCCGGCGCGATGCGTCATCGCGGCATCCGCCCGACGGTCCGCGGCGTCGTCATGAACCCGGTCGATCACCCCCACGGCGGCGGTGAAGGCAAGTCCGGCCAGGGCAATCCGCATCCCGTCTCGCCCTGGGGTTGGAAGACCAAGGGCAAGAAGACACGCACCAACAAGCGCACGTCCGGACTCATCATCCGGCGCCGTAACTAAAGTCTGAGAGGAGCGAGCAGTGCCCCGTTCAGTCAAGAAAGGCCCGTTCGTCGATCTTCACCTGCAGAAAAAGGTGACGGTCGCTTCGGAAAAGAATGATCGCCGTCCGATCAAGACGTGGTCGCGCCGCTCCATGGTCCTGCCGGACATGGTCGGCCTCACGATCGCGATCCACAACGGCCGCCAGCACGTCCCGGTGCTGATCTCCGAGAACATGGTCGGCCACAAGCTGGGCGAGTTCGCACCGACCCGCACGTTCCGCGGTCACTCGGGCGACAAGCGCGCCTCGGCGGAGTAAGGCAATGCAGGTCGCAGCCAAACTGAAATACGCGCGGATCTCGCCGCAGAAGTGCCGCCTCGTCGCCGACATGGTTCGCGGCAAGCCGGTCGGGCAGGCGCTCGCGACATTGCGCTTCACGCCCAAGAAAGCGGCGCGAGATGGTGCGCAAGGTGCTCGAGTCGGCGATCGCCAACGCCGAGAACAACCACAACGCGGACATCGACGCGCTCAAGGTCGACCTCATCTACATCGATGAAGCGCCGAGCCTGAAGCGGTTCCACGCGCGCGCCAAGGGCCGCGGCAACCGCATCGTCAAGCGCAACAGCCACATCACGATCCTCGTCGGCGACGGCCGCAAGGACTGAGGAAGCGTTCATGGGTCAAAAGGTCAATCCGGTCGGCATCCGTCTCGGCATCACGCGTGACTGGACGTCCACCTGGTACGCGAACAAGCGCAACTTTCCTGTCTATGTCCTGCAGGACTGGCAGGTGCGCGTGTTCCTGAAGAAGAAGCTGGCCGAAGCGTCGGTGAGCCGCATCAACATCGAGCGTGCTGCCCGCAAGGCCAACATCACGATCCACACGGCCCGCCCGGGCGTGGTGATCGGCAAGAAGGGCGAGGACATCGAGCGGCTGCGGCTGGAAGTCTCGAAGATGATGAAGATGGGCGTCAACGACGTTCGCCTGAACATCGCCGAGATCCGCAAGCCCGAGGTCGATGCGCAGCTCGTCGCCGAAGGCATTGCGCAGCAGGTCGAACGCCGCGTCATGTTCCGCCGCGCGATGAAGCGCGCCGTCATGAACACGATGCGCAGCGGCGCGCTGGGCGTGAAGGTGCGTCTGTCGGGCCGCCTGAACGGTTCGGAAATCGCGCGCACGGAGTGGACCCGCGAGGGCCGCATCCCGCTGCACACGTTCCGCGCCGACATCGACTACGGCACGGCCGAGGCACAGACCACGTACGGCGTGATCGGCGTCAAGGTCTGGATTTTCAAGGGCGAGGTTTTCGATGCCTGGGTGCCGCCGGCGGCGCCTGAGGCCGAAGCTGCGCCTGCCGCGGAACCGACGGCTTAAGGCCGCCCCGCGACGGACGGAGTAACAACGCCATGATGCAACCAAAGCGAACCAAGTATCGCAAGCAGTTCAAGGGCCGCAACGCCGGCCTGGCCCAGCGCGGCAGCAGTGTCGCGTTCGGCGAGTTCGGCTTGAAGGCCACGAGCCGCGCGCGGATGACTGCGCGTGAGATCGAAGCCGCCCGCCGGGCCATGACGCGCTACGTGAAGCGCGGCGGCCAGGTGTGGATCCGGGTGTTCCCGGACGTGCCGGTCAGCAAGAAGCCCCTCGAAGTCCGCATGGGCTCCGGCAAGGGCAACGTCGAGTACTACGTCGCGCGCGTGCAGCCGGGCAAGGTGCTCTTCGAAATGGAAGGCGTCACCGAAGTCATCGCGCGCGAGGCGTTCCGCCTGGCCGCGTCGAAGCTTTCGGTCGACACGATGTTCGTCAAGCGACAGGTGCGCTGATGAAGGCCAAGGAACTCAGAGTCAAGAGCAAGGGCGAACTGCAGGAAGAGCTCCTGAAGCTGCGCCGCGAGCAGTTCAACCTGCGCATGGCGCAGGCCTCGGGTCAGGCAGCGAAGGCCGACCAGTTCGGCAAGGTGCGCCGCAACGTCGCGCGCGTGAAGACGGTCATGGGCGAACAGGCCCGCGCCGGCGCCGCCAACAAAGGTAGCAAGTGATGACCGAGCAGCAAGCCGCAACGACCACGACCGCCACCCAGCGCACGCTCACTGGCACCGTCGTCAGCACCAAGATGCAGAAGACGATCGCCGTGACGGTCGAGCGCCTCGTCAAGCACGAGCGCTACGGCAAGTACGTCCGTCGCACCACGAAGCTGCTCGCGCACGACGAGAATTCCGAGTGCAAGGAAGGCGACCTGGTCGACATCTGCGAAACGCGCCGCCTGTCGAGCCGCAAGGCCTGGCGCCTGGTGCGCGTCGTCAAGCGCGCCGACCAGATCTGAGCCGGGCGCCCAGGGAGAAACGAAATGATCCAGATGCGAACGATGCTCGCCGCCGCCGACAACAGCGGCGCCAAGAGCCTGATGTGCATCAAGGTGCTCGGCGGCTCCAAGCGCCGCTATGCCACCGTCGGTGACGTCATCAAGGTGAGCGTCAAGGACGCCATCCCGCGCGGCAAGGTCAAGAAGGGCGAGGTGTACGACGCAGTGGTCGTGCGCACCGCGTTCGGCGTACGCCGGCCCGACGGTTCGCTGATCCGCTTCGACGGCAATGCCGCGGTGCTGCTCACGAACAAGCTCGAGCCGATCGGCACGCGTATTTTCGGGCCGGTGACCAGCGAGCTGCGCACGGCGCAGTTCATGAAGATCATCTCGCTCGCGCCCGAAGTGATTTGAGCCTGGCGACCGAGGTCGAGGAACGAGGCATGAACAAGATCCGCAAGGGCGACGAAGTCGTCGTCATCACCGGCCGTGACAAGGGCCGGCGTGGCACGGTCATCAAGGTGCTCGAAGAGAAGGTTCTCGTCGAGAACATCAACATGGTCAAGCGCCACACGCGTCCGAACCCGCAGAAGGGAACGCAGGGCGGCATCGTCGAGAAGGAGGCGCCTTTGCACCTCTCGAACGTGCAGCTCTGGAACCCGGCGGCGAAGAAGGGCGATCGCGTCGGCATCCGGACGCTCGCCGATGGGCGACGCGTGCGGTTTTTCAAGTCCAACGACGAAGTCGTGGACGCGTGAACGGCCCCATGAACGGGACCAGCAGAATCGAGGTTGGCTGAGATGGCAAGGCTGCAACAGATCTACCGCGAAAAAATCGTGCCCGAGCTCATGACGAGCCTCGGCGTCGCGAACCCCATGCAGGTGCCGAAGATCACCAAGATCACGGTCAACATGGGCGTGGGCGAAGCCGTGGCCGACAAGAAGGCGATGGACAGCGCCGTCGGCGACCTGACCTCGCTCACCGGGCAGAAGCCGCAGGTGACGAAGTCGCGCAAGGCGATCGCCGCGTTCAAGCTGCGTGAGGGCGTGCCCGTCGGCGCCAAGGTCACGCTGCGTGGCGCGCGCATGTACGAATTCCTCGACCGCCTGATCAACGTGGCAATGCCGCGCATCCGCGACTTCCGCGGCGTGTCGGCCCGCGCGTTCGACGGCCGCGGCAATTACACGCTCGGCGTGAAAGAACAGATCATCTTCCCGGAAATCGCCTACGACCAGGTCGATGCGATCCGCGGGATGGACATCACGATTACGACGACCGCACGCGACGACCGGGAAGGTCGAGCGCTGCTCGAATCCTTCAACTTCCCGTTCCGCAAGTAGGACAGGAAAACATGGCCAAGACCAGCATGATCGAGCGCGAGAAGCGCCGTGAGAAGCTCGTGAAGCAGCACGCCGCCAAGCGTGCCAAGCTGCGGGAGATCATCTCCAGCCCGAAGTCGACCGACGACGAGCGCGAAGACGCGCAGCGCAAGCTGCAGTCGATGCCCCGTGATTCGGCGTCGTCGCGCCTGCGCAATCGTTGCGCGATCACCGGCCGCCCCCGCGGCGTCTACCGCAAGTTCGGCCTCGGGCGCACCAAGCTGCGCGAGTCGACGATGCGCGGCGACATCCCGGGCCTGCGCAAGGCCAGCTGGTAAGCCGGGTACTGGAGCAAACGCATGAGCATGTCGGATCCCATCGCGGACTTCCTCACCCGCATTCGCAACGGCCAGCTTTCGGGCAAGCCGGAAGTCGCAATGCCCGCGTCGCGCATCAAGCTGGCGCTGGCGAAGGTGCTGAAGGACGAGGGTTACATCGAAGACTTCGCCGTCGACGGCGAGGCCAAGAAGCCCACGGTCAAGGTGCGCCTGAAGTATTACCAGGGCCGCCCGGTCATCGAACGCATCGAGCGCGTCAGTCGCCCGGGCCTGCGCGTGTACCGGGCCAAGGACGAGCTGCCGAAGATTCTCGGCGGCATGGGCGTGGCCATCATCTCGACGTCGCAGGGCGTGATGACGGATCGCCAGGCCCGCGCCGCCGGCCATGGCGGCGAAGTTCTCTGCATCGTGTCGTAACGGCACCATCCAGGAATCAGGACAAGACAATGTCACGAGTAGCTAAAAGGCCGGTTGCGCTGCCCACGGGCGTGACCACCACGGTGGAGGGTTCGACCGTCACCGTCAAAGGCGCCAAGGGCGCACTGAAGATGCCGCTGCGTCCGGGCTTGAGCCTGGTGCAGGAAGGGCAGGAAGTGCGCGTCGAAATCGCCGAGCGCAACAAGGAATCGTTGATGCACGCCGGCTCGCTGCGTTCGCACCTCGCGAACATGGCGCTGGGCGTGTCGAAGGGCTACGAGAAGAAGCTCGAGCTGGTCGGCGTCGGTTATCGCGCCGCGGCCCAGGGCAAGACGCTCAACCTGACGCTCGGCTTCTCGCATCCGGTGGTCTACGACGTGCCCGAGGGCATCACGATCGAGACCCCGACGCAGACGGAAGTCCTGATCAAGGGCGCCGACAAGCAGAAGGTTGGCCAGGTTGCCGCGGAAATCCGCGGCTACCGTCCGCCGGAGCCCTACAAGGGCAAGGGCGTTCGTTATTCCGGTGAGCGTATCGAGCTCAAGGAAACGAAGAAAAAGTATGGGTGCCGCATGGAAAAGAAAGTAAGTCGTTTAAAGCGAGCCCGTCGCGGCCGCGCCAAGATCCACGAGCTTCGCGTCGTGCGCCTCAGCGTGCATCGCACCGCGCAGCACATCTATGCGCAGGTGTTCGACTCGGAGTCGCGTGTGATCGCCACCGCGTCGACGCTGCAGAAGGACGTGGCCGAGGGCCTCAAGGGCACCGGCAACATCGATGCGGCCAAGGCCGTGGGCAAGGCGATTGCCGAGCGCGCGAAGGCCAAGGGCGTGAAGGCCGTGGCGTTCGACCGTTCGGGTTTCAAATATCACGGGCGCGTCAAGGCGCTCGCCGAAGCCGCGCGTGAAGCCGGCCTCGAATTCTGAGCCGCTAGCAGCAGGTTCCAGGAGCAGCAATGGCGAGAATCGAAAAAGTTGCGGCGGCTGACGAGTTCATCGAAAAACTGGTGACCGTCAATCGCGTGTCCAAGACCGTCAAGGGCGGCAAGCAGTTCGGCTTCACCGCGCTCACGGTCGTGGGCGACGGCAACGGCCGCGTCGGCTTCGGTTACGGCAAGGCGCGTGAAGTGCCGGTCGCGATCCAGAAGGCGATGCAGCAGGCCCGCAAGAACCTCGTGAACGTGCCCCTGCGCAACGCCACGCTGCACTTCGCGATCACCGGCAAGCACGGCACCGCCAAGGTGTACATGCAGCCGGCCGCGGACGGCACCGGCGTCATTGCAGGTGGCAGCATGCGCGCCGTGTTCGAGTGCGCCGGCGTGCGCAACGTGCTGGCGAAGAGCTACGGCTCGCGCAACCCGATCAACGTCGTGCGGGCAACGATGGATGCGCTGACGCGCATGCCTTCACCGGACCGCATCGCGGCCAAGCGCGGCAAGACGATTGCCGAAATCACGGGCTGATAGCGTCATGGCAAAGAACACTCCCGCGACAGGCCTGTCGAAGAACGTAAAGGTGACTCTCGTGAAGAGCATCCATGGGCAGATCCATCGCCATCGCGCCACGGTGCGCGGCCTGGGCCTGCGCCGCATGAACCAGTCGGTCGTCGTAGCCGACACGCCGGAGATCCGCGGCATGCTGCATGCCTCGCGTCATCTCCTGCGCGTGGAAGAAGAAGTGTGAGGCATTCATGAAGCTCAATACCATCGGACCCGGCGCTGGCAGCAAGAAGAAGCGCCTGCGCGTCGGACGCGGCGCCTCCGCCGGCCAGGGCAAGACCTGCGGCCGCGGCGTGAAGGGCCAGCGCGCGCGCAAGGGCGGTTATCACAAGGTCGGCTTCGAAGGCGGCCAGATGCCGCTGCAGCGCCGCTTGCCGAAGTTCGGTTTCCGCTCGGCCATCGCGCGCCAGGTCGCTGAAGTGCGCCTGAGCGAACTCGCGAAGGTCAAGGGCGACACGATCGACCTCGGCGTGCTGAAAGATGCGAACCTCGTGCCGGCCGACACGCTGCACGCGAAGATCGTGCTGTCGGGCGGCGTGAAGGCGGCGTTCACGGTCAAGGGCGTCGGCGTCACCAAGGGTGCCCGCGCTGCGATCGAAGCCGCTGGCGGCACGGTGGAGACGGCGGCCTGAGGCCGACGTCCACTACTCGAGCACACAGGACACCCGCGTGGCAAAGAACTCAAACAGCCCGGTCGCCAGCCTTCGGCGACATGTCGCGGCTGAGCGAGCTGAGGGGAAGATTCTTCTTCCTGATCGGCGGGTTGATCGTCTATCGCATCGGCACGTTCATCCCCGTGCCGGGCATCGATCCGGTTGCGCTCGCGCGCTTCTTCCAGGACCAGGCCGGCACGATCCTGAGCATGTTCAACATGTTCTCGGGCGGCGCCCTCGAGCGCCTGTCCATCCTCGCGCTGGGCGTGATGCCGTACATCTCGGCGTCGATCATCGTGCAGATGATGGCGGTCGTCGTGCCGCAGCTGCAGGCGCTGCGCAAGGAAGGCGAGGCGGGCCGCCGCAAGCTCACGCAATACACGCGCTGGGGCACCGTCGGTCTCGCGGCGTTCCAGGGCGCCGGCGCGGCCATCGCGTTCCAGAACCAGGGCGTCGTGATCGCACCAGGACCGCAGTTCGTGTTCCTCGCGACGATGACACTCGTGGCCGGCACCATGTTCCTGATGTGGCTCGGCGAGCAGATCACCGAGCGCGGTCTTGGCAACGGCATTTCGATGATCATCCTCGCGGGTATCGTCGCGGGGCTGCCGGCCGCCATCGGCGGCACGCTGGAACTCGTTCGCAACGGCGAGATCAACCCGGCGCTGGCGTTGATCCTGGTCGCCATGATCGCGGCCGTGACAGCATTCGTCGTGTTCGTCGAACGCGCGCAGCGTCGCATCCCGGTCAACTACGCGAAGCGCCAGCAGGGTCGCCGCGTCTTCGCGGGCACCACGACGCACCTGCCTTTCAAGCTCAACATGTCGGGTGTGATCCCGCCGATCTTCGCCTCCAGCCTGCTGCTGTTCCCGGCGACGATCGCGAGCTGGTTCGGTACCGAACGAGAACTTCAGCTGGCTGCAGAACGTCGCGGCGAGCCTGGGCGTCGGCCAGCCCGTGCACATGGTCCTCTACGCCGGCCTGATCATCTTCTTCTGCTTCTTCTACACCGCGCTCGTGTTCAATTCTCGCGAGACGGCCGAGAACCTGAAGAAGTCCGGCGCCTTCATTCCCGGCATCCGTCCCGGCCAGCACACCGCCGAGTACATCGACAAGGTGCTGACCCGCCTGACGGTCTGGGGCGCGCTGTACGTCGCGACGGTCTGCCTGCTGCCCGAGATCCTGATATCCCAGTTCCGCGTGCCGTTCTATTTCGGCGGCACGTCGCTCCTGATCATCGTCGTGGTGATCATGGACTTCATGGCCCAGCTGCAGGCGCACCTGATGTCGCACCAGTACGAAGGGCTCATGAAGAAAGCCAACCTGCGCGGCTACGGCCGGCCTGGCCAGGTGCGCTGAGTCGCCCGGCCGCAACGAAGAGAAGAGAGATATGAAAGTTCGTCCCTCGGTGAAGCGGATCTGCAAGAACTGCAAAGTGGTCAGGCGTCGCGGCGTGGTTTACGTCATCTGCAGCGACAAGCGCCACAAGCAGCGACAGGGCTGATTGGCCCGGTCCTTGCATTGAGCAGCACTGGTTTTTCTGATATTATTCCGCGCTTTTCGCGCCCCGGAGTGAGCCTAAAATGGCCCGTATTGCCGGCATAAACATCCCGATGAACAAGCACGTGTGCATCGGGCTGACATCGATTTTCGGCGTTGGCCGCAGCCAGGCGCTAGCGCGTCTGCGAGGCAGCCGGCGTCAAGTTCGACACCAAGGTGAAGGATCTCACCGAGGCCGAGGTCACCGCGTTGCGTTCGGCAATCGCGAAGCTTCCGGTCGAGGGCGACCTGCGCCGCGAAGTGGCGATGAACATCAAGCGCCTGATGGACCTCGGTTCATACCGTGGCCTCCGTCATCGCAAGGGCCTGCCGATGCGCGGCCAGCGGACGCGCACCAATGCGCGCACGCGCAAGGGTCCCCGCAAGGCGGCCGTGAAGTTGAACGCACCTCCGGGCAAGGCATAACGCCTCGCCCCGGCACTGACGAATACAGGTTGTACCCGAATGGCTGACGACAAGAAGGCTGGCGCTACCGGCAAGGCTCGCAAGAAGGTCAAGCGCGTCGTGACCGACGCGGTGGCGCACGTGCATGCATCGTTCAACAATACGATCATCACGATCACCGACCGCCAGGGCAACACGCTGTCCTGGGCGACCTCGGGCGGCTGCGGTTTCCGCGGCTCGCGCAAGAGCACGCCGTTCGCTGCGCAGGTCGCCGCCGAGAAGGCCGGCGTCGCGGCGCAGGAATACGGCGTGCGCACGGTCGACGTGAAAGTGCGCGGTCCGGGCCCCGGCCGCGAATCGGCCGTGCGCGCGTTGAATGCCGCCGGCCTCAAGGTCACCAGCATCGAGGACGTGACGCCGATCCCGCACAACGGTTGTCGTCCGCCCAAGAAGCGCCGCGTCTGACGCGCCGCTGCCGAGGAAATAGAACATGGCAAGATATCTTGGACCCAACCTGCAAGCTCGCGCGTCGCGAGGGCACCGACCTCTTCCTGAAGAGCGGCGTCAAGTCGCTCGAATCGAAGTGCAAGCTCGAAGTGCCGCCGGGCGGCATCAAGGGCGAACGCCGCGCGCGCGTGTCGGGCTACGGCTTGCAGCTGCGCGAGAAGCAGAAGCTGCGCCGCATGTATGGCGTGCTCGAGCGGCAGTTCCGCGGCTATTACTTCCAGGCGGCCGGCCGTCCAGGCGCGACCGGCGAGACGCTGCTGCAGCTGCTCGAATCGCGGCTCGACAACGTCGTGTACCGCATGGGTTTCGCGGTGACGCGCAGCGAGGCTCGCCAGCTGGTGAGCCATGGCGCGATCCTCGTGAACGGCGAGCGCAACAACATTCCCTCCATGCAGTGCAAGGCCGGGGACGTCATCGCGTTGCGCGAAAAGGCTCAGAAGCAGGCGCGTATTGCGCAGGCGCTGCAGATACGTGCCCAGGTCGGGTTTCCCGACTGGGTCGAAGTCGACGAGAAGAAGTTTTCCGGTGTCCTGAAGTCGCTGCCAGAGCGCGGCGACATCCTGCCGGACATCAACGAAAGCCTCGTCGTCGAGTTGTATTCCAAGTAATCGACAAAGTAATTGGCCAGGCTACCTGGCCAGGGTGACTTTACATGCAGTCAGCCGTTGCTGAATTTCTCCGTCCGCGGGTCGTCAAGGTAACTCCGACTTCTCCGCGCCACGCCAAGGTCGTCATCGAGCCGTTCGAGCGCGGCTTCGGGCATACGCTCGGCAACGCGCTGCGTCGCGTGCTGCTGTCGTCCATGCCCGGCAGCGCCATCACGGAAGCCGAGATCGACGGAGTGCTCCACGAGTACACCAGCATCGAAGGCGTGCAGGAAGATGTCGTCGACATCCTCCTGAACCTGAAGCTCGTTGCCATTCGCCTGAATGCGCGTGACGAGTCCGAGCTGCGCCTGTCGAAGAAGGGCCCCGGCCCGGTTCGCGCCGGCGACATCCAGGGCGACCACGACGTCGAAATCCTGAACCCCGAGCTCGTGATCGCCAACCTGACCAAGGCCGGCGAACTCAACATGACGCTCAAGGTCGAGAAGGGCCGCGGTTATCGTCCGGCCGGCCAGCGCCTCGCGTTCGAGGAAGCCAGCCGCCCGATCGGCCGCCTGCTGCTCGACGCGTCGTTCAGCCCGATCCGCAAGGTCACGTACAACGTCGAAGCGGCCCGCGTCGAACAGCGCACCGACCTCGACAAGCTGATCCTCGACATCGAAACCAACGGCACGATCGATCCGGAAGAAGCGATCCGCCGGGCCGGTTCGATCCTGAAGGACCAGCTCTCGGTATTCGTCGACCTGCAGGGCCAGGACGAAGAGAAGTCGCGTCCGACGGACCATCATTTCGACCCGTTGCTGCTGCGTCCGGTCGACGAACTGGAACTCACGGTCCGCAGTGCCAACTGCCTGAAGGCCGAGAACATCCACTACATCGGCGACCTCGTGCAGAAGACCGAAGTCGAGCTGCTGCGCACGCCCAACCTCGGCAAGAAGTCGCTGACCGAAATCAAGGAAGTGCTCGAGAGCCACGGCCTTACGCTCGGCATGCGTCTCGACAACTGGCCGCCGATGGGCCTGAAGCGCGACGACGAGCGCGACGTCCTCTAAGCAAAGACCAAAGATCATGAGACACGGACTTTCCGGGCGGCAGTTGAGCCGCAACGCTCCGCATCGCGCCGCGATGCTGCGCAACATGGCCGCTGCGCTGCTGCGTCACGAGACGATCAAGACCACCGCGCCCAAGGCGAAGGAATTGCGTCGTTTCGTCGAGCCGCTGATCACCCTCGGCAAGAACGACAGCGATGCCAATCGCCGTCTCGCGTTCTCGCGGCTGCGCGATCCCGAGATCGTGACCAAGCTGTTCGACGAGCTCGGCCCGCGTTTCAAGGCCCGCCCGGGCGGCTATACGCGCATCCTGCGCATGGCCAACCGCGCCGGTGACAATGCGGAAATGGCATTGATGGCGCTGGTCGACCGCGCCGCGGCCGTCGAAGCGCCTGCCGCCGACGCGGGCGACAAGAAGGCCAAGTCGACGCGCAAGAAGAAGGCTGCCGCGCCGGAAGCTGCCGAAGCCGCACCGGCTGCGGAAAAGAAGCCACGCACGCCCCGCAAGAAAAAGGCTGCCGCCGCGGGTTAACGCCGCCGCCAGCACCGGTCGTCTCGATTCGATCGATCGCGCTCACCAGCAATGAAGAAGCCGGACCCCGTGTCCGGCTTCTTTTTTTGTGGCCGGTGCCCTATCGTCCGTGCGTAGCCAGGTCCTCAACACGCAGTCCTCGGATGGAGCGAATCAATGAGCATAATCAGGGAATTCAAGGAATTCGCCATGAAGGGCAACGTGCTCGACATGGCGGTCGGCATCGTAATCGGTGCCGCCTTCGGCAAGATCGTCTCGTCGCTGGTGGCCGACGTCATCACGCCCTTCATCGGCAAGGCCATGGGCGGCGTCAACTTCAAGGACCTCGCAGTGTCGCTCGGCACCGATCCTGCCGGCGCCCCGATCCTGGTCAAGTACGGCATGTTCCTGCAGAACATATTCGACTTCATCATCATTGCGGCCGCGATCTTCATGGCAATCAAGGCGATCAACAGGCTCAAGGCGCCGCCGCCGGCGCCCGTCGTCGTGGTTGAACCGCCGGCCGACGTTGCATTGCTCGCCGAAATTCGCGACCTGCTGAAACAGCAGCGCTGAGCGACCGCCAGCGGTAACCCACGGCGGCAAGACGGCTACCCGGCGCCGTATTGGCACGCCAACCCCGCGCCAAATTAAAGCTAACTAGCGCTGCAAATGCATCCCGCGTGAGATTCTCGGGCGTCGCCGTCGCCGTACACACGACGTCGTCCTCGACGCGGATGCCTCCATACGGCCGCAAACGCCCGCACCGCCTCCCAGTCGATGTGCCGGCCCAGTTCCCCGCGCCGCGCCTGGTCGAGCAGCAAGTCGATGAAGTAGAGCCCGGGTTCGATGGTCACGACGAAACCAGGTTCGAGCCGGCGGGTGAGCCGCAGGTACGGGTGCCCGGCGGGCCGCGGAATCTCCTCACGACCGGACTCGTCGCGCGCGTGGCCCGCCACGTCGTGTACTTGCAGCCCGAGCAGGTGGCCGATGCCGTGCGGAAAGAAAACGCTCGAGACGCCCGAGGCGACTGCGCCCTCGGCATCACAGCCAACGATCACGCCGCTGCGGCAGAGCAGGTCGGCGATCAGCCGGTGGGCCTCGAGGTGCACGTCGCGATAGTCGCGACCGGGCTGCACGGACGCACACAGTTGCAACTGCAGAGCGTCCATCTCGTCGAGCAGTTCGAGAAACTGTGCGTCGACACCCGTGCGAGCGGCGTGCGTCCGCGTGATGTCGCTCGCGTAGCCACGGAACTGCGCCCCGGCATCGATCAGGAAGCTGGGTCGCGGTACGTCCCGGCGGCGTCCCAGCGTCGTGTAATGCAGCACCGCGGCGCCAGTACCGAACGCAACGATGTTGCCGTACGGCAACTCCTGTTCGCGCAAGTCGATGGCGGAGCAATACGCCTGGTGCACTTCGAATTCCGAGGCGCCGGCATGATAAGCGGCGGCGGCGGCCACGTGCCCACGGGCGCCGAGTGTCGACGCCTGGCGCAGGCATGCGAGCTCATAGGGCGTCTTTGCGGCGCGATGGTAATGCAGGTAAGCGAGGAGGCTGGCCGGATTGATGGCGCCGAATTGCCACTCGGCAAACTCGACCGGCATCGGCCCGATGAACGCCAGACGTCGGCCGCCCGTATCGAGCAAGTCGCGGGCCTGGCCGGGCTCGCGGATCACGTCGATCTCGAATTCACGTGTCCAGGCTTCGGTCGGAATCTCCGGCGGCTTGTGCCAATAGTCGGCGGGCTGGTGGAAGATCAGTTGCGGGCGCTTGCCCGGCACGTAGCGGACGAAACAATCGGGCGCCTCCAGCGCCGGCGCCCAATACAGGAAATGTGGATTCGCCTTGAAAGGCGGACCGTGGTCGTCGAGGAAATCCAGGCTGGGGCGTCCGGAGTAAACGACGAGGCCGTCGTAGCCATCGCGCTCCAACGCGGTATCGGCAAGACGCCGTACGTGCGCCATGTGCTCGGGAAACATCAAGTCGATGGCTGCGGTCATGCGGTGTCGTCCCGTTAGATCTGGCCGTGCGGCACAGGGCGGTATCCGTTCATCTTGCCCAACCTGGTGGTTGAAAGCACCTGTTGCACAGGCAGGTGGTTGAATGCACCTGCACCGTTTTTGGGGACACGGCTTCTGTCGCCAGACAGAGACGGTTTTTCACCTTCTGTCGGCGGCACCTCGCCCTAGAATTCGCTCGCGCAACGGGTAGGAGCCGGCACGAGCCGGGGTCTGCCAGATGCCCAGACTCATCCACGTATACAACTTATTGGGGTACCTACCATGAACGCGAAAATTGCACTCGCCGCCGCCCTTGCCGCCCTGGCACTCGCTGGCTGCGCCAAGAAAGAAGAAGCTGCCGTCGAAGCGTCGCAGGACGCCGCTGCTGAAGCCGCTGCTGCCGCCGACACCGCCGCCGATGCTGCTGGCGACGCCGTCGAGGCCGCTGGTGACGCCGCCACCGCCGCTGGCGAGGCTGGCGACGCCGCTGTCGACAGCTCGGCCGACGCCGCCGCTGCCGCTGGTGACGCTGCCGCTGCTGACGCGGCTGCTGCGACCGACGCCACTGCGCCGGCCGAAGAGACCAAGTAATTAGTCTCTTCGTTCCGCCAGCCCTGGGCTGTGGGGAACAGGTGGAGCGGATCCCGGCTGGGGTCCGCTCCATTCTCTGAGTCGAGAGACCAGCCCCGGACCCCGATCCGGTGATCGATTGCCAGCAGGAGGCTGGTCGCGCAGTGGCCGTAACGGTACGTGACGCTCGCAGCTCAGAAGCCGACCGCGAATGGATTCGTTCGGTCTACCCTGACTATCTCGCCGAACTCTCCGCCTCGAAGACGGGCCTGTTCCCGGTACTCGGCGAATGGAGCGATCGGGAGAATGAATTCCTCGCTGGATGGTTCGCCGACAGCGCGGCACATCCGTTCGTGATCATGCAGTCGGGCCATCGTGCCGGGTGTGCACTCATCGTACGGCCGCCGGCATTTCCGCCGACGACGGTCGATTTCCGCATGGCCGAGTTCTTCATCGTCAACGAGGCGCGACGCAAGGGTGTCGGAGCCATTGCCGCGATGCTGCTGTTCAACCGCTTCGCCGGCGACTGGGAAGTGCTCGAGGACGAGCACAATCAAGCGGCGCTGCAGTTCTGGCGCAGCATCATCGCGCGCCAGACGGGCGGCCGTTTTTCCGAGACGCGGGCGGGCGGCGAAGTGCGCCATCGATTTCGCACCGAATCGCGGCCGTCGTTCAGCGGCGGCACCTGAACGATTTTTCAGCGCGCCAGCACGCGTGCAAGGTAGCGACCGGTATGCGATGCCGGCACTGCAGCGATCATTTCCGGCGTGCCTTCCGCCACGATCATGCCGCCGCCGTCGCCGCCTTCCGGCCCCAGGTCCACGATCCAGTCCGCCGTCTTGATCACGTCGAGGTTGTGCTCGATCACGACGATCGTATTGCCTTCGTCGCGTAGCCGCTGCAACACGCCGAGCAGCTGCTCGATGTCGTGGAAGTGCAGGCCCGTCGTCGGCTCGTCGAGGATGTAGAGCGTGCGCCCGGTCGCGCGTTTCGACAGTTCGCGCGCAAGCTTCACGCGCTGCGCCTCGCCGCCCGAGAGCGTGGTCGCGTTCTGCCCGAGGCGAACGTAGGAGAGGCCGACGTCCAGCAACGTCTGCAGCTTCACCTGCACCGCCGGCACGCTGCGGAAAAAGACGGCGGCATCTTCGACCGTCATCTCGAGCACTTCGTGGATATTGCGTCCCTTGTACCGAACCTCGAGCGTCTCGCGGTTGTAACGCATGCCGCGGCACGCATCGCAAACCACGTACGCGTCGGGCAGGAAGTGCATTTCGACACGGATCACGCCGTCGCCTTCGCAGGCTTCGCAGCGTCCGCCGCGCACATTGAAACTGAACCGGCCGGGGTCGTAGCCACGCGCGCGTGCCTCGGGCACCTCCGCGAAGAGTTCCCGTACGGGCCCGAAGATGCCCGTGTAGGTGGCCGGGTTCGAGCGTGGCGTGCGGCCGATCGGGCTCTGGTCGATGTCGATCACGCGATCGATCTGCTCGAGCCCGAGGATTTCCTTGCAGGGTGCCGGCTCTTCGCCACTGTCGTGCAGTGTGGTCGCCGCGTTGCGGTAGAGCGTGTCGATGACAAGCGTCGACTTGCCCGAACCCGAGACGCCGGTCACGCAGGTCATGAGCCCGAGCGGAAAGCTCGCATTCGCGCTGCGCAGGTTGTTGCCCCTGGCCTCGATGATCTCGATGCGCCGTCCGGGCTGGGGCGCCACGCGTTTTGCAGGCACCGCGATGCGCCGGCGCCCGCTCAGGTACTGGCCCGTCAGCGAATCCGGGGCCGTTGCGATCTGATCGGGCGTGCCCTGCGCCACGATCAGTCCACCATGCACGCCGGCGCCGGGACCGAGGTCCACGACGTAATCGGCCTGCCGGATCGCATCCTCGTCGTGCTCGACCACGAGCACGGTATTTCCCAGGTCGCGCAGCCGCACGAGCGTGTCGAGCAGCCGCTGGTTGTCGCGCTGGTGCAGTCCGATCGAAGGCTCGTCGAGGATGTACATCACGCCGACGAGGCCGGAGCCGATCTGGCTGGCGAGACGGATGCGCTGGGCTTCACCGCCCGAAAGCGTTTCGGCACTGCGATCGAGCGAGAGATAATCGAGACCGACGTCGCTGAGGAATTTCAGCCGATCGGCCACCTCGCGCACGATGCGGGCGGCGATTTCGCCGCGCCAGCCTTCGATCGACATGGTCGCGAAAAAGCGGCGTGCTTCGGCGATCGACATCGCCGCGATTTCCGGCAGCGGCCGGCCCGCCACGAAGACGTGGCGCGCGGCCTGGTTCAACCGGCTGCCGTGACAATCGATGCACGGACGCATGCCGCGGAACTTGCCGAGTTCCTCGCGGACGGTGTTCGACTCAGTCTCGCGGTAACGCCGCTCCAGATTTGGCAGGATGCCTTCCCAGGCGTGCGTGCGCTTGGTAACGGCACCTTTCGCGTCGAAGTAGCGAAACTGGATCTTTTCTTCGCCGCTGCCCCAGAGCAGCGTGTGCCGCACGGCTTCGGGCAATTCGTTCCACGGTGCTTCGATGTCGAAGCGGAAGTGCCGGGCGAGCGACTGGATCAACTGGAAATAATACGCGTTGCGCCGGTCCCAGCCGCGAATCGCGCCACCGGCGAGCGAGAGCCCTGGATTGACGACGACTCGCGCAGGGTCGAAATATTCCTGCACGCCGAGGCCGCCGCAGGTGCCGCACGCGCCATTCGGGTTGTTGAACGAAAAGAGCCGCGGTTCGAGCCCGGTCAGGCTGTAGCCGCAGATCGTGCAGGCGTAACGGTTCGAGAACAGCAGCGGCTCGCGCTCGGGTGCGTCCTGGAACGCCACGCGGGCCGTGCCCTGCGCCAGCCCGAGCGCGGTTTCGAACGACTCGGCGAGACGTTGCGTGGCGTCGGGCCGCACCCTCAGTCGATCGACGACCGCATCGATCGAGTGCCGACGGCGCGGGTCGAGCGTCGGCCGCTCCTCGAGTTCGATCAGCTTGCCGTCGACCATCGCACGCACGAAGCCCTGGCTGCGTAACTGCTCGAGCACCTCGACGTGCTCGCCCTTGCGGTCCAGCACGATCGGGGCGAGCAGCAACACGGAAGTGCCTTCCGGCTGGGCCAGTACGTGATCGACCATCTGGCTGACCGACTGGGCCGCCAGGTCCTGGCCGTGCTCGGGACAGCGGGGCACGCCGGCGCGCGCGTACAGCACGCGCAGGTAATCGTAGATCTCGGTGACGGTGCCCACCGTCGAGCGCGGATTGTGCGAGGTTGCTTTCTGCTCGATCGCGATCGCCGGCGAGAGTCCCTCGATGTGGTCGACGTCGGGCTTTTCCATGACCGACAGGAACTGCCGCGCGTAGGCCGAAAGTGACTCGACGTACCGGCGCTGGCCCTCGGCGTAGATCGTGTCGAATGCGAGCGAAGACTTGCCCGAACCGGAGAGGCCGGTAATGACGATCAGCCGGTCGCGCGGCAGGTCGAGATCGAGGCCCCGGAGGTTGTGGGTGCGGGCACCGCGGATACGCAGGACGTCCATGCTTTTGCTACTTCATCCATCGGGTCGCCCGCAGGCAGCCTGCTAATATAGGCGGCGGCCCCGCACCGAGGCAAAACCCATCCAGGTCACGCTCATGGCGTTGCTCGGGCCGTGCGGCAGGGGCCATGCGGTCGGCGGTTCGACCACATTGGACGTAAGCCGCTGATTACCCTGGGGCTATTACGGTCGTTGCGGGAACCAGCGCCGGCTGGGGCCGTTTCCGGGTGAACCCGGGCTTTTTGCGTTTTCGCGGCACGGCCCGGTGCCGTAAAATCGCGCACTTTCCAGAAGGACACATTCAATGGCACGCGGCGTCAACAAAGTCATCCTCGTGGGCAATCTCGGCAAGGATCCCGAGACGCGCTACATGCCGAACGGCAAGGCGGTCACCAATTTCACGATCGCCACGTCGGAAAGCTGGAAGGACAAGCAGACCGGCGAGCAGCGCGAGCAGACGGAATGGCACAACATCGTCATGTACGACCGGCTCGCTGAAATCGCCGCGGAATACCTGCGCAAGGGTTCGCAGGTGTACGTCGAAGGCCGGCTGCGCACGCGCAAGTGGCAGGACAAGGAGGGCCGCGATCGCTACACCACCGAAATCAACGCCAACGAGATGCAGATGCTCGGCAGCCGCGCGGGCGGTGCCGGGGCTGCGGGCGGGGCCCAGGCCGAATCGCGCGGTGCGGAGCGCACCGCGGCGCCGGCGGGCGGTGGCGGTCGCGCGGCACCGGCTGGCGGTGGCGACGAAGCCCCTTTCGACGACGATATTCCGTTCTGACGCAGCGGAGGCGGGGCGTCCGCCGCGGAGCCCCGGCTCAGTCAGCCGGCGGTCCGGGTTCCGCCCGGGCTTGCGCCTAGGTGCCGTGCGGCGGCGGTATGGCCTTCTTCATGTTCTCGAAATTGCGCTGGTTGCTATCCCGGACGGCAGCCAATTCCTCTTCCGTGAGGCAGGTTTTGTCTTTCCGCAGATGCGAGCCGAGTTTCATCGTCTCGCGGCAGTACAGGGTCTTGCCGTCCTCGTTCACGATCTTGTAGCCGAGCTTCTGTGCTTCGTCGAGAGTCTTGGCCTCCGGCTTCTCGGTCGCCGCCAGCTTGGTCACGGGTTCGGGCTCTGGGCGCGGGGCGCTGGGTTGGGAAGCGCAGCCAACCGCCAGGGTCAACGTCGCGAGGATCGGGAGGAAGCGCATGGACAGCTCCGTAGGTTACAAGTCGTTGCAAAGCTCCATCCAATATAATCGAAGCGGCGGCCCGAACGAATAGGCCGTTGCGACCAAAACCCTCCCATGCCCCGCGTTTACCTCAAGACCTTCGGCTGCCAGATGAACGAGTACGACTCTGCCCGGATGGCGGACGTCCTGCGCGTGGCGGGCGGCTATGAACCGACCGAGGATCCGGCCGAAGCCGACCTCCTGCTGCTGAATACCTGTTCGGTCCGGGAAAAGGCCCAGGAAAAGGTCTTCTCGCTGCTCGGCCGCTGGCGCGAGCTGAAGGCCCTGCGGCCCCAGGTCATCATCGGTGTCGGGGGATGTGTGGCCAGCCAGGAAGGCGAAGGCATCACCCAGCGTGCGCCGTTCGTCGACCTCGTTTTCGGCCCCCAGACCATCCACCGCCTGCCGGACATGCTCGCCGAGCTGCGCAGCCACGGTCGCTCGGTCGTCGACATCAGTTTTCCCGAGATCGAGAAGTTCGACCGGCTGCCCGAACCGCGGGCCACGGGCGCCACGGCGTTCGTCTCGATCATGGAGGGCTGCAGCAAGTACTGCACGTTCTGCGTCGTGCCGTACACGCGCGGCGAGGAGGTAAGCCGCCCGCTCGAGCAAGTCATGGCCGAGGTGCGCGCGCTGGCCGCACAGGGCGTCATGGAGGTCACGTTGCTCGGGCAAAACGTGAACGCGTATCGAGGCACGCTGGCCCGCGGTGGTCATGCCGACCTCGCGGCGCTGATCTACTTCGTCGCGGCGGTTCCGGGCATCGAGCGCATCCGTTTCACGACCTCGCATCCGGTCGAGTTCCGCGACAGCCTGATCGATGCGTATCGCGACGTGCCGAAGCTCGCGAATTTCCTGCACCTGCCGGTGCAGAGCGGCTCGGACCGCGTGCTCGCGTTGATGAAGCGCGGCCACACGGTGCTCGAGTACAAGCAGAAATTGCGCAAGCTGCGCGAAGTCCGACCCGACATCAGCTTGTCCACCGACCTCATCGTCGGCTTCCCCGGCGAGACGGAAAAAGATTTCGAGAGCACGCTCGCCCTGGTGCGCGAGGTGGGTTTCGACCAGAGCTACAGTTTCATCTACAGCCAGCGTCCCGGCACGCCGGCCGCCGCGCTGCCCGACGACGTCACGCACGCCACGAAGCAGGCACGTCTCGAGAGGCTGCAGGCGCAGCTGAACGAACAGGCGCGCGCGATCAGCCGGGGCATGGTCGGCACCGTGCAGCGCGTGCTGGTCGAACGTCCGGCACGACGCGACGTGCGTCAGCTGGCCGGCCGTACTGAAAATGGCCGCTGGGTCAATTTCGACGGGCCGACGACGCTGTTCAACCGCTTCACCGACGTGATCATCACCGAAGCGATGCCGAATTCACTGCGTGGCCGGCTCGTCGAGCGCGAGCGGAGCACGGCTTGAGCATACCCATCGAAGCTCTCGACATTGCCCTCGAAGGCGCCGACAACACCCGCCTGGTGAATTTCGCCGGTCCGATGGAACAGAACCTGCGCCACGTCGAGGAGCGCCTCGGCGTAGAAGTTCGCCGGCGCGGCGATCAACTGCAGGTGCTCGGACCGCCCGAGCCGCTGGCCAACGCCGAAGCCGTCTTGAAACGCATGTACGAACTGTCGGCGACGGAGACACTGTCGCCCGACCGCGTGCACCTGTGCGTCCAGGAATTTGGTTTTCCGCAGCCACCGGTCGCTGCGCCGGATGGCGCGACCGCCGGGCGCGTTCAATGACGTCGTCGTGCACACGCAGCGCGGTGGTGTTCGTGGACGCGGTCCCAACCAGCGCCAGTACATGGAACAGATCCGCACGAGCGACCTCACGTTCGGCATCGGTCCTGCGGGCACGGGCAAGACGTACCTCGCGGTGGCCAGCGCAGTCGAGGCGCTGCATTCCGGCAGCGTGCGCCGCATCGTGCTGGTGCGGCCGGCAGTGGAGGCGGGCGAACGGCTCGGGTTCCTGCCCGGCGACCTGGCGCAGAAAGTCGATCCGTACCTGCGGCCGATGTACGACGCGCTCTACGAGATGATGGGTTTCGACAAGGTGGCGCGGAACATCGAGCGGCAGATCATCGAGGTCGCGCCGCTCGCGTTCATGCGCGGCCGTTCGCTGAACGATTCGTTCATCATCCTCGACGAGGCGCAGAACACGTCGGTCGAGCAGATGAAGATGTTCCTGACGCGGCTCGGTTTCGGCTCGAAAGCCGTCGTCACGGGCGACATTACGCAGGTGGACCTGCCGCGCCAGCAGCGTTCGGGACTACGCCACGCCATCGACGTGCTGCGCGGTGTCGAAGGCGTGGCATTCACATTCTTCAACTCCCGCGACGTCGTGCGACACCCGCTGGTGCAGCGGATCGTCGAAGGCGTACGAGCGCAACACCGACGCCGAGGACGCGCGGGACACGTGATGGCCAAGCCCGCCAAGAGCGCCCGGCTGTCCGCTCCGCTCCAGGTCGAACTGCAGTTTGCGACACGCCGGCCGTGGGCGCCGGGGCCGGTCACGCTGCGCCGCTGGGCCCGGGCGGCCACTGGCCGCGGGCAGTCCCGCCAAGCCGAATCCGGGCGGCGGCGGCCCCTGAAGCCGGCGCGCGCGGCGCGTCCGGCTGCCAAGGCCGGCTATACGGTCTGCATTCGCGTGGTCGGCAAGGCCGAGAGTCACCGCCTCGACCTGCAATTTCGCGGCAAGGACGGCCCACCAACGTGCTTTCGTTCCCGGCGTCCGCCGCGGAGCGGGCCGAGTCCGGCGCGCTGGGCGACCTCGTGATCTGCGCCCCGGTGGTGTCCCGGGAAGCCCGGGAACAGGGCAAGCCGCTGGGGGCGCACTGGGCCCACATGGTCGTCCACGGCACGCTGCACCTGCTCGGCTACGACCACGAGCTGGCGCGGGCCGCCCGGCGCATGGAGAGCCTCGAAGTGGAAATCCTGCGTGGTTTGGGGTTTCATGACCCGTATCTCTGGGCCACAAAAGACGCTGTATGAGTAGTACCGAGCATCCGGGTTCGGCGGGCGGCGGCTGGCTGCGGCGCCTCGCAGATTCGCTTTCCGGCGAGCCTCGCGACCTCGAGCAGCTCGCGGACGTGCTGGCCGACGCGAGCGAGCGCGGCCTGATCGATGCCGACGTACTCGAAATGCTCGAGTCGGTGCTGCAGGTCTCCGAGATCCAGGTGCGGGACATCATGGTGCCGCGGTCGCAGATGGTCGTGATCCAGCGCGAAGATCCGCCCGAGAAGATCCTCCCCGTCGTGATCGAATCCGGCCACTCGCGGTTCCCGGTCGTTGGCGAGGATCGCGACGAGGTCGTCGGCATCCTGCTGGCCAAGGATCTGCTGCGGTACTTCACCGAGGACGCCGGCGCCGGCAAGAGTTTCGACATCCGCGAATGCCTGCGGCCGGGCGTGTTCATTCCCGAGAGCAAGCGCCTGAACGTGCTGCTGAAGGAATTCCGGGTCAATCACAACCACATGGCGATCGTGGTCGACGAGTACGGCGGCGTGTCGGGGTTGCTCACGATTGAAGACGTGCTCGAGCAGATCGTCGGCGACATCGGCGACGAATACGACGTCGACGAAGGGGAGGGCATCCGCAAGGAGGGCGAGCGCATCTACGCGGTGCCCGCGCTCACGCGGATCGAGGATTTCAACGCCGCGTTCGGCACGCGTTTTTCCGATGACGAATTCGACACGATCGGCGGTCTCGTGCTGCACGAACTGGGCCGCGTGCCACGACGCGGTGAGGCGATCCAGATCGGCGGGCTCGAATTGAAGGTGACTCGCGCCGATCGCCGCCGGATCGAAACGCTGCGCGTGACGACGCCGCGCGACGTGGACCTGCGCACGAAGGACGGCGGCTAGCCGGATGCCGTTCCTGCGCGTGATCGCAGGCCGCGTCGCAACGTGGCCGCTGGCTCGCGCCGGTGTGCGGCGCGCTGCTTGCGCTTGCGTTTGCACCGGTCGACTGGCACCTGCTGGCGGTGTTGTGCCCGGCGGCGCTGTTCCTGCTGTGGCATGGGGTCTCGCCGCGCGAAGCCGCGTGGCGCGGCTTGCTGTTCACCGGCGCCACGTTCCTCGCGGGCACCTACTGGCTCTACCACAGCATTCACCTGGTCGGACAGGCGCCTGTCTGGATCACGCTTTTCCTGATGCTCGGCATGGTTGCGATCATGGGCGCGTACACGGCCGCAGTCGGTTATGTCGCGGCGCGATGGATGCCGACCGGTGGTTGGCTGCTCTGGCTGGTCGCGTTGCCGCTGCTCTGGGTGCTGGTCGAATGGATTCGCGGCTGGTTCCTGAGTGGCTTTCCCTGGCTCGCGCTCGGCTACAGCCAGCTGGCGACGCCGCTGCGCGGGTATGCGCCGCTGGTCGGCGTGTACGGGGTCAGCCTGGCAGTCGCGTCGAGTGCGGGAGCGCTGGTGGCGCTGGTGCTCGGCCGGCGCGCGGATCGGATCGCAGCCGCGGTGTTGTTGAGCGTGCTGTGGAGTGCGGGCTATCTGCTGGCGCGAAACGAATGGACGCAGCCGGCGGGAAGTCCGCTCAGCGTCGCGCTCGTGCAAGGTGCCGTGCCGCAGTCGATGAAATGGGTCGAAGGCCAGCGCGAGCGCACCATGCAGCTGTATTGGGATCTCACGCAGCCGCATCTCGGTGCCCGGATCATCGTGTGGCCCGAGTCGGCGATTCCGGCGCTCGCAAGCGACATACGGCCCTACCTGCAGCAGGTCGTCGGCGCTGCGATCGCCCGGGGATCGTCGTTGGTGACAGGTCTCCTGCGGCGCGATCCGCTCACGGGCTCATATTTCAATTCGATCGTTGCCTGGTCGCCAGCCGACCCGGAGCAGTGGTACGACAAGCGCCGCCTGGTGCCGTTCGGCGAATTCTTTCCAGTGCCGGCCGCAGTGCGTGAGTGGCTGAAACTCATGAACCTGCCGTACTCCGATTTCGCGCCGGGCATGGAAGATCAGCGGCCGCTGCGAGCTGCGGGGCAGTCGCTCGCGCCGACGGTCTGCTACGAAGATGCGTACGGCTCCGAGCAGTTACGACTCGCGCGCCACTCGACGCTGCTGGTGAACGTCACGAACGATGCGTGGTTCGGCGATTCGACGGCGCCACACCAGCACCTGGACATCAGTCGCATGCGGGCGCTCGAAAGCGGCCGTGCGATGTTGCGCGCGACGAATGACGGCGTAACCGCGCTGATCGATCATGACGGCGTTGTGCTGGATCGCATGCCGCAGTTCCGTCCAGGCGTATTGACGGGCGTGGTGCAGCCGCGCAATGGGCTCACGCCGTACGTTCGCTTCGGCAATACTCCGGTACTGATCATCATCGCTGGCGGCCTGGCTGGCGCAGCGCTGGCCCGGCGGCGCGGAGTGCGACGGCAATGACCGAACATCGCGGCGCGATCACGCAGGAAGGCGCGCTGTATGCGTCGCCACGGCACGCGCTCGACTACCTCGACATCGAGCCACCCGCGCCCGGCCATGCCCGCCAGATCGGCGAACGCCTCTGGTGGGGGCGTATCCCGTTGCCGATGGAGCTGAATCACATCAACGTCTGGCTCATGGACGATGGCGACGGCTGGACGCTGGTCGACACGGGCCTGGCCGAAGCCGTGTGCCGTGAAGCCTGGGGCACGCTCGATCAATACCTGCAGGGCAGGCCACTGCGCAGGATCTTCATCACGCACGATCATCCCGATCATATGGGCCTGGTGCCGTGGTTGTCGCAGAAGCACGGCGCCGAGGTCTGGATGTCGCCATTTGCGCACGCGTCGGTCGTCGCATACCTGGCGTCGCCTGCCGAAGAACTGCGGAGCCGGACGAATGGTCACTTCCAGGCGCACGGCATGCAGATGTCCTCCGGTGGCGTACAGCAGAGTCCGCTCGGGCGTGATGTCAGCTGGTTCACGAGCGTGCCGCCGCTGGCGCGCGGCTGCGCCGACGGCGACGAACTGATCGCGGCCGGCCGCAGCTGGCGACTCATCGAAACCGATGGCCACTGCCGCGGTCACCTCTGCCTGCACGATGCGCCGAACGCCGTGTTGATCAGCGGCGACCAGGTGTTGCCGACGATCTCGCCCAACGTCAGCGTGATCACGAGCCGGCCCGACGGCGATCCCCTGCATGATTTCCTGGCCTCGCTGGCGCGGCTCGAACAGGAATGCGCCGAAGCAACCCTGGTACTGCCTTCGCATGGCAAGCCGTTTCGTGGTTTGCACCGTCGCATCGAAAGCGTACGGTCCCGTCACCTCGAGCAACTCGACCTGCTGCGCGAAGCCTGCCGCGAGCCCCGCGCGGCTTTTGATTGCGTGCCGGTGATGTTCGGGCGCGTGCTGCGCGGCTTCCACGTTTTCCTGGCGCTGGGCGAAACGCTCGCACACCTGCACTATCTCTGGCACGACGGCGAGATGCGGCGTGAACTCGGGGCCGACGGCATTTATCGATTTGCGATGGTGAGGTGAGAATGATGGACATGTCGCAGGCAACGTTCTGGTGGGTCCTGGCCGGCGCGGCCGTGGCTGTCGAGCTGGCGACAGGCACTTTCTACTTGCTGATGCTCGCGCTCGGTCTCGCGGCGGGCGCCATCGCGGCGCACCTCGGATTGCCGCTGTCCAGCCAGATCGTCGTGTTCGCGATCGTCGGCGGAGGTGCGACCGCTTTCTGGCACTGGCGGCGTTCGCGCCAGCCGGTCGAGCCTGCTGCCGCGGCGAATCGCGACGTGAACCTCGACATCGGCGACCACGTGCATGTCGACGCCTGGGCCGCCGACAGCACCTCGCGCGTGACGCACCGCGGTTCGGTGTGGGCCGCCAGGCTCGCGCCTGGAGTCGCCCCGCAACCGGGCGAGCATGTCATCCGCGCGGTCGAAGGCAACTGGCTCGTACTCGAGCCTGCCGCACGGCGCTAGCTTCGAATTCGAAAACAAGACAGGGCAGGTCCATGGAAATCGCACTCGTCGTCGCTATCATCGCCGTCATCTTCGTCGTGCAGACACTCAAGATCGTGCCGCAGCAGCACGCATGGGTCGTCGAGCGCCTCGGCAAGTACGACCGCACGCTTACACCGGGCCTCAGCTTCGTGGTGCCATTCATCGAACGTGTGGCGTACAAGCACTCCCTCAAGGAAGTGCCGCTCGACGTGCCGAGCCAGGTCTGCATCACCAAGGACAACACCCAGCTGCAAGTGGACGGCATCATCTATTTCCAGATCACCGACCCGATGCGTGCGAGCTACGGGTCGAGCAACTACGTGTTTGCGATCACGCAGCTTGCCCAGACCCTGCTGCGTTCGGTGATCGGCAAGATGGAACTCGACAAGACGTTCGAGGAACGCGACGCCATCAACGCTTCCGTCGTGAATGCGCTCGACGAGGCTGCGCAGAACTGGGGCGTGAAAGTGTTGCGCTACGAGATCAAGGACCTCACACCGCCCGCCGAGATCCTGCGCTCGATGCAGGCGCAGATCACGGCCGAACGCGAAAAGCGGGCTCTGATCGCCGCATCTGAAGGCCGCAAGCAGGAACAGATCAATATCGCAACCGGCGAACGCGAGGCGTCGATTGCGCGCTCCGAAGGCGAACGGCAGGCGCAGATCAACGAGGCGCAGGGCCAGGCGTCCGCGATCGTGGCGGTGGCCAACGCCAACGCAGAAGCGATCCGCCTGGTGGCCGATGCGATTCGTTCGCCTGGCGGCGAGGCCGCCGTGCAGCTGAAAGTGGCCGAGAAAGGGGTCGAGGCGTTCGCGCAGCTGGCCCAGAAGAACAATACGATGATCGTGCCCGGCAACCTGACCGAAGTGGGCGCGCTGATCGGCTCGGCCATGACGCTCATCAAGGGGAAGACGCCCTGATATCCTGCGTCACTGATTCGATTGCTGGTCACCCGATGATGCTCGAACGATACGAACCGGCCGCGATCGAGCCGCAGGCCCAGGCCTACTGGGACGACACAGGCAGTTTCGCGGTCAGCGAGGACGCGGCGCGTCCAAAATATTATTGCCTCTGCATGTTCCCGTACCCGAGCGGGCGCCTGCACATGGGTCACGTGCGCAATTACACGATCGGCGACGTGATCACGCGTTTCATGCGCATGCAGGGCTACAACGTGCTGCAGCCGATGGGCTGGGACGCGTTCGGGCTGCCCGCGGAAAATGCGGCGATGGCGAACGGTGTGCCGCCGGCAAAGTGGACCAACGACAATATCGCGTACATGAAGCGGCAGCTGCAGTCGCTCGGCTTCGGCCTCGACTGGCAGCGCGAAGTCACGACCTGCAAGGCCGACTATTACCGCTGGAACCAGTGGCTGTTCCTGCGCATGCTCGAAAAGGGCATCGCCTATCGCAAGACGGGCGTCGTGAACTGGGATCCTGTCGACCAGACGGTGCTCGCGAACGAACAGGTCATCGACGGCCGCGGCTGGCGTACCGGTGCGCTCGTCGAGAAGCGCGAGATCCCGATGTACTACCTCGGCATCACGGGTTATGCCGAAGACCTGCTCGCGAGCCTCGATGTGCTGCCGGACTGGCCGGAGCGCGTCAAACTGATGCAGGCCAACTGGATCGGCCGCTCGGAAGGCCTCGAGATCGAGTTCGACGTCGAGGGCGGCGGCACGCTCAATGTCTATACGACGCGGCCCGACACGTTGTTCGGCGTCACCTACATGGCGGTTGCGGCCGAGCATCCGCTCGCGCAACGCGCCGCGCAGAATAACCCCGACCTGCAGGAATTCATCGCCGAGTGCCAGCGCACGGGTGTCACCGAAGCCGTGCTCGAGACGATGGAAAAGCGTGGCATGCCGCTCGGCATCAACGCGATCCATCCGCTGTCCGGTGAGAAGGTGCCCGTCTGGGTCGCCAATTTCGTGCTGATGGGGTACGGCACCGGCGCCGTGATGGCCGTGCCTGCGCACGACCAGCGCGACTGGGAGTTTGCGCGTCGCTACGGCCTGCGGATCCACCGGTGATCCAGCCGGAAGATGGGTCGCTCCCGCCGATCGACGAGGGTGCGTTCCTGGAGCACGGCCGGTTGATCAATTCCGGTCAGTTCGACGGCCTCACGTTCGAAGAAGCCTTCGACGCGTTTGCGAAACTGTTCGAAGCGCAGGGCAGGGGCAAGCGCCGCGTAAACTACCGCCTGCGCGATTGGGGCATTTCGCGCCAGCGCTACTGGGGTTGCCCGATCCCGCTGATCCATTGCGCCACTGCGGCGTACAGCCCGTGCCGGACGACCAGTTGCCGGTCGTGCTGCCGGAAGACCTCGTGCCCGACGGCAGCGGCAATCCGCTCGCAAAGCACGCGCAGTTCCTCGAGTGCCGGTGCCCGAAATGCGGCGAGCCCGCGCGTCGCGAGACGGACACGATGGACACGTTCGTCGATTCGTCGTGGTATTTCTTTCGCTACGCCAGCGCCGGCAACGACCGCGCCATGGTCGACGAGCGCGCGGATTACTGGATGCCTGTCGATCAATACATCGGCGGCATCGAGCACGCGATCCTGCACCTGCTGTATTCGCGGTTCTGGACGCGCGTGATGCGCGACCTCGGCCTGACACGGGTCGCAGAGCCGTTCAAGAACCTGCTCACGCAGGGCATGGTGCTCAACGAGATCTATTTCCGTAAGCCGGCCGAAGGACGCATCGTGTACTTCAACCCGGCCGACGTGGACGTGCAGACCGACGAGCGCGGCGCACGCATCGGCGCGACGTTGCGCGCGGATGGCCAACCCGTCGAAAGCGGTGGCATCGGCACCATGTCGAAGTCGAGGAACAACGGCGTCGATCCGCAGTCGCTGGTCGAGCAGTACGGTGCGGATACCGCACGACTGTTCATGATGTTTGCGGCGCCGCCCGAGCAGTCGCTGGAGTGGTCGGACGAGGGCGTCGAAGGTGCGTACCGCTTCATGAAGCGATTATGGAAAGCGGTGCATCAACACGTCAGCGCGGGCCCGCTGGACGCAGCGCTCGATCCCGCGGCGCTTGCGCCCGCCCAGCGTGACATGCGCCGCCAGGTCCACGAGACGCTGGTCAAGATCACGCACGACATCGGCCGCCGCCGCACGTTCAACACCGCGATCGCCGCCGTCATGGAACTCATGAATGCGCTGGGCAAGTTCGACGATCGCTCGGCGCAGGGCCGCGCCGTCATGCACGAAGCGCTCGAAATCGTCGTGCTCGGTCTTGCGCCGATCGTGCCGCACGCGTGCCACGTACTGTGGCGCGAACTCGGTCACGAGCGTGCCGTGATCGACGAGCGCTGGCCCGAGCCCGACACCCGGGCCCTGGTGCGCGACAAGGTCGAAGTCGTCGTCCAGGTCAACGGCAAGTTGCGCGGCCGCGTGACGGTGCCCGCCAATGCGGGCGAAGCCGAGGTGCGCGAGGCAGCGCTCGCAGAAGAAGGCGTGCAGCGCTTCATCGACGGCAAGGCGATCCGCAAGTTCGTCTATGTGCCGGGCAAGCTGGCCAACGTGGTCGTGTAAAGGTGCGCCTCCGCATGAATTCGAACGCGTCTGCCACCGTTGACATCGCCCTGCGTGTGGCGGGCCGCGCTATGCCTCGGCACTGCTGGGACTTGCCTGCCTTGCGCTCATGGCCGGTTGCGGTTTTCACCTGCAGGGCGTGGTCGAGTTGCCGGAAGCCAATCGCCGCGTGTACATCGCCACGGCCGACCTGCTCACGCCGTTCGCGATCGAGTTGCGCCGTGCCGTCGAGCGCGCAGGTGGCGAAATTGCGCCCACCGCAGGCGAGGCCGGCACGGTCTTGCGTGTCTCGCGCGACCGCAGGGGCGCCGCGTGCTGTCCGTCTCGGCCCGTAACACACCGCAGGAATACGAAGTGTTCTACGGCGTCGAATACTCGGTCGACCGCGCCGGGCAGGAAGTCCTGGAGACCCAGGTGCTCGAGCTCTCGCGCAACATGAGCATTCGACGATACACAGGTGCTCGCGAAGGATCGCGAGGAGGCCGTGCTGCGGGACGCGATTGCGCGCGACCTCGCGACTCTGGTCCTGCGGCGCCTCGGTTCGATTTGAGGAGACGGCAAGGGAGGCCACCGACGATGAAAGAACTGGGGCGACTGGAACTGGCGGAGCTGCGTGTGACGTTCAGGTTCAACGATGCCGACGGCGACGGCGCGCTCAATTTCGACGAGTTCGTGCGCATGATGCTCGATCTCGAGTCGGGCATGAGCTTTGCCGAGGCGCGCAACGGTTTCGAGGAGATCGACACCGACCACAGCGGCGCGATCGAATTCGACGAGTTCGTCGCCTGGTGGACGAGCGACTGACGGTCTATTTCGCGAAGCGGTCCGTGGCAGACACCAGCTCGTGCGTGTTGCCCGGTTCGAGCGCCGAGTGTCCCGCGTCCGGCAACGATGCGGAAATCCGCTTCGGGCCAGGCCTTGTGCAGGTCCCAGGCACTGCGCATGGGCACACCACGTCATAGCGTCCCTGCACGATCACGCCCGGGATCTTGCGGATGCGCCGGACGTTGCGCAGCAACTGGTCTTCGCGTTCGAAGAAACCGCGGTTGACGAAATAATGGCATTCGATGCGGGCGACGGCGATCGCGAAGTCGTCCGCCTCCCAGTTCGTCACGTTGGCTTCGTTGATGAGCAGGTAGCTCGTGGAGCCTTCCCAGACCGCCCAGGCCTTGGCGGCCTTGAGCTGCGTGGCGCGATTGCGGCTCGTGAGGCGCTTGTAGAACGCACTGACGAGGTCGTCCCGCTCGGCTTTCGGGATCGCGCCGAGGTACTGCCTCCCAGCGATCCGGAAAGATCGCGTTTGCGCCGTGCTGGTAGAACCAATGGATTTCCCACTCGCGCAGCATGAAGATCCCGCGCAGCACCAGTTCCGTGACGCGCTTCGGATGTGTCTGGGCATAGGTCAGCCGAGCGTCGATCCCCACGAGCCGCCAAACACGAGCCATTGGTCGATCCGAGGTGCTCGCGCAGCAGTTCCATGTCGGCGACGAGGTGCCACGTGGTGTTTTCCTCGAGGCTGGCGTGGGGGCGGCTGCGCCCGCAACCGCGCTGGTCGAATACGACGATGCGGTACTTGCGCGGGTCGAAAAAGCGGCGCGAGCGCGCGTCCGCGCCGGCGCCCGGGCCGCCATGCACGAAAACCGCTGGTTTGCCGCGCGGATTGCCCGATTCCTCCCAGTAGATCTCGTGCGTCGGCGAGACCCGCAGCCAGCCGCTGCGATAGGGTTCGATTTCAGGGTACAGCTCGCGCCGGGCAGCGGCGGGCGTGGGATCGAGCTTGCGTGGTGTGGCCATGCCGCGATTGTAAGCGCCGCCCGCCGAGCCGGCAGCAGCAATCAGGTTCGGCGCCGGTCGCGGCGTAGGAATTCCGCCGCTGGCTCCGGCTGGACGTTCGCCGCATAATCGGGACACATGCGCCCATTCGCACGTCGTAACGCGATAACCCACCGGCAGTGAGGACCACTTCCGAGTCCCTGCCGACAGCCCTCGTCCAAGGGCGCACTGCCGCGTGTCTGCCTGGTTACCGGTGTCGAACCCCTGCTGATCGACGAAGGCTGCCGGCTCGTGCGCGAACGCGCCCGTCGCGACGGTTACGGCGAGCGCGAGGTGCATTTCATCGAACGCGGCTTCGACTGGGATGCGTTGCATGCGAGATGCGCAGAGCCTGTCGCTGTTCTCGAACCTGCGCTTGATCGAACTGAAGATGCGTAGCGCCCCGGACGCCACGGCGGCGAAGAATCTTGCGCAACTGGCGGCACAACCGCCCGCCGACACCGTGCTGCTCGTGCTCGGTCGAACTCGAACCGAAATCCCAGAAATCCGCCTGGGTCGGCGAGTTCGAAAAGCACGGGATGCTGGTCGTCGACGACTCCCGTCGAGCGCGACAGGCTGCCCGGCGTGGATTGCGCGCCGGCTGCAGCAGCGCGGCGTGACGCTCGACGACGGACGGCGGCGGAACTGCTTGCGGACCGCGTCGAGGGCAACCTGCTCGCCGCGCAGCAGGAAATCGAGCGCATCGCGTTGCTGAAGCCGGATGCGCGACCTCGATGCGGAGGCGGTCGCAGAACTGGTCGCCGACAACGCGCGCTTCGACGTCTTCGAACTCGCCGCCGCGGCTTACCTCGGCAACGCGCCGCGGGCGCTTGCGCATCCTGGAGGGATTGCGCGGCGAAGGTGTCGAACCGCCGTTGATCCTGTGGGCGCTGGTCAACGACCTGCGCGCCCTGTCGCGCGTGCTGCATCGCGCGCCGAACGTGACGGCAACCTGGACGGTGTGTTTCGCGCCGAGCAGGTCTGGTCGAACCGCCAGGGCCCGCTGCGCGCGGCCATGCAGCGGGTTCGGCGCGCGGACATCGAGGCGCTGCTGCGCGCGGCCGCGCGCGCCGACCGCGTCGCCAAGGGCAGCCTGCGCGGCGACGCCTGGGTCGAAATCGCCGGGCTCGTCGCCCGCATCGCGGGCGTGCCGCTTGCGGCCGCATGAACCCTCGATGACCGCCCGCTCGGTATCTTCGGCGGCACCTTCGACCCGATTCATTTTGGCCACCTGCGCACAGCGTTCGAATTGCTGCAGCGTGCTGCGGCTGCAGTGAAATGCGCTTCGTGCCGGCCGGCGATCCGCCGCATCGCGAGCCGCCGCGCGCCGATGCCGAGTTGCGGCTCGAGTTCGTGCGCGAGGCGACCGGCGACCAGCCGGGGTTCGTGGTGGATGAGCGCGAGGTGCGACGGCAGGGCCCGTCGTATACGGTGCTCACGCTGGCCGAACTGCGTGCCGAGTTTCCGCGACGACCGCTGTGCCTGTGCGTCGGCATGGACGCGTTCCTCGGACTGCCGCAGTGGCATCGCTGGCAGGAACTCATCGGGCTGGCGCACATCGTCGTCGCGCATCGGCCTGGCTCGCTGCGCCGCCGCAGGGCGGTCCGCTCGGCGAGATGCTGGCCGACGCAGGCGACCGAAGCACGTGACGGACTTGCACGCGGCGCCGGCCGGCCGCATCTATATCCACGCGGTCACGCAACTCGAAATCTCGTCGTACCGACCTGCGCGAGTTGCTCGCCGCAGGGCAGCGATCCCCGGTACCTGGTGCCGGATGCCGTCTGCGCGCGCATGCGCGAGACGGGTTGTTATCTTTCTTCCCCGCAGCCCACGAGGTGAGCATGGCAGTCAAACGTCCCGCGATCGCAGTCCGCACGAGTCCGTACGACCAGGCGAAAACAGGCGAAGCGCCGGCGCAAAGCCGTCCTGCCGCGGCAAGGAGGCCGACGTCGCCAAGGCGCCTGCGCCGGCCGAAAGGCCGCGGCCGAAGCGCGGCAACGGCCAGGGCAAGCGAAGGCCGCGGCCGACGCTGAAGGAGGTCGTGCTCGACGCCCTCGGGGACATGAAGGCGGTCGACATCAAGGCGCTCGACGTGCGCGGCATCACCGACATCACCGACACGATGGTCGTGGCCAGCGGCACGTCGGACCGGCACGTGAAATCGATTGCGGACCGCGTGGTGCAGCGCTGCAAGGAAGCGGGTTTCCGGCCCTACGGCATGGAAGGCGAGCGCGACGGCGAGTGGGTATTGCTCGACCTGCAACGACGTCGTGCTGCACGTGATGCTGCCGCGGGTGCGCGAGTTCTACGCGCTGGAAAAACTCTGGGAAAGCGAGCGCCGCGAAGCGCGCCTGAAGCGCGCAGCTCGACCGCCTGCCCGCTCCGGGACCAGCCAGCATGCGCATGCGACTACTTGCTGCGGGCACGCGCATGCCGGCCTGGGTCGACGCCGGCTTCGAGGACTATGCCGGGCGCCTGCGTGGCGATTACCGGCTGGAACTGGTTGAAATCCCACTCGGGCGAGCGTGGCGGCGGCGACACGCGGCGCGCCATCGAGCCGAGGGCAAGCGCATGCTGGCCGCCGCGGGTGAGCGCGCGCACATCGTGGCGCTGCAGGTCGGCGGCAAGGCCCTGACCACGCCAGAGCTGGCTCGTTGGCTCGAAGCCCGGGCCCAGGACGGCGAGGCGCCGGTTTTCTGTATCGGCGGTCCGGACGGGCTGGCGCCGGAAGTGGATGCCACGGCGCGGCTGCGCTGGTCGCTTTCGGCCTTGACCCTGCCGCACGGCCTGGCGCGCGTCGTCGTGGCCGAGGCCCTTTACCGCGCCGTCAGCCTGATCAAGGGCCTCCCGTACCATCGCGGCTGAGCCCATCGCGCCCGCGCCATGGACAGCGAGGGGCGCGACGGGATTCAATGCTCGTTTGGTTTTCGTGCGTCGAGGTTCCGTGCGTCGATATCCCCCCTGCGGCCATCTGGCGGCTAGCGCTTGATCTTCCTGGCTTCGGCTTCTCCCCGGCGCGGCGAACTGCTGCGGCAGATCGGCATCGTGCACGAGGTGCGGCCGTCGACATCGACGAGTCGCCGCGCCCGGCGAAACGCCCGCGCATTACGCGTTGCGGCTGGCGCAGGAGAAGGCGCGCGCGCTCTGGGAGCGATTGCCGGCCGCGGAGCGCGCGCCCGGTGCTCGCGGCGGACACGACCGTAGCGCTGGGCGATGCGATCCTGGGCAAGCCGGCCGATCGCGCCGATGCGGTCAGCGATGCTGCAGCGGCTTTCGGGGCGCGAACACGAGGTGCACACGGCCGTCGCGCTGCTGCACGCAGGCGGCGCGGATTCGCGACGTGAGCACGAGCACCGTTGCGTTTCGCGACGTTGAGCGCGGCGGAAATCGACTGGTATTGGCACACGGGCGAGCCGGCCGACAAGGCCGGCGCATACGCCGTGCAGGGCCAGGCGGCAATCTTCATCCGGCACCTGTCCGGCAGTTATTCGGGCGTGATGGGCCTGCCCCTGTACGAGACCTGGGAACTGCTCGCGCCGGTGCTGGGTCTCGAACGCATGGAGGGCGGCGCATGAGCACCGAAATGGTCGTCAACGTGAGTCCGCGCGAGACTCGCGCCGCGTTGCTCGAAAATGGCGTGCTGCAGGAGTTGTTCGTCGAACGCGCCAGCAAGCTTGGGCTGACGGGCAACCTGTACAAGGGACGCGTTTCACGCGTGCTGCCCGGCATGCAGGCAGCGTTCATCGACATCGGTCTCGAGCGCACGGCGTTTCTGCACGTCTCGGACATCGTGCAGCCCGCCGACGCGGAGGATGCCGCAGCCGCGCCGCGCACCGAAAACATCCGCGAACTGGTCAGCGAAGGCGGCGACATCCTCGTGCAGGTGCTCAAGGATCCGCTCGGCACCAAGGGTGCCCGCCTCACGACGTTCATCACGATCCCGTCGCGCTATCTCGTCTACATGCCGTTCGGGCACGGCGTCGGCGTCTCGGCGCGCATCGAGAGCGAGGAAGAGCGTGCGCGGCTGCGCGCAGCGATGCAGTCGTTCGTGCACGCCCGGCGAATCCGGCGGCTACATCGTGCGCACCGCGGCCGAAGCGCGCCGGCGTCGAGGCCCTCCGGGCCGACATGCTGTTCCTGCGCAAGCTCTGGGAGGTGTTGTCGAAAAATGCGACGCGGCGCGCGTGACGGGATGCTGGTGCACGAGGACCTGCCGCTGCCGCTGCGCCTGATGCGCGACCTCGTCGGCGAAGGCGTCGACCGCGTGCTCGTCGACAACGAGCGCATCTGCGAGCGCATGCAGGAGTTCGCAGCGACGTTCATGCCGGCACTCGGCGCGCGCATCGAGCGCTATACCGGCAGCCGCCCGATCTTCGACCTGCACGGCGTCGAAGAGGAAATCCAGCGTTCGCTCGATCGCAAGGTCGCGCTGAAATCGGGCGGCTACCTGATCATCGACCAGACCGAGGCGCTCACGACGATCGACGTCAACACGGGCGCGTACGTCGGGCATCGCAACCTCGAGGAGACGATCTACCGCACGAACCTCGAGGCCGCAGTTGCCATCGCGCGCCAGCTGCGCCTGCGCAACCTGGGCGGCATCATCATCATCGACTTCATCGACATGGAAGAGGAAGAGCACCGCCGCCAGGTGCTGCAGGCGCTCGAGAAGGCGCTGGCGAAGGACCACGCCAAGACGCACGTATCGGCCGTCTCGCCGCTCGGGCTCGTCGAGATGACCCGCAAGCGCACGCGCGAGAGCCTCGCGCACCAGCTGTGCGCGCCGTGCCCGGCCTGCGAAGGTCGCGGCTTCGTCAAGACGACCGAGACGGTCTGCTACGAGATGTTCCGCGAAGTGCTGCGCCAGGCGGGCCAGTTCGATTTCCAGCAGCTGATGGTGCTGGCGCACTCGGACGTCATCGAGCGACTGCTCGACGAGGAGTCCGCCGCGCTCGGCGAACTCGAAGTCCTGGTCGGCAAGCCGATCCGCCTGCAGACCGAGGCGCTGTACCTGCTCGACCAGTACGACGTGGTGCTCATGTGAATCCGCGCTGCGGCGGCACGCCGGCCTTCGGCCCGGCTGTGGCGTATCGTCGCGGGTACGGTTGCGGGCCTGCTCATCGTCGCGGCCGTCGCGATCACCGCGCTGCGGCTCGCACTCGTTTACCTGCCCGAGAACGCGACACGCCTGCAGGCATGGATCGAACGCGAGACCCGCATGCGCATCGAGTATTCGCAGCTCGACGCGAGGCTGCGCTGGTACGGTCCGGAACTCGTGTTGCGCGACGTGCGCGTGCTCGACCGCGACGGTTCGCAGGCGCTGTTTGCGACACGCAGGGCAGCGTCGCGCTCGACGTCTGGAATTTTTTCCGCACGGGACAGCTCGTCGCCGGACGGGTGCGCTTTGTCGCGCCGCGCGTGACGCTGGTCCGCCTCGCTGATGGCCGTATTCGGCTGCTGGGCCAGCGCGAGCGCCCCGCGGACCGTCCGCCGTTCGACCTCGAGCGACTGCCCGCGGGGCGGCTCGTGATCGAAGACGCCACGGTCTTTTATCGGGACCTGAAACGCAGCCTGCCCGTCCTGCGGCTCGATCACCTCGACATCAGCCTGCGACGCGACCGCGAGTTCGTGCTCGCCGAGGGCGAAGCGCAGTTGCCGCAATCGCTGGGCGGGCTCGTCGAGTTTTCGGCGCGCCTGAAAGGCTCACTCGAAGAGCCGCAGCGTCTCGACGCGCGCCTCGAATTGCGGACCGAGGAACTGCGGCTCGCCGGCCTGCAGGACCGCCTGCCCAATGCGGTGGCACGCCCATTGGCCGGTCACGGCGCCGCTCGCGTGGTCGTCAATACCGCACAAGGGGCACTGCACGGCCTCCGGCTCGAGTTCGATCTGGAGGATGTCGCGATGCGCCTGCCTGCGCGCCGTACGCCGCCGGTCGAGGCCGTGCAGGTGTCGGCGGTGCGTCTGCAGCGCGACAGCGGCAAGCTGCCGTATCCGACGGTCACGCTCACGCGTGAGCCCCGCCCCGTCCCGCCAGCCCCCGCACAGGTGCGCTACGCGGCGCTGCAAGGCGACGTGAGGCTCCGCAACGAGAGCGGCACTTGGAACTTGCAGGTCGCCGGGCTACGCATGGAGGACGCCTGGAGCCGCTCACGGACCGCTACAGGCATCGCGGCCAAGTGGCGAGGCCATCCGCAGTCGGCATTCAACGTTGAACTCGAGGCCGATGCGGTCGACTTGAAGGCCGCGTGGCCCCTGGTGCTCGCGTTCGCACCGGCGCAGTTCGACCGCTGGGCCGGGCTGGCGCCGACGGGCAGGGTCAATACACTGCGCCTGAAGGCATCGCGCGAGCGAAGCCGGCCTGACACCGACATTTGTGGTCGCCGCAGATCTCACCGGGATCGGGGTACAGCCGCACGAACGCATGCCGGGCATCACAGGCATCACGGCCAGGGTTGACGGCACGGACCAAAGCGGCACGTTGCGGTTACGGGGGGAAGCCCCGGCGTTCGATTGGCCCCGTGTGTTCCGCACGCCGATTCGGCTCGAACGTGCGACCGCGGACGTGCGCTGGAAGCGCGATGGCGCGGCGTGGGTGATCAGCACGCGACAGGCGTCGCTTGCACACGCACAGGCCAAGGCGCAACTGGATCTCGAATTCAAATACCTCGAGGCGGGTGTTTCACCGGTCCTGAACATGTCCGCCACCGTCGAGGACATCGACGTCACGGGCATGCCGCAGTTCCTGCCGGTCGGGCGCATGAACCCGCGCACGATCGCCTGGCTCGACGCAGCGTTCGGTAAAGGGCGCGCCGGGAACGGCAAGTTGAGCTATCGCGGACCCGTCAAGCGTTTCCCGTTCCGCGACGGGGAAGGGGAGTTCACGGCGTCTGTCGAAGCGAGTGACCTCACGCTCGACTACTTCCCGGGCTTCGCACCGTTGACCATGGCGGAAGGCACCGCCGAATTCCACAATGCGAGCATCGGCGCGAAGCTTTCGTCTGGTCGTATTGCGGGGCTCAAGCTCGCGAGCACCGAGTTCCGGATGGCGGATTACAAGAGACCGGTGCTCGACATCGTGGGTTCCGGCAACGGCGATCTCGGCGGCGCGCTCGTGTACGTGCAGGAGAGTCCGCTCGGGCCGCGACTCGGCACGGCTTTCATGGGATTGTCGGGCTCGGGCCCGGCGCGCTACGCGGTCAAGCTGCTGCTGCCGATCATGGCGCGCACTGCGCAGCCACCCGCGGCAGTCCCGCGAAAAATGGACTATGAGGTGCGTGCGGACCTGGACGCCGTGACCTTAGCCTCTCCGGTCCTGCGGGCACCTGCGCAGGCGGTCACCGGGAAATTCACGGTGCACAACCAGCAGATCAGCCTCGACGGCGTGCGCGGCACGTTTCTCGACGGACCGTTCGAACTGACCGCGTCACCGGGACTCACGAGCCGCGACGTGCCTGTCGCCACGGAGTTCACTGCGCGCGGCACCGTGGGCGGCGCGCGCTTGCCAGCATTCATCGGGCTTGCCCGCGGGGATCCGCATGGCCGGGGTCGCACCCTGGGAACTGCGTGGCCGGGTCGAAAAGCGCAGTGACTCGTCGCGGTGGCCGGTGCAGCTCGATGTCAACAGCTCGCTCGAAGGTCTGCAAATCTCCGCGCCGAAACCGTTCGCGAAAGCCGCCGCGGAGACGCGCCCGACACGCGTGCGCCTCGACATTCCCGGCAATCAGCTGAATGACGTCGCCGTGGAATCCGGCACCGCGCGTGCACAACTGCGATTCGCGCAGCGCGACGGCAAGTGGCAACTCGAGCGTGGTGCAGCGCGTTTCGATGCGCAGCCGGTCACGCTGCCGGCCCTAGCCGGGACTCCTGATCACCGGCGATGTGGCCAGGGTTCGACCTCGCGGAATGGCTCGCACTGCGTGACGCCGGTCGCGGCACGGGCGGGAGCGAGGGCGGCCGCATCAGTGATTGGCTAGGGCCCGTGGACGTGCACCTCGGGACCGCCACGGTGCTCGGTTACCAGTTCGACGACCTGAACGCCAAGCTGCGCATCGACGGCGACACGTGGCGCATCGATGTCAGCGGACCGCAGGCGCAAGGCCTCGTCGCAGTGCCCGACGATCTACGGGGCAGCAGACCGATCGTGCTCGAAATGAAGCGCTTGTTCCTGGTCAAGCAGACGGGACTGCCCGGGGAAAATGACGCCGCCGCAGCCGAGCCGGCGACGGATCCCCGCACGTTGCCGGCCATCAACCTGCGTGCCGAGGATTTCGCCTGGCAGGGCCGGCAATTCGGACAACTGCAGGCCGTCGTCGGCAAGGATCCGCGCGGGCTGGTGCTGCAGGCGCTGGCGACGTCAGCTCCTGCGTTCTCGATCGCCGGGCACGGCGACTGGTTCGTCGAGAGCGGCAAGACGCGCACGCGGATCGAACTGGAACTGACCAGTACGGATCTCGCGGTAGTGGAGCGCGCCCTCGGTTATCGCGATTCCGTCGAAGCCCGCAAAGCCCGCTTCACGGCAAACCTGAACTGGGCCGGGGGGCCTTCTGCCGACATCCTGCCGAAGTTGAACGGCACGATGCAGGTTGCACTCGGCGACGGTCAGTTGCGCGATGTCGAACCCGGCGCGGGCCGCATGCTCGGCCTGCTGAGCGTCGCTCAGTTGCCGCGGCGACTCGCACTCGACTTTCGCGACGTGACCGAGAAAGGCCTCGCGTTCGACGAGGTGCGTGGCGATTTCGAGCTGCGCGACGGCAATGCGTTCACGCAAAACCTGCTGGTGAAAGGGCCGGCGGTCGACATCGGCGTGGCAGGACGCATCGGGCTGGCGACCGAAGATTACGACGAGACGATCATCGTCAGCGGCAATCCGAGCGGGCCGCTGGTGGTCGCGGGCGCACTTGCCGGCCGGTCCCGTCGTGGGCGCGGGCGTGTTACTGCTCTCGCAGATGTTCAAGGGACAGCTGCAGGGGCTGACCCGCGCGTACTATCGAGTCACGGGACCGTGGGCCGCGCCCGGTCGTCGAGCGGATGTCCGCGCCGTCGGACGAGAACGACAGCCGCTGACGCCGTGAGCGAGACCACCGCGGAGGCACCGGCTGCTGGAGACGAGCGATGACGAGTGTTGCAGCGATCCAGATGACCTCGGGCGTCGACGTGGCGCGCAATCTTGCCAACGCCAGCGTGCTGCTGCGCGAAGCCCAGGCGCGCGGGGCGAGCGTCGCCGCGCTGCCCGAGAATTTTGCGTACATGGGACTCAACGAGGCGGACAAGCTCGCGATCAGCGAAGCGCCGGGCGTGGGTCCGATCCAGTCATTCCTGGCAGCGACCGCGAGCGAACTCAAGCTTTGGATCGTGGCCGGCACGATCCCGATGCGGCTGCCCGAAGAACCGCGCGTCGCTGCCGCGTGCATCGTTTACGACGACCAGGGTCGCGCCGTGGCGCGCTACGACAAGATCCACCTGTTCGACGTCGACATTCCCGGTCGCAGCGAGTCCTACCGGGAGTCGAGTTCCGTGCGACCTGGCGTCGAACCGGTCGTCGTCGATACGCCGGCGGGGCGGCTTGGCCTCGCCGTCTGCTACGACTTGCGCTTTCCCGAACTTTTCCGCGAGCTCCTGTCCGCAGGGCGCGGAATGGCTCTGCCTGCCCTCGGCCTTCACGGCCGCCACCGGCCGCGCGCACTGGGAAGTCCTGTTGCGCGCCCGGGCCATCGAAAATCTCTGCCACGTGGTGGCCCCGGCCCAGTCCGGCTTCCACGAAAACGGCCGCGAAACGCACGGGGATTCGATGATCATCGACCCCTGGGGCCGCATCCTGGCCCGATTGCCGCGCGGAACCGGCGTAGTCACGGCAGAATTGGACTTCGTACGGCAGCGCGAAGTGCGGCAGAATTTTCCTGCCGTCTCCCACCGCCGGCTTGTGCCGCAAACGACGACCCCAACAAAGACATCATGAAACTGAATATTCCACCGCCAATGTTCGCTCCGCAGCCCGCCGCACTGGCCGCTGCGCTCGGCCAGCGCGAGCCGCTGGACTACGCACGCACCGCCCTGCTCGGCCCCCGCAGAACTCGACGAGAATCGCGTGGCCAACGTGCTGGGCGACGTCATGGGGCATGCGGTGGACTATGCCGACATCTATTTCCAGTCGACGCGTGAGGAGTCCTGGGCGCTCGAGGACGGCATCGTCAAGGACGGCGCCCACAGCATCGAGCAGGGCGTCGGTGTGCGCGCACTGGCCGGCGAGAAGACCGGCTTTGCGTATTCGGACGAGGTCATGCTGCCCGCGTTGCTCGAAGCGGCGCACGCCGCGCGCGCCATTTCGCGCCTCTGGCTCGAGCGGCTCGGTGCAGGCCTGGCACGCGACCGGCGGCCGCAGGCTCTATCTGCCGATCGATCCGGTCGACTCGCTCGACGATCGCGACAAGGTCAAGCTGCTCGAGGAGATCGATCGCGAGGCGCGTTCGCTCGATTCGCGCATCACGCAGGTCATGGCGAGTCTTTCCGCTTCGCACGATACGATTCTCGTCATGGCGAGCGACGGCACGCTGGCGGGGGACGTGCGCCCGCTGGTGCGACTGAACGTCAGCGTCATCATCGAGCACGAGGGTCGACGCGAGCAGGGCTACGCCGGCGGCGGCGGGCGCTTTGCCTACACCGAATTCCTGGCCTCGCAGCGCTGGCGCAACGCTGGTGCGCGAAGCCGTGCGCACCGCGCAGGTCAATCTCGAGGCAGTGCCGGCGCCGGCGGGCACGATGACGGTCGTGCTCGGCGCGGGCTGGCCCGGCGTGCTGTTGCACGAAGCCGTGGGCCATGGACTCGAAGGCGACTTCAACCGCAAGGGTACGTCGGCCTTCAGCGGTCGCATCGGGCAGCAGGTGGCGGCGAAGGGCGTCACGATCGTCGACGACGGCACGCTCGAAGCGCGTCGCGGCTCGCTCAATGTCGACGACGAGGGCACGCCGACGCAGTGCACGGTGCTGATCGAGGACGGCATCCTGCAAGGGCTACCTGCAGGACAAGTTGAACGCACGACTCTCGGGCGTGAAGCCGACCGGCAATGGCCGTCGCGAAAGTTACGCCGCACATGACGATGCCGCGCATGACCAACACGTACATGTTGCCCGGTGCGCACGCGCCCGAGGAGATCATCGGCTCGGTCGAGCAAGGGCCTGTACTGCCGCAATTTCGGCGGCGGCCAGGTCGACATCACGTCCGGCAAGTTCGTGTTCTCGGCCAGCGAGGCGTACCTGATCGAAAATGGCCGGATCACGCGCCCCGTCAAGGGCGCCACGCTGATCGGCAACGGCCCCGAGGTCATGACGCGCATCTCGATGGTGGGCAACGACCTGCAGCTCGACGACGGCGTGGGCACCTGCGGCAAGGAAGGCCAGGACGTGCCGGTGGGCGTCGGCCAGCCGACGCTGCGCGTCGACGCGCTCACGGTCGGCGGCACGGGCTGAACGCCATGTGGCTGCCGCGACCGGTTTACGAGGCGATCCCGTATGCCAGTGTCGTGGTCGGGCGTCGTGTGCTTCGGCTTCGCGTACTTCATCGACGATGGCGCCGCGCGGACTCGCGTTGGTGCTTGGGCGGCGTCCTGGTGACCGTCGGGATCGTGCTCTGGATGAAGCGCCGCGATTACCGCAGTGCGCAGACGGACTACAACCCGCGCGCCCTCGACGAATAGACTTCGCCGTCGTTGTCCTCGCCGTCGTCCGCACCGTCGTCATCGGTGTCTTCTTCGCTTTCGTTCAGCACGGTCGTGTGTGTCAAGCGCGCGTCATCCGGCTGGCAGGTCGTAGCGTATGAGCAGTTCGTGCATGCCGATCCGGACGACATCGCCTTCCGCAAGCCTGTGACGTCGCACGCGCTCGGGCGTTCAGGTAGACGCCGTTGGTGCTGTTCAGGTCCTCCAGCACGCTGCCTTCTTCCGTAGTCACGAGCTGCGCGTGATGCCGGCTCACGAACTTGCTGTCGATCTGCAGGTCGTTGTCGGAGGTGCGTCCGATCACGAAACGGCCGGGCACCAGCAGCGACTCCGAGATTCGCTGTCCCTTCAGGGACAGCACGACGCGGGCCACCGGCGGGCGCGCCTGCCGCGCGGTGTCATCGAGCAGTTGCACCGGCAGGTTCGTGTGGGTGCGACTCGCGTATTCCTGCCACTGCAGTTCGGCCACCGCAGCTTCCAGCGTCTGCAGGCTCACGGTCTGCGTGGTCCTTCGGCGAATGCGGCGAGCAACGCCGTATCGCAGAGCGTATTGACCAGGCGCGGAATACCACCCGTGTAGCGGAAGATGGTATCGAAGGTCTCGGGCGCGAAAATCTCGCGGCCCTCCGAGCCCGCGACGGCGAGGCGATGGCGCACGTAATTCGTCATCTCGGGCAGGTCGAGCGCGTTCAGGTGAAAGCGCAGGCGCACGCGCTGCTTCAGCTGCACGAGCTCCGCCGAGTCGAGCTTGTCGTTCAGTTCCGGTTGCCCGGCGAGGATGATCCGCAGCACCTTTTCCTTGGTCGTCTCGACGCCCGACAGCAGGCGTACTTCTTCCAGCACCTTGTTGGTGAGGTTCTGTGCTTCGTCGACGATCAGCAGCACCTTGCGGCCGTTCGCGTACTGCTCGATCAGGAAATTATTCAGCGTCGCGAGCAGCTCGGCCTTGCGCATGCGGAACGGGCTGAAGCCGAACTGCGCGAGCAGCGTCTGCAGGAACTCGATCGGCGAGATCTGCGTCTGGTTGATCTGGGCGACGACGACGTCCTGGTCGATTTCCTTCAGGAACGTTTCGATCAGCGTGGTCTTGCCGGAACCGATTTCGCCCGTGATCACGACAAAGCCGTCCGTGAACCAGATGGTGGACTCCATGTACGCCTTGGCGCGGGAGTGGATCTGGCTCGGATACAGGAACGCCGGGTCCGGGCTGAGCCGGAAAGGCAGTTCCGTGAGCTTGAAATGGTCGAGGTACATGCGGGGTGCTCGTTGCTCCGCCCGGTACTATACGGGAGGGTGTGGGGGCTCGCCCGGCGACGCCCGTCACAAAAACCCCGTAGGCACCGGCTGACTTTGCCGTCGTTCGGCGTCCTAGCGCGGCAGCAGCCGCAATACCTTGCGGGCGAGCCGGTCCCGCTCCACCGCCGTGCGGGCGACGATCGTGCAGTGGCCGAGCTTGCGGCCCGGCGCGGGGCGCCTTGCCGTAGTCGTGAAAATGCACGCCCGGCAGTGCCGAGCAACGGCGGCGCGGTCCGGCATCGTGCCGATGAAATTGAACATCGCGCTGTGGCCGACGGTCTCGGTCGCGCCGAGCGGCCAGCCGAGGATCGCGCGCAGGTGATTCTCGAACTGCGACGTGACGGCACCCTCGATCGTCCAGTGCCCGGAGTTGTGCACGCGCGGCGCCATTTCGTTCGCGATCAATTGCCCACGCCGCACGAAGAATTCGATCGTCAGCACGCCCGCGTAATCGAAGTGCCGCATCAGGCGTTTCAGGTGCGCTTCCGCCGCCCGCTGCAGCGCCGCGCTGCGGTGCGGGGCAAGCGTCACGCGCAGGATGCCGTCGCTGTGCGTGTTCGCCACGACCGGGTACGCACGGATCTCACCGCGCGTGCTGCGTGCGCCGATGATCGAAATTTCGCGGTCGAAGTCGACGAACCCTTCGAGTATCAGCGGTACGCCGCCGAGCGCTTCCCAGCGCAGCGTCGACGTCCGCGGGCTGGCGCAGGTAGTGTTGCCCCTTGCCGTCGTAACCGAGGCGTCGCGTCTTCAGTACGCATGGCAGCCCCAGACTCGCGACAGCGGCGCGCAGGTCGTCGAGCGAATCGACCGCGTGGAACGGCGGCGTCGGGATGCGCAGCTGCTTGAACAGCTGTTTTTCCAGCAGCCGGTCCTGCGATACGCGCAGCGCCTCGACCGGCGGCAGGCAGGTGCGCGACCGCGAAACCTGCTGCAAGCGCGGCGACCGGCACGTTCTCGAATTCGTAGGTCACCAGGTCGACATTCGCCGCCAGTCTTTCGAGGCTGTCGGGATCGTCGAATGCGCCTGTGATGATCGGTGCGACGCTGGCCGCCGGGCGAGTCGGCGCTCGGGTCGAGGAAATGAAACTGCAGGTCGAGTGGATAGCCTGCCAGGGCCAGCATGCGTCCGAGCTGGCCGGCGCCGATGACCCCGATTTTCATGCGGAGATGGGCGGGAACCGCGGGTCGGGTTGCGCGAGCACCTTGTCCGTCTGCGCGGCGCGGAACGCATCGAGCGCGGCGCGGATCTCGCCATGCGTATTGCTGAGGATCGAGGCTGCCAGCAGCGCGGCATTGGTCGCGCCCGCGACGCCGATGGCCAGCGTGCCGACCGGGATGCCCGCCGGCATCTGCACGATCGACAGCAGCGAATCGAGTCCGCTCAGGGCCTTGGACTGCACGGGCACACCGAGCACCGGCAGCGAGGTCTTCGACGCCGTCATGCCCGGCAGATGCGCCGCACCGCCGGCGCCCGCGATGATGACCTGCAGCCCCCGATCACGTGCGGTCGACGCGTATTCGAACAGCAGGTCGGGTGTGCGATGCGCGGAGACGACGCGCACTTCGTGTGCAACGCCAAGACGCTCGAGCATTTCGGCGGCGGATTTGAGGGTCTCCCAGTCGGAGGTCGACCCCATGATGATGCCAACGAGCGGTTTCACCGCGGCATTGTACATTCGGCGCTGGAAAAACCTACATTTCGACGCCGGCAAGGGCCTCGCGCAGCTCGCGGAACAGCTGCCGGGAGGCGGCCGGCGGTTTGGCCGCGGCCTGCTCGGCGCGGGCCTGCCTGGCCAGCGCACGCATCTGCTGCAGTAACTGCCGGTCCGTGATGCGGCCGCCCAGCTCGGTCCAGGCGGCGGCTTCGTCGGCGACCAGTCGTTCGCGCCACTGTTCGAGCAGCGTGTTCGCGCCGCACGCGCTGACGATCGGTTTCGCTGCGCTGGGCAAGCGCGTGCCGGATCGGTTCGACATCGACGTCGCGCAGGACCTTCCCGATGTACATTTCCTGGCGCAGGCGCGCGCCATGGCTCGAGATGCGTGCGGCAGGCCATCACGGCATCCAGCAACTTTTCCGGTAAGTTGCAGCGCTTCGAGTTCGGCGAGCGGCAATTCCACGAGCGCAACGCCCAGTTCACGCAGGTCGCGGTCCTGGCGCTTCAGCTCGCTCTTGCTGGGACCGGTGTCGCCGTCGTCTAAGGTCTTCGCTGAATTCCTGCCTTCGCGCCATTAAATCCGCCTCCGAAAGTCATGCTAGCACGCGGGCCGCAGCCCCGGTCCGCTGTAGAATCACGGCCGGCCGCCGCCTGAAAGGATTTCGATACGATGACCAAGCTGCCCGTCACCGACCGCACCCCGCACGCTCGTCGCCGACGGCGCCGACCTGCTCGCGCTCGTCGAACTTGCGCTCGGGGAGGCGCGTGCGCTCGGTGCGAGCCAGGCCGAAGCGGCCATCAGCATGGACGTAGGGCTCAGCGTCTCGCGCGCGGCTCGGCGAAGTCGAGACGGTCGAATACCAGCGCGATCGCGGCATGGGTGTCACGGTATATTTCGGTACGCGCAAGGGCACGGCCAGCACCGGCGACCTGAGCCCGGCCGCGCTGCGCGAAACGGTGCGCAAGGCCTGCACGATCGCGAAATTCACGGCCGAGGATCCCTGCGCCGGGTTGCCGGACGCCGAAGATCTCGCGACCGGGATCCCGGATCTCGACCTTTCGCACCCGTGGGATGTAACGCCCGAACAGGCGTGCGAATGGCGATCGAGTGCGAGGCGGCCGCGATGGCCGTGGATCCACGCATCACGAATTCCGAGGGCGCCGGTGTCAGCACGCATCGCGGCACTGCGCGCGTACGGCAACTCGCTTGGGTTCCTCGCGGCGTACCCCGGCACCGTGCACAGCATCAGTTGCTCGGTGCTCGGCTCCGAACGGCGAGCAGATGGAGCGCGATTACTGGTACAGCACGCGCGCGACTGGCGCGAACTCGAGGATGCGGTCAGCGTCGGTCGTCACAGCGGTGAACGCGCCGTGCGCCGGCTCGGCGCGCGCAAGCTCGCCACGATGAAAGCGCCGGTGCTCTACAGCCCGGACATGGCGCGCGGACTGATCAGTCATTTGATCGGCGCGATCCGCGGCGGCAGCCAGTACCGCCGCGCGTCGTTCCTGCTGGATGCGGCCGGGCGAGCAGGTGTTTCCCGAGTGGTTCGCGATCGTCGGAACGGCCTCACCTGCGCGAAGGCGCTCGCCAGCGCGCCGTTCGATCACGAAGGCGTCGCGACGCGCGATCGCGAAATCGTGGAGGCCGGCGTGCTGCTCGGCTACGTGCTCAGCACGTACTCGGCACGCAAGCTCGGGCTGAGGACGACGGGCAACGCCGGCGGCACGCACAACCTGCTCGTGCCGGGCCGTGACCGCGACCTCGCGGGCATGCTCGCGCTGATGGATCGCGGCCTGTTTGTCACGGAACTGATGGGGCAGGGCGTCAACGGCGTGACCGGCGATTATTCGCGCGGCGCGGCGGGCTTCTGGGTGGAGAACGGACAACTCGCGTATCCGGTGCACGAAGTCACGATCGCCGGCAATCTCAAGGACATCTACCGCCGCATCGTCGACGTCGGGTCCGACATCGACGTGCGCGGGGGCATCCGCGCCGGGTCGGTCCTGGTCGAGGAGATGACGATCGCGGGCGAGTGAAGCCGCGCGGCCTGCTGCCTCCTAATTGCCTCCCGGCGGCGCATTGGACACGGGCGGTTCGGCCGGACGTATCAGGTCGCGCAGACTCTTTTCCGACATGCTCGCGCGCATGGCCGCGTCCGCCGAGGCCGCCGCTGCCTCCGCGGCCGGCGGGATGCCGTGAGGCTGGGGCATCCGCGGGTCGGGCGTTTCATGGCGGATCGCATCCAGCACCTGCGCGAGCGAGATGCTGGCAGGTCGCGGGCCGGCGCGACGGAATCGTCTTCGGCCGTCATCACCAGTCCGTGATTCTCGAGCAGTGCACAGCACTTCGTTCAGCACGGTCGCCGGCACTTCGAGCCGGTCGGCCAGGTCGGAGACACACCAGCGTGGCCCGGCATCGATGAACCGCTCGCCGAGCAGGAACATCGCCCCGACCGCGATGCGTTCGCGCAGCGCACCCGTCATGGGAATTTCGCCGTGGCCCGTGCGCAGGTGCTCGGGGTGCTGCACATAGAACGACAGCTGCGCACCCAGCAACAGCATCAGCCAGCTGAGGTGCAGCCAGACCAGGAACAGCAGCACGATCGCGAAGCCGGCATAGATCGCCGCGGTCTTCGACGAATACACGACGATCCGCGCGAAAATCGCGGCGGCGAAGGCCCACATCGTGCCGCCGAACAGCGCGCCGACCAGTGCCGGTTGCCAGCGCACGCGCGTGTTCGGCATGTAGATATAGACGAACCAGAACAGGCCGATGATCATCAGGTAAGGCGTGATGTGCGAGCGCGTCTCGGTGTTGCCCGTGGCGAAACCGGACAGGCGCGCCATGACACCGCTGGCCTCGAACTGGGCGAGCAACACCATGGCCGCGACGGCGACGGCGGGTCCGATCAGCATCACGATCAGGTATTCCGTGATGCGCTTGGTCAGGCTGCGCGGCCGTTCGACGTGCCACGTGAAATTCAGCGAATCCTCGACCTTCTGGATCATCGAGATGACGGTGTACAGCAGGAACAGGAAGCCCACCGTGCCGAGCAGCGTGGTCTGCGCGTTCTCGACGAACTGCATGACATTGGCCGTGAGCTCGTAGCCGCGCACGCCGAGCGGCCGCAGGAACTCGAACAGCACCGGTTCGAGCTCGCGGTGATAGCCGAACGCCTTCAGCACCGAAAACGTCACGGCAATGACCGGCACGAGCGCAAACAGCGACGTATAGACGAGACTCATGGCCCGGAGGCCGAGCTCGCCGCGGATGAAATCGCGCAGCAGCGCGTAGAGGAAGCGCAGTGGCACGACGACGTAATGCAGCGCCCTGCCGCCGACTTCCTCCGGCAGGTCGAACAGCCAGTGCTCGAAGCGATGCGTCAGGTCGTCGAGCGCTGAGGGTGGGGGCGGGCGGGGGCAAGGCGGTCCTGTGCGGAGATTCCGTCGCGGCTAGCCTTGCATGGCAGGTAAACGCAGGCAAGTGCGCGCAATCTGCGGCAGAATGCTGGCCGGCGCTTATCAGGACGAGACCAGTATCCAGCGTGAACACCGACACGCAGTCCAGCCAGTTATCCGAGTCGAATCGTCTGCCTGACGGAGGAGACGACGGAGGCGCTGTACCTGCTGGGCGAGGACTGGCGCATCGTCGGCATCTCCGGTTTTACGGTGCGGCCGCCGCGCGCCCGCAAGGAAAAACCGCGCGTTTCGGCTTTTACCAGTGCAAAGATCGACCGCATCGTCGAGCTGGAGCCCGACCTCGTGCTCGGGTTCTCCGACCTGCAAGCCGACATTGCCTCGGCGCTCGTGCGTCGCGGCATCGAGGTGCACGTCTTCAACCAGCGCAGCGTCGTCGAGATCCTGCGCGTGATCCGAATGCTGGGCGGGCATGGTCGGCTGCGAAGCGAAAAGCAACGCACTGGCGGACGAGCTGGCAGCGGGCTCGCCGCGATACGCGACGTTGCCGCGCGGTTTCCCGCGTCGGCCGCGGGTCTACTTCGAGGAATGGGACGAGCCGCAGATCTCATGCATCCGCTGGGTGTCGGAACTGATCGGCATCGCGGGCGGCGACGACATTTTTCCCGAACTCGCGCAGCAGTCGCTCGGCAAGGACCGGATTCTCGTCGACGGCCTGGAGGCGGCGCGCCGTGCACCCGACATCATTTTCGGATCGTGGTGCGGCAAGAAATTCAACGCGCGCGCGGTCGAGGCGCGCGATGGCTGGCAGGACGTGCCCGCAGTGCGCGACGGCGAGCTGCACGAGGTGAAATCGTCGATCATCCTGCAGCCGGGCCCTGCGGCGCTCACCGACGGCGTGCGGGAACTGCACCGCGTGATCGCGGACTGGGTCGCGAAGCACGCCTGAGGACGCGTGCTACGACGTCAGGCGCCGCAGCGCTTCCTGGTATTTTTCGCTGGTGCGCTGGATGACGTCCGCCGGCAACGACGGCGCCGGTGGCGCCTTGTTCCAGTCGAGCGTCTCGAGGTAATCACGCACGAATTGCTTGTCGAACGACAGCGGGCTCGTGCCCGGGCTGTACGTGTCGACCGGCCAGAAGCGCGACGAGTCCGGCGTCAGCGCCTCGTCGATCAGCGTCAGCCGATCGTCCTGCTCGGCGTCGATGCCGAACTCGAACTTCGTGTCCGCGATGATGATGCCGTGCGCCAGCGCATGCGCCGCGGCGAATTCGTACAGCCTGAACGCCGTCTCGCGCACCTGCGTGCGCAAGGTCGACGCCGATCGCGCTTGACGATCTCGTCGAAGCCCACGTTCTCGTCGTGGTGGCCGCGTTCGGCCTTGGTCGATGGCGTGAAAATCGGCTGTGGCAGCTTGTCGGCCAGGCGCAGTCCGGCGGGCAGGCGGATGCCACAGACTTCACCGGTGCGCTGGTAGTCCTTCCAGCCCGAACCGATCAGGTAGCCGCGCACGACGGCCTCGACCGGCAGCGCCTTGCAGCTTGCGGACCACCATGGCGCGATCGCCGATCAGCGCGCGGTCGTCCGGATCCGGCACGACGCGATCGAGTTTCGCATCGGGCGTCGTCGCCAGATGGTTCGGCACGATGTGGCCGGTGCGCGCGAACCAGTAGTTCGAGATGCTCGTGAGCACGCTGCCCCTTGTGGGGGATCGGGTTCGGCAGCACGCAGTCGAACGCACTCAGACGATCGGTCGTCACGATCAGCATGTGGCGCGGGTCGCCGGGGATCGCGTAGATGTCCCGCACCTTGCCCTGGTGGATGCGCTCGAGGCCGCGCAGGTGCGACTCGTGCATCGGGGGCGACGGCATGGGGGGAAGGCTGTCGCCGGCACCGGGTAACGGCGCAGGTTGGTCGGGCATGATGGTGAACATGGTGAGGTCGCCGGTGCTGTTAAAATACCGTGTCGGGCCAGCCGCGCTTGCAACGCTGGGAAACCGATTGCGTGCGTAGCGCGCATTGTAGCGACTCCCGGCAACCATGACGCTCCACGAAAAATATGCTCCAAGGCTGGTACGGCAAGATCATCGGCGCGATCCTCGGCGCCATCATCGGCAGGGGACTGCTCGGCGCCATCATCGGCCTCGTGATCGGTCACCAGTTCGACGTGGCCATGCGTCGTCAGCGCGACGCCGTCGCCGGCCGCACGCGCGATGCGCTGGATGATGACAGCGGCGACGCGCCCGGCGGTGCAGGTGGCGCGCGCGGACCCCGCGGAACTGCGCCGGGCATTCTTCGAGGCGACATTCCAGGTCATGGGGCACGTCGCCAAGAGCGACGGGCGCGTCACCGAGCAGGAAATCGGCGCGGCGCGTGAGGCGATGCAGCGATTTACGCTCAGCGAGGCCGAGCGCCAGCGCGCCATCGAACTTTTCACGGCCGGCAAACGCCCGGATTTTCCGCTGGAAGAGACCCTCGAACGGCTGCTACCGGCTGGCGGGAGGCCAGCAGGACCTGCGCCGCCTGTTCGTGCAGATCCAGCTGGAGGCAGCGCTGCTCGGCAACGGCTTGAGTGCAGGCCCACGCGCCGTCTTCATGCGCATCGGTCGCGCGCTGCGGATTTCGCCGCTCGAGTTCGCCGCGCTCGAGGCCATGTTGCGCATGCGCGCCAACGGCGCGTACGGGCCGCGCGGCTCGGCGGGCGGTGCAGCCCCAGGTCCACGTCCGGGCGCGCGACTGGCGGACGCCTACGAAGTGCTGGGCGTGCCGGCAAGCACGCCGGATGCCGAGGTAACGCGCGCGTATCGCCGGCTCATGAGCCAGAATCATCCGGACAAGCTGGTCGCGCAGGGCTTGCCGGAGTCGATGATCGCGGCGGCGCACGAGCGCACGCAACGCATCCTGGAAGCCTACGAGATCGTCAAGAATCATCGCGGCCTGAAATAAAGCAACGAACCGGAGCATCGATGACCAAGCATGCTGGCCCGCAGACGCCCTGGATCGCCCCGTCGATCCTGTCCGCCGATTTCTCGCGGCTCGGCGACGAGGTGCGCGCCGTGCTGGCGGCCGGTGCCGACATCGTCCACTTCGACGTGATGGACAATCATTACGTGCCGAACCTGACGATCGGGCCGCTGGTCTGCGAGGCGCTGCGAAAGGCAGGCATCGACGCGCCGATCGACGTGCACCTGATGGTCAAGCCGGTCGATCGGATCGTGCCGGACTTCGCCAAGGCCGGCGCCACCTACATCACGTTTCATCCCGAAGCGAGCGAACACGTCGACCGCACGATCGGCCTGATTCGCGAATGCGGCTGCAAGCCGGGCCTCGTGTTCAACCCCGCAACGCCGCTCAACTGGCTCGAGCACGTGCTCGAGAAGATCGACATGGTGCTGCTGATGTCGGTGAACCCGGGATTCGGCGGCCAGTCGTTCATCCCGAGCGCGCTGCCGAAGATCGCGAAGGTGCGCGAGTTGATCGATCGCACGGGCCTGCCGATCCGGCTCGAAGTGGACGGCGGCATCAAGGTCGACAATATCGAAGCCGTCGCGGCGGCCGGCGCGGACACGTTCGTTGCGGGCTCGGCGATATTCGGCGCGAAGGATTACGGCGCGACGATCAGCGCCATGCGCGAGCGCATTGGTCGAACTGCCCGCAAGACCGGCTGACGTTCTGTCGGTGCGACTACTCTGACCAGGTACTGACCGGAGCGTAGGCGGCGATTGTACGGCCGCTGTCGCGCGAGGCGTGCGGCGGCGCATGGTTCGCGCCACCGGAGCTGCCACGCGAGGTTATTCCTCGTCTTCTTCGTCCTCGTCGTCTTCATCGGCCGCAACCGCCGCGGCCTTGCTGCTGCGGGACGCGAGTGCCAGTCCCGAAGGAACGCCAGCGGCGGTCGACATCGCAGCGGCCTTGCCCTTGAGCCGCGGACGCACACCGTAGACGACCATCGTCTTGCCGCGCGCGGTGAGCAGACCCTGCTCTTCGAGCACCTTGAGCACGCGCCCGGCCATTTCGCGCGAGCAACCCACGAGACGCGACAGTTCCTGGCGGCTGACCTTGATCTGCGTGCCTTCGGGGTGCGTCATCGCGTCCGGTTCGTTGCAGAGGTCCATGATCGCGTGGGCGACGCGGCCCGTGACGTCGACAAAGGCGAGGTCACCGAGTTTGCGATTCGTGCGATCGAGCCGGCTTGCCAGCTGCGTGGCGAGTTCGAACAGCAGCGTGGGACTCTCCGCGGCAATCTGCCGGAAGCGCGGATAGGTCATTTCGGCCAGTTCGCACTGGTTGCGCGTGCGCACCCAGGCGCTGCGCGCCGGCTGGTCGTTGAACAGGCCCATTTCGCCGAAGAACTGGCCCTTGTTCAGGTAGGCCAGCACCATCTCGTTGCCTTCCTCGTCCTCGATCAGGACCTCGACCGAGCCCTTGATCACGTAATAGAGCACGTCCGGGACGTCCCCCGCGTGGATCAGCACGGTCTTGGAGGGTACCGTCCGAATGCGGCAATAGCTCAGAAACCGGTTGATCGCGGGAATGTCGCTCAAGGGTCTTCCGCCGGTTTCCATGCGTCCTTCCTGTAATCGTGTGGTTATATGTAAAAGAAACTGTGCGGACTTTTAAACTAAACATTGGCCGGGCCGCAAGCGCTCAGAGCCGATAGGCAGTGCGAGTCATTATTTGCGCTGTCCGCCGCATCAGTCCACGAACGGGTCCGGGAAGGTCCCAACCTCCCGCAGTGCGCGCCTCGCTGCCGTGCCGGTCCTCGTCGTTCTTCATCTGCTGGACGATCCGTTTCGAGCGCTCGTCGTCCACCGGCAGCTGGTCCAGATGCGAGTCGAGGTGCTCGACCACCTGTTTTTCCGTCTCGGCGACGAACCCGAGGCTGGTGCGGTCGCCGGCCAGGCCGGTAAGGGCGCCGATCACGAACGACCCGGCGTACCAGAGCGGAGCGAGCAGGCTGGTGCGACTGTCCAAGTCTCGCACCCGCTGTTCGCACCAGGCGAGGTGGTCGGTCTCGTCCCGGGCCGCGGCCAGCAGGGCGCCGCGCAGCGCGGGGGTTCGGGCGGTCAGCGCCTGGCCGTGATAGAGCGCCTGGGCGGCAATTTCACCGGCGTGGTTGACCCGCATCAGGGCCGCGGCGTGACGGCGCTGGGTGGGGTCGGTGACTGACTCGTCGGCCCCGGCGGCGGGGTACGGCCGGGCGGCCACATTGGCCGCCGCCACCGTCCGGAGGCCCCGGTCGAACTCCTGGATCAGGCGGTCGGCGAGCCCCAGATGGCGAACGGACCCCGTTGTGGCCGCCGTATTGCGCTGGGGTGGATTCTGGGGTCGCTGGAGGGCCATTCGACGCATATTATAGGGATGTCTGGCCGCCGCTCCGCCCGGAAAAGCAGCAGGTTTGGCTTTGCATTGGCCGAACCGCTCGGCTATCATTCGCGGCTCTCTGCATGACAGACAGGCTCTGGAGCCTCCTTGATGACTACCGTATTCGCACACCCTGAAACGGTGCGGCGCGACTGGTTCGTGGTGGATGCGAGCGGAAAAACGCTCGGCCGCCTCGCCACGCAGCTGGCCTTCCGTCTTCGCGGCAAGCACAAGCCCGAGTACACCCCGCACGTCGATACCGGCGACCACATCATCGTGGTCAATGCCGACAAGATCCACGTGACCGGCAACAAGCTCGAAGACAAGACCTATTACTGGCACACCGGCGCGATCGGCGGCATCAAGAGCCGCACGCTCGACAAGATGCTGGTGATGCACCCGGAGCGCGTGATCGAGATGGCGGTCAAGGGCATGCTGCCCAAGAACCCGCTCGGTCGCGCCATGTTCAAGAAGCTGCACGTGTTCGCGGGCGTCAAGCATCCGCACACGGCCCAGCAGCCGAAGCCGCTCGACATCTGAGGCCTCAAGCAACACCCATGCCCGCCAGCAACACCAACTACGGCACCGGCCGCCGCAAGTCTTCCACGGCACGCGTTCACCTGCGTCCGGGCAGCGGCAAGATCCGCATCAACGGCCGCACGATCGAAGAATTCTTCGGCCGCGAGACCTCGCGCATGATCGTGCGCCAGCCGCTCGAGACAGTGCAGATGGCCAACACGTTCGACGTCGAGGCGAATGTCGCCGGCGGCGGCATGACCGGCCAGGCCGGCGCGATCCGTCACGGCATCACTCGCGCGCTGATGGAATACGACGAATCGCTGCGCAAGTCGTTGCGCACGGCGGGGTTCGTCACTCGCGATGCTCGCGAGGTCGAGCGCAAGAAGGTCGGTTTCCGCAAGGCACGTCGCGGAACGCAGTTCTCCAAGCGCTAGTCCACTAGCGCTTGTGGCGTGTACGCGGCGGTCAGGGCGCTGCGTACATCGGTCCGAGCCAACGGTCCTTTGGGGGATCGTCTAGCGGTAGGACTACGGACTCTGACTCCGTCAACCTAGGTTCGAATCCTAGTCCCCCAGCCAAATTGAACAGGCCCACCCACCGGTGGGCCTGTTCATTTGGGCGGGGGTCGACGGACCGAACCTAGGAGTCCCAGGTTCGACCACATCGCGACGCGATGTATGGACGTCGCGGTTTCGCGCGCGCCGCGCTACGGCGCGGACGCGGAAGCGCAACCGCGACGGCCCCAACGGGGCGCGCACTGGCCTAGCGCGCGCAATCCTAGTCCCCGCGGTTCTTCCTCTTCCTCTTGCTGTACTTCGCGATTGCAGAATGCTGCGCACCTACCGATCCAGCGGACTCTTGACGGCATCCTTAGCTTTAAGCCCGGATCGGAATCAAATCTGGCGGTGAAAGGAAGGAGGCTCGATGGCGACGCTCCGCCGGCGGACATTTCCAGGTCAACGAATGCCTATGCGGAGTCGCTTGGAGGATGGACGATGCTCGTGATGATTGAGTTTCCTAGCGCGGGATGCTGGGAGATTACCGGTCGATATCTCGGGCAGGAGCTTCGCTTTGTCGTCGAAGTGCCCTCGGAGACGCCCTCGTGGTTGACGCCACCTAACAAATCGCTGGAGCGCACGCGTGGGGAATAAAGTGCCAAGCTCATGCAACACCGCGTGCGCCGCTCAGCTCAGCCGTTAGCTGGCATTCGAACACTGGCGCCACGACTTGACGTCGGTGCACATTCGTACATACACTAATCTCAATGGACTACGAATGGGACCGGGCCAAGGCCGCGGCCAACCTCAAGAAACACGGCGTTGCGTTTGCGGACGCGGCACTAACTCTCGAGGATCCATTGGGCCGAACCATTCGCGATCCGGACGCGAGCGGAGAAGACCGCTTCATCTGCTTGGGCGCCGATCCCAATGGACGGCTGCTGGTGACAGTCTTTACTACTCGCGCCAAGACGATCCGAATAATCTCCTCGCGCAAGGCCAGTCGGGCGGAGCGCGTCAGCTACGAGACAAAGCGATGAGAAAGGAATACGACTTTTCGAAAGCAAAACGGGGGGCTGCGGTGTCCGTGCCTAAGGGCAAGACACGCATCACCATTCGCATTGACGACGGCGTGCTCGCCTGGTTCAAAGATCAGGTTGAGAAGGCCGGTGGTGGCAATTATCAGTCCTTGATCAATGCTGCGCTTACGGAACACATCAAACGCGCAGACGAACCCCTCGAAAAGACATTGCGCCGGGTTCTTCGTGAAGAATTGCGAAAAGCCAGCTAACCAAGCGATGCACCGGACGGCGATCAAATTGCGATTTACCATCAACCGGTGCCCCCGCCGGTGATCGCAAGCGTTAGACCACGACATGTTGATCAATCGAGGTTCTAGTGCATAAGAGCAAGCTCGCGGGTTTCATCATCGACTGCAAGACCGACGATCTAGAGTCAGCCGCAGCCTTTTGGGGTGGTGCGCTTGGGATGGAAGTACGCGCCCTGCTGGGAGAGGAAGGAAAGTACCTGCAGCTGGTCGATCCGAACGATCAGCTTCACATCGAGGTTCAGGCGGTATCCCACCCTAGTCGCGTGCACCTGGACATTGAATCGGATGACGTCGAAGCTGAGGTGCGGCGTCTCGAAGCGCTCGGCGCGAAGCAGGTTCAGCAAATCAATACATGGTGGGTAATGGAAGCGCCCACAGGTCAGAGGTTCTGCGTGGTCAGGGCCAAAGGCACCACTTTCGCAAAGCAGGCACGCAAATGGGAATGAGTGTGGCCCAACCAGGGGTTGCAGAGGACGCGCGGAACAGCGGAGTCGTGCTTTGCTAGCCTGGTCTCCGCGCGCCCCTGAACTCCGCCGTTAGGCGGCACTCAATGACCGTGGACAACCCTCAAGTAGTTGAGGCCGTGGGTGCACGACCTACCGCCTAACAAATCGCTGGAGCGCACGCGTGGAAGGTAAGGTGCCAACCGTAAACTGCCGTGACCGCGGCGCACAGCTCAACCGTTAGGCGGCAACAATGCGACCTGGGGTGTTCAGGGTTGATGGTACAGGGGCAAATCCCGTTGTTGGCAGTGTGCATTGGCATCCCGTGAAGTCTTTGTGGATCAACGGATGTCTGATTGGCTTCATTGCGGGCGCGTTTTTGACGACAACCGCTTCCGCGGTTGTCGTGTTCTTAGTGTTCACCTATCTGTCGTTGTTGCTCGGGCACTCGATAGGAATGCACCGAAAGCTCATTCATCGAACATATGAGTGCTCGAAGGGGCTTGAGCGATTCCTTGTCTATCTCGGAGTCATCGTCGGAATGGCCGGTCCGTTAGGACTGATACGCGTGCATGACATCCGGGATTGGGCACAACGCGAACCGCACTGCCATGATTTCTTTTCACATCGGCAGCCGCTTTGGAAAGATGGGCTATGGCAACTCAATTGCCGGTTCAAGTTCGACAATCCGCCGTCGCTTAACATCGAACCTGCGATTGCTGCCGACAGGTTCTACCTATTTCTGGAGCGGACTTGGATCCTTCAGCAGGTCCCGGTTGCGCTCGTATTGTTCTGGATCGGTGGGTGGCCCTGGGTCGTCTGGGGGGTATTTGGTCGCGTGTTCGTGAGTGTGGCAGGACACTGGACAGTCACCTATCTCACGCACAACCCCGGTCCGGGGCGCTGGATTGTGCCGGCCGCAGGGGTTCAGGCGTCTAACCTCCGTGGTGTCGGCTTCATTACCATGGGCGAGTGCTGGCACAACAACCACCACGCCTTTCCGGAGTCCGCCCGCATGGGGTTGTCTCCCGATGAAACGGATCCTGGGTGGACGGTGCTGCGGTGGCTGTACTCCAGAGGAATCGTGTGGGACCTTCAAGGACCGCGCAATCCATCAGCTCAGGAAGATCTCGCCCGTGCCGCCTAACAAATCGCTGGAGCGCACGCGTGAGAGATAAAGTGCCAAAACCAATTCGGCGTGCCCGTGGCGCTCGGCTCAGGCGTTAGGTGCGTATGACGTCACTTCGAGCAACCACTGTCGTGAGACGCGCCACTCGATCGGACGTCGGTACGCTCGTTGACTTGATGCGGGAGTTCTATGCCGAGTCGAACCATCCCCTCGATGAGAAATGGGCGGAACTCTCGTTCTCGAAATTGTTAGAGCATTCTGACCTCGGCTGCGTGTGGTTAGCCGAGTGCCATCGCGTTGCTGCCGGGCACGCAGTCCTGACGTTGCGCTACACCATGGAGCATGGAGCGCTCAGTGGCTATATCGATGACCTATTCGTCAAACCGCAGTTTCGGCGGCAGCGTATCGCGCGCGCCCTGCTATCCGAACTGTTCGATGAGTGTAGGCGTCGAATCTGCAAATCGATCTACGTGGAGGTGGGGGATCGAAACGTTCCAGCCATCGAGCTCTACAGTCACTTCGGCCTCGGGCCGTTTCACGACGGACGGGTGCTGTTCCATGGCGCAGTTCCCGTGGTCGGCACCTGACAACCGGTTGCAGCGGACGGATCATGCATAAACTGCCAAGGCACATACGGCAACTCGCCGCCGCTGAACCGGGGCGTTATGCGTCTCGCTAGCTTCATAGCGCTTGTCGTCCTCTCGCTTGGCGTGTCGGGTTACGCGGTCGTCGTCTATGGGTTTCTTCCCTTGGGCGTAGCAGTCCACCCCGACATGCGGTCGACGTTCGAAGCACATTCGTTCGCAATCAGGGCTCACATATTCGCCTCAGTCATCGCGCTGTCGCTTGGCCCGTTCCAGTTCGTCAACAGACTGCGCATGGCCTACACAAGACTTCACCGTTGGCTGGGCCGCTTGTACCTGGGCGTCGGCGTCACAATTGGCGGGCTTGCTGGCTTGTTCATGGCGGCGCATGCGTTTGGCGGCTTAGTCGCTCGTCTCGGATTTGCGGGCTTGGCCGTCGCCTGGCTCTACACGGGGCTTCGCGCCTACGCGGCCATTCGCGCCGGCAACGTGGTGGGGCACCGCCGTTGGATGGTCCGCAACTTCTCGCTCACGCTGGCCGCCGTCACGTTGAGGGTGTACCTGCCAGTCTCCACCGCACCCGGTGTAGCCGCGTTCGAGGTTGCCTACCCGCTCATAGCGTGGCTTTGCTGGGTGCCCAACCTCTTGGTCGCCGAGCTGTGGCTCTATAAGACGCATAACCTTCCCATCGAGCGGACGTCTGCTGGCAAGCTGCGCTCGCCTGCGGCCGGCGCTCATGGCAACCGTTATCCGGCAATAGTGGAGCCAGGAGGACGAAATGATCCGACCGTCGACTGAGATACGCAGCGCCACATCCGATGAGATGCCGCGTGCCGTCGCAGCGATCGTAGCTGCATTCCTCACAGACCCGCCCGCGCGATTTGCGTGGCCTTCTCCGCACGATTATCTCCAGACCATGCCCTTGGCCACCCGCGAGTTCGCGGGCAGCAGTTTTAAGCACGGCACGGCCTATGTCTCCGCAGACTTCTGCGGCGCCGCACTCTGGTTGCCTCCCGGTGTGAAGCCGAACGGCGAGGCCCTCGAAAAGGTGTTCCGCGACACAGCAAAGCGCGAACACCTTGACGACCTTCTGGCCACGTTCGAGAAGATGGAACAGTCGCATCCCCGAGAAGCTCATTGGTATTTGCCGCAGATTGGCGTCGATCCAAACGCGCAGGGAAAAGGCCTCGGAGCGGAGTTGATGCGCCACGCTCTCGCCCGCTGCGATCAAGAACGAGCGTTGGCGTACCTCGAGGCGTCGAAACCGCAGAACATCCCGTTCTACCTGCGCCATGGTTTCGAGGTGATAGGCGAGATCCAGATCGGTGCGGCACCACCCGTCACGCCCATGCTCCGCAGAGCCTCGCTCCCTTTAGTCGCTTCGTCCGCCGCAGGTGAACGGCGACGTTAGATCGCACCGACCAAAATTCGCGTGGAGGGATACGCCTTGAAATTGATTGTCATTTCGGTGTTCGCCTGCGTGGCGGCTGCTCTGATGTCCTGCGCCGTCGTCCCCGTCGACACCGCGGGCGATCGCGCCCGCCTTCTCGCGCTGCATGAGCAGGCCATGGAGGCCCATCGCAATAACGACGTGGACCTTCTGCTGCAGGCGGAAGCCGAGGATTTCGTCCTCGCGAGCCGCGGACAGATCTCGCGGCCCAGCCTCGAGCAGCGCCGCCAGTTCCTTGGCCCCTACCTGCGGGGGGTGCGGTTCGCCGAGTACATCGACGTCGTTGCGCCGGTCGTGCACGTATCGGCCGACGGGACGGCGGGGTGGGTGATCGCGCAGGTAAAGGCCGGCGGAACCGAGGTCGGCGGCGCGGGAAGGTCGATCCAGTTCGAATCGTCCTGGATCGAGCTCTACGAGAAGCGAGGCGGCAGCTGGCGCCGCGTGGGCAACGTCTCGAATTTCAAATGATTGCTATACGCACGACGCCCAATGCGTTCAGCGTGCGAACCGTGAGCGACCTGACAACTCGCTGGAGCGCACGCGTGGGTCATACGGTGTCAATCTCAAATTGCTGCAATCGCGGCGCTCAGCTCAACCGTTAGGCCGCACAGGAGGGCAGTGCCATGCTCACAGGTTCATGCCACTGCGGGGCAGTCCAGATCCAAGTCGCACGCAAGCCACGGCGCCTTACGAACTGCAACTGCTCAATCTGCCGTCGCCACGCTGGCCTCTGGGGCTACTACGATCGAAGCAAGGTTAAGATTCTTGCCCGCAAGGGTGCGGTGGCCCGTTACTCTTGGGGCGACAAGTACCTTTGGCTCTGTAGATGCGCATACTGTGGTTGCGTGACGCATTGGCAACCAATCAGTCGTGCTAGGAACCGGATGGGTGTCAATTTCCGAAACTTTGATCCGTCCGTGATTGAGTCAACTCGGATTCGGAGGCTGGATGGTGCCAAGACCTGGAAGTTCCTCGACTAAACGGCGCTACGTTTCCGCACTGGCGCGTGTGCGGCAGGACCAGTCGTTCCAGCCGACGTCGCACTCGTCGCTGCGCTCCTCCTGCGCCGCGGCTGAACTCCATCGTTAGGCGACGACATTCGCGTTGCGAAACGACATGCGAATCGACCTTCCAAACTGCCTGCTTCGACCATGGAGCGCGGGAGACGAGACGTCTATCGTTGCTCACGCAAACAATCGTGAAGTTTGGGTAAACCTTCGCGATCAGTTTCCGCACCCCTATACACAGAAGGACGCGGAAGAGTGGGTCAAGTTTGCGTCCAATCAGGCACAGCCAACGAGCTTGGCAATTGAGATCCAGTCCGAGGTTGTCGGAGGAGTCGGTTTCAAGCTCCAAAGCGATGTGGAGCGAGTCTCCGCGGAAATTGGCTATTGGCTCGGACAGCGATTTTGGAACCGTGGCATCATGACTGCCGCGGTTCGTGCAGTCACACGCTATGGGTTCGAGCAGTTTCCCCTCACGCGGATTTACGCGCTGCCGTACGTGACGAATCTTGCTTCGCATCGAGTGCTCGAGAAGGCCGGTTATATACGCGAGGGTCTTCTTCGGAGGAGCGTCATAAAAGACGGCGTCGTCCTCGATCAAATGCTCTTCGCCATCACCGACCACGACCTTGCACGTGCCAGCGTCGCCTAACAACCGATTGCAGCGGACGGTGATAGATAAAGTGCCAAGGCACGAGCGTCAGCGCGCCGCCGCTGAACCGGTAAGTCAGGCGACATAGGAACCGACAACGTGCAACTGGCACCCCTCATCTGCGTTCACGATGTCCCGGCCAGCAGCACCTGGTACCGGCAGCTACTTGGCTGCACCAGCGGACATGGGGGTGATGAGTATGAGCGGCTTGTCGCCGGCGGGCAGCTCGTTCTGCAGTTGCATCGTTGGGATGTGAAGCATGAACATGGTCCGCTCGGAGATCCAGCTCTTCGCCCATACGGCAACGGCGTCCTGTTGTGGTTCGAGCTGGACGACTTCGACGCTGCCGTGGGTCGCGCAGTGGACTTGAAAGTGGAGACCCTAAAGGAGCGCTACTTAAGCGAAAACGGCAACTGGGAATATTGGCTGCGCGACCCGGGCGGATATACCGTCGTACTCACTAGCCCACTCCCATAGCTGATCGCTACGATGTCGCTTAACAAATCGCTGGAGCGCACTCGTGGAGAATAAAGTGCCAAGTCCAAACCGCCGCAGGCGCGGCGCTCAGCTCAACCGTTAGGCTGCGGGAGAATCGACGTGGAACTTCACGATCTCGCGAATCTTGGGGAGTTCATCAGTAGCGTCGCGGTCATAGTCTCTCTCATCTACCTGGCCGTACAGGTTCGCCAAAACACGGCATCGATTCGCACGGACACATTCGCGCGGGCACTGGAGCGCGTTTCGACGATGCAATCCGTGCTGTTCGAAAACGGAGAGCTGGCGCGACTGCAGGCGCAAGGCGTTCTCGACCCGTCAAAGCTGACCCGTGAGGAAAGGCTCCAGCTCACCTGGTGGCTGTCGGAGGCGTTCGGCGCATTCGAGTTCATGTTTCATCAGGCTCAGAGTGGTGCATTACCCGAGGAGGTCTGGAGCCGGTGGTCGGCCACCGCGGCCTGGTGGGTTTCCTTCCCCGGGGTGCAGGCCTGGTGGCACGCAAGGCCGAGTCCGTTCTCTCGGAGTTTTACGTCGTTCATAGACAAGCAGATTCGTGACGGTAGATTCGATTCCGAGGCTGCCAGCCGCTTCAACAAGTTCCTCGCAGGATAAAATGATCCAGTCGTTGACCGCAGGCGTCAGGCGTTAAGCAATGCGTGGACCCCTCATCGAGGAAAAGGAGGGTGGTTATGAAGCTCTACTATCATCCCGTTTCGACAACCTCGCGGCCGATCATGCTGTTTGCTGCGGAGCACGAGCTCGACCTTGAATTTAAGGTTGTGGATCTGTTCACCGGCGAGCATTTCCAGCTGCCCTACGCCCTGATCAATCCCAACCGACTCGTGCCGGTGCTCGAAGACGGTGAGTTCCGCCTGACCGAGTGCTCAGCGATCCTTAAGTATCTCGCCGAGAAGGTCGGCTCGCCCGCCTACCCGTCGGATCTACGCCAGCGGGCGCGAGTCAACGAGCGGATGGATTGGTTGAACACCGGGTTCTATCGCGACTTTGGCTACGGGCTCATCTACCCGCAAATTCTGCCGCATCACCGCCGCGCGGACGACACGGTGCAGGAGGGCACCCTCACGTGGGGATGCGCTAGGGCCAAAGGTTGGCTGAAGGTTCTGGACGAGGATCTGATCGGACCGAACAGCGACTATCTTTGCGGCAGCGAGATTACGCTCGCCGACTATCTCGGCGCTGCAATACTTACGCTCGGCGAGGTGATCCACCTCGACTACGCTATGTACCGGAATATTACCCGCTGGCTCGGCACCATGAAGTCACGCCCGAGCTGGGCCACGGTGAACGAGGCCTTCTACGCAGATTTCGCAGCCCCGTTCAAGGAAGCTTCGTTTGTGGGGCTATGAGCGCGTCCTCTGGACAAGACTAAGGAGAATTCGTTCATGACCGAGGGCCGCCTCACGACGCGTACCGCTGCCATGGTTCACAGGAGAGCTAAACCATCGCAGCCGCGGCGCTCAGCTCAACCGTTAGACGACATGCTCGCAACCCACGGTGCTTCCGCGCCAGCCGCACTGCGCACCGTGAAGATCGTGCACACGTTGGCATGGGCTCTGTTCGCCGGATGTATCGTTGCGCTCCCCATCGTTGCATGGCGCAGACAGTTCCTTGTTGCGGCGATCCTCATAGCTCTCGTTTCGGCCGAGGTGCTGGTGCTGCTGGCGAACCGATTTCGATGTCCCCTCACCAACGTGGCCGCGCGCTACACCGATGACAGACGCGATAATTTTGATATCTATCTTCCCTTGTGGCTTGCTCGATACAACAAGCATATTTTCGGTACCCTGTTCGTGGCAGGAGTCCTGTTTACCCTTGTGGTGTGGCGAAACACGTGAGCTACACACGTCGTCTAACAAATCGCTGGAGCGCACGCGTGTTGAGGTGTTGAAACGTAGCATGGGCGTACGCCGCGCTCCTGCGGGGCGTTAGGCAGCACAATCTCGTACCGGCTCGCTAGCCCATCGCGAGAGCTTTCACCTTCGCCTCGTCGCCGGCACTCATGGCCGCTTCGATCTCGAGACTCAACAGATCTTCGCCGAGCGTGACGACGGCGAGGATCTTGCCCCGGTGCTCGAAGGCCGCGACGTACTTGCGATCCGCGAGGCTACCCCGCTCGACGATGCGATCCCAGGTGGAGGCGTGGCCGACGTAATTCAGCGTCACGTCGTAATGTGCGCTCCAGAAAAACGGCACGTCCCGGAAGGGCTCGCCGAGTCCGAGCATGGCGCGCGCGACCGCGCGCCCTTGACGTTCGGCGACTTGCCAATGCTCGATCCGCACGCGCGCTCCGGTTCGAAAGTCGGGAAACGACGCGACGTCGCCCGCTGCGTAGACTCCATCGGCGCTCGCGCAGAAATGATCGTCGACGACAATCCCTCGCTCGACCAGAAGACCCGCCGCCTCGGCGAGGGCAGTGCGCGGTGCAACGCCGACCCCGAGAATCACGAAGTCCGCAGCCAGTAATGTTCCATTATCGAGCTCGACACCCCGACCGGTGATGGCTTTCGGGGCACGACCGAGATGAAAGCGAACGCCGTGCTGTTCGTGAACGCTTTGCACGAAAAGGCCGATCGTGTCACCTACCACGCGTGCGAGCGGCACTTTGTCGATGCTCACTACGTCCACTTCGACTTTTCTTGCGCGGAGCGATGCTGCCGCTTCCAGGCCGATGAAGCTCGAGCCTATGACCACAGCCCGCGCGCCCTCCCTGGCTTTTGCGATAATTGTGCGCGAGTCGTCGAGCGTTCGGAGCACGTGGACGGTTTCGGCATCTGCACCTGGAATCGGGAGCCTGCGTGGCTCTGCGCCGGTCGCGAGGAGAAGAGCGCCGTACGTTAGTTCCTTCCCGCTTTTTCGGGCCACTGTGCGGCCCGCGGTGTCGATGCTGACCGCGCCATCGCTTACGGAGAAGTCGATGTTCATTTCGCGATAGAACGCTTCGTCACGGAGCGGAATCCACTCCTCGGGCGCGCTACCCGCGAGGTAGTCCTTCGACAGGTTCGGTCGATCGACCGGGCCTGGCGGCTCGTCAGCGATCAACGCGACCGGACCCTTGTATCCGAAGCGGCGAAGGTTCTCCGCGCACGCCGCACCAGCAGCCCCGCCCCCGACGATGACGACACTCGCCGGTGCCGACCGCGGCGCCGTTGGCTTTGCGGCTTCGAGTTTTTGCGCGACTCGAACCAGGCCGTTTTCTTCGATGACTTCGAAGCACGTGATCGGCGTGAGCGCTGGCCCAGAGGCAAGTCCGGTTTCGAGACCGAAACATGCGTGATGCCAAGGGCAGTGCACTGTCGTGCCGACCACCAGTCCTTCGGCGAGCGGCCCGCCATAGTGCGTGCATGATGCGCTCGTCGCGAACACTTTCCCGCCGCTCCGCACGAACATCACGGCTTCGCCGTGGGCGTGTCCGAGGAAGGGGCGCCCTTCGGCGATGCCATCCGCAGGTACACCTCGGGTGAGATCCGGTCCCTTCAGCTCGCTCGTACCGCTCATGTGTGCTTTCCCGGGTGATCCTTCACACTGGTGTCGGCGATCATAAGACAGCGCTGCTGATTCGCCATGTCGGAAAACTACTTGGAGTCGAAAATGGCCCGTCAAATTGTCTTCACGCCAAATGCGGCCAAGCCGCCGCCGACGTACAGTCAAGCGGTCAAAGCGGCCGGGCTGGTGTTCGTATCAGGCACCGCCCCAGCTGATCCCGTCACCGGTGCCATCAAGGGCGCCACCGTTCAGGAGCAAACCCGACAGTGCCTGACCAACATCCAAGCCATTCTCGAAGCAGCGGGCAGTTCCTTGGACAAAATCGTCAGCGTCACGATCGTGCTCGCCGACGAAGACGAGTTTGCCGGTATGAATGAGGAGTGGCTGAAGTGGTTCCCTTCCAATCCACCTGCTCGGCAGGGCGCCAAGTTACCTGCGCGTATTCCTGGCCTGAAGGTTTCCATTGCGGCTATCGCTGAGGCGTAACCATTCCCCAGCCGACTCATTACGGCTGGCTTCGCCAGCCTCCTCGAGCGGCTTAGCTCGAAGGGTAGGCCTCATACTCAACCGCCATGGTATCTCCGAAGTTCTTCAAAACCGCGGACGAATTCCGTCAGTGGCTTGAAGCAAACGCAGCCGCCGAGTCCGAACTCCTTGTTGGCTATCGCAAGGTAGCGACTGGGCGGCCCAGCATGTCCTGGTCGGAGTCAGTCGACGAAGCGCTCTGCTTTGGGTGGATCGACGGGGTTCGCAATCGGATCGACGATGAGTCGTACTCGATCCGATTCACGCCAAGGAAGCCCACTTCGATCTGGAGCGCGATCAACATCGCCAAGTTCGAGCAACTGCGGGCTCACGGCCGCATGACGCCGGCTGGTTCCAAAGCCTTTGCTCACCGCGCAGCCGCCAAGTCCGCGGTCTACGCCTACGAACAGGCGTCAACAGCAGAGCTGTCGCTCGCGGAGGTGCGTGAGTTCCAACGCCAGAAGGTGGCCTGGCGCTTTTTCGAGAGCACGCCGCCGAGCTACAGAAAGGTCGTGCTTCACTGGGTTACGACCGCGAAGAAGGCCGAGACCCGGGCGTCACGGTTTGCCAAGCTGCTTCAAGCCTGTGCATACGGCGAGCGCCTGCGATGAGCGCTACGAATGCTGCCTAAACTTTCGCTCGAGCCGATCCGCAACGGCAGCCAGCAATGGCTGCGGGAGGCCACCGTAGTCATTGTCTTTCCGCGGCCAGGCGCTGCCTGCCTCCGCGGGGGGGCTCAGCTCAAACATTAGAGGTTCTTGAAGGAGTTGGCATGGCTAATAGCGAAAGAACCACGACCGGCGGTTGCCTTTGCGGAGCCGTGCGGTACGAGGTGAAGGGCCCGTTACGCGATGTAGTCAATTGTCATTGCAGCATGTGCCAACGCCTGCATGGCAATTTTGGCCCACATTCAAAAGCGAGAAAGGTAAATATCACGATCACAAATGACGCAGGTCTTGCTTGGTACCAGACGTCCGAGATCGCCCGGCGCGGCTTCTGCCGTCTATGCGGCTCCGGCCTGTTCTGGGAACCGTTTGACTTGGACGCTACGGGGATCATTGCAGGCACGCTCGATGGTCCGACTGGACTGAGAACACTTGGCCATATCTTTGTTAGCGAGAAATGTGACTTTTACGAAATCACCGATGACCTTCCGCAGTTTCCTGGTCTATCCAATGGGGAGCTCGTTGATGACTACAAGTGATTCCCATGCCGTGCCTGACAAGCAGTTGCAGCCGATGCTCGAAAGCGCTGCGCGCTTCTGGGTCACCTTCTCGGCCTTCTGCCGCTACGGTGCGGCTGAACTGCGGCGTTAGGCGTTGGCATGGTCGAGCCACAGCAATTGCGCGCTGCGCGACAGCACTTGTCTCAGGCGGAGTCGGACTATCGATCCGAAGACGGCCTGTTTCACCTCGAGGAAGGATTGGCGCTCCTCGAGGAGATGATTGCCTGTGACGTGCCCGCATATCGCACGATTGCGCACAATTTGGCGTCGACGTACTCGACGAAGATTTTAGGATGGGTCAAGAAGCTCGTCGAAACTGACCCTGGGCTGCCCGAACCGGATCTGGAACATGTCTTCAAGGTGGCCCTTGCGTTTGACGATCGCGGCTTCGACCTGCCCGCCGAGGCACGCTCTGCGAAGATCACCGTCGTTGAGCGCCTGATCGATAGATACTATGAAGGTCACTCCCCTGAGGAAAAGCGTGCGGCTCTTGAAAAGCTTGCGAAGATTTCGGGGCGACCGCAATCCGGAAGCGGAGGGGCCTAACACTTCGCTGGAGCGGAGGCCGTGAAAGATAGAGTGCGACTTATCCTGTTCGGCGCGCGGCGCGCTCAGCTCAACTGTTAGGTCCCATAAAGATGTGCGAGCCTTCCGCCATCGCGTCATTTCTGCATACCCCTCGGAGCGCCTATGAATCGCTTGACGATCTACTCCGGTCCGCTAAGCATGTTTGGTGCGAAGGTTGAGATCGCCGCGCGCGAGAAGGGAGTCGAATTTGATCTAGTGATGGTGCCGTTCGACTTTGAACGCGGCTATGCACCGAAGCATCCCGAAGTGCTGCGCATCAATCCCAAACATCAAGTGCCAGTCCTCGTTGACGGCAACGTTCAGATTTTTGATTCCACGCAGATATTCGAGTACCTGGAAGATTGCCGGCCGGAACCGCCACTTTGGCCTCGTTCCATTGCCGCGCGAGCGGAGGCGCGGAAACTAGAGCTCCATTCCGACGAAGTTTTCTTTCCTCATGTCATTCGACTGATGGGCCTACGCGGAAATCCCGACCCGGTTGACGCGCCAGAGTGGAAAAAGGCAAGAGCAGAAATTGAGACGCACTACATTTGGATGAACCAGCTGCTCCGAGATCGTGAGTACATGGTGGATCGATTCAGCTACGCTGACATCGCGTTCTACATGGCGCAGTTCTTTGCGGCGCGTCACACTGTACCGATAACTGCGGAGCATTCGAATCTAGCCGCATGGCGAGAGCGCATGATTAGTCGGCCAGCAGTCAGCACGGTAGTCACAGCAATGGCGGGCTATCTCCGCAGCGAGGGCCGAGCGGTCCCGGAGCTTGGTGGCCGAACTGCACTCCGAGAGGTACCGCCTCAATGAGCACCGCATTGAACTACGTGATCAAGTACGTCGGGCACATGCAGAACGCAGTTAAGTTCCACCGTGACGAGGTGGGTCTGAAGGTTCGCTTCGAGTCTCCACACTGGTCGGAGTTTGAAACCGGATCCACTACACTTGCGCTTCACATCGCCTCTGCGGAGCATCCGCCTGGAATATGCCAGCTCGGTTTCCGAGTCTCGGACATCGTCGGGTTCTATGCGCAGAAATCCGGCAAGGGTATCGTCTTTACTGCTCCGCCAACGTCACTGCACGGGCAGCAGCTGGCCAAGTTCTCCGACACGGACGGTGCAGAAAGCAGCCTCAGTGGCTAGCCGCTACGCTGGCGGACAGACGCCCAACAAATCGTTCCAATCGTTGGACGGCACCAGGTGTTTGACCGCATGGGAGAGGAGGTGGGCAATGATCCGTGGTAGCTGCCTCTGTGGTGGCGTCAGATTCGAAATCGAACGCGCGGTCGGACCCTTTGAGCTTTGTCATTGCACTCGTTGCCGAAAAGTCAGCGGATCTGCCTACCTCACTTGGCTTGGCGTGCGTCGTGAGGATTTCCGCCTTCTTCAAGGCGCGGACTTGATCAAGACCTACGAACTTCCGGTAAGCGAATCGCCTCCCCCATATGACACCAGTTTCTGCAGCCGCTGCGGCTCACAGGTGCCAAATCCATCAAAAACCGGGGAGCCCCGGTTCGAGATACCAGCGGGCGCCCTAGACGATGATCCCCTCATCAGGCCAGACAAGCACATCTACATAGAATTTAGGGCCCCGTGGGACCACATCACGGATGACTTGCCACAGATGACAAAGAAAGACATTCAAGCAAGTCGGAACCCATCGACATGACCAAGTGCCGAGGAACATCGCGTCGAGCTTTTCGAAGCGGGAGAAGATCCGACGGTTGCCTTTGAGTCGCCGGACAGCCGCGTCTTGGCCGACGATGACGATCTATCCCGCCTCGACCCGCGCGCAGTACGCCTCGAGGGTCCGCTTCCACGCGGGCCGGGCCAGGCACCGATCCCGATACGACGCGACTCCCGGATACGGCGCGATCAATCCCTCGTCCTTGATGCCCGCCGAGAGCACGTGCGCCATCAGGATGTCGGCGACGGTGAAATCCTTTGTCGCGACGAAGTCGCGGTCAGCGAACCAGCGCTCCAGGTTCCTCAGCACCCGATTCACCCAGCCGACCAGGAACTCGCGGTGCTTGCCGCAGCTGCCATCCGCCGTCCAGTCGAGCACCATCAGGCTGAGCAGCGGCGGCTCGACCGAGTTCATCGCGGCGAAGCACCAGCGCACCACCTGCGCCTCGCCGGCGCGGTCGCCGGGGATCAGGCGGCCGGACTTCTTCGCCAGGTAGACGAGGATGGCGGCGGATTCGGACAGCACCAACCCGTCGTCGTCGATCGACGGGATCTGTTCGAAGGGGCTGAGCCGGCGATAGGCTTCGGTGTTCAGGTCGTGTGCGGGGTGGTCCATGCCGGCCAGCTCGAACGGCAGTTGCATCTCTTCGAGCGCCCACAGCACGCGCAGGTCGCGGGTGTGGCCTCGCGCGCCAGCGTTGACCTTCGAAAAGCCGTAGAGCTTGAGCATGGTGACGTTCCTTCGTTGAAGCTGCCCTTCTGCGAAGAGTATCGACATTCTAACGGCGGCGCCCCACGCCCCTGACGAGATGGTCTCGTCGCGCAGGCCCACACACTTCAGGAGAACTCATGTTTGACCACGTCAAATTCGGAGTCAGCGACTATGCGGCGAGCAAAGCGTTTTTCCTCAAGGCACTCGAACCGCTCGGCGTAGCTGTTGTCTCGGAGGGGCCGCCGACGTACGGTATCGAGCTTAGCCCAAACGGCAAGGCTTCATTGTGCATGTTCCAAACCGAGGAGGAGCCGGCGCATCTTCACTTGGCGTTCACGGCCGGGAATCGCCGGCAAGTCGAAGCTTTCTATTGCGCGGCTCTGGAGGCGGGTGGCAAAGACAATGGTGCGCCTGGTCTGCGCCCGCACTACCACGCGAACTACTATGCAGCTTTCGTCATTGGTCCGGACGGGCACAACATCGAAGTGGTTTGCCACGAACCCGAGGCCCTTCGATAAGCCCATGCAGCCTTCATCCGGTATCGTCCACGTGTTGGTCTCCGGAACACCGGTTGTCAGCAACTCGAAGTTGGTTGAAGACGCGCGACCGGGTCAGCCGATACGCGGCACGGTGATACGTTAGGGAGCGCGCCATGACGTCTTCGCGGCCTGACAAATCGCTCGGGCGCAGCCGGATGGATAAGGTGCCAACACGCGGCGGCTGCGCGCGGCGTGCTCAGCTCAGCCGTTAGGCGACTCAACGAATTGGAGGCTAAATGGCAAAGATTACCGGAATCGGCGGAGTCTTCTTAAAGTGCAAGGGCGATAGCGCCGCGCTGGCAGCGTGGTATCAGAAGCACTTGGGCATGCAACTGGAAGACTTTGGCGGCGCCGTACTCAAATGGCCGGACGACAAGGCTGAAGACCTGGGCCTCACTGTGTGGCATCTCGCGGATAAGGACAGTCAATGGTTCAGTCCGAGCGACTCCACCTTCATGATCAACTATCGGGTCGACAACCTCGATGAAATGCTTGCACAACTGCATGCGGCCGGGGTGGCAGTCATCGGTGGCCCAGAGTCACACGAGAACGGCAAGTTCGCATGGATCATGGACCCGGATGGAAACAAGGTTGAGCTTTGGGAACCGATGCTCTGGGACGACAAGAACAAAGGTGCCTGAAATCCTTGTCTACGCCGCCGAACAATTCATTCAAGCCGCCGCCGCTTCGCGGCGCGGCTTAATTCAGGCGTTAGGTGGTTCTCATGCACGAGATGCCCTTCGACATCATTGCGGAGCTCGTGCATAAATTCACGAAGGGGATGCAACTATGAAACAGAGAGAGATAGAGACAAAAGCACATGACGTTTGCTCCACGAAAGAATCACAGCGAAGGGGAGTGAACCGTCGGCAATTCACGACAAACGCCGGCGTACTGCTGGGCATGCTTGCCGTCGGGGAACCGGCTTTGGGCGAGGCTCCAGTCGCGGAGGCGGGGAAGGGCGCCGGTAACCAGAAGTCGGCCGCGGAGTCGGCCGGTACACAGCGTGCCGCGACTCATGGCCCGTGGGATCCGGCGTTGGAGCAGCTGCGCGAATGGGATCCGAAATGGGCTGACGCCTGCGCAAAGATGAGCATGAATCCGTGGGTCAAGGGTGTGTTGCCCCGCAAGACGATTGAATTATTCAGCGTCGCATTGAATGCCGCTTGCACGAACCTCAACCCGGACGGGACCCGCCGCCATATCCGGGCTGCGCTCGAAGCAGGCGCGACCCGCGAAGAAATCCTGTTCATGCTGAAAGGGGCGAGCTTTGATGTCGATCCATTCGTGCAGCCTGGGTGCGCCGATTCTCCTGGAAGAGGCGAAGGCGGCAGGTGTTCAGCTACAGAAGAGGGCCAAAGAACCGACACCAGCCAGCGATAAGATGAGGGCGATCGGTCAGTGGAATACGGCATGGGATCCCTTCTTTAAGTGGACCCGGTTTGGACGGATGAATACTTTGCCGCGGCCGCTGGGATCTATGCCGAGGGGGTGCTCTCGCCCAAGGATGTCGAACTCTTGAGCATCGCCATGGATGCGTCCTTCACCCATATGTATGCCCCGGGCACGCGCCGTCACATCAAGGCCGCGCTCAAGCTGGGCGCCACCATGGAGGAGATCATGGAGGTGCTGAAACTCTGCGTCTCCCAAGGCGTCCAGGCCTGCAATCTTGGCGTTCCCATTCTCGCCGAGGAACTCGCTAGAAAGTCGAAACAGGACACGTGAGGAGTCACGGGAGGTGGTATCCATGGCAAGCGAACCACTGACAAGCCTCGGCACGGCCGATCGCTGGCGTGAAGTGTGTGCGCAGCTGCGAGCGACCGACGACATTTCCTTCAAGCTGCTCGGCTTCGTCCCTCTCTTCACGGTTGCGGCCATCGGCGCGGTCTTGTTCAAGGCTGACCACCGCCTGTCCCTGGGGCTTGTCCTGGCTTCCTTCGTCGGCTCGCTCACTACGCTTGGTTTCTGGATCTGGGAGCGCCGCAACATTCAAACGTGCAAGTGGCTTCGTGAGCGCGCAGCAGATATTGAGCGCGCTGCGCTCGGCCCCACGCACGTCGGCCAGTTCGCGCGCTTGGCGCAAGCGCCGCGCGGACTTGGCAAGACCGAGGGCGAGAGGATCGTCTACTCAACCACTATCGCTGCCTGGCTCTGCGTGCCACTGCTCGCCGACGCCGACTCCATCCTGAACGGCCACGCCAGTCTCGTGACGCTATACGGCGTCGGGTCGCTGGTCGTCGCATTGCTTGCGTGGCGCGAGATTCGGAGTCCTATTGTCACTTCACCGCGCAGCGCCAATGAGACCTGACCATTCGCTCCAGCCGACCGGCTACGGGTGGCTTCGACAGCCTGAGCAGGCGGCTCAGCTCAAACGTTAGCGCGCACAATGTCATGCAATCGCAGGAGAGTCATATGAGGAAACTCATTGCGTCCACATTTACATCACTGGACGGTGTCATGCAGGCACCAGGAGGACCGACCGAAGATCCAACCGGAAATTTCACGTTAGGCGGTTGGTTGTTCGCTTTCGCGGACGCAGGGATGGATCTTTCTGCGGCAGGTTTCGATGGTAAAGATCGAGAGCTTGTACTGGGTCGCAAAACCTACGAAATATTCGAGGCATATTGGCCTTACCAACCAGAGGATGATCCGATTGCGAGGACGCTCAATGCGGCAAAAAAGCATGTGGCGTCCCGCACTTTGAAGTCATTGCAATGGAACAATTCGTCGGTACTTGGCGGTGACATCGTTTCAGCCATAGCCGCGCTCAAGGTTCAGCCCGGACACGACCTTCAAATCATTGGCAGCGGCAATCTGATTCAGACGCTACAGGCCGCATCGCTCATTGACGAATACAACGTATGGACGTACCCGGTAGTTCTTGGCCGTGGAAAGCGATTGTTTGAAAATGGTGCAAGGCCATCTGCATTGCGGCTCGTGGCTTCGAAGGTTTCAACAACTGGCGTTGTGATGAGCACCTATGTTCCAGCTGGAGATATTTCGCTTGGCTCGCTTAGCCAGACCGAGCCAAGCGCGAAAGAATTGACCCGGCGCGCCAAGATGGCTGCGGATGCGACGTGAATATGCTGTCTACAAACTGTGCGTGCGCTCAGCGAAACCGTCATGCGGCCGTAGAGACAGGGGCATGACACATGATCGTCGAGCGAATCCCGACCCCACGGGGCCGGTGCCCGAGGCCGCAAATGTTGGCGTTGCGCGTCCGCCTCTGGTGTACCTGGTCTCGATAGCACTCGGCGTGATTCTTCATGTCGCTTGGCCAATTTCGCTGCTCCCGCGTGGCGTGAGTCCGCGCTTCGGCGTCCCCGTGGTTCTGTTGGGGGTCGGCCTGTTTGTATTCGCTGTTCGCGCCTTCCGAGCCGCTGGAACGCCGGTTCCCGGCAATCGGCCCACTACGACCATCGTACGCACAGGTCCCTATCGTTTCAGCCGCAACCCCATCTACCTGGCTTTCTCGCTTCTCCAGCTTGGAATTGCGCTGTGGGTGAATAGCCTATGGCTAGTTGTCACGCTTCTTGCGGCGGTTGCCATCATGTCGCTCGTCGTGATCCCGAGGGAGGAGCGGTACCTGGGGGCACGCTTCCCGTCTGAGTATTCCCATTACAAGGCTTCCGTGCGTCGCTGGCTCTAGCGCCGGATGACAAGTCGCTGGAGCGCACGCGTGGACGATAAAGTGCCAAGTCCAAAACGCTGCAGCCGCGGCGCTGAACTCAAGCGTTAGCCGTCAGTTGGAGGGGTCATGCCAAACGCCATCGAGATCGTGACCGAGTACTGGCGGTTGATGGGCACCAACGATTTCACGTCTGTTGGCGCCATCCTTGCCCCCGAGTTCATCCTTGAATGGCCGCAATCTAAAGAACTTATTCGTGGTCCTGGCAACTTCGCGCGCATGAACGCGGAATACCCTGCTCAAGGCCGTTGGGCCTTCACTATCAATCGCCTCGTTGGCGGCATATCGGAAGCGGTCTCGGATGCAACGGTGACTGACGGGGTCTTGGTTGCCCGGGCCGTTTCGTTCTTTACGGTGGCCCATGGCAAGATCACGCGCATGGTGGAGTACTGGCCAGAGCCGTTTCCCGCTCCTGCGAATCGCGCCCATCTTGTAGAGACGATGCCGTGATGCGTGGGGGGCAGACGGCTAACGATTCATTCAAGCCTAAGCCGCTTCGCGGTTCGGCTCAATTCAGGCGTTAGACGACCGACCATGGCTGCTGTAGCTGCTGTTGAGGATCTCCTGACGCAAGTAGCAGAATTTGCTCCCCGAGAAACTGGTTCAACCTATTCGCTATGGGTTCCGGACATCCTGACTTTTCGAGGTGGTCTGGTGGCGCACGACATTGCAATGGCCATAGTGCTGGATGCCCTGTTAGCCAAGGAGATGTTTCCGGCGGGTTTTAAATCCGAGCGCGGTGGTCGGCACTACACGTATCGATACAAAGTTCCATCACGAAATCAGTTACATGCTCAACCATGATATGGAACTGCACCTTGTAAGCATCGTGAGGCGCCGGCTGCAGGAGTTTCCGACAACTTGCCCGCTTGAACGGGAGGTTTTGTGATCCGACTTGTGGACTTGAGCAACGCAATTGACTAAGACCTGCGTGCTGTTTGTGCAAGGTGGCGGCAAGGGCGCATACGAAGAAGACGCAGCGCTCGCCGCATCTCTGGAGCGAGCACTAGGCGGCGAATTCGAGGTGCACTTTCCGCGAATGCCGGATGAGGCAGATCCGAATGTCAGGTCCTGGAAACGAAAGATTTCTGCTGAATTATCGCGGCTACACGGGAAGGTCTTATTGGTCGGGCACTCTGTAGGTGGCTCTATTCTGCTGAAGTACTTATCGGAGAAAGAAGTAAAGAAACCCATCGCTGGACTGTTCTTGCTCGCCGCTCCGTCATGGGACGAGGATCAGTGGAATTTTGACGATCTGAAGCTGCCCCATGACATCGCTGAAAAGCTTGCTTCCATTCCGCGCATCTATCTCTATCACAGCCGCGACGACGCGGTTGTCCCGTTTGCGCACCTTGCACTCCATGCAGCGAGGCTCCCGCAGGCAACCATTCGCGAAGTTGACGGCAGGGGTCACCAATTTGGAAACGACTTAACCGATGTTGCCAGAGACATTCGGCCCAAAGATGCCCGTTAGGCCCGCGGACGATCGTAGCACCGACACCCAAGTGTGGTCCGCCAAGGTCATCGATACCGGCCGCGAAGACGCGTTGCGATTTGCGCTTGTACGTGACGCAGCCTCGGCCACGTACTCGGGTGTGATCGAAAGCTGGCGCAGCGACACGAACTTTCGCGACTGGTTTAGCGCTTTGCTCGCCGGCGTCACGTTCGATGCGTTTCGCTGGGAAACACCATCCGTAACCACGATGTCGGCTAGCCGTCCGTTCGAGTTTGTCTTGCTGAACAGCCCGAGTTTGGCGCGCGAACCTGACCCAAGCGCGTTTGAGAAGCACTTTGGCGGGCAGCCCGTATCCGAAGTTACTTTCGTTCCCCAACCTCGGCGCTGACGCGATCATGATTGTGCCACGACCGATTGCGTCGCCGTCCGCGTATGGGCACGTCGCAGCCTTCGTGCGCCACGCACCGGAGTCGCAAAAGCATGCCCTGTGGAAAGCGGTCGGTGATGCGATGGCGCGCCGCATCAGCGCCAGGCCGGTGTGGCTCAGCACGGCGGGGGGTGGGGTCTCATGGCTGCATGTGCGACTCGACGACAGCCCGAAGTACTATGGGTTCGCACCCTACAGAGCGTCCCAACTTGATTACCATGGCCATGAACCCCGTTGACTCAGTCGGAGTCAAGCGGATAAATGCACAACGATATTCTTGCCTTCTGGTTTGAAGAACCTCAACGAAAGATGTGGTGGACGGTTGATCCAGAATTCGACAGACAGATCAAAAATCGCTTTCATCATCTTCTGTACCAGGCTGCACAAGGAGAATTGTTTTCCTGGCGCAAGGAGCCAAAGGGCCGGCTCGCAGAAATCATCGTGCTAGACCAGTTCTCACGAAATATTTATCGAAATACGCCGGCAGCGTTCACGCAAGATCCAATGGCTCTGGTTTTGGCTCAGGAAGCCGTTAGCGTTGGTGCTCACCATTCGCTTTTGTCCGATGAGCGTGGGTTCTTATTTCTGCCCTATATGCACAGCGAGTCGAGACAGATTCATGTGCAGGCAGAGGCTCTCTATCGAGAGCATGCTGAGCCGTACAACTACGAGTTCGAGCTCAAACACAAAGCGATCATTGATCGCTTCGGGCGCTATCCTCATCGAAATCAAGTTCTCGGTCGCGTGTCGAGCGCAGAAGAAATCGAGTTTCTGAAGCAACCGGGGTCAAGCTTTTGAACAACGCGCTTTCAATTCGCGTGCCCGGCGCTAACAATTCATTCAAGCCGACCAGCTCTGGCGGCCGGCGGGCTTAACTCAAACATTAGGTGTTACGTGGGGAACCGCGGTGTCTGACCTGCAAGAGCACATCTCCGCTAGCTTCTCTGCCCAAGGGCTAATGGCCACCTTAGGTGCAGAGCTTGTCCGGGTTGTCCAAGGCGAGGTGCGGATTGCTCTTTTGCCGCGTCCGGAGCTTTCCCAGCAACACGGCTACATTCATGCTGGCGCCCTCACCAGTGTGCTCGATAGCGCTTGTGGCTACGCCGCCTTGACCGTCGCGCCGCCCGGGCTGGACGTCCTTACCGTCGAGTTCAAGCCGGCCGCTGGTTCGCTGGGCTGGAGCGCCGGTTGGGCGGCCGTGAATGGATCGCCTGAACCGATTTCACTGTCGCCGACATCCTCCTCGCCACCGTCTTGCGGGAAATCGCCAGACCGATCTCATGGATTCCTATCCGCAGCTGAAGGTACCGTCTTTTAGTCCCCGACGCTGATTGTTGAGTACCTAGCGCGCAAGGATCACAATGCCTGTATGCCCATCGCGCGTTCCGGCAACGCAGCAAGGGGAGCGGGGTGACAAATGTCAAAGATCGATAAGGACCAGGTTGTTGGCGTATTGAATCGATTGCTCGAGGTCGAGTTGGCCGGCGTCGTGCGCTATACCCACTATTCCTTTCTTGTGTTTGGCTTTGGTCGCATTCCGATCGTTTCATGGCTGCGCGAACAGGCCAACGAATCGCTGTTGCACGCCCAACAAGTGGGAGAATGGATTACGACGCTCGGAGCCTATCCGTCTCTGGGGATTGGTCCCCTGTTGGACTCTCACAAACATGACATCGCTGCGATGCTTCGCGAATCATTGGAAACCGAAGCCAACGCGCTCGAACTCTATCGGGAATTGCTCGCACTCGTCGAAGGACGCTTCATCGCGTTGGAAGAGTTCGCGCGGCAGATGATCCACGCCGAGGAAGTCCATACCGCGGAAGTGGACAAGATGCTGCGGAAGCCGGGAGAACTCGCGTCGTTCTCGCAACGCTCAGACTAACCTGCGGCAAGTGGTTCAAGCTGACGTCTAACCCGTCGCTCAACGCGGACATCCGGTGTATTAGCGTAATCGGCACCGCAGCCACTTAACGCGGCGTAAGCACCTTCAGGCGATGCCGATGAAGCTCACCGTCGCTCCGCTCACGCCAGATCGTTGGCCAGATCTCGAAGCGATCTTCAATGCCAAGGGCTGCTCGATCGCTCGCGGCTGCTGGTGCATGGCCTACCGTCTCAGCGGCTCACGCAAACCATTGCCGCGGGGAGTGACCCGCGCTCAGGCGAATCGCGCCGACCTCAAAGCACTCGTGGATGCCGGCCATCCACCAGGTCTCATCGGCTATCGCGGGAAGGTTCCCGTCGGCTGGGTTTCCATCGGTCCGCGCGAAGAGTACGCGAAGCTAAAGCGCTCGCCCGTGATGAAGCCTGTCGACGAACAACCCGTCTGGTCAATTGTCTGCTTCGTTGTGCCGTCGGAGTATCGCGGCCAGGGTGTGGCGCAGGCTCTCCTGAAGGGAGCCATTGCCTACGCCAAGAAACAAGGCGCGACGCTGGTTGAGGCCTATCCTGTCGACAAGCCTGCTCGTTCCAAAGACGACTACATGTGGTTCGGGGCCAAGTCCATGTACGACAACGCTGGCTTCAGCGAAGTCGCGCGTCGCAAGCCGCAGCGGCCCATTGTCCGCATCAGACCTCGCTGAGCTGTCGTTGTCGCAGGCGCCTGACAATGCGCTCCCATTCGTTCGTAGAAGGATTGAGCAATGATCCGCGGAATGCATGCAATGTTCTATTCGTCGCAAGCTGATGAGCTGCGCTTGTTCTTGCGCGACAAGCTCGACCTCAAGGCGACCGATGTCGGCGGCGGCTGGCTGATTTTTGATGCGCCGGAGGCAGATCTCGGCGTCCACCCGACCGAGGGAAGTGACCGTAACCTCGGGCACGGCCGATATTTCATTCTATTGCGATGACATTGCCGCAGACCGTCAAGGAACTCAAGTCCCGTGGAGTCACATTCACCCAGGGAGTTGAAGATCACGGCTATGGTCTCGTGACCTTCTTCAAGGCACCAGGTGATTTCAAGGTGCAGCTGTATCAACCCAAGTACGAGAAGTAGTCCGCCGGCGTCCTGCCATGCTCCGAACCTGCCAACCGTCTGACGCACCGCAGGTCTGCCAGATCTACAATCACTACGTCCGGGAGACGGTGATTACATTTGAGGAGGTACCAGTCGCGGAGCTGGATATGTCACAACGAATCAGCGACGTCACAGAAACGTCTACCTTGGTTCGTTTGGGAGCAAAGCGGCGCGATTCTCGGCTATGCCTATGCGACGGCTTGGAGAGCGCGCTCCGCCTATCGCTTTTCCGTCGAGAGCACGGTGTATTTGTCACCATCTGTTGCCCGTCGAGGAATCGGAACCAAGTTGTACCAAGCGCTCATTGATGATCTGCGCGGTCGCAACGTGCATTGTGCGGTTGGCGGCATTGCGTTACCAAACCCCGCGAGTATCGCTTTGCACGAAAAACTCGGCTTCTCCAGGATCGGACAGTTCAAGGAAATCGGATGGAAGTTCGGGCAGTGGGTGGACGTTGGCTACTGGGAGTTGGTGCTTTGAACAGCCGGCTAGCACTGACGTGCATTCACGGTGACACCCAACCTGTCGGTCAAGTGGACACGCTGCGGCCAGCTTCGCCGCAGCGGGCACGTGGCCGATAGAGCAGCCGCACCGCAACGGCGTCGAACTCGCTCCGCTCAGCCGTTGGCAAATATGAATTGGGGGATGGAGTCCTATGACTAGAATTCGCGTGCTATTCGCCGATGATCAGTTGCCGTACGACCAGCCCGAGCGGAACTCTTCTGTGAAGGCTGCAATAGTGGAAGAGATCGGCGACAAGCTCCGGGCCGCTCACAAGGATCCAGAGCTGGCGTTCGCGCAAGACTTGGCGTGGTTCCAGGGTCTTCGTCAGCATCTCGAAGAGCGGTTCGAAGTTGTTCCGGCGCGGACCTTCGCGGACGCGAAGGCTGCGCTTCACAAACGGGACAAGTTCGACATCGCGGTCATCGATCTCTCCTGGTCCGGTGATGCTCAGCTTCCTGTTGGGAAGCGACACAATGTAGGCATCGAGCTCCTGGAGATCCTTCGGGAGCAGAATGACAAAGAGCAGGTGTTCACGCCGGTCCTTGCTTTTTCTCAGAACTTTGAGAAAGACCCGCAGCTGATGAGCCTGGTGCTGGATCAGGGTGCTCTTCCAGTGCCAAAGATGTACTCCGACACGGGGCATCGGGCCCTCGCTTCGGCAATCTCGTACTTGGCCAAGGTCCGGCCACCCGGGAGCAAAGCGGAAGATCCGGCTATAGCCGTAGCGCGAGTGAACAGGACGACTGCGATCGCAGTAGCTCTGATTACCGCTCTTCTGGGTCTGGTTGGCGGAGTCCTCGGAGCGGTGCTTTCATCTCAATGATGCACCGCCTGACAAACGAGTAGTGGACGATGTCGTCGCGGCCATCGCCGTAGCGGTTCAAGCCGGCTTCGTGAAGCAGCTGGTTTGGTCAGGTAGTAGTCCAATCAAGTCGGATCAAAAAAGGAGGCTAGAAAATGGGAATGAATATCACAACGATGTTTATCGCGACTATTTTCGCCTTGCCAGGATCTGCCTTGGCAATGGATACGAAGAGCGTTGAAGAAACCAATGCAACGATTCCTGTCTTCATTCCAGCTTCAGACCTGAAATGGAATGACCTCGATCCGGCTGGAGCACCGGGAGTCAAGGTGGTGGACCTGTGGGGCGACCATCAAAAAGGTCCGTTCGGCGCATTGTTGAAACTTCCGGCGGGATTTATGGCTGCACTCCATACACATACTCATGCAATGAAGGTGGTGTTCCTGTCCGGCACTTACATCCAAGCGCCAGAAGGAAAGCCCGAGGTCCGATTGGGTCCCGGTTCGTACATGATGCAGCCCGGAGGAAATTACCGGCACACAACTAGCTGCGCCGCCGCATCTGACTGTGTGTTCTTCCTTGAGAGCAATGGAGCGTTCGACTTGAAGCCAGTTGTTGTACCCAAATGAGTGCCGGTCAGCACCGCGTCAGCCGTCAAAATGCGGCGGATGAAGCCTGGGGGTTCACTTTCGCTCCCGTGCGTCTGGCGCAAGCTGCGGCGTCGGCGCATGCGGGCTGAACGAATCGCTCGCTTCGTCCTGGTCGCGCAAGCTATGCTCGTCTCATCGATTCGAGCTGCGGTAGAAGGGGCATGAGCGAGAACGAACAGATTGTTGCGTTGCTCACGCGCATCGAGGAGAACCAGCACAAGGCGCTGGAGACTGCACCAGCGGCATCTCGGCCTCGCGCAGGCGCACCTGGACCGGTCAAACCAGACTATTCAGGAAAGCCTGGAGTTGCAGCGTACTGCGGTAGCGCGCCAATCGCAGGTCACAAAGTTCGTGATGCCCGTTGTTGCGGTCCTTCTCCTCCTGCTTGGCTACCTGCTAGTAAAATGGCACGTTCTCTAGTGCATCGCTTTTCTTGGTAGATACGGCGTGACGCCTAACCCGTCGTTACAGCCGGCGTCGATCTCGTCGCTTCGCTCCTCGCCCGCAGCGGCTGAGAGTCATCGTTGGGCGTCACTGAAATAGAGATCGCTATGTCCAGCAAATACATTTTTGTTTCGGGCTGCATCTTCGGCGTCGTGGCCGTGGGCCAGGCATTGCGTGCACTCAATCAAGTGCCGGTGCAAATAGGCAGCTTTGAGGTCCCGGTGTGGGCGTCGTGGGTGGCGGCGATCGTCACGGGCAGTCTCTGCGTCTGGGCGTTTCGGAGCCGCAGTTCGGATCGAGATCAGATCCGCCGGTGAGTGAAGGTACGCGGCGGGGAAAGAGCTTCCGCTCAGACGTTCGACCCTGGAAAAAATCATGATCGGCGCAATCGCAGGCGACATCATCGGGTCCGTTTACGAGCACAACGGAATAAAGACGAAAGACTTCCCGCTGTTCCACCCTGAATGCAGGTTCACGGACGACACCGTCCTCACGGTTGCAATCGCAGACGCAATCCTTTCCGGGCAGCCATACCTCCATACCGTCCGAACGATGGCTAGACGCTATCCAAATGCGGGTTACGGGAGCTTCCTTCCATCGTTGGATTCACTCGCCTGACTCGCGACCATACAACAGTTGGGGAAATGGTTCGGCCATGCGGGTCAGCCCAGTTGGGTTCGCGTTTTCGAGCGAAGATGAAGTTCTGCGGCAAGCACGTCTGACGGCAGAGATTACGCACAACCATCCCGAGGGGATCAAGGGCGCTGAAGCGACAGCTCTTGCCGTATACCTTGCCCGTACAACACGCGATAAAGCGCTCGTCAGAAACCGGATCGTCCGCCTGTTTGGCTACGACCTGGATCGGACGCTGGATAGCATCCGTCCAACTTACTCTTTTGATCTCTCGTGCCAGGGTACGGTTCCCGAAGCAATCGTTGCGTTTCTTGAATCGGAATCGTACGAAGACTCAATCCGCAACGCGATCTCGTTGGGCGGAGATAGCGACACGCTTGCGTGTATCACAGGCGGAATCGCTGAGGCATTCTACGGCGGTGTTCCAGTTGTAATCACGGGGAATGTGAAGCAGATATTGGCATCCGATCTTTGGGAGATCACTGAGCAATTCCGTGCAAAATATTTGTAGTGCCGCGTGGTCTGGCCGCGTTGCAGCCGGTCCTAGCGAGCGGAAGCGGGTATGGGATTTGCACTCGAGATGCAGAAGGTGTGAACTCTTCAGGGCCCGCCAAAGGAGAATTCAGTGAACGACGAAGCCTTTAACCTCAGCATTCGAAGATTTCTAAAGATGGTCGGTGTAAATTCCCAACGCCAGATCGAGCAAGCGGTGGCGGCGGCCATTGCCAATGGTTCCATTACCGGCCGGGAAACATTTCCCGCCAAAGTCAGTCTAGAGATAGCAGGACTGAAGTTGCACGTTTCCTTCGACGGCGAAATTCAGCTCGAATGATCGCAGGCCCCGCAGGCGCGCAACCGTAAGTCCGCAACCGCAAGTCCGCAACCGTAAGTCAGGAGAGTGCCATGCACCTGGAAGGCTCATGCCATTGCGGCAAGGTGAAATTCACGATCGAGTCGGCGGAGCCGGTTCCCTTTATGCGGTGCTACTGCTCGATTTGCCGGAAGACAGCGGGTGCCGGCGGCTACGCGATCAACCTGGGTGCCGACGCGCGAAGCATGAAAGTTACTGGCAAGCGGTACTTACGCAGCTACCGCGCTCAACTTCCAAACGACAGTGGCACCGGGACGCATTTGAGCAGTGCGCAGCGACACTTCTGTTCTAACTGCGGAAGCGCGCTGTGGGTTTGGGACCCGACCTGGCCGGACCTTGCGCACCCCCACGCGAGTGCGATCGACACGCCGCTGCCTGCTCCACCCGACAACGTGCACTGCCTGGTCGGGTCCAAGGCGCCTTGGGTGAAGGTCGAGGGCGAACCCAATGACCCTCGCTTCGATCACTATCCGAGCATGTCGCTCGCACAGTGGCACCAAAGCAAGGGACTAAGCTTTCCCGAGGATACTGCTCAAGCTACGCCTCGCAAGCGGCCCGCCGCCCGCAGTCAATGAAGGTGCCTGACTGCGGTGCGTCGCTGCCGCGTCGTCGCTGAGCGCGAACATTGGGTGCCACGGACATGTCGGTCGAGCGCCGAATCACCGGTTTCCATCTGGACGACGAGGGGCATTGGGTAGCACAACTTGACTGCGGTCATAACCAGCATGTTCGTCACAACCCACCGTGGGTCAGTCGGCCTTGGGTCGTTTCGCCAGAGGGGCGCGCCGAAGCGGTCGGTCGCACCTTAGCCTGCAAAAAATGCATTTCTGGCGCGCCGCCGGATTCTCGGCCGCCATCGTGAAGGGCTGCGATCGAAACACGTTGCGAGTACCATCCATTCCTTGAACGCTCCCGATTCAATGCACAAGCATCTCTCTCGCAGGTCGTCACCACAGGCTACGCCTGCCGGCTCGCGCGCACTTGTGGCCATGGGCTCGATGTCGCAAACAATTGGCGCACGGGCGCTTGGCGCGGTTGCGTTGGGTGCGCTGGCCATTGGCGCTTTAGCCATCGGTACGCTGGCAGTTCGTCGTGCCCGCATTGGACGATTGGAAATCGATGAACTGGTTGTTCGACGGCTGCGAGTTGTGGAGGAGCTTCGATCTCCGCCGAAGGCTGGCGCTCAGGCCTAACCGTGTGTTTGTGCTCGCGTTAGGGTGCTCAAATGCTCGAACTCCATCAGTCCTGGCTGAGTGCGTGGAGAGGTATTAGTTCAACCACAGATGGCGAGGATACGTACGCTGCGGTGATCGCTCGCTACCGTGAGCCACACCGCAGGTACCACACCCTACACTTAGGCGAGTGTCTCGGCCTATTCAAGATTGCCCGAAGCCTCTCGTTCTGCGCCGAAGTTGAAGTCGCGCTCTGGTTCCACGATGCAATCTACGACGTCAAGCGCTCCGACAACGAAGAGCAAAGCGCCGAATGGGCGAAGACAGCGATAGTACGGAGTGGCGCATCGGTCGAAGCGGCCACGCTGGTCCACTCCTTGGTTATGGTCACAAAGCACACACGGATGCCACGCGGACCCGAGGAGCAACTTCTGGTGGACATCGACCTCTCGGTACTCGGATCGAACAAGGAGCGATTTGCCGAGTATGAACGCCAAATCCGGGAGGAGTATGCCCACGTTCCGGACTTGCTCTTCAAGCGAAGGCGCCGCGAAATCCTGGCTTCGTCTCTGGATCGGCCACGTATCTACAGTACGACGCACTTCTATGAAACCCTGGAAGCCTCGGCCAGAGCGAACTTGCGCTTTGCAATCGGCGAAAATGCGGCCTAACCATTCAATCGCGCCAACCGTTTCCGGCGGGCTGTGCCCGCCTGCAACTGCCGCTCATATCAAACGTCAGGCACCACACAAGCAACTGTGAGCGAAGCAATGCACTATTCCCGACTCTGTGCACTGCTCATCGATTGTAATGCCCCCGATATTGACCAAGCTGCCGGTTTCTGGGCTAAGGCATTGGGTCGCGCCATAGACTCGGAACACCCGGGCACTCGCGGCAACTACCGCATGTTGGAAACGCCGTTAGACGAGCCTATCGTTCAAATTCAAGGCGTCGACCATGAGAGCCGCGTTCACATCGATATCGAAACCGATGACATTCCGGCCGAGGTAGCTCGCCTGGAAAAGTTAGGTGCCAAGTTGGTGAAACGCTTGGAGCGTTGGGTTGTAATGCAGGCTCCCACCGGACAACGCTTTTGTGTTGTGCGTGTCCAGCGTCCCGGGTTTCCTAAGAATGCAACCCTCTGGACCTAAGGGGCGCGCCGGCGTTGGGCAGCGATTCCCGGGATTCCGGAGGTCAGGGCGTCTATCTGGTGTTCCCCACGACCGGTTGTTGGAAAATCACGGGCCGAGTTGGCACATCCAGCCTCGCTTTTGTCTTGTACGTCGAGAAAGTCGGTGATGGGCCGTCCTGGCGATTCGAGGGACTGGAGCACGGCTGGCGCGTCAGTACCGGATAGGCAAGACGCATGAAGCTTAAGCCAGTGCTGACAGTTTCGGCGATCTACCAGACTATTGTTGGCATCGGGATGATGCTCGCTCCGCGGCAATTTGGTATCGATGCCGTTCCCCCGGATGCCTCGCCCGCGCTGATCGCCTTCCTCCGAATCTTCGGCGGTCCCATGCTTGGGATTGCGGTGCTGAACTGGATGGCTCGGAACGCGGAGCCTTCCACAGCGCGAAACGCGATTGTCCTTGCCAATATCGTGGGGTTCGGATGCGTAGCTCTCGTGGACGTATGGGGCGTGTTCACTGGCGGCGCGCGCCCAATTGCAAAACTGTTCCTCGTGATTCATTTGCTTTTGACTGCCGCCTTCGTCATCGCATGGCGGACCAACATGCGGGCGCCGCGCGGGAGAACAAATCGATGAAGTTATATGCCCACCCATTCTCATCCTACAGCCAGAAAGTGCTGATCGCTCTCTACGAGAATGCCACGCCCTTCGAATACCGAAGCCTTGAAGATCCCTCGGCAAGCGCCGAGCTCGCATCCCTCTGGCCGCTAAAACGCTTTCCCATACTCGTGGATCAGGGTCGCACGATCCTCGAGACCAGCACGATCATCGAGTATCTCCAGATTCACTATCCGGGCGCCGTTCGTTTGATCCCGGACGGTGACGCTGGCGTTGAGGCTCGGATGCTCGATCGCGTCTTCGACAACTACGTCATGACGCCGATGCAGAAGTTCGTCCTGAACCAGCTTCGCCCAGAGCCTGATCGCGATTCCTATGGCGTGACAGAGGCGCGTGATTTCCTCGACAGGATCTATACGTGGCTGGATCAGCGCCTCATTGGCTGCACCACCTGGGCCACTGGTGACGCTTTCACTCTGGCTGACTGCGCTGCGGCTCCATCCCTTTTCTATGCAGATTGGGTCCATCAAATTCCTACCACTTACACCAATCTTCGCGCCTACCGCGCCCGCCTGCTGGCTCACCCATCCGTCGTGCGCGCCGTAGACGAGGCGAGGCCATACAGAAGCTATTTTCCGCTGGGCGCACCAGAGCGAGACTGACGGGGCTGTTAAGCGGCGAGGATCTTCGATGCCAATCAAGAGCAAAGCGCAGCGCAGGAAGTTTGCCGAGTTGTTGGTCAAAGGCGAGATCTCGCCGGAAACCTTCGAGGAGTGGAATCGCGCAGCGGGCAGCAAGGAGTTGCCTGAGCGGCTCCACCCGAAGGCTACGGCGAAGCGGAAGAGCAAGGTGAAGGCGAAGCGTGCGAAGCGCGCATCGAAGTCCAAGACGACTCGAGCAAAGAAGCGTAGCCCGCCAGCGCGGAAGCGTTAAAGTGGACATCCAAAGAGGGTCGCCGCATGCAGCGAATCGCCAGTTGCACCTGCGGGCAGCTCAATGCCCAGTGCTTGGGCGAGCCTGTCCGAATATCGATCTGTCATTGCCTCGACTGCCAGCGGCGAACGGGGAGTGCCTTCGGTGTCCAGGCGACCTATCGCGAAGCCGACGTCATTCTCACAGGCTCGCCATCGGCGTACACGCGTCACGGTGATGAGGGCCACTGGGTCACGACGTATTTCTGCCCCACGTGTGGTTCGACCGCCTGGTATCGCATTGAGCGACGTCCCGGAATGGTCAGCGTACCCGTCGGCGGGTTCGCGGATCCTGCGTTTCCGGAGCCGCGTGTCAGCGTCTACGAACAGCGCAAGCATCCGTGGATCGAGCTACAGCCGCAGGAACCGCTCACCCGCGAGGATTAGTGTCGACCCAGGACCTGGGCGGCTGAATCATCGCCGGCGCCGCTATATTGGGAGCGAGGAAGATCGGATGGCCACAGGGGAATGCAATTGCGGCGCGGTCCAGTTCGAGATCGACTCGGATCTCTCTGGTGTCTTCGTGTGCCACTGCTCGATCTGTCGCAGGTTCACCGGGAGTAATGGGATTGCGGTGGTCCTCGTTCCGAACGACCAATTCCGCTGGGTGCGGGGTCACGAGCTCATCGCAACGTGGAAGAAGCCGAATGCGGACTGGCAAGCCTGGTTCTGCAGTGTTTGCGGCTCTTCCGTGCCCGGTGAGAACGACCCGGCGAAAATGTTCGTGCCGGCAGGTTCCATTACCCGCGGAGGTGACGCGCTAAAGGTCATCCACCACGTCTGGGTAGGCTCGAAGGCCGCATGGGACGAAATCGGAGACGCGGGGAAGCAACACACCGAGGCATTTCGTGGCTGACATGTCATGAAACGCACGTGGACGATCCTCGGCGTAAACGACGTGCCGAGCAGCGTCAAATGGTACCAGTCGCTCTTCGGCCAGCCTGAGACACGACCGCACCATCCGGACTTTGGCCAGATCCTCGATTGGACGGAACTGTCTTGCTCTGTCTTCACGAGTGGGGCGCGCACGAGCATCCGACGTTGACGAGCCCTGACCTGGCAACGCCTGGCAACGGTCTGCTCTTGTTCTTCCGCGTGGACGATTTCGATGCGTCGCTGAAACGGGCACGCGCGCTCGTCGTCCGATTCGAGGAGGAGCCGCATCTGAGCCCAAATACGCGAACAATGGAGTTCTCGCTTCGCGATCCGGATGGGTACTACGTCACGATTAGTGCGTTGTCCTCGCTCGAGCTGGGGTGCCACGAGGCGACGGACTAGCAAATGCATGCAGTCGGGCAGTCGAATCGACCCGACGCGCCCAGCCCACCCGTTGCGGCCAGCTGCGCGACTGTAGGCCCCGGCCACGCTACTTAAGGGAACTGGAAGTGCGATGATGGCGTTCTCTCCTCGTGGCGGCGGCCAGCGGTAGGGAGGGCGCCGACTGACGACACCAGTGTCCAACGCGGGGGGCTGAATGGGCAGGTTCTGGTCCGAGCTGAAGCGGCGCAACGTCGTCAGGGTCGGCATTGCTTACTGTGCGGCCGGTTGGGTAGCGATCCAGATCGCCGCGGTCCTGTTCCCGCTTTACGATGCACCGCCATGGATACTCAAGGTCGTCACCACGCTCGTGTTGCTAGGCCTCCCGCTCGCGCTGGTCTTCGCCTGGGCTTTCGAGCTTACGCCGCAGGGGTTGCAGCGAACTGACGATGTTCCGCGCGAAGTATCCGCGACGCGGCGAACCGGACGACCGCTGGATTTTCTGATCATCGGCGTCCTCGCGGTGGCGGTAGCGCTGTTCGTACTTGACAGGTTCGTCTGGCGAACCGGATCGCCGGCGGTCCAGGCACCTGCAGCTGCGGTCTCCGGTGGGGACGCGCCGCCGATAGCTGTCGGCACGCGCAATTCGATCGCCGTACTGCCCTTCGTCAACATGAGCAACGATCCGGAGCAGGAATATTTCTCCGACGGCATAACTGAGGAGCTGCTGAACGCGCTGTCGCGTGTGAAGGCTCTCAAGGTCGCAGCACGCACGTCGGCGTTCTCCTTCAAGGGCAAGAACGTCGACCTGCGCGACGTCGGGCGCAAACTCAACGTGGCGACGGTGCTGGAGGGCAGTGTACGCAAGGCGGGCGAGCGACTGCGCATCACGGCGCAGCTCATCGACGTCAAGACCGGCTATCACCTCTGGTCCGAGACCTACGACCGCGAGCTGACGGACATCTTCGCAATTCAGGACGACATCACGACGCGGATCGTCACAGCGCTGCAGGTCCATCTGGACGGGAGTGTACCGTCGCCGGCGCCAAGGCAACCCATCGATGCTGATGTCTACCAGGTCGTCCTGCGCGGCCGCTTTCACTGGAACCAGCGCTCGCCGGAGGGCCTAGCGAAGGCCGCCGTGCTGCTGGAGGACGCGACCCGGCGTGCGCCGGAATACGCACCGGCGTATGCCGGCCTGGCCGATGTCTATCTCACCCAGTACGACTACGGCCTGCTGTCGTGGGAAGAATCGACCGTGAGGGCGCGCGCAGCCGCCACGAAGGCGATCGAGCTGGACCCGGCGTCGGCTGCGGCCCACACCTCTCTGGCGCACATTTTGCTTCACGAGTGGGAATGGCAGGCGGCCGAGCAGCAATTTCTGCGCGCGATTGACCTCGACCCGAGTTACACGCTGGCCCAGCATTGGTACGCGCTATGCCTGACCTCGCTGGGCCGCACTGACGATGCCGTCAAGGCGATGCAACATGCGCAACAACTTGACCCTCTCTCGGTCCGGGTAAATGTCGATCTCGGCATGGCGTTTCTTGCGGCGGGAAGGTACGAAGACGCCGTGGCGCAGGAGGGACGCACTCTTGAGCTCGCACCCGCAGCGACGACCCCGCGATGGATTCGCGGCATGGCGTTCGAGCAGTTGGGCCGCTTCGACGAGGCCATCGTCGAAATGAAGGCGGTGTTGGACGCCGAGCCGGACGACCCGGCCGTCAAAGGCTCACTCGGACATGTTTACGCAATTTCCGGGCGGCAGCCAGAGGCACGCGCTCTTTTGAGCGAACTCACGACGACGCCCGAGGCACATGACGTCGCGTTTTTCGCGGCGCTCATTTGCGCAGGCCTGAAGGAGACCGACGCCGCGTTGACGTGGCTCGAGCGTGCAGTCGAGGAACGCTCGGGGTCCGTGCGGTACCTCAAGATCGATCCTCGTCTGGTCGGGCTGCGTGACCAGCCCAGGTATCGCGAGTTGATGAAACGGGTGGGATTGCCGCCGTAGCCATGTGGCCAGAGAAAATAATGAACCGCATCGAATTTATCTTTTGATCGCGACACTATCATTCATCGGCAGCGCATCGGCGCAAACGTCCCGTGCGGGCGATGGCATCGGCGCAGCGCAAGTCGATGCGATCTACCCGGATATCGAAAAGCTATATTTCGATCTACACCGCAATCCGGAACTGGCCCTTCACGAGCAGCGCACGGCGGCGACGCTTGCGACGCGCGTCAAGGCGCTGGGATATGAGGTCACGACCGGCGTCGGCGGCACCGGTATCGTCGCAATCCTGAAGAACGGGCATGGTCCGATCGTGATGTTGCGCACGGAGCTCGATGCGTTACCGATCGAGGAGAAGACCGGCCTGCCGTTCGCGAGCACCGTGAAGACGAAGAACGATGCCGGCGAAATCGTGCCGGTAGCGCACATGTGCGGACACGATCTTCACATGTCGGCGTGGGTCGGTACGGCCGAACTCATGGCGAAGAACCGCGAGCACTGGCACGGTACCTTGATGCTGGTCGGGCAGCCGGCCGAGGAAATCGTCGCCGGCGCGACCGCGATGCTGCGCGATGGCCTGTTTACTCGCTTCCCGAAGCCGGATTACGCATTGGGCATGCACGACGAGCACACCTTGCCGGCCGGTGTGATCGGGTTCCACGCCGGTTATTTCCGCGCCAACTCGACCCATCTCGACATGACCGTGTACGGCAAGGGCGGCCATGGCGCGTTTCCGCAGAGTGCGATCGATCCGGTGGTAATCGCCGCGCGCATCGTGCTCGGCCTGCAGACCGTCGTGTCGCGTGAGAACAATCCGGCCGATCCCGCCGTGATTACGGTCGGCAGCATCCACGGCGGCAGCGCCTCCAACATTATCCCCGACTAGGTGAAGCTCCAGATCACCGTGCGCTCGCTCGACCCCGCAGTCCACAAGCGCTTGCTCGCCGCAGTCGAGCGCCAAGCGAAAGGCGAAGCCCTTGCTGCAAATGCACCGAAGGGACCACTGATCGAAACCAAGGCCAACACCGACGCTGTCTACAACGACCCCGAGCTGACCCAGCGCATGGTTGCTGCCGCGCGCGCCGCGCTGGGTGCGGACCGGGTGGTCGAGATGCCTGCACAGATGGGCGGAGAGGACTTCTCGCAATTCGGATTGGCAGGCGTGCGTGCGGTGTTGCTGCATGTCGGTGCAGTCGATGCGGCGAAGCTGGAAGCGTCGCGCAAGTCTGGCGTGCCGGTCCCCGCAGTGCACTCGCCGTTGTTTGTGCCGGAGCACGAGCCCACGATCAAGGCAGCGATCAGTGCGGAGACGGCGATCCTGATGGACTTGCTAAATGGCAGACAGGATAACTAGTCAGCGTGCACGCCCAGCCTCAAGTCGCCAAGCGCTTATCCATAAATCAGCATTCATGCGCTGCATCCCGATAAGCGTTGTGCAACGGTAGCGGTTCGTATTGCCTTTTTGCTTCCGTGCCTATCATGCGTGGGAGATAGCAACATGGCATCCGTTCGATACATCGTGAACGACGTGGACGAAGCTGTCTCTTTCTATCGTGACCGCCTCGGTTTTGCGGTCGAGAAGCACAACCCGGGGAAGTTCGCTGCGCTGAATCTTGAGGATCTCCACCTCTTTCTGAACGCGCCGGGTGCCGGCAGCGCCGGCAAGGCAGGGGGCGATCCCAAGCCGGGCGGGTGGAGTAGATTCATGATCGTCACGAAAAATCTCGACAGCATGATCGACGAGTTGCGCAAAGCGGGAGCAAGCTTCCGCGGTGAAATCGCCGAGGCAGGAGCGGGACGGCAAATCCTGCTTCAAGATCCATCGGGAAATGTCGTCGAGCTGTTCGAATACGCAGAACGTTCGAAATGACCGGAGATAATACTTGCATCGCGGCGCGGTCAGCTCGGCCGTTTGATGCCTGAACCCGACCAGGAGGCATTCGTGCAGCACACCGTTTCGGAAGGCGGTTGTCTCTGTGGCTCGATTCGCTATCGGATCACCGGCGAGCCCCGTTCAAGCAGCGTTTGCTTCTGCCGCAGTTGCCGGCTTGCAAGTGGTGCTCCATCAGTTGGCTGGTTCGTTGTAAACACCGATCAATACACGCTCTTGCGCGGTCAACCGAGCACTTACCAGTCGTCACCGCCAGTCACGCGGAGCTTCTGTGCCAAGTGCGGCACTCCACTGGCGTATCAGCACACGGACGACCGAAACGCCATCGAGCTGACAACCTGCACGCTCGACGACCTGCAGCGCTTTCCTCCCACTCGTGAAATCTGGCATTCGCAACGCATTCCATGGGCCGCTTCCAGCCCTGCGATCCAGCACTTCGCACAGGAGAGCAAGTGAGCCGAGAACGCGAAGATCCTAGGCTGCGCAAGCTGACTCAGATATGTCTCGCGTTGCCGGAAGCGGTGCGAGCGGTGTCAGGGGATCACGCTGATTTTCGCGTGCGCGGCAAGGTCTTTGCGTACTTTCTGAACAACCATCATGGTGATGGCATCGTCTCGGTTTGCTGCCGATCTGAAATGGGTGAGAACGTGGATCGGGCGCACCGCGAACCGCGACTCGCCGCGCCGAAGACCTTGGTCAAAGGGTTCGAGGCGCGGCCGGGAGCAACCTGACGGCATGCAGACAGTGGCGCCTTACAAATCGCTGAGCCGATCACCCGGCCCCGGGCTTTGGCTGGGCGGCGACGTCAGGCCTGCAACAGCTTTCCGGCCCCCATGAAGCGCACCCGCAAGCGTGTCGCCTTCGCTGTCTCAACGATCGCGCTTCTACTGACCACGGCGGTCGTCTCGTGGTATGCGTTCTCGGCGCCTCCCGTCGAGAACCTGCCGCTTGCTAGCGATCTCATCGCCGTTTCATCCACCGAAGGTCGGCAGCTACTGGCGGCGTCGCAGGTCAAGACTGACTACAGTCAACTCGCACCATACCTGCGGCCGCAGGTCCGCCGCGCTTTCTGCGGCCCCGCGACGGGGGCCGCAGTGATCAATGCGGCGCTTCGACCGCAAATCAAGGTCACTCAGTCGTCACTATTCGACGCCGCAGCAAGTGTCATCAAGAGCGAACTGGCCGTGTCGTTTGCTGGGCTCACCCTGAAGGAACTCGCAGAAATCCTCCGTGCGCAAGGGCTGCACGTTCAAATCGTTTACGCAGATCAATCGGACATAGCTGCCTTTCGCCAGGCCGCACATTCCACCCTCTCCGAATCCGTTACGTTCCTTGTTGTGAATTACGATCGCAGGGGGCTCGGCCAGTCCGGTGCCGGACACATCTCGCCAATTGGCGCATTCAGTCGGGCGACTGACCGATTGCTAGTGCTCGATGTTGCAACGTACAAGTACCCTTACACCTGGGTTCCAGTATCCGAACTCTGGAACGCCATGAATACAATTGACTCTGATTCCGGGCGAACCAGAGGCTACCTACTGGTCTCAGCCAGCAGTGAGTGATCGAACCTGGAGGATGGAAACATGAAAAAGTCGGGCGCAAGCCAGGATCAGTCGGCATCGGAGCTCATCTCGAAGAGAATCGCCGAACTCGGGGACTGGCGCGGGACAACCCTCGGCAGGATGCGCAAGCTCATCAAGGAAGCAGACCCGGACGTCGTCGAGGAGTGGAAGTGGATGGGCACTCCGGTCTGGTCGCACGACGGCATCATCTGCACTGGCGAATCCTACAAGAATGTCGTGAAGCTCACCTTCGCGAAGGGCGCGTCACTGAAGGATCCGGCCCGTCTCTTCAACTCGAGTCTCGACGGAAACGTACGCCGCGCGATCGACATCCACGAAGGAGAAGAAGTTGACGAGTCCGCCTTCAAGGCGCTCGTTCGCCAAGCGGTCGCCCTCAACAGTTCTGGCAAGTCGAAACCTTCGAAGAAAGCGAAGTCCTGACCTGAAGGAGCAGTGTCATGACGAAAGAACCTGTCGAGATCGCTCGCGCGAGCTACGAAGCCTATGTGCAGAAGGATCGTTCGGCAATCGAGGCGTTGATTGCCGACGATTTTCACTTCACGAGCCCACTCGACAACCGGCTCAACCGCAGCACGTATTTCGCGCGCTGTTGGCCCAACAGCAGGAGTATCAAGGCCTTCGACTTCGTCCACCTGGTGCCCGATGGCAACCGGGTATTCGTTACCTATGAAGCCACGAATACCGACGGTCGGCGCTTCCGCAACACGGAGATCCTTACAATCCGCGGCCAGCAGATCGTGGACGCGGAGGTCTATTTCGGCTGGTCGATTCCTCATAAGGCGCAGGAAGGTGGCTTTACGGATGAGTGAGCTTGAAAACTCGAAGGCATCGGCCCGGGCCTCGCACGATGTCTCCCATCTCATTTCGGATAGCCGCAGTAGCCGCCGCACTCTCGGCCGTCACCACGTTCCTGCTATGGCTGTTGCCGAGGCTGTATGACGTACCCGATGGATTGGAAGCAGCGGTGGGGCTGCATCAGAATCCCGTTTACATATCCAGATTGTGGGTCAACTTCGTACACATTTTTTTGGCCTTGGCTGCGTACGGTGCGACAGCGGTCCTGCTGCTGGCGCCGTTCCCCCTCCTTGGCGGGTTTCGGCTTCGTTTGTTTTCTGTTGTGGGGTTTCGTCGAGCTGAGCGGCGTATCCGTCAACATCTTCGCGGTCAACGCCGATTGGCGCGCTCATTTCGCCGCAGCAACGCCCGAAGGGCAGGGTCAGTTGAGGGTGCTGCTCCTTGGCTTTGATGCGGTGTGGGATGCATTGTTCTTCCTGCTGCTCACCGGCTTCCTGCTAGGCACGACCTGTTTCGGTCTGGCTGCACTGGCAGGCACCGGACTCGAGCGCTGGGTTGGAATCATGTTTTTGTGGCGTCGCCTTTGACGCTCGCCATCATGCTCGGCGGCTACGCGGGGATCACGTTCCTGGATTCTCTTGTCTCGTGGGTGTACCCGTTGCTGCAGCCATTTAGCCGAGCCCTTCTTGCCGCTCTGGCTCTGGCAAGCCGGCGGTGGACAATTCGTTGAAGTCGAACCCGCTTCACGGGCCGACTTGACGCAGGCGCCAGACCTCAATTCCGGTAGCGCGAGAGTCCAATCATGGAGATCAACGGAATCGCTCACATACAGCTGACGGTCAATGATCTTCAGCGAGCCATCCCGTTCTACGAAGATCTCCTGGGCTTCATGGGCATGCAGGCAGTTGCGAAGGCCCCGAATGGCCTGTACATGGTCGGGGGACGCACTGCGGTGGCAATCATCGGTGCATCCGACGAGAATCGCGAATTCAAATTCGATCAGCGGCGCGTCGGGCTTCATCACATCTGCTTCCGGGCTCGATCACCGGAAGACATTGACACACTGCACGCGTTTCTCGTCTCGCGCAGCGTGCGAGTAGTTCACCCGCCCGAATATGGATCGTGGGCCCCGGGTTATTACTCGGTGCTGTTCGAGGATCCTGAAGGCATTCGATTAGAGGTCAATTTCGTGCCTGGGAAAGGGCATTTTGAGCATCCCGAGCAGTTGCCGCTGAAGACCATGCCGGGATACGAAGACAACCCGATTTGACTAGAGGCGAAGGAAATGGCAAGCAAGCGTCCGACTACGATCGCCGAATATATCCGGGCCGCCCCACGCGTGGCCCAGCCGCATCTGCGCGGGCTGCACGCGATCCTCAAGAGCGTCGCGCCGGAGGCCGAGGAGGCGATCAAGTGGGGAACCCCTTTCTTCGTGGAGCCCCGATTCCTGTTCTCTTTCTCCGCGTGCAAGGCACATTGCAATTTCGCGCCGATGGCGGCGGCGTTGGAACCATTTCGCAAGGAACTGGAGCAACACAAGACCACGAAAAACTACCTGCAGATCCCCTACACCGAGCCCCTGCCAGAGGATCTGATTCGCAGGATCGCCGAGTATTGTGTCCGGCATGTGCGTGAACGAGAAACCGACTCTTTCTGGTGATTCCATCCCGGAAGTCGCGAACCGCCTGTTCGAACTCATCGAAGGTATGACCGCGGTGGTTACACGCAGGCTCGGCGCTGATCACGTGTTGGCTATGCGCGCCATGCTCGATCTGTTCGGCAGGGAGTTCGGCGAGATTCCTACGTACTCGCATAACCAGCCGAACGCGGATTAAGATGAGAACCAGCATACGCACACACATACGGAGGGCAGATGCATGTTCAAATTGTCGTTGAAGGATAGCGGTGCATTCCTTGGCACCATCGATGATGCTGATCGTCAGCTGCTCATCGATCAGCTGGAGGAAGAACACGAAGAGGACACGGACTATTACGTTTGCCCTGACACGCTGGAGATGTTGAAGGAGAGCGGCGCAAGTGCGAGTCTTCTCAGGATCCTGGCAGATGCCATCGGCAAATCCGAGGGCGTAGAAGTCTCATGGACAAAGGCATGAGAGGGTGACGCGGGCAGGAAGCCAAACCGGGTGGGTCGCGCACCGCCGCTCCTCAAGAGGACCTGACAGTGAATGTGCTGCGTACGGCCGAGTCTCGTTTTGCCGGGCTGCCGGATTATCCGTTCTCCCGCACTATCATCAGGTCACGCCGGATTTGCGTCTGCACTACGTCGACGAGGGCCCACGTGACGCGACGCCGGTATTGATGCTGCACGGCGAGCCGGCGTGGTCATATCTTTACCGCCACATGATCCCCCGGTAGCCCAGGCTGGACTGCGCGTGCTCGCGCCCGACTTGATCGGCTTCGGCAAGTCCGACAAGCCTGCAGCTCGCAGCGACTATAGCTATGAGGTCAGGTGTCCTGGATACGCCAATGGATGGAATCGCTGGACCTGCGAGAGATCACGCTGGTGTGCCAGGACTGGGGTTCGCTGATCGGCCTGCGTCTGGCCGCAGAAAGTCCACAAAGGTTCGCACGCATCCTGCTGTCAAACGGCGGGTTGCCGACTAACGACCTCGGAATGTCCACAGCGTTCCGGGTATGGCGTGCCTTCTCGCGTTACAGCCCAGTGTTTCCCATCGGTTGGATTGTGCAGGGCGGCACGCGGCGCCGGCTCAGCCCTGTCGAACGCGCCGCTTACGACGCACCGTTCCCCAGCGCGGCATACAAGGCTGCGACGCGTGCATACCCGTCGCTCGTCCCGATCTCGAACTACAATCCCGTGGGCAGCCGAGACAATCAGAACGCGTGGAAAGTGTTTGAAAGCTGGACCAAGCCGTTCATCTGTTGTTACAGCGATGGCGACCCGATCACCCGCGGATTCGACCGCGAGTTCCGGAAGCGTGTCCCCGGTACGCAGGGCCAACCGCACACCGTTTTGCGGGGCGGGCACTTCATCCAGGAAGACGCCGCGGAGGCGTTTGCAGGTCTCGTAATTCAAGCCTGCGGCTGAGTCGGCATGACCCTCGCGCTGGCCGCCATAAGGGGCCACGCATCCAAACCCCTCCAGAAGAGGGGGGCGGACATTGACGCGGCCAACTATAGTTGCGCATGGGTCAAACGCGAGCAGCGCCAAGGGTGACGTCAATGAGTTCAACCGGCTTCGATCCGAAATACCTGCAAGGCGGCGAACGCCGTGGGTTCCGTTCACGCCATACAACGAAAATGTAGGCATCAAGCTTCTACACGTCGACCAGTCTCGCGGCGAAATGGCATTACGATGCGCGTGCCGGCCGGGACATATCTCGGCGCGCACAACCACCGTGGTCGCGTGGTCCTTTCGCGATTGCCGGCGGATGGCGCTACATGGAGCATGACTGGATCGCGCGCCAGGGCGATTTCGTCTACGAGACCGCAGGCTCGCGTCATAGTTTTCAGGGTGAAGCCGGCGCCGACACGGAATTGTTCGTCCTTCTGGACGGCTCGCTCGAATTTTTCGACGAGGCCGGCAATGTCGCGTCGGTCGAGGACTGGCGCTCGATGCTGCAGCGCATGGAGGCGCACTGCAGAGTCCACGGCATCGCGGTGCCGGAACTCTCGGAGTTTCCCCCTGCGCAAGGTTGACAGGGCCGCGCGTGACCCAGTGCTCGGCCAATTCGACGCCAGTGGGATGTAGCTTTCTGAGACGTCAAAACGCCGCGATACGCTCAATGACCCAATAGCTGGCCGTGCCACCGATGCAATACGCCAGCACGACAACCGCCTGACCTGCGTTGACGTATTGCGCGGCAACCCGCCGCACCAGGGCCCCGCACGCCAGCACCGCGCCGATGAACAGCAATTGCCCGATCTCGACGCCGACGTTGAAGAACAGCAAGGCGAGCGCAATGGAGTTCTGCGGCAAGCCCACTTCGGCGAGCGCGCCGGCGAATCCCAGTCCGTGCAGGAGACCGAAGGAGAATGCGATCAGCCACGGCTTGCGCGCAGCCAGTCCTTCCGTGCCGCGCTGCTGATGGATGATTTCGTTCGCAACGAACACGATGGACAACGCGATGATCGCTTCGACCGGTGGACCTGGCACGTGGATCACGCCCATGGTCGCCAGCGCCAGCGTGATGGAATGCGCCAGCGTGAAGGCCGTCACCGTCCAGATCAGTCGTCGCGTGCCACGCACGATCAGGACGAGCGACAGCACGAACAGCAGGTGATCGAAGCCGCTCAGGATGTGTTCGATGCCGAGCACCGTATACGTCTGGACGACTTCGAACGCGCCTGGAGATCCGGTCGCGACGAACCGCGGACTCGCCGGCAGGACGCGCTCGAGTTGAACCGTGCCGTCGCTCCTGACCAGGCGCACCAGCAGATCGATCCCTGTTGTCGACAGGCCCGTGAAACCGATCGGCTTGCCGTCGAGCCCGCCCGGCACCGCAATGCGCCAGCGTTGCACGGCTGTACCACCCGCAAAGCTGGTTTGTGCGGGCTGCAGCACGACCGTGCCGTCCGGAAACTCGGGTCGCACCTTGAGGGTGGTCGTCTCGTCGAGTGCCGGCAATTTCCACAGAACTTCGTAACGGTCCGGCGCGGTCTGCGTGAGCTGCAGGTACGCGGGGCGGAAGATATCCGCGAACGCGGCCGGCGCCAGCAGCAGAATCAGCACGAGCAGCAGAGGTCGGCGCAACCTCATTGCACGCCTGCACCCGCCAGCGGGGCTTCGATGGTCACGTCATACTTCGCGCGCATCGCCGCGTAACTCGCATCGAAGTGCACGCTTGCGACGCTCGTATTCCCACTCGCGTTGCACTTCCTGCCGCACGGTGTCGAGCGACGCGGGCGCCGAGTGGAGTCCATGACGTGACGCGGACCAGGTGCACGCCGAGTCCGGAGCGGACAGGCCCGGTCCACTGACCCTGCGGCACCGTCTGTCAATGCCGCAGCGAAGTCGGAGCCGAACTCGCGCACGACGGCATCGATGCCTTCGCCGTCGATTCGATACGGCAACATCGTCGAATCCCCCAATGCATCGGGGGCGTCGCCTGCACTGAGCGCCGCGTTGGCCGCCTTGATCCGCGACTCGACCCCGGGCTTCGCCGGATCGAAATACAGTTGTTCGAAACTCACGAGCGCCGCCCGGGCAAACTTCTCCGGGTGTGCGTTCAGATAGGCCGTCAGCTCGGCGTCCGTCGGAGCGGCGCGCGCACCGGCTTCCTCGGCCATGACCTCGAGTTTCTGGCGAACGCGCCGCTTGATGACCGCATCGTCACGATCCAGTCCAAGCGTCTTGCCCTCGCGGTAGAGGATCTCGTCACTGACATAGCTGTCGACGAGTCCGGAAAGCTCCTGTCGCGGTCGGCGGCCGATTCCACGTCGCCTGAAAGCGTCGGCCGAGTTCATCGACCTGCGCCTGGCTGACGACGATACTTCGCTCGGAGCCGCCGTCCGGTGCGACGAGCCCGTAGTAGATGAACAGCGCGAGCCCGATGAGCAGGAAATGCAGCAACGGCTCTCGCAAAATCCGCCTGAGGCTCGTTGACCGAAGTTTGGATTGATCTATCGTCACAATTGGTACCGGACCGGACAGGCGAATGCGTGAGCCGGCGTGACTGCGCTGCCGCAGCCGATCACCGTGCGAAGTTGAGACCCGGTTCGCTCACCGCGAGGGCGTGGGGCGGTTGACCGCGCCACGACCCTCGCGACGAGCAGGTACGGTCAGCCGGACGGCGTATACCAGATGGGCGAGGTATAGGCACGTTCCTGAGTGACCATTCGCACGTCCTTGGACATTTTCACATTGAAGCGCTTCGCGTCGTACGCGGTCCAGCGTGGCGTGGGGATCTCGAGCACGCGCACGTAGTACACCGCCCGAAGGCTGGGGTCGAAGTCCGGATCCTTCCACACGGCCGACAGTTGAGCAGCGCCGATGTCGTTGGTGTAGGTCGCGTTGGCGACGTCGACGGTATTGCCCACGGCCGGCAGCTTGCCATCCGCACCGGGTTTGCGATCGCCCGACCAGACGGCGTCATAGACCTTCTCCTGACGCGCGCCCTTCGCATCGACCCATCCCTTGACGATCTGGATGCGGTCGAGATTGCCGCCTTCCGGATCCTTCATCGCCGCAACCAGGAAGGTTGGCACCTTGTCGGCCGCTGCGGCCTTCAAGTCACCGCCCATCGGCACGCCCTTGCCGTAACCCGCCGCGGCGACATCCGCCGCTTGCGCATCGCCCTCGACGAAATCCCAGCCGCCAAAGAAACGCACGGTCATGCGCGGCCCGGTGGTGGCATAGGTTTCCTTGCGCTTCATGGCGTCCCAGATGGCAGCGCGCGTGTTCTCCGTTGCCCAGACTGCCGCATATCCTGAGGCGGCTTGCTCCCAGCCCATGATCGTGGCGAGCTTGGTCTTCATGAAGGGATGTTCCCAGCGCCCGGCGCTCGGCTCGCGGGCGTGTTCTTGCCGAAGAAGTTGTTGTCGTCCGCCGTGGCGAGCGAAGTGTGCGAGTCGGTCGAGCCGATCTGCCCGAACTTGTACGGATTCACGCCCAGCTTCTGCTCGAGCTGCAGGCCGGTCTGCAGGGCCGTGCGCGCGTACTCGCCCTGCAGCATCTCGTTCTTCTTGATCTCGCTCAGGTTGAGGTTGGCCTTGTCCCAGATCTCGAAGCCGGCGAACTCGTCATTGGACGAGAGGAATTTGTGCGCTTCGCCGTCGCCCTTGATCTGCGTCGTTTCATACAGCGGCTCCCAGCGGATGCGCGTCTCGGCGTATTCGCGGGTCAGCGGCTTCTTGCTGGCCGGGTTGACGTCCCAAGGGAACATCATGCCGTTGGACAGGTTGCCGTTGTGCGCGATCGCCAGCACCTGGCCGCCGGTCTTCGCCTCGTACGCCTGCAGAACCTTCCACAGGTCTTCCGGCGTCGTGCTGCCGGCGGGCGGATAGGTGGTGAATGGCTCGACCTGGCCGGCCTTGTCGCCGCCATCGCGGTAGATCACCACCCGGTGCAGATTGTTGCCGGGCGGCACCTGCGAGGTCCACTCGTAGCCGATGAAGGCGGTGAACTTGCCGGGCTCGTTGTATTTTTCCGCCGCATCGACGGTCAACTTCCAGGCCCCGGCGTAGGCCGGCGTGCCGGGGAAATACATCAACGCCTCGGGAAAGGTGCCGCGCGAAAAGTTGTCGATGATCTCAAACGCGGCGGCGTTGCCCTTCGCCGGCCTTGATCATGTCCGACCACTTCTTGCCCGTGGGATCGGCCAGGAGTTCCGGCTTCCCGGCAAACAGGTCGGGGAAGAAACCCATGTTGTCGGAGTGATCGGCGACCACGAGGAAATCGAGCGGGCGCGACAGCTTCGCCTTCTGTCCGCTGGAGGCCGTCACCTCCTCGCCACGAGCGAAGCGATAGCCGTCCTCGACGCCGAGGCGGTTGCCGAAGGCGCCTGCGTCCATCGACATGGCGGTGTGCAGGTGTGTGTCGCCGAAGTACACGCGCGTCGGGTATGCGGCAGCGGCCGAATCCGAAGCAGTCGGCGCGGCGGCGTCCGCGGGCGTCGCGTCAGCGGCCTGCTCGGGTTCCTTGCGCGAACATCCGACGATCAATGCCGGTAGCGATAATCCCAGCACCACAACAGTCGCGAGGCGAGAATTCTTGCATAACTTTTTCTCCATATCTCGTTAGCGTTTCGCTGTGCCGATCGTCAATCCCCAGGTCTATGGTCGCACGTCCAGCACTACCTTGTTGATTGTACCCGTGAACCGAGTCTCCGCACCGATGCCGATACCCTCGGCGACCGGGGCTGGTCATCGGTCCACCCCCGCCCCGAGCACGGCGGCGCGACACGTTGCTGCAGCGTCCACCTAAAGAACCAGGCTGGCTATCGAAATTTCGCACCACCGCAGATGTCATGACCTAGAAACTGTAACCGAGCGCGGTGACAAGGGACCAGTCACTGTTCGTCGCCCCCAATGATTGGGGCTCGTTGTCGTAGGTATGCTGCGCCGAGAGCTCATAGAAGAGATCGTCGATGATTTCGTAGCGCAGCCGAACGCGGCGTCCGTACGCACACGGCCCGAGACCGTGAAACTCGGGTAAACAGTCAGATTCCGTGGCGATATCGATCTCCGGCATATCAAACCGGTACAGATCGTAGGAAACCGTAAGTATCCCCTCGACGCTCTCCTGGGTTTGACCGTCGGAGAACTCCTCCCTCGATACGCCGATTCCTGCCGCTGCAAAGAACTCCTGGTGGGGCGTTTGCAGGAAGTAACGGCCCGCGCCGCCGCCGAGCAGCACTCGAAGATCCAGCCCCAGCTCATCATTGGTCGAGATATTGCCGCCACCGGTCCAGAACCACCCATCGCGCAAGAACGTTCAAGGGGCGCATTTGAGCCCCGGGATGCGGGTCTTGATATACGTCACGAACTCTTTCGAGAAGTCATCACAGACAAACACACCCGCTTCCAGATAGTTACTGTGTTGACGCAGGATCGACGAGATCGAGCTTGACCACCGGGGGTCATCCCCGACCAGGGTCCAGAGTGTTTCCGCGGTAAACATCGCGTTCGTAACAAACCACACATATTCGGCATCTATAGCTTGGTCGGGCCGGCGGCTGGCCAGGTCGGGATGCTCTACCGCCAACGTGAGATAGTCGTGGAGAATTCCGAGCGAGCCAGCCTGCCTTTGTTGAAACGTGCTGCGCTGAAACGTCAATACGCCGAAGACCATGGACCCGGCCGTGACGACTGCCCCGACGATTGTTGCGTAATGCGCCTGCCGCCGACGCCTCTCCTCACTCAGCGCGCCTGTCCCCACCGATGGTCTCCAATTAGAAGTGGCTCGCGTTATCAGTTACCACCGGAACACGACCCCCGCGGCAGGCCCGTTGAAATTCAGGTCCGTAATGGGCCCGTCCGACTTCAGGTCGTAGTCCAGATATCGCCACTCGACGCCGAGCTCACCCTTTGCGCAGTCCGCCTGGTGCTCGATGTGAGTTTCACGGCGGTCTTCCCTACTTGACGAGCTCGATGTCCGGCAGTTTCCATGTCCCGTCAAACAGGCCCGCGGTCGGGGTGTAGAAGCGGAACATCGGGTACCAGCCCTTGCCGGGAAGCGTCTGGATCCAGTTGGCCTCCTTCCCCGCCGGCGACTTTGGGCCGAAGTAGAGGTCGATCGAGCCGTCGGCATTCGTCTTGCAGCTTGTCGAGGGACGAACGGGCCGCGTCGTTGCTCGCGTTCTGAATTTGCGAACGGGTCGCCGCGTCATACAGCGTGATTGACCAGAATGCGGCGGCCGGCGCCTTTGCCGGCACGTGCAGGTGGTACGACTTGCCGCCGTCAAGGCGGTTGCCGTCCTTGTCCATGAACACCTGGACGTAATTTCCCCCGGGACCGGGCTTCATGATACCCAGGGCGGGCGATGTGTAGATGGCGCCGTAGGTGTAATGCAGGCGCTCGTCGACCTGGCCGTAAGTGTCGGTTTGCTGGACCGCATTCGACTGGAACACCCACTGCCAGTGCGCGCCGGGAAACGGATGGCCCTTCTGGAAACGGTCGTCTCCATAGAAGAGCGTGACACGGCCGATGGCGTCACCGATCCGCGCCGCCTCTTCGAGGATCGCGCGCTGCCGGGCGTCGGGCTTGAACGGCTTGCCCTTTTCGATTCCCAGGGGCTTGAGCATGCCCATGTAGAAAAGGTCACGGTCCTCGACAGGGTTGTTGTTGATGAACGCAGACAGCGTCTCCCAGTACGCCATCCCCATCGGCGGCAGCGTATTCATTTTCTTGCCCGAGAAGTTGGTGAACTGATTCGGCTTGGGATTGGCGCTCTCGCTCAACGGATAAACTTTCAGCCGCTTGATGTTCGCGACGCCCACATCCGTCTGATCCAAGCTCGGGATGATGCCCCGGACCATGAGGTTGTAGTTATTCGTCGTTCCGCGAACGATGAAGTAGCCGCTCTGCGGAACGTCGCCCTTGTAGCCGGGTGGCAGGATGAGAAACTTGCCGCCCTTGCCCCCGTCGGGTCCGGGCAGGCCGACGTCGATGGTCGACCGCTGCCAGAAGTCTGAGATTATTCCGACGATCGGTCCGGGAGGCATCTCGAGGACGATCGGCCCCTTCCCAAGATCGACGTTTGCCAACCCGTAGATCGTCGTGTCGTTCGAGGTGAGCCAGAGCCCCTCCGGACCGGAAAAGCTTTCGGCAATGATCAGATCGTTGTAATCGACTCCCACGTCCCGCTTGACCCCAATCCGGACGCTTCGAACGAAACCGCCGGATAGGCCCACATGTAGGCTTGCACGGCGCGCTGATAATCGATTTCGTCGAAGACTTTCTGCTTGGTTTCTTCCGTCGGAAATCCCTGTTCAAACGTCAGATCGCCGATGCGCGTCTTCACGCTGTCGGGCGTCTCGGCGTACGCGCTCGTGACGGCCAACGCGCTGGCGATTGCGACCCAGATGAGGCTTTGTTTGAGATTCATGCCTGCACCTCCTACTGACGATTCGATCAATTCACCAGCTCGAGATCGTCCGGCCTCCAGCTCTTGTCGAACCAGCCTTCCAGCGGCCCGTAGAGCCGGAAGATACGTTGAAGCCTTCTTCCGCCACCTGGACCCAGTTGGCTTCTTGCCCGGTCTCCGAGCATCGCGATGACACGCCGTTTGCCAGCGAGGCTCATCGCTTCCTCTCAAAATTCTCGGTGCTAACCGCACTCTATTCAGCACTACATGACATCCACCTGCACTTTGTTGATCGTGCCGGTGAACCTGTTGTCGTGCTGCTTGTACGCGGAACTCACGTTGGTTCCTTCATCGATCCCCACATCGGCAGCATCGTCGGCGGAGAAGATGTTGGCGTTGGTCTGTTCGACGCGGCCTGAGCCGATCTTCTTGTCGTTCGGCGGATATCGTGACCGTGCCGCCTTTGCCGCGCCCGTTGCCGTCGTAGGCGAACTCGAGCTTGATACTGGCCTTGCCCGGCGCGAGTCGTTCGGTGGCATCGACCGTGTATTCCTTCAGGCCAACGAAGTTGTAGGTGTAGGCCGGCTTGCCGTCCTTCATGTACAGACTCCAGCCGCCGAAACGACCGCCCTGCGCAAGGATCACGCCATTGGCGCCGCCTGCCGGAATCTCGACATCGGCCATGATCGTTGACGGACTGGTTCTTCACGTTGATGAAGGCGTTCTCCATCATGCCCGTCATGCCCTCGTAGAGCGTGAGCGATTTGCGGCCCGCCATCAGATCCGGGCGGCCCGCCGCAGCGGGATCGAACCGGACGAGCACGCGATCGTCGATCGGCAGCACGCGATAGCGCTCGGCCTCCTTCATGAAGACCGCCTGCAATTCCTTGAGCTTCTCAGGATTGCTCGCTGCGAGGTCGTTCGCCTGGCTGAAGTCCTCTTCGACGTTGTAAAGCTCCCAGACGTCCTCGGCGAGTTTGTGTCTCGGCTCGGCTTCCCACGGCGCCTTGTGCACGGTGGCCGCGACCCAGCCCTCGTGATAGATCGCACGGTTGCCGAAGATCTCGAAGTACTGCGTCTTGTGCCGGCTCGCCGCCTTCGGTCGTCGAACGTGTACACCATGCTCACGCCTTCCATCGGCGTCTGCTTCACACCGTTCACCGTCTTCGGTTCGGGAATGTTCGCCGCTTCGAGCACGGTCGGCGCCATGTCGGTCACGTGCTGGAACTGGCTGCGAATCTCGCCCTTCGCCTTGATGCGCGCGGGCCAGCTCACCACCAGCGGATTGCGCGTGCCGCCAAAGTTGGAAGCAACCTGCTTGGTCCACATGAAGGGCGTATTGCCGGCCACCGCCCAGCCTGCCGCCATGTGCGGGAAGGTTTCGGGGCCGCCCCACTTGTCGATGTTCTTGAGCATGTCGGGCACCGTCTCCGCGACGCCGTTGAAGTACGTCATCTCGTTGAACATGCCGAACATGCCGCCTTCGGCGCTCGCGCCGTTGTCGCCCACCACGTAGATGATCAGCGTGTTATCGAGCTCGCCGAGATCTTCGATCGCTTTCACGACGCGGCCGATTTCATGGTCCGTGTGCGCCGCGAACGCCGCATACACTTCCATCTGCCGCGCGAACAACCTCTTCTCATCGGCGGAGAGCGCATCCCAATCCTTGATGTCGGCAGGCTTGCCCGCCAGCTTGGCGTTCTCGGGAACGATGCCCAGCTTTTTCTGCCGCGCGAAAGCTTCCTCGCGATACTTGTCCCAGCCGCCATCGAACTTGCCTTTGAACTTCGCAATCCACTCCTTCGGCACGTGGTGCGGAGCATGCGTGGCGCCGGTGGCAAAGTACGTGAAGAACGGCTTGTCCGGCGTCAGCGACTGTTGGCTTCTGATCCACTGGATCGCCTGGTTCGTCATGTCTGTCGTGAAGTGATAGTTCGGGTCGTGCGGCGGCTCGACCTTGACCGTGCCGTCGAAGATCAGCGGCGCCCATTGATTGGTCTCACCGCCGATGAAACCGTAGAACTTGTCGAACCCGGAATGCGTCGGCCAGCGATCGAACGGACCGGAAACGCTCACTTCCCACGGCGCCGTCTCGTGATACTTGCCGAAGGCGCCCGTGCTGTAGCCGTTCTGGCGCAGGATCTCGGCCAGCGGCGTGACGCTTTGCGGCCGCGCTCCGGTATTGCCCGGGAACGCCGTGGCGACTTCCATGATCGCGCCGGCGTTGTTCGTATGGTGGTTGCGACCAGTGAGCAGCGCCACGCGCGTCGGCGAGCACAACGCCGTCGTGTGGAAGCGGTTGTACTTGAGCCCGTTGTTGGCAAGGCGATCGAGCGTCGGCATCGGAATGGCGCCGCCGAAAGTCGCCGGGTGACCAAACCCGATGTCGTCGATCAGAAAGACGATGACGTTCGGCGCGCCCTGCCGGCGCCTTCACTTCGAACCGTGGCGGCGCCTTGGCGTCACGCGCGTCGAGTTCGGTGGCGTGCGGATAGTCGGGCTCGGGAATGGGAAGGACGCTTCGATCCAGCCCGGTCGCTGCAGAAGCCATCGCTGCGGCCGCCGTGTCATCGTCCTTTGCGTGCTGCGACTGTCCGTAAACTCCTGTGCTGAACAGTATGAGTCCGGCGCTGAGTGCGCCAAGAACGCTTTTCGGCCTCATTACAGTGTCTCTCCCATCTTTGACATGAATGATCTGGTCCACTTCGCTTGCGATCGAGTCTGTGGACGTCGGCATCTCGGACTTCGCCAGCGCGCAGTTTCCGACAAAGGCATCACCAGGCTATCGAAATTTCGCAGGGAACACTCAGCGCCGAGGCCCTCGTCGGTCAGAACTTCATCGCGAAGTTCAGGCCGAAAGACTCGCCCTGGAAACGATCTTTCGAGTCGAACTCGTAGAGGTAGCGGAAGTTCAACGTCGCGTTCCAGGGCACATGGGTCAGGCCGAGCTGGATGCCCGACGGCATGCACTTCGTCCTTCACGGCTGGATTCGTCGCGTCGGCGCCGGAATCGTTGCTAACCTGCCAACTGCTGTAACCCGCGGGGCCGACCTCGAGCAGCAGATTCTCATCCTCCGGAAACGGCAGATACTGGCTGACACCCCAGTTCAACGTCACATGTCTGCCGGGCGTCAGGTCGAAGTCGTCCTTCTCTCGTTGAATCTCGTAGGTCAACGCGGTGGCTACGGCCATGCGCTTGTCGGCCCACGGATACCAGCTGGCGGCGCCCTGGAACTGGTGCGTCCAGAAGCCGAAGCCGATGTTGTCCGCGGCTTCGACGGTCAGCGGTCCGACGACTGGCAACGTGATCGTCTCGGTGTCGTATGCCCGTGGGCGCATAGAAGCCATAGCCCACCGCGAGGTCCCAATGTTCCTGGTCCAGCCGAGCCACAGCGGCTGGACGTACAGGTCGCCCAGGCCAAACTGCGAATCGTCCGCTCTGCGACCCGATCCGCTGGCCGTCGCGAGCGATGCGGCGACACTGGTGTTGCCGAATGTCAGCGACATATAGGCGCCGTATTTCGCCCCCAAGAATTCAGGGCGAGACCCAGATCAGTGTCGGCGCGATTGCATACGCGTCCACGTCCACGTCGACGTCCAGCGTGACACCCGGTCCGGGACCGGGATTGATCGTGACCGAGTCGATTTCGTTGCCGTCGGCGTCATTCAGCCGATCGGTCGTGTAATAGTAGTTGTACAGCACGCCGTAGAAGCCCGGATCGGGCATGGCGAAGTCGCGGATGTTCGAGACGCCGGGAGCGAAGTGGCCGATCTCCGCCGCCTGCGCGACGCTGGCACCGCATTATCAGCGTGGCGCAGGCAATCCGCCTGGGTTTTCTCCATCGATGAATTCCGGCCCCTCGCATTTTCATTGCTGTTGTCGAGATCCGCTCAAAGGCATCCGGCAGGCTATCGAAATTTCGCACGCCAGGATTGTCATGGGCGGCTGCGCTAATCTGAGTTTCGCCCGAGCGCGCTCGTGCATCAACCGCCCACGCGCAGCGGTCATGGACGGGGTTTCACCGAACAGACGACGATAGTCCTTGCAGTACTGGCCCATGTGCGTGAATCCGCACGCCTGCGCTCTTTCGCTGATTGAGCTCCCGGTCCTGCACCCAGCAATGCCATTCGATTTCGCGTAAGGCGTTGACTCCTGATAAAAGCCAGCGGTGTCGTGTCATAGACCTGGCGAAATCCATACTCCAATGTTCGTTCGGCAACATGACAGTGCTGCGAAAGCTCGGTCAATGTAACCGGCGCGGGGAATCGCTTCTCCACCAGGCGGCAGGCCGATACGACGGCGGAAACGCGCAGATCTTTCAGAACCGGGGCGTGGCGTTACCATCTTCGTAGAGCAACACGCCGCTCCGGGCATGGATCGATGCGACTCGATCGCAAGTAACAACAGGACAGCTCCGCCGGGTATGAAAAGGTCGATGTGTGCACCGGCCCGGCCCGCAACAGCCTTTTCGGAGTCAGCGGCTGTCCGAGAAAGCGAGCGTCTGCCTGCGGCGACGCCGAGAACAACACACACGAACTTTTCGCTGGCACCTTGCCGCGGATGGCGAGGGCGCTGCCCGCGTGCAATCCGATGATGCGATGGGAGCGAAATGGCAGGTACGACACGGCTGTGGTGTCACCCGAGGCTCGAGCTGGATCGGTTCCAGCCCCCAGCCGGACAACAGGCCAGGTATCTGTTCGATTTCATAGTCGAGGGAGCGCACCGGCCGCAGTCAACATCGGACCGCGCCGTTGCGCTATCAAAAAAACGTAGCGCGAACTCTGACCCTGGTGTCGGTCGTCACGCGCTCACCGCCGGGGCCTACCTGCCGAACTCCGTCAGCTTGACCGGCTTTGGATTGGGGTAATTCTCCAGGGACTTATAGTATTCGCCGATCAGCTTCAGGTAAGGGCCGACCACCCAGGCGTTGGTGCCGACGACGTTCACCTCCTCGCGCGGATCGGCCTCGATGTTGAATATCGCGGGAAAGCCATCGCCTTCGGCGCGGCGGCCGGCGAGACCGGTCATCGGCGGATTGCCCGTCGTCATGGTGAATTCCTTAGGGTAGATCCGGTATTGCCGCCAGCGCACCGCGCCGACCTCTCGCCGATGAAGGTGATCAGACTTCGCGGTTCGACTTGTCTTGCTTGCCCGTGATGAACGCGCTTTGATCCACGCCGTCGATCGGTCGGTCCGTGGGTACCTTCGCGCCGATGATGCCGGCGAGCGTCGGGAACCAGTCGTGCACCGCAAACATCTCGTTGCTGGCGCGCGGCGCGATCTTGCCGGGCCATTTGATCATGCCGATGGTGCGAATCGAACCTTCCGTCGCA
>CAWAQN010000022.1:0-23648 GCA_963784225.1 uncultured Gammaproteobacteria bacterium
TTGTTTGACTGGAACAAGCAGGACGAGCGCAAGGTACAGGAACTCACCCGCGTCGAGATCGGCGCCGGCGCCAAGAATCCGGACGCGTGGACATTCACTCTCGATCCGGCCGATCCGAAAACGCGCGGAATGCCTCCCGCACCGACAACGCAGGCCGATATACCGGTCATGCAGATGGGCTACGACGGCGTCAGGCAGCAGTGGACCGTCATCATCCAGACGCGGCTGACGCCGACGAGCCCGAACGTATTCAGTGAAGCTTACGTGCAGGTGGATTCGACGCAGTCGATATCGAACGTGACCGCCACGGGCCTCTGGCCGACGGACAAGCCGAGTCGACCGACTTTGTTAACGAACTATTCGGGCGGCTTCGTCGACGAAACTGCGCGTGCCGGCCTCGATGCGCTGGTGCATTGCGTGAGCGCCATCGGCGGGCGACTTCGACAACGACATGGACGTTGACCTGTATCTCGCCTGTCGTACCAGCGCGAGTAACATCCCGAACATCCTCTACGAGAATCTCGGCGACGGCACCTTCCGTCAGGTGGCAGGCGCGGGCGGCGCAACTGGTCCCGTCGGAATTGCCGTCGCGAGCGGCGCGGGCACCGCGGATACCGTGGTCAGCGGCGATTACAACGTCGACGGCTTCGTCGACCTTTTCGTTACCAACGGTTTCAACTTGCGGCCGCTGCAATTTCGGCGGCGCAGAACAGCGTTGTTCCGTAACCAAGGCAACGCGAACCGCTGGATCGAAATCGACCTCGTCGGCACAGGCTCGGATCGTGATGCGGTGGGTGCCCGCGTTTTCGCGACGGCCGGCGGTAAGACACAGATGCGCATTCAGAACGGCGGCTATCACCGCTGGGCCCAGGACATGCGACGCAGTCACTTCGGCCTTGGCGCCGCGGCGACAGTTGATCTGCGGGTGGAATGGCCCAGTGGCGCCGTCCAGATCCTTACCGGGTGTGGCCGCCAATCGGCTGTATCGCATCACCGAAGGCAGTGGCATTGCTGCGGTGACGCCGGGTGCCGCAGCACCGGTCTACCAGTGTGGACCACCTCCACTGAACGGTGCGGTCGACGCCGGCATCTTTCTCTGGCAGGACTGCCCGAGCGGTGAATGGAGAATGAAAGCGGTCGCGGCCGGTGGCGCCATTACCTTCGCTGGAACGCTCACCACGATCAACGGCGCCTACACGAGCGTCAAACGCGTCGCGCTCGAGAGTAATGATGTGGCTCAACTGGGTGAGCAACCCATACCAGATCGCGTTCAGGTTCAACACCACGGGCAACGGCGTCGACGGGGTCAACTTCCTGCCGCAGGGCAACACTAAGACCTGCGTGAAGACCAGCGCTCCCGCGGGAGCCAAGATTTTCGTCGGCCCGTTCCGCAAGCCACTGACGCCTCCGTTCGAGCTCTCCTCCCAGGTTCCTTGTGGGTGGTAGGGAGCGGATGAATACACGCGTCTGGTCAGGTTGACGGCATCGTTCCGCGCCAGGAGCACGTTTCAAGCCATCGTATGATCCACGAGTTCAATTGTGGCGGCCGAACGGATCGCCGGCGAGAGATTCGGTGTGCATGACGCATACCCACTCGCCGTCCCGCCTCATCCACACGCTCGAATCAAAAGCCTCCAGCTTCACGTTCTCGCCCTTCACAGTCAGGTCTTCGCGGACCTTGTACGCCAAGGCCACGACATCGCTGCCCAGGCGGCGAAAGTGAACATCCTCCAGGGAGAATTCGCGCAGCTCGTAGGTTGCCTCTCCCATCATCTTGCTCAACGCGCTCCTGCTGAGCTCGCCGACGCCTTGGGCACCGACGACGATGCACGGATCGTCACTGAGGCGCGCCGCAACTTGAGCGTCATTTTCCCTGATCGCGTTCCAATACTGCTTCTCCTTTTTCAGGAGTTCCTGCTTCAGCGCTTCGTGCTGTTCCATTGCTTGCTCCTTGTGTGTCATTGCATGAAGTCATCCGTTACTGCCCCGGAATCGGCAGGCACTCCATGATCTCGACCGAGTCGCCCGGAAATATCATGAAATGCGGGTGATTCTTGAACATGTTCGCAGCCGCGTCGTGCGACTCCGCTTGCACGACCACGAAACCCGTCATGTTGTTCTTCGTATCGGAAATCCCCTGCGCGGCCGCGCGTTTCGTTTTCCCGAGCGGGCCGCCCTGCTCGACGACGGCTGCCTTGTTGGCCACCATCCAGTCTCCCCACGCTTTGATACCGGCTCCCTCCAATTCCTTCCTCTTCGCTGGGTCGAGCGTGTCCCACCCCGCTTTCTCCCGTGAGGACGCCGTACCTATGTAAACCGCGAGAAACTTTTTCATGAATAGCTCCTGTTTCGACAATGTCGAGGTACATGAAATCGGGCGCAGGAGTCAGCCGACTCGGCGTGCATCCCATGTCCAGGAGATGGACATTGTCGAGAGGCGAATGCGGCTGGCAGGGGTCGCCATGTTACGCAGACCTGGCGTCTGCGCCGTAAGCCTTCTCTGAACGGACGGTCGGCCAAGACCAATAATCACGTGATTGGTGTTCAACCCGTTGCTTGTTGGTTCGTTTCCACCAAAGTCAGCGGCCGGCGGCGGTGTTTTCCTCGACTCGGTTCGTCTTGCGCAGCAAAAAGACTGGCAGATCCGGGCCCGCCCCCCCCTTTGGCGAGGGGGACATTACTGCCGGCCGGGTGAGATCATGTGGGCCTCCGATCGGCGAGTTACCAAAGAGGACGCACCGATGAGCAAGCCGATCCCGCCGCTCGACCTGATGTGGCTGCTCATGGAGACGCAGGCGAGCCCGACGCACGTCGGCGCGCTACTGCTGTTCGAGAAGCCGAAGGGCCGACCGGACGTGGTCCGCGATACCGCAGCGGCCTACCGTGTCTTTCGCGCCGACGCCGCCGTTCAACTACGTGCCGGAGGTTGTTCGGGTCCGCATGCCGTGCTTCCGGGAAGCGGCAAGCTATGACCCGGACTATCACGTGCAGCACATCGCGTTGCCCGCCGGTGCCACGTACGATGAGTTTCTGCGTCTCGTGGCCGATCTCCACGAGACGACGCTCGACCGTGACCGACCGCTGTTCCGTGACTGGTTCATCGACGGCGTGCCGGGTAACCGGTTCGCCCTTTACGCCAAGGTCCACCACGCCATCATCGATGGCGTGTCGGGGTCCAAACGCCTGTTCTCGGCGTCGGAGCACCGATGCCCGAAATCCGGTGTTAGCACCGGCATTTGCGACCGAGTTGCCGGTGCGCGAGCCCCGGCCGCCCAAAGCCCTCTGGATCGCCTCGAAGAACTACGCATCTCGGCCACAAAACAGAGACTCGCCCTCCGGGATGTCTCGCTGGGTGCGGTCAAGAAAGGCGCTGCTACGCTGCGTGGCGTTGAACGAGTCGGCAGCATGGCGTTTTCCGCGCAGCACGCGCCGATGAATGAAGCCATGCGAACGTCACGGCCTACGCGACATTGTCGCTGGCGCTGGAGGAAATGCGCACTGTAGGAAAACACTTCGGCGCGATGTTGAACGATCTTTCGGTCACCTCGTGGACAAGGCGTGCACCGTTACCTCCTGCAGACGAGCCGGCGCCTTTCGACACCGGCTGGTCGCCATGTGCCGATGTCGCTGCGCGACGAGGGTGACGGCGGGACGGGGACAAAAGCCTCGGCAATGTCGTACATCTGGGCAGCGATGATGCGACCGTGATCGACCGCATCGGGCAGGTCGTCGCATCGCTCGGATGCGAAGCAGGAATTGCGCTCGATGTCCAAGGAGGCGGCGATGGTGATGCGGTCGCAGCGCTCGGGTCTCGGGGCTGCGATCGGCGGCGCAGCTGGGACGCGTCGACGCCCCGCTTGAAACCTCGTGATCTCCAACGTCCCGGTATTCGTGAACAGAGGTACCTGAACGGGGCGCCGCTCGTAGGGGTCTACCCCGTATCCGCGATCGCGGCGTCGATCGGCCTGAATGCGACCCTGACTCTTACCGTGCCCGCATGGACTTCAGCTTGATCGCCAATGGCGCGGTCATGCATGACTTGCCGGACTTGCGCGGCATGTTCAGGAAGCCTTCGAAGAACTGAAGGCTGCCTCCTCGCCAGGCGCGCAGAAGGAAGCCGAAGTCGAAGTCGAAGTCGAAGTCGACGGGCAAGCGATCGGACGCATGAAGACGTAGCCATGGAGCGCATGAGCGGCGCCGACGCGTCGATGCTGTACCTCGACCGTGCCGAGGCCTACAACCACACCATCAAGCTGCACATCCTCGATCCTTCGGCCGATCCGGAAGGTTGGTCGTGGGAGGGTTCAAGACCGCCTTCGCCACACGCGTCGGGCTGGTACCACGGCTCCGGCAGCGTTACCTGCGCGTGCCGTTCTGGTCTCAATCACGGGTCCGGGTGGATGACCCCGCCTTCGATCTCGATTGCCACCTGCGCCGCGTGGGCCGCCTCTCGCCCGGACGATGACCGAGCTCTGCGAGCTCACCTGTCAGCTCTATACGCATCCTCTGGACCACTCTCGGCCCCTCTGGCAGATCTGGGTGATCGAGGGACTCGAGGGCGGGCGTATCGGCGTGCTGCTGCTGATCCACCACGCGTTGACGGACGGCATCGGCATCCTGCGCATGCTGAACAATTTCTGGTGAACGCGTTCCGAAGCGTTCGAAGACCCCCAGCCGGCGGACTGGCACCCTGCCTCGCTGCCTTCGCGGTGGCGCCTGCTATCTTCGGGCCTGTACGACCTGCCACGTGTCGTGGCGGCCAACCTGCCGGGCGCGATCCGCGGGTCACTCGCAGGCCGTCGTATCGTCTCGGCCTGGCGGCGCGAAGGTCGAATGTTGCCGCCAACGCCCGGTGAACCGAAATATCCTGCGCCGTATCGAAGCGACTCTCGCCGCGCCGCACGTTCGCGGCACGTCCTTCGAGCTTGCGAGAATCCGTGCGGTCGGAAGTTGGCCGGCGGAACGATCAACGACGTTTTTCTCGCTACGCTGGCTGGAGCCATCCGCAGACTCTCGCTCGAGCAGCTGGGCGAGGCGCCGACAGCACCCATGGTTGCCACGGTGCCGTTTCCGCTCGTGCCGCTGGAGGAGCGGACCCGCGACGGTAACTTCTCGACGGCCTGCCATACCCTGCTGCATACCGAGATCGTGGATCCGCGGGAACGGCTCCAGGCATGCAAACGCTCCGCGGATACGATGAAGGCGTATTCGAAGCGACACGCGAGGCGAACCTCGCTGCGATCCTGAACCTGCTGCCGCCACTTGTGCCGAAGGCCGTGGACCGTATCAACGAAATGAAGGGTGGCGGACTGCTGCCGTTCTGGAACGTCGTGGTGTCAAACGTACCGGGACCGCGCGCACGCTGCAGCTGGGCGAACTCAAGCTGGAACAGTGGTTCTCGATCGGTCAGATCACCCACGGCGCGACGCTGAACGTGACCGCCTGGAGCTATGTGGACGAGTTCAACCTGTCCGTGCTGTCCGATCCGCAGGTGCTCGCTGACGCCTGGCGGCTGGTGACCACTTCGAAGCCAGCCTCGTCGAATTCGAGGCCGCGGCGCAAGGAGCCTGACGATGTATCACTACGCAGACGCGATCGAAGCGCTCGCCGATCAGTTCGGCGACGATGTTGTGCTGACGCACGATGGGACGAATCGGACCTGGCGTGAATTCGACGATCGCGCTGCGAGGCTTGGCCAGGCGTTCGCCGATGCGGGCCTGAAGCGGGTCCAAGGTCGGACTGCTGCTCTACAACTGCTCCGAGAACTACGAGACATTCCTCGCGGCATTGAAGATGCGCATGGTGCCGTTCAACATCAATTACCGATACGTCGGCACCGAGCTTTCTCAGCTGCTCGAAAACGCGGACTGCGAAGCGCTCGTGTATCACCGCTCGCTTTCCGCCGTAGTGCGCGAAGTATTGCCCGCCTTGCCACTCGCACAGCTTGCGATCGAAGTTGACGATGGCGGCACGGGCTGGGAGCGCTCCAGGTCCTACGAGCGGCTGATCGCTGACTCCGCGCCCGCGGCGCGGATGCCGCGCCAGCCCGACGACTACCATCTGATGTACACCGGTGGCACAACGGGCCTGCCGAAGGGCGTGATCTGCCACGTATCGCCGTGGAGCACGGGCGTGACGGCGATGTATGCCACGCACGTGCTCGGCCTGCCAGCAGCTCCGATGCAGGTGGACCAACTGGTCGGCGCGGCGCTGGCGCTGCGCGCGCAGGGCATCGTGCCGGTCGTGATGCCGGCATCGCCGTTGATGCATACCGCCGGTCTTGCCAACAGCTTGCCGTTCCAGATGCTCGGCGGCCGTTGTGTCACCGCGCCGAACCAGAGTTTCGACCCGATGGAGATCTGGCGCACTGTCGCCGGAACGCGTGATGTGCCTGATCATCGTCGGCGACGCCTTCGCGCGACCCATGCTCGCGGCACTCGAAGAGGCCAAGGCACGCGGCGAGACGCTTGATCTCTCCTGCGTGAAAATCGTCATTTCGTCGGGCGTGATCTGGTCGCAGGGGGTCAAGGAAAGCATGCTCGAATGGCTCGATGCGACACTGATCGACGGCGTCGGTGCCACCGAGGGTGCAATGGCATTGCAGTTGAGCCGACGGGGTGCGACCGGCGCCGCCGCGAAATTCGTGCCGCTGGCCGATACGCGACTCTTCGCCGAAGACGGCCGCGAAATCCCGCAGGGATCGGACGAGCAAGGACTGATTGCTGCCGGCGGCGGCTTGCTTCCGGCCGGTTATTACAAGGATCCGGAGAAGACCGCAAAAACCTTTCGCGTCGTCGACGGCAAGCGTTACGCGTTCATCGGCGATTGGGGCCGGTGGAACCCGGACGGTACGCTGCAGCTGCTGGGGCGCGGGTCGGCGTGCATCAACACGGGCGGCGAGAAAGTCTATCCGGAGGAAGTCGAGCACATCATTGTCGCCCATCCCGGCATTGCCGACTGCCTCGTGATCGGCCTTCCCGACGAGCGTTTCGGACAGAAAGTGGTCGCACTCGTCGTGCCACGCACCCACGCGGCGGGACTTGGTGCCGAGTTGACCGAATTCGTGAAAGGAAAAATGGCGGGCTACAAACGCCCACGAGTGTTCCTCGAGGTCGACGTGATTCCGCGCCTGCCAAACGGCAAGGCGGACTACAAGGCCGCGCGCGCGCTCGCCGAACTGAAAGTGTCGTAGCGCTCGATGGTCAGTTGGCAAACGACGACGGCGAACCTGCTCGGACGGCTGACGGTCAAACAGTTGGTGCAGCGGGACGTTTCGGTTGAGACGCTGCGTGCGCAAATCGGTGTCATCGAGTGCGGCCTCGCCCAGCATCCGGCGGGTTTCGAGTACACCTGCAAGCACCCGCTCGCGCACTGCGACGCGGAATGGGTGCGCGCGAAGGGCGCACGCACCGATCGCGTCATTTTGCACTTTCCAGGTGGCGCCTATGTTGCCCGCATGCCAAACATGGAGCGCTCGATACTGGCGCGACTGTGTGCGGCGGCCAACGCGCGCGCGCGGCTCGTCTTTTACCGCGTCGCGCCGGAATATCCGTTTCCTGCGGGGCATGAAGACTGCGTCGAAGCCTATCGCCAGTTGCTCGATCTGGGCGTGGATCACCAACGCATCGTGCTGAGCGGCATTTCCGCAGGCGGTGGCATGGCGCTCGCCGTGTTGTTCGCGCTGCGTGATCGTGGATTGCCGCTGCCGGCAGGGGCTGTGCTCATGTCGCCGCTTACGGACCTTACCGATCCGCACGAGGGCTCGCGGTTGATAAACGCGCGACACGATCCAATTCTGAGCCACAGGCGTGGCCTCAAGATGCGCGAATTGTACGTCGGCGGTGCGCTGAACCTCATGACGCATCCGTACGTGTCGCCGCTGTATGGCGACTTTACCGGGCTCCCCCCGCTTTTTTTCCAGGCAGGCAGTACCGAAATCCTGCTCGACGACAGCCGGCGCTGCGTGGAAAAGGCAATTGCTGCCGGTGTCAGCGCCGAGGTCGAGGTGTGGAAGCGAATGCCACACGGCTGGCACGGCCTGCCGTTTGTCCCTGAATCCGGGCGCGCGATCGGGCACATTGCCGACTTCGTGCGGGAACGTTGCCCATGAGCCGCAGGAAGGCGGTCCCTCGTCGCATCCAGGCCGACGGCGAGGCGTACATGCAGCGACTGCGCACGGATCATGCGGGCCTGTCGCGGTTGCTGCGCGAAATCGACACGCAGCAATCGCTGCTGCGCGCCGATCCGAAAGCAGTCCGGCCCCTTCTCGTCGAAGCGTTGCGATACCTGCTGCAGTACCAACACGCGTTTCACCATCCACGCGAGGACCTGTTGTTCGCCCGTATCCAGAAACGCACGCCTCGCCTGACTCGCGAGATTCAGCGCCTGGGCCGCCAGCACCGCATCGCGCACCGGCGCGCAGAGCAACTGGCTGCGGGCCTCGGTTACGCGACGATGGGTCAGTTGTCGGGGCGACAGGGCGCGAAACTGGCACAGGATCTGCAGGATTACGTACGCCATACGCGCAACCACATGCGTCGCGAGGAAGCCTTGTTCTACGCTCGCTCGGAGCGCGTGCTCAAAGACGCCGACTGGCAGGCGCTGGCAACAGGCGAGTCGATGAGCGACCCGATGACCGACCTCAGGCGGCTTGCGGCCGAATACCCGCTGCTCGCCGCGAGCCTGGCGCGACCGGTTCGCGAAATCGACGGGGCCGACGATGCCGATCGGTCATCGCAACCAGTTCACGCGCTTCGGCACGGGCTTGAGCAGCTCGTCGAGATCTATGGCGAACTGTTGCACGACGCACTCGAACTTGCGTGGTCGAATTTCGACAGCCTGCGCGGAATCCGCTCACCGTCGGGCCTCATGCGGGTGGTCCGACCTGTCTATTCCCGCAACCGCCGCTTTGCGGGCCGCTGCGTCACGCAGCCGGCACGCTGGATACGGGAAACCGCCGGCGCTGTTTTCGCCGCGAGTTGGGTGCGCGGGTCGACTTAACCCCGCAATGCCCGGTCCGCCGTTTACAGGGATGCACACCCTGCAAACGGAGCCCGAGTCATGAGCATCCCGATCCACCGCCGTACGTTGCTGGCCGCCGCGGCGGCGGCAATTCTGGCTGCTGCCGTCATCCCACTCGTTTCGCGAGCCGACTCGATCGCGAATGTCGATGTCTATGACCGCAGCGCGGGTGGCGCCTTGCCCGTGTACCGCCATCACGGGGGCCGCTATATCGAAGGCCAACCGGGTAACGAGTACGCCGTGCGTATCCGCAATTGCACAGACCAGCGACTGCTGGCCGTGCTGAGCGTCGACGGCGTCAATGTGGTGACCGGCGACACCGCGTCGCCAGATCAATCGGGGTACGTCATCGAGCCGTGGGGCTACGTGACCGTGCAAGGCTGGCGCAAAGGCCTCGACCGGACCGCGGCCTTCTACTTCTCCGACCCGGCAGACTCGTACGCCGCCCGCACCGGACGACCGGATGACCTCGGCGTCATCGGCGTAGCGCTGTTCCGGGAGCGGCCGATCGAACGCCAGGGCTGGTTGAGCCGGGATCGTCGATCCGACTACCCATCGGCGAAGGCGCAGGAAAAGGTGGCCGCCGCCGACGCTGCCGGGAATGCGGCAGAGAGCCGAACCGAGCGCGCCACCGCGGCGGCGCCGGTCATGCAGCAACCATCGCTGGGTACCGGGCACGGGCGCGGCGAGTACTCGCCGGTGCGGCAGGTCGAATTCGAGCGCGCCAGCGCGCGGCCGGACGAACTGGTCGCCATCCGTTACGAGCGTCGCGAGACCCTGGTCGCGATGGGTGTTCTGCCCGAGAAGCGCCATGGATGGCGACATGACCCCGATCCGTTCCCGGGCGCGCTGAGTTTCGTTCCGGATCCATGAGCCGCGCGATTGCTGCATGCGCCGCGCCGCTCGATACTGCGCGACGGATGCACACCAGTAACGTCGAGATGGAGGCATTGACTGACGAGGCGCTGATGCGTGCCTACGGTCAGGGAGATATACAGGCGTTCGAGACGCTATATGCGCGGCATAAAGGCGCCACATACCGTTATTTCCTGCGCCACGCGGGCAGTAACGTTGCCACGGCGGACGAACTGCACCAGGACCTCTGGTTGCGGGTGATCGGTGCGCGCGAGCGCTATGAGGCGCAGGCTAAGTTCTCGACGTGGCTGTATACGCTGGCGCGGCATCGCATGGTCGATCACTGGCGTTCGAGCCACGGCGTCTCGCTGGCGTCCCTCGAGGACGACGGAATAGATGCGCAGGTAGAAGAAAGCGTCGCTGCATCGCGCGACGTCGACGACGGTCCGCTGCACGCGTCGATCGACGCAGAGACTCGCTGCCGGCTCGTCGCCGCGCTTGCCGACGTACCGGCGCTGCAACGGGACGCCTTTCTGCTGCACATCGAGGGCGGACTCTCGCTCGACGAAATTGCGAGCCTCACGGCCACGTCGGGTGAAACCGTGAAGAGCCGGTTGCGCTATGCGTACCGCCGGTTGCGCGAGACGCTGGAGGACCTGCAATGAGTAACCACGACCGCGATGGTTCGCGCCCGTCGAACCGCGACGCCGCGTTGGAACGTGCGTGGCGCGAGGCCTCGGCCGAACAGCCGCCCTCACACCTCGACGCGGCGCTCATCGCTGCAGCACGCAAGTCCGTCCCGGATCGCGGCGAACAACCGAACACTCCGGTCCCTGTTCGCACCCCGTCGCGGAACTGGCTGACGCAGTGGCAGCCACTGGCCGCCGCGGCTGCGGTCACGGGGCTGGCGTTCGTTCTGGTCCAGATGTTGCCGCGCGAACCCACTCTGGCGCCGTCGTTGCAGCGGAAGGAGTCGGCTCCGGTTCCGGCGCCAACCGAGTCGCAACCGCAGTCTCAGCCGCGCAGTTCGTCGGTGCGCGAAGCGACCGGCGTCGGGCAGGCGCCCCGTGCGGATGGTGCCTGTCGATCGGCGTGATCGCATCGCCGTTCCCGACCGTGCACCGGTGCAAAGGGCAGTGCCCGCGCCACTCACCAGCGCTCCTCCACCGGCGATAAACGCCGAAGCAGCCGCCAGCGCGCCCGCCCCAAAAGCCAAGGCAACCGCCAGCGATTCCGCCCCAACAAGCGAAACAGCCGTCAGCGACACCGCGCCGAGAGCCGAGGCGACCGAGCGCGATACGTCGTCGACGGCCGACACCGGGGCGGCCCTCGGCGAACTCAGCACCGAGCGACGGAAAGCAGCCGGGTCGGAGATGACCGGCCGAGCCGCGACTACCGCCACAGCAGCGCCATCGTTTCCGGCTCGCGAGAGAAGCCTCGGCAACGCGGCGCCGCTCGACGCGGCGGCGTGGGCGGCAAGGGTCGTGGCGTTGCACGAATCCGGCGACTTCGCCGCAGCGGAGCATGCGCTGCGGGCGTTTCGCGCTTCCGATCCAGATGCCGACTCGTACCTTCCGGACTCGCTCCGGGACTGGGCCCGGACCGTGGAGTGACGGCGCCTGCTACACCGACAACGAAATGCCTGTTGGATGTTGAGTTACCTGTTGCTGCTGTCGGTGTGGAGGTCCGGGCACGCGCTCCATATTTACCTATACTAAAGCTGGATTCCGGCTCCCCGGATGTCTTGGGACTTGCCCATGGCTTCGAATGGCTGACGTCTTCATCTCGTACGCACGCGAGGACGCGGAGACTGCTCGTCACTTTGCCGAAGTGTTTCAATCAGCCGGGTTCTCCGTCTGGTGGGACGACGCACTGCGGTCGGGCGAAGCGTTCGACGAAATCATCGAGCGCGCCCTCCGTGATGCCAAGGCCGTGGTCGTGCTCTGGTCGCGCAGCTCCGTGACCTCCCGTTGGGTACGGGCCGAGGCCACGCAGGCGGACCGCAATCGCACGCTCGTGCCGGTGACGATCGAACCTTGTCAACGGCCGATCATCTTCGAACTGACCCACACGACCGATCTGTCGCACTGGCGGGACAACACCGAGGACAAGGCCTGGCGCAGCCTCATTGCCGACGTGCGGCGCCTGGTCGAAGCCCAGGCAGCGCCACGCGTGACGCCATCAGTTGCGGCAACCGCGTCGACGACGATGACAAACCCGGCCCCTCCGACCCAGCCATCCAGGCCCGGCGTCGTGATCCTGCCGTTCGTGAACATGAGCGGCGATCCGGAACAGGAATACTTCAGCGACGGCGTGACGGAGGACATCATTACGGATCTGGCGCGAGTCTCCGCACTTTCGGTTGCCTCACGCAATTCCGCGTTCTCGTACAAAGGCAAGACCGTCGTGCCGGCGCAGCTCGCGCAGGCGCTGAAAGTTACGCATGTCATGGAAGGCAGCGTCCGCAAGTCGGGCAATCGAGTCAGGATCACCGCTCAGCTGCTGGAAGCAGCGACGGACACCCAGGTCTGGGCAGAGCGCTATGACCGTACGCTCGACGATATCTTTGCGATCCAGGACGAAATCTCGAAGTCCATCGTCACCGCGCTGAAGGTCAAGCTTTTGCCTGCGGAAAAGGCGGCGATCGAGCAGCGCTCGACGACGAACTCGGAAGCATACGAACTGTTCCTGATGGCGCGCGGGTTCCAGCGCAAGGGCAGCGAACGGCTCAAGCCGGTCATCCTGCGAATCTGCAGGCGCGTCGTCGAACTGGACCCCGGCTTTGCAAGGGGCTGGGCGCTGATGTCTCTCGCGGAGGCAGAACTGAGTCAGCGCGGCGTGCAGGGATACTCCATCGCAAGCGCCCGCGCGTCTGCTGAGCGAGCCATTGCGGCGGATGCCACTGTGGCAGAGGGACACGCCGCGCTCGCAGAAGCCATGGTGCGCGGCCTGATGGAGACGGCGCCGGTCGATGATGTACTCCAGACCGCGCTCAGGCTCGATCCCGATTGCTACGAGGCCCACGTCGTGGCCGGGGCGGCCGCGATCGGACGCCGCGATTACGAGAAGGCGATCGTGCACCTGGAGCGCGCGATCGAACTCGATCCGGATGCTTACTGGCCGGCTGGAATGGTGGTGCAGGGGTATGAAGCGCTCGGTGAGAGCAAGGCAACAGAGGCGGCCAATCGGCGCGCGCTGGCTCGTTGCGAGAAGATCCTGGCGGACGAGCCGGACCACAGCGGGGCACTCGGCTTCCTCGTGACAGCCCTGGCCGGGCTGGGTCACGCCGAGCGCGCGCGCGAATGGACCAAGCGGGCGCTTCTGTTCGATCCCGACAACGCCCGGTTGCACTATAACCTCGCCTGCGCCATGGCGAGCCTCGGCGACGCCGACACGGCCGTCGACCTGATCGAGCCCTGGATCGACACGGTCAGTCATGGGTGGCTGTTATGGATGCGGAGTGACAACAGCCTCGATCCGATCCGGGAACACCCCGGTTTCGTCGCGTTGATGTCGCGCGGCGCCAGGCGCCTCGAGGTTGAACAGGCCTAGGGGCGCTGATCGTCGTCGCAGGCGCGCCCCTTACAGCGTGACGCGTCCATCCGGCCATTCTCATCGCTGCGAGCCCGCATTATGATCGCTGGCATGGTCACTCCATGAGAAGGGAATCACCCATGAGTCGCCTCGCTACTCCCGCTGTGCTGTCCATTCTTTCCTTGACGCTCGTCGTCAGCGCGAGTGCGCACGCCGACATCACCATCGAAGAGCAAATCGGTTTGCAAGGTTCCGGTTTCATGGCCATGGCCAACATGAGTGGCAAAACCGTGACGACGATTTCCGGCAAGCGGGCCCGCACCGATAGCGACCTCCAGATGCAGTCGCGTCTGGTGCGCATGTTCGCTAACGACGGCCCGACCGCGCAGATCGTTCGGCTGGAAGAGGACAAGGTGTACGACCTGCAGTTGAAAAAGAAGCGCTACACCGAGACAAGCCTCGCCGAAAGCCGCGCCCAGATGGAAAAGGTGCTGGAGCAACAGCGGCAAGCCCAAGAACAGCAGCAGCAGCAAGCGGGCACCGGCGTGGACGAATCGGAATGTGAATGGCTGCCGCCAAAAGTCGACGTGCAACGAACTGGTGAGAAAAGCACGATTGCCGGTTTCGAGGCGGAACGCGTCACCGTGAGCGCGGTGCAGTCCTGCAAAGTGAAGAACAGCGATCAGGTATGTGACTTTGGCTTGTCGCTGGACCAGTGGGTCGCGCCCGAGTTCGAAGGCGACAGCGAGGCGCTGGAATATCAACGCGCGTTCGCCGAAAAGATGGGCTTCACCGCCGCTACGTCGCGCGACTTGTCCGAACGTGCCGAAGCCATGTTCGGGCGTTACAAGGATTTGTGGACCGAACTGGGCACGAAAATGCGCGACATCAAGGGCTATCCCGTGAAGTCTTCGTTCGGCTTCGGCATGGGCGGCCCGCAATGCCAGGATGCCCAGCAGGCACAGGCGGATCAACCTGCCGCCAGCCCCACAGACATAGCCGGCCAGATCGGCGGCGCGCTCGGCGGGTTGTTCAACAAGAAAAAGAAGGACAAGGCGGCAGAAGAGTCCGCGCCTGCCACGCAAGCCAGCACGTTACCCAACGGTCTCACCCCAATGATGACGTTGACGAGCGAACTGGTTTCGGTCTCGCGTGCAAGCGTCAGCCCGCAGATGTTCGAAGTACCGGCCGACTTCGAGAAGGTCACCGCCGGCCAATAGCCCCGCGGGCGTTGCGGTCAAGGAAGTCCGCTGTGCGGGCCGGGATCGACACTCCTGCCGCCGACATCCGCTACATCCCGATCCTCCCCAGGCGCCGTGCCCATCGGCTCCGAGCCCGGCGGTCTTACGACGAACCGGCGCACGCGGCCGTGCTCGCCGACGACCAGCCGGCCGATGCGTTGGCGTATCGCCTGGTCGGATTGTGTAGGGCGAGTGCGCCAACGCTGATGGTCGGTCCACGTCGGGTTCTCGAAGCGTTCGATCCAGACGTCGGTTGCGTCGATGTCCTGGCACACCGACCAGGCGCGCGCACCATCGCGACGCCGCAATCGACCCAGTTCGTTGACGACCGAAACAAATTCCGCCGCGTGTTCCGGTAAAACACGGTATTCGATCGCGACTACGATCGGACCCGACGCGGGGTGAATCGGTACCCTGGGCGGGTTCAGTTCCAACCTCGTCCGTGGATCCAGCGAGCCGAGGGGTGCCACCGAAACAGGCAGCCGCCGCGCCGCCGCAAGTGAGATCAGCGCGGCCACTGCGGCCAGCGTGAGTGATTCACGCAAGCCCAGGACATGCGCAAGCAGGCCCCAACCCCAGCTACCAAATGCGATCCCCGCAAACGCGACGGTCTGGTAGGTCGCCAGCATGCGCCCGGTCACCCAGCGCGGCGAGGAAAGCTGCACGGCGATGTTGAAGTTGGCAAAACCCAGCGTCCACACGGACCCGGCGAGAACGTGAGCGACCAGCGTGAGGCTCGTCCAGCGACTTTGACCGATCGCGACCATTGCAACGAAGGCCAGCGCAGACAGGGCCTTGAGTTGCGCGTCGCTCGTGAAGCGGCTGCGCAATCCCGCACTCGCCAGCGCACCGAGCATGGCACCGAGGCCGAAGCCGCCCAGCAGGACTCCATAAGTGAGCGCACCGCCATGGAGCAGATCGCGCGCGACGATCGGCATCAGCGCCATGACCGCAGCGATCGGAATCGACTGCAGGGCGCAACGCAACAGGATCGCAAGCAGATGGGGCGAGAGGCTGACGTAGCGCAGGCCGCCGGCGATGGCGGAGCCCAGCGGCTCGGGCGGGAGTTCACTTCGCGTGCGTTGCGGCCGCCACCACAGCAGCGTCGCGATCATGCCGAGATACGAGACCGCGTTGATGATGAACGAGGCGGCGGCACCGGCCGCGGCCACGATCACGCCGCCGATCGCCGGGCCCAGGCTGCGGGCAAGGTTCAGGCCAACGGCATTGGCCATGATGGCCGGTGCAATCTGTCTGCTCGGCACGAGATCGCTGATCGATGCCTGCCAGGCGGGGGCCAGGACGGCGGTGCCGCAGCCGATCAGGAACGTGAGCCAGAGCAGCAATGAAGGCGTAATGGCTTCCGCCATCGTTATGCCTGCGAGCACGATCGAAGCCAGAAGCGTGAAGGACTGCGAGACCAGCATGATCATGCGGCGGTCGCGCGTGTCTGCGAGGGCGCCTGCAATCAGCGACAGGATGAAAAAAGGGAGCGCAGCCGCTGTCTGTACAAGGGCAACCTGGTCGGCCGACGGCGCGATCGTTGTCATCAGCCACGATGCGCCGACCGTCTGGATCATGCTGCCGAACGAGGAAACCAGGGACGCGTACCAGAACAGCGCGAACGTGCGATGCGCGAACGGTGCGAGCGTGGCGCTACGCCAGCGTTCGAAATAGGAAGGGGTTTTCTCAGTCTCCGTGGACACTAGACCGCCATCTTCACTTGCATGTGCAGGGCCGCCGGTTGCGCGCCGAAGCCGCAGTGTTCCTCAAAATAGTCGAATGAACGTATAGGGTGCAATGACAAACACCCGCCGGCGGGTGAGACCTTTTCATTTCACTTGGCTCCGCTATGCTGATCGGTGCTGGCGAACGCGAGCGCTGCGGCAACCGCAGTGAGCACGCCAACGGCATCGCGAAAACTTGAAACGCTGCCTGCTGCTGCGGAGGTATTTATGACTTTGCAAGACTGGGGAGCGATCGGTAATGTCGTCGGGGCGCTGGCGGTGGTCATTACGTTGATTTATCTCGCCAAGCAGATCCGGCAGAACACTCACGCGATGGATGAGGGCCGCAAACTCGCGCTTGCGCAAACCTACCAGGTTCGTTCCGATGCATTGCAGGCCATGCTGGTGCACGCGGCCGATTCGGAATATATCGGGCCGATCATCATCAAGCTCACCGGACTCGGCTATCCGGAGGACGTCAAGGCACTGGACGGGTTGGATGACGCGGAGCTGCGGCGATTCCGGATGTGGCAGATCGCCCAGCAGACACACTGGGACAACATGCATTACCAGTTCCAGCAGGGCTATCTCGACCAGGAATACTACAACGATGCCTTCAAGGATCGCGTCGTGCGCCTCGCGCCCACCTGGCGAGCGCTGGGATTGACCAGCGGGCGCCGCAGCTTCTTCGCCGAAATAGACCGTCTGTCGCGCGAGTAGAAGCGGACATCGAAAGACACGTGATGTCGAGCGTGCGTCGCTGCCGCGAGGTGTTTCGAGCGTTCGTTTCAGTCGAGCCTTCGGTAGATTCGGACGACTAGCTCTTCTGCGAGGAGCATCACGATAGCTACAATAATCAGCGGCACAATCCCGTGGCAGCGCCCTTCGAATCTGACGTTGTCCCCGAACGCCACGTCAAGCGCTTCCAGTATCACAAACTTGGACCCAAACAGCACAAGCCAGGCGCAAAAAAAGCGCATAAACGTCATAAAGGCGCCGGGCTTTCCCTTGAAGTACGCGGCGACCCAATGCTCGACGGCCAGCGTCAGCTTAAGAAGGGCCGCAAACACGACAGCTGCGAGTAATGAGATGGTGAACGAACTGACGTAAACCCTATCCCAGTACTCAGCGAACAGGTTCAGCATCACCAGGTCGACCAGGATCGCAGTGAAATATCGAAGGAATACACGTTGACTATCCGAAGGCACGTCGGCCGATTGGGGCATCAAATCGTCGCTTGTTGTCGCCATGAGGTGGCCTTCTTGATGGTGAAAAACGCCCCGTTGGGCATCCCGCCCATATTAGCGCGGCATCGCAAGCAACTGCCAACTCACGTCGCTTCGCGTCATTGGCACCCGCGCCGCGTGCGGATGACGCGGCTGAGCTTGCAAAGCTTGGACGAACTGCGGCTCGACTCGATACACTTCCAACGTAGCTCCGGCTACATCGTCGGCGGAGAACAAGGAATAACGTGGAATTCTTGTTGATCGTAGCGCTGAGCGTGCTCGTCCTGTTTGCAATATTGTTGGCGCTGCTCGAAATCGGCAGTCGCCTGGGTGCGCGCGCACTGGCTCGCAATCCAGACGCCACGACCGGCGCCGGAGCCATGGAGGGGGCGGTATTTGCGTTGCTTGGGCTGCTGCTCGCATTCACGTTCTCCGGCGCCGCGTCGCGCTTCGACGACCGCCGCCAGTTGATCATCGATGAGACGAATGCGATCGGCACTGCGTATCTGCGGATCGATCTGCTGCAGTCATCCGCACAACCGGAGCTGCGCGACGCGTTCCGCCGATATTTGGATCAGCGCATCGCGGTCTATAGCGCGTTGCCCGACATGGCAGCTTCCAACATCGCGTTTGCGCGCGCAAACGAATTGCAACAACAAATCTGGGACATGTCCGTCGCAGCAGCAACGGCCCCCGGCAGCGCCCCCGGTTCCGTACAAACCGTGCTGCCTGCTTTAAACGAAATGATCGACATCACGACTACCCGCGCGATGGCAGCGAAGATGCATCCACCGCCCGTTGTGTTTGGACTTTTGTTCGGTCTGATGCTGTTGGGCGCACTGCTCGCCGGTTACGCGATGGCCGGAGGCAAAACACGCAAATGGCTGTATAGAATGACATTTGCGTTCACGCTGGCGGGCGCGGCCTATGTGATTGTGGACTTCGAGTTCCCACGGTTTGGCCTGATCAAAGTCGATGCGTTCGATCAGGCGCTGGTCGAACTACGGCAGAGCATGGACTGAACACGCGGTCCTGACACTGCGACATCATTTGCTGCTTTCGGCCTTGAACGACTCCTTCGCGGCGGCACGCCGCTCCTTCTCCTCGACGACCAGGCGATACGCCACGTAGTACTTGTAGATGTTGCTCACGTAGGTCACCGTCTCGCGGCCGATGCGTTCTGACGCGATCTGCTCCACATTGCCGAACCACACGTTGGGATCGAGGCCGCGCTTCTCCGCTTCTTTGCGGAGCTGACGGATGCGGCCGGGCCCGGCGTTATAGGAGGCGAAGGCGAACAGCCCCTTGTTGAGGTTGTCCATCGGCTCGTCTTTGTAATAATGGTCGACGATCCAGCGCATGTATTTCACGCCCGCGTGGATGTTGGGCTCGATCTGGCGGACGTCGCCCACGTTCAGCTCCTTTGCAGTGGCCGGCATCACCTGCATCACTCCGATCGCGCCGACCCGGCTCTTGACTGACTGGTCGAGCCCGGACTCCTGGAATCCCTGCGCGGCCATCAGCAGGTAGTCCACGTCGTACTGATCGCTGTACTTCTTGAAATAGCTCCGCGATCTGCTCGAATTTCTTGATATCTGCCTCGGAGGTCGCGTTCTTCACGTATTTCGTGTTCTGCAGGTAGCGCTTCTCCATGATGTTGCCGAACGTCGTGCCCAGGCCGTATTCGTCAATGATGGCGTTGAGCCCTGCGGCGAGCTTCGGGCTGTTCTTGCGGATCGCGACCGCCAGGTTGCCCCCGGTGCGCACAGCCACCTGGTCATGCACGGTCAGGTCCGTGAATACTTTTTTCCAGAAGTCCGCGATGAAATCGTCGACCACGGTGATCTTGATCAGGCCGACGTTGACCATCTCGAGCACGTCGTCATCCTCGAGGCTCTCCGGTACTTCCTCAATGGCCACCGGCTTTTTGCCCGATGCTTCAGACGCTCGTTCAGCGCCAGCAAGCTCTCGTAGTACGCGCTGCTCTTGCGGACAAACACCTCTTTACCGGACAGGTCGTCAACCGCCGCAATCGCTGGTGCGCCGGGGCCGGTCACCACGATCTGGTCCACGCCCTTGCGGGTAGGGTTCGTGAAGTCCACGAGCTTCCGGCGTTCGGGAGTCTCGGTGAGCCCCGCCAGCACCATGTCCACCTTGCCGTCCACGAGTGCCGGCAGCAACTGATCTCGCGGCAAAGGTACGAACCAGAAGGCGACCTTCAGGTTGCCGGTTTTTTGTCGCTTGTTCAGCTCGTCCTCCATGAGCTTGCCGTACTCGTAAGCCACGCCACGTTGCACCCCCTTGTCGACGAAGTAGAGCGTACGGTTGGACGTGACGCCGATGCGGACGAGCCGACGCTTTACCATCTCGTCGAGGTCGCCCGTGAAGGGCTCGTTGAGCTGGGCACGTACGGCTTCGGGCAGCGCCGACTCGTGCGCCAGCGGCGGCAGCGGTTCGTCATCTGCAGCCGGTCCAGCCGCTGACGGCGTGGCGGCGGACTTCGGCCCGTCCTGCTTGCCTGAGCACCCCGCTACCCAGGGAGACGCGAAGAAGAGACCGCGCAACCGGCAAGTATGATTCCGGCACGAGTCCGAAATACAGCGAACATAAGCTCTCTCCCTTGCTACGATGTTCGTGTCGAGACCGACGCTGCCGACGCAAATCAGAAACGAAAAGTGGCGCCGATCGCGGGTCCGCTGAATGTCATCGACTCGATTGGTGAACCGGACTCGAATTCGTAGTCCAGGTAGCGCCACGCGACGAGGAGATCGCCCCAGCCGAAAGCGTACCCGGCGCCCGCCTCCGCCAAGAGGGTGAAGTCCGAGTCGCCGGCACCGACGTCCAGATAGTACGGCACGAACCATTTGCGGTCCGCACCGAAGTTGACGCGACCTCTGATCCCGACGATGCCATCCCAAAGGGTATCGCCGACTTCGCTTTTTCCATCACGATCGGTCAGCGGCAGCGAGCCAATGTCGCCATCGAGATGCCACGTCAAGTCCTGGCTGAGATCAAACATGCGCGCCCCTGCGACGACAATCAGTTTGGCGCCCGGCTCGTCAACTACTCGGTACGTGCCCACCGTGGTCCAGACCCAGCCGTTGATTCTATAGTCGAGTTTGGCGGTGACGCTCGCCGGAACGTCGTTGCGACCAACGGTGAAGTCACGAGTGCTGGATTCCGCACCACCCAGGTCCAGGTAATTGACGTCCGTCGCCAGCCCCCAGCGACCCTTGTGGACTTCCGCCATGCCCATGAATGCAAAATTGAGGTCATCGAGGAGCTTGCTGGCGTCCACATCGATGGACGGCCCGCCGCCAGCTGGAAACGAAGTGTCGCCAGTCAGCCCCGGCAACCAGGCGTAGATGGTCACGCCCCATTGCCAGTCGTCCGGCGGCGTACCCTCCGCCAGCAATTCCTGCGATGTCACAGGGATCGCTGCCAGCATGCCGAGGGCAGCACGGACAATCGTCGAAATCACGTTGAACTTTGTCACATCTTTCTCTTTGAACAGAACAACAGCAAGGTCGGCGCGACGGCCCCGTCAGCGGAACAAACCTTCATTGAAGATCGCTCCGCTGCCAAGCGGCCGTCCGAACGATAGCCAGGCGCCCCATGAATCGCTTGCGCCGCCGACGCCGATCACCCACGCCCCAAGAGTTGTCTGGCCCGCCAGGAACAGACTTGCACCGTAGACCTCGCCGTCCTCCACTGGATCTACGCGGTCGTAGATCCCTGCGGCCTGCAGGCCGAAGCCGCCATAGAGGGCGGTGTTCCTCACCGAGAGGTCCTTGAGACGCCGAAGCAGAATCGCGGTTGCGAGCCAGTACTCACGCGCGCGAAACTCGTCGAGCTGGTATGCCGGCAAAGTAGCGGGGCCGCCGAGCGAAAAAGCCCGGTCTGCAGGCAGATCGTTGTGACCCAGCTCCGAGCCGGCGGCGACGCCGACCCAGAAGACCTGCTTGCCAAACGGGACGGACCCACGCAGGCCGGCTTCGATCCTTTCCCAGTCACGGTCGGCTCCGAGCGACTCGTCAGACTTTGCGTACTGTATCGCAGCCCCGATTCCGTCCGTCGCAAACCTCGACACCTCGCGCGAGTCGAACATTATCGACGCCGTGATTCCTGCATCGATCGCGTCGATCTCGGGCAGGAGCACGGGCCCGGTGCTTGCTTCGGCCGAACGATCGGTAAAGAGGTAGCCGGCCCGCATCTGGAAGTTGCGAGTCACGTTCATGCCGAAATCAACGTTACCCGTGACATCCACAAATTTATATGTCGCCACGCGTTCGCCGTCGTTGAACACATCCTCGAGGGAGCGGGTGGCAGCGATGCCGGGTTCCACGAAGTACCGTTGCGCCACGTCGAAAGGCTGATAGAAGCTTGTTTCGATAGACGTCTCATAACCAGCCTGCAGATTGTTGCGCCACTGCGCACCGCGGTCGTTCACCCACGACCGCACGAACTGCATTCCGACCTGGAACTTCGGCTCACCAGTGCCAGGCGTGTAAATTCCGAGGCTTGGGCGCAGGACGTTGCGACCGATTGACGCTTCCTCAGGTAACCAGACCAGCGTGAGGTTGCTCGGGTCGCCCTCCAATCGATAGGCGACCGAATCGAGCTCCGTAAGGGCTGCCATTTGCAATGCATCATTACTGATCATGTCCAGGGTGACGGTCTGGCCGGGGTCGACCTTCGTCAGCGTACGCAGATAATTTTCATTGACCCACTTCAGTCCGTCGAACCGGACATCCACGACCTTCGCTTCGACGTGCTGCCGCTGCGTTGCCCGCTGGCGCCAAGCCATGTATTCCGGTTCCGGAACAGCATAGGCCCGGAGTCGTTCGACCATCGACTGTGCGGCGGCCTCACCGAGCGGGATTGTCTCGGGCACGCGCAGGAAGTCCGCCGTGCCGATGTCCCCCATGGGCACGTCAATGCGGATATCGCGGTCGGTGAGCGTTTCAAGCTGGATGATTTCGTTGGAGGCGAGCATGACGTCCATCGAGCGCACGAGCAGCTGGGTCGACTCGACCAGTTTCTCGGGCGGTGTCTCGGGCTCAACGAGATTGACGACGATCACGATGTCCGCACACATCTCCCGGGCGACGTCCACGGGAATGTTGCGGACCATGCCGCCGTCCGCGAGGATCCTGCCCTCGCTGACCACGGGTGCGAATGCGCCGGGAATGGCCATGCTCGCACGCATGGCCATCGCAAGGTCGCCATGATCGAGCACGACCATCTTGCCGCTGACCATGTCGGTGGAAACGGCGCGGAACGGGATCGGCAGTTTGTTGAAATCCGACACCGCGCGCGCGCGCGCAACGTACGTGCGCAACAGGTCGTCGATGGCGCTTGTGTCGGAAAGCCCGCTGGGGGTGACGACCCTCCCTTCAATCACTCCGAGTCCGATGGCTGAATTGGAGGCATTCAATAGACGCTTCTGCTCGATCGGCTCGAGCGACCGGCGACCGGCACCGCCGACGATGGCCCGCCAGTCGATACCTACAATAAAGGTCTCGAGCTCGCCGGCCGGCAGACCGGAGGCATAGCCGGCCCCGACGAGCGCGCCCATGCTCGTACCGGCGATGCAGTCGATCGGGATATGTTCCCGCTCGAGAACCTTGATCACACCGACGTGGGCGCCGCCCTTCGCACCGCCGCCGGCCAGCACGAGACCGATCCTCGGTCGCGGGTTCGTCCCGCTCCCGGTGACGACGGACGCGTCCTGCGCGGAGGCTTCCTCGAGCCACAGCCCCAGAAACGCGCAAAGTAATGTGCCGAGAACGCTCGTCAAGCGCTGAGACGTCATCCGAGGGCCTATTGGTTGACGAGATTCGGGCACTGCCCCGCCCGCATATCCTGCCCAAGCGCGGCCGTTTCGGTGACCTGTGCGCTCGTGGCGCCGGCAGCCAGCAACGCCACGGCGCTGATCACACGCAGATCAATCCTGACGGTGTCATCGAGATAACCTCCGGCGAAAACGCGAGCGCAACTCAGTATACACAGAGGTTAGCCTGTCGAGCGTGGCTCGCGAAAGG